>RDYP01000011.1 GCA_004293445.1 Verrucomicrobiota bacterium | reverse complement strand
AGCCCAGGGCCCAGGGAATACCGAGGACATCGACGGCCAGGATGCGGACGGCATCCACCGCCTGGCGGTAGTGCCAATCCGCGATCGAGGTGGAACGCGCCAAGGCGTCGAAGAAATTCCGGGTCGCTTCCGACGAGCGGTTGCCGCGTGCCTTGGTCCAGGACTCGGCCCAGCGGACGTAATAGTCGCGGGCCGCCTGCTTCACCGAAATCTCCGCGAGACGCTGGAGGAAGCGCTGCCGAGCGCGAGTGAGGTCGGTGGACGAAGGCGTGACCATCAACGACCCATGATGAGTTCATCTGAACAGTTCAAGCGGAAACTTTCGATCTCCTATCTCCTACTTCATTACGAACCGTTTTAGTGGCCGACCGGTCAGAATTGCCCCCTGTTCTGCGACCGTTCGGCGAACAAAGAGAAACCCGACCTTGAAGTATGATGCCTCGGGAAAATCGTTCGGCCCAAGGACGCGAGCCCTTCCCTGAGAGCCGTCCACGGGGAAACTCAGGCTAGGGCCCTCCCGCCCAAAGTCTTGCCACCTTCCCCCGCGATCTCTACTCCCTGCTCCGCCATGTCCGAATCCGCCCAGCCCCACTCGACCGAAGCCGACCTCATCGCCGTCCGCCGCGAGAAACTCGGCAAACTGCGCGAGCTCGGCGTCGACCCCTTCGGCCAAGCCTTCGAAACCACCCACAGCCCATCCGGCCTCCGCGAAATCTTCGCCGAAGGCCTGCAAGTCACCGTCGCCGGACGCATCCACGGCTGGCGAAACATGGGCAAGTCCTGCTTCTTCCACATCGGCGACATCCACGGCCAGATCCAAGGCTTCATTGCCGTGAAAGATTTGTCACCCGAAGAGCTTGCAGTGTTCGAGTGCCTCGAACGCGGCGACTGGCTCGGCATCCAGGGCGAAACCTTCCTGACCCGCACGGGCGAACCGACCATCAAGGTCTCGAAGTTCACCGTGCTCTCCAAGTCCCTGCGTCCCATGCCCGACAAGTGGCACGGCGTCGCCGACCGCGAAATCAAGTACCGCAAGCGCCACCTCGACCTGATGTCGAACGAGGAAAGCGCCGCCGTTTTCGTCACCCGCAGCCGCATGGTGGCCGAGATCCGCGCCTTCTTCCATCAGCGCGGCTACCTCGAGGTCGAGACCCCGATGCTCCAAGACATCCCCGGCGGCGCCGCAGCCCGGCCCTTCGAGACCTATCACAACGCCCTCGGCATGCCGCTCACCATGCGCATCGCTCCGGAACTCTTCCTCAAGCGCTTGCTGGTCGGCGGCTTCACCAAAGTCTTCGAACTCAACCGCAACTTCCGCAACGAAGGCATCTCGCGCCGCCACAATCCGGAATTCACCATGCTCGAAGCCTATCAGGCCTTCGCTGACTTCGAGGTCATGGCGAACCTCGTCGAGGAACTGGTCTGTGGCCTCGCCGAAAAATTCTGTGGCGGACTGCGGATCGAGCACAAGGACGAGGAGGGCAAGGTTACCCGCACCATCAACCTCGAACGCCCTTGGAAGCGTGCCAACTACCACGAGCTGATCGCCGAAGCCGCCGGTGCGGACTTCTTCACGATCACGCCCGAACAACGCCGCCAACGCTGCGAGGAACTTGGCGTACAGATCTCCGAGAACATGGAGGACCACGAGGTCGTCCAGCAGGTCTTCGAAAAGAAGGTCGAGGAACATTCCTTCGACCCCTGCTTCGTGACCCGCGTCGCCAGCGAACTGGTCCCCCTCGCCAAGGTCAGCCCCGGTGGCAAGACGGTCGAGGTTTACGAACTCATCATCAACGGACAGGAAATCTCACCCGGCTACTCCGAACTCAACGACCCCGACGTCCAGCGCGACCGCCTGGAGCACCAAGCCGGCGGCGAAGAGGAGCAGAAGGTCGACTACGACTTCATCGAGACCCTCGAGCACGGCATGCCTCCCGCCGGCGGCATCGGCATCGGCATCGACCGCCTGATCATGATGCTCACCGGTGCCCCGACCATCCGCGACGTGATCCTTTTCCCGCTGTTGAAGCGGAAGGACTAGGGATCAGGGACGCTCCTGTCCCTGATCGCTCGCCCACGCGCAGGCCTCACCGCTGCGCTACAACCTCGGCGTCGGTGCCTTCACCGGCTTTTCCCACGACTTCACACCGGGAAGTCTCGTCACACGGCGAAAGACCTTGTCGCCCGCGGTGATGTAGAGGGTCTTCAACTCGGGCCCCGCGAAGCAGAGGTTCGATGGATGGCGCGCGCCCGGCGGCGGCGGCAGGATCAGGTGAACGCGGCCCGGTTGATCGAGAATCTGCACACCCATCGCCGTCGCTACGACCAGCCAACCGTCGCGGGTCGTCTTCAGCCCGTCCGCCCGACTCCGTGGATCCGGATCGGCCGGAGGAAGGTGAAGATGATGATAGGGCTGGAGATTCGCGAGCGTGCCGTCCTTGGCACGGAACGCGGACCACACGAAACGGCCATTCGGATCGGCGATCTCGACCCGAGTCTGATCGGGCGTCAGGGCGATGCCGTTGACCCCGCCACAACGATCCGTCCCGAGCACTTTCTCCTGCCCCGGACGAATGATCCACACCGCTCTCTTCTCCGGCTCGGTCGCGTAAATCGTGCCATCGTGCGCAACCACCAAGTCGTTCGCCTTCAGACCCCGCGCGTGAACTTTTTCCTGCTTCGTCGCGATGTCCCAAGAGACGATCTCAGCGCTCCCGGCACGGCAGCCATAGAGCCGACCATCCGGACCAAAAGCGAGGCCGTTGGTGGCGCGACTGGCATCGAGAAAGACCGAGACGCGACCGTCAGGCGCTAGGCGATGAATGCGATTCTTCGGAATGTCCGTGAAAAAAATCCCGCCGTCCGGAGCCGACACCGGGCCTTCGGTAAAGCCGTGACCAGCACTGACCTCCTGCCAATCTTCACCCGCCATCAGCATTTCTTTCGCCCGCCCTCCGCACGCGTCAAGATGAGTCGCCACCGGCTTGGGAAAATCCTTCCACAACCAGCGCAGCGCCCGGGGCAAAAGAGCCCCTCCATGCTGATGAGAGTGACCGCCATCACCCCAGACGTGCTCGACTTCGTAACCGGAGAATTTCAGCGAACGCTCCACCGCCTGATTCATGATCCACCAGTCGCCGCAGTAGATGTTGTTATCCTTCGAGCCATCCTGCAGGAAGACCCGTAGCGGCTTGGGTTCCGTCTTGCGGATCAGCGTCGGAAACTCGTCGCCGCCACGCAGACCGACAAAGGTGCCGATCATCGAATACACCCGGCGAAACGCATCGGGCCGCTGCCACGCGGCATTGAAGGCGGCAATCCCGCCAGAGGATGCTCCACAGATTCCACGATGATCCGGATTCTGACTGAGATTGTAATCCTTCGCGACGAGAGGAATCAGCTCGTCCACGAGAAATCGCGCGTAATCACCACTAAAAGCATCGTACTCGAAACTGCGGTTGAAGCGCGGCTGACTTTCACGATTCGGAGCAGGCACCACGCCGGGGTCGACGAAGAGTCCAATCGTCACCGGCATCTCGCCCTTCGCAATCAGATGATCCATCACCAGCGTGGCCTTGTCCGGCCCGCCTTCGTTGACATAGACGCCGCCGTCGAGGAACACCATCAGACAAGCCGGCTTGGCCGGATCATACTGCGCCGGGACATGCAGCCAGTAGGCTCTTTCCGTACCCGGGTAGATCCGACTCTGCTGGAGAGCGTGCTTCGTCGTCACCCCTCGCGCCACTCCTTCCTGTCGCACCGAAGCGGGATCGACGGGATAAGGCCCCTCGGCATGGAGAGAAAGCGGAAGAAGGAACAGGAAGGCGGTGAGTTTCATGGGCAAGGAAGCGAAACGGAGGGCCACCGGAGGATCTTTCCGGACGACGGGATGGGTCGAGCACCAATCAGCGCCGGAACCTGATCTCCATCAAGCGATTGCTTCGGGGACGGGGCGGATCCCGTCAGTCAACCACCAAGCCGATCCCCTCATCGCTGATCGTGATGCGCCGCTTCTTGAACAGCGCGCCGGTCGCCTGTTTGAAGGCCTTCTTACTCACGCCCAGCGCCTGATGGATCGTCTCCGCCGGACTTGCGTCACTGATCGCCCAGAAGCCGCCGCGCTGCCGAAGCTCCTCCTCGATCCGCGTCTCGAGGTCATTGATCCGCGCTCGACCGGGCGGGTAAAGCGAGAGGTCGATCTTTCCCTCGGGATGCACTTTGACGATGTAGCCCTTGGTTTTTTCTCCAGCGCGAAGACGGCGGAAGACCTCGTTCGCGAAGAGCACGCCGGAGTGCCGACCTTCGACGATCGCTTTGTAGCCGAGCTCCGTCTTGCCGTAGAGCAGCAACTCCACCTCCTGCCCCTCCTTGTAGGCAGCAGGCGTCTTATTCAGGAATTTGTTCAAGCGCCGGGTGGCCACGATGCGCCCACTGGCAGCATCCACGTGCACGTGGACCACATACGATCTGCCAACCTCGATCCGCTCCTTTTGTTCCCGGAACGGCAATAAAAGATCCTTCGGCAGTCCCCAGTCGAGGAAGGCACCGACACCCGTGATGGCAAGACACTCGAGATAAGCGAAGCCACCCGGCATCACTTTCGGATGCTTCATCGTCGCCACCGGCCGATCCTCGGAGTCGAGATAAAGGAAGACCTCCACCTCCCCACCAATCTGCCATTTTGTCGGCATCTCACGGCGGGGCAGCAGCACTTCGCCGAGTTCGTCGCCGGCATCCAGAAAGAGGCCGTAGGACTGCTCGCGGAGGATGGTCAGGGAAGCGCGTTCGCCGAGATGGGCCATGGTAAGAGGAGTGAACCGCCAAGACGCAAAGCGCGCCAAGGAACAGTGGGTGGATTCTGATGGAGGCTCCCGGGAATCGAAACCAAATCCTCAAGAAACTTCGGAAACTTGGCGTCTTGGCGATGAACTTGGTCTTTTACAGCAGCTTCCGCTTCTTCGGATTCCGCTTTTTGCCACCGAAGACGACTTCCTTGATGTCGAAGGCTTCGGGATCATATTCGCCGCGATACCAACCAATCTGGCCGGTCAGAGCCTCCATGTATTGGAAGGCGCCACCAAAATCCTCCGGCGGGCATGCGCGCGCGCCATCGATCATCAAAGCTCCCTCGGCATCGCCGTCTTCTTTTTTCTCGAACACGATCTCGTGCAGCCAGTCCTCCGCGAAATCGTAGCGGTAGAGCATCCGGATCGGCAGGCGCTTCTTGCCGATAAAGTCCGCCAAGGTGAGTTTCAACTCGTCCTGAAATTCTCCCCCCTTTGGCACCTGGTCCGCCAGACCGACTGGCCCGATCACATCGGTCAGCCGCTTGCCCTTGCCGTGGCGAAATTCATGCGGGTGCTTGTTTTCCCAACCCATCGCGTCCTGGATCGCGTCGTTGAGCTGGAGGAAAGTGAAGGACGCCGGCACCGAAAAGCGCCGCCAGATCTGAGGAGTGATCTGATAGAGGAAGACCTTGATGACAAATCGCGGCTGGGGCATGCCGCAAGGCTACCTTCAAGCCCACCTGCGAAGCAAACCCGAAGACGGTCTCGGCAGCCTTGAAGGTCCTCCGGCTCCCTGCGCGGAATCGACCCGCTTCCATCGCCTAAGCCACCCGCCGCGCGATGAACCAGAGGATCGCGGGGACGAGCATGCTCAGAACCATCGCCCAACCAGGAGCGACCTGGCCCGCCGCACCGATCCACGCGAACAGAAAGCCCACCGGCAGGCTGCCGCAGGCGAGGGCGGCGAGGAAGCGAGCGAAAGGCATCCGAACCAGACCCGCCGTGCAGGACAGAGCCTCCGGCAAGATGGGCAGGGCACGTGACAGCGCGATCCACCACGTGCCACCCGCAGCGAACAGGATACGACCTTTTTCGAAATCGCGATCACCCAAAAGCTTTCTCGCCGCCTTTTCCCCGATCACGCGCCCGATGCCATACCCACACAGCCCGGAGAGCATCGAGCCCACCGCAGCCGCGAGCCCACCGACTGCCGGACCATAGAGAAAACCAAGCGCCGACATGACCAGAGTCCCGGGCACCGGCAGCACGAGATCGGCCGCCAAGAGCCCGATCCCCGCAAGCCAGGCCCAGCGGCCGGCATCGGCCAGCCCCTCGGCCGCCCCCGCGCCGGTAAAGCGAAGCTCCCACGCGCCCCCCCACAGCATCCAAGTGGCAAGAACCAGCAGCGCGAGTCCGGAAAAGCATGCGATCAATCTCATCGGAATCGGGAATCAGCGGACCGGACTAAAACGAATGGCCTCGAGGCTGCATTTGCTGCCGTCGCCCTCGACCAGTGAGACGGCGATCTTGTGCTTGCCGGGCTTTGCGAAGCTAAGGATTCCGGTCGGGTAAGTCTGATAGACCGCGGTTGCAGCCTGCTGATTCTGAATCTTCGCGCCTTCCGAACTGCTGACAGCCCAGACCGGGCGACCTTCACCCTTGTAAGTCAGAGCCACGTGGTAGTCGCCAGCCTCGGCGATATCGACCTCCCATTCCGCCACTCCGCCGGGCTGCCAGTTGCCGACCTGCAGCGAGAATTTCCACTCACCGAATTTTTCCATCCAGTTGATCCGCTCGTACTTTGCCTCGCGCACCTGAGCGAACTCGCAGGACAACTCGGTCTCGAGGTTCGGATGGATGCCAAAGATGGGATCGATTTTCGGTACCGCGTCGAACTTCAATTCGACCAAGCTGGCAAGCGCATCGAGAGAGGCGGAATCCGCGGCACCGGCATCGATCGCCAGCCACCCGCCATCCTGACGAAAGGGCAACTTGTGAAGCTTGCCATCGCGTCCCCGCAAAGTCGCCGACTCGGGCTTGCCATCGATCCCTGACAAGCGAATCACCCGGTCGGCCGGCCAATCGAAGACCACGAGGTTGAGGGTGTTGCCGCTGCGGGTGACATCGCCCCACGGCTGGGCATGCCCCCAAGGCGAGGGACTGGCGGAATACACGGCAGCGGGGTGCTTTTTCACCCACTCACCGGCCTCCACCAAATAACGGGCCGCCTTGTCCGGGATCCGACCCTTGCCGTCGGGGCCCACGTTGAGCAGATAGGTGCCGCCGCGGCCGACAGTGGAAACCAGACGATGAAGGATCTCCTTCGAGTCCTTCCAGTTTTGATCGTACCACGCGTAAGACCAGGAATCATTGGTGGTGTCGCAAGTCTCCCAGAGCCCCTCGTGATTCCGCAACGGAACCTCCATGTCGCCAAGGCTGAGATAATCGCCCATCCCGTGACCGATCCGCGAGCAGAGCATCGCATTCGGCTGCTTCCTGCGCACGAGTTCGGCAAGTGCCTTGACGTGCTCGACCGGCATGTTGCCCGGCGTATCGAACCACACATAAGCGAGTTCTCCGTAATTCGAGCAAATCTCATCCACCTGCGGATAGCACTTCTCTTTGAAATACCGGTCGAAGGATGCCGGCGATCCATCGGCATTTTTGTCGGGACCGCCATTGCCGCCCGGCGCGGTCCAGTCCTGATTGTGCGAATAATAGAACCCGAATCCGAGACCGGCGGCACGACACTCATCAGCCAGCTCTTTCATCGGGTCGCGCTTGAAGGGCGAGGCATCGACGATGTTGAAAGGATGGGCCGACTTGAACATCGCGAAGCCTTCATGGTGCTTCGACGTGATGATGATCCATTTCATTCCCGCCTGCTTGGCCACGCGAACGACTTCTTTGGCATTGAACTCCGACGGATTGAACTCCTTCGCCAGGCCCATGTATTCGGCCGTCGGGATCTGCATTTGGCGCAGGATCCACTCGCCGATGCCGTAGAAGGTCCGGTCCTTCCACTGCCCGCCGAGGTGGGAATAGAGGCCCCAGTGCATGAACATTCCGTAATTCCCGTCGCGGAACAAGGCAGCGCGCTCGCTCGCCTCCACTCCTTCCTTCACCGACTTGTCGCCCCACATCTGATCCATCGATTGTTCGGCGGCGAGGGTCGAATGAAAGGAACACGCCAGGGAAGCGGCGATGACGGTGCGAGTGAAATGGGCGAACATTGGTTTGGTGGGGTGATTGTTACTACTGCCCGACACGGAAGCGAAACTCCCTTGCAAGGGGCGTTGATACAAGCGCCGGAATCGACTGCGGCGGGGAGTCCCGGCGGATCGTGTAGGTGATGCTCCAGTCCTGCGATGCGGCGTCGAAATCGCATTGCCAGAAGTCGTTGCCGTGGACCGCCTGATCGACCCGCTGCCAGCCGTCGCCGACCCGCTGCTCCAGCACCGGAGCGCGGTAGTCGCCCAGCCCGCGGAAGGTGACCGGCATCGCACCGACGCCACCGCGGACGATGAATCCCGCGCGATTGCCCTGGGCCTTGATCTCAATCGGCTGGGAGCCCAGCAGCTCGCCGAGGGTCGCGCGGACCGACGGATGATTGCCGACGGCTTCCCGCAGGACCATGCGCGGGTCGTTGTCATACCGGCGCAGCGCCTCGCGGAAGGCCTGATCCGGGCCGGCGTAGGCGTCGGCGGAGCGCGGGATGTAGACGCGGACGAGGCGGGCGTCGACAAAGTCCCCGGCCTTCAACGATGTCACACCGGGCGGCGGGACGAGCTCGAGAACCGAGGTGGTGGCGGAAACCCGGCGCTCCTGGAGGAACGGCGCGACTCCCTTCCTGCCCCCGATGCGGGACGACCACGAGCGGATGATGAACCCGTGATTCGCCGCCCTGTAACCCTTTTCCGCGGGGGCGTTCGTGACCGAGGCCCAGGGCGATCTTCCCTTCAGCTCGACGGGTTCGCCGATGATCTCGCCTGGATTCCCCGAGGCTTGCCATTGGCGGACGGGCTCGGGTTTTTCCGCGTTTCCGTAGGCGAAGGTGTCGCCCTGATTGTAGTGATAAGAATCCCCCGCCTGTTGATAGAAGACAAGCCGTCTGAATGATATGTCCCGCTCCACGGCGATGCGGATGCGGTGCAAGCCGCGGGTGTGATCCTCGGAGCGGAAAATCCCCGCGCTGTAAGAAAAATTCATCGCGCCATCGTCACTGCGACCCGCAAAGATCGCATTCGCGAGGACCGGTCCGTAGCGCTCGTAGCGGACGCGCATGCGGCTGTGCTGACGGGTGACACCCTTGTCATCGACATAGCGGAGGATGGAAGCGCCTCCGGCGTTCACACCCCAGTTGCGCCGCTTGTCCGGATTGAGCACCAGAAACGGGCGGGAGTCGGTGAAATCATTATCGGTGAGGACATGGTCCATGTCGTAGCAAAGGGCCTCGGCACGATTGCCCAAGGCGGCCTGGTCCCACTGCTGGTTTCCGCCGTAGCCGATGATCGAAAGCTGGGAGTGGCTGGCGGCGGGCATACCGCCCCAGTTCTCGCCAACCATCATCAATTCGAAGTCGAAGCTAGAGGACGCCGGCACGGTGAGCATGGTCAGCCCGTGGAACCACACACCGGCGAAGCCCGCCGGGCCGCACGGTATTGGGTCCGGACCGTGCCAATTCTTGGACAGCTGGACGGGCAGGCCCAGCGGATAGCCATCGGTATCGCGGATCACTGCGGAGATCCCCGGGATGTAGAAGGGATGACCATCGAAATTCAAGCGGAGCACTCGGGGAAAGGGGCTGGGATTCTTCACGCGGATCCGCGCGCGCATCTGTCCGTTGTCGCCCTCGCTGCCCTTGGGGATTCCGATCCGATGGAAGCCTTGGTCCCGCTCGTAGCTCACGGGCAGCACGCCCTTGTCCGGAACCAGGCCCGTGGCGATCACCTCGAGCGGAGAACTCTCGTTCGCGACCACCTGCGCCAGCGCGGTATCGAGGCCGGCCGCCACCGGGTAGACGATGATGCCGACCGACACCGCTTGTCCGGCGGCCCAATCGCCGACCTCGCTTTTCACTGTAACCCGGGAGCGTTCGCGGTCGATGTCCAGCGTGGCCGCCCCGCTGCTGCCACGGATCACGAAGCCCGCGCCATCCGCATTGCCGAGGGCGCTGGCACCCTCCTTCGAGCTCAAGCGGGAATAGAGGTCCGGCAGGTCGAGCGTCATTTCCAGGCACCCGTCGCGGACCGCGGCCGCGGCTGTCAGGTGGAAGACAAACGAGACCCGATCCGGCCACGCGGCCGTCTCCAAACCAGTGCTGGCAGGCTGGCTGGCCACGCCGCCCGGCACGCTACCGCTCTGCCAGCGGCGGTTGAAAAACTTCCCACTCTCGACGATCTGCGAGGTCCGCAAGTCCGCGCTGGCGGCCGCCGCCGATTGGGTGACTCCATCGCCGGTCACCGTGCAGGACAGCGAAACCGGCGGCCCGGGCGGGGCCTCGAAGCCGAGCGCACGGGCCTCGGATGGAGCATTCGCCAGAGGAGCCAGCGCGGTGGGCCCGAAGGAAAGATGATGATAGTTCAGCACATAACGGGAAGTCTGGATGCGGAAATTGGGATCCCGCAGCCCGTCGCGCCAATTCATGTACGCATAGTCGCGGACGTTGGAAAAAACGCCGAGATCGATCCTCCCCGGCGTGCCTTGGACGGAGGATTGCAGCAAAACGACGAACGCCGCTCCACTTCGCATTTTTGAAATGAAACGCATCAGACCCAGCTCTTCATTCGGGCCGGAAGACGGCCACGAAACCACCGCCAGGCGCCAGCTTCACCTTCATCGGCGTGGTTCCGGCGACGGACTTGCCGCTGCGAAACTCGTCCGGCTTGTCACCGTCTGCCAGCCAGACGCAGCGGTGCGCGGCCCCGCCGAGGAAAGGCAGCTCGAGCCCGGCCAGTTCGAGCGGGGCGTCGGGGTTTCCGTTGATGATTCCAAGATACCAGTTCTTGCCCTTGCGACGGGCGAAGGCGGCGACGCTGCCGACCTTGCTGGCATCGAGCACCACGGTCTCGTCCCAGGTCGACGGGAGGGCTTGATAAATCATACGTTGCAGCGAGTCGGCGGGCAAAGCAGCGGCAATGAGTTCTGGACCGCTGGCCCAGTGCTGGATCGGCGAGCAGAATACGATGCCGAGCGCCATCTGATGAGCCCAGGTCGACTTGCCTCGCAGCTCGGGGTTCTCGCCGGGCGCGAAGAGGCCGGGCGTGTAATCGCAGTAGCCGGAAAGGCCGCAGAGGAAGGCGACCGTCGCGGCATCGGCCGGTGCGGCACCGGCTTCCATGCCGAGCACCGGTTCCTGGGTGATCGCGTTCGGCCACGTGCGGGCCTGGCCGGTCGGCTTGACCGCGCCGTGGAAGTTGACCAACAGCCGGCGCTCGGCGCACATCCGATAGACGACTGGCATGAAGCCGAGAGTCCGCGTCCCCTCCCCGATCAGCGGATTGCCCCAGAGGAAGTCGATCTTGATCCCGGCCAGTCCGGCGTCGCGGCACTTGTCGAGGAAGGTACGAAGGTTGCCGTAATTGTCGGCGGGATCCGGCACACGGTCGCCGTCGGCGGTGTCTTTCCAAGCGATCAGCTTGACCTTCTTCGACTTCGCGTAGGCAGCCAACTCGGCGAGGGTCTTCCATTTCTCCGGCCACATTTCCCAGCCGTCGTCCACCGTGTTGTATTCGAAACCGAGCTCGGCGGCTAGGTCGATGAAGCGCTTCTGGTGCTCTACGGTCACGCCGCCGCGAGCGCGGGCGTGGGGGTCTAGCCAACTCCAGGCCGAGCGGCCGGGCTGGACCCAATCGGTCTCCGATCCCTGTGGATAGAGTGTCGGATCAGGCGCCGGGGACAGGTGGGTGACCAGCTGGCGGCCCCGCATCAGGGAGTTGAGATCGGCACCGACCATCGCCACGCGCCACGCGGTGGGCGTGCCACCGGCGAGACTCCACTCGGCGTCGTATTTGAACCGCGCGCCGATGTGGTCGGCGGAGGCGAATTGGAAGCTGAGGCCCGAGGATTGCCAGGGATCCGCCTCGGTGACACCAAGGTAGCCAGCACCACCGGGGAGCTCGGCGAGCAGCGGGCCGACGACCTCCTTGCCGACTGGCAGGCTACCACTCGCGGCATGCTCGCAACGGCCGGAATAATCGCCGTGCTCGTTGGTGCGGAACCAGATCTTCGACTGCGCGGGGAGCTTCCACGCGGTGGCCTCGCCGCTGATTTTGCGAGGCTCCTGGCCCGGGATCCGGTAGCGGAAGCCGAGGCCGCCGTCGAAGGCGCGGAGTTCGATGCCCAGCGGCTCGCCATCGCGCTCGACGGTGACCACCATCCGCCGGTCGTGGCTCTGGAGCAGGCCGTCGTCGCCGTGGAGCCGGTATTCCTCGCGGTGTTCGCCGACCTCGCCGGGCTTCAGATCCTTCACCCCACCACCGAAGTCCACGCCATCCACCGTCAAGCCGAGC
The DNA here is from genome assembly GCA_004293445.1 of Verrucomicrobiota bacterium. Lineage (GTDB taxonomy): Bacteria > Verrucomicrobiota > Verrucomicrobiia > Verrucomicrobiales > Akkermansiaceae > Haloferula. The sequence continues at coordinate 76,998 of RDYP01000011.1, read as the reverse complement.
CGAGCCTCTTCGAGCACCGTCTTACCGGAGAACTCGAGCTGATAGACCAGCTGCTGGTTGCGGATCGACACCCGCGCGCTGAGCTTGCCATCGGGACTGGCCAAGGTGACGGAATCCGCGGCGGATACCGCGGTCGTGAAGACGGCGAGCAAGGCGAGCGCGAGCAGACCGGAGCGGATGGACGGACGGGGCGTAGTGGTCATATGGGATCGGGAAAGTCGGTGGAAGCTGGCGAGCACCGCCGAGGGGCGAGGCGAATCGGGGCAACAAAAGAGGACGGGGCACGGAAACCCATGACCGTGCCCCGTCCCAGCTAGTGCTCTTCCAGAAGCAAATTGTCTGAACTGAATGATCGGATCGCTCGCCCGCGCGGAATCTTGAAGAGACGGCGCGAAAGGCGGGAGCCTCGCCACCGCTATCCATCACGCACGGCGGCGGCGCAGCAGTGCGAGCAGGCCAAGGCCACCGAGCAGCGCCGTACTAGGTTCGGGCACGACCGTAAACGACTGGACTTGGAAATTATCCGCATAGCCCCAGTAGTTTTCGCCGCCACCCGGCTTGATGAACAAATGCGTCGCGGAGAAGTCGTTGCCCACGTTGGCTAACGAGGTGGTGCCCACTTGAGCCCAGGTCCCGCTGGCGTTCGCGTCGGTCCAGAAAGAGAACTCGCCGTTCTTTTTCTGGATCATCAAGCCTTCGTTATCCCAATCCGCCGTGGCCTTGGTGCCGATGACGACGCCGTTGACTTCGGCGTAGTAATGGTTGCTGGCGTTGATACCCAGGCGCACCCCATCAGCAGAGAACACCGTCATCGCTCCATGCGAGGAAGGCCAAGTGATTCCCGGACTGAGATAGATCGTGACTTGATAATTGTCTTTCGCCATCCCGGACGTGTTCGACATGACCCATCCGGCAGCTCCATCGGCAACGATGGTGGATGCCGTGCTGCCGGTCGGGGCGATCGGCCCGGAAGTCCATCCGCTACCCGAGCCGCCCCCACTGAGAACACGGTTGTTGCCACTATCGTCGTTGGTGATTTCGTTCCAGACATTGTTGGTCTCGAAGTTGTAGAGAACTTCGGTGGTGTTGAGGACATACCCCCCGCTTTGCAACAGGGTGGCGGCTTGGGAACTGGCCATACCGGCGGCGAACAGCACGAGGGTCGGGGCTTTCAGTTTCATACGAAGTGGAGGATTTGGTTTTTCGTATTCGTTCGAAGGAGGGCTTCAGTTCGTGCGAACTTGGATGAAGAGCTTGCCGGGCAGCGGGTCGCCGGCGAGGGGCGAAAGGGTGACGGGGACGGTCTCGACCTCGCCGTTGAGAACCGCTGCACCTTCGAGCGCTCCGGTATCCTCGGTCCAGTTGGTGAGGTTCTCCGAGAACCAGACGCTGTAGGTCAGGCCCGTGAGACTGGAGTCCCGACGAGTGTAACTGAAAGTGCCAGTCGTCTTGTCGAGCGGCACGGCGATCGGGTTGACCGAGGCACCGCTGTTTGGGATTAGGCCGAAGGCATATTCTTCCTCGTTGGTGAGGCCATCGTTATCGGCATCGCCAGTCTCGCTGCCGGGAGCAAGGTCGAAGGACACGCCCCAGTCGTCGTAGTCATTGCCGAGGTCGAGCATGAGTTCGCCAGTGGCTTCGTCGAAAGACCAGTCGCCCTTGGCGTCGGTCATTGTCCAAATGCCATCATCGTCGGGATCATCGAAGCCGACGACGCTGAAGTTGCTACCGAAAGACGCTCCGGTGAGGCTAGCGACATCGACGAGCAACCAAATGCCTCCGTTGTCTCCCGAGACGCCTGCGGTGTTAATGTTGAAGGCACCATCAAAGAGGGCTGTTCCAGAACCGCTGACGAGGTTGCCCGAGCTGTCGCTGACCTTGAAGGCGAGTTCCGATCCCACCGGGAGACTCAGGGTGCCTTCATCGATGGTGGTGTCGCCGATGTAGGTGTTAGTAGCCGCGAGGGTCAGGGTGCCGGTGCCGGCTTTCACAAGACCTCCGCTGGCCGAACCGCCGACGCCGATGGGACTGGCGAGCGTGACGTTGTTGCCGTTGGTATCGAGGGTCGCGGTGACTCCATCGGCGATGGCCAGTTCGCCCCCCGTGCTGATGTCCTGAGTGTTGCCGGTGTCCCAGCGGAGCGTGGCGTTGCCATTGAACTGGGCAAGCGGCCAAGGTCCGCCGGGATTACCCAGTGAGGCGTTGGCGAAGACGAGGGTGCCCGCGTTGAGGAAGTTCCCACCGTGGCCGTTGCCCGAGGTGAGTTGGAGGGTTCCATCCCCCGACTTGGCCAAGGCTCCCCATGCTTGGCCGGGAATGTGGTCGACCCGGCCGGAAACGAGCAGGTCGGTGGCGGCGGCACCATCGCCCACATTGAAAGTGCGAATCTCGCGGAGGTGGATCTTGGCGGAAATCGTCGAGGTGGCGTCGCCGGTGACGATCAACTGTTGGCCCAAGTTCGGGAAATAAAAGTTCCCGAAGGTCCCGTTCGGAGCGCCGGTCGCCGCGAGCGTAGCCCCATTATGCAGGGTGAGGTTGCCGTTCACCGTGAGCGCGGCGTCGTTGGCGGCAGCGACCACTGTCGTTCCGGAATCCAGACTGAGTGCGCTGAAGCTGGCACCGGTTCCCACGATCAGCGATCCGCCGGAAACCGTGGTGGCGCCGTTGTAACCAAGGGAGCCGTTGAGCGTCAAATCTCCTGCTCCGGCTTTGGTCAGGCCGATGCCTGTAAGGTTCGAGTCGATGGTGACTGGCTCGCTAGTGGTGATGGTGCTGGATTCCAGCGACAGACTATTGCCGGAGATCGTGTAGCCCGCCGCGTTGAAGCTGAGATTGCCGACTGTAACCGGCCCGCTGACCGTGATGGCACCGGCACCCGTAGCTCCGAAGACCGCGTTGTTGGTGACGGCATTGGTCCAGGTCGAACCGGTCCAGTTGAGATCGGCGGTGTTCCAGATGCCGGTGGACGCGCCATTGTCCCAGGTCAGATTGCTGCCCGCAGGAAGCGGATTCTGAACGATCTGGAAGGCATTGATCTGGGCGCCTCCACCCCCTGCGACTTCCGGATTGAAGGAAATCGAGTTGGCATCGGCAGTCCATGTGGCCGTGACCACAAGATACTTCCCATCCTCGTAGGCGTATTGGGTGTTCCCTGACGAACCGGTATTCCCACCCATCGCAGAGACATTTACCTGTCGACCACCAATACCACTGCGACTATCGGCAATGATGAACTTGGCGGTGTATTCCCGGCCGACCGTGAGGCCGATGATATCGATCTGACCGGATCCCGGAAGCCACGCGCCATCGTGGAGCACGCTGGCGGAGGAGTCGGTGGGATAGAAGGTATTCTGCGTGGCATTTCCCCATGCCACGCTGGGCTGGGAGAAATAAACGGCGTAGCCACCGACGGCCGCATAAGTTTCGCCCGGATGGTGGCCATTGGTCCGGGTACCTTCCCAAGGAACCGAGCCAAAGGAAGCCACGTCATCTCCCCCAAAGTTCACGGAAGCCGCGCCGGGCTGGGTCATCACCCATGAAGTGTCGGTGCTGCCTGTAGCAGTGAAGGTGCTGAATGTGACATCCGCAGCGAAAGCGGAAGTGGAGACGGAGGCGGAAACAACGAAGAGTTTGGCCGAAAAAAGAGAGCAGGAGCGTTTGGGTTTCATCGGATGGGTTTATCGATTTCTTATCAGTTCGTGGGACAGGGAGACCGGGGGAATGCTTACGAAGATGGCAAGGGAGAGGGTGGCTGCCTACCCCCCAAAACTGGCAGGTCGGGCTGAGGCACCCGGTCACTTCAATCGGCGAGCGGGCCGAACACTTGGAATTCGTTGATGTTGATCGGCATCGCCGCCTTGAGGACATGCAGGCGGATTTCCCGCGCCCGGAGGACAGGGAACTCGAGCCGGAGATCCGGGCCGATGCGGCCGCCGCGGGCGACTTCCTTCCAGTCGTCGCCCTCGCGGACCTCGATGGCGAACTCGCGGGTCTCCTGCCATTCGACCTCGGAGAGCCGCACGCTGCCAATCGGTCGCTCCTCGCCGAGGTCGAGGGCCAGCCAACCGGAGCGGGCTTCCATCGACGACGACCAGCGGGTGGCGGCATCGCCGTCGTTGGCCATGGCCGGATCGTAGCCCGGATTGTGGAAGTGGCTGGATGCGGTGATCGCCTTTCCCTGGCTGACGGGAACGGACGGCGGCGCGAGGACTTCCCACTCCGGGTGTTTGCCAAGCCAGTGGACGATGTCCTTTTCGCGCGAGACCGGCGTGACCTTGAGCGCCACGAGCTTGCCGCCTTTCAGCGAGGCTTCGACGAGGGTCTGGCCGGGGGCGTGGAGTTTGAAATCGACGTCCCACTCGACCGGCCAAGCGGGAAAGAGATGGAGCTTGCCGTGGGCACCCGGTTCCGGGGCGAGCAGCATTTCCTGGATGCCGGTCATGCCAGAGCCGCCCCAGTTGTGGTCGGGGATCCAGTCGTGGCCGGGGCCGAAGAAGGCGGTGAAGCGGGCCTGCGGGTAGGGATTCGCCATCTTGTAGATCGCGCGTTCCTTGGCCTTTTCCGGCGAGGCGACGCTGGCCATATTGGCGAGGTTGGCCATCCACGAGAAGTCCTCCTTGCACAAAAGGGCGCGGTCTTCGGGGATCGTGTCCCAGGTGTCGCGCGCGAGCTGGATGGTTTCCGGCCGGGTGACGCCTGCTTGGCGGTAGGGCCACATGGCGTACATCTCGTTTGGCTCGGACTTGTTGTAGGACTGGGTATAAGTGCGGGCGACGAGGATGGATTCCCGCCCATCGCGAATGCCGGTGGGGATTTCGGGCAGAGTGGCTTGGATACGCTTCAATCGGCTACGGACATCGGCAGGGAGATCCGGCAGGCGCAGCAAGCCGGCTGTTAGGGCGCGCAGGCCGCTGACGACTTCGACCGGGTTGGTGGCGTCGCCGGCGTATTCGAGGCTACTGCCGGGGTAGATGAGGAGCTTGCCATCGGGGCCGAGTTCCCGGCCGCTGCGCTTCTTCGTCTCCGCGCGGTAGAACGAGTCGTAGAAATCGAGCACGCCGACGATCCAAGGCAGGTCCTTCTCCAGCGAAATGCCGAGGTGTTCACGGGCTTGGACAGCCATCCACGCGTGCTCGAGGCCCATCGAAAAATGGTAGTTCAAGTGGGGCGCGCCGCAGAGACCGGTCGAGGTGGCGGCGACGGAACAGAGGCCCCAGGCATCGAGCGGCTCCGGCCAGACCACGCCTTGGGCACCGACGTTCCGGGCGCGGGCGGCGGCGGCGGGCGAGCGGTCGCGGTAGTAGTGGAGCGAGGGGAGGAAGAGATCGGCGTCGCCATTGGCGAGGTTCGGCCAGCCGAGCCAGCGCTGGTTCTGCGACATGAAGTAGCAGCCGAGCCAACGGCGGGCGTCCGGGCTGGCCTTGGGACCGAGGTAGTCCGGGCGATCCTTGGGCGTGTTGTGGGTGATGCGGCCTTCACCAACGTCGGTGGTGAAGATGCCGCCGTTGAAGAGCAGCGGGAACTCGCCACCGCGGTTGCAGGCGAGCATGTAGCGGAAGAGTCCGTAGTTTTGGCCGACGATTCGGCCGGAGTCGTCGGAAGGCGCGGCGGGGTTGATGCGAACGTGCGAGCGTGACCAGAATTCCTTCCATCGGGCCAGCTCGTCGGCTCTCGCGGTCTGGACCGCGGCGGGATCCAGCAGGTCGGCCGACTGCTTCCGCCACGCGGCCGGATCGGCATCGCGCGCGGCACGGAGGGCGATGGCCATGCGGTGCTTTTCCCGTGACGCGGTGCGGCCGGTCCAGGCGCTGCCGTCCCAGAGTTGCCAGCGCACCGGAGTGGTGGCCAACTGGCTGAGGCCGCCGGCGACGGCGAGGGCCCCGCCAAAGACGCGGGTGGAAATGGGATCCCACAGGGCGTCCGCCGGGATGCTCTGGCCGCGGGCGACGCCGGGCGTGTCGCGCGGGTGCTCGGCGTTCCGGTGATGCCAGCCGAAGCCGTCGGTATCGGCGACGATGTGGTCCGCCTCCACGGTGAACGAGCCCCCGAGATCGAGCGTGACGCCTTCCCGGCGCTGGTCGCGCCAGCTGGCATAGGCGAGATCGAAGGCCATCGGCCGCGCAGCGGTCGACTCGACCAGCAAGGTGTCCGCAGCGAACCAGAGGCGAAGCTGGAGATCGTCCTGCCGCACCGTGATCGTACCAGTGGCAGGGTCGAGTTCCTGTTCGAAATCAGAGCCGCCGCCGAGTTCTCTGCCAATCGGCGTGATTCTCACGCAGCCGAGTTTGTTGAGGATGCCCTGGCTATTGAAGGCACCACTGTGGCCGAGGTAGAGCCAGACCGATCCGTCCTGAACCCAAACGTTCGCGCCCGCGCCGAGGCGACCGGAGAGCGGCATGGAATCGAGTGATTCCTTCGACGGGCTGGTCCAAACGACCTTGTCCGGAATGAAGTCGCGGGCGCTCGCGAGGGGTGGGCCGATCAAGAGGAGCAGTGCGGGAATCAGGCGGTACACGAATTCTGGAAGCGAGGTGGTGACGCGGAACGGTTCTTGAAAATGACCCGATCGCGGCCGCCCGGCTACCTGCCAGAACAGGTGGGTAGCCCACCCTAAGAACCCGTGACTTTCGCCACCGCCTGAGCCCGCGAGCGGACCTGGAGTTTCTGATAGATGTGGCGGATATGGAAATGGACCGTGTGACCACTGACCGCGAGCTGCTCGGCGATTTCTTTGTAGAGAAAGCCTTTGACGAGAAGATTGAGCACCTCTTGCTCACGAGTGGTCAGCTCGTATTCGTCGCCCCTCGGCACCTCCACCGGCGCGGTTTTTTTGAAGGCTTGCACGACGAGTCGGGCGATCTTTGCGGACATCGGCGAACCGCCTGAGATCACATCGCGGGCAGCAGCGACGAGATCGTCCGCCTTGACCGGTTTCTGCAAGTAGCCGCAAGCCCCAACTTCGAGCGAACTAAAAACCGCATCGGTGTTATCGTACACGGTAAGCATCACGAAGAGCGTATCCGGCAGAATTTTCGACAGCTCTCGAACGCAACCGACACCATCCATCCCGGGCAGATTGATGTCCATGAACACGACTCGCGGATCGAGCGCCGGCAGTTCGGCCATCGCTTGCTCGGCGTTGGCGCAGGCGGCCACGCAGACAATACCCTCCGAGGTGGCGAGGATCTCGTGCAAAGAATCACGCAAGCCGCTCTGATCTTCGACCAAAGCAACACGAATGGGCGGGGCGCTGACAAACTGCGACATGGTGCTCAAGAATTGCAGATCGGATGCGGGAGGGGAAGCGTCAGGAGAATGCGCGTCCCCAAACCGGACTTCGGCGCGGGAAATTCGCAGGATCCACCGAGGGCTCGCGCGCGGGTTGCGAGGTTTTGGAGCCCGTTGCCCGATTTCATCGAATCGGGCGAAGGAAGACCGCGACCATCGTCCACAATCTCGAGCTCCAGCTTGGCTCCTTCTACCGCGAGGCGCAGGATGACGACGCTGGCGGAAGCATGAGCGACGATGTTGTGCAGGGCCTCTTTGACCATCATCAGGAGATGATGACGGAAGCGCGAATCAAGGGTCACTTCGGGCATCCGATCGGTACTGATGAAATCACAACGGATACCGGCAAGCTCCAGATACTCTCCCGCCAAACCGTGCAGGTAGCGGGCCAGGCTTTCGAGAGTGTCGTTCGCGGGATCCACCGCCCAAACCACCGAATCGAGTTGGCGGGTGAGATCGCGAGCAGTGCTGTAGATTTTTCCAAGCTGGTCTCGTGCGCGATCCGGCTCGGCGAGCGAGCGTTCCGCAAGTTCGGTGAGGAAGCCGATGCGGGCGAGATTCGCGCCTAAGTCATCGTGCAAATCGCGGGCGATGCGTGCGCGCTCTTCGGCGATGGATGCGCGGGACTTCATCTCGGACAATTTGCGGGCCGCGCGGCGCTTCGTTAGCAGGCGGGCTAGAGCGATGGCGATGCCGAGCACACCGATTCCGGCGAGCAACTGAAAGAGGCGATTCTCCCAAAAGTACTGTCGCGTGAGAATGGGTACGCTGAGCATGGTTGCGTCCCATTCCCGGTCGCTGTGCATGGCCTGAGCTTGGAAAAAAGTTTTTCCTGGCGGCGGGCAGGGCAGATCAATGCTCATCAAAGGAGAGGTCTGCCATTGATCAAGATCGCCACGAACCCTCCAGCGGAAAGCCTCGCCCGTCGGAAGGCCGATCTGCGGAATGCGGAGTTGAAGCGAAATGCGGCGCACGCCGGGCGGCAAGACCAACCCCTCATTTCCGATGACCAAGTCCCGACCATCTGCACGAGCGCTTAGCAAACGAGGGGTGCGCGATTCGTAGACCTCGACATCCGCCAACTGCGGCGAGAGCGGAACCGGATGATCCGACGACAGCCGCAAGTAACGCGCCCGAAAAACCCCCTGCCCTTGCGCCGCACGGATGATGTCGGCTTGGCTCGATTCCGGGTAGCTGCCGTCCGGGCGGTGGAGGCATTCCCAAATCGGTGCAGCACCTGTCACCGGATCGTCTTCATAGAGACGGATGCGCATCCGGGAAAATCGGTCGAAGTAGCCGTCGCCACGACCGCGTAGACCCAAATGATCGAGGATGGCAACGCGTCCGAGATCGATATCGAAGTGAAAGTCGGCACCGAGCGATTCCTCCTGCGGGTGGGCGATAGTGGCAGGCAATCCGTCGGTCAAAGCACCGGGCCGCATGTCCGCGAACAGCGGATGGGACGCGGTGACGGGGCAGTGTAGGGCGATGTCGGTGGTGGCGCGAGCCCGCTCTTCGACACGGAACTCGGTGAGCACAAAATCGTGGGGCGTGCCCCAACTCATCCATGGTTCCAAATTTTCGCCCAACGTCACCGGGAAGACCTGGAGGCGGAAGCCGGTGGCCCGGCCCTTCGGCAGGAGTGCGGCGATGCGATAGGTATCGTCCGGGATCACACCGCTCATCACATCGGCCAGCGGATCGGCGCGCAGATGGCCACCATCGACGCGCCGAAGATTGGCCACCTCGGTGGTGAAGCGCTGGATTTCCAACGGCTGCCAATTTCCCTCCTGCGAAGGCTCGGGATCGGTGGTGAACGATAGCGCGAACTCCGCGATCGAGTTGTTAGGACGACCGGAAAGGAAGAAGAGCGAAATCTCCAATTCCGCCGCCTCCACCGGGCGAGCGGGGCGGAAGATCATCGCGTGCGGGTCGCCGATGCGTGGAGCGACGAACCAGCCGCGCGGCCCGGCGGCGACACCATCGATCACAGAAGCGAGATCGGCGACATCGCCCCCATGAAAGCTGGCCTCAGCGGATACCAGCGGGATGGATTCCGCCCGGAGCCGCAAGGTGCCAGCCATCAAAACGCCAAGCACCGCAACGAGGAACGCCGATCCCGCGATCGCGAACCGTGACGGTGAAGGCAGTGGATTCGCCATGGCGTGGTTCGCGGATGCTGTCGCAAAGATTCAGCGCGCCTCAAAGTCCCAACTGCCGGGGGCCACGCGGAAGCGGACGTAGCCATCGCTGTCGCCGAGGGGCTCGATGCCCGGGACGCGGCCATTCGCCTTGCCGTTCAGCCACAGCGGGCGACCGCCGACACGGACGGCCTTGAGGCCGAACTCAGCGAGCGGGATGCAAACGGTGGCGGCCGAGTCTTTCGGCGATTCGAGCTTGAGGCGGAAGCTGCGTTCGTCGCGAAGGATGCCCACCTCCACCCTGCCCTTCACCGTGTCAAAGCCGGTCCGGATCCGCTTGATCCCCGCAAGCTGAGGCTTCACCTGATAGGTCGCGAAGGCGGCCGAGGTCGGCGAGACGCCGATGACCCGCTGCGCGATCAAAGTCAGCGGGCCGCCGGTCCACGCGTGATTGAGGGTGCCATCACGGGTGAAGAGCTCCCACAGCGTGCTGGTTTCGCTCTCCACCATCTCCCGATAGCGCGACTTCATTCGGGTCAGCGCCGCAGCGGAGTCGCCCATCTGGAAAAGAGCCTCGAGGATGTATCGTTCGATGTAGGGGCTGGCGTGAAATTCCTTGGCCAGCACTTGCCGAATGGCAGGGAATTTCTCGGGACTGGCAATGCCTGCGACCACGGCCATGCCGCTCGCACGATCGTCGGTAGCACCCTGGTAGCCGGGATCGCGATAAGCACTGCCGTTCCAGAACTTCGCATTCACCGCAGCAATCAGCGCCTCGCGTTGCTTACGGAAAGCAGTGGCCTCGGACGACTGGCCGACGAGATCCGCCATCTTTGCCGCACCCTCGAGCGCGAGGCAAAACCAGGCCTGATCCAGCACTCGGATGTCCACGTTGTTCCCCCAGTCCGCCCAGTCCCAGCCGTTCTCACCGGAGCGATGAACGATCAAGCCGTCGCCATCGGTCTGCCAGATCGAGAGGTAATCCTTCACATGCGGATAGAGATCGCGAACCGCCTGCTCATCCCCGGTGTTCAGGTAGTAGGTCCAGAAGCCATACTGCCCGATGCTGGCAAGCATCTGCTGCGGAAGCTCCTTGTCCCAATTCCCGGCCGGGATCGGCGAGAAGAAGGTTTTGCTCGGCCGCTGCCAGTTCGCGAGGTTGTACATGCACTTGCGGATCAGCGAATGAGAGCGGGTGTCGAAGGTGTGGAAGACCTGGCCGAGCTGGATCACGATGTCCCCCCACCACGCAGCACGCTCGCGGTCCGGGCAGTCGAAAAAGGTGTCCCGCATGTTGATGTAGAGCGTGCGCTCACACTTCTGCCAGAGCTTGTTGAGGAACTCATCGTCACAGGAGAAGGTGCCGGTGAACTCGGTATTGAAACCGCTCTCGCGATACTTCAATCCAAGGATTTCAACCCCGGCAGGGATCTGATAGACCACGCCTTCGCCACTCATCCAGGCCGGTGTCTCGAACTCTTGGACGCCCTCTTTGGTGAGATACTCGGCATTGACCTCGCTCAACGAGTTGGTGCTGCCCATCTTGATCAAAAGGCCCGCCGGCGCGGAAACCTTCAGCCAAGGAGTGAGCTGCGCATTGTGGGGAAGCTTCGCGACGATCGGGTCTCCCCCACCCTCGCGAGGGAACTCTTTCGCATTTTCGTAATCCTTCAGCCCGAAATCCTTCCACTGTGGGATGGAGCGCTCCCAGAGCCGATTCCACGGCGCGCTCGGCGGCGCTCCAAAATCGGCCGCCGAAGGCCAGGCGGAATCATCGAAGGCAGCATCCGTCCAAGCGACCGGATCGAGCCGCGCATCGAAGAGCACGGAGCTCTCGGCGAGGCGGAAATTCGGAATCTGCGCAGATTGGCCGAAAGCCGGATGGCGCAGAATTTTCCAAGAAGGATCGGACAGGACCGAAGTACCCCCGGCATCGAGCTCGAACAGGAAAGCAGCCTTCCCGCTGCTTTTGTGGGAAAATCCGTCTTTGCCGAAGTACCAAGCGAGCACGGCAATCTGGTTCTCGCCAGTGACGAGGTGAGACGAGAGATCAACGACGTCATAGTAGGTGTCCTGCGGATTGGGTCCGCGCTTCACGCCGCCCTCGCGGACCACCAGTTTGCCATTCACCCAGAGCCAGTATTTCGAATCGACCGCGATCCTCGCCGTCGCGCGGGCGGGCTTGGAAGTGAGACGGAAAGACTTGCGATAGCAGTGCCACAGATTCGCCTGCGCGGAATTCGCGGCACTGGCCGCAGCGGTCCACGGAGCGGTGCCAAGCGGACCGACCACACGAGCCGGCTTCGAAGCCGATGCATCGGCCGCGCTAGCGACCTGCCAGCTGGCATCGGTCACGATCTCCTCCACCTTGCCGCCCTCATAACTGATGCGGATCTTGCCGATCAGACCGGCCGCGTTGATCGGGCCGGAATCCGCGTCATTGTTGCCGCGGACCGCGATGCGGTTTCGCCCCGGCGCCAGCGCGGCTGCGATGTCAAAGCTGACCGGATGCTGCCAGGAATCGCCGCCACCGATTTCGCGGCCGTTGACGACGAGTTGAAAATGATTGTCCGCCGCAAATATCGCGACCGCCGACACGACACGCGCCGTGAGGTGAACTTCGAGCTCCTTGCGGAAGAATCGGTCTCCTGGCGCTGCGTTCCGCGTGGGATCGACGCCCGCCTCGTCGCTCCAAATCCAGCTCGCGCCGCTCAGATCGATCGCAGGCAGCTCGGCAGAGCCAATCCATCGAGCTTTCCAAGCATGGTTCGAGGGAGATTCAGCACGAGCGACAAAGCCCGCAAAGGCACTGGCGCAGACGAAGAAGAGAAGCGAGCGGAACGGAATCATGAGATACGAGCGCGAAAGGTGGTGGAGAGTTCGTGACAGAGTCGAAAACAAAGCAAGACGGACCGCTGAAACGACTACGCTGCGGCCCCGAAGCGGACTTTCGAGAGAATCCCCCCTCAAATCCAGCCTACGCGGGTGGAAATCGACTGCCATTCCAAATCAGCAGCTCACATCCGCCGGCTGCAAAGCTACCGCCACATTGCGGAAGCTGAGCAAGCCAGCCTCGATATTCTCGATAATCTCCTCCGCTAGATCCGCCGGTTCCGGCAGCTTGTCGAGGTCGGTCAGGGAGTCGTCCTTGAGCCAGAAGAGATCGAGGCTGGCCTTGTCGCGGGCGGCGAGTTCGGCGTAGGTGTAGCGGCGCCAGCGCCCGTCCGGGTTCTTTTCCAAATGCCAGGTTTCCTCGCGCTTGTGGCGGTTGGCAGGGTGGTAGCGGTCGATGAACTCCCGAAGGTTTTCCAGTCGCAGAGGGTTGCGCTTGAGGGTGTGGTGGATGTTGGTGCGGTAGTCGTAATACCAAACCTCCTTGGTCGCCACGTCCTTGCCGGCGGCGCGGTTGTCGAAGAACAGCACGTTCGCCTTCACGCCCTGCGCGTAGAAGATGCCGGTGGGCAGGCGCAGGATGGTGTGCAGCTCGGTGGTTTCCATCAGCTTGCGGCGGACGGTTTCCCCCGCTCCTCCTTCGAAGAGGACGTTGTCCGGCAGCACCACGGCGGCGCGGCCGGTGGTCTTGAGCATGGAGCGGATGTGCTGGAGGAAGTTGAGCTGCTTGTTCGAGGTGGTGGCCCAGAAGTCCTGGCGGTTGTAGGTCAGTTCGTCCTTCTCCTGCTCGCCCTCCTCGTTGGTAAAAGTCATGCTGCTCTTCTTGCCGAAGGGCGGATTGGCCAACACGTAGTCCACGGTCTGGAACGGCTGCATCACCAAGGCATCGGTTGGGGAAATCAGGCTTTCGCCGTCGATCTCGCCGATGTTGTGGAGGAAAAGATTCATCAGGCACAGACGGCGGGTGCCGGGGACGATCTCGTTGCCGTGGAAGGTCTTGCTCTTGAGAAAGGTCTTCTGACCCCGGTCGAGCGGGTGATGCTTCACCAGATAGTCGTAGGCGGAGAGGAAGAAACCGCCGGTGCCGCAGGCGGGGTCGGCGATGGTCTTGCCCGGCTCGGGCGCGACGCATTCGACCATCGCGGCGATCAGCGCACGCGGCGTGAAATACTGGCCAGCGCCGGATTTGGTGTCCTCGGCGTTGCGTTCCAGGATGCCCTCGTAGATGTCGCCCTTCACGTCGGCGTCGAGCGTGGTCCACTGGGTTTCATCCACCATGGCAATGAGCCGGGCGAGCTTGGCGGGGTCCTGGATCTTGTTCTGGGCCTTGGTGAAGATCTGCCCGAGCATGCCCTTCTCGGCGCCGAGTTCACGCAAGGTTTCGATGTAGTGGCCCTCCAGCTCCGCGCCCTTGAGTTTCTTCAGCGCGGCCCAGTTGTATTGCTCCGGCACGCCGACGTCCCGGTTGTAGGGCGGGCGACCGTATTCATCGGCCATCTTGAGGAAGATCAGGTAGGTGAGCTGCTCCAGGTAGTCCCCGTAGCCCACGCCGTCGTCGCGCAGGGTGGTGCAGAAGCTCCAGACTTTGGAGATGATGGTGTCGGTGGTCATGCGGGAAGATTGACGGGAAGGGAATGAGAGGTTTGGATCGGGCACACTCCGATGAGCCGAACGCCAACGCTCCGCGTCGGCTATTCAGGTAGGCTCAGAGGAGTGTTTTTGGTGTGGGGCTTGTTCGCTCCGAAAGAGGCGCATTTCCTCAGCGGTGGGCTTGGGGATTCTGATGTGCTCCCTTTCATAACTTTCGATCTTCAGCGCCAGCTCTTCCAACTCCTGATCGTCGCCGGACCCGATGGTGGGATCCGCGATCATCAGTTCTTCCAAGCGTTCCAACGCTTGTGCATGATCCTCGGGATTAGAAATCGCTTTCACGTACTACTGCGCCAGTTTGAGATCCGCCGGTTCGTCGATTCGCGCGAAATCAACAATGCGTCCCACCTCGTCCTCGGCCGGAGCCTCGTAGCCTTGACCTGTCAATTCGCCACGGATTTCCTGAAACGCTTTGAGGCGCAGGGTTTCACCGTCTGCGGGTGCGCGAAGTGCGAAAAGGATGCGATCCGGGCGATAACCTTGCCGCTCCAGACGCTTGAGTCGGTTGATCCACTCATCGCCGTGGTTGTAGATCTCAGTGGGCGTGGCGAGGTCGAAATTCAGCGGGCGCAAGGCGCGGTCGGCGCGGTGATCGCCGGTCATGTGGGCGAAGGCGAAGGGAACCATGAATTCCTCGGTGCCCAGAGTAACATTGCGTTTGTAGGCTGGAATCAAGCGGGCTTGCCGCAGGACTTTGGCGAGATGCTTGGTCATTTCCTGTTCCGCAGCCTGTGCGGGTGGCAGCAGGTGGCGGTCGATGAAGCGGAGACGCAGGGTTTCCAGAACCTCATCCATGCTTTCAGCCATGCGGCGGCCCTTCACCGGGTAACAGATCACTCCTTCGCGAGGGGTGGTAATGGCGGCGAAAAGCCCGCCCTTGTCGTCGCGCATGGCAGGGAAAACCGGCACATCCGCGCCCGCGCCGTCGCCGTTCACCGCTTTTTGGATGGCGGTTAGCTCCGCTTCCACCAGCTTGCGGGCTTCCCTGTAAAGCGCCTTGGCCGTCGGGAACATGGGATGCACCCGGCCCGTGCGCCGGGCATCCAGCAAGGTGAACCCGAAATGGCGGGCCTGCACATCGAGCGCCACCACGCCAATCGTCACGAACTCCTCCGTCTCCGTATGCGGGCGGAAGCCGATCGTCGCAAAGTCGTAGGTGCGTTTCATGGCGGTGAGGTGGGGTTCAGAAGCCCTTCCCAGAAGTCGGGATTGCTCTGGAAGGAGGATAGCACGGCATTCAAGCCGGTCTTGTCGAGCCTGCAGCGGGAGTCGCCGTGCGAATCCACCAGCCATTCTTCAGGGAGTTCGGCCCAAATCGCGTCCAAACGGGAAAGCCCGCCGGCAAGCCAGGCTTCCAGTTCCACACGGCGGGACGGTTCCCAGCAGCCACGGTGGGCGCGCAAGGCATGGAAGTCCCCGAAGGCAACGGAAGAGAACGAGGGATCGAACGCATTGTCGTGGTCGATCATGACCACGCGCCGCGCGGAAATCTCCCACAGGAGGTTCGGATTTCCACCGATCTCGGTAAGCGCGCGGTCGGCATTGCGCACCCACCAGTCGAAAAGCAGGATGCGCGATAGAAGACCGCCCTCATCACGGCGGATGAACTCCAGCGACAATCGTTCCGCCGCCTCCACCTTCAGCGACCCGAAGGCGATGCCATGGCCCAGGTCGGTTTCATACTCCGCATTCCCGGCGATCAGCTCCGGCGGGATCCGCACCTGTCTTACGTCGGCCACGGGAAGGCCCATTTCCTGAGCCAGTCGGCCCGCCACCCACTCCTTCACCAGGCACTCGTAACCCGCGTTCTTGAGCTTCACGAAGTAATCGCAAGCATCCTCACCCTCGCAGCGGAACGGGCGGCTCACGCCGTTGCCTTCCGCCGTGCGGTCGTGGATGGCGATGATTTCGACGGGGTGGATCATGGATGTTTAAACCACGGATGGCACGGATGGGATGATGGTGTTTTTTCTGGAATTACTCATTCTCTTTCATTCCGTGGTCATTTCCCGGCTTTGGTGCGGCGGCTTGTTTTTGATGGAGTTGCCGATCTCCCAGCCCGGATCCGTTCCAGCAGGGCGGAGGCGGGTTCGTATTCGTGAGAATTTTCGACGATTTCGCGTTGGAACCACTCACGCCCCGAGCCGGATTTCAGGTAGCGCTCTCTTTCGACTGCACTTGCTTCCGACCAGTGTTCTTCCCAATAAAGAAGTTCGATCGGCGGATGCAGCTTCGTCCACTTTGCAGCGGTCCCTGAGAGATGACGCTGCCAACGCTCAGGAAGATTCTCCGTGAAGCCCTTGTAGAATGAACCGTCACTGCACTTCAGGACATAAACCCACCACTTGCCGGGGCGCGGCTGCGGAAACTCTTCCGGGGTCTTGCCTGCCTACCGGCAGGCAGGGGGAACGAGTTGGCCGGTGAAGGCTTTTTTCAGGATGGACTGGCGCAGGGCCTCGCTGCGCTTCAAGGCGGCGTCGATCTCCCGCTCGTTCTGCTCGATCACCTCGAATTGAGCGTCGAGCAGGCGGACGATCTCCTGTTGCTCGGGGAGGGAGCAGGCTGGGGTAACAATGGAGGCAATGCGATCCTGTCCGATGTTGCGCATGGACATCTGGTTGCCACTCGAACGGGTCATGATCTCGCGACGGCCAACGTGGGACCGGAGATACTGAAGCACGTATGATTCGTCGATTCCGCCAAAGTGAATCCGCAGCGTCTTGTCGCTGAGCATGATCTTCCGCTCGGCTCGCTTGACCAAAACGACGGCGCCCACCAATTCAATCGTGTTGGCCCTGCTGAGCAAGAAGTCGCCTTGGCGAATGAAGTAGGCGGGATTCACCTTCGACGAATCCAAGCACGTTTTGCTCTCTCCTTCGTCGTATTCGCCCCACGTCACCGCGCTGACTTTAGCGACACCGATTTCTTTGGAACTTGGAGGACGCTCGTCGCAGCTGAAGCTCTTGCCCGCATCGATTGAGGCGATGGCATTTCCGAGACGGAAGTAAGTCCATCCGCTGGGAAGTTCTGCAAAGTCCTGCAGCTCCTTTTGGGAAATAGGTTCGAGCTGTCCGGTGAAGCGAGGTTTGGCGGGTTTTGGGTAAGACTCACCTGCTTTTTCCCATTCCTTCACCGCCTTCTCCCACTCCTTGAGCTGTTGCTGGTAGCGGGCTTGGCGTTCGGCTTGGATGCGGGCGAGGAGTTGGTCGGGGGATTCGAGGAGGTCGGGGTGTTGGGCGCGCCAGGGGGCGGTGAGCTTGCCCTCGAAGGCTTGTTTGAGGAGGGACTGGCGATAGACGCCGAGTTGCCGCCGCGCCCGCCGCAGACTCTCCTCCCCGGCGTCGAGTTCGGAGAAGAGTTCCTCGATCTTCGCCACAATCCGCTTCTGCTCGGCGAGGGGTGGGAGGGGGACTTCGTAGTCGAGAAGGTGCTCGCGCTTGAGATTGTTGATATTGCTTCCTTTTGCCACCTCACTGATGGCGTGACGGAACTCGCGCGTCTGATACGCCCATGCCAAGAACTGGTTGGAAGTCTCCGGCGATGGACGAAGAACCCCACAGAAAGCACCAAATCCGGCTTCCAGATCCCGAGTAATGCGCGCCGACTTTCCGACGAGATTCCTGCTGCCGCTCGACATGGCGAACAGAATGTCACCAGATCGGAGTCGTTGATCGCTTGAGATCAAATTTGACCTAACGAACGTGAGATCATCGAAGTTGATCACGCCATCGATATTGTTTGCCCTTAGGATGGGCAGAAACCCGGGCGCTTCGGTCTTTCGGGCATCCTCTTTGGAGTAACTGACTCCGCGTATGAGTGTTGCCACTTCAGAAGTAGGGCATTTGACCCAGCCGCCTGGAAGACTGTCCTCACTCATGCCACCAGCTCCCGGTTGAGTTCATCGATGAGCGCGTCCATTTGGTCGCCGAAGAGCTGGTGCATTTTGCCGAGGCCGCCTTGGGCGTCGAAGGGGGCGGTGTCGAGGTCGTTGTGTTCGAGGTGGAAAGAGGTCATGAGTCGAATTCCCACGGGTTGAGGATGTCGATGCCGCAGCCTTCGAAGTCGGCGGTGTTGCGGGTGGCGAGGGTGAGCTTGTGGACTTTGGCGGTGGCGGCGATGAGGGAATCCTCGAACGGAGTGTTGTGATCGGCGCGGAAGTCGGCGGCGAGTTCGGCGATGGCGCGGTCCACGCTCAGGATGCGGAATTGATCCGGGTGTGACACGATCTGGGAATACCAAGTGGCGAGATGCGCCGCAAAAACCGGATCGCGTTCCTCCACTTTTCGCATTCCGTAACGGAGTTCATTGAGGGTTACGACGCTGACGCAACCGATCGTTCCCCGCTGTGCCGCCTGCCAGCGGATGAGATTCGGGCCTGCTTTGTCCGGGCGCCGAAATGCCGAGAGGGTGACGGTATCGAGAAGATAAGGCATCAGTCCTGGTCGGGTTCGAATGAGAACTCACGGTGTTTCGTGGTCTTGCGGTCGGGCAGGGGGAAATCCTTTTCGTAGAAGGAATCGGGCATCCCTTGAACGGTAAGTACTTCGACCCAGGTTTGGGGCACCTTGGCTTCGCCCAGTGGCTCCGAAGCGAGTTCACGGCGCACCAGGTCCGCCATCCAGGCGGAGAGGGATTTTGAGTCGTGCACGGCACGTATCCTGGCTTCGCGGACAACTTCGTCGGGGAGTTTGAGGGTCACGTTCATGGCTACTTCCGTTTCGTGCTGCACGATTGCACGATTGCACGAATGATTCAAGCCTGGAGTGGGTTGTGCTGCATGCCGGGGCGCTTTCTGCACGACAATCGGCCTTGTGGTACATCTGTGTCGGACAAAGGGGCTTGTTGCGCATGAAAAGCCGTTTCGTGCACGACAAAAAGGGGACCGAAGCCTTACGCCACCAGCTCCCGGTTGAGTTCATCGATGAGGGCGTCCATTTGCTCGCCGAAGAGCTGGTGCATTTTGCCGAGGCCGCCTTGGGCGTCGAAGGGGGCGTAATCGAGGTCGTCTCGTTCGAGGTGGAAGGAGGTCATGACGTGGTCGCGGATGAGCTGGAGCCAAGCGGCCTGGGCTTCGGTGAAGGGCTGGCC
The DNA here is from genome assembly GCA_004293445.1 of Verrucomicrobiota bacterium. GTDB lineage: Bacteria > Verrucomicrobiota > Verrucomicrobiia > Verrucomicrobiales > Akkermansiaceae > Haloferula. The sequence continues at coordinate 57,940 of RDYP01000011.1, read as the reverse complement.
GGCGTTCTTTTTGAGGATCCAGTCGCGGTAGTTGCGGCGGACGGTGTCGGCGAAGGGGGTCAATTTCCCATCGATGCCGCAGGCGCGGCGGATCAGGGCGACGAGGGCGGTGAGTTCGCTGATCGGCGTGGCGTTGGTGGGCAGGCCGTCGAGGCGGGCGTAGGCGTTCCAGACGTTGAGCGGGGCGAGGTGCGGGGCGTTGGCCTTGAGCAGGTCGAGCACTTCCTTGATCTGGGAAAAGGTGAGCTCCTGGCGGCGCTGGGGCTGGTCGTAGAAGATGGTGAGGGCGACGATCTGATCCTTGTGGTCGCGCAGCCAGCTTTCGAAGTCCTGCTGGTTTTTCGGCGCGTCGGCGGCGGAGGTGTCCCAGCCCGCGCCGAGGAGGACGTCGATGGTGTGGTGGTCGATGGTTTGCAGGTTCATTTTGCAGGTCTCGACGATGTGGGTGACGAGCGCGCCGGTGAGCGGCTGGATGGCGGCGGCGACGAGTTCCTTCTGGGCCTTGTCCCGGGCGAAGTCGCCGGGCTCGCTGCCGGGCGGCTGGCCGGTGATTTCGAGCGCGCGCTGCTCGATGGTCTCGCCATCGATGGCGGCGAAGAGGTTCTTGGTGAGGGTGGAAAGCGAGATGCCGCCGGTTTTCTTCTCGAACTCCTGCTTCTGGGCCGGGGTGAAATTCCGGTCGATGCGGGCGAGGCGTCCGGCGAGGGACGAGACGGTGTCCGGATCGCTGGAACCCATGACGACCTCCATGGCGAGGTCCTTGAAAGTGACGTTCGGCTTGGTGATGGGCGGGCGGCTGGCGGTCTTGAGCGACTTGGTGACGCCGATGGCATCGACAAGCACGTAGCGGGACTTCGCGGTCTTGGCGGCGGAGGAGACTTTTTTCAGCGAGTCGTGGTCGAGCGTGCGGGTGCCGCGGCCCTTCATCTGCTCGAAGTAGCTCTTCGACTTCACGTCGCGCATGAAGAGCAGGCATTCGAGCGCCTTCACATCGGTGCCGGTGGCGATCATGTCCACGGTCACGGCGATGCGCGGGTAGTAGTCGTTGCGGAAATCGGCGAGGATGGTCTTGGGGTCCTCGCCGGGGATCACGTTGCCGTCCTTGTCGGTGCGGTCCTCGTCGCTCTTGAAGGTGACCTTTTTGCAGAAGCGGTTTCCTTCGTCGAACTCCTCGCGGACGATCTGGATGATGTCGTCGGCGTGGGAGTCGGTCTTGGCGAAGATGAGGGTCTTGGGAACCTGGAAAGTGCCGTCGGCATCCCCGCGATCGGGGAAGATCTCGGGGAGCTTCTCCTTGAAGGTGCGGATGACGGTGCGGATTTGGGAGGGATTGACGATCTCGGTATCGAGTTTCTTCGCCGAGTAATCCTGATCCTCGTCCTGTTGTTCCCAGCGCTTGGCGCGGGTGAGCTTTTCCCGTTTTTCGACCAGGCCCTTGAGCACCTTGCCGCCGCCCTGGGTCACGGCGGTCTCGATGGTGTAGATTTCGCCCTGGACGTTCACGCCATCGGCGACGGCTTCCTCGTGGGTGTATTCGGAGACGAGGTTTTGTTTGAAGAAGCCGTAGGTGCGGCCGTCGGGCGTGGCGGTGAGGCCGACGAGGAAGGCGTCGAAGTAATCGAGCACCTGCCGCCAGAGGTTGTAGATCGAGCGGTGGCATTCATCGATGACGATGACGTCGAAGAACTCGGGCGGGACTTTTTCGTTGTAGGACACCGGCAAGGGTTCCTTGCGGCCGCTGGCGGACTCGGCGGGGTTGATGTCGTCCTCGCCCTCGGTCATTTCGCGGCCCTGGAGGATGGAATACATCCGCTGGATGGTGGAAATGCAGACTTGGGCATCGGCCGGGACGTGGGAGGACGAAAGCCGCTGGGTGGCGTGGATGGAGGTGAACGAGCGGTTGTCGTCGGTGGGCGTAAAGGCGAGGAACTCCTGTTCGGCCTGCTCGCCAAGGTTGCGGGTATCGACGAGGAAGAGGATGCGTTTCACACGGGCGTGCTTGAGCAGGCGGTAGATCGAGGTGATGGCAGTGAAGGTTTTCCCCGAGCCAGTGGCCATCTGGACGAGGGCGCGAGGTTTGGCCTTCTTGAAGGACGAGTCGAGATTGGTGATGGCGCCGATCTGGCAGTCGCGCAAGCCGGTGGGGTCGAGCGCCGGGAGATCGAGCAGGCGGGCGCGGAGGGATTTTTCCCGGGCGAGCCATTCGCGGAGGGTTTCCGGGCGGTGGAAGGCGAAGACCTCCCGCGAGCGGGGCTTCGGGTCGCGCTGGTCGGTGAAGCGGGTGATGACGCCGGTGGCCTCGTAGAGGAACGGGAGGGGAAGGCCGGTGGCTTGGATCCATTTGAGCTTGGAAGCGGCGTAGTCGGCGGTCTGGTCCTCGACGGTGGTGATGTTCTGGCCGAGGGTTTCTTTTTTCGCTTCAACGACACCCACCGGCCGGCCATCGACGAAGAGAACGTAATCGGCCGGACCGGAATCAGTGGTGTATTCGCGGATGGCTTGGCCGTTTCCCGCGTTGAAATTGATCCCGTGTTTATCCTGAACGATCCAGCCTGATTCACGAAGCTGCGCGTCGATCTGATCGCGGGCTTTTTGTTCGGGATTCTGGTTGGACATAAGGACAAAAAGAATCGTTCACAGTGTTGTGTCGAGTGGAAGCCTAAACGATAGATTCAAATAAGGGATTACCCCATCACTTTAGCATAAAACGTTTTTATCCTTATCCACAATCACCCCAGTCATGCGCGTACTCATCACTTCGCCGCTCCCATTCATTTCACAAGGTGTTCCCCCGTTCCATGACCGATCCGAGTGCGTTCACCCCCGCAAAAATCGCTCACGGGCTGGCGTTTCAAGGAGAAACCGGCTAGCGACGGTTTCGTGAACGATCTCTCTTCACGACGGCCCTTGAGCGTGCGCTCGACCGGATGGGCCCGGAGCCTAGCTGGTGTTCTGGCGAAATCCGGGATCTCACCCAACGCCATTTCTGCCGCGAGCATCGGGGCGGCCCTCTTTGGTAGCGGCTCGATCATCGCTGCAGGCAACTGCGTCCATCCATGGCCCGCAGCGTGGATAGTCGGGGCGGTCTTCATCCAACTTCGCCTGATCTGCAATCTGATGGACGGCATGGTCGCCATCGAGGGCGGCAAAAAAAGCCCGACCGGGGAACTCTGGAACGAAATTCCTGACCGCATCGCCGATCCGATCCTCCTCGTTTCCGCGGGATGGGCGGCCGGTCTTCCCTGGGTCGGAGCCTTAGCGGGATGGGCGGCCATCATGACCGCCTATGTCCGCTCAATCGGAGCCACCCTGACCGGCGAGCAAGATTTCTGCGGTCCCTTCGCCAAACAACAACGGATGGCCTGCCTCACGATCGCAGTCCTCCTGACCGCGGCCGAAAGCCTGTGGCAGGGCGACAAGCAAATCCTGCAACTCGCGGTGATTCTCATCGCCGTGGGAACCTGCATCACCCTTGTGCGCCGCATCCTCCGACTCGCCAAGAAGCTGCGAAAAACCGGGCCATGATTCGCCGCATCCTCGCTTTTCTCGTTCGACTGACCACCGGCGTCAGGACCGCGCCCGAGCTGGGAGAAATCCATAAGCGACGCATCTATCTCGCCAATCACTCGTCGCACCTCGATGCCCTCGTGCTGTGGTCCGCGATCCCGACACTTCGCCGTCACGCGACCCGACCAGTCGCCGCCGCCGAATACTGGCAGAAAGGGCGGCTGCGCAGATGGCTGGCGACCCGAGCCTTCAATGCCATCCTCATCCCGCGCCACCTTGCCAACATGCGCGATGAAGACCCACTGGAGAAAATGCTGGCGGCGATCGACAACGGCGCGGACCTCATTCTTTTTCCCGAAGGAACCCGCAGCAAAGACGGTGGCATCGGCCCCTTCAAATCGGGCATCTATCATTTGGCGAGCAAGCGTACCGAACTCGAACTCATTCCCGTCTTCCTCGAAAACCTCGGTCGAATCTTACCCAAAGGCGAACTGCTGCCACTGCCATTGATCGCCCGCGCGACCTTCGGCCACCCTATTTCCGGCCCCGATCCCACCGAACCCAAAACCGACTTCCTCGCACGCGCCCGCGATGCGGTCGTGCAACTTTCTGCGAACTGATCCACCCCCATCCCACGATGCACGACCCCGAACTTCTTTACCTCATCGGAGGCGTCGTCGCCCTGCTGCTCATTGCCAGCATCACGACCCGGATGCTGATCCAAAAGAACGGTGAGACGCCCGTCTTGGGCAACCTCCGTCAAAGGGTGCGCGCTTGGTGGTGGATGACGCTTGTGTTCGCCTCCTCCATTTCCATGGGCCGCGACGGAGTCTTCGGTTTTTATCTACTACTCTCCTTCCTCGCACTCCGGGAATTCATCACGCTTTCGCCCACTCCACGTGGAGATCACCGGACTCTCGCCTGGGTGTTTTTTGTCTTCGTCCCCATCCACTACCTTTTCGCATGGGCCCCTTGGTATGGCATGTTCCTCATCTGGATTCCCGTTTACGCCTTCGTCTTCATTCCCATTCGCAGCGCCTTATCCGGCGATACCGACCGATTCCTTGAACGCAGCTCACGCATTCAATGGGGCGTCCTTATCTGCGTCTATTTCCTCAGCCACCTGCCCATGATGCTTTATCTGCCGATAGCGGGCTACGAAGGGCAAAATGCCAAACTGCTCTTCTTCGTCGTGTTCGTGACCCAGATCAGCGACGTGATGCAGTATCTCTTCGGCAAGCTTTTCGGAAAAACACCGATCGCACCAAGCGTGAGCCCCTCGAAAACACGCGAAGGCCTGCTCTATGGAGGCACCGCAGCGATCCTAATCGGCACCCTGCTCTGGTGGGCCACGCCTTTCAGCCCCGTTGCCGCCGCCGCCATGTCCGCACTGCTCGTCGCCGTCGGCTTTTTCGGCGGACTGGTCATGTCAGCGGTGAAACGCTCTCTCGGCGCGAAAGACTGGAGCCAAGGGATACCAGGCCACGGTGGCGTGCTGGATCGACTCGATTCCCTGCTCTTCGCCGCACCGGTCTTCTTCCACATCACCGGCTACTACTTCGGCACCCAAATGGCAGCCGCCTATTCCCAGCCGGTCTGGATCAAGCGACTCCTCGAATGGTGAGCAAGACGGCATCGACACCCTTCCGCCATCGGCGGGGAAGGCCATGCTGTTCTCCCGAAAAATCACGCATTCCCACCTCGCTCTGCCGGGATCGGCTCGACTGCAAATACCATAGCCGCCAAATCGGAGAGCAAAGGTGCGGCACGACCCAGTAGTTCTTCCTTGGGAACTCCTCGTTCCGCCAGAGCGCGAACCGAAGCAAACAAAGCGGAGTTCGCCAACTCGGGATCGGATCGACCGCAAAGCGCATGCACCGGCACTCCGAGCGCCGCCGCCCGCCGGGCAAGCGCAACCGGCCCCTTGCCGGCCAAGCTCTGCGAATCCAGAGAGCCCTCGCCTGTAATCACCACATCGGCCGCTCTGATGCGCCGATCGAGGTCCAACAGAGTCGCAAGCACATCGAAGCCAGGAACCAAACGCGCACCGGCAAATCTCACGAGACCGAAGCCCAGCCCTCCGGCCGCACCCGCTCCAGGATACTCCGCACAATCCCCTCCCCCACTCACCGCGAGCACGCGGACCAAGGCCGCCTCCAATCCGGGAACATCCTCGGGTGCCGCGCCCTTCTGCGCCGAATAAACCGCCGTTGCGCCCCGCGTACCCAACAAAGGATTATCGACATCACAGGCGACCGCGATCTCCGGCAAAGCGATCCTTTGCGACTCATCAATCCTCGCCAAGCGAAGCAGGTTCTCTGGAATGGGATCGATGCTTTGCCCCGTCTCGTCCAAGAATCTCACCCCAAGCGCTTCCGCCAAACCGCAGCCCCCGTCATTGGTCGCACTCCCACCAATCCCGAGCACGATACCCTCCAAGGGCGGCCCTGCCACCGCGTGGGCGATCTGCATCCCCGTCCCGCGCGTGCTTGCACGACGCGGATCCCGCTCGTGCGGTGCCAATCGCCACAGACCCGCCGTCTCCGCCATTTCCAGAATCGCCACCCGCCCCTCGGACGTATCCGCCAAAAAATAACGAGAGTCGATCGACCTCCCCAAGGCATCCTCCGCACGGCAGAAAACCCAACGACCCGGCAAAGCCGTCGACATGGCTTCCATGAAGCCCTCACCCCCATCCGCGATCGGACAAAGATCGCAAACCGCATCAAACTCCACCCTCCGAATTCCTTCCGCAATCGCAAGACTGGCCTCCAACGCCGACAGGGAGCCCTTGAACTTGTCCGGAGAGATTAGAAAACGGCGAGGCATTGATTTTCTTTCCCTGCCGCTCATGGCGAGAAGGCAACCTTATCAAACGGAGATTTCTTCGCGATCTTTCAATCCAAGCCGCAACGGTGGATTGACAGCGCCGCGCCACCGGATAAGCGCTTGGCTGTGGTTCATCGCATTGCCCCATTGGCCGCTACCCTGATGCTGGCGTCCCCGGCTTCCGGACAAATCTGGGAGAGGGAACGCGTGAGTTTCGAAGGCATCGATGCCCGGGCTCGCGCTCTAGCCGCCCAGCCCTACGCCGCACCGAACAAGGACGCGCTGCCCGGCTGGATGAAAAACCTCAGCTACGACCAGTATCGCGATATCCGCTTCGTCCCCGAACGCGCCCTGTGGGGCTCCGAAAACCTACCCTTCCGCGCCCAGCTTTTCCATCCCGGCTACCTTTTCCGCGAACCGGTCACGATCAACGAATACACCAGCACCCATCAGCAAAAGATCCGTCTTGCGGAGGCCTTCTTCCAATACGGCCCCCTCGTCGGACAGCGTGGCGAACTTACCCCGGAGGCAGGATTCGCCGGGTTCCGCCTCCACGCCCCTCTCAATCGTGCGGATTGCTTCGACGAACTCGTCGTTTTCCAAGGCGCGAGCTACTGGCGGGCACTCGGCAAAAACCAACGCTACGGGATTTCCTCACGCGGCATCGCGGTGGATACCGGCAGCGATGGCATCGCGGAGGAGTTCCCGCTCTTCCGCGAGTTCTGGCTCAGCAAACCCGGCCCTGGTGATCCAAGCACCCGGCTTTTCGCTCTTCTCGACGGGCCCTCCTACACCGGAGCCTACGGCTTCGAAATCCAGCCCGGTGACGACACCACCGTCACCGTACACGCCGTCCTTTATGCACGACGCGCCGTCACCCGTCTCGGCATTGCCCCCATGTCCAGCATGTTCTGGTTCGGTGAGAACTCGCGCAGGCGATTCGATGACTTTCGCCCCGAAGTCCACGACTCCGACGGCCTCGCCATCCGCATGGGCAGCGGCGAACGGATTTGGCGGCCCATCACCAACGACAGCGGACGACTCGAATTCAGCGCCTTTTCCATGGACCGCTGCGCAGGCTTCGGCCTGCTACAACGCGATCGGCGTTTCTCGGCTTACGAGGACGGCGAAGCTGCTTACCACCTTCGGCCTTCGCTTTGGATCGAACCCACTAGCAACTGGGGCAGCGGCAAGGTCGTGCTGATGGAAATTCCCACCACCAACGAACTTTCCGACAATACCGTCGCCCTCTGGGAACCGTCCCACACACCGCAGCCAGGCGAACGGATCGAGCTTTCTTACAAACAGCACTGGACCATGGAGGAAGACCCCTCCCAAGCAGGCGGTCGCGTCGTCGCCACACGCACCGGCCTCCACGACTGGCAACCCGAGCAACGGACCATGACCGTGGAATTCGCGGGCGGCCGACTCGAAAACTGGCAGGGCGAGCCGCCCGAAGCCGTGATCAGCGCCCTCGGCGATGCCTCCTCAAAGATCAAAATCCAAGGACGCACCGTCCAAGCCCTGCCCGATGGACGCTGGCGCGTCGCCTTCCAAATCGCCCCAGCCCTCGAAGGCGGCAAGCTGGCCGATGCCGGGCCTCAGGAGTTGCGCTGCTGCCTGAAAAAAGGCGAGGATTTCCTGACCGAAACATGGGCTTACCGCATCACCCCTTAGAAACCCTGAGGCCACTCAGCGAGACCGAGCTGACCGAGTGGGAGGAAGCCTATGCCGCGGTGGAGGCCTACCTCCAAGCGCTGCGCCTGCGCAACCGACTGCTCGTGGCCGAACTCGTGCGCGGCATTCTTTGGAGAGCCTCCGCCCGTGGCAGCAAGGAACCCGGAGTTCCCGCACGCGTTCTCGCGATGGAAGAAACGCTTAGCGAAATCGCCACCTGGACGCAGGAAGTCCTCGACGAACCTCTCGAAAACCGACGCCTCGCCGCCCGCGGACGCCTTGCGCTGCTCCTCGCCGACATGCCCGGAAAATGGCAAGGCGTCTTCCTCACGCCACAGCCCTGGCCACCGGCCTTCACCGAGTCGATGCGCAAGTCCTACCTCGCCGCCGGCCCGCGCTTCGCCGAGCTCACCATGATCCCCAAGCCGCTCGAACTCAACGTCATCGGCGAAGGCGCCGCCCAGTGGTGGGACACCATGGACCGACGCCCGATCGTCCGCAGGATGTTCGCCGCCTTCCTCCTCAGCCTCATCGGCTTCACGGTCTGGTTCATTTTCTTCAAGTAATGGAAGCATCCGCAAGTTCCTCCCGCCGGGAGACGACACCGCGCACCACCCCCTTCCGCGCGAAACTCCGACGGATCGTCTTCTTCGGCAGCGTGCTCACGGTCAATCTGGCCGCCACCTTCTGGCTCCACGATCTTTTCTCACGGCTCGGCATGCACCGCGCCCATGCCCTGCTCCTCGGCGTCTTCTTCGTCCTCAACGGTCTCCTCGTCCTCGGCTCTTTTCACGCGCTCTTCGGTGCCTGGGACATCCTCCTCGGTAGGAAACGCGCGGCGAGGATCACCCGACTCGCCGATGAAGCCGGCGACACCCCACTCAACCACCGCTTCGCCGTGGTCATGCCCGTGTACAACGAGGACAGCCACCGCTTCTGCGCCCGCATCGAGGCCATCTACCGCTCCATCGAAGCCACCGGCCAGCTGGCTTCCTTCGACTTCTTCATTCTCAGCGATACCCGGGACCTCGACCTCTGGGTTCTTGAGGAAACCGCTTGGACCAACCTCTGCCGCAAACTCGGCGGCTTCGGCCGCATCTACTATCGACGCCGTAAAACCAACGAGAACCGCAAAGCCGGCAACATCGGCGATTTCGTCCGCACCTGGGGCGGGGGCTACGAAGGCATGCTCGTCCTCGACGCCGACAGCCTCATGGACGGAGGAGACATCCTAAAAATGGCCCGTGTCATGGAGGCTTATCCGCGCCTCGGCATCCTCCAAACCCCGCCAAAACTCATCCGCGGTGCCTCCGTTTTCACCCGTCTCCAACAATTCGCCATGCGCCTCTACGGCCCGCTCTTCATTCGCGGCCTCAATTGGTGGCAACTCGGTGGAGGCAGCTACTGGGGTCACAACGCGATGATTCGGGTGAAGCCTTTCTCCGAGTTCTGCGAACTCCCCGCACTGCCCGGCCGTGAACCCTTCGGCGGCCGTATCCTGAGCCATGACTTCGTCGAAGCCGCACTCATGGTCACCGAGGGCTGGGAGGTCTGGCTCGCCTGGGACATCGAAGGCACCTACGAGGAAGCCCCGCCCACACTCATCGACCACCTCAAGCGCGACCGCCGCTGGTGCCAGGGCAATCTCCAGCACCTCTGGCTGATCTTCGCACGCAAGCTCCCAGCCACGGTCCGCATCCACCTCTTCATGGGCATCATGGCCTACCTCGGTAGCCCGCTGTGGTTCCTCTTCCTCATCCTCGGCACCTGGGTCGCCTGGGACCGCGAAGCCAGTGGCCTCAGCGACGTCCCTTACGATGCCACACCCATCTCTCGCTGGCTGCACATCGATGGCGTCACCCAAAGTCTCATCCTTACCGCCGCGATCTTCAGCCTTCTTTTCCTACCGAAAATCCTCGCGGTGGCCGGTGCCATCCTCCACGGCCGCACCCGCCGCGCCTTCGGAGGCGCCGGCCCGCTGATCGCCGGATCAATTCTCGAGACCCTGGTCTCCATGCTCCTCGCCCCCTGCATCATGGCCGCCCACACCTTCATGGTCCTCGGCATCGTCCTCGGACGCGCGGTCGGCTGGGGCAGCCAAAACCGCGAAGCCGATGGCACGACTTGGGGCGAAGCCGCCGCAGTCCACGCCGTTCCCACCCTGCTCGGAATCTCGTGGAGCATCCTCGCCTACAACATCGGCCCGGTATTCACCGGATGGATGTCTCCGATCCTTCTCGGACTCATCCTCTGCATTCCCGTCTCGGTATGGACCAGCCGCGCCCGCTACGGAAAAGCCCTCGCCAAGCATCACATCCTGTCCATCCCCGAAGAACTCGACCCACCCGCGGTGCTCCGCTTGGCGGATGCCGCCAACGCCTCCGTAGACCCCGCCCTCGACGCCAGCGCCACCGGTCGCCACGGCATCGTCGCGGCTGTCGTCGATCCCTATGTCAATGGCGTCCATGTCTCGCTGCTCGAACCCGCCGAACTTTCGCGGGAAAGCGAAGCACTGGTCGAACGCTGCCTCACCGAAGGCCCGGGAGCTTTGTCGAAAAACGAGCTGATCGACCTCCTCTACCTCGCCCCTGGCATGCTGATGCTCCACCGCGCCGTCTGGCTGCGCCCGGCGGAAGGGATGCACGCGATCTGGACCCAAGCGGTCGAAAGCTACCGTCGCCGACTCGATGCCATCACGGCCGACCCCGACTGAGTTGGCCACCAGCTTTCAAGGATCGGCGATTCAAAGGACGACGCAGCCCACGCTGACGCGCACTCCCGCCTTCCCTCTGGCACGATCCCCGCTCATCTTCGCGCAGTGAGCGATATCCCTCAACTCGTCCGCGACGACTCCTGGCTGGAACCCCATGCCGAAAGCATCGCCCACCGCATCCGGCGCTTCCAATCCACCCGCAAGGACATCGAAACCCGCCACGGGTCCCTCGCCGCCTACGCCTCCGGCCACAAACTCACCGGCATCCACCACCAACCCGATGGCTACTGGATGATCCGCGAATGGCTGCCGAAAGCGAAGGCCGTCTCTCTCATCGGAGACTTCAACCACTGGAACCGCGACAGCCACCCGCTCGCTCCCGCAGGACGAGGCGTCTGGCAATTGCGCCTGCCACCCGACACCCTCGCCCACGGCCAGCGGGTGAAACTCCATGTCCACGGTGCCGACGACTCCCATCGCGACCGCATCCCCGCCTGCATCCCAAGAGCCGTTCAGGACCCCGCAAGCCACGACTACTCCGGCCAAGTCTGGGCTCCTTCCGAAGGCTACAACTGGAGGCATGACTTCGATCCCGCCTCCATCGACACCCCTTTCATCTACGAAGCCCACGTCGGCATGTCCGGCGAAGAAGGACGCGTCCACAGCTACCGCGAATTCGCCAACACCATCCTCCCCCGCATCGCTTCCGGCGGCTACAACGTCGTCCAATTGATGGCCGTCCAAGAGCATCCCTACTACGGCTCCTTCGGCTACCACGTCTCCTCCTTCTTTGCCCCTTCGTCCCGCTTCGGCAGCCCGGAAGACCTGAAATACCTTGTCGATACCGCCCACGGCCTCGGCCTCGCCGTGCTCCTCGACGTCGTTCACTCCCATGCGGTGAAGAACATCGCCGAAGGCCTCAACGACCTCGACGGCTCCGGCAATCTTTACTTCCACGCCGACGCCCGCGGCGACCATCCGCAATGGGACTCCAAATGCTTCGACTACGGTCGTCCCGAAGTCCGCCAGTTCCTGCTGTCCAACATCCGCCACTGGATCGAGGAGTTCCACTTCGACGGCTTCCGCTTCGACGGCGTGACCTCCATGCTCTACTGGCACCGCGGCAGCGCGTCCTTCGACGACTACTCGAAATACTTCGGCCCCGACGTCGATGAGGACGCCATCCTCTACCTCCAACTCGCCACCACCCTCGCCCGCCAACTCAAGCCCGGTGCCCTCCTCATCGCCGAAGACATGTCCGGCATGCCCGGCCTCTGCCGCCCCATCGCGGACGGTGGCGTCGGCTTCACCCAGCGCCTCGCCATGGGCATCCCCGATTTCTGGATCAAGCTCCTCAAGCACGTCCGCGACGAAGACTGGGACATCGGCCAAATCTGGAACACCCTGAGCAACCGCCGCCGTGGCGAGGCCAACATCGCCTACGCCGAGAGCCACGACCAGGCCCTCGTCGGAGACAAGACCCTCGCCTTCTGGCTGATGGACGAAAAAATGTACTGGCACATGGGGAAGGACGATCCCGACCCGATCGTCGACCGCGGCATCGCCCTCCACAAAATCATCCGCCTTCTCACCTTCAGCCTCGGCGGCGAAGGCTGGCTGAATTTCATGGGTAACGAGTTCGGCCATCCCGAATGGCTCGACTTCCCCCGCGAGGGCAACCACTGGTCCTACCACTATTGCCGCCGCCAATGGTCCCTGGCCGACAACCCCGCACTGAAATACCCATGGCTCGGTGCCTTCGACCGCGCCATGCTAAGCCTCGGCAAAGAACAGAATCTACCAGGCGACGAGCCCGCCGAATTGCTGAACCTCGATACCGCCAACCAAGTGCTCTGCGCCCAACGCGGCGAAGTCGTTCTCGTCTTCAACTTGTCCACCGACCGCTCCATCCCGGACTACCAATTTCCCGTCCGCGGCCGAGGCAGCTATCAGCTCGTGCTCGATACCGATGCCGCCCTCTTTGGCGGACACGCCCGCATCGACCCCGCCATCGAATACCCCGTCGCAGCCGATGGCACTCTCTCGATCTACACGCCAGCTCGCACCGCTTTGGTCTTCGCTCCGACGACCACCGATTGACCGATGCCGCGCCTTGCGCGCTTCCAGCCGTCACGGCCTGACCGTTCATTCACCAGCGCCAAAACACCATGACACCTTTCCTCACCAGCACCGCCGCTCCCTGCTGCCGGTCCCTGAAGAGCTTCAGCGGCCCCCGGTCTTTACCGACCGCCACAGCAGGCTCGACGACTGGAGCCCACACCACGGATTCCTGACCGAATTCGAAATCCACGGCCCCGCGCGCTAACAGAAACACCGTCGCGCTGGCCAAGCAACCCAGCGACACCTAGCCTTCGCACGTGGACTTTCCGAAACTCCTCGGCGTTACGATCGCAGGCTTCTTCCGGTATCTCGGAGAAGTCGCCCTGCTCATCGAGCAGATCCGCAGCTCCATCACCCGCGGCAAAATCCGCTGGCGCATGGTCCTGGAACAAATTGTCGAGATCGGGCATCGCTCCCAGCCCGTCGTCATGGTCACCGGCGCTTTCACCGGTGCCGTTCTTGCCGCCCAGTCGCTATTCCAGTTCAGCACCCTGAATATGGAAACCGGAGCCGGCGCCCTCGTCAGCGTCGCCATGCTGCGCGAACTCGGTCCCTCGATCACCGCCCTCATGCTCGCAGGCCGCGTCGGTGCCGCGATGGCTGCCGAAATCGGCACCATGAAGGTGACCGAACAAATCGACGCCCTCCGCTCGATGGGCGTCCACCCGGTCGACTACCTCGTCACCCCACGGGTACTCGCCATGCTGGTCGCCATGCCCCTGCTCATCGGGGAATCCGCCGCCCTCGGCATCCTCGCATCCGTTCTCGTCGGCACCGGCCCCTTCAATGTGAACGCCGCTTACTGGATGGACCAGATGGGGAAATACACCGACCTCACCGACATCGCGATCGCCCTCATCAAGGGCGGCGTCTTCGGCCTGCTCATCGTTGGCATCTCGTGCCACCAAGGCATGCGCGCCAGCAACGGAGCGGTCGGCGTGGGCCTCGCGACCACTCGCGCCATGGTCTACTCCGCACTCGCCATTCTCATTGTGAACTTCTTCCTCACCCTGCTCCTGAACGTCGTCTTCCCGGCCGGTCTCGGCAAATGATGCCGGACCGAACGAGAGAAAGACTCAGCCCTTGATCTCCAAAAGCATCTGCGGGTTGTTCGGGAAACGCTTGAGGAAAAACAACAGGCGCTCCATCGCTTCCACTGGCCGATGCCCCGAAAGCCCGCGGCGGATCAGGTGGATCTTGTGCAGCATGTGCTCGGGCAGCAGCAATTCCTCCCGCCGGGTACCCGACTTGAAAATGTCCACCGCAGGATAGATGTAATTTTCAGCAATCTTCCGATCGAGAACTAACTCCATGTTCCCCGTGCCCTTGAACTCCTGATAGATCGCCTCGTCCGCCCTACTGTTGGTCTGGATCAAGGCCGTCGCCAGAATCGTCAGCGAACCCGCCTCACGCGTGTTCCGGGCCGCGGCGAAAAGACGGCGAGGCACCTCAAGCGCGCCGACCATCACACCGCCTGTTCCGATGCCTCGACCACGATCGCGCGGACCCGAACCACTGTTGTAGGCGCGAGCCAGACGGGTGATGGAGTCCATCAGGAGAAAGACATGCTTGCCCGACTCCACCAAACGCTTGGCACGCTCGATGCAAAGCTCCGCGATTCGGCAATGACTCCGAGCACCCTCGTCGTTCGAACTGGCGTAAATCTCCGCACCGGGAAGGGTGCGCCGGAACTCGGTCACTTCCTCCGGGCGCTCATCCACCAGCAAGACCATCAAGTGCAAGGACTCGTCATGCAACTCGCGGACCGCCTCGGCGATATGCAGTAGCAAGGTCGTCTTGCCCGAACGCGGCGGCGAAACAATCAAACCCCGCTGTCCGCGCCCGACCGGAGCCATCAAATCCAAAACCCGAGTGGTGAATCGCTCAGGCACCGTCTCCAGACTGATCCGTTTGGACGGATTGACCGCTTTCAATTCATCGAAGGACGGCAGCTTCTTCGCCTGCTCGGGCGTCAAATCGTTGATACTCGAAAGCTCGACCAATTGCTGACCGCGAGAACCCTCCTGCGCCACGCCATGAATCCAAACTCCGGGACGGAGCCCGTGACGGCGAACCATTTCCGGAGAAACGAAAACATCATCGCGAGCCTGCTCGAAATTCTTCCCCGGCACCCGCAGGAATCCAAAACCCTTCGGCGCCAGTTCCAGCATCCCATTCACCTCTACCCGGGGACCACTGAACGAAACCGGCCGCTCGAAGCCCTCTTCTTGGGCACGATCTCGAGAATGCCGATCCCTCGGCTGCCGGTCCTGCCGGTCCGGTCTTTCCTGCCGGTCGGAAAACGAACGACCCTGCGACCCGCGCTCCGAATGATTTCCCTGACGTTCGCCCTGTGGCTCTCCACCACGACCTTCGCGGTCCCGCTCGCGGCGGCGCTTGCGACGACGCTTCCGACGCTCCCGATTGGCGTCGCTGCGTTCGCCCGTCACAGCCTCACCTTGCGGGCCATGCCCACCCTGATGCTGAGCCTCCCGCGGCTCGCGATCCTCCCGGGACTGGACCGGACCTCCACCCGGAACCCTGCCGAAGGAAATCGGACGCTGCTCCGCAGAATCGGACGAAACGAACGACTCCGGTGCCGACCTCGCCTCGACCACTGCAGGCAAGTCCGCCACCGCAGGCTCGGTCGCCGCGACCTTTTTCCTCGCCACCTTCCGCGCCTTCGGCGCGGGCCCGGCGGCCTCGGCCTGAATCGACACCGGAGGATCCGGCAAGGGATCGGACGCGGCCGACTTGGCAGTCTTGCGGGCCACCTTCTTGACGGCGGTCTTTTTGACCGCGGCCTTCTTTGCAGCCTTTTTCGCCGCCTTGCGAGCGGAAGGCTTGGCGGCGGCGGAGGCGTCAGCCGCCACTTCGCGGTCGGCGGTTTCCTGGTTGTTGGGTTCGCTCATTCAGAGAAAAAGGCATGCCGGAAAAACCCGGCGGATCAGTCGTCCAGAGCCGCGAGAACTTCGTCGGCCACTTCAAAATTGGTGAAAACGTTCAAGGTGTCGTCGTAGCCATCCAGCAGGTCATAAAGTTTCATTACCTGCCGCGCCAATTCGGGGTCCGATACCAGCGCTGGATTCCGCGGAACGAAAACCAACTTCTCGGAAACAACGGAAAATCCCCCGGTCCGCAACTCCCCCGCTACCGCCGCCAGTTCCGTCGGCGGGGCGAACACCAAGCGCTCTTCCCCGTCATCCTGAACATCGTCCGCACCCGCAAGAATGGCAGCCTCCATCACCCGATCTTCCTCGACTCCACCCGCAGCGATGCGGATTTCCCCCTTGCGATCAAATTGATAGGCCACACTGCCAGGGGTCGCGACGCTGCCGCCATTGCGGGAAAAAATCGTCCGCGTGTCCGCAGCGCTTCGATTCAGGTTGTCCGTGGCCATTTCTATCAAAAAGGCGACACCCGCCGGACCATAGCCTTCGTATGTGACCTCCTGAATCGCCTCTCCCCCCAATTCACCAAGCCCCTTTTTGATCGCACGCTCGATGTTCTCCTTCGGCATCGATACCGACTTGGCATGCTCCACCGCACTGCGGAGGCGGGCATTCATCCCGATGTCTCCACCGCCGGCACGAGCTGCCAGGGCGATCTCATGCGCGCACTTGCTGAACACCCGACCGCGGATCACATCGACCCGTGCCTTGATGTGCTTGACCTTCGACCACTTGTTGTGACCCGCCATGCGCGCTCGGAAGAGAAAAAGGGAGAAAGAGAGGTGGTGTCGTGTCACAGGACATACCCATGACGACAAACCCGGGAAAATGAGGGGGACGTCGTGACCGGTGATCCGAAAGCCCACCAAATACCCAAACGGTCGCGGCAGAAATTTCAGACCCGGAGACGGCCGCAACCTTCGCGACCGTCAACGTCCAACGGACGGGAGGGACTTTGCCCCTCCACCGACATTTGGCAAAACAAAAATTTCGGCGCCCGATGCACCGGCACGCTAGGCGAGCCCTACCGCACGGCGCACGCGGTCGAGCACCGGCGCTGCGGCCGCACGTGCCTTCTCCGCACCCCGGGCCAATACCGCATCGACATACCCCGGATCCGCCAGCAACTCGTCACGGCGCAATCGCATCGGCTCGAAATACCCCAAGTAAGCCTCCAAAAGCCGCTTCTTGAAATCTCCATAACCCACCCCGCCCCGCTCGTAATCCGCTTCCATCGCCGCCACCTCGACCTCGCCCGCCATCAAACGATACAGCGACAACAAGGTGGAATTCTCCTGCGGCTTCGGCGCCTCCAAGGGCGTCGCATCCGTCACCAGCTTCTTCATGATCAGCTTGCGCGCCTCATCCGGCGTCGCAAACAAAGGCAAGGTATTGCCATAGCTCTTGCTCATCTTCTGACCATCCAGACCCGGTACCACCGCGGTGGCATCGCGAATCATCGGTTCCGGCACCACCAAGGTCCCTTCGCCGAAGGCCTCGTTGATCTTTCCCGCCAAATCTCGCGTGATCTCCAAGTGCTGCTTCTGATCCTTGCCCACCGGCACCAGACGGGAATCGTAGAGCAGGATATCCGCCGCCATCAGCACCGGATAGGCGAAGAGCCCGTGACTCGGCGAAAACCCATGCGCGATCTTGTCCTTGTACGAGTGCGCCTTCTCCAACTGACTCACCGGGCAAACCGTAGAGAGAATCCAAGCCAACTCGTTGACCTCCGGCACCGCGCTCTGCAGGAAAAAAACCGCTCGTTCCGGATCCAGCCCGCAGGCGAGGAAATCCACCGCCAATTCTCGAGTGAAAGCCCGCAGTTCCAGCGGATTCTTCACCGTGGTCATCGCATGGTAGTTCGCGATGAAATAAAATGCTTCACCCTCCTCCTGCAGGCGCACCGCAGGCTCCATCGCCCCGAAGTAATTCCCGACGTGGAGCTTTCCGCTGGGTTGCAGACCGGTCAAAATGCGCATGGCGACACCATGGACCGAAGCGGCGCGGACGGTCAAGGGAGGCCCGCTTCATCCACACCGGGACCAAACCCCAGCATCATCCCCCCTTGCGGGATCAAGAATGACCGCTAGGCTCCGCCATGCCATTCGACTGCCAAGGACAGGCCTGCAAGGTCCCCGCCTGGATGCCCCGCATCCTGTTCCTCGCCGGAGCCTACCATCTGTTCTTTGCCATCGCCGCCTTCGCCTGGCCCCACGCCTGCTTCGACTGGATCGGCATCCATCGCCCGAACCACCCCGTTCTTTGGCGCGCCGCCGGACTGCTCTCCGCGCTTTTCGGGATCGGTTTCATGATTTCGGCCCGGGATCCGATCCGCCACTGGCCCGTCGTCCTCCTCGGCTTCGCAAAAGCCAGTTTGGTGATCGTGCTCCTCCTCTCCTCGATCTTCACCAACGAACTTCCCACCAAGGCCCTCTGGCTCGCCTTCGTCGATGATTTCATCTGGTGGTTCCCACTCGCCTCCATCCTCTGGACCACGGTCCAGGCCCACGTCGGACGCCCCCCCACACGGGATGCCCCTCTCACCATCGCCGAAGCCAGCGAAAGTTACCGGCTTTCGTCGGGCGAAACCCTCGCCGAAGCCTCCGCCGAGCAAGCTCTCGCGCTCGTCTTCTTGCGCCACTTCGGTTGCACCTTCACCCGCCAAATTCTCCGCCACCTTCAGGATCTACAAAAACAGGCCGATCTCCACAACGCGCGACTGGTCCTCGTTCACATGCTGCAAAAAGGTCGGGAAACCCACTACCTCGGACAACGCAGCGGAGTCGCCCGCATCGCCGACCCGATGTGTGAACTTTACCGCTCCTTCGGCCTCGGCAAGGGAGGCTTTCTCGAACTCTTCGGACCCCGTGTCTGGCTCCGCGGAGCCATCGCCGTTTTCAAGGGCTGCGGTGTCGGCCACCTCGCGGGCGATGGCCTGCAAATGCCCGGTGCCTTTTTGGTCCGGAATTCGACCATCCTTGCGAGCCAACCCGCGCGCAGCGCTTCGGATCTGCCCGACCTGCCACGTCTCTTCGAGGGCATGACCACAAGCAACACCCGCGATTAAGTTCAGCCACCACAGGCCATTCCACGCCCGCGAATTGGCGCAGAGCGCAAGCCCCCACCGCAACGCCATGCCCGAACTGCCCGAAGTCGAGACCACACGCCGCGGCGTCGAGCCCCACCTGATCGGCAAAACCGTCCTCGAGGTGATCGTCCGCCATCGGGGACTGCGGCTGCCCGTACCGGACTCGCTCGACGACCTTGCCGGCAACCGCTTCACCGCCGTGCGACGACGCGCGAAATACCTCATTCTCGACCTCGAGCGCTCCGGCAGCCTCATCGTCCACCTCGGCATGTCCGGCAGCCTGCGCATCGCCGACCCGGCAGCCGATTTCAAGAAACACGATCACATCGCCATCACCCTCGATTCCGGGCGCCAACTCCGCTATCACGACCCCCGCCGCTTCGGCCTCCTCATCCACATCCCACAGGGCGATCCCCTCCTCCACCCGCTGCTCGCCCAACTCGGCCCCGAACCCCTCGAAAAAGACTTCACCCCAAAACATCTCGCAGCAGCCTGCAGCTCACGTTCCGCTGCCATCAAGCTGGTCATCATGGACCCCAAAGTCGTCGTTGGCGTTGGCAACATCTACGCCAGCGAAGCCCTTTTTCGCGCCCGCATCCGCCCCGACGCCGAAGCCCGCTCGCTCTCAAAACCCCGCCTCGGAAAACTCGTCATCGCCATCCGGGAGGTCCTTTCTGATTCCATCAACCAAGGCGGCACCACCCTGCGCGACTTCCTCCACTCCGACGGCCAGCCCGGCTACTTTCGCCAACGACTCTTCGTCTATGAACGGAAAAACGAGCCCTGTCGGGTCTGCGGCACCCCGATCCGCCATGCGGTCATGGGACAGCGCTCCACCTACTGGTGCCCGAAATGCCAGAAACCCTGATCCACAGGACTTACGGAACCTCTTGCTGCCGCGTTGCAGCAGCGAACTCATAACGAATCGCCGAGACACCGAAGAACGACGCCGTCTCGGCCCTTAGCACGATCTCTCCCAAGCTGGCCGGCTGGAAACCGGCGGCCACGGCGGCAGCCCCTTCCTCTTGCGAAAAATCTCCCTCCGGCCCCACCAGGAATGTCACCGTCCTCGGGACCGATGCACCACGCAGGATCTCACGCAGCGGCCGCGCGCCAGGGAACAGCGACGCGATGATCCGCAGTTCACCCTGCTCCGACGGCAGCCACTCCGCGAAGTCCCGGACCGAAGCCACTTCCGGCAAAAGGTCCTGCCCGCACTGCTTGCAGGCCTCCAAGGCAACGCGCTGCCACTTCTGCGACTTCCGCGCGGCATCATCCCCATCCACCTGAACGACCGTGTGCCGGGTGATCAGCGGCTGGATCGCGGCCACGCCCAATTCCACTGCCTTCTGAACCACGAGGTCCATCGTCTTTCCCTTCGGCACCGCCTGAGCCAAGCGAATCTCCGGTAGCAAAGGCGGGCGCGACACGGCATCGCCCAATTGCAAAAGAAGCTCCGCCTTGCCCACCTCGAGCACCTCGGCCGCGGCCGAACGACCGCGACCATCGAACACCGTGACACGATCCCCCCGACGCACGCGCAACACCTGCGCAGCGTGCTTGGCCTCGTCACCGATCAACGCTGGACGGACGCCCCACGCTTCAGGACTGAGGAAAAATCGCGCCATGGAACCCTCCTCTCAAAGATCAAAAAAGCGCCGCGCTTTCTGGAAAAACGACTCCTGCATCGGCGAATTGTGATCCCCGATCGAACCCGCGAATTCACGCAGCTTTTCCTGCTGCTCTGCATTCAATTTCGTCGGCACCTCGACCTGCACCCGGACATGGAGGTCTCCCTTTTTCCCGCCATTGAGCGTCGGCACACCACGCTCCCGCAGACGGAACAAGGTGCCGCCTTGAGTGCCGGCAGGAATCTTGATCGATGCCTTCCCGTCCAGAGTCGGCACCTCCAGTTCGCCGCCGAGTGTGGCGACACTGAAGCGCATCGGCACCTCGCAGAACAGATCGTTGCCTTCGCGCTCGAAGACGTCGTGCTCCTTGACGTGCAAAAAGACATACAAGTCGCCTGCCGCCCCCCCGCGGACTCCGGCATCACCGTTCCCGGTCGAACGCAGCCGAGTGCCGTCCTCAACTCCCGCCGGGATGCGGATCTTGATCCTGCTGGTCTTATGGACCCGACCATCCCCGCCGCAGTTACCGCAAGGATCGCTGACCATCTCACCCGCACCCCGACACTCCGGACAGGTCGCTTGCTGAATGAAAATCCCCGCCTGACGCGCGACGACACCGCGCCCACCGCAACTCGTGCACGCGCGACTGCCACCTCCGCTTTTCGACCCGCTCGAATGACAGGTGCCACAGGGGCCGAAATGCTCGATTTCCAATTCTTTCTCAGAACCCCGCGCTGCCTCCTCCAAACTGATCTCGAGGTCATAGCGCAGATCGCTGCCGCGCTGCTTGCCGGAACGCTGACGCCGACCCCCGCCGAAAAATTCCTCGAAACCACCGCCGAAAGCGCCACCGAAAACCTGTGAGAACAGATCCATCGGATCGTGGAAGCCGCCTCCACCACCACCGCCTCCACTGAAGGCTTGGTGACCGTATCGATCGTAGGCGGCACGCTTGTCCGCATCGCTCAGCGCTTCATAGGCCTCGCCCAGTTCCTTGAACTTCTCCTCGGACTCGTGGTCGCCGGGATTCTTGTCCGGATGGAACTTCACCGCGAGCTTGCGGTAGGACTTTTTGATCTCCTCCGGACTCGCATCCCGAGACACACCGAGGATTTCGTAGTAATCGCGTTTGCCGGCCATGGTCACCCTTCTCCTTCCTCGTTGTCCACCATGGCCTTCGCGACCACCACCGTGGCTGGGCGTAACAAACGATCCCGCAGCATGAAACCACGGCGATGGACACGCAGCACGCGCCCCTCTTCCTCGCCCGCTTCCTGCGACACCGCCTCATGACGGTTCGGATCGAACATCTCTCCCTCCGCCGGAATCTCAACCACGCCCTGGCTCCCCAAGAAGTCGTTGAGCTGGCGCCGAACCATGTCCATTCCGATGTAAATCATCGAACTCTTGTCCTGCGCCGCCGCCTGCATCCCCATCTCGAAGTTATCGATCACCGGCAGCAGATCCTCGAGCAGGCCTTGGTTGGCGTAACGAATCGCATCCTCGCGGTCGCGTGCCGATCGCTTGCGGAAATTATCAAGATCGGCCGCGGTGCGAATCGCAAGCTCACGCCACTTCGCCACATCCGCCTCCAAATCCGTGACAGGATCACTCTCCGGGGCGGCAACATCAGAAATCTCAGGATCGGCGGCAGAGACCGGCTCCTTTTCGTCTTCGGGAAACATGCCCGCTTACCTGCCACTCGCCGCCCGCCTCGTCAACCCCCACCGAGCACGTCCAACAGGGCAATGCCTAACGCGCCCCGGCCTTCCCCAACTCCGCCACGGCTTCGTCCAAGCGCTTGCGAGTCGCGGACAAGAGCGCATCCAACTCTTTCAAACGAAGATCCCGTGCCGCAATCGCCTCGTCCCGATCCCGCACCGCGGCTTCCCAAGCCGCAATCCGCTCCCGAGCCTGCTCCATCGCCGCGACCATCGTTTTCAACTCCACATCCTTCGCCGCCAAGTCCCGCCCGGAAAGCTCCGCCGCGTGACGCATGGAGTCGATCGATGCCTTCAAGCCGTCCACATCCGCCTGCAAGCGCTTCCCCAGTTCCTCGGCCTCGGCCCGTGCATTGCGCTCCACGATTTCCACACTGCGGCTCTCGTGCAGACGGCGAGAAACCTCCTGCCCCGCCCTCCACTGGAAGAGCACGACACCCAGCAACACCAAGCAGCCGGCCGCATTGAAAAAAGGCAGAAATCGAACGGCACTCACGGCTTCGGAGATAGGGTTTCAAAACTCACTTTGTCGACCTTCGCCGCCTTCACCGCATCCAGCACCGCCAACACATACTGGTGTCGACAGTCCTGATCGGCCGCGATCATCACCCGCGTCTCCTCGCTTGGCTTCAAGTCCGTCAAACGACGGGTGATCTCCTGCGGGGTGACCACCACCGCGTCCCAGCTCGCCACACCATGGGCATCAATCGCGAGGTGGATCGGCGGCGTCCGTTTCTCCGCAACCGCCGACGATGAAACAGGCAACTTCAAATCCACCCGATGAAGCTGGGTCATGCTCAAGCTGACCATCATGAAACTGGCGAGCAGGAAAAACATGATATCGATCAAGGGCACGATCTCGATCCGCGCCTCCTCGTCATGCGCGGACTCCGCGCTCTGAAGCTTCACCGGCATCGCACTTCAAGGTTTGGAATGACGCCCCGTGGCGAAGGACTCGAGGTCGTGCCCGTGGGCCTTCGCCGACTGGACCAACAATTCGGAATGGTTGATCCACGACTCGAAAGCCATCCGAAAGCTCGACACCCGCTTGCGGAAAAAATTGTAAGGCAACAAGCAACCGATCGCGATCGCCAGCCCCGCCGCCGTGGCGATCAGGGCCTCGGAAATCCCCCCGGTCACCTTCATCACACCCAACTCTTGGTCGCCCAAGGACGCGAAGGAACCCATCAAGCCCACCACCGTGCCCAGCAAGCCAAGCAAGGGAGCGAGCGTGATGATGGTCCCCAAAACCCACATCCGCGCCTCCGCTTTCTCAACCCACGACGTCGCGTGCAAGTGCATCGCCGCGAGCATCGAGGTGTGAGCATGCGAAATTCCCTCGTTGAGATTCCGCAAAAAAGGATCCGCTTCCTTCTCGCCCAGAGCCCATACCCGAGCGAAGTCGCCTGTTCCAAGCGCTTCACGCGCCTGTTCCCGCAATTCGGGTCGCATCGAACGCCTCAGCGAAATCCACCACAAACCACGCTCTAACAGCACACACAGCGCCATGAAGAAGGTCGCAGCAACCGGCCACATGATCCAGCCGCCTTCCTCGAAAGTTTTCAGCACGATATTAGATACAAGCATGGCTCACTTCAGTTTGAAAATGATCGGACGCGAAGCGCTCGCCCGCGGACCGGGACGAAATTTCCAGCGACGCACCGTCCGCAAGGCTTCTTCGTTGAGCGTCGAATGCGGACAAGAGCTGGTGATTTTCGCGTCCACCACGTCGCCCCGCTCATCGACCGAAAACTGCACCACCACCCGCCCCTCCTGTCCGCTCCGACGCGCCGCCGCCGGGTAATTCGGCCTCGGCATCCGACCGCCCACCCAGCGCTCGGAACCCACCGCACTCGACCCTGCACCATCAGCACGACCCCTACCCTCACCTCTCCCGGATCCCACACCACCCGCCGCGGCAGCGTCCCGACCCGAGCTGTTCCCCTGGGGCGCGACAGCCGCCACCCGAGGTCGATCCTCCGCCACCGCCCGCTCTTTATCCGGTGCTTCACGCCGCTCCGGCATGCGCGGGATTTCCGGCAAAGGCTCCCACTCCGCCAAATCCGGTATCTCGGGTAAAGCAGGCGTCTCGGGCAGCTCGACGCTCTCCGCGACGTCCACCGATGCAAGCTCGTCGGCAGCATCCTCCCCCGACCGCGCTGGAGCGGAACCCATCGCAAGCGGAACCACCGACAATTCCACCTCATCCCGCCCATTCTCCTCCAACACGGGCAAACGCTCTTCCACCTCGACCACCGCCACCAAAATACTCGCCCCCGCCACCATCAGCCACGTGGCCAAGGTGCCGATGTTCAGGACGTATCGAAAAGAGGTCATCAAACCATTCACCCCGCACCCACCAAAGAAAGCCGCCTTGATGAGACCGAGTCTCAAAAAGAGCTTCATGCCTCTGCCCGACCCTGTCAAATCCGAAGCCGATCCTTTCTCAAGCTGAGCAGCCACACTTGATCCCCAGCCAAAATCCCCGAAGCTTCCCGCGTGGCGCGCGAATACACCCTACACCGCCGGACCCCCGGCCCGGCATCCGGCATCGATTACCGCGCCGAACTCAATGCCGAGCAATACGCCGCCGTCTCCTCCCCTCCCGGACGCGCGCTCGTCATCGCCGGTGCCGGCTCCGGCAAGACGCGAACCCTCACCTACCGAGTCGCCTGGCTGCTCGACCACGGCATCGATGCCCGCCAAGTCCTCCTCCTCACGTTCACCAACAAGGCGGCTCGCGAAATGACCGACCGCGTCCGCGATCTCGCCCCGCATGACACTTCCCCCCTCTGGGCTGGCACCTTCCACTCCATCGGCTCCCGCATTCTCCGCCACCACGCCGAGGAAATCGGCTTCACCCGATCCTTTTCGATCCTCGATCGCGACGACCAGAAATCCATGCTCAACGCGGTCATCGGCACCTGCGACATCGACACCAAGCAACGCCGCTTCCCGAAACCCGACGTCCTCGCTTCGATCTTCTCCCTCGTCGAAAACACCGGCGAACCCATCGAGCAAATCATCGGCGCCCGCTACGATCACTTCTACGAATGGATCGCGGCCATCGAACAAGTCCGCCAAGGCTACATCGCCAAAAAACAGGCGACCAATTCGATGGACTTCGACGACCTGCTCTCCCGCACGGTCCAACTCTTCGAAGACAGGCCCGACATCCTCGCCCTCTACCAAAAACGCTTCAAACACATCCTCGTCGACGAATACCAAGACACGAACCAGGTCCAAAGCCGCATGATCGATCTCCTTGCCGGCGAGACCAACAGCCTCATGGCCGTCGGCGACGACGCCCAGTCGATCTACTCCTGGCGGGGTGCCGACATGAAACTCATCCTCGGCTTCCCCCTCCGCTACCCCGGTGCCGTCGTTCACACGATCGAAACCAACTACCGCAGCGTCCCGGAAATCCTCGATCTCTCGAACGCCGCCATCCGAGCCAACTCGGGCCGATTCGAAAAGGATCTCCGCTCGTCCCGCTCCCCGCTCGGGATCAAGCCCGCTCTCGTCCCCCTCCAAGACCCGAACTCCCAAGCCGCCTTCGTCGCCCAACGCATGCTGGAACTGCGGGATGAAGGCATCGCCCTCGAAGAAATGGCCGTCCTCTACCGCGCCCATTTCCAGAGCCTCGAGATCCAAATGGAACTCACCCGCCGCGGGATCCCTTTCGCCATCACCAGCGGACTGCGCTTTTTCGAGCAAGCCCATATCAAAGACATCGCCGCCTTCATGCGCTTCGTCGTCAATCGCCGCGACGAAGTCTCCTTCCTCCGCATGGTCTCCCTGCTCCCAGGCTGCGGCCCCGGCACCGCTGCGAAACTCTGGAGCGCATGGCTCGCCAGCGGACAGGCCGAAAACCCAAACCCACCCGCCAAGTGGTCGGACCTTCTCCTCGGCTTCAAGGTCCCCAAAAAGTCCGCCAAACACTGGGAACAACTCTGCTATACCCTCGACGAACTCAGCTCAGGCTCGACCTTCGCCAGCCCCGCGGCGATGATCTTCTCAATCCTCGAGGGACTCTACGCCGAATACCTCACCGCAAGTTTCGACAATGCCGACTCCCGCCGCGCCGATATCGAGCAATTGTCGCAATACGCCGGGAACTTCGACGACATCCTCGAATTCCTGGAGCAGCTCTCACTGATGAGCGGCACCGATGGCCAACCCACGGGCGAGACAGCGGAAAGCGACGATGAGAAAGTGACCCTCTCTTCCATTCACCAGGCCAAAGGACTCGAATGGAAGGCGGTCTTCCTCATCTGGCTCGTCGATGGACAATTCCCAAACGGCCGCATCCTCGACGCCGACGACCCCGACCTCATCGAGGAAGAACGCCGACTCTTCTACGTCGCCATCACCCGCGCCAAGGACGAGCTCTACCTGAGCTACCCGATGATGAACCCGAAGTCCTACACCGGCGACATCCTCTGCCACCCCTCGCGCTTCCTTGATGACTTCCCCGCGGAACTCATCGAAGAATGGAAGGTCGGCAACGATAGCCCTTGGTCCGACGACGAACCCTTTTAGAGGGCTCCCACGAAAAAAACCACAGCGCCATCAGCGCCGCGGCCCCTTCGGCCCCGCGATCTTCGGTTTGTCGAATTCCAGGTAAGTGATCGATTCCACCCGGCCCTGATCATCCAGCCGACTGATCCTCATCGTCTGAATCGTGTAGCCCTTGCCGCCAGGCAACTGCATCACCTTGCTCACTTGGAACTGTTTGATCGGCATGCCCTTGCGATCGTGCGCTTTGATCCGCCAAAAGGCCCCGTATTTTTTGTGAACCCACACGTAAACCACCCCGAAGGCCCCCTCCCGCCCCGGATTGTCCAAACGAATCCGGTAGCAGTCCTCGCCATCGATCTTCTCCTCACCCTCCAAGCGCGCACCCGGCCAGTAGAGAAATCGCAAGGTCAGATCTTCGTAGGTCAAGTCACTGCCACCGACCGACTTCCGCAAACGGGAATCCGGAAACACCGCCGTCTTCCCCGCATCATCGAGCGACAGCAATTCGCATTTCTCATCGCCCAATCGGACGTGAAAACGCTCTCCGCTCCCCAAACGGAACTGCATGTTCTGCTCCCGGACGAAGAACTGCAGCGGCATCGGCGGCTGCCCATCCTTGCGAATCACCCCGCTCAAATCGCACTGCTGGAGCGTGGCGGACAAACGAATGCCCCGGATCATCGCGGCCGCATCCGGCTGGGCCGCATGCAAGGGAAGAACGGCGAAAAGACAAAAGACGAAAAAAGCTCTCATGTTGGACGCGAATATCCTGCTTCAGGGCCCTCCAGGATGCAAGAGCGCGCAAGATTCACAAAAAGAGCGCCTTGCATGACCCGGATTTTTCAAATTCTCACCATTGGAGCTTGATGCCGGGACACGCGACGAAGTGGAATCCCTCACCCCCGCTTCCAGCGCAATTTCCCCATCCACATGAGCTTACGCACTCAGCTAACGGAGATCCTCCCCCCGCTTCTTCCGAGCAATCCTTCCGAGTCGATCAAAGGAACCGAGCTCATTCGCCTCGCCCGCCTGCAATTGGAAGGAGCCTATTCCGACGCCTCGCTCCGCTACCATTTCTCCATCATGTCCTGCGACCCGGCCTCGCCGATCGCCAAGGTGGAGAAAGGCCAGGGCTACTACCGCCGCACCGCACCCGTGCCCGCCCTCACCGGAGCTCAAGAGCTCCTCGCCCTCAGCCACGGCCGGATGGATGACTTCGGTGGCGACAACGGTGCGATCGACCTCGCTCTGGAACGCCTCAGCAAGTTCCGCGCAGTGGTCATGCGCTACTTCGACGTCAACGGACGCTTCCCCTTCGTCTTCCGCCAAGCCTTCGCACAGGGCTCTCCCCTCGGGAATCTTTGGAAATTCCCCGAAGCCGTTCTCGTCGATTGGGAAACCGGCGACGCACCTGACGAGGAACTCTCCCTTGATCCCACCATGCTCGCTCTCAAACAGCGACTCGGCCTTCCTCCCTTCCGTCTGCACGCCGCACGCCTGCGCATTCAGCCGACCCTCGGTAGCTTCCGCGAAGATTTCTTCCAAGCCCTCTCCTCATCGATGTGGGCCCAAGGTGGCGAACTACTCTACGCCGCTCCCATCGAAGACGAAGCCCTCGCCGACGGCCTCCGCCGCCTCAACGCCGCCTTCGGCGTCGGCGTCATGTCCTTCGGCCTCACCGCACAGGCCATCGATGACCTGCCACGCGCCGCCCACATCCTCAACGCCCATCCGCGCGAAACCGAGGCCCTCATGGAGCGACTCGACATCCACCGCATCGCCGCCCCTCACAGCCGCCAGCACATCGATTGGCAGGCCCTCGATGCCCTCCGCCGCGAAAGTCCTGAAGTCAACCAGCTCATTCACTGGCTGAACTCCTGCATCACGAAGGGCCGCGCCGAACCCTTCCGCGAGGAAACCTGAATCCCCCATCCGCCAACCCCTTTTTTCATCCATGAAACACACCCTGCGCCTCGCCGCCATCGCGGCCCTCACCCTCTCCTGCACCCATGCCGAGGAGGAAAAATGGATCTCTCTCTTCAACGGCAAAGACCTCGACGGCTGGACCCCGAAAATCCGCGGCTTGGCCCTCGGCGAAGATCCGAAGAACACCTTCATCGTCGAAGACGGAGCGATCAAAGTCAGCTACGCGAACTACAGCGAATGGGGCGATGCCTTCGGCCACCTCTTCCACAAAACAAAGTTCTCCCACTACCGGATTCGCCTCGAATACCGCGTGACCGGTGAGCAGGTGAAAGGCGGCCCCGGCTGGGCACTCCAGAATTCCGGCATCATGCTCCACTGCCAGGACCCCAAGACCATGGGCAAGGATCAGGACTTCCCCGCCAGCCTCGAATTCCAACTCCTCGGTTCCGGCAACGGCGTCAAAACCACCGGCAACCTCTGCACTCCGGGCACCTTCGTCTCCGTGGCCGGCCAGGTGAATATGAACCACTGCATCTCGGCTAGCGAGCCCACCAAAGCGCCCGGCGAATGGGTGAAGGCGGAAGCCGAAGTCCACGGCGACAAACTCGTCAAGCACCTCATCAACGACAAGGTGGTCTTCGAATACACCGATCTGAAACTCAGCCCCGGCGAACCGGAAGGCAAGGCGCTGATCGATGCCCAAGGAAGCGACTCGCTCGCAGAAGGCTACATCAGCCTCCAATCGGAGAGCCACCCCTTCGAGTTCCGCAAAATCGAAGTCCTCGAACTCAAGCCCTGATCTGGCTCCGATCATGATCGATCGCATTCTTGCCAAACGCATCGTGCCCGTGGTCGTGCTCGACCACGCCGATTCCGCCGAGCCCCTCGCCGAGGCCCTCCTCGCCGGAGGCCTCGACATCATGGAGATCACCTTCCGCACCGCAGCGGCGGAGGAATCGATCCGGAGGATCGCCGCCCGCTACCCGGAAATCCTCCTCGGTGCCGGCACCCTTCTGGAAGACGAGCAGGTCCGGCGCGCCCACGACGCAGGAGCGGTCTTCGGCCTCGCCCCGGGACTTAACCCGCGAACCATCGCCACCGCCCGCCAACTCGGCTTGCAGTTCTCCCCCGGGGTGATGACGCCAAGCGATGTCGAACAAGCCCTCTCGCTCGGCTGCAAATTGCTGAAATTCTTCCCCGCGGAAAGCGCCGGAGGCACCGCCATGCTCAAGGCCCTTTCCGGACCCTACGCTCATACCGGTGTGAAATTCATCCCTACCGGCGGCATCACTTCCGGCAATCTGGCCGACTACCTGAAAGTCCCGGTCGTGGCCGCCATCGGCGGCTCATGGATGGTCGACAAGCAACTGGTCAACTCCGGCAACTGGGCCGAGATCACCCGCCTGACGCGCGAGGCGATCGATGCCGCTGCCGCCTGTTAGACCGTGATCGCAGGCATCGAACTCGGTGGCACCAAGACCGTGGTCGCTTACGGCGACCCCGATGGCCGCGTGGCCGCCGAGTGGCGATTCCCCACCACCGATCCCCACGAGACCCTCGCCCGGGCCGTCGCTTGGCTGGCGGAAAAAGGTTGCCCGGAGGCCATTGGCATCGCTTCTTTCGGCCCGCTCGGCATCTCCCCTGATCGCCCCGGATACGGGCAATTACTCGCCACTCCCAAGCCCGGCTGGTCTGGATTTTCGCTCACCGAGGCACTCGCCACCGCCTTTCCCCGAGCACGACTGAGCATCGACACCGACGTCAATGCCGCGGCGCTCGCCGAAGCCCGCCTGGGCGCCGGACTCGGCGTTGAAAACCTCGCCTACATCACCATCGGCACCGGCATCGGCGCGGGGATCCTCAACAAAGGCCGCCCACTCCATGGCGCGACCCATCCGGAATTCGGCCACCTCAAAATCCCACGCGCCCCGGGCGACGCTTTCCGAGGCATCTGCCCCTTCCATCGTGACTGCCTCGAAGGCATGGCCAGCGGACCCGCGATCTTGGCGCGATGGGGCCACGCTGCCGCCGAACTCCCCGCCGAACACCCGGCGTGGGAGCTGGAAGCCTGGTACCTCGCCCACGGCATCCTCGCCCTTCTCGCGGTTGCCTCACCGGCCCGCATCCTGATCGGTGGCGGCGTCTCGCAGGCCGACGGCTTCCACGCCATGACCGCGCAACACCTGAGCCAAATCGCTGGCGGCTATTTTCCCGCCATCGATGCCCCCGACTTCATCGCCCCGCCCGCTCTCGGCCAGCAAGCCGGGATCCATGGCGCGCTGCTCCTTGCCGGATCCTGAAAATCAGAGCGCATCCGCGACCCGCATCCCGTCAAGCGCGGCGCTGACAATACCGCCCGCGTAACCCGCACCCTCACCACAGGGGAAAAGCCCACGCAATTCCGGATGCTCCAAGCTATCGTCTCGACGCGGCACCCGAACCGGCGAACTGGTGCGGGTTTCAAAGCCCAACAACAAAGCCTCACGCCCGGCATAACCGCGGATCTTGCGATCGAACAAACGCAAGCCGGACTGCATCCGGCGCACCACGCCCTGCGGTAAAATCTCATGCAAGGGCGCGGACTTCCCGCCCGGAAAATAACTGGTCTTCGGCAAGTCGGCCGACAACCGGCCCATCAGGAAATCCGCAACCCGCTGACCCGGCGCAACCTGCCCCCCACCACCCGCTTCCTTGGCCGCAACCTCGAGCGCCTTTTGATAGGCGATCCCCGACAACACGCCATGTTCCCCAGCGAAAGAGTCCGTGTCCTCCGGCTCCACCGTGACCACCAAGCCGGAATTCGCGAAGGGCGAATCACGGCGGGCCAGACTCATGCCGTTGACCACCACTTCGTCGTTTTCAGTCGATGCCGGCACGATGAAGCCCCCCGGACACATGCAGAATGAATGCACGCCGCGGTCATCGATCTTCGTCGCCACAGCGTAGCGGGCCGCAGGCAGCAGATCGGGCCGCGGCTCGTCCTTGCGCAGATGATACTGCTCGGCATCGATGAAGGGCTGCGGATGCTCGATCCGCACGCCGACCGCGAAGGGCTTGCGCTCCAGCAGAATCCTCTTTGCCGCCAGCAAACGATAAATGTCACGGGCGCTGTGCCCCGTCGCCAGGACCACCGCGTCGCCCACGATCTCCTCGCCGGTCGCAGTCACTACCCCGCGCAGACGATCGCCCGACACCAGAAAATCGACCACCTTGGTCTGAAATCGAACCTCCCCTCCTCCCTCGAGAATCGATGCCCGCATGGCCTTGACCACATTGGGCAAAAGATTTGAACCGATGTGAGGATGCGCATCGGTCAGAATCGCCCGCGGTGCTCCATGAGCGACTAGGATTTCGTAAACCCGAGCCACCGGGCCACGCTTTGTCGCGCGAGTGTAAAGCTTCCCGTCCGAAAAGGTTCCTGCACCACCCTCGCCGAAACAGTAGTTCGAATCCTCGATCACCGTCCCTTGGCGTAAAATCGGAGCAAGATCGAAACGCCGCGACGACGCATCCTTGCCCCGCTCCAACACCACCGGCCGCAAGCCCCGCTCCAAGCAACGCAGGGCCGCAAACATGCCCGCCGGTCCGCAGCCGACGATCACCACCGTCCGGGCATTCGTCGGCAGCCGCGGCGCGGACCACACCGGTGCCACCTCCTCCGGTAAAGGCTCGTCGACCGCCACCTCCAGCCGCAGCTGGACCTTCACCGCCCGCTGACGTGCATCCAGCGAATGCTTCAACAAACGCAGCCCGCCCAGCCGCGACACCGCCACGCCAAGCTTTTTCGCCGCGGCTTCCTTCCACGCAGCTTCTTCCCCAGAGGCTTCCAAGGGCAAGATGAGGTCGATCGTTTCGATCATCGGCCCGTCGTCATGGCAGGTCGACGAACCCCGAGCAAGCCTCGCCTCCGCGACCATTCCGCTGCCCACCGACAAAGCCTCGTACAGCCCACACCAGCACCCGGATTTCCCCTTGCCGCCCCATCACGCCTTTCCTAGCCTCCGCACCCCATGAGGCGGTGCCTGCTCCATTCGACCGGTCGTGCCGGCATCTTCGCTTGCGCCCTCGCCACAGCCCTTGGCCCGCTCGTCGCCCAAGTGCCCGGCGCAGCTGCGCCCGGCAAGACCGCGCCCGCACAGTTCGACCCCTCGGACGTTTATTTCCAGGGCTGGCTCCTCTCGCGCGACGCGGAAAAATTAAGGGCCGAAAAGAAATACCCCGAGGCGCTCGAAAAGCTCAACCGCGCCCGGCAGCTCTTCGACAGCGTGGCTACCTACTACCCACTCTGGAAACCTGAAATGGTCAGTGGTCGGCGACAGAAAACCCTCGACCTCATCGCCTCCGTCGGCCCGGAAGCCAACGAGGAAAGCCAACGCACCGCGAAGGCCGTCGCGGAGCTCGAAGGCGGTGCCCGCGCCGAAGTGGGGGAACCCGAAATGTCCCGCCCCCCCGGGCTACAACCCGATCCCCCTCCAAACGGTCCCAAGCCCACCCAAAGCTTGGAAAGCCGACGCGTCGTCGAGCTGGAATCCAAAATTCAAGAGCTCGAAAAAACACTCTCCCGCAGGCCCGATCCGAACCTCGCCGATCGCAACGCCTCACGGGTCGGCGACCTCACCGCACAGCGCGATCTCGCCCGCGCCGAATTGAAACGCGCGAACGACGAACTCGCCCAACTCCGCGAACGCTTCGCCGCCGCACCCATGCGCGAGGAAATGGACAAGCTCGCCGGCCAACTCGCGACCCTCGAACAAGAAAAAGCCGCCATGGGCCGGGCGCTCGGCCAAAGCCGCGAAGAAACCCGCAAGGCCCGTGAACAAATCGACGCCCTTCAGGCCGAACGCAGTCGCCTCGCACAGCAAGCCGCCGACCTCGAAAAGAATCTCGAAGACGAGCGCCAGGTGCAGAACGAGGTGATCCGCGGCCAACAAAAACAACTCCGCCAACTCCAAGAAGCCCTCCGCGGCAAGAGCGATGAACTCACCCGCGCCAACCAGAAAATCACCTCGCTGGAAACCCAACTCAACGAGGTGCGCGCCTCTTTCGACGAACTTCGAGAGGAACGCGACGGCCTACTCCGCGAACGGGACCAGATGGCCGCCCTTCTCAAACTCAACGAAGGCGGCCAGATCCAGCAGCTCATCGACCAAAACATGGGCCTCGCCAAACAACTGCGCGAGGCCTCGGAGAAAGTCGAACGCCTCAACCAAAACCATAACGCCAGCCAGGACCAACTGCTGGAAGCCATGCGCGACCTCGCCATCGCCAAAGGCAACATCAACGACTTCAAACGCGAAAAAGCCGCCCAAGACCAACGAATGGCCGACATGGAGCAACGCCTCCGCACCGAGGCCGAAAATCTTGCTGCCCAAAATAACGATCCCGACGAAGCCGAGATGCTCCGCGGCATCATCCAGAAACAACTGCGCGTTCAGGAACGACGCCGCCAAGCTAGCGAACTCCTCGTCGACGCCGTGGGCGACAAGGCCGCGCGTGACGAAACCATCCGCGAAGCGCTCGAACTCTTCAAAAGCTCCGAGCTACCGCTCAGCCAGGAGGAAACCAACCTCATCAAGAACCAAGGCGTCGACGATGAGTTCGTCTCCCCCTTCCGCCGCCCCCGCGAACAAGTCGACGCCTCCGTCGCCGCGCTCCAACGCGAAAATCTTCCCTACACCGATGCCGCCACGCGCGCTTACGTGAACGAGCGCTTCCAGTCCTGCCGGGAACTCTTCGAGCTGGTGCTGGAGCGAAACCCCGGCGATACCGCGACGATGTGCCGACTCGGCAATGTCCACCTCCGCCTCCAAGACCCCAACGCCGCAGCCGCCGTCTTCCGCAATGCGACGGTCATCGATACCAACAACCCATACGCCCACCGCATGCTCGGCTATTCGCTGATGCAAACCGGCAATCTCGGCGAAGCCCTGGAATCCATCAAACGCGGCGTCGACCTCGCTCCCACCAATGCCGACGGCCGCGTGGTCCTCGGCAAGCTGTTCTTCGATCTCGGCCAGGAAGAGGACGCCGAAAAACAATTCAAGTCCGCCATCGCCTACGACGACGCCAACCCACTTCCCCACTTCAACCTTGCCTACCTCTACGCCAAGCAAGGAAAGCTCAAGCAAGGCCTCGCCTGCTACCGCGATGCCATGGAACGCGGTGCGGCGCCGGACCTCGACCTAGAAAAGCAACTCGGCGGCCGTTAGACCCCACCGCTGCAGCGACGTGCTTGAAAGCACTTCACGCGTCCCCGCCGGGCTTCAAGCCGTAGAGAACGGCCATTCGCACGGCGATCCCGTTCTCCACCTGACGGTTGATCAGGCTGCGTGAGTAATCCATCGCCCCATCGCAGAGCTCCACCCCGCGGTTGACCGGTCCAGGATGCATCAGCCACAGGCCCTCGCCGTCGATCCGCCGCAGCCTCTCCTCCGTCACCCCGTAAACCCGATGATACTCGCGCAGGCTTGGGAAAAACTGAACATCCTGACGCTCCATCTGAACCCGTAGCAGATAAACCACATCCGGCTTCCACTTCATCGCCTCATCGTAGTCGGTGAAGCGCAGGGTGTTCTCAGGCCCCACCTTCGGCACCAAGGAACCCGGCCCCAGGTAGGCAACCTCAACGCCCAAGCGCTTCAGAATCGTGCTCGTCGACCGCGCCACCCGACTATGAAGAATGTCGCCAATGATGAGCACCCGCTTGCCCGGCAAGCCCTCGGGAAAAACCTCTTTCAGCGTGAAGGCATCCAGCAATGCCTGGGTGGGATGCGCATGGGCCCCGTCGCCCGCGTTGATCACGCTCGCTTTGGTCATCCCGGCGATCATCCCCGGCAAGCCGCTGCGTCCATGACGCACCACGATGTAATCGGTGCGCATCGCCTGCAGGGTCTCGATCGTTTCCCTTACCGACTCACCCTTGACCACTGACGAATGAGGAACGTCGAAGTTGGTGACGTCCGCCGACAATCGCTTGGCCGCGACTTCGAACGACGAATGCGTGCGGGTGCTCGGCTCGTAGAAAAGCATCAACACCGACTTGCCCTTCAGCGCCGGAACCTTTTTCACCGATCGAGTGAAGAGTTCCTTGAAGGGAACTGCCTGATCGAGAATGAGATCGATCTCTTCCCGGTCGAGCGATGCGATGTCGAGGAGGTCCTTACGGGGCATGGGTGGCGATGAGTTGGAGGATACCGAAAACGAGGACAAGTAGGCAAAGAAGACTGATGAAACCAGCATGGTGGCGCGAGCGCGGTTTCTTCCATGCGAACCAAGCGGAAAGCAAAAATCCCGACCCGCAGAAGATGCCGAGCGACCCCATCCCCGCGAGACCCAGCCAAGGCTTGCGGGAAAGGATTCCCATCCAAAGCGCGGGGAAATCCGATTCCATCATCCCCGGCGCAATGGCCGCAAACGCTCCCAAAAAAGCTCCGACCAAGGGAAGAAGGTAGCCGAACAGAATCACCGGCCACGGCACCTCCATCATGCGCAAATGAGCGAGCGAACGATCGGGTTGCGGCGGTTGGATCCGCCTCAGCTCCATCAGTTCACGCTCCGATTTCCGCCGGATCGGAAGGCTTGCATCGTCCCGTAAATCCACCGAACTCGGCCGAACGGGAAGCTGCTCGGACTTGCGAAGGGACCGCACCGGACGAGCCACAATCTCGGGCCTCGGTTCGGCGGACCCGGTCGAAGTCAGAGATTTTTTATCGGATGCCGATGCCAGATCCAACGCCGGCGCTCGCGCACCAACCTCTTCCCCCGCAGCACCCGCAGACTCGGCAGATCCGACACCGGGAATGCCCATGGACTCGCGCAACTTGGCGATCTCCTCGGCGGATTTCCGGCGTTGGGGAAGCATGGTTCAGGCGGGTTTTTTCAAAACAACTTCGACCTTATCCTCGCCGTCGCTGGCTTCGAGCGAGACATGAACGTGATCCAACCGCGAAGTCTCCAGAACGATCCCGACGTAGTCGGGCTGAATCGGCATTTCACGATGACCGCGGTCGATCAAAACCGCCAACTCCACCTTCGCCGGACGCCCGTAGTCGGACAGCGCATCGAGCGCGGCGCGGATGGTCCGACCGGTAAATAGAACATCGTCGACAAGAATGATATGCGCACCGTCGACAGCGAAGGGGATGTCGCTCTCCTGCAACTTCGGATTCTCATGCAGGTGCTCGTAGTCGTCCCGGTAAAGAGAGATATCGAGCACCCCCATGGCCAATTCGCGATCCTCTTCGGCCAGGATGTTGCAGACCCGCTGCGCCACTTCGTCGCCACGACTGCGAATGCCGACCAGCGCGATCGGCGCGCCTGCGCTCCGCTCCCGGATGGCATCCGCCAAGGCGACGATCCCACGCTCAATCTCTTCAGGTCCGAAATGCTGACTCATTCAATCTTCAAAGTTGCAAATTCCGATGTCGCGGCGGCGCTGCATGCCATCGAAGGCTAGCCGGTCAGCGGCCGTGTGCGCCGCTGCGAGCGCAGCCTGGCGGGTCGAAGCCCCGGCGACCACTGCCAAAACACGACCACCCTGGGTTTCCCAGTCGCCGGCGGCATTCCGCCGCGTCCCCGCGTGATACACGCGAGCCTCACCCAACTGATCCAGACCCCGGATCACATCACCATTGCGCGAGCTCTCAGGATATCCAGCGGACGCCAAGACCACGCAAACACTCCAGCCCTCGTCGAAAGAAATTAGATCCGGTCTCAGCTCACCCTTCGCACCGGCCAAACAAAAACCAGCGAGATCTCCCTTCACCAACGGCATCACCGCCTGGCACTCGGGATCGCCAAAACGGCAGTTATACTCGATCACCCGCGGCCCGTCCGGCGTCAGCATCAGCCCGAAATACAAAAATCCACGATACGGCAAGCCATCGCGAATCAGGCCCGCTACGGTCGGCTGCACGATGTCTTGCTCGATCTCTGCGAGCAGTTCGGCCGAGACCAATCGGCGACTCGCGACCGCCCCCATGCCCCCCGTATTCGGCCCCACATCGCCCTCACCCAAGCGCTTGTAATCCCGCGCGGGAGTGAAAACGAGATACTGGTCGTCGACGATCGCGGCAAAAATCGACACCTCCGGGCCAGTCAAAAAATCCTCCACCAACACGCGCCCGGGACCAAAGCGCTGCTTTACGAAAACCTCATCGAGGAACTCCACCGCTTCCTCCTCGACCATGCAAACGGCAACTCCCTTGCCCGCCGCCAAACCATCGAACTTGAGCACCGTCGGATAGCGCCCCCCGATTGCCTCCACCGCCTCTTCCAGCGTCGCACAGGCGCACGCCTTCGCGGTCGGGATCCCGTGACGTTCCAAAAACTTTTTCGCGAACTCTTTGCTCGCCTCGAGCTGCGCCGACTGGAGATGCGGCCCCCAGCAGGGAATTCCCGCCTTCTCACACAAGTTTGCCAGACCCTCGCCCTTGACCAGATAGCTCTCCTCACCCGCCACACAGAGATCGATCGCATTCGCGCCCATCCACTCGACCAGCGACTCCAGACCGTCCGCCGGTACCGGCCGCGCGGATTCGAGAATCGCATCGCTGCCAGGAAAACAGAACAACTCCGGACTCCCGGGCGATTCCGCCAAAGCCCTCACCAGCGCGTGTTCACGCCCGCCTTTACCCACCACGACGATCTTCATTTCCACACGTTTTGTGGTCCACTCGACCCGCCGACTCAACCCTCAAATCCCGGACACGATGCCGGAATGCCAAGACCAACCCGGCCCAGACATTATCCAACAGATGCAAAAACGGCCCCGGGTCGCCCCAGAGCCGTCTGAAAACCGACACGACCCGCACTCAAGCGGGATAGCAACGGAACCGGAATACCGAAGCCGGAGCTCCATGCGTCGACAAAACCCGAAGGGTAAGTCGGCGCGTCTCCAAGGCCGACTCGGGCCGCCACTCGTAACGCGCACCATGGTGGTTGCGGACGGAGTGAAGCAACACCCCGGAAGCATCGAGGAGATCGAAGTCCTTCACCATGAAAGGGACCACTTCCTCCGGGTGGGTCATCAAGACCGACTCCATCGGATGATCCCAGTCCGGGTCGAACTCCAGCAACACCCGACCAAGTGCCATCGGAGAAGCCCAGTCGAGATGAAGCTCCGGAGCCGGGTCAGCAGGATCGGCAACCCAAGCATTCGGCGACTCGATCGGACGCGCCGATCCTCCCTGCACGTTCGCCGGATCGAAAAACTCGAGCGCAGGCTCGAAGGACATCGCCAGATTGCGACCCTCGGGACGCCGCTTGGGCAGCCAGAACTCGAAGGAATCGATGCCGATCCCGTCGGGCGGACTCTGGACGCTCGATGTCGCGACCGCCTTGTTGAAGGCATTGGTCACAGCCACCACGCCGGTGATCCGACGCTCGCTGAGCCTGACTTGCACCGCAGGCTCCTCGCAGAATTTCACGAAATGGTAGCCTTCGCGATCGATCTCCGCCGCGAAGCGGGCGATCAGCTTTGATTGACCCTCACCGAAAGGCAATTCGATCGCCTCGACGACGACTTCAGGCGTGAAATTGTTCGCGTTCGCCGAACGCCGCAATTCCACCCGCAGGCTACCCGCCCGCTCGGCAGAGATCTCCACCCCGAAGGACGGGCAAGCACCCGCCTGCAAGGGCACCAACATGGCCCAGGCACTGTCCAGCCGCACCCAGGCATCCCCCGCGGGCAAGTCGGACAGGCGCAGGCAGGAACTGGCACTGGCCCTTGCCTCCGCCGAAAGATCGGAAGTATCGGCAGGAGACTTTCCGGGGAGATACTGGCCATCTTGCTCCAAGCGTAGCTGGAACTCGCGCAGCTTATCGCCACTCGCAAGGTCGGCAGGCAAGCAACCGAATTCCTCGCACAGCGCGGCAGCCAGCCCCACTGCCTGACCACCGGCGCCGCAGGTCGCCATGACTCGGGTCGAACCGAAGGCCACGTGACTGGCGCTGATGATCCGTCCCGCCAACAGCAGATTCTTGATGTTCCGACTGTAGAAGCAGCGCCATGGAATCCCATAGACCCCCTTCGAGTGCCACTGGGTGCAACCACTCAGTTCGGAGTAAATCCCGTCTGCAGGATGAAGATCCACCGCCCAGCCACCATGAGTCACCACATCATCGAAGACGCGCTGCTCGACCAAATCCTGCTGGCGGATGATGTAGTCACCCTCGAAACGCCGGCTCTCCCGCTTCCCGGGAACATGCCCCACCCATTCGAGGGTCATCGTTTCCGCTTCGGGGAAATTGCCGGAATTTTTGATGTAATCCCAGACGCCGTAAACCACCTTCCACAGCTCCCACTTGATCTCCTCCGTCTGATGGACGGTATCGAGGCGACCGCCGTACTCGATCCACCAGAAATTGCAGCCCTGCATGTTCGTGTTGAACTGCCGATAGCGGGGGATCTTGGTGATATCCTTGAGAGCCCAGCTCGGCGCGGTGAACTTGACCGGCACGCCCACATCTTTCGTTGAAAAGTACATCGAGTGCCCCAACAACTGGCCATACTGGGCATCGGGCGCGAAGCCCTCGCCAAATTCCTCCTTCGACTCCGCCCCCATCCGGAAAGCAGCGCCCGCCATGAAGGCTACCAACCCGTCGCCCGAAGCATCGCAGAAACGCGGCGCGCGCAGGATGTATCGGGTCGAATTCTGCGGGCAGAACGCATGCACCGCGGAAATGGTATCAGGATCGCTCTTCTCAACCTCATAAGCCGCGGTGTTCAGCAACAGGGTGAGGTTCTTCTCCTCCACGCACTTCTCCAGCAGGATGCTGTCAAAGATCATCGCGTTGCCCTGCCGGTTGCGATAAAGGTTCTCTTCGAGGATTTCGTTGATAATCCCGCCCTCACGCGACCAGCGGTTGTTATTTCCGAGATGCGAGGTCGCCCCGAGAACCCAGAGGCGGACTTCACTGGATGCATTCCCGCCCAAAACCGGGCGATCTTGAAGCAGCACCACTTTCAAGCCGTGGCGGGCAGCAGCGATGGCGGCACAGACACCGGAAAGCCCGCCGCCGACGACGATGAGGCCGGCATCAAGTTCCACGGCGCGCAGCGCGCGTTTGTCGGATGGAGGTTCGATCAACATGGGATGAAATCAGACTGCCGCTTGGCGCGGACGATGAATACCGCCCAGCCAAAGCAAGGCAAGAGCGAGAGGATGAAGAAAAGCCATCGCGAGGAACCAGGGCTCGTAGCCCTTCCCCTCAACTGCGGAAATCAGAGGACCAAAGAGCGCCTTGAAACCCTGGTCGAGGAAACCAGCCGGCTTAAGCGATGGCCCGGACACCATCGCCGCGACAATCATGTTCATCGCAATCCCCCCCAGCGTGCTGCCAGCCGCAACCACGCTGAAGACCGTCCCCACCGAGTGCTTCGGCACCACATCGACGACGA
This sequence comes from Verrucomicrobiota bacterium, assembly GCA_004293445.1. GTDB lineage: Bacteria > Verrucomicrobiota > Verrucomicrobiia > Verrucomicrobiales > Akkermansiaceae > Haloferula. Next base: position 16,852 of record RDYP01000011.1, on the reverse strand, counting down.
TCGCACTGATATTGATCAACCAGGCCAAAGCCGCAAAAACGGTGAACACGGTCAAAGTCAGGGCCATCGGCAAATCCGCAGCGGTCGCGATCAAAGGCGCCAAGGGCATCATGCACGCGCTGCCCAGCATCACCCAAAGCCGCGCCTTCACCGGACTCTTCCCCTTCTTCACCAAATGCCCGGAAATCCAGCCACCGAATAGGGAACCCACACCGGCGGCCGCGTAAATGACCCACGTGATCGTCAAATCACCCTGCGCCACCCCCCGCTCGGCATTGAGATACTTCGCAAACCAGAACTGATAGAAATACCAGACCGGATCCGTCACCAAACGCCCGATCAACAGCAACCAGACCGGCTTGAAAGTCAGCACCTGACGCCAGCTCCAGCCGGGCTCGTTTTCAGCAGGCGGACCCGCACCGTCCTCGATCAACGCCAACTCCGCCTCGCCCAACAATTTGCTCTCACGGGGCTTCCGGTAGAACATCAACCAAGGCACCAACCACAGAAAACCCGCCGCTCCCGTCAACAAAAAGGCCATCCGCCAGCCTGTGCCATGCTGGAACACCGACTCGATGAAAGGGAGCTGGGAAGCGTAGTCGAAACCCGCCAGCCGAATCACGATGTAGGGCGCCACCGTCGCGCCAATCGTCGCCCCCATGGTGTAAAATCCGATCGCCAAGGCACGCTCACGCGCCGGGAACCACTCCGACACCGCCTTCGATGCCGCTGGCCAAATCCCCGCCTCGCCCAGACCCAACAGAAAACGGCAGGTCCCCATCGAACGCATTCCCTGGGCCCACGCGGTGACCATATTCGCCAGCGACCACCAAATCACGAAGACCGCAGTCCCCTTCCGAGTCCCCAAGCGGTCCACCAGCTTGCCGGAAATCAGGTAGGCAATCGTGTAGGCCACCAGGAAAATGTTCACGATGTTCGCGTAGTCGCGATCGTCCATCTTCAAGTCCGCCTGAATCGTAGGCGCCAAGGCCGACAAAGTCTGCCGATCCACGTAATTCAGCACGGCGGCGAGAAACACCAACACGACGATCCACCAGCGAAGTCCTCGAATTTTCATGGGTTTGGAAAAGCTAGAACGCAGACCTCAGTCGGATGGGTTGGGAAAAGCGGATTCAGAAGAGGCGCTGCGCCGCCGACCATGCCAGCGAGAGAGAATCCGGCAATGCTTTCTTGCGCGCTGCCGTAATCCCTTTTCAGCGATGCACCAAATCCGCCTTTCATCATTTCACCATTCCGCAGCGGACTTAACGCTTGCGCATTTACAAGACCGCGAAGATGGCGATCCTCACTGCCCGTGAAGAACCAGTTCCGCCAAGTCGGCCTGATGGTCGATCCCCTCAGTGGCTACGGCAGCAAGATCCTCGATGGAATCAGCCGTTACGCGCAGCAAAAGCCGAACTGGCGGGTGGCTTATTTCGATCGCGAACGCAGCGAACTCGCCGAATTGGTCGGCGGATGGCAAGGCGACGGCCTCATCTGCACCGTCGTCGACCAACGTTTCCACGACGCCGCCGCCTCACGCAGCATCCCCGTGGTCAATGTCGCAGGCCTGCTCAACGAATCGGAAATCGTCAGCGTCCTCAGCGAAGACGAGGAAATCGGCCGGATGGCCGCGGAACATCTGCTCGATCGCGGCTTCACGCACTTCACCTTCATCCGCCGCCGCGACGGCAGCCGCTATTCCCAAGATCGCGGCAACGGCTTCCGCAAACGCATCGAACGAAGCGGTTCCAAGGTCACGACCATCCAATTGCCCGCCAACCACTCCGAGGCCGATTTGATCGCACGACTCGCCGCCCTGCCCCGCCCCCTCGGCGTCTTCGCCTCCCTCGATCGCATCGGTGCCCTGGTGCTGGAAGCCTGCTGGAACGCCGACTTCAAGGTGCCCGAAGAAGTCGCGATCATCGGCGCCGGCAATCACAACCAACTCTGCGGACTTTGCACACCTACCCTCTCCAGCGTGGAGGTTGATATGGAGCGACGCGGCTACGAAGCCGCCGCCCTGCTCGACCGCCTGATCGAAGGCGAAGCCCCACCCCGCGAACCCGTCCGCATCCCGCCCGCCCACGTGGTCGAACGTCGCTCGACCGATGTCTTTGCCTTCAGCGATCCCAACGTGGTCGCCGCACTCCGCTTCATCCGCGAACACGCCGACACCTCCATCAAGGCGCGCGATGTGGTCGCCGCAACCTCGATCTCCCGACGATCGCTCGAAGGCCGCTTCAACATGCTGATCGGCCGCACCCTCCACGAGGAGATCTGGCGCGCCCATTTCGACCTCGCGATGCGCCTCCTCGCCTCCTCGGACCTTTCCCTCCAGGAAGTCGCCGAACGCTCGGGTTTCCGCACCGCCAGCGCCCTGGTCAACCTCTTCCGCCAACGCCTCGGCGTCACGCCTAAGGAATACCGCGTGAGCAATCGCCGCTGAAGCCGAGGCTCAACGCGGTGGCTCGTTCCGATCTCTCAAAGCACGGATCTCGTCGCGCGACAAAGCCCCGGCGAAGAGGAACACCTCGTCCAGCGCTCCCCGGAAAAAACCGCCGTTCCCCGATGAGGTCGCGCCCGGCGAACGGGCAATATCGCGCCCGAGCAAAACCCCGTGGGCCGCACCTTCGACCCGGGTGTTAACTTGCTGCAGAGCGCGACGCGAAATCGGCTCCAATTCCCCGTCGAGGTAGAGCAGCACGTGCTTGCCGATATCCGGCTGCGACGCCTGGTAAAGCACCACCGCCACGTGATGCCAGCGCCCGTCGCGCAGGTCGCTCACCCCCACCACCTGCCCACCGTGCGCCCCGACCCGGAGGCGCCCGATCGGCCCCTCCTGCTCCACCGGATTGATCGAAATCTGCCACACTTCCCCAAAGTTCCGCTGCCCGAATTCTCCCCAAGAGACGATTCCGAACCCCTCATCCACACTGAAATCCCGCGGCACCTTCACCCAGAAACTCACCGTTCGCGGCTCCTGCCCGCCGATCCCCGGGAACCCGCTCTCAGCAAAACCACCGCGCCCATCAAACGACAGGCCTCCACCGAAAACCCCAGCGACTCGCGACGGCGGAAACCCAGCCTCCACGCTTCCCAAAACCATGTCGAAATCCCCAGCGCCAAAACCACTCACCCGCGCCTGATCCCGCCCGCCCGAAGCCCCCTCGAGCGGCCAATGAAGCATCCGCGGCGCACCGACCCGCGCGGGGGGCAGCGCAGTGTAGAACGATCCACCATCCGCCACGAAACGCTCTCCATCCCCACCACTGAAACGCAAAGCGTCGTTCTTCCGCAACAGCACCTTTCGACCGCCCTCCGGAATCGCCTCCACCTCACCCTCGATCACGTGTGTCTCGACCTCCTCAGCCTCCCCGACCGCAACGCCAAACTCCGTGCCCAAATCCACCACGACCCCCTTCGGTGTCTCCACCCGATACCCATGACCCGCCGGAGTCACCCGCATGATCATCCGACCACGGCGCAACACCGTCCGCAGCGGCCCAGCCAATTCGAGATCCGCCGGACCCTCCACAATCATCCGCCCCTTCCCTTCCACATCCAGTTCCACCAGGCCCGAATCGAAGCGCAAACGCGTTCCTGCCCGAACCCCCTCCCCCTCGGCCCCACTCGTGCCCTTGGCCCACCGCAAGTTCTCCAGACGCACCAAGCGCGCGACCACCGCCGATTCCTCCGAAAAAATCGCCCACACTCCGACTCCGAACAGCAGCACCACCGCCGCAGCCAAGGCCTGAATCCAGCGCCCGCGACGCCGAATCCGGCCCGCCACCCCCGCTACAAAATCCTCGCGATCCGCTTCCCGCAAAACCTCCATCCATCGACCACAACGCCGCGCTGCCGACAATTCGTCCTCCATCAGCACCCCTAACAAACCCTCCACCAACGCCTGCCCACCCAGCCTCGATCCAAGTTCCGGATCCACCTCCAGAAGACGCAGCAACTCCGCACGCTCGCCCTTCGCCAAGCCCCCCGCCAACAAACGCGCTACCAGCTCATCTCCCGGATTCATGACTCACCCACCTCCAATTTCCTCTGAACACAATCCGCCAAGAGCTCCCGCAGCCGATGAAGCTGCATGGTCAGCGCCGAATACCCCCGCCCGCTTCGCTCCGCCAATTCCCGCACGCTCCGCCCCTCGCCATAACGCTCGTCGAGCAACTGCCGCGAGGGGCCATCGATTCTCTCCAAACAGCGCCGCAGGGCATCGAGCGCCCCACTCTCATCCCCAAAGCCAGCAAAGGCCCCGGCCTCTCGATCGATCAATTCCTGCAGTTCGCCCGATCCTCCCACGCACAGGTCCCGGCGCTTGCGGGCGAAATTGCGCAAATGATTCACCGCGATCCCTCGCAGCCACCCCTCGAACCCCGATTCCCCACGAAAACTCCTCACTCGCCGGAACGCCGTGACAAAGACATCCTGCGCCACATCATCCGCAGCCGCCCAGTCCCGGATCCTCGACCGCAAAAAACCACGCACCCAACCCTCGTTCCGCCGCACCAGCTCGCCAAAAGCCTCCATCCATGCCGGCTCGCGAACCAACACCCGTCGCAACAGCTCGTCGGACGAATCATCAGGCGCTTCCCGGTCGAAATCCACGCCGACAAAGTGTCCCCCGCCACGCCACCTGCCACAAAAATCCATCGCATCCAGCATCGACCCGCTTTTTTCGGAAATTCCCGTGTTAGTTCCTAACCCATCGACACCCTGAACGTATGCTCCGTCACTTGACCTTTGCTCTCCTCGCCGCCACCCCCGTACTGGCCGAGCCGATCCAACTCTCCGGCATCTACCCCCACCTCGCCTACTACAACAACGAGGGCGAGTGCGGCACCGGAGCCGTCGTCCCTTGGGCAAACCGCCTCTGGGTCGTCACCTACGCCCCCCACCAGCCACTCGGCTCGTCCGATAAGCTCTACGAAATCACCCCCGACCTCGAACTCATCATCCGCCCCGAATCCATCGGCGGCACCCCGGCCAACCGGATGATCCATGACGAATCCCAGCAGCTTTTCATCGGGCCTCACGCCATCGACGCCCAGGGCAAGGTCCGCACCATTCCGCTCAAAACCATGCCCGGCCGACCCACCGGCAATGCCCGCCACCTCAGCGACCCCGCCGGAAAAATCTACTACGCCACCATGGAGGAGGGCATCTACGAGGTCGACGTCAAGACCCTCCAACCCACCGAACTCTTCGCCGACAACCAGGCTCAAATCGGACACTCGGGCCACAAGGACAAGGCCGATGGCCGACGCTTCGCAGGCCTGCCCGGCTACCACGGGAAAGGGCTCTACTCCGGCCAAGGCCGGCTCATCTATGCCAACAACGGCGAAGCCGGCCAAGCGGCCAAGGTCAACCCCGCCACCCCATCCGGCGTCCTCGGCTCCTGGGACGGCAAGGCCGAACGCTTCGAAGTGGTCCGCCGCAACCAGTTCACCGAAGTCACCGGTCCCGGTGGCATCCACGGCAGCCAGAACCCGGACAGCGACCCCCTCTGGTCCATGGGCTGGGACCACCGCTCGCTCATCTTGATGCTGCTCGATGGCGGCAAATGGCACTCCTACCGCCTGCCAAAAGCCACCCACACCTACGACGGAGCCCACGGCTGGAACACCGAGTGGCCCCGCATCCGCGAAATCGGCGAAGGCGACAACTTCCTCGCCACCATGCACGGCACCTTCTGGAATTTCCCGAAAACCTTCTCCGCCAAAAACAGCGCCGGCATCTCTCCTCGCTCGACCTACCTCAAGGTCATCGGCGACTTCGCCCGCTGGAACGACCGCATCGTCTTCGGCTGCGACGACACCGCGAAAAGCGAGTTCCTCAACAAGCGCAAAGCCAAGGGCAACATCGCCCCACCCCAATCCCACTCGAACCTCTGGTTCGTCGATCCCGCCAAGCTCGCGAGCTTCGGCCCGCCCATCGGACGCGGTGCCGTCTGGGTCGGCGAATCGGTCAAGGCCGACAGCCCCTCCGATCCCTTCCTCTTCGCCGGCTACGACAAGCGCGGCGTCCACCTCGCCCACGGCGGTGAGCAAGCCCTGACCTTCCACTTCGAAATCGACGCCAAAGGCACCGGCACCTGGAGCCCTCTCTACCAGTTCGAAGTCCCCGCCAAAGGCCACCTCTGGGTGGAATTCCCCGCTACCACCCAGGCCGAGTGGATCCGCATCCGCACCGATAAAGACGGACAAAACGTCAGCGCGATCTTCCAATACGCCGATCTCGATACCCGAAGCAACAGCCCCGATGCCATCTTCACCGGCCTCACCCAAGCGACCTCGAAGCCTGCCAGCGGCGGCATCCTCCGCCCCCGCGACGACAACAAACGGACCCTCGCCGTCGCCGCCCTCGATGCCACGGGCAAAGCCGTCGGAGCCTACGAACTCCACGCCGACCTCAGCCTCAAGCCTGCCGCCGAAAAGGACCTCCTCGAGCACACCCTCAAGTCCGCCGCCATCCCCGCTGGGATCCTGCGGGTCGATGCCTCCTCCGTGCTCTTCATCGACGACCAAGGCCACCGCTGGCGCCTGCCGAAAGGCGACCCCGCCCTCGATCAAGCCAGTCCGCTCGGCGACGGCCGCGTCGCCCGCGAAGTCGCGACCGAGCGCGACTTCTTCCACGCCCACGGCTCTTTCTACGAACTGCCCGCCGAAAACGCCGGCGGCTTCGCCAAGGTCCGCCCCATCACCACGCACAACTTCCGCATCCACGACTTCTGCTCCTACCGCGGCCTCTTCATCATGACCGGCCTCGCCGCGGATGCGCCCACCGCAAACACCCACCTGATCCGCTCTGCCGATGGCAAGGCCGCCCTCTGGGCCGGAAGCATCGACGACGCCTGGAAAATGGGCAAACCCCGCGGCCAAGGCGGCCCTTGGAAAGACAGCGCCGTCGCCGCTAACACCCCCTCCGATCCCTACCTGATGACCGGTTACGACAAGAAAGCCCTCACGCTATCCTCTTCCGTCGCCGCCACCATCACCGCGGAGATCGACCTCACCGGCGACGGCCGCTGGGTCACCTACAAGAGCTTCAAGCTCCAAGCCGGAGAAAGCATCAACCACGGCTTCCTCGATGCCTTCAACGCCTACTGGATCCGCTTCCGCAGCGACCGCGACACCACCGCCAGCGCCCAGCTCGACTACCGCTGAGCCGCGCCGATCGCACATCATCGCGCAGCTATCAGGCGGCCGGAGCACCCCTCCGGCCGCCTTTTTTATCGATACGGCATCGCCCCCCCGGCCCGGGCTCAAGACGGGATCGCCCCATCCTCATCCTTCGCCCCTACGATCAGCGAAGTGACCACACCCGTAACCAAAATCCCGATGATCACCGCCAGCACAGTGAGATTGAAGGAATCACCCAGCCACAGCTTGAGCCACTTCGCGGCCAGCATTTTCACCCCCACCAGAATGAGGATCAGCGACAGCGCAGGCTTGAGGTAGCGGAACTTGGCGATCAGCCCCGCCAGCGCAAAATACAGCGAGCGCAGCCCGAGAATCGCAAAGACGTTGCTGGTGAAAACCAGGAAGGGATCCGCCGTGATCGCGAAAACGGCAGGGATCGAGTCGACCGCAAAAATCAAATCCGTCGCTTCGACCAGAATCAAGGCCACCGCCAGCGGCGTCAGCAGCCATTTCCCCGCGGGTGCCAAATCCACCACCGGATCCGGCTTCGCTTCCACCCCCGGCTCCGCCGCCTCGCGAGACCACACGCTGCCGGCCCGGACCATGAAATGCTGCCCGTGGAACTCCCGGGTGATCGGGAAAATTTTCCGGATCCAGCGCACCACCGGATTGTTCTCTGGGTGATCCTCTTTCTCCTCCATCACAAGCATCTTTATCCCGGTGAAGATCAGGAAGCCCCCGAAGAAATAGAGGATCGCATGGAAGTTCTGCACCAGCACCGACCCCAGCCCAATCATCGCGCCACGCATCAGCAATGCGCCGATGATGCCCCAAAACAGCACACGGTGCTGATAACGCGCCGGCACTACGAGCGAGCTGAACACCATCGCGATGACGAAGATATTATCCACGCTCAGCGACTTCTCTACCACGTAGGCAGTCAGGTATTTCGTCGCCGCCAGCTTACCGGTGTTGACCAACTGATCCACGGCATCGACCGAGTTGCCGAGACCGAACCAGTGCAGATCATAGGCAAAATAGACGAGAATCGAGAATGCCAAACCTAGGCTAATCCATACCCCGGACCAGGTGAGGGACTCCTTGAAGCCGACAACGTGGGATTTCCGGTGGAACACCCCCAGGTCGAGTGCCAACATCAGAAAGACAAAACCAATAAAGATGACCCAAGCCCAAATCATGATAGAAGGCTTTATGGATGAGGCTATATGGAGCAGCGACTGGAAAAAGCGGTGAAAGTTCCAATCGTAGTGAAATCGCAGGATCCGGCACGGACCGGCACGGAACAAGGCGCTTGCGAGGAAATTCGCATCAGCCGACCTCCCTAAACCTGGTCCGGCTATGATCGTCACTCCTCCAAACCATTGCTTCCCGTCTTGGAGGTTCCCATCCACGCCCGGCCCGAGTAGAACTCTTGGCCCATGCCCGCCGCCCGCGTCCTCATCGACGGCCCTTCCGAGCTCGTCTTCGACTACGCCATCCCCGATGGCCTGCCCGTCGTGCCCGGCTGCCGCGTCCGCATCCCCCTGCGCAACAAACTCTCCCAAGGCACCGTCCTCGACCTCGTCGCGACCGAGGACCTAGGCTTCGCCCTCCGCCCGCTCCACTCGCTCAGCGATCCCGAACCGCTGATCACCCCCAAGCTGCTCGAAGCCGGCCGCTGGATCGCCAGCTACTACGGATGCAGTATCGAAAGCGTCATCCGCGCCCTGCTCCCGGAGGCCGTCCGCACGGAGGACAATTCCGCCAAAGTCCGCAAGTTCGCCGTCCTCGAAGGCCCACCGCCGCAGGAAGTCCTCGCCAGACTCGACAAGCGCGCACCCAAGCAGTCCGCCATCCTCGCCCTGCTCGGCCACGCCCCGGAAAACAAACTGCCCCTCACCGAGCTCGGTGACGGTGCTTCCGCCTCCGTAAAATCCCTCGCCAAACAGGGACTCATCCGCCTCGTCGAAGAAGAAGTCCGCCGCGATCCCGAAGCTGACGGGATCGAGGAAATCCTTCCCGACTCCCCGCTCCCCCTCAACCCCGAACAAGCCGCCGCACTGGAAGTCATCCTGACGTCCCTCTCTTCCTCCACCCCCTCCACTCCGCCCTCTCCCATCCTGCTCCACGGCGTCACCGGCTCCGGCAAAACCGAAGTCTATCTCCAAGCCGCCCGCGCCACGCTCGACCTCGGCAAAACCGTTCTCGTCCTCGTCCCCGAAATTTCCCTCACCCCCCAGACCGTACGCCGCTTTCGCGCCCGCTTCGCCGCCATCCAGGAACAGGTTGCCGTTCTCCACTCCAACCTGTCCCAAGGCGAGCGCTTCGACGAATGGCACCGCATCCGCAAAGGCATCGCCCGCATCGTCATCGGCGCCCGCTCCGCCGTCTTCGCCCCACTGCCCGACCTCGGACTCATCCTGGTCGATGAGGAACACGAAAATTCCTACAAGCAGGATCAAATCCCCCGCTACCACGGCCGTGACGTCGCGGTACTACGCGCCCACCTCGAGGGCTGTAGCATCGTCCTCGGCTCGGCCACTCCCTCGCTCGAGTCCTTCCAAAACACTCTCGATGGCAAGTACCAGCTCGTCCGCCTCCAGCAACGCGCCGATGGCCAATCCCTGCCCCTCATCCGGATTCTCGACATGCGGCTCGAGTCGAAGAAACAGAAGGGCGGCATGGCCATCCTGTCCGAGCGCCTCCGCAGCGCCCTCGAACAACGCCTCGCAAAAAACGAGCAATCCATTCTCTTCCTCAACCGTCGCGGCTTCGCACGATCCCTCCAGTGCCCTTCCTGCGGCCACGTCTGCATGTGTCCCCACTGCGCCGTCGCCCTCACCTACCACCGCGAGGACGAGCGGCTGTGCTGCCACGTCTGTGGCCACCAGGCCGTGGTTCCGAGGAAATGCCCCGAGTGCCGTGACCCCGCCATCGCCCTCCAAGGATTCGGCACCCAGAAGGTCGAAGAAGTTCTCGCGAAGGTCCTGCCCGAGGCCCGCATCGCCCGCATCGATGCCGATGCCATGCGGAAAAAAAACGCCCTGCGCGACCTCCTCAATGCCTTCCAGGCCCGCAAGATCGATGTGCTGATCGGCACCCAAATGATCGCCAAGGGCCTCCATTTCCCCAACGTCACCCTCGTCGGGATCCTCAACGCCGACATCGGCCTCCACGTCCCCGACTTCCGTGCGGGCGAACGCACTTTCCAACTCCTCACCCAAGTCGCCGGACGCGCCGGACGTGGCGAACTCGAAGGCGAAGTCATCGTGCAGACCTTCACCCCCCACTCGCCGAGCATCCAGTTCGCGCGCCACCACGACTTCGACGGCTTTGCCGAGCAGGAGCTCGAATTCCGCCGCCAGTTCAGCTACCCGCCCTTCGCCCACTGCGCCGTTCTCACCAGCCGCTCTACCCACGAGCGCCGCGCCGAGTTCACCCTGCAAACTCTCTTCCGCCGACTCGGCGAAAACTGCCCGGCCGGCGTCATTCTCGGCGAACCCATGCCAAGCCCACTAGTCCGCTCCCACGGCCAGTTCCGCTTCCAGCTCATGCTTCGCTGCAAAAACGCCCGCCCCCTCAGCCGACACGTCCAACAGGTCCTGCAAAAGACCACTCTCCCGGACGACGTCACCGTGGTCTTCGACATGGACGCCTGGAGCTTCACCTGAACATCGCCGTCACGACGAATAGCGGATTCATCGATTTTTCACACTCACCCCACACCCTCCTCTCCAAACCCGCCTTGCCTCCGCCCATGCACATCCTGCTCGTGGAAGACGAACCCGCCATCGCCGATACCCTGGTGTATGCCCTGAAAACCGAATGCTTCGAGGTCCATCACGCCCTCACCGGCCAGGCCGCGCTCGATGCCTTCGCCGCCCAGCCCTTCGACTTCGCGATCCTCGACATCGGCCTGCCCGACATGACCGGCCTCGAGGTCTGCAAAAAACTCCGCGAAACATCGGCCGTCCCAGTGCTCTTCCTCACCGCCCGCGACGGCGAGGTCGACCGCATCCTCGGACTCGAGCTCGGCGGCGACGACTACGTGACCAAGCCCTTCAGTCCGCGCGAAATCGTCGCCCGCATCCGAGCCATCCTCCGCCGCGCGCAAAACAACCGCCCGTTCCCGACCCCGGCAGCCCCCGCCGCCAACCCCGAAAACCCCGGTGCCCCCCTCCAGAACGACCCCCACGCCATGCGCATCCACTGCCACGGCAGCGCGCTCGACCTCACCGCCCACGAATACAAGCTCCTCCTCGTCTTCCTCAAAAATCCCCGCCGAGTCCTCAGTCGCGACCAACTTCTCGACCACGCCTGGGCCGATCCCGGTGCCGTGACCGATCGCACCATCGACGCCCATATCAAGTCGATCCGCGCCAAACTCCGCTCCGCGAAAGCGGGTGCCGAAGACCTCATCCAAACCCGCCGCGGCCTCGGCTACTTCTTCCAACCCTAAGCCGCCACCCGCCACCGGCGCCCTCAACTCTCTCCCAGCTCAGGTCTTGTGTCTTGAGTCTCTCCCCCATGCGCCTCACCCGCGTCACCCTCTTTTTCATCGCCCTCATCATCGGGGCGGGAATTTACCTGCTCGTCCGGCAACAGCTCTCCGTCGTCGAACCACAGACCTATCAAGCAACCGAGGAGTCCATGGTCGATACCGCCCAGTTGCTCGCAGCCATCGTAGCAGCCGACTTGGAAGCCGGCCGTTTCGACAAGCAGGACTTTGCCCACAGCTTTGCAGCCGCCTCCAAGCGCCGATTCGAAGCCAACATCCATGGCCATATCAAACGAGACCTTGGCATCGGAGCCTACCTGACCGACGCCCAAGGCATCGTCCTCTTCGATTCCGCAGGCCAGCTCGAAGGCGCAGACCTTTCCTCGAAGCGCGACGTCTTCCACACCCTTCAAGGAAAATACGGCGCACGTAGTAGTCGAGACGCCAGTGACAACCCGCAATCCTCCGTCCTCTACGTCGGTGCCCTCGTGGGGACCCCCGAAAAACCCCTCGGCGTACTCACCGTCTACAAGCCACAATCCGACGTCCTGCCCATCGTCCGAGCCCGCCGACGTGCCATCTACTGGGGAACCGGCCTCGTCGGTGCCGGCATCCTCTTCCTCGTCGCGGCCGTCTTTATCTGGCAATACCGCCCCGTCGGGCGCCTCACCGAATACGCCCGCGAGATCGAATCCGGAAAACGCCCTGCTCTGCCGAAACTCGGCGCCGGCAAGGAAGTCAACACCCTCGCCCGGGCTCTCGAGTCCATGCGCGAGGCTCTCGAGGGCCGACGCTATGCCGAGCGCTACGTCCAGACGCTTACCCACGAAATGAAAAGCCCTCTCGCCGCCATCCGCGGCGCGGCGGAACTGCTGGACGAGGAAATGCCCGCCGCCGACCGCCGCCGCTTCCTCGGCAATATCCGCGCCGAATCCGGTCGCGCCGAACGACTGCTCAACCGCCTGCTCGAACTCTCCGCCCTCGAAGGACGCAGCAGCCTCGGCACCAGCGACCGCGTTGATCTCGTCCCCATCGTCGCGCGCGCCATCGACCAAGCCCGCCCGCCTGCGGAACTCGCGGAGGTCACCCTCGTCAGCTCGCTGCCGGAAACATCCGTCGCCATCCTCGGCGATGCCTTCATCCTGCGCTCCGCCGTCACGAATCTACTCGAAAACGCCATCGATTTCTCCCCGGCAGGATCAAGGGTCGAAATCGTTCTTCTGGCAGATGGCTCCGTTTCCATCTCCGACCGCGGCCCCGGCATCCCCGACTACGCCCGCGATAAGGTCTTCGACCGCTTTTACTCCCTCAAGCACCACGCCCACGGTCGCAAGGGCACCGGCCTCGGCCTCACGCTGGTCAAGGAGGCTGCCGAACTTCACGGTGGCAGGGTCTCATTGGAAGCACGCGATCTCGGCGGAACCACCGCCCGCCTCGTCCTCCCACTCATCAGCTAGACGCGCCGAATCACCGTCGCCTGGTCCTCACAACGCCACCGCTCCAGCAAACTCAGCTCACCGAAGCCCTGACCAGCGCCGGAGTTGCGGCAGGGATCGGTAGATCCTCCGGCTGAAGGTCGAGACCGCGCACCGAGGCCGCCTTCTCGATCTCATCCATGATGTCGAGCTCGGGCCGAAAATCCGCAGCGTGATACGAACTCCGCACCAAGGGACCGCTGGCGACGTGACGAAACCCCTTGTCGAGGGCGATTTGCTTCAACTCGTCGAAGACCGCAGGCTCGATGTAATCGACCACCGGCAGGTGGCGCGGAGTCGGCCGCAGATACTGACCCATGGTCAGCACCGTGACATCCGCTTCCAGCAGATCATCCATCGCCCGCAGGATTTCGTCCCGCTGCTCGCCCAGTCCCAGCATGATGCCGCTCTTGGTCGCGACCTTGCCGCCGACCATTGCCTTGGCTTTCTTCAACACCGCAAGACTGCGATGATACTTCGCACGGGAACGAACCAGCGGAGTGAGCCGCTCCACGGTCTCGAGGTTGTGATTAAAAATGTGCGGACGGGCGTCCATGACCATTTGAAGGGCCCAGTCGCGATCGTTGAAATCGGGCACCAGCACCTCGATCACGATGCCCGGATTCACCGCACGGACGGCCTCGATGGTTTGCTGAAAATGCTCCGCACCGCCGTCGCGGAGATCATCGCGCGCCACCGCGGTGATCACCACATGCCGCAATTTCATCCGGCGCGTCGCCTCTGCTACCCGGACCGGCTCGTCGGCCTCCAGCGCGTCGGGCTTGGCGGTCTTCACCGCACAGAAACCACAGGCGCGGGTACATTTCTCGCCGGCGATCATGAAGGTCGCGGTGCCCTGACCCCAGCATTCCCAACGGTTCGGGCACTGGGCCTCCTCACAAACCGTCACCAGCTTGAGGTCGGTGATCAGGGACTTGGTCGACCAGAATACCGGATTATTGGGCAAGCGGACCTTGATCCACGAAGGCTTCTTATCCTGGTGCAAACCGGGATCCATCTTCATCTGGGGACCGTGGCAGCCGCTCATTTCGGCGGGAAGCTAGGACGCCAGCCCCCCGGGGGAAAGGGGAATTTCACGGCAGCTTGACGCAGGAGATGGCCATGAAGACCGGGAACTCCTGAACCGCACGATTCTCGCCCTTGGCCCGCGGACCGGGCTGGGAACGACGATGGCTGAAAAGTTCTTCGCAGTCGACCAATGCCAACCCGGCCTTGCCGAAAGCAGCAAGTACTTCGCCGATCGGTCGGTGGTAGAAAGTCGTCGTCAAGCCCCCCCCTTGGCCCGGATGGGTGACGATGGGAATTTCCTGCGGGACACCGTAGCGATCGACACGGCGGAACTGGAGCTTGCGGCCCTCGTCCCAGCCCCAGTGGGCCTGCTGTGGGATCCGGAAGCAGGGGTGCATGAAGATGGCCACAAATCTCCCGCCGGGCCTGAGCGCGGCAGCCGCTTGACGCGCCATCGCCGAAAGATCCGGCACGTCGTGGACCGCCATGATGCAGGCGGCAGCATCGTGCGATCCGTCGGCCCAGGAACCGGGAGCACAGGCATCGGCGACGATCAAACGAACGCGGCGATCTTTCTCAAACCGGGCACCCGCCGAAGCGATCAACTGGGGACTGGCATCGACCCCCGTCACTGCAGCGGCCTTGGCTTCGAGCAAGAGCGGAATCAAAACCCCCTGGCCACAGCAGAGGTCGAGCAGCCTTTCACCCGGCTCCACGGCCAGCAATCGCAGGGCGGCGGGCAGGATGACATTGCGATGATAGTCCGAACCTTTGTCGCCAACCAATTTGTCATACCAACCTGCCACCGGGTCCCAGCCCTGCTCGCCCGCTCGCTTTCTCGGCGGCGGCGGACCGGGCCGCTGCCAAGCCTTCTTGCTTTGGAAATGCGGACGTTTGCGGGGTGGAGGTGGCATTGCAGGAAAGAGTGTGTTTTTTGATTTTCGAGTCACGACCTAGAGCCCGCGACGACCCTCGAGCGCCCGGGCGAGGGTCAGGGCGTCGGCATGCTCCAGCCCGCCGCCGGCCGGCAGGCCTTGGGCAATGCGGGTGATGTGGCATTTTCCACGAAGCAAGCTCGCGAGGTAATTCGCGGTTGCCTCGCCCTCGACATCGGAGCCAGGCGCGAGAATCACCTCAGGCACCTCTTCCGCATCGATCCGCCGAAGCAGCGAACCGATCCGCAGATCTTCCGGTGTCACATTGTCCAGCGGCGAAAGCTTGCCACCGAGGCAGTGATAGCGCCCCTTGAAAACCCCGGATCGCTCCAAGGGGAGGACATCTGTGGCCTGTTCCACCACGCAAATGATCGGCTCGCGGGCTGAGTCGGAGCAGATCGCGCAGCGGTCGGCGGTCGCAAAAAAACCACAGTTTGGACAGCTCACCACTTCCGCCTTGGCTCGAGCGAGAATCGACGCAAGCCCCACGGGATCGGCCTTCGGACTCTGCAAAAGCCAGATTGCGATGCGCTCCGCACTGCGTGGGCCGACACCAGGCAGTCGGCGGAGTTCCTCGACCAGAGCGCCGACGGCTTCGGGATAATCAATGCGTGCCATGGTAAAATCAGTTCTCCCCTTCGTCCGGCTCTTGGTGACGCGCCGCGTAAATCATCGTCCACAGGCCACACCAAGCGAGCGCAAGTAGAGGCATCGCAGCGGGCGCACGAAAACCCGCGAGTGCGAATATCGGAATCCACGCCAAAGTCAGGATCAGTGTGGTCGTCCAAAGCACCGCGCGACGCCAGTTTCGCCGGGAACCGAGCATGGCAGCCGACAGGCCGAAGACCAAGGGAACGGTCCAGCACCAGACCAGCGATGCAGGTGCGTCGTGGAATTCGCCACCAATCCCCATTCCTGCAAACCAAGCCGCAAAAAGGGCATCGAGCCTACCCGAGAGCCCCATGAGCTGCAGTGCCGCGGCGAGTGTCAGCGACATTCCGGCAATCACCAGCACGGCGGCGCCGGGATGGGCGGGAGGCTTGGATGAGGGCTTGGACATGCGGCGGGCGGAACTTAGGCCCGACGACGGGCAAAGCTCAATAGATTCGTTCCGGCGGGCCACGGGCTCAGCCCAGGACCTCGATCAAGCGGGCCAAGTGCGCGTCCGGCGCGACCTTCTCCAGCACCGCCTCGATCCTGCCATCAGCACCGATCACGAAGCTACTTCGCTCGGTGCCCATGTATTTTTTCCCATACATCGACTTCTCAACCCACACGCCATAGGCCGCAACGATCGCCCCGTCTTCGTCCGCGATCAGCGGGTAGGGCAGTCCGTATTTGGCGATGAAACGGTCATGGCTTTTCAGGGGGTCCACGCTCACCCCAAAAATCCGTGCCTTGCCCTGAAGCTCTGCCCAGTGGTCGCGCAGCGCGCAGGCCTGATTGGTGCAACCGGGGGTGTCGTCCTTTGGATAAAAGACGAGGACCACCCTCTCGCCCCGGAGGTCTGACAGCGAGAGGGTCGCGCCCGCGGCGTAGGGATTTCCCGTGACTGCGGCAGTGAAAGTCGGGGCCAGTTGTCCAAGTTGCGGCTTCATCGGCGACGAAAATGCACCGCTCCCCAACCCACGCAAGCCCGAGACGGGAAGAAGAAAATCGCGACAGGGTCCCCTCATTATGGTGCGCGGATTCAAGCGGCTAGCGCAATCGGCGTGATTGGCAAGGGGCCAGGAGCTGTAGGAAGCTCGTGGTTCAACGACC
>RDYP01000029.1 GCA_004293445.1 Verrucomicrobiota bacterium | reverse complement strand
AAACCCCGGCCGCGGCATGACGATCACGAACGCGGAATCGATCGGAAAAGACTTCTCCCAGGGGTTGGAAAACCGGGGTTCTTCAACAGGCTGCTAGGCCTCTCTGTCACTCCACACCGAGACCGGCAACACCGGCTTTCCCTGCATCACCAGCAGCCCTACCACCGTGTCGGGAGGCTAAAAAAATTCGTGCCTGTCCCCGCCGAATCGCTTGAATGGCGGGCAAGACGGACCTGCTCCGCCACGTCTTTCCCAGCGCGCCACGATGTCCAGCCCAGTCCAACTCCTCCACACCGACCGGATTCCATCCACCGGCTGCCTCGTCCTCCCGGGCCGACTCGACCTCGCCGAAGTCCCCATTCTCGAGAAACTCTTCGCCGGCCGTAAAATCACTTGGTTCATCGAGGAAAACTCACGCCTCGACCCCGCTCTTCAGGCCCACCTCGAACGCTCCGGTTCAGGAGCCGTTTTCTCGGACGACGACGACTCCCCCACCACCGTCGGAGAACAACTCAAACCCATGCTCGCCAACGGCGGCGTGCTCATTTTCGTCCCCGGCCGCGCTCGCACCCGCAACGCCATCCCCTGCCACACACCTGGCAAAACCCTGCGCAGCCTCTGCGCCTTTGGGCTGCCCATCCTGCCGCTGCTCGTCGACCACCCCCGCGAAGCTTGCCTCAGCATCGAGAAAACCGCGGCCCTCCCACAGACGATCATCGCCGTCGCAGCACCCATCCCCGCCGCCGACGCGAGCCCAGCCCTCTATCGCGAGCGGCTGCTCGAACTCGTGGAGGAATCCTTTTCCAGTCGACCGCTGCTCCGGATGTCCCTCGCCAGCGCCCTTCTCCAAGGCCTCAAAAAACACGGCGGCAACCGGGTGCACGATGGCTCGGACGACTCTTCCATCGGCTTCCACCGCATTCTTGCGGCCGCCCTCGTCCTCTCAAAACATCTTCGCGACACCACCGACAACCCGCGCATCGGAATCATCCTCCCCCCGGGAAAAATCGGTCTTATTGCCAACCTCGCCACCGTCTTCGCCGGCAAAACCCCCGTCAATTTCAACTTCACCGCCAGCCACGATGCCGTCCGCTCGGCGATGCATCAGTCCGACCTCGACCGCTACATCACCGCCGACCCCTTCGTCCGCAAACTCGCCTCCTTCCCTTGGCCCCCCAATCGCGATCTGATTTTCATCGAGCGCACCCTGCCCGCGCTGAAAAAGAAAATCATCGCCTGGACCCTCCTCGCCAAAGTTCTCCCTGCTTCCGTCATCTCCGCCCTATTCCGCATTGGCAAAAAACGAGGACCAGACGAGGCCGTGCTGCTCTTCACTTCCGGTTCCTCCGGCGAACCCAAGGGCGTTCCTCTCACCCACCGCAACGTCTTGGCGAACGTCTGCCAATTCGGTACCCGTCTGGATCTCGATCCCGGCTCTGCCATTCTCGGCTGCCTGCCCCTCTTCCACTCCTTCGGATCCACCGTGACGCTCTGGTATCCGATCATCGAAGGCATCGACCTCGTCACCTACCCGAACCCCCTCGAAACCAAAAGGCTCGCCGAACTCGTTGCTCAACGCGGCGTCAACGTCCTCCTCTCGACCCCCACCTTCCTCCGCGGCTACATGAAACGGGTGGAACCGGAGCAACTCCGCAGCCTGCAACTCGTCGTCACCGGCGCGGAAAAATTACCCGACAATCTCGCCAGCGCCTTCCACGACCGCTTCGGCATCGCGCCCCAAGAAGGCTACGGCCTCACCGAAACCTCCCCTGCCACCAACGTCAACCTTCCGGACCCCGACCCCGCCCAAAACGCCGTCGTCATCCCATCCAGCCGCCGCGGCTCCGTCGGCCAACTCCTTCCCGGAATCGCTCTCCGCATCAGCGACCCCGCCACCGAAAAACCCCTCCGCGTCAACCAACAAGGCCTTATCTGGCTCAAAGGCGCCAACATCTTCCCAGGCTACCTCGGCGATCCCAAAAAATCCGAGGAAGTGCTCACCCCCGACGGCTGGTTCCGAACCGGCGACGTGGGGCGACTCGACGACGACGGCTTCCTTTTCATCGAGGGCCGCATTTCCCGATTTTCGAAAATCGGCGGCGAAATGGTGCCCCACGAAACCGTGGAAGCCGCAATCAACAAAGCCCTCGGACTCGATGCCGAAGCCGAACGAAAAATCGCTGTCGTCGGCATCCCCGACCTCCAGAAAGGCGAGGTCATCGTCCTCCTCTCCACCATCTCAGGCCCCGCGCTCGAGCAGGAATGCATCGATCTTCGATACAAACTCATGGACGCCGGCATCCCCTCTCTCTGGTGCCCCAAGGCCATCATCCCCGTCCCGGAAATCCCCGTCCTCGCGTCCGGCAAGCTCGACCTCAAAGGCTGCGAAACCCTCGCCCGTTCCTAAAACTTCGCCCTTGGCTGGCGGAGAATCGGGACTAAGGAAAGCCCGTGTCCCGCACGGTCGATGCCACCGACGACTGGCTGCAGCGGGCCGTCCAGCAGCCGGATTTCGCAGAACGCCTCGCCCTCGCGGCCGCTGGTGAGGGAGGCGTCGCGTTCGAACACGCTGACGAAGCCTCCCACGCCTTCCTCGCCGCCCTCCTCTGCCACCATCTCGCGGCGTCCGGTAAGGAGCGGATCTGGCTTGTTTGCGACGGTCACCGCCAACGCGAACGCCTCGCCGCAGAACTCGAGCTGTGGGGGATCGACGCCAGCGACCTCCCCGAAATGCCCGCCGAGCTCGACGGCGGCCAAATCTCCGACCCCGAAGCCGCCGCGCTCCGACTGCAAGTCCTCGACACCGCGGCGAAAGGCCCGCGCTGCGTGATCCTCTGCGGTCCGGATGCCTTCGCCCGCCCCGCACCCGCTCCAGCCACGCTCGACGGTGGCCGCATTTGCGTCCGGCAAGGCAGCGAGGCGGACCCCATCGAACTCGCCGCGAAACTCAGTACCCACGGCTACGACCGCGTCACCACCGTTCAAGGCCGCGGCCAGTTCGCCGTGCGCGGCGGCATCCTCGACGTCTTCCCTTGGCAAGGCGGCCGACCCCTCCGGATCGAGTTCTTCGATACCGAGGTCGACTCCCTTCGCGAATTCGACGTCGATTCCCAAGCATCCATCGGCAAGCTCGATCAGGCCGAACTCCTCCTCTCCGAGCCCGAGCTCGACGCCACCCTCGCCGACTACGTCAAAAAGGACGACATCCGCATCGCCTTCGAGCAGGCCCCCGGCGACATCCAAATCCTGAGCGGTATCCGTGAGCAGCAGGGACACTCCGGTTCCGAAATCCCCCAGGAAGAAAATTTCTCCACCGCCTGCTTCGGCAGCCCGCTGGGCAGCTTCGATGCCGGCGACTTCGTTCTCGAGCAATCCCGCCGCCAACGCTTCTTCGATCAACTCGACGAATGGCGCGCTCACGATTGGAAAATCGGCATGGTCTTTTCGAACAAAGGCGAGGAGGACCGCTTCATCGAACTCGCAGGGCAGGAAGCCGTCGCCGACCTCATCCGCCTCCGCGGTGAACTCGTCCAAGGCTTCACCATCCCCTCCGCCCGGCTTGCCCTGCTCTCGTCGAGCGAACTCTTCGGACGCTATCGTACACCCGGCAGCCTCAGGAAACGCCAACAAACCGTACGCCATCTCACCACCCGCGCCTCACTCGACGACATCGCCGAGGCCGACCTCGTCGTTCACAGCGAATACGGCATCGGCCGCTTCCGAGGCATCGCACCCGGCGAGAACAGCGACGAAATCACCATCGAATACAAAGACGGTGCCCTCCTCGCCGTTCCGATCGACCAATCCCACCTCGTCGCGAAATACGTCGGCATCGGCGGCAAGACACCCGACCTCGACAAGCTCGGCGGCACCTCTTGGAAAAACCTCCGCAAGTCCGCCGAAAAATCCATCCTCGACTACGCCGCGCAACTCCTCCGCGTCCAAGCCGAACGCCAGGCCGAGGCTGGTATTCCCCACCCGCCCGACTCGCGCTGGATGTGGGAATTCGAAAACTCCTTCCACTTCACTGAGACCCCCGACCAACGCCGCGCCATCGAACAGGCAAAGCGCGACATGGAAGGCACCCGCCCCATGGATCGACTCGTCTGCGGCGACGTCGGCTTCGGCAAAACGGAAGTCGCCATCCGCGCCGCCTTCAAAGCAGCCACCGGCGGCATGCAAGTCGCCATCCTCGTTCCCACCACAGTCCTCGCGGAACAACACTGGCGCACCTTCCGCGAACGGATGAGCGACTACCCGATCCGAATCGAACTACTCAACCGCTTCCGCACGCCGGCCGAAATCCGCGACACCATCGCCGGCCTCGCCGATGGTTCGGTCGACATCGTCATCGGCACCCACCGCCTGATCTCCGGCGACGTGAGCTTCAAGAACCTCGGCCTCGCGGTGGTCGACGAAGAGCAGCGCTTCGGCGTCAAACACAAGGAGAAGTTCAAGGAGATGTTCCGCCGCATCGACGTGCTGACCCTCTCCGCCACCCCCATCCCACGCACCCTCTACATGGCACTCATGGGCGCGCGCGACATGTCGACCATTGACACTCCGCCGCCGAACAGAGTCCCAGTCCACACCAGCGTCTGCCCCTATGACGAACGCGTGATCCGCGACGCCATCCGGCGGGAAATGAAACGCGGCGGCCAAGTCTTCTTCCTCCACAACCGCGTCAAAAGCATCGAGCTGATGCGACAAAAAATCGCCGAACTCGTCCCCGAGGCCCGCATCCTCGTGGGACACGGCCAGATGGACAAAGACGAACTGGAGGTCGTCATGCGCCGCTTCGTCCACGGCGAGGCCGATGTGCTCCTCGCCACCACCATCATCGAGACCGGCATCGACATCCCGAACGCCAACACCATTCTCATCGACCGCGCCGACCGATTCGGCCTCGCCGATCTCTACCAACTCCGCGGCCGCGTGGGCCGCGCCGGGGAAAAAGCCTACGCGATCCTGCTCCTCCCGCGCGACATGGTCACCGCAGGCGACGCAAGAAAGCGCATCCATGCCATCAAACAATACACCGCCCTTGGCTCCGGCTTCAAAATCGCCATGCGCGACCTCGAAATCCGCGGTGCCGGCAACCTGTTAGGGACCAAACAAAGCGGCCACATCGCCGCGATTGGCTTCGATCTCTACTGCCAACTCCTCCGCCAATCGGTCGACCGACTCCAAGGCAAAACCCCGAAGACTCGCGTCGAGGCCAGCTTCCGTAGCGACTTCGTCGCCTTCTCCGAAACCGAATTCACCCGCGGATCCGGCGACGGCCCGCTCCTCCCCGCCTACCTGCCTAACAGCTGGCTCAGCGAAACCCAACTTCGCGTCAGCGCCTACCGCGAACTCGCCGAAAGCATGGTCGAAAAAGACCTCGACCAACTCGAGACCCGCTGGCGCGATCGCTTCGGTCGCATCCCGGAACCCGTCGCCAACCTCATCACCGTCGGACGCATCCGCCTCGTCGCCGCCAACAAAGGCGTCTCGTCGGTGGAGCTCAAAGGCCAACGACTCATGCTCCACCGCGGCGGCGACTACATCATGCTCGAGGGACGACGCTTCCCGCGCCTCACCTCGATCACACCCGCAGACAAGCTGCGCGAAGCCCTCGAAATGCTCCGCGCTCTCTAGTCCACAGCATCCGCTCCATCACCGTCCGGCGGCTCGATCTCGACCCCTTTGGAAAAGAGCTCGATCGCCGTCTTCGCGACCTGCGCGGTGTCGAAGTACGCGTAGCCCGCCACGCCCACCGCACCCAGGACCGGCACCCAGCGCGACAACGCCTTGCCCAGCGCCCGCTGACTCACCCGGATGCCCACCTTCTTCGCGATCATTTGGAAAGCCTGCAAGGACACCCGCTTCACCAAATAACGCTCGCCCATCCTCACCACCAAATCACGCACTGCCATCGCCGCTCCGTGCCGAAATAAACAGTAGGTCATCTGTTCCCGCGACAAACAGGCCGTCTGACCATAGACTCCGGCCAAGTCCGCCACCATCTGGGTCTGAATCCGCCAGACCTTCATCATCTCCGGGAAAATCGTCAGCCATCCCAGCGGACCCGCAGGCAAACCAAGCGTCCCTGCTGCCGTCGCGGCACGCAGTGCTGCATGCTGCACGATGCCCCGGGCCCTCGACTCCGGCGTCGCGCTCGCCGTCTCAATCGTCGTGGGCACCCGCGCGATCGTTCCCATGATGGCCTCCACCACCTTCCGCGCCAGCCCCTCATCTGTCTGGGAAATTCCATCGCTCATACCGCCAACCATCAAACCTCCACCCTCCCCGACCCGCAACCTCCGATCATCAACACCACGACTTCATCAATTTTTCACATCGCCGAATCCATCCCTCGCGCTACCCTACCTACCGCGTCATGCAAGATTCCTCGGACCCGCTCCAAGCCATCTGGACCCGCAGGGCCACCACCGTCGCACGGAAAATCAACCTGGCCTGGTGGCTAGAAGTCCTCTCGATGCCACTCGTCACGATCGGCATCATCGGATCCTGCGTGATCCTCCTTTTCCGCCGAGAACTCCCGACCACCCCAACCTGGCAACTCTCACTCGCAGCTACCACCAGCGTCCTTCTCGCCGCACTCATCACTTGGTTCATCGCTCGCCGACGCTTCGAAAAACCCGAGCAGGCCCTCGTCCGCATCGAGGCCACCATGCGCCTGCGCAACGCCCTCTCCGCCGCACGCGCCGGAGTTGTGCCTTGGCCGCAAGTTCCGCAGCACATCGACGCCGGCATCGACTGGCACTGGCGCCGCGTCCTCGCGCCTCCCCTCGCCGCGCTCACATTCCTCGCCGCTGGCCTGCTGATCCCCATTCCACCAAACAACTCCGACGCGAACACGCCACCCGATCAACCGCTCGCATGGGAGAAAATCGACGCCGATCTCGAGCACCTCGCCCAAGAAGAAGTCGTCGACGAAAGCGACCTTCAGGAAATGCGCAAGAAACTCGACGAACTCCGCGCCCAGGAAGAGGAGGAATGGTTCAGCCATTCCTCGCTCGAAGCCACGGACAACCTGAAAAAGGAACAGTCGGCCGCCGTCGAAAAACTCGAACGCGAACTTGGACTCGCCGCGCGGGCGCTCGGCAACCTCGAGCGAAACGCCAATGGCATGCCCGCCGCCGAAAAAGAGCGACTTCTCCAACAATTCGACCAAGCCCTCCAAGGACTCCGCAACGGAGCCCTCAAACCCAACCCACAACTTCTCGATCAACTCCAACAGCTCGACCCCAAACAACTCGGCAAACTCAATCCCGAGGAACTCGAGCAGCTCCAACAGAATCTAAAAAAAGCCGGCCAAGCTTGCAAAGACTGCCAAGGCGGCGGCACCGAGAACGAATGGCTGGACGAACTCCTCGACAACGAAGGCGGCGAGGGTAGCGGCCGTGATCAGCCAGGCGAGAACCCAAAAGGCGAAGGCCCCGGCAAGGGCGGCATCACCCGTGGCCCCGGACACGCCCCCGGCGTTCTGGGAAAGGAAGGCGACACCCTCGCTGGCGGCGAACTCACCGGACTTGAAAGCAAGGATCTCTCAAGCTCTCTACCCGGCGATCTCCTTCAACTTCAGGACGGAGAGCACGATGTCGATCGAACCCGTGTCGCCCCAAGTGCGGGCGGCCAAACCCGTGCCAGCGGCGACGGCGGTGACCGGGTCTGGAAAGATGCGCTCGATCCCGACGAACAAAAAGCCCTGAAGAAATTCTTTGAATGAATTTCCTCGGCTTCACCTCAAGCAAAGCCAAGGCACCGAGCTACTCATGAATCCGCATCGCACGCGCATGCTCGCATTGTTGATTGGCCTCGCGACTGCGATTCCCGGCTTTGGTGAAAGCCCCCGCCACCTGAAAGCTCGCGCCAGCGACATCGACCCTCAAGCCCGCGAGCACCCCGAAATCGGCTTCGTCTTCGGCTCGCGACAAAAGCCGCAAGACCTCCAACACGCTTGCTATGACTCCCGCGCGGCGACCCGTGGCAAGCTGGTCATTTGGCTCATGCCCTACAACGCGCCACTCTTCGAGCGGCTCGGCAGCTACGGCTTCCACGCCATCCAAATTCACTACGCCAACCACTGGTTCGCCAAGCTTCACCCCGGACCACCACCCGCGGACGAATTCTTCCTCTCGAAAGTCCGGCTCGAGGCCGCCACCGGCCAGAATTTCAGCGATGCCCTCCGCATTCCTCCCGCCGACAGCATCATGGGCCGCTCCCTCGAGTTCGTGAAATGGCTGCACCTCAAGAACCCCAAGGATGGCTGGGACCGATTCATCGATACGCAGGGCCGCGAGCTCCGCTGGGACCGAGTCGTCCTCGCAGGAATCTCTCACGGAGCGACCACCGCCGCACGCATGGCAAAGCACATCAAAGTCGACCGCGTCGTCATGTTCTCCGGACCGCGCGACCAGTTCGAACGCTGGCAAGCCCTGCCCTCCGCCACCCCGCCTGAACGATTTTTCGGCTTCACCCACACGCTCGACGACGGCTGGACGCACGATCATTACTGCCGCTCTTGGCAAATGCTCGGACTCCACGAATTCGGAGCGGTGACCGATGTCGACCAATGCGCTCTCCCCTTCGGCAACAGCCGCCGCCTCATCAGCTCTGCCGATGTAAAGGGCGACACCAAGCGCGCCCACAGCGCGGTGGTCCCTGGAGGAGCCGCCATCCGCGACCGCAGCGGCAGGTTCCGCCACGAAGCCGTTTGGCGCTACCTCTTCACCCACCCGATCGAGCAATCCGGCGAGCCCACAAGCCCCGATCCCGAGTGCAGGATGAATCAGCGACCACGATAATGCAGGCGACACCGCTCGACCTCACTTGAGACCGAACGGATTCGTCCCCGGGCCGCCGACAGGCCGGACCACGGCAGTATCGCCAAGCGTGATCCTCCCACCTTTGTCGCACGAAAGCCGCAATCGATCAGATCCCAGCACCTCGACCTTCGCCCCGCGAATCGCTCGCTTCAGGTCCCCGATCCCGTCACATTCCAAAACCACCTCGCCCCCGAAAGGCGCAGCCAGTTCCAACCAGCAGAGACGCCCCCGCTCCGCACCTGCATCCACCACGAAGCCCCCTTCCGCCGTGAAGCCACGAAACACCGTGCGCTCCCACTTCGGCGAGGTCGCGGGAAAAACATGAATTACCCCATTCTGACTGCGGAACGCCATGTCCTGCAAAACCGCAGCACCGTGCAACGGCGTCTCCATCACCGGCGCACTCCCACCCTCGCGATAAAGCGTATTGGGATTCAGGAAAGGGCGGAACCCGTCCAACAAACGCTGGGCTCGATCACCATCTCCAAACATCGCCGACATCGCGATCCCTCCCGTGAAGGAATACCCCTGATGCGCCCCCTTTTTCGAGTGCCAGTGATCCAAATTCCCACGGATCCACTCCACCCCATCGCTCTCCGGCGTCACGACGCCATATGGATAAATCATCATCAGGTGCGACCAATGCCGATGGCTCCGCTCGTACGGCATCGCGGCTCCGATATGATAAGAAACCGCGTCCCGCGGAAACGGGACCAGCTTCTCCAGAAGTTTCCGCCATTCCGGCACCAATGGATCCTTGATGCCAAAGACCGCATCGAGTTCCAACAAAGTGCGGCACCCCCAGACCAGGCCCGCGAGATCGTAGTTCGCATCGGCCGCCTCTCCATACTCGGGGCTATGAGTCTTCGGAAGATGAAGTCTTCCATCCGCTCCCTCCTTCAGGAAGTGACGATAATAATTCACCGACCGCCGCAGCAGTGGAAACAACAGCTCACGCCCCATCTTCTCATCCATCGTGACCCGATAGTGGCGGTAGAGGTTGTGGCAAGCCCAGGGCAGGTTGCCGGTCTCCATGCCGATGTCCTTGCGCTCGCGAAGCGCACGGCCGCCGGGCTGGCCGGCCCAGCCAAAAAGATCCGCACCGGTATTCCGGCACAGCGCGGCGGAGTCGGCACGGTACTTTTCATCGACCGAGCGGACCAACGCATCCATCCCGGCCGCGAGGTGACGAGGCAGCGCCTCCGCCTCCGCGCTTCGGCCGGAAGCGTAAAAGGGCGAGTAGCTGAGCTGGACATTGAGGTTCCACCAAGTCGCACACCAACCCGACGGCTGAAGCCACGGACCGGAATTATCGATCAATGCACGATCCGCCCGCGTCGCGCTGGCCATCTTGTAGATCTGGATCCAGTAGAAAGACTCCCAATACGGGTCGCCGAAGCTGAAGAAACTCCTCGGGTACCAATCGTGCCACCACTGGCGATGGGAAGCCTGCCAGACGAGGAAATCGGAGCCCGCCGCACGGGCGACCGTCGCCTCGGCGCGGGTCCCGGCGTCGCTTTCTGGAAAGCGGTGCTCGATCGTCCAGAACCACCGGCCGTCGCCAACGCGCTGCCACGCGGTCGCGGTCTGGCCACCGGCCACAAGGTCCTGCACCACCCGCCCCTTCTTCGCGTCGCCCTCGCTTCGTGGCTTTGGATTCGGCTTCCGCGCCGCGCGCATGTCCGCAGGCAGATTCTTTTCACGTGGACTGATCGCATCCTGCGCGATGAAAACCAAGGCCGCCGCGCTTTCGCCGTCACTCCGCATGAGATCGATCACGCCCGCTCCATCCTTCGCGTGGATGAAGACCCGCCAGACGATCTTGCCGCGGTCGGTCGCCAGCACCCCGCGCGCCTCGGCGTTCCACAGGTCGATCCGCGCGGTCGATTTCGTCGGGTCGATCTTGCCCACGGTGCTCAGCTCGAAACGACCGATCGGCAGCCGCCCGCGATTCTGAACCTCCACCGCGTCCGGGATACCACCCTTCCAAAGATCATCCGTGCGGTGATCCTGCACCCGCGCGTGGCCGACCTCGAAGACCAGTTTCCGGTCGCCGCCGAGCCGCACCATCATCCCGCGGTCGCCGTCGCCGACAAAGGGCGCTTCCCACCATGCCTTGCCCATCCGCTCCCACACGGGATCATGCCCCGCTAAAAAGCTCTGCCAATCCACCTTCTCCTCGACCGCCGCGACCGCTCCCACCCACCAG
Source organism: Verrucomicrobiota bacterium (assembly GCA_004293445.1). GTDB lineage: Bacteria > Verrucomicrobiota > Verrucomicrobiia > Verrucomicrobiales > Akkermansiaceae > Haloferula. Next base: position 15,935 of record RDYP01000029.1, on the reverse strand, counting down.
GTCAGCGCCAAAAATCCAAACAACCATTTCATTGCCTCAAAAGCCTGCCAAAGCGATCGCACACGCCGCAAGACCAAGCTTCCCCGCCGCCGCGGAAAACCCGATCTCAGCTTCATCGACCCGACAAACGCCCCCGAAAATCGCGATTCTAACCCAACTCCTCCTCCATGAAATCAATCAGCAGGTCCACAAGTTCATCCATGCCGGCGAAGAGCTCTTCCTCGATCGACACCAGATAGTCCTCCTCCGTTTCGCTGTAGTCGTTTCGATCCTCCCCCCGCGTCTCGCACCAGCGGCTCGCGTTTAGACCGTCCACCAAAGCGGACGCACCGATCAGATCGAAAGATGTGATGATGCGCTGGTGATTCACCTCACTGTGCCAAAACCCATGCAACCCATCCTCGCTCTCGATGACCGGGACGGTGTGATAGACATCTAGGACCGCCCGCTCTTCTCTGCTGAGCTTGCGCTCCGACAACTCGTTCTCAAGACGCTCGACGAGCGTTTCGACTTCATCCGGCCATTCGATCGGTTCGTGGGAAAACATGCGGCGCGGAGCTAGAAGATGAACGCCTCGGGGAAAAGGGTTTTCACCAGCAACCTTACAGAATTCCAACTGGCGACCGACAGCACCTTGCAGGTGACCGCTCCCACCACAAATCCCCACGCCCCACTCCGGGCATCAAGGTCCAAGCCAAGCCTTCCAGGAACCAAAACTCGTGATCTCTTCCGCCCCCTCCTTCGCGCGCGGTTCGGCGATGAATCCAGGGACTTCTTCACCACTCTCCAGCAACACCTTACCCATCCCCAGAGGGCCCGGGATTCTCGATACAAAATCCCCGAAAGCAGCCGCTGACAACTCCCACACTTCCACCTCGATCGACGCCCCACACGCTTCGTCGCGAATCAAAGCCGGCCGCTGAGGCAAAGCACCCGCAGCCGGGATCACAAACATTCTATAGACGGCTGCCGTCTTCGTCCGTTCACGCAGCAACGCACCACGCTCCGCCAACTGCCAATGCAATGGCAAACCTTCCAGATGCGCGCCACAAACCGCTACCGGAATTGCTTCATTCTCACAAAAAGTCGAAGCCTCGCCCGCCTCCCCACGAAAACGACCTGCCAACCCTAACAAAACGGCATCCCAACCCGCCGGAGCCGCCAAGGTCACACCCCAAGGAGCACGTCCGTCACGTGCCACTCCGGCCGGGACCGCCACCGCACACAAATCCAAAAGGTTCATGAAATTCGTGTAACGGCCCAAGGTCGCATTGGTTCGATACGGTTCTTCTAGTACCTCAGCCACCGTATAAAGCCGCGGCGTGGTGGGCAAAAGCATCACCTCGACCTCGCGCCATACCTTCCCGGCTACCCGCGCCAACTCCGCCAAGCGATAGCTCGCCCTGAAAGCAGCCGCGGCGTCCCAACCCTTTGAATCCTCCAAAATCCGACGCGTCACGGGGAACACCTCGCCCGGGTGTTCCTCCAGAAAGCCACCCACCGCCGCCCAACGCTCCGCCACCCAAGGCCCCTCATACAAAAGTTTCGCCGCCTCAACAAAAGGCCGCAGATCCACTTCCACCGCAAGCCCACCCAGCTCGCGCATGCGCTCTGCCGCCGCCGCAAACAGATGCGGAGTATCCGGATCCCCCGAAAAATCCAAATCCCGCGGTATCCCGAAACGAAAGCCCATCCCCAAGCGACCGCAGGGCTCGATTTCTCGCGAAAAAGGATCCGCTTCGTCAAACCCGCGAAGAACCGCCGCGACTTTCGCCGCATCGCCCGCGCTGTGACCAAACACCGAGACGCAGTCGAGTGAGCGGCAAGCCGGCACGACGCCGCGTGTGCTCAGCAGACCCTTGCTGGGTTTCCAACCCACCAAGCCCTGAAAGGCCGCAGGTACTCGACCCGACCCCGCCGTGTCCGTACCCAAGGAAAAACAACAAAGACCAGCCGCCACCGCAGAGGCACTGCCCGAACTTGATCCACCCGGCAAAAACTCCGCATCGATCGCATTCCGCGGCACGCCATAGGGCGACCGCGTCCCGACCAGACCCGTCGCAAATTGATCGAGATTGGCCTTCCCCAGTGGAATCGCCCCAGCCGCACGCAAACGCCGCACCACCTCGGCATCACACTCCGGCACATACGAAAACGCAGGACATCCCGCCGTCGTCGGCCAGCCAGCGACATCGATGTTGTCTTTCACCACGAACGGAATCCCCCACAATGGAAGATCCGGAGACATCGCCTCCACCTCAACCGCCATGGAGACCACCTCGTTCCAATCAGGCAAATGAATGAACAAGGCGGGGTCATCCCACAGGGAAATTTTTTCGCGAATCTCGGCAACTAAAGCCGACGGCTTCAAGCCCTCCGCATAGCGTCTTTTGATGGTATCGATGTCCATATTCTTCGATCGTCAAATCCCCCCTTACAATCTCCGGGCTACCAACAACGGCTGCCCGGCCCGGACGCTAGCGCCTTCCGTCACCAGGACTTCGATCACTTCAATCGCTTCGTCCGCATCTACGGCCACTTCCATTTTCATCGCCTCCAGAATCATCGCCGTCCCGGCCACCAGGAGACGTCCGCCGACTTCCACGTGGATCTTCCACACGCTTCCCGTCACTGGACTGTCCAAGGTCACGCAACCCTCGGGAACAAGCACTTCCGAATCCGCGACCTCTTCCTCAGCCGTCACGTCCATCGTCAAGCCCGCCGCTTCCCAACGCCTCCGCTCTTCCTCGAACGCCGCGCGCTGCCGATCACGAAAAGCCGCAATTCCCTCGGCCTGTTCTTCAAGAAAGGCTTCATAATCGGCGAAGCGGAACACCGACTCCTCGATCTCCAGTTTGTGCCGACCCAGCGGCACCTCCTCCCTCAAGCGCAGCAGTTCCTCCGCACTCACCGGATAAAATCGCAACTGATCGAAAAACCTCAGCAGCCAAGGTTTCTCAAAGTCCGCCGTCTTCCGCCAGCGGTTCCACACCGGAATCGTCCGACCCGTGAACTGATAGCCCCCCGGCCCCTCCATGCCATAAATACAAAGATAGGCACCACCAATCCCCACCGCATTCTCCGGCGTCCAGGTCCGCGCCGGATTGTATTTCGTGGTCACCATGCGATGACGCGGATCCAATGGAGTCGCCACCGGCGCACCCAAATAAACATCACCGAGCCCCATCACCAGATAGGACGCATCGAAGAAAATCCGATAAACCTCGTCGATCGATTCAAGCCCGTTGATACGACGGATGAATTCCAGATTGCTCGGACACCATGGCGCATCCGGTCGCACGCTCTGCATGTAGCGCTGGATCGCTTCCCTCGTGCTGGGATCATCCCAGCTCAATGGCAAGTGCACCACTCGTGTCGGCACCTCGATCTCCTCCAGTGGCGGTAACGAAAGGATTCCTTCACGCACCGTCTTCCAAAGATCGCAGCGCTCCACCACCGAAGGGTCGAAGTGGATCTGTAGGGAACGAATGCCCGGAGTGAGATCCATGATCCCTGGGAGCTCCAACTGCTTCAGCCACTCGTGAACCACATGCACTTTGAAGCGTAGCTTGAGATCAAGCTGATGCGGGCCGAACTCGATCAGCAGATAACGGTCACCCGCTCGACGCAAAACCACCGCTTCATCACCCTCACCGAATGAATCGAGAATCGGCGACGAAAGACCAGAACTGCACGACTCGGGCTCCGACAAGACCGCGAGTTCTCCATCCAACCACGCGTCCACAGCCCGGCTCTGATCACGAGCCCACGCCTCATCGACCGGAACAAAGCGAACCCGATCCCCCGGGCGCAGCTGACCGAGCTTCCAAAGTTCCGCATCCACCACCACCGCCGGACAAACGAAGCCCCCGAGGCTCGGCCCGTCGGGACCCAAAATCACGGGCATATCACCGGTGAAATCCACTGCCCCGATCGCGTAGGCGTTGTCGTGCAGATTCGAAGGATGAAGCCCCGCCTCACCACCATCGGTCCTCGCCCATTTCGGCTTCGGGCCGATCAATCGCACACCCGTGCGAGCTGAATTGTAATGAACCTCCCAAGAGGTCGCAAAGAAGGTCTCAATATCCTCTTCGAGAAAGAAATCAGGAGCCCCATGCGGACCATACAGAACGCCAATCTTCCATTCGTCGACCAAGGCGCAGGAACCCGTGGGTACGGAACCTACCGTGGCCCCCATCCCGATCCCCAGCACATCACCCGGAAGCAGGGCCCGACCAAAGGGTCCACCGAATTTCCCAAGGGTGAACGTCGATGCACTCCCCAGATACTCCGGCGACTCGATCCCTCCAGCGATTGCAAGGTAGCAGCGCATGCCCGGCCCCTCAATCCTCCCGATCTTCAAGGTATCGCCCGCCACCACCTCAAAGGCCTCAGCACAATCCAACGCGTACCCATTCTTCGTCACCAGTACCTGAGCCCCGGCGATCGCAACCCGAGCAGCGACATTAAAGCGCAGAGTCGGACCACTCATCGTGATCTCCAAGGCTGGCGAGGAGTCGGGATTCCCGACACGCCGATTGGCCAAGCGGAACGAAAGTGAATCAAAAGGGCCACAGGGTGGTACCCCGACCTCCCACAAGCCCATTCTTCCCGGCCAATCCTGAACGGTGGTCATCGTGCCCGCAGCCAAGACATCAAAAGTGCGAGGCCGATAATCGAAGCCCCCCATATCCCGCATCGCCACACCACCTGCCACAAAGCGCTCCCAACGCGTCACCTGCCGGAGATATCGCAAATTGGTTTCGATCCCGAAGATCCGACTTTCGTCCAAGGCACGGCCCAATAAGTCCACCGCCTTGGCCCGATCCTCCCCATGCACCATCACCTTACCAAGCAAAGGATCATAATAAGGACTCACTTCCATGCCCGCCGCCACCCACGCGTCGCACCTCGCCCAGTCGGGGAAGACCACTTCGGTCAGCAAGCCACAACTCGGCCGGAATTGGTGATTCGGATCCTCCGCATATACCCGCGCCTGAATCGCATGGCCTCGCGGCAAAGGCGCGGTCATGGGCATCGACCACTCAGGATCCAAGGCCAGCCGAATCATCCACTCGACCAGATCAATCCCCATCACCAACTCGGTCACCCCGTGCTCGACCTGCAAGCGGGTGTTGACTTCGAGGAAAAAGAAATCCCCGCGATCGGCATCGTAAATAAACTCAACCGTCCCCGCCGACCGATAGCGGACACTCTCCCCCAGTTTTACCGCAGCAGCATGAAGCGAACGCCTGACCGCCTCTGAAATTCCCGGCGCCGGGGTTTCCTCGAACACCTTTTGGTTGCGACGCTGCACGGAACAATCGCGCTCGCCGAGCGCCAGCACCCGCCCCATTCCATCGCCGAAGATCTGGACTTCAACATGCCGACCGCGCTGGATGAAACGTTCCAAAAACACCCCTCCCGAACCAAAACTCCGCTCGCTGAGACGAACCACACTCTCGAACTCGCGCGCCAATTCATCGGCATCGCGGCAAACCTTCATCCCGATACCCCCACCGCCCGCCGTGCTCTTTAGCATCACGGGATAACCAATCCCAGCCGCCGCAGCGACCGCATCAGCCGCATTTCCCAACAAATCCGTTCCAGGCACCAAGGGAACTCCCGCCTCACCCGCCAAACGTCGGGCTTCATGCTTCAAACCGAATGCAATGATCTGCTCGGGAGTCGGCCCCAACCACTTGACGCCCGCGTCCTCACACATCCGGGCGAAGTCGGTGTTCTCACTGAGCAAGCCATAGCCGGGAAAGACCGCAACCGCCTCGCCTCGCTTGGCAATCTCGATCAAGGCATCCTTCCGCAGATAACTCTCCGATACCGGGCCCGGACCGATCCGATACGCCTCGTCCGCGAGATCCACATGGGGTGAACCCGAGTCGGGATCTGAATAGACAGCGATTGCTCGATGACCCAAGCGGTGGATGCTGCGGATCGCGCGCGCGGCAATCTCACCGCGGTTTGCAACGAGGATCGTCCTTGATGATTGAGATCTGCTTGAAGGATTGGACATACGGGCACGAGGTGCGTTGTTCAGAAAAGTTTGCAGGAAGCGGTCATCACAACCGCGATTTGTTTGGCATCGCTCGGCAAAGAATCAGTCTCGGATCTCTCAAGCACCACGAGCCCTCACCAGCCGAAGATCGGGAATCATCAATCAAAGATCAGAACCTCGACAGGTGTCGGATTCCATCCGTTGCAAGGATTGTTGAGCTGCGGACAATTTGAAATAAGACAGATCACGTCCATTACAGCGACCATCTCCACATAGCGGCCAGGCGCGGAAATGCCATCAGCGAAGCGCAGCCCGCCATCGGGATCGACCGGCACGTTCATGAAGAAATTGATATTGCACGTGAGGTCCCGCTTGGTGAGTTCGACCCGCCACTCCTGCGCTCCACGAATAAAAGAGTCGCGGCAGGCGTGCATGCACTCCTTGTCATGATCGTAGCGCATCGTGTTGCTCTCCCGCGAACAGGCGCCGCCCAAGGTATCGTGACGACCACAAGTATCCGCCGTAATCTCCAGCATCACCCTGCCCTCAGTACTCATCAGCCGCGTCCCGGTGCTCAGGTAAAGCGCTTGCTGAGCCTGGATGGTACCGTCCGCCGAATAACGCTCGGTCGGATCGGCAGCACTGTAGAACAAGGTATCCGCCGCCTGATTCCCCTCCAGGTCGAGAATCCTCAAGGTCTGTCCCTTTCTGACTTCATGAACCCACCAGTCGCCTGCGGCAACGATGTGACGGTAACCCGCGCAAGCGGGATCGAGATTGCTTTCAGTCATGATGGTCAGCCGCGCAGGGCGTGATAGATTTCATTATTCTCCCATGCGCGACGATTTTCTGGACGCACGAGAAAACTGGGATCGTCCGCACCCGCGAGCTCACCCGCGTGGATCTCCAACTTCACCGGCCGCGGACAATACACCGGATCGGGATCGAAGGGATGCTGGCAGGCATTGAGCACCACCAGCGTGTCGATTTCAAAGCGCAGTTCGACCAAATCGCCCGGCTTCGAATGACCTGAAACAAAAGACAGCCGTCCTGCCCCATCAGCGACTACCTTGCTGAACCAATTGAGATTCGGAACGAGATCCCGCTTGCCGAGACCCCATTTCGCCAACTCGATCAGAAAACAGTCGCGCCCGTTTCGATGCCACTCATTCCGCGCCTCCTGATAATTCCGCGTCCCATACTTCGAAAGCACCCGCGCAGCATCGGAATGACCGCACACCGTATCATGCCACCCCGCCGTATCGGCCGTGATCGAAGCGAGTAACCGTCCCATGTCGGAGTGCAGGCAGTAAGGTGCCCGCAAATAGAAAATGTGCTGACCCTTGAGGGTGTCCGGCATGTTGTAACGCTCATGACGCTCATGCGCATTGTAGAGTAACATCGAAACGTTCGCCCCGCCCTCCACGTCCGTCAGTCGCAGACGTTTGCCACGGGAGACCACCCCGGACCACATACCGGCACCGGTCAGCATTTTTTGGTAAATCGTCTTCATGTCGTGGTTCCGAAATTCTTCGTCTTCATTTTCCACTTCGCTTCGCGTGCAAGGGCGGCAGAAGGTGGGGCGTTAAGGTCAACTGAGCCGTCTTCACCCCCCTACAAGCCACCAACTTGTTGGTTATCTCCCGCAAGGTCGCCGCAGGTCCCTGCATCAGAATCATCTCCAGCACGTGCTCGTCTTCCAACAACACGTGCTGGGAGGATACAACTTCGGCGACGTGCTCGCGGAAAATGCGGGAAAGATCCCGCAGCAAAGCGCTCTTGGATTCGTCGTAAACCAAAGTAAGCGTCCCCGCAACGACCTCTGTTCCCACCTTCCCAAGATGCTGGGCGGCTTGCTGATGGACCATCTCCGCGACCGCCTGCGAACGACTGTCAAAACCACGTGCAACGACCAATCGATCGAGCGACTGGAAGGTCTCCTCAGGCATCGAAACGGTCACCCGCCTCACCCCGTCATTGCTTTCATCCGTGGCCATCGGGAACGATTCAAAGCAGAGACAAGGCCAGTATTACGAATTTTTTATTTCTTCACACTTTTGAACCCGGGTGATCACTCCGGCCAGGTAGCGTTGGAACTGCCAAATCGTCTCCTCGAGATGACTCAACCGACCGGGAGCGTAGCCAGCTGACGCCAAACCCCGCTGCGTGGCTGTACACATCTCCATGTCCTCGAGATGAAAATCAATGCCCGCCCGCACCTCGCGCGCCAAAGTCTCTTCGTATTCCGGAGCACACGTGGCCTCCGGTCGAACCAGCATGGTGGTGACCAGCTTGCTGGTTGTGGGACCGCTCGGCAGGATTCGATACCAATAAACCCGATCTGGAGCGTTGAAAAAAAGACCGTTCGGATAGGCGAGATAGATCGACCACTCGAGACAATCGTCCAGACCAAGACCCGGAAAGACAGGAAAGGCAGTCTCCGCGTTTCCTGCTTCGACGATGCCCTCTCGCATCGCTTCCTTAAGCGGAAGATGCATGGCGGAAAAAGTCGGATCAAACGGCTCCGTCCAACAGCCCTTCGCGGGCAAGAAGGGCTCCAACGTCTTCCGATGTGCTCCAAGGTGATGATAGCACTCCATGAAATTCTCAACGAGGACCTTCCAGTTGAACGGACAATCCCACGCTGCGGACCACACCAACTCCGCCTCCGCCATCGCCCACTTGCCTAAGAAGCGATCTTTCAAGCGACTCAGCTTCTCCTCCAACGGCGGCGCCTCCCCCGATAAATCCACGAAAACAAAGCCCTCCCAAACCGCGCTGCGGAAGGCATGCAGACAGACCTCAGAACGATCGAACCCCTCCGCTTGCTGCATTTCGGGCGCACCGACCAACTTACCGCTCAGATCGTAGCTCCACAGATGATAGGGGCAAAGGACGACCCGACGATTGCCCTCGTCCGGATGACCAAAGCCGCTCGGCATCAGATCCATACCCCGATGGCGGCAGGTTCTCGATAAGACCCGAATCGCTCCATCCTTGCCACGAATGACCAAAAGCGGCTCGTCGACAAGATCGACGCGAACGAAATCCCCCGGCTTCGCCAACTGAGAGACATGGCAAAGCGAGATCCATTCCTTGCGGAAGATCTCGTATTTCTCGAACTCCGCGAAATCCGGATCGATGTAAGCACCAGCGGGCAGAGATTCCGAAAGCTTGCGCGGTAAAGCGGCGGCGGAGGCGATGGCTTCGTTCAGATTCATAACAGGGAATGGCGTGTCATTTGGCGATGTCCTATCCAGCGATTGATCTCCCACAGATCGGCGACCGGCTCCAAAGTGAAGGGTCGACACTGAAGATAACCATCAGGACCGAATTCTGGTGTGAACGTCGCGCGCGCCATGCCACGCTGCCGCATTGAGGCGAATAAAACATCCCACCAGCGCTCGTGACCCTTGAGTTCCGCCTCATATTCCGGAGCGCGCGGATCGGGGACTTGTGGCCCTTGCGCATATCCCACACGCCCGTGGATATGATGCGCATGGGACGCAATCTTTTCTAACAGGATCGGCTCCTGATCGAGCACCAAGCGCTCCGTTACCACGCACCAATGACTGAAATCACAGGTCAAGCGCAGCTCAGGAAAAGCCACGACAAAGCGCTCCGTCATCCAAGGATTCCAAGTCGGGCGCCCCCGGTGAGTCTCCACCGAAATCACTGTCCCATGCTTTTCCTGCAAACCCAACACCCCCTCGTAGAAACGCAAGCAGTCATCCAAGCCCCACGAGTCGGACCCCGCCATGCTCGTCACGAACAGCGGACCGCCAGGAATGCATCGAAGCAAACCTGCTTCCAACGATGCCAAATGTTCGACCACCGTACGATGCGGTAGCGGTAGATACTCGCCCGACGGCGTGCAGGTGCTCACTTCGGCGATCCACGGCGTGTCACCAAGCTCCCGAAAAAAGTCGGGGGCATCGATAGGAACCGGACCCTCGACACCAGTGAATCCCGCCTCGAGCGCCTGCTCAATTCCACCCCGTATGTCGGAGGAGCAACCCCAAAGCGTTTTGAATACGGCCAGTGTCATGAAATTTCAAAAGTCTCGTGCGAGCCGAAAGCCCAGATTGTCCCAACGTGCCGACTCCGGTGCCCAATCACGCCAAGAAGAGCGCAACATCCTCGGCAATTGGTCCCAGGCACCTCCGCGAATGACCCGATACCCGCACTTTCCACCTTCAAGCCACGGCGAAGCATCTGACGGCGCACCCTTGTAACCAGGATGCCATAGGTCGGCGGTCCACTCACAGACATTCCCCAGAAGATCGAAAAGCCCGAACGCGTTCGGTGGATGACCGCCTACCGGAAGCATCGCCCCGACCCCGACCCGCTCCCCGCTCTCGTCATAAAGATAATTCGCATCCTCAATGCCGAGCGACGATGCCCGCGAAAACAACTTCGAAGCACCTGCACGACAGGCATATTCCCACTCGGCCTCGGACGGTAGTCGGCATCCACGACCACGCGCATACGCTTCCGCATCCTCGAAGGAAATCCCAGTCATCGGCAAGCTCGCGGCCTCGACTGACGCTCCGAACCAATCCCCACGAGTAACCGGATGCCTTGCCAACTGAAAAGCTGACACTGCCACCAAGTGCTGCGGCAATTCCACCGCACTGACAAACTTGTCGTCCGGCAAGCCACCCATGAGAAAGCTGCCGCTTGGAAGTGAGACAAGATCAAGAGAGGGAAGCACGAGGGTGGCGAACTAGGGATGAGTGGGGAGTGGGGCCGCCTGTTCGAAGCTCGGCAATTTTACCGCGAGGGCGGCCCACCGCAGTCGATCACAGGTCCAGCATTGGTCAGTGGGCGGATGATCTGAAGGATGATCCAAACTGTTCGTATTGGCCTCAAACAAGCCAGGGATGGAGGGATCGAAAAAACTCAGCGGCCCACCACAGTCTCCACAAAAGGTCCGCTCTCGCTCGGCATGCAAAAGCAATTTCGGCCTGCCCTGAGTCCATGACAATCCCCCGGCGACAAAAAACGTCCACACTACGAAAGGAGCACCACTGGCGCGCCGACAGTCCTCACAATGACAAAGAGTGGTTCCCAAGGCTCGCCCGCGAATTTCATAGCGGACCGCGCCACAGAGGCAGCCCCCCCGATGGATCAGGGACTCAGACATGGGACACTGACCGGATGGATTTCATGGATGTCAGGCGATGAGCGCACCGTGCATCGATTTCGGGGACTTGCTCTTAGACGACATCGGGATCCGCAACCGCTAACCGCATCACTGGTGTCTCCTTCTGCTCCTGGCCGGGTGGATGCATTATTCGATCGATATGCTTGCGGGTGGCCACGAACGGGGCTTCGAAAATTTGTGCTTCGGAACGCGGACGCGGCACCGGCACCTCGACCAATTCATGGACGCGCCCAGGATTCGCATCGAGAACCAGGATGCGATCGGAGAGAAACACCGCTTCATCGAGGTCGTGGGTGATGAAGACGATCGTGATGTCGACATTCCTCCAAATGTCCAAGAGATACGACTGCATCTGGCAACGCGTTTGCGCATCCAGCGCCCCGAAAGGCTCGTCCATGAAAAGCACGCGCGGCTGATTGGCCAAAGCGCGGGCGATCGCAACCCGCTGCTTCATGCCACCCGATAATTGGTGAGGATAAGCGTTCTCGAACTTCGACAAGCCGACGAGATCAATCCACTCCCGCGCCTCGCCCTCCGCACTGAATGCGGACTTTCCTGCCATGCGCGGACCAAACATCACGTTCTCCTTCACCGACAGCCACGGGAACAGCGTGTATCCCTGAAACACCATGCCCCGATCAGGCCCAGGCCCCAGCACTGGCTGGCCATGCACGAGGACCTCTCCGGCACTCGGCGTCTCAAGACCCGCAAGAATGCGGACCAAGGTCGACTTGCCGCAGCCCGAAGGACCGATCACACACATCAGCTCACGCTTGTGGACCGAGAAGGAAACGTCATCGAGCGCCGTAATAAGACCACGAGGCGTTTCGAACTTCTTCCCAAGCCCGCGGACCTCGAGAACGACAGGACGTTCGCGCAAACGAGAAAAACGGGCGGCGACTTCTGGCGATTGATCGCGATATCCGGGAAGTTCCAACTGAGGATTCATCGGTTTGCATTTCGATTGGACGACGAACTGAGAGAATCGGCCGCAGCCATGCGCTGACGAGCCACGTTCGCAATAACGCGGAAAGGGAAGCTCAACAGCGTGACAATCCCTCGGGACAGCGGCCCCGACCGTGCAGCCCAGGGGAAGAAAATCCCGTGCAACCACGAAAGCATCTGGTCCATCACGAAGCCCGTGACGCCAATCAGAATGATGATCGGATAAACGCGATCAAAATTCCGGAACCGCCCCTGCGTTTCAATGAACTCGGTCAGGCCACTCTTCACACCAATCAATTCGGCAATGACCAACCAGGTCCAAGCCCAGCCCAGCAGGATCCGCAAGTCATTGTAAAGGTTCGGTAAGATGCCGGGAATGACGACTCGTGCGACCATCTGTCGTGGCTTCGCCCCGAGAGTTTGGGCCGCCTCGAGCAAAGAAGGATCGAGCAGGCGGGTGGTCTTGGAGACGACCAAAACCATCTGGAAAACCGTACCAATGAATACAAGAGCGATCTTGGGCGCATCGCCGGCCAACAACACCGCGACCAGCAAGGTGCTAAAAGTCGGCGCTGGCATGTAGCGGAAGAAGTCGACAAAGGGCTCGAACAGCTTTGAGAAGAAATCAAAGACGCCACATAGGATACCCAGCGGAATACCGATGAGACAGGCCCAGAGGAAACCCATGAAAATAACCCGCAACGATTTGCGATAGCGATCTCCCATGCTGGCCTCACCTTCGGGAACCTCAGCCGAAAAATCGCGAAGCCCGGCACGAACAACCTCATGAGGGGCAGGCAGATAGACCGGGTTTGCAGGCCTTCCCTGAGGGACAATCTTAAGCAATGGCTCATCCGGCAATGCTCGGAATGAGAAATCGGCTGACCGCTCGGCAAGCAGCGCCCAATTCTGCCGGATAATACCAAGATTTTCCTCGCTCAATACCGGCGAAGCCGAAATTTTCGTACCCGAAGCAAGATCGCGCCACAGGTGATAAAGCACCCGATCGTTCTGAGCATCATGATGAAGCAGCCATCCATGTCCGATCGCAACAGGTGCTAGCTGGCGCAACAGCTTCTGATTTTTGCGTCTCGCACCCTGTTCCGGTTTTCCCGCGGCTCTAGCCTGCAAAACAGAGGCGTTCTCAAGCCGAACCGCCTCAACCAATTGTGGAAAAAACTCACGACTCACGTGGTCACCGGCGGTAAAAACTGTCGTGACGCCCTCCCTTTCTGCCGAAAGTTCGATTTCGATATCCGGATGCCAGATCCACGGCACGTAAGAAATCACGCTCCATAGCATCAGGGGCAATACGAACGATGCCACCGTCAGCAAGACCCGCCTCACCTGTGGAAGGTCCCGGCGAACCAAAAACCAATCTTTAAGAAATGAAGGACGCGACATTGACGCGAGCGGAATCGGAGGAGTTGTCGCACCGGGCCAACCCGATGCGACGGGAAAAGACACAAAAAACAAAAGTCACTTCCTTGTGTTACTCTGACTGCTCAGCGGCAAGTGCCTTGGTCAGCGAAGGATCAAGGTATTTGGAGGGGTCCTGACTTTTTTCGTAAACTTCGAACTTCAGATTGAAGTCATCGACTAGCTTTGAAGAACCGTAAACGCTGACCATCCCTTCACCCTTCTCCCAACGCTTGAGCGCCTCGTCTAGGGTCAAAATGTAAGTTCCTTTTAAGAACGGCTCGTATTCTTCAGGTGAGATTTTGACCCGCGAGGAAAGAATTTTGAGCACCTCGTCGAGATTCTCCTCATCGCGAATGTAATCGGCGATCCGATACCAGACCTTCACAACCTTCGACCACTCCGCCTTGTTCTTTTCGAGGCTTTCGGGCGAGACGTAGAGAAGATCGTAGATGATTCCTGGAGCATCGGCCGAAGTAAACAAGGGCTTGGAACCCGGCAAAACCTTGAGCGCCTGGCCGGAATTCGGCTGCCACGCACTGATCGCGTCGACCGCCTTCGAAGCGAGAACCTGTGGCGTTTCGTTGGTCGGAGTGTTCACGATGCTCACGTCTTCGGGCAATAAACCGGCCTCTTTCATTCCTGTTAGAAGAAGTAAGTGGGAGACGAAGCCCTCTTCCAATCCCACTTTTTTCCCCTTCAAATCCTTCATCGATTCAATACCCGGCGCTGCCACAATCATGTCATTGCCGTTGGAAAAATCGTTGAGGATGATCCCTACCGACGGCTTGCCCGTAGCGCCCGTCACTAGGGCATCGCCATTGGTCATGCATACCGCATCCACCTTACCAGCGACGTAGGCATCCATCGACGGAACGTAATCGAACCACTCGAATTTCACATCCACACCCTCCTCTTTGAACCAGCCCTTCTGAATCGCAATCTCCCACGCCACCCAGCCGGGCCAATCAGAATAAGCGATTTTCAAAGAATCAGCCCGGGCCACCCCGGAAACAAAAAGCAGTCCGGCAAGTGCGGATCGGAGATACGGTAGCGATTTCATGGCGTGATGAGTTGGAATTCATGGAACCAGCGAGTATGAAATTATCTCGCTTTGTTCACACCATGATTAGCAGACGCCATACCAACCCACTCCGGCTACTCGAAATAAAAAAGGGCGGCCGCGTTGCCGCGACCGCCCGGAAATCGAGGTTCGAAAACCCGACGGGAATTAGAAACCAACAGCGAGCTTCACGCCAGCAACGAGATGCTCACGACCACCCTGGGTACCAGTGGCAGCCACAAGTGGAGTATCGGAGACGAGCTTGTTGTCGGCGTCGGTGTACTTCACGTAGGGAGCAAGGGTCACACCCTCGCGCACTTCCCAAGGAAGCTCCGCTTTGACGTACCAACCTTGGAAACCATCGGCGGTGCCATTGCTTCCAACGACATCCGAGAGCTGGAGGCCGTGGCCGTTGGCGATGCCGACACCGCTCGAAAGATCAAGCGAGATGCACTCGCTGAGCTCGAACGACTTGCTGAGCTCAGGCTGGAGATAGGCACCGTTGTTGGAGTCGAAGTCATAGAAGAGAGTCGCACCAGCGGTGAGACCCCAAATCACTTCGCCCGAAGCCGAGAGATACACTTCTTGGGTGTCCAAAGTACCCGGGGTATCTTGGATCCCGTAGTAGATGTAACCAAGCTCGAGAGCAATTGGACCGAGCTCTTTGCTCACTGCACCGTAGAGATCCAGCTCGTTGAAGCTGCTTCCAGCGGTTTGCGAATCATTCACGGAACCATACCAAGCACCGGCGCTGACGCCAAGTCCTTCGCTGAGTTCGTAGGAGAGGTCGACACCGGCTTCGATCAGGTCGCTGCCGAGGTCAACGAAACGGAATTCATACTGGCTGCTGTAGCCAACATGAACTTCGCCTTCGATTTCAGCCGAGGCGTAGCCAGCCACAAGGGCGGAGGCAGCGGCCAGGGCACCGACGTATTTGGTGTGTTTGCGCATCTTGGTATTGGTTGTTCGGTTGCTGCTAACCCAGTCGCTCCAAAGCAAAGCTTGAAATTTCTGGGCTTCACGGTCGGCATCCCACTGACTTTTCAGGAGCGGAACAATGCCTATCGAAAATTGTTTAAGAATTCCGAAGGACCTCGTCCAGCTAAAAGTCGCGAATGCCGTTCAGTGAACGCCTCGCAGTTAATGATAACCGATTCTCCATGCAAGGGGTAATCTAGTCAGCCCTCAAAGCCCATCGAGACCAACAAGCTAGGCGAGTTGACTTCACAACTGAAGTGGTCCTGTCCGCGGAGCCAGTGCCGGGCGGATTTTAGTTAGGGTGTGGCAGGTCGGTTGGCTTGGTTTCGTTTCGCTTGGTTTCCGCCCTT
>RDYP01000010.1 GCA_004293445.1 Verrucomicrobiota bacterium | reverse complement strand
CGCCTGCGCGTGATCGCCCAGTGCGGATGAACCCCAGCTATCAACCCACTCGCTGAAACCAAAAAATCGCCTCCTCCCCAATCTTTGGTGTAGACCCATGAACCCCAGCTATCAACCCACTCGCTGAAACCAAAAAATCGCCTCCTCCCCAATCTTTGGTGTAGACCCGATCTTAATGCCTGAAACCAAGTTCGAAAAGAAATTGGTCGGGGCGGCCAGATTCGAACTGACGACATCCTGCTCCCAAAGCAGGCGCTCTACCAGGCTGAGCTACGCCCCGTGACGGGCGGGACCATTGGGTGCTTGGACCGGGGATGCAAGAGGAAAGCCTGCGAATGCCATGAGTGCCGCGTTTTTCTTCGTGAAATTCTTCGATTGGCCCCCTGTTTGAGCGGGTTTGGTCGATTTCGAATGCGCTTTCTTTTCTGAATGAGCGGAATCGGGGGCGTGTCCGCCGCTGCAAAATGGCCGAATTGCGATTCCGTGCTCCGGGTCTTTTCACGGTCATCACCCCAGCGTTCGGACCCTCAGCTGGCGCAGGGCGTGGAGAGTGCCGGCTTGGTCCTCACGAACACGCCGCGCGCCGTTCTTTCGTTTCGGTCCGAAGTGCTCGCGGCAGCGATGGAACACGCCCTCGACGAAGGCCTTGCTGCCGATCGCCACGCCATCGCTGAACCAGCGGACCTGACAACGCAGTAACTCTGCACGGCTGACTTTTCCGCCGTTCTTCAGCACGGATTCCACTTCATCCCTCGCAAATCCCTTCCTCGGAGCAGGCGAGTGGAATCCCGAAGTGGTCGATGAGATGCCCGAATCGGCTCTCGTTTTCACGCTTTCCGCCCCTTCCGTCGTCAAGCCTTCTCCGAATAACCAGCAGCGATAAGCCTCCGCTGGAGTCAGTGCGCCCCGCTTTTCCTCCCACGAGTCCAAGGGTGTCTCCATCACCCGGCACAGGCCGCGACGTGCGCGCTTGCTGCCCCCCATCGCCTCGCCGTAGCCGGTCCAGCGATAGTCCTTCGGATCTTCCACCAGTCCGGCTCGGACGGGGTTCAGATCGATGTAAAGCGCCATGGTCCGGAGTGCCTCGCCGTCTTCCACCAGCACGCTTTTGAAGCGGTCCATCCACAGGGTTCCCCGGCGGGAGTGGTGCTTGTTGAACCATCGGGAGAAGCGTTCCTTCAGTTCCTTGACGAAGGAGGAGAGGTCGCAGAAGCGCTTGCGGAAGCTATCCAGTATCGCCTCGGCTTCCTCCGCCCGGCCTGCCTCGCGGACGCGTGCCAGCTCCAGTCGCAGCGCGCTAATGAAGGCCTGTGAATAAAGGAGGGCGAGGTGTTGCAGGAGGCGTTCCTCTCCGCCTTCGCCCTCGAAGCGCTTGAGGAATTTCGCCCGTTCGGGGATCTTTACGAGGAGGTGGAAGTGATTGTCCATTAGGGCGTAGGTGAGGATTTCGACGCCCGAGAATTTCGACATGCGCCACAGGAGGCGGCGGAAGGCCTCCTTTTCGGTATTGCCGAAAAGCATCACCCCGCCGGCGGTGCGGCTCATCACATGATATGCCTGACCGCCCGAGTTTTCGCCGCCGAACTGACCGAGCAAGCGCCTGCGTCCCCGCTTCATCGAGCGTCCGAGCCGCTCTATCCGCCCCGGCGCTGAAGCCGTCGGGAGGGTGATTTTCTGGAGTGGATCGAGATCCGGCAAGTCACTGGTATCCATGAGTTCAGAAGGTTGTCGACTAGCAGGAAAGCAGGAGGATCGTGTGGCGTCAAGTGACTTTATGCCTGGCATTTTATTTGAACATGCTCGCCGCGAAGCGAAGCAGATCAGGAAGGGTTTTTCAACAGGCTGTTAGAGAACCGGGGCGGGCTTCCTTGTGGAAAGACATGACATCGAAATCAAACTTGCCAACCAGTCCACGTTTCGTCACTCGTTCGATATGATGAATAAAATGAAAACTGCGTTCGGGATCCTGTGCTTCGTTGCAGGCCTGTGTCTGACTACTTTTAGCGCGAACGCTGCCGAGGACCCTTACGCAGTCAATCCAATCGGTTGCGGCACCAAGGCAGATCTCAAGATCGAAAAAATACTCATTAAGTCCACCTCGATTGATTGCATTGTCGAGTCAATCGACACCAAAACGATGAGAGTAATTCTGCACAAATCCCATGTTGAGGAGCACGCGGACAAGTTCGTCGAGAAGATCAAAAATTCCATAGTGCTGAAGCATTTGAAGGACAACGGATACACCGATTTGAAAATCTATTACAACGACAGCCATGTTAAGATCCTTCCGGTAAGAAAGCTCTGAGTTCTAATCGCCACAAATCCCACTGTAGATTACCGCATTCTCGCCGCTGTACTGATAGCGATTCTACAGCGTCTCTGCCGGTAGCGGGGACCAAGTTACCACCAGATCCGCTGGAGGCCCTTGGCGTGGACGCTGGAGGCGGTGGCGGACACCTCGACGAAAGCCAGCAAGGCATACTGACGACAATGAAGCAGGGAAGCAGAACCGACACCGCACATCATCTCGACCAGGTGAACAATTTGAAGTAGGCCAACCAAATGAAAGAGCGCAAGACCCTCCCGCCACTGAAGGATCGCCAGCCAAAGCCAGTCAAGGAAATTGCCCCCCCTCCGATTCCCGAGCCGAGAAAAGATGCTGTTCAGCCCGCAGCGCATGGTCTATTTTGCCCTATCTGTAAGTCGCCTATGCATCGAAGCAGCGAATCGAAAGGTGGTGCGGGCGGCTGTTTGGTTCTGGTTGTTGGCGTGCTGCTTTGCCTCACGGGAGTCGGCCTGATTCTTGGAATTCCAGTGATTCTGGCGGGTGCTCATTTTATGATGAAGCGCGACGGCCTGTGGGTTTGCCAATCGTGCGGAAGCAAGATTCCGCGAAAACTACGATGGTTTGAGTTTGGATGAATCTCGACCTCGACAGTCACCGGAGTGGCAGGGTGCCGCATTGAGCAGTTGCCGCCGATCTGGCGTCTTGCCAAGCATGACCTCAAGCAAGGCACAAGCGGTAAAGATCGGATAGCCAATGGGTAACCATAAAAAAATGCCAGGCATGCAGTTAGTTTAAAAGCGGTAATCCGCTGAAAATAAGTTGGTTGATGGATTGATTGGGGGACTTGGGGAATCGGGCGGATTTGGGCTTTTTGAGGTGCAAGTGGTTGCGCTTCGGGAGGGGGCGGGAGTGGGCTGAGTGGCGGCGGTTTTTGGGGTGGGCTCGGGCCGGTTTCCGGCGGGGGCGCCGGAAACGACACGCGAGGGCGCGTGTGCTCCCCGGAAGAATGGATGACTGGCCTATGGCCTGAATTTGGGAGCTTTGGCTGTGGGTGCGGGACATAAGTATCCCTGATTCTTAATGGTTTAGCGGCGGAGGGTCCATTCGCTGCGGCCGTAGCGGTCCTGGATTTGCTCGGCGATGAATGAGATGGGGGGGGAGACCTTTTTTGGGGTGACGATTTCCGAGAGCGAGGCGGCGAGTTCGAGGGGGATGGGAGAGGGGGTGGCGACGGAGCCTTGGTGGAGGAGGCCGTGTCGGTTGCGGCGCTGGCCCGCGCCCGCGATTTTTCGCGCGTCGGGGGTGATGACGTCGAATTCGACAGCATGACGAAAGCACTCGCCGCCAGGCGTGCTGGGCTGGGATCCCGCGAGCTGGGCATCGATCCCCCCCGCCCGGAGGGCTGTGACGAGGGCGCTGTGGATGACGCGATAGCTTTCCGCGCCTTTGGCTTCGGCGAGTCCGAAGCCGTTGGGGATGAATAGCGTGTAGGTCCAGTCTGCGCGGTGATCGACGATCCCGCCGCCGGTGGGGCGGCGGACCCAGCGCAGGCCATTTGGGGGAAGGGTGGCGGCTTTCACGAAATAGCCGAGGCTGCCCCAGTCGGGGGTCCAGCGGTAGCTGCGGAGGACGGGGGTATCGGCGTTTTCGGCCAACCAGTCGTCGATGGCCATGTTCTCCGGGCCGTCGCGGGGAATGGGGTCGATCCAGAGGTCGAGGGTGGGCAGCACGGCGCGGAGAATGGCTTTTTTGCCCGGAGTATCCAAGTGCCAACGAAAGAGGGGGCTTGCGCGGAGGCTGGTGCCGCGCACTTTGGGGCATGCCTTTCACGCCCAAGCCGGATGCCGCGTTGTTGATCGTCGGCCACGGTTCGACCGAGAACCCGGATTCATCGACGCCTTACTTCGATCATGCTGACGAGATCCGGCGTCGGGGTTTGTTTGGCGAAGTGCACTGTTGTTTCTGGAAGGAAGAGCCCTCGATGCGCGAAGCGGGGTACATGATCGACCGCGACGAGGTTTATGTGGTGCCGGATTTCATCAGTGAGGGCTACTTCACACAGGACGTGATTCCGCGGGAGCTGCACCTTGAGGGGCCGACGACGGTGAAGGGTGGGAAGACTTGGCACTACACGCTGCCGGTGGGGGTTCACGCGTCGATGACCGGTTTGCTACTGCGGCGGGCGCGGGAGGTCGCACCGGACGCCGATCCGGCGCTCACCACGCTGTTCATCGTGGGTCACGGGACGGGTCTTAATCAGAACTCGACGAAGGCGGTGAAGGATCAGGCCGATCGCATCAAGGCTTCGGGAGCGGGCTACGCCGAGGTCTTGGACGCCTACATGGAAGAGCAGCCTTTCATCGCGGACTGGGACAAGCTGGCGACAACGCCGAACGTGGTCGTGGTGCCCTTTTTCATCGCGGACGGGCTGCACAGCTATCAGGACATTCCAGTGCTGCTGGGGATCGAGTCCGAACCGGGCGAGGCCGCCAGCCAGCGCGAGGTGTTCCGACAGAATCCGCATGCTCTGCGTGGGAAGACCCTCTACTACTCATCCGCCATCGGGACCGAGCGGCTTATCGCTGACGTGATCCTCGACCAAGTTTCCGACTTTGACGCGAAATACCATGATCCTCGCTGAGCGCCTTTCCCGAGCCGTTGCCGACGGTGTCCGCCGTATCGGTCAAATCGCCATCCTACCCGACCGGGCGGGGGTCCCTTTCGTGCTGTGCCATATGGATGACGAGGCGGGCGATTTCGCGGCGCTTGAGGTCCACGAGGGGCCGGCTGCGGCGCGCGGGATTTCGACTTGGGCGGAAGACGGGCACTATCGTTTCACCAAGGGCGAACTGAGCTTGCGGCGTGGTTGGCGGCTCCACTTGGCGTCGGCGGAAGAGCTGTTGCAGGCGCTGGATGCGTTTTACCCGGCGAATGTCGGGATGCATTTCGCGGCGGTGGATGGCCGCCTGGAGATCGAGTCCCTGCGGGACAAGCTCAATCGCCAGACGGGGATGTATCGGTTCGCCCGGAATCTGAGCGATGCGGGCGCGCAGGCCTTGGTAAGGGAGGTCTGCGGTCCCGGGAACTGCTGCGTGAAGAAAATCCTGTGGGGCTTGGATGCGCAGACTCCCTTGGAGGACAGCGAGGCCAGCCGCTTTGACGGTGTGGTGGGCGAGATCGACCGGGCTGCGGCGATTCCTCTGCGCTGTCGTGAAGCGTGCAACCACTTCGTGGCAGAGGCGCGCAAGGCATCGAAGGCGGAATTCGAGCGCAAGGCAGAGGCCTGAAGGGGTGGGGGTGGGACATTTGCGGGCCCAGCCTAGATTTGCAAACTTTTGCTTTCGCCCCCGTCTGCGGGAGGGCATGAGAGGTGTCCATGGTGGAACATGTGTTTTTGGGTTGGGAGCGGCCTCTTTGCGGATTGCTGGTGGAGTGGCTTTTGGCGCGTCGCGAGCGTTTGCCGGGAATGCTGGTGGTGGTTCCGACGGCACAGGCGGGCCGTGTTTTGCGCGAGGGATTGGCGACGGCTGCGGGCGCTTTGTTGGCGCCGAAGGTGGTGACACCGGAGTTTTTCTTCCGTCCGGCGGAGGAGGACAGAGTAGCGTCATCGATCGAAGCGCGTTTCGCATGGATCGATGTGTTGCGGGGCTTGGGAAGGCGGGATGCGGCCGCCTTGTTTCCGGTGGAGCCGGTGGAGCGTTCGTTCTCGTGGGCGTCGGGAGTGGCACGGGAGTTGGAGAAGGTGCGGAACGCCTTGGCGGAGGGCGGGCGCTCGTTCGCTGATGCCGCGGCCTTGAGTCCCGAGAGGGATCGTTGGGTGGATTTGGTGGAGATTGAGAATCGGGTGATGGCGCGTTTCACCCGTTGGGGCATGGAGGACCCTTTGATGGCGAAGCTGAGGGCGGCGGCGGAATTCATCGTGCAGCGGGGAATTGAAGAAGTGGTGATCGGCGGGGTGCCGGATCCCGTGCCTTTGGCTCTCGAGGTCTGGAAGCGACTGAGCGAGCCGGTCCGTGTCTTGATTCACGCGCCGGAGTCGGAGGCTGGGGCTTTTGATCAATGGGGTCGGCCGCTGGTGTCGTGGATCGGTCGACGGACCCCGGTCGAGCGAGAGCGGGTTCACATGGTGGCCGGGCCATCGGAATTGGCGGACAAGGCGGTGGCGTGCTGTTCGGGTCTCGCAAGCGATGAGGTGGCGATGGGGCTTTGTGATCCAGCGTGCGGTCCGGCTTTGGAGGCGGCCTTCGGGGATGCGGGTTGGCCTGCATGGAATCCGGAGGGCCGGGCGGCAGGGCGACCGATGACCTTGATGTTGGAGGGTTTCGCGGGCCTGGCGCGGCGCGCAGATCGTTGGGATGCGGCGGCGGGGATTCTGCGCAATCCTCTGTTGGCGAAGCTGTTTGGTGGGCCTGAAATGCATGGTGCCTTGGGGTGTTTGGATGGCTTGGAAGCGAGGCATTTACCGGATCGCGTGTCGTGGGTGAGGGAGCTATGCGCCGGTCCGGTGGAGCGTTCGAGCGAGGGTGGGGTGAAGCTGGCGGAGGTCCTAGACTGGTGTCTTTCGTGGCGGGATCGCTTTGCGCCGGGGAAGTCGGGTGAGGCGCTTGCCGCGTGGGTGGACGAGATGGGAGCAATGGACGACGGGGCGGAGGGTCAGCTTTTGGCGGCCTTGGCGGAGGCGGTGGAGCCGGTGAAGCGTTTGGAGGCGCGTGGTTTGTTGGAGGGCCCCGGCGAGGCGCTGGAACTGGTGCTGTCATCGATCGATACCCTTCGATCTGCCGCAGGTCGCGAGCTCGCTGGGATTGATCTATCCGGATGGCTGGAGCTTTCGCATACCCGCGGGCGGCGGATGGTGCTGGCGGGGATGCACGAGGGTTGCGTGCCGGATGGCAGTTTGGACGATGCCTTCCTGCCGGATGGAGTGAGGAAGCAACTCGGTTTGCGCGACGCGGAGGGTCGTCATGCGCGGGACGCCTATTTGTTTCATTCTTTCGCGGCTTCCCGTGAGCTGGAGGTCATCGTGGCAAAAGTCGATGCGTCCGGGGAACCGCGGCGGCCATCGCGCCTTCTGTTGGCAGCGAGAGGTGTCGAGTTGGCGGAGAGGGTCAGGGAGCTTTCGGGCAGTCCCTCCTCAGGGGCGCGTCGTCTGGCCGCGTGGGCGCGGGGCGATTGGAAGCTGACGTTTTCGGGGGAAGTAAAACCGTATTTGGATGGTCGGAGAAAGCTCAGTCCGTCGGCGATCCGCGACTACCTTCATTGCCCGTTTCGTTTTTATCTGAAGCGGATGTTGAATTGGGATCGTCACGATGCGGCGAAGATGGAGATGGATGCGCGGGATTTCGGCAATCTGTGCCACGGGGTGTTGGAGCAGATGGGGCGGGACGAGGCGATGCGGGAAGTGTTGGATGCGCGGGAATTGCGGGATTTTCTGTGGGAGAAAGTGGATCGGTGGTTGGCGAAGTACGGCGGGGATTGGTCCTTGCCGATTCTGGTCCAGCGCGAAGCGGCGCGGTCGAGGATGGAGCGCTTCGCCAGCGTGGAAGTGGCGGAACGGGCGCGGGGTTGGCGGACGCGGTATGTGGAGCTGAAGGTGGGGAACGAACTGCCGTGGGAGATCGATGGGCAGGCGGTATCGATGCAGATCGACCGGGTGGATTTCCATCCGCAGCATGGTTGGCGGGTTCTGGACTACAAAACCGCGGCGCGGGCGGAGGCTCCGCGGGCAGCGCATTTGCGGAAGTTTTCCGAGAAGCGATCGACCTTCGGGCCGACGATGCCTGCTGCGAAAGGTGCCGACGAGGTGTGGAAGAATGTGCAGCTGCCGCTCTATGCGGCCTTCGTCCAGCAGTGGCTGAAATTGGATGATCCGCCGGCGATGGGCTATGTGAACCTGCCGGCGACCTTGGGTGAGGTGGGATTTCAGATGTGGGAGGACTTCGAGTCCGAGAGGCTGGAATGCGCGATGGAGTGGGCGGGCGGCGTGATTGGGGCCTTACGACGGAGCGTCCACTGGCCGCCGGTGGCACTGGGTGGTCAGGAATTGCGCAACGATGATTTCGCGCTGCTGGCACCCGATGGTTTGGAGGAAGCGGTGATGGGGGCATTGATCGAGGATATGAAGGCGAAAGAACTGGCTTGGAGCTTGGAAAGGGGGGAGGCGTGAGCATGCAGAGCCTGATGATCCGGGCGTCGGCGGGTTCGGGGAAAACCTTCCAATTGTCGAATCGCTTCCTCGCCTTGCTGGCGGCGGGGGCCGAGCCCTCGGAGTTGATCGCGTTGACGTTCACCCGCAAGGCGGCGGGCGAGTTCGCGGATCGGATTCTTTCGCGTCTGGCGGAGGGTTCGTTGGACGCAAAGCGGGCGGCCAGGTTGGCGGCGGAGCTGTCCGGGACTTTGTTGGGTGATCCTGTGACCGGGATGCCCGCTTTGTTTTGCAAGGAAGGAGTGGTGATGCCGGATCTCGCGGCTTTCCAAGCGATGCTGGAGAAATTGACGGCGGAGCTGCATCGGGTGTCACTCGGGACGCTGGACAGTTTTTTCGTGAGGATTGCCAAGCGGTTTCCCTATGAGCTCGGGCTGGCGGAGTTCCAGTTGTTAGAGCAGGACGCGATGCAGGTGGAGCAGTCGCAGGTGTTGGCGAGAATTTTTCGCGAAGTGCCGGAGCGGCAGCGTGAAGCTTTTCTGGGGGCTTTCCGTTTGGCGACGCACGGCAAGGAGCACAACCGGCTTTGCGATTTGCTGGATGAGTTCCTGGAGCAGCATCATCAGCGTTACCTTTCCGCACCGGAGCAGGGGCAGTGGGGGAATCTCGAGCTGATCTGGCCGGATGGCTGTCCATGGCCGATGGTGGAGGATTTCGCGGGGGCCGCGCGCGAGGTGCTGGACCTTTTGGATACGGTGGAGGTGGACAAGCGGCCGCATGCGACCTGGGTCAAGGGCTGGGAGAGCGCGGTCGAGTGGTTCGCGAATTATGCGGCGGGTGACGGGCGCAAGGTCCCGACGGCGGTGGATCGGATGCTTGGCTTGTTGGAAGACTTGGCCGGCGGTTCGGCGACGGATCTTTATTCGAGGATAGAGCACCGGATTTCCGGGCCGCTGGGGGTGGCGATGGTTCGGTTGATCGGCGGTTACCTGCGGGCGGAGATCGAGGTTCGTGCAACGCGGACGCTTGGCTTGTGGTCGCTGCTTTGGGCTTATGAGTCGATCTATGGCACGGAGGTTCGGCGGCGTGGGCGTTTGGGTTTTGCGGATGTCACGCGTTTGCTGGCGGATGGCGGGTTGACGACCGAGGGGCGGGGAAAGATCGAGTCCCGCCTGGACGCGCGTTACCGGCAGTGGATGCTCGACGAGTTCCAGGATACCAGCCGCACTCAATGGGAGGTGCTGGAAGGCTTGCTGGATGAGGCGACCTTGGACCCGGATGGTGAACGGTCCTTGTTCGTGGTGGGTGATGCCAAGCAGGGCATTTACGGTTGGCGCGGGGGCGAACCGCGTTTGTTCGATGATCTGCTGGCGCGGCCGGGTTGGTCGGAGCGGATGCTTCCGTGGACGATGGAGACATCGTGGCGCTCCGCGCAGGAGGTCTTGGATTTGGTGAATCTCGTCTGCGATCCCGAGACGATGCGCGGGCGTTTTCCGGACGCGGCGGTGGATCGATGGAAATACGGCGTTCATCGTAGCGCATCGCGTGGAGCTCCGCTGGCGGGTTATGCGGTGGTGGTGGATACCGATGAAACGGAGAGTGAGGACGATGATGAAGCGGGCGGCGTGGAGGGAGCTTTGCGCGATTTGCTGGCCGAGGTCCGCCCGATCGAGCGCGGTCTGAGTTGTGTGGTGTTGGTGCGATCGAATGCGAAGGCGAGGAAGATGGTGGATTTCTTGCGTCAGGAGTTTCCGGGGATGCCGGTGGAGATGGATGCGGAAGTGGAATTGGCGCAGGACAATCCTTTGGGTCTGGCTTTATTGGATTTGTTCCGTTGGCTTTCGCATCCGGCGGATAGGTTCGCAGCAGCGCATGTCATGGCTTCGCCTTTGGCATCGGTCTTGCGTGGCTGGGGCATCGAAGACGTCGATTGCTGGCATGCTTGCCGTGAGCGGGTTCTGGCTTCTGGAATGGCGGGCCTCTTGTCCGGGTTGGTCGACGGTTTGCGGGCGAGCGGAGTTTTGAATGTCTTTTTGGAAGAGCGGCTGGCGGGCATCCTGCGTGCGGCGCTGGACTACGATGAATCTGGTAGTCGGGAGTTCGATGGCTGGGTGGCGCGGCTGGAGGCACTGAAGCAGCGTGAGTATTCCGCCGAGGGGGCCTTGCAGGTGATGACGGTGCACAAGGCGAAGGGGCTCGAATTCGACATGGTGGTCCTGCCGGATCTAGCGGGTGGCGCTTTCGATGATCCGTCGAAGGCGGGCATGCTTGAATTCAAGGATGCGGACGGCAGGATCGAGGGACTTCTGTTGGCTCCTGCGAAAAAATTGTTGGAGGCTGACACGTCGCTCGGGAAGCGCTTCGAAGCGTGGTCGGCGGAGCAGTGTTACGAACGGTTTTGCAATCTCTACGTCGGGCTTACGCGTGCGAAGTATGGGACCTACGTGTTGCTGCCCAAGGCACCGAAGACTCCGAGTTCGGAGCGTCGCTTTGATTTGTGGATCCGCTCGGCGTTAGGCGGGCCCGGCGGGGAGATTGTGTGGAGGGAGAAGACGCGGGTGAGCCTGTACGAGGCGGGTGATGCAGCGTGGTATGAGAAGGTGAGCGGCAGGAATGTCGCGGTGGTCGAGCCGGAGACTGCGTCGGCTTTGGGGCCGGTGGTGGCGAGGTTCGAGCGTACCACACCGTCGGGCGCGAAGAAGGAGGCCTCGGGAATCGTCTCGTCGCCGACGGGCATGCGTTTTGGCAGTGCGGTGCATGCCGTCTTTGAGTCGGTGGGCTGGGTGGACGAGATTCAGCCGCTCTTGCCTGAGGATGAGGCGGGCGGCTTGGTGGCGGGTTTGCTGGTGGTCTCGCACATCCGTTCGCGCTTCGAGCGTGGGGGGCGGAATGTGGATTTGTTCCGTGAGCAAGCGGTGGAGGCGATTTTGGACGGGAAATGGCTGAGCGGGATCGTCGATCGCTTGCACGTCGTCCGTGACGCCGCGGGTGGTGTCGAGCGGGTCGAGGTGATCGATTTCAAGACGGACGCGGTCCAGGCTGAGGAGGCGTTGATCGAGCGCTACTCGGGGCAGATGGCGGCCTATCGACAGGTTTTGTCAAAGGCCTTTGGTGGTGTGCCGGTGCAATGTCTGCTGCTTTCGACCAAGCTGCGGAAATGGATCGAGGTGGAGTAGCATCCGCTCGGGAAGGACGAAAAAAGCCCGCCTCAGCCTTGGCCGGGGCGGGCATGAAATCGCAAGCCGGGGCTTATTCTTTGATGTCGATCGCGCCGTATTCCCCGTCCTTGCGGCGATAGATGATGGTTAGGCAGCCGCGTCGTGCGCTTTTGTAGAGGACGAAGGGGCGGTCGGAGAGTTCGAGTTCCATCACGGCATCTTCTTTGTACATCGTCTTGAGCCGGTAATTTTCAGGCATGACGATGAAGGGTTCGGGATCGCGTTCGGATTCCGCCGGGTGGTCGAGGACTTCTTCTTTGAAGAAGCGTTCGTCGAGGTGACGGATCGACTCGTTGCGGTGGGGTCGGTTTTTCTTCAGCAGGCGGGTCTTTTGCTTGCGCATGCGGCGAGCGATTTTGTCCATCGTCTCGTCGATGGCCGCATACATGTCTTTGCCTTCGGTGTGGGCCTCGATGGTGATGTGGTTGGCGCAGAAAAGGATGATTTCGGCGATGTGCCGATTTTTCTGAACGTCGAGAATGGCTTTTGCCTCGATGATTCGCGGGTAGTCGAGGTGAAGTCCCTCGATTTTCTTTTGGGCGTAGTCGCGCAGGGAGTCGGTCACGGCTTCGTGGCGTACGGTGACTGTGATGGGCAGATTCACATTTGCGGTTTGCATCTCAATTCTCCTGTTTTGGTTGGGCGAATGAATGACGGCCCGAGCCGCCTCATCCACCTGACAAGCTGAACCAGATGATGTGGCTTGGCCACCTCGTTCTTTGAAAAATCGAGGCAATTGATGTCGGTCCCTGCCCGGAACGAGACGATGTGATTGATGCTCAGTGGATGCCGCAGGCCGGTAGAAGATCCTGTGGATTTTCCACCAGGTGGTTGGCGCCCGCGCGATGAAGAGAGTGGGCATCGTGGTATCCCCAGGTGACCGCGATGGCTGGCATTTTGGCGGAATCGGCGGTCGCCATGTCGATGGTCGAGTCGCCGATGAAACGGCAGTTTTCGGGCGACAAGCGCCAGTGGCGGGCGATGTGCAGGGCGGCCTCTGGATGGGGTTTGCGCGGGATGTCCGGGCGTTGGCCGAAGACCGGGCTGAAGGGGATGCCGGGAAAGAGGTGCGCGACGATTTCCACGGTGAAGGCGTGAGGTTTGTTCGAGAGTACGGCGAGCGGAAAACCCGCCGCAGCAAGGGTTTCGAGGCATTCGGGAATTCCGGCATAGGGAGCGGTGCCGTCCTGCCAACTGGTGGCGTAGTCGTGCTTGAAAGCGGCTTCCACTTTCAAGGCGAGAGCGTCCGGCGAGCCCTCGGGGACGGCTCTGCGGGCGAGTTCGAGTGAGCCATTTCCGATGAAGCGACGAACCTGCGGTTCGTCGTGCCCGGGGAGTCCGAGTTTTTCGAGGGCTCGGTTCAGCGAGTGGGCGATGCCTGGCAAGGAATCGACGAGGGTGCCATCGAGATCGAAAATCAGGCCGGGGCGCATGGTGCGCGCATCAAAGTGAGGGGACAGCCCTGCGGCAAGCCCCGGCTGCCGGACTTGCAGGTGATGGGACCTTCGGAAAGATCAGGCAAGTCATCGCGCAAGGCATCGGAAAGGTGGATCCGGGCTGACATAAGTCGCTTTTGTTGACCGTAAGGGAGGCCCTCAATACTTCCTGCGCGGAGCCGTGCGGGCCGTTTTTTCGATGAAAGCAATCATTCCCATTTTCGTTGTTGCTGCCTTGGTGCCGACCTTTGCCAGCCCGCTTGAAGGATACAAGGTGAGGTGGGATACGCCATCGATCGACTCGCTGGACTCGATGCCTCTCTCCGGCCGCATGGGTGCGGGTGCGAACGTATGGGTCCAGGATGGTTCCATTTGGCTCTATCTCGCTCACGGCGGCGCTTTCGACGAACGCGGTCGTTTGTTGAAGCTCGGCTGTGTTCGGATCACTCCGCAAGAAGTGGAGCTCGGGAAGGACGGTTTCGTTCAGGAATTGGACCCGGCCACCGGCACCATTTCGATCATTCAAGAAGACTTCAAAGCCTCGCTTTGGTTTGCCGGAGAGACCCTCATTTACGAGTCGGAACATGGCCGGGAGAAACCGCTCGAAGTCTCCTTCGCGACTTGGCGAGATCGTGACAAGAGCGGGCTGAAGCTCGACATGTTTCGCGAAGCCGAGATGAAGGCTGATCGGATTTCGGCTGACGAATCTGGCTTCGTTTGGTGGCATCGTAACGCCGACCATGGAGTTGACGTGGCTGGTTTGGGCGAGGGTCGTGGAATTGAAAAAGCGGCCGTCTTTGATGCCACCAGTCGGAGGGTTTCCGGGGGGGCGATCGCCGTCGCTGGCGGCATCGACAAGGTGGTGGAATCCCCGGTCCAGTGGCAGTTCTGGGAGGGTAGGGCTTGGACGGGAAAAACCCTGTCGCGCCGGTCCCAGCGGATCGCGATGCGACTCGATGCCGCGATCGGGGCTGCGCCGGAACAGTGGCGTGCGGAGGCTCGAACGGCTCTCAAAACCGGTTTTGTCGAGATGGCCAAGGCCGATGAAGTGCGGCGTTGGCGGGAATTTTGGTCGCGCTCGCACGTGAGGATTAATCCGGCGGCCGGGGAGGATGATGCGGGATTCTTGATCGGCCGGAATTACCAGTTGTTCCGCTACATGCTGGCGGCGAACCGCGATGGAGAGCTACCCTTTCTTTTTAACGGAGGTATTTTCACTCCCGACAACAAGCCGGGTCGGATCACTGGTAACAACAATGACGAGCTGCCGATCTCCCAAGGTGGTCCGTCCACGCCGGATTTCCGTCGGTGGATGTTCTGTTGTTTCATGTCGCAGAACCAGCGCTGGCTCGGGTGGCCCAACCTCGCCAACGGCGACGCCGACCTGCTATCGCCATCGGTAAAATTTTATCGCGATCGCTCACCCGCCGCGTTTTCCCGGGCCAAGCGCCAGGGAGCGGCGGGTGCCGTTTATGTCGAGCCGCTTGACATCTGGGGATTGTGCAGCGCTGAGGTGGGTCCGCGTCCGGATGGTCTCACCGGTGCCGAACACCTGACCTATCATTTTTCGATGGGGCTCGAGCATGCTTGGATGGCGCTTCAGGCGCACGATACCTTGGGCATCGATCTTTCGGAGGATCTGCCGTGGATTCAGGGCGTCGCAGGATTCTACGACAGCTTTTATCGAGCTCAGGGTAAGCAGCGAAATGGCCGCGAGCTGGGCGATGACGACAAGCTGGTGATTTATCCCAGCAACGGTTTGGAATACGCGGGTGACGCCACGAATCCGGTGGACGCGGTGAGTGGCTTACTCGCTGTGAGCGAGGGACTCCTGCGTTATCCCGGTCTGGATGCCGCCGCGCGCGAGCGGTGTGAAAAGCTCTTGAAAGTGTTGCCGCCGATTCCGACCGCGCGGCGTCAGGGGCGTTTGGCTGTGTTGCCTGCGAAGACCTACACGAAGGGCAACAACCACTGGGAACCCATCGAGCACTATGCCGCTTGGCCATATCGCCGCATCGGCATCACCCGGCCGGATAGCATCCAGCTCTTGCGCGACACTTGGGACAGCATCCCGGAAGTGCGGGGACGGCTCTGCAAACAGGACTATTCGTGGATGGCGAACCTCGTCAACGCTGCCTCGATGGCTTCGCCCGAGCAAGCCAAGCAGCGTGCGATTTACAAGATGGCGAACACCGCCGCTCCGCAGGCCCGCTTCCCCGCTTTCTTCGGTCCCGGCCACGACTGGCTGCCCGACTTCAATTGGGGCGGTTCCGGGATGACCGGCGTTCAAGAAATGCTGCTCGCTCCCGAGCCGGGCAAGTGCGGCAAGTTGCACCTGTTTGGAGGCTGGCCGACCGAGTGGGACGTCGATTTTAAACTCCACGCCCCGGGCAAAACCGTGGTCGAAGCCTCGCTCAAGGGCGGCAAACTGGTGTCGCTGAAGGTCACCCCGGAATCGCGCAAGAAGGACATCGTCAACTGGCTCGGCAAACATCCGGAGTGGAAGCCATTCACCCGCCCGGCTTCCCTCGCACAGGGCAAGCCGATCAACGCCTCCAGCCAGTTCGCCGAACCCGGTTATGACGCGAAGCTCGCCAACGACGGCGACCCGAAAACCCGCTGGTCTTCTGACTACGCCGCCCGCTCTGGATCGCTGGAAATTGATCTGGGCGCGGAGCGCGAAATTGGCTCTTTCCTGATTTCGGAAATCGAATGGAAGGAGACTCGCGAGTTCACGATCGAGGTCAAACAGGGCGATGTCTGGAAAGAGGTCGCACGCGGCACCAGCATCGGTCCCGATAAGGAAATCCCGATTCCCGCGGTCAAGGCCCGGGCCGTCCGGCTGAATATCCTGAAGGCAACGAACGCCATCAACATCAATGAATTCCAAGCGCTTCCGCCGGGCGCCTGTTCCGCTTCAACGCCCGGGAGATGAACAAGCCCACCGCCTTCCAGTCCGAAATGGAATGCCTGCGAGTGGATCGAGCTCTTGCGTGGATTCGTCGCGCACAAGCACGTGCCGATCTTCAACCTTGAGATCACCCACGATGGTCACCGTTCCGCTGAGAGCCTTGCTCTCTTTCAGGAGGTCGCCGGGCGTCTGCGCTGAGTGGTTTCGTGCTCTCGACTTTCCCCGGAATGGTTTCC
Organism: Verrucomicrobiota bacterium; assembly: GCA_004293445.1. Classification (GTDB taxonomy): domain Bacteria; phylum Verrucomicrobiota; class Verrucomicrobiia; order Verrucomicrobiales; family Akkermansiaceae; genus Haloferula. Next base: position 74,520 of record RDYP01000010.1, on the reverse strand, counting down.
AGTTTCATCTCAACTCGTTTCGCCCTTAAAGTTTCCTTCGTCATGCGCATCCCATTGGTTTCCATTTTTCGTCTGCCTGCTTGTTCGAGACGCGGACTGATTTTTGCCTGCTCGCTTCTGAGTGCGCATGCGCTCGCCGCGGAATTTCATGTTTCCGCCGCGGGTGACGATCGAAACCCCGGCGGAGCGGATGCGCCTTTTCGGACCCTCGCCGCCGCCCGGGATGCGGCACGCGAGTTTGCCGGCAAGGAAGCGGTGACGGTGTGGGTGGCCGATGGTGTCCACTACCTCCCGGAGACTTTCGTCCTCACCCCGCAGGACTCGGGCTCCGCCGCTCATCCGGTCGTCTATCGGGCCGTCAACGAGGGCAAGGCGGTCCTCAGCGGCGGCCTCAGGCTCGACCTGAAGTGGCAGCCGCGCGGCGGCGGCGTTTTCAAGGCCCTCACCCCCGCCGACCTCGAGATTGACCAGCTTTTCATCGACGGCATCCGTCAGCGGATGGCCCGCTATCCGAACTTCGATCCCGCCAAAACGACCGCGGCCTATCAGGGCTTCGCAGCGGATGCCTTTTCCAAAGAACGCGCCGCGAAATGGGCCAATCCCAAAGGTGGCTACATTCATGCCATGCACGTTGGTCGCTGGGGTGGCTACCATTACCGCATCACCGGCACCTTATCGGACGGGAATGTGACCTACGAGGGTGGTTGGCAGAACAATCGGCAGATGGGCATGCATGCCCAGTTTCGCATGGTGGAGAACATTTTCGAGGAGCTCGATGCGCCGGGTGAGTGGTTCCATGATGCCACGAACGACACGCTCCACTTCATGCCGGAAGTGGGTGTGGACCTCTCCAAGGCCGCCGTTGAAGTTGTTCGCTTGCGCCATCTGGTTGAGTTCCAAGGCTCGGCCAAGCAGCCGGTCCGGCACGTGACGCTCAAGGGCTTCACCTTCCGCCATGCTGCCCGCACTTTCATGGATACCCGTGAGCCGCTGCTGCGCTCCGACTGGGCGATCTACCGCGGCGGCGCGGTCCTGCTCGCCGGCACGGAGGACGTGGCAATCCTCGACGGCGATTTCGACCAGGTCGGCGGCAACGCGGTTTTCGTCAACCACTACAACCGTCGTACCTTGATCAAGGGTTGTCACATCCACGACGCAGGCGGTAGTGGTGTCTGCTTTGTTGGCGATCCCGCTGCCGTTCGCAATCCGCTTTTCGAATATGCCCAGACCAACGATATCTCGAAGATCGACCGCACGCCCGGCCCTAAGACCGACAACTATCCCGCGGACTCCACGGTCGAGGACTGCCTGATCCATGGCATTGGCCGCGTCGAGCGCCAGCCCGCTGGAGTCCAGATCTCCATGTCGCGCCGGATCGTGGTCCGCGATACGACGATTCACGACTGCGCCCGTGCTGGAATCAATATCAGCGAGGGCACTTGGGGCGGGCACTTGATCGAAGGCTGCGACGTCTTCGATACCGTGCTCGAGACCCACGATCACGGTTCCTTTAATTCATGGGGTCGCGACCGATTTTGGAGCTCCAATCACCGCGAAACGGCGGAGGCAGAGATCAAGAAGGACCCCAAGCTGCCCTATCTCGATGTCGTGGAGACCAATATCATCCGTAACAGTCGCTGGCGTTGTGACCACGGCTGGGACATCGACCTGGATGACGGTTCCTCGAACTACGAAATCTACAACAACCTGCTTCTTGCCGGCGGACTCAAGTTCCGCGAGGGGTTCGGCCGCAAGGCGTACAACAATATCTTGGTCAACAGCGGCTTTCATCCGCACGTCTGGTTCGATGACTCGGCCAGCGCCTTCGAGCGGAACATCGTGATGAAAGGCCATGCTCCCATCGGCCAGCCGCAGGGATGGGCCAAGCTCGTCGATCGTAATTTTTTCACGAGTGAAGCGAATCGTGCCGCTCACCTCGGAGCGGGTGGCGACGCGCATTCGCTCGCGGGCGATCCGATGTTTGTCGACCCCGCGTCTGGTGATTTCCGGGTGGCCGACGACTCCCCGGCCTTGAAGATTAGCTTCAAGAACTTCCCGATGGACCGCTTTGGCGTGAAGAAGCCCTCGCTCAAGGCGATTGCGAAGACTCCGGTGATCCCCGAAGTCCGGATCGTCAGTGGCGGTGGTGGGCTGAAGGCGGAGTTGCCGCTGTTCTGGCTCGGTGCGCCGTTGCATGGCCTCGTTGGCGAGGAGTTTTCTGCCTTTGGGGCGAGCAAGGACGATGGGGGCGTGCAGCTCGTCAAGGTGCCTTCGGGTTCCGCTGCCGCCATGGCCGGTCTGCGTGAGAACGATCTCATCCAGCGCGTGAATGGTCGCAAGGTGTCGGGCACCGATGATCTTTTTGCGGCGCTGAACGCGGTCGGCGCTGCGCCACTGAAGTTGCTTGTCCTTCGGCGGCAAAAGCCCGTCGAAATGGAACTCGCGTCCGTGCCCTTCATCGGTACGGAGACCGCCAAGGACCCCGGAGACTTCAGGAAGCTCGGCCCCATGCCCTCGCCCGCGGCTGCTTACACCGCCAGTGGCGAGGTCGGTAACAGGGCGCTCGCCGTTCTCGGTGACGGCCGCCTCGCTCAGGATTACGGCCCGGTCTTCCCGAACGGCGTCCGACTCGGTGCCTACAAGCTCGACCTCGGTGCGCCGAAGTCGGTCGCCGCGGTGAACTCGTGGTCTCACAATCAGAATGGCAACCGCGGGCGACAGCGCGTCAGCATCTATGGCAGTTCCTCCGAGGCCGATCCCGGTTGGAATCTCGCGGATGCCGGCAAGTTCACCCCGCTCGGTAGCTTCGACACCGCCTCATTGTCGGAGGCATCGTTCACCGCAGCTTCCTTGCGTGCGCCTTCGGGTGCCTCGTTGGGGCGCTTCCGATGGATCGTGTGGCAGACGGAACCGGTCACCGATCTCGAGGAAAATACCGCGTGGCAGGAGTTTTCGGTGAAAGCTGGGTATTGATTCCCGGGGTTTCGGAATCGGTTTTTTTCATCAACAAGAGTTCGACAGCCCACAGCTCATCTCGGCAGTCTGGGGCTCATGAAACTCGCGTTCCTGCTGCTTGCGCTCCTGTTCATACAGGGCGCGTCGTCGGCACCAAAGGATGATGTGAAGTCTGCTTCTCTCGACGAGATTCTTTTCGACGCGAAGTTGTGGCAGCGATCGCTCTCCGAGCTGCAGGGCGGAGATTCGGCGACAGGCGCTTTCGCGTGGCTGTCATCCGATCGTGACGGCTTGCGTGCCGAAGCGAGGAAACTCCAACTGCTGGGGCATCCCGTGGGCGAAGTCGTGATCCGCGGGCGGGGTGGCAAGGTAAGTGAGGCGAACATTTCCTTATTCAATCGTGGGGACGACGGTGAGATCTCGCTCGATGACTTCGATCAGAAAATGACGCGCTGGAAGGCGGCTTTGGATCAGCAGCTGGGTGTTCGATCCGAGCCGCGTCGCGAGCGCGGGGCCGTGGCTCTTCAGGGTTCGGTTTGGCGCAAGGGTGACACGGCGCTGCTGCTCGAGGGCAGCGTGAATCGCTCCGAGAAGCGCGCTGAATTCATCCGGCTGCGTCTTGCCTCTCTATCGGCGGCGAAGAACGCACCGCGCGGGATGGCTCGTCGCGGGTCTTTCGCGGCGAATGTTCGCAAAGATGAGAAGGGCTTCACATGGATTGAGGGCATCCCGATGGTCGATCAAGGGCAAAAGGGCTATTGCGTGGTGGCATCGATCGAACGGGTGACCCGCTATTTCGGGGCGGAGATGGATCAACACGAAATGGCCCAGATCGCGAACACCGGCCGTGGTGGAACCAGTGGCGATGAGATGGAGAAGGCCTTCCAGAAAGTGACCGGGAAGGTTCATCTGCGGACGCTAAAGCACATCGAGTTCGACCAGCGTCAGATGGAGAAAGATATCCGCGGCTACAATCGCGCCGCCAAGTCGGCGGGAGTGGGGACTTACGACGTCGATCCCGATCAGTGGATCATTGATCCCCGCCATTTTTGGTCGGTCGCCCACAAGGAGACCTTCCGCGAGATGAAGCGCACGCAGGGCGGCTACGCCCACTTCAACCGGAAGATCAAGGAATACATCGATCAGGGCATCCCGCTCTGCTGGACCCTCTACCTCGGGATGTTCAAGGAAGAGGGGCTTCCGCAGAGCCATGGCGGGCATATGAGGTTGGTCATTGGCTACAATTCGGAGACGGAGGAGATTTATTACACCGACTCCTGGGGGCAGGGGCACGAGAAGAAGACGATGCGTGCCGATGAGGCCTATTGCATGACGATGGCGCTCTACTCGATGGTGCCGAACCGCTGAGCCCGCGATCCTGAGGATGACGAGTCGACGATCGACAGCGGCGGCTGCGCCGGTCAATCTCACCGCGATGCCGAGCTCCGATCTCACCCTTCTGGGTCACTCCGAAAACCGTCTGCCCGCCAGTCCGGACGAGGCCACTTTGGAAACGTTTCCGAATTGCCGTCCCGGCCGGCGTTTCTGGATTACCCTCGATTGCCCCGAATTTTCCTCGCTCTGTCCTGTCACCGGACAGCCGGATACCGCTCATCTGGTCATCCGCTACGTTCCGAGCGAGCGCTGCGTCGAGACGAAGTCGCTGAAGTTTTATCTCGCCTCTTTTCGCAATCTGCCGGCCTTCAATGAGGAAATCGTCAATCGCGTGCTCGATGACTTGATGGCGGCGATGCAGCCGCTGGAGATCGTCGTCAATGGTCGGTTCGCTCCGCGCGGGGGGATCCAGTTGACGGCGGAAGCCCGCTTTCCCGAGGCATGAAGACGGTGGTCCTGCTCAGTGGCGGGATGGACTCGGTGACTGCGTTTCACCAGGTCGGCCGCGACCATGAAGTCGTGGCTGCTTTGACCTTTGATTACGGATCAAAGCACAATGCGTCGGAAATACCCTTCGCCCGGCTCCATGCCCGGCGTGCGGGAGTGGAGCATCGGGTGATCGATCTCGGCTTCATGAACGATTGCTTCGCGTCTGACCTTTTGCGCAGTGGGGGAGAGATTCCCGACGGTCATTATGCCGAAGCCAACATGAAGCGCACCGTGGTGCCTTTCCGCAACGGGATCATGTTGGCAGCCGCCTGTGGCTTCGCGGAGAGCGTGGAAGCCGAGGCTTTGGCGATCGCGGCGCACTCGGGGGATCACGCGATTTATCCAGACTGCCGCGAGCCTTTCATGCGGGCCATGGCGTCGGCGATGGAGGAGGGGACTTACGCGAGGATTCAGCTGATGAGGCCGTTCATCGATATGGATAAAGCGACGATCGCGCGGCGTGGTTTCGAGCTTGGCATCAACTTCGCCGAAACTTGGTCCTGTTACAAGGGTGGCGAGGTTCACTGCGGCACCTGCGGGACCTGCGTCGAGCGGCGCGAGGCCTTCGCGCTCGCTGGCTTGGTCGATCCAACGGCTTATCTCGCGACTCCCGCGCTGCCCGCCGGGCCGGCGGATGCTTGATCAACGCAAAGCACCGTAGCGTGCGGGACCTTGCGAGGGCTTCGGGATGTGCAGCATTTGATCGTAGTCGCCCTCTTCGCAGCAGCGGACGAAGCCTTCGGCGTAGCTCTTCAGCTTGTCCCAGAACTCGCGGATTTCCCGGGCCTCTTCAGCGCTGATCGAGTGATCGGTGGCGGCGGCCGAAATTTTGTGAAGCAGCGAAGAGAATTGGCCGATGATCTCGTTGGTCGCGGGTAGCAACTGGTAGCCGTCATCGCAAAAACTCTGCGGATTCCGAACGAAGTAGCCGCCGCTTTGCTGGCAGAGCCATTCGACAATGCCGCTGTCTCCGCTCAGTTCGATGATCTTAAGCAGCCGGTCGAGCGGGTTGCGGCTGCCACTGCCGTCTTCGCTTTGCTTTTCGGCCCACTTGTAAACGAGGGAGAGCGAAATCCCGAGATCCGCGGCGACGGCCTTCGGGCTGGTCTTGGCGAATGCGTTGCGGAGCACTTCGTGGCTTTCCATGGCACGCAGACTATCAGGCGGACCTGCCAAGGAAACCCGAAATTGCAACTCCGCTCAGGTTGTCACGGGAGAGTTGGCGGAGGCGAGAGAGTCGGCAGCGATGTCTTCCACTTCCGCGACCGATTCGACCCGAGCGAGTCGTTGCCGCAGTTCCTTCGCTCCCGGAAATCCCTTGCAGTAGGCCATCAGGCGGGCCCGCATCGACATCATCGCGTGACGTTCCGCGCCGTATCTCGTGCTATCCACGGCCAAGCGACAATGTCGCAGCACCAAGGCCCAGCGATCCTCGACGGGCACAGGAGGAGCTTCCTCGCCGGTTGCGAGATGCTGCTTCGCCTCGCGGAATACCCAAGGGTTTTGCATCGCGGCGCGGCCGATCATGACCCCTGACACCGCGGTTTCGCGCTTGCGCCGAGCAAGATCGGGACCACTGGCGATGTCGCCGTTGCCGATTACCGGAATCCCGACGGCCCGCGCGCATGCATCGATGACCTCCCAGTTGGCTTCGCCCGCGTAGCCTTGGGCGCGGGTCCGGCCGTGGACGGCGATCGCTTGGATCCCGGAGTCCTCGAGAATCCGGCAGACGTCCATCGCATTGATGGTCTTTTCATCCCAGCCGATGCGGATTTTCGCGGTGACGGGAACGGCGTCGCCCACGCCCTTGACCACACCGGTGGCCACCGAGGCCAGGGTCGTGCAGTCTTTCAAAAGGGAGGACCCACCATTTTTCGCGACCACTTTGTTCACCGGACAGCCGAAGTTGATGTCGATGAAGTCGGGGCGTTTCCAGTCGATCACCTTCTTGGCGGCTTCGCCCATCCTCTCTCCGTCTCCGCCGAATAGCTGGACGCCGACGGGCCGCTGTTCATCGGTGAACTCGGTGTACTTCCGCGTCCGATCATCCCGCTGGAGGATTCCTTCCGCAGACACGAATTCGGTGACCATCACGTCCGCCCCGAGTTCCTTGCAGATCTGCCTGAAGACGACGTCGGTGACGCCGGCCATCGGAGCGAGGTAGAGCGGAAAGCAATTGTTCTGGAACCAAGGAAGCACGACGCGAAGTTTGTCGCCGGATCGGGAAAGTTCCAAGTGCCAAGACGAACCTATCGTGGGGGTGGCGTTTTCGAGGCACGAGTGCAAGGCCGCTGCTGCGGAAGGGTCGCGAAGGCCCGGATGTCATCTGGGTAACAGTCATCTCGTGCGAGCTCAATTTCATAGTTATTTAATATCAGCATTTGCGTTGTTGATATGGCTCGGTGCTTTTGATTGCGGTTGACAGTTGAAGGTCAATTTTGAAACGGTGATGACTTCACGAAATTTCATTTTCCGAATGCTTTTCCCCCGTCCGCATTCCTCAATCCCGCCTTGGGCATCTTTCTTCTTTGCTGCCGTTTCGGTGGCATCGCTGCCAGGGGCTCAGGATTTCACCCTGCAGCTGGGCCAGAGCACTTACGAGGCAGTGGATTCGTCCCTCCCGCTCGAGAGTGTCGATGCGATCAAGGGGGGCATTGCTTTTGGTGTGGCCAGCAATGTGGCCTACGATTCGAACTTTTTCATCGCTGAGAACGATCCCGAAAGCGAGCTGACTACGGTGGTGGCACCTTGGATGTCGTATCGTTCCGATCCCGAAAGTAGCGCGCCGCTCTCGATCGTGGCGTCTTATGCGCCGTCCCTGCTAGCCTACGCGAAGCACTCCGAGTTCAACGGGATCGATCATAGCGGTGCTCTCGAGTTCATGTGGCAAACCCACCGGACGAGTTTGACGGCGCACGTTGATTACAGCGAGAGATCCCTTGCGGATCGAGTCGCTGGCACTTTCGTCGAGGGTTCGATTTTCAGTTATGGGTTCGATGGCGGCTATCAGCTCGGCCCGAGAACCCGCCTGCTGAGTCGTTGGGATGCCGTGATGACAGACTATGATACCGGGGCGGAAGGTGGGGCGGATGCCTACATCACCGAATTGGGTGGACTGTGGGACGCGAGCGAGCGGCTGAGTGTTGGTCCAGCACTGCGTTATTCTGCGACGGACTCTGACACGAGCGGGGATCGCGAAGGCATCGCGCTGATTATGAAGGCCCGCTACAAGTCGCGGGATCGCCTGCGTCTGGCAAGTTCGGCCGGGCTTGAATTCGAGCGGAATTCTCGCTTGGGAGATGATTGGGAGCCGTCGCTGGTTGGAGGGCTTTCGGGCGATTATCGATTCGCAGATCATTGGATTCTGCGGATTGGGGTGCGATATGCCAAAGTTCCCTCCCCGGGCTTTTCGAATTATCAGGTCAATGATCTTTCGTTCACAACCGGCCTGGTGCGGGAGTTGGGCCAAGGCTCTTTGGAAGCGGGTGCCGGTTTTGGAATCGCGGATTATGAGGCGGTCGGAACGGTATCGGCGACGGTGCCAAAGGAGGAGTATCAGAACTACTACCTGACCTACCGCTGTCCGATTTTTTCGGACCGCGCCTCCTTCGATTCCACAATCCGCGCAGTCACCAGTGAGGGCCAGCGCGACTGGTCGCAGTGGCAGATCTCGACCGGTCTCCGCATCGAATTCTGATGCGTCGAGTGGTGGACGGGTCATGGCTCCTTCCATTTTGGAATCGGCGGGAGAGATGATTCCACGGCTCGAAAAGAGTGGAGGAGAGACTCAAGTCACTCCTTTTGAGGGGAGTAGCGGGTATTGGCTTCTTTTTAGGATCGCCGAAATCGGCTGCCGCGACGCGTGGCTCTGTGGCCGCTCCCGAAAGGTTTCTCAGAAGATTTATCGGGCTGGATCTTGGTCGATATGGCTAAATGCGTCACTTTTTGATCGGTGAAGATAGTCTTTGGTGCTCATTCGGGGCTTCGAGCAAGGGTTCAAGACATGGCGATGTGTTAGGTTGAATCCTCAAGAAATCCGTCGCAGGAGGCCTGATCGAGATGCCGGAGAACGTCGCGCGATCCCCATGAAGGCAGGGATCTGCGATTTTTTTTGAAGTCGAGGCGCCACAACTGCGTTAAATATTCAAATTCCTGATAAAAAGTGTCATGCATGGACGATGGCGTTCCTCAGATACGGCTTTTGTTATAATAAATTCTTGTGAATTCATCCCGGTCTGATTCTCTAGCCGCGCTGTCTTTTTCCACCCCCCAACCCCCAGACCCCCATCTTCCTTCGTTCTGACTTCTTGAGTCGTTGAATCGCCCCTGGCCCGGATTCTTCTTGGAACCGCTTTGGAGGCTTTTGCTTCAGTGAAGATTTCAGCCGTTGGAAGATCATCCTCCGTTCCCTCCCTCCCAAGGTTTTGGCCCTGAAAAGAGCCAAGCGACCAAGGGCGGTAGCTTTGGAGTCGCAAGCGCCCAATCCCCCCCAAGGATGAAAATCACCCCCCATGAAAGGCAACGCCGCCCGGCAATGTCTCGATCATTTCCCTCCGGCGCTCCCCAGCGAGTCGCGCGGGCGCGCCAGCGTCTGAACGTGCCGGAGCCCCGAGGTCGCATCCGCTCGGTCGCGGTGGATCGTCGCTTTGGCGAGAATGACGTATGTTCGCTTTTTCCTCTCCCAGCGTGGAAGCGCTGTGCGGACCTTGCCTGTGTGATCGCAACCCTCCCCATTTCTATCCCCCTCCTGCTGTTGGTGGCGTGTTGGATTCGTCTGGTTTCCCGCGGACCTTCGCTGTTTCGACAGGAGCGGATCGGCTACGGCGGTCGACCTTTCGTGCTCTACAAATTTCGCAGCATGCATCTCGGTGCCGCAACCAGTGGTCATCAGGCCCATGTCGAGCAATTGGTGGAATCTGGCAGGCCTCTGGTGAAGCTCGATTGCCTCGGTGATCATCGCCTGATTCCCGGCGCGTGGTTTTTGAGAGTCTCCGGACTCGATGAGCTCCCCCAACTGCTCAACGTGCTTCTGGGTGAAATGAGTTTGGTGGGACCGCGCCCCTGCCTGCCGGGTGAGTTCGGGCTTTTTAGTATGACCCAGCGCTCCCGTTTCTCGGTCCTGCCCGGCATGACTGGTCTGTGGCAGGTCAGCGGGAAAAATCGCACAACTTTCGAGGAAATGGTCGCGTTGGATATCGATTATGCCGTTCGACTCTCGGCATTGCTCGACTTGTCGATCGTCCTGCGGACGCCTTTGGCGTTGCTTTGTCAAATCAGCGACTGTCGCCGCTGGCGGCGTGGTCATTCGAATCGTCTTCGGTCTGGGGGAAAGGTGCCCGACCCGAGGAGTGTTGCCGGAACTCAAAGAATCGGGGATCGTTCATGAGTAATCCACTGGGCATCGCCGTCGTGGGCTGCGGCTATTGGGGGCCGAATCTCGCGCGGAATTTCGAACGCAACCCCCGCTCGAGGGTTCTCGCGTTGTGTGATATTGAGGCCCGTCGTTTGTCGCGGATGAAAGACCTCTATCCTGAGGCATCGTGCTTCACGGACTTTGCAACCATGCTTGAAGCGCCTGGTGTCGAGGCAGTGGTCGTTGCAACACCGGTCAGGAGCCACTTTGCCCTCGCTAAAGCGGCCTTGCTGGCTGGGAAGCATGTGCTGGTTGAGAAACCGATGGCCTCGTCTTCCGCGGAGTGCGCGGAGCTCATCGCGCTCGCCAAGAAGCAGTGCCTCGTGTTGCTGGTCGGCCACACGTACCTCTATTCAAGCCCCGTCCGAAAAATCGCGTCGATCATCGCCGAGGGTGGGATTGGCGAGTTGAAATACATCAATTGCCAACGCCTGAATCTGGGGCTTTTCCAGTCGGACATCAATGTTGCGTGGGATTTGGCTCCACATGATCTCTCGATCATTCAGCACGTGCTTGGTGAGCCGCCATTATTCGTGAATTGCCAAGGGAATGCCCATTTCACGCCGGGAATCGAAGACGTCACCAATCTGTCTCTCACTTTTACGCAGCAGCGCTTCGCGACGATCCAGAGCAGTTGGCTCGAGCCCCGAAAGGTTCGCCAAATCACCTTTGTCGGCACCGGCAAAATGATTGTTTACGACGATCTTCAGCCGCTGGAAAAGATCCGGATTCACGACGTGCGGGTTGAATGTCCGCCGCATTACGAAAGCTTCGCCGAGTTCCAGTATTCGTATCATTACGGTGACTGCTACCTGCCTCGGGTGGAGCAGTGCGAACCGTTGAAAGTGATGTGCTCGCATTTCATCGACTGCGTCCGCGAAGGTGTCACGCCTCTGACCAATGGTGAGCAAGGCATGGCAATGGTCCGGATTTTGGAAGCGAGTTCCGAATCGCTCCGGGCGCGCGGCGGGGCGGTTCCGGTGGCAGGGCTTCGCGAGCTTCTTCCGGTCGAAAGTCCAGCAGCATGATGAGCGAAACGTCAGACGGCTTTATGAGAATCGCACCCGACGTCAAGTTGGGTGAGCGGGTAGAAATGTTCGGTTTCGTCAATCTCTATGGCTGCGAGATCGGCGACGACACTCGCATCGGTACCTTCGTCGAGGTGCAGAAAGGCGCGCGGATCGGCGCTCGCTGCAAGATCTCCAGTCACTCTTTCATTTGCGAAGGTGTCGTGATTGAAGACGAGGTATTCGTCGGGCATGGAGTCACCTTCGTCAACGATGCCTTCCCTCGCGCAACCACTGCCAGCGGCGAGCTCCAGTCAGCGGATGACTGGCAGTGCCGCGAAACGCGAGTCGAGTCGGGGGCCTCGATCGGCTCTGGTTCCACCCTGCTCGGCGGCTTGACCATCGGCCGTCGCGCGATGGTCGGTGCCGGTAGTGTCGTCACCCGCGACGTCCCGCCGGGTGTCGTCGTCGCCGGGAATCCCGCAAAAGTTCTTCGTAGTCTCGATGGCGATCCTCGCCCGAAGGATTCCTGATCGCGATTCTCTTTCGATCTTTCCTTCCCCCTTCCTTCCCCCAAAACACAGTCCCCCCCCGCAATGAAAAAGTCTGAGACAAATGGTGCCGCGCCCGCCCTTGGCCTGCAGGACGTGATTTACGTGCTGTTCAAGCACAAGTGGAAGATTCTGATCAGTGGGGGCATTGGATTGCTTGCCGCTCTGGTGGTCTATCTTTTCAGAACTCCGTATTACGAATCTCAAGCCAATCTCCTGATCAATTACGTGCTTCAGCGCGGCGTCGTCGATGATCATGAGACGCAGCTTGCGACCGGGGGGCGTTCCGGCGATCAAGTGATCACCACTGAAATGGAAATCCTGCGCAGCGGTGACTTGGCCGCGGACGTGGCCAAAGCGGTTGGGGTGGAGCGGATTGTCGGCTACAACGGCCCCACAGCGGTATCGGATGCGGCATCATTCATTCAGCTCGGCATGCAGGTGAATCCGGCCAGCAAGGGCAGCAGTGTCGTGTATCTTTCCTATCGCAGCGGCGATTCCCAACTCACTCAGGACGTGCTGCGCGAAGTGGTGAAGTCGTACTTTCAGAAGCACCTCGAGATCCACCGCTCTGTTGGCGCCTTTGAAACCGTTGCGGCGCAGGCGGAAGAAGTGGGGAATCGCCTGCGGCAGACCGAGGGTGAGCTGAATCGACTCAAGACCCAGGCGGGAATCATCTCTCTGCAGGAAGAACTCGTATCGCTCGCCACCCAGCGCGATCTCACGCGGCAGGGGTTGCTGATCAGCGAGGCCGAATTGGCATCGCAAACTTCGCGGGTCGAGGACATGGAGAAGCAGCTCGGTGTGCAGTCGAGCGAACGAGCTGAGACCGATCGCGAACGCGAAGCCGCCGTGGTGGGTACGCGTTCGGCGGCGGCGGACATCGAGCTCTACACCGAGCTTTCCGAAAAATTGAAGTTGTTGCAGAAGCAGGACTTTGAGCTGAGCGCCAAGTTTCGAGAGGATAACCCGCGGATCTCCCGCATTCGTCGCGACATCCGCGAGGTGAGAACACTGAAGCAGCAGCTCGTGCAAAAGAATCCGGGGCTGGTTTCCCGGGTGGCTTTGAGTGCCGGTAGCGAAGCGGTGGATCCGCTGGATCTCTTCGAGCAAGAGCGGGCCAAACTTCGCGAAATCAGCGCCAAGTTCAAGGTCTACAAGGAGCACCTCGCTGCTCAGGAAACCCGCTTCACCCAATTGTCGGAGGCGAGTTTGAAAATTTCCGATCTCGAACGGCGAAAGGAAATGGAAGACGGCGAATACCGTCTTTTGGAATCGAAGCTGAAAAAAGCGCGCGTCGATCGCACCCTCCTCGACCCTTCGCGGATGCCAAATATCCGGGTCGTTCAGGAGCCATCCACACCGGTGAAGACTTTCAGCGCGACGGTGAAGAAGGTGATCTTCGGTCTGGCCGGTGCAGGCTTTGCAGTCGGAATCGGGCTTGCCCTCCTCATCGAGCTCGTCATCGACCGGCGGGTCAAGCGACCGAAAGAAATCGAAGCACGATTCAATTTGCCGCTCATGCTTTCGATTCCGTATGTCTCGCCCAACGACCGCGGGGTGGCTTTGATTTCGGCTGATCCAGAATCGGGCGAGGGGGAGAAGCCGAATCGCAAGACCAGCGCTTTGGCTGCGGTCCGAGGACGAGGATCCATGCGGTCGGGACCACGACCGAGGGGTCATTTCATCGAGACCTATTCAGAGGCCATTCGCGATCGGATCGTCTTCAACTTCCAGGTCAACAACATGACCCACAAGCCGAAGATGATGGCAGTGACCGGATTGTCTGCCGGCGCGGGAACCTCGACCATCGCATCAGGCCTCGCCAAAGCCTTCTCCGAAATCAATGGCGCCAAGGTGCTGCTGGTCGATCTCAGTTCGGAGTATCCGGACGATAATCCGATGTTCGGCAAAAAGCCGCTCCACTCCCTGGTCAGCGCCTTGCAGGCGGCCCGCAACGCCCGCTTCAAGGAGGGCAGTCAGAATCTCTATCTTGCCAGTGCCGCAGCCCGCAAGCCGGAGGCCGGCGCGACCGCCTTCGGTCCGATGCATCTTTACGAGATCCTGCCTCATTTCCGCGCGAGCGATTTCGATTATGTCATCTTCGACATGCCGCCGATGGGGCCAACCAGTCCGACCCTCTCGATGGCGGGATTGATGGACAAGGTGCTCTTGGTGATTGATGGCGAAGATACCGATCGCGAGACCCTAAAGTGGGGCTATTCGGAACTGGTCAAAGGCCGCGCCGATGTCGCCTGCGTCTTCAACAAGGCCCGCAACCACGTCCCTCGGTGGCTGGGTGGCGATGCTTGATCGGAAATCGGCATTCTCCGTGCTTCTCCACGTCGCATGATCTTCATGGCATCTTTTGGCGACGATTCCGAGTCATCAGAAATCGCAGTCGCAAGTTGTCAAAGTTGCCATCTTTCAAGATCTGTCTTGTCAAAGTATCCTATCCGCTAGAGCGTCCGCCGGCGTCTTCCCCCTCCCCCCGCCGCCCCCCCCCAATGATTCGTTTGAGGCACAAGGTGCTTATTCATAGCTTCCGCATGTTGGACCAGATCGTTCTGGTCGCCGCGGCGGCGCTGATCGTTTACTTTCGACCAGAGATTGTTCTCCGCGGAAGTTCCCACGCCGCCCAAGCGACATATCGGATGGTCGATACGGTCGGATTGCTGCTGCTCGCCTTGGGATGGGTTGGGATTTTCGCCTATTGCATTCGCTATCGGGCGGACCGTTTTGTTGCGTTCAAGACCCAGCTCAAGGATCTGGCCAAGGCGACCACCCTGGCTTCGTTCTGGTTGATCGCCGTCAGCGCGGTGTTTTCGGTCCGCAGTATCAATTCTGCGAATATCCTGATCTTCTGGGCGGTGGTTACCGGCGTTGGTGTGATCAGTCGCTTGTTGTTGCGGGTGACCCTCATGCGAGCTCGCCGCTCTGGATACAACTACCGATTTCTGCTGGTGATCGGAGCCAATGCCCGCGCCCGGGAGGTCGTCTCGAAGATCGAAGTTCGACCGGAGCTCGGATACAAGATCGTTGGCTTTGTTGCCGAGACCCAGCAAGCCCGCGAGGCATGGTTGTCCGACCCTGAGAGCCGTGGCGAAGTGGTTGGTGATCTTTCGGACCTCCAAGCTGCTCTCAAACGCGAGCGGGTTGATGAGATGATTGTCTGCCTGCCGGTTGAATCTCGCTTCAGCGATATCGTCAAGGTGGTCCAGCACGCCCGTGATCTTGGTGTGGTGGTGCGGTTGATGCCGGAGTTGCACGATGGCACCTTGTTCCGGAGCTTGCACCTTGAGGAGTTCGAAGGAGAGCACGTGGTCACTCTGTTCCGCGAACAGATGTTGCTTCAGTTGCTTGCCAAGCGGGTGGTCGATGCAGGGCTTTCCTTCGCGGCGATCATTGTGCTCGCGCCACTGATGGTTGTGGTGGCGATCTTGATCAAAGCAACCAGTCCTGGGCCTGTTCTGTTTGCCCAAGATCGGGTGGGCATGAATCAGCGTCGATTCCGGATCTACAAGTTCCGCTCGATGGTGATCGATGCCGAGGAGAAGAAGAAGGAGCTGGCCCATTTGAACGAGATCGCCGACGGGCCGGCCTTCAAGATGAAGAATGATCCTCGCATCACCCGGATCGGCCGCTTTATCCGTAAGACGAGCATCGACGAACTGCCGCAGTTGTTCAACGTATTGAGCGGTGAAATGAGTCTGGTGGGGCCTCGTCCGCCCTTGCCGGATGAGGTGAAGCGTTACGAGTGGCTCTTCCGCAAGCGGCTTTCGGTGAAGCCGGGCATTACCTGCGTCTGGCAGATCAGCGGCCGCAGTAACAC
The DNA here is from genome assembly GCA_004293445.1 of Verrucomicrobiota bacterium. Classification (GTDB taxonomy): domain Bacteria; phylum Verrucomicrobiota; class Verrucomicrobiia; order Verrucomicrobiales; family Akkermansiaceae; genus Haloferula. Next base: position 58,878 of record RDYP01000010.1, on the reverse strand, counting down.
GACCTTCGAGCGCTGGATGGAGATGGACAGCGAGTACATCGAGAACTGGTCGATTTGGCTCGATCTTAAAATTTTGGTCAAGACGGTGCCTGCCGTTCTTTTCGGCCGTGGTGCGTCCTGAGTTTTCCCCCGAAAAGCGATGTCGAGGATCCGACCAAAAGTTCTGGCGATCGCCTCAGGAGGTGGTCATTGGGTGCAGCTGCTTCGCTTGCGGCCAGCCTTCGAAGGATGCGATGTCGTCTTTGCCACAGCGAAGGAAGGCTACCGAGCGGACGTGGGGGGCGCGCCTTTCCACGTGATCATTGATGCGAATCGATCCAACAAACTGCGACTGCTGCGTTCCGCCTGGAGCATCTTTTCGCTACTTCGCCGCGAACGTCCCGACGTGGTGATTTCGACTGGTGCGGCACCGGGTTTTTTCGCGTTAAAAATCGGTCGGCTTCTTGGCATCCGCACCATCTGGGTCGATAGCATTGCCAATGCTGAAGAGCTTTCGATGTCGGGAGCTCAGGCGCGCTCTTGCGCTGACCTGTGGCTCACTCAATGGCCCCATCTTGCCCGCGAAGGTGGCCCCAACTGTTTCGGGAACGTCTTATGATTTTCATCACTGTGGGTACCGATCAGCCATTCGATCGAATGGTGCGGGTCATCGATCGCTGGGCTGGTGAGACCGGTCGCCGCGATGTTTTCGCGCAGATCGGCGAGGGAGGCTGGCAGCCGAGTCACATAGCGTTCGTGGAGTTCCTGGAGCCGGTCGAATTTAAAGAGCGATTCGCCCGCGCGACCTTGATCATCGGTCATGCCGGAATGGGCACGATCCTCTCCGCTCTGCTTCACGGAAAGCCGATCCTCGTGATGCCGAAAAAAGCGAGCCTCGGTGAGCATCGCAATGAACACCAGACGGCTACCGCGCGTCGGATGATGGCGCTCGGCAACGTGAATGTGGCCTTTGATGAGGTGGAATTGCGCGAGCAGTTGGACAGGATCGACAGCCTGCAAGCGCGCGCGGTCATCGCGTCCCATGCATCGGGCGGACTGGTCGAGGGTATCCGTGAATTCATTTTTCAAGGAGGGCAGCGGAGCTGATCGTTATGTCTCGGATTGCGAAAATTGTCGGCGCCGTGTGGTCAATCATCGACCCCCGTTCCTACCTCCACGTCCTCCGTTTGATTCACTATGCGGGCTACAGTCACGTCCGCGAGCGCCGCAAGATCATCTGCGGTTCGGGCACTGGCATCGCGCCGAATGTCTCTTTCCGCAACGGCGAGCGGATCTCGATGGGGCGTGGCTGCCATCTCGGCGAGCGCTGCTACTTGTGGGCGGGAGATTCTACGGGCCGGATCGTTTTGGGCGATTTCGTATCCCTCGCGCCGGAGGTTTTCCTCACCGCATCCGATTACCGCTTCGAGGCTGGCAAGCCCTTCCGCGAGCAGGCGAAAGAGGAACGCGATATCCGCATCGGCAATGATGTCTGGCTTGGTGCCCGGGTCGTGGTCACCGCGGGTGTGAGCATCGGCGACGGCTGCATTGTCGGAGCTGGTGCTGTTGTCACCAAAGATCTTCCCCCCGGCACCATTGCTGCAGGTGTGCCTGCTCGAGCCATCGGAAAACGGGTGCCCGCACCTCCTCAATCCCCCCAATGAAAGCCGACGTCGCCATAGTCATCGTGTCCTACAACTCCGAGGATCACATCGGGGCCTGCCTCGAGAGCGTTTTCGCGCAGAGGAAATCCGTGAATCAGCAGGTCATCGTGGTTGATAACGATTCCCGCGATGGAACGGTTGAATTCATCCGCGTCCATTTTCCGGCGGTTCAACTGGTCCTGCCGGGAACCAACCTTGGATTCGCCGCTGGCGTGAATTTGGGAGTGAAGCATGCGGACGCGGAGTTCGTGCTGCTGCTGAACCCCGACACGGTGATTCTCGATCACGCGGTGGACGAGGTGGTCGCGTTTGCTCGTGCAAATCCGAACCACGGGCTTTATGGCGGGCGCACCTTGCGTCCGGATGGTAGTCTGGAGCCTTCCTCTTGCTGGGGCCTCCCGACTTTGTGGAGCATGACCTTGTTCGCATTCGGCCTGACCACCCTGGCTCCGCGCAGTCGCTGGCTGGACCCGGAATCCCTCGGCACGTGGCAGCGTGACACCGTACGCGAGGTCGGAGTGATCACTGGTTGCTTCCTGCTTTCGCCGCTCGCCGTCTGGAAAAAGCTCGGCGGACTGGACGAGCGTTACTTCATGTATGGAGAGGACGCGGACCTTGCGATGCGGGCCCATCGCGCCGGGTATCGGCCCGTGATCTGCCCACAGGCGACCTTGATCCACGAGGTCGGTGCCTGCTCGGACACTCCGGTTCACAAGACCCTGCTTCTCTATCGTGGCAAGGCCAGTTTGGTCAGAATGCACTGGACCGGTCCCGCGCAGTGGCTCGGCCTGTTTTTCCTCGCCACCGGTACAGGCCTGCGCGCGGCGATCAGCAAGCTGGGGGCCTCCCGCGGTAAGAACGACAGCGCCGGTCGCTGGCAAACCTTGTGGCAAAAACGTGATCAGTGGTTGCAGGGCTACTCCGATCGCATCGTCGGCTGAAACCTTTTGGCGGGAGCCCTCTCTCAAATCATCTCCGGAATGATCAGCATCGTCATCCCCAGTTACAATCGTCGGGACGCCATCCTCAGGCTGCTCGATGGGCTCGATCGTCAAGAAGGCGTCGATTTTGAAATCATCGTCGTCGATGACGGCTCTTCTGACGATAGTGTCGAAGCGATTCGTCGCGCCTTTCCGGCCGTGAAGTTGCTGGTGAACGAGCGCAATGGCGGCCCTGCAGTCACCCGCAATCGTGGCATTCGTGCTGCCAGCGGCGATGTGATCGTGGGGCTCGATAGCGATGTGACCGTGGACGATGCCTATTTGTTGTCACGGGTCGAGGTCGCCTTCGAGGCCCATCCGAAAGCCGCGGGTTTGGCCTTTCGAATTCTCAAGCCCGACGGGATTTCCGAGGATGTGGAGCGCTGGTGGCATCCCGTGCCGATCGATCGCTTCGCCGACAAACGTTTCCTGACCAGCTATTTCAGCGGGACAGGCTATGCCTTTCGCAAGCAGGCGCTGCTCGATGCCGGGCTGTTTCCGGAAATCTTTTACATGCATTACGAGGAGGTCGAGCTCGCCTGGCGCGTCCTCGATCAGGGCGGCATCATCCTCCATTGCCCGGATCTGAAAGTGTTGCATCACGAGGGCAAGACCACGGGACGCAGCCGGGTTCAGACCTTTTACAAGCCGCGCAATCAGGTTTTGCTCGCGCTGTCTTGTTACCCATGGAGCCAGGCGATGGGTTTTGCGCTGCCCCGCATCTTCTTCCAGTTCTGCCGAGCCGTTCGCCATGGTCACGTCACGGTGTTCGTGCGCGCCATGATGGATGCGATGAGGGTCGCGCGGCTTCAGTTGTCTCTGCGCAAGCCCCTTCAAGCAGGAACCCTGCTTGAGATCAGTCGCCTGCGAGAAGGGGTCCATCCTTGAATTCACGGGCGTTTTTCCATCACTTTCATGCTGCCTACCATCCAAGCTTTTTCCCGGATTCTGCCGCGCCTTCTGGCATCGGCGGTTCTTCTGATCACTGCTCCGCTCCATGCGGCGACCTCCGTTTCTCAAAATGGAGTCACTTGGTATTTCAAAGGCGACAAGACGGTAGGGCGCTTCGTCAATGGCGAGTGGTGGGTGGTGGGTCCGGTGACCATTACCTCGATCACCCCGGTCGATCCATCGCCCGGCGATGCGACGGATATCCATGGTTCGATGGTCAATCCGACCAAGGATCAGCAAGGACTGGACTCCCGGTCAAAGGGAGACCGCTATGTCGAGAGTCTGAATGTTGCCCGGCGATTGCCGATCACCTTGCAGCCCGGGTCGTCCCTGATGTCCGGGATCAGTCATGTCGCTTACGACGAAGGTTATCTTTCAAAGGTCGCGGTGCTGTCCGTGCTGGCCAGCGCTCCGCCCGAGGGCAGCTTCCGCCCGCCGTGGTATGGTTCTAACAAGCCCATGTTTCATGAAAGTGAACTGGACTATTCGGTGCTTCGCAAGCTCGCCCCCACGCCCGCATCGCCCACGCCCGCTAGTCTTACGAATGGCGACACCAAGCATGTGCTGATCGATCTTTTCACAGGCGGTGCCAGCGCGAATACCGAGTTCAAGGCAAACACGCTGACGCCCCACTATGGTCGTGAAATTTCCAAGGCGACCAACAAGGCGGTGCTGACCTTGCAACTCAACTACAGCGATGCGGAGAAACGGGACCTGCTCGTCGAGGTCGTGCAGCGGGGAATCGATGTCTATGGTTCTCTTCTCGGAGGTTATGTCTTCACTCCTGACGGCGGTCACAACCATGGCCGCAAGTTGGCGATGTTCGTTGCCGCCAAGGCGCTGGGGAATGCGGACATGCTGGCGCGCTGCAATGCGGCGGCCCATCCGGTCTTCCAAGAAGACCAGCAGCACGCTTTTGTCACTGCGGCGTGGTCCAACTATCCACCATCAAGCATCGGGAAGCCCGAATGGGCGGCTCAGGCCTTTGTCCGGCTCGATCGTCCTTCGCCGGAATGGGAGAACTCCGGGTATCGTTTCATCAATGGCCAGGCCAATCTGGGGGTCGTTCTCGCGGTCACTCTGATGGGGGGGCGTGCCGAGTGGAATCATGAGGCGATGTTTCGCTACATCATCGAGCGCTACTGGCCTACCGAGTCATCCGGATCAAAGCGAGGCCTCGGCAGCACCAATGGAATTCCCGCTTTTACCCATCAAATGTGGACGAGCTACTTCTCCGGCGGTGGTCCACCTCCGGCAACCCGTGTCGCCCAGCCGAAGCTGCGACCCGCGGGTGGGCTCTTCCTCTCGCCGACCACGGTGAGCTTGTCTTGCACCACTCCAAACTCGACGATCCGTTACACGACAAATGGGAGTACGCCGACCGCCGCCTCGCCGATCTATACTGGTCCCTTCGTGGTCTCCACGACCACGACGGTGAAGGCGCTCGCATGGGCGGGATCTTTGAGCAGTAGCCTGGTCCGTGAGGAACGCTTCGATTTCGGGCCTTACACGAGTGCCAACCAATGGCGTTCGCTGGCGATTCCCGCGTGGCCGGCAACTTCCTTCACCGTGGTGCCGTCCTCGGTCACCGGAAATGGGATCGTCGGCATCGGGGATGTCGACTCCGCCACGTCATTCGGCGATCTCGCCTGCTTGGTTAGATTCAATTCAAGCGGGCGGATCGATGTCCGTAACGGCGAAGTCTATTCGGCCGACGCGGTGCTGAATTATTCCGCGAATCAGCCCTATCGAATCACGATCCTGCCCGACTTGGTGAGCAAGAAGTACGATGTTCTCGTCACTCCGCCTGACGGTGCCCAAGTCCGAATTGCCGACGACTACGGCTTCCGCATCGAGCAGCAGGCGATTGCAAGGATCGACACGCTTTCCTTTTTCACGCGCAGCGGTTCCACGCTTCTCGTCAGCAATGTCGCCAATGAGGGCGGTGCCCCGGTTCCGCCGACCCTGCCTCCACCGTGATTGGCTGAGTTCACGTTTTCTCCCCCCATACCATGACACCCCCCGTCCTCGATACCAAGGCCCCGTCCGCCTCTGCGCCGCGGGTTCTCTACAGTTTCCCGCATCGGATTGGTGCGGGCCAGATTTGCCACACTGCCTGGCAGCAGGTGATCGGTTTGCAGCAAGCCGGAGTGGAAGTAATCCTCGCCACCGGCTCGGTTGCTAGGCCCCTGCCCGCTGGAATTTCGGTGCGCAAAACCCTGAGTGCCGGATCCTTTCGGCTGCCAGTCCGTTTGCTGGGCCGTCTCAAGGCCTGCGCTCTCCACGACTGGCGGGTGGCGCGGATGCTACCAGCCTTGAAAGGTAAAATCGATCTCATCCATGCCTGGCCGATCGGTGCGCTGCATACCATCCGCGCTGCGAAAAAGCTCGGGATTCCCGTCGTGCTCGAGCGGCCGAATGCCCATACCCGCTTCGCCTTCAAAGTGGTGGCTGAGGAATGCGAGAGACTCGGCTTCCGCCTGCCGCCCGGTCACGAGCACGAATTCAATCAGACCACTCTGGCGCGGGAGGAGGCGGAGTATGCGGAAGCGGATGCCTTGCTCTGCCCGTCGGAATTCGTGGCCCGCAGCTTTATCGAGCTGGGTTTCGCCCCGGAAAAGCTTCTTCGGCATCGCTACGGATACGATGACAGCAAGTTCTCTCCTCCATCGGTCGCGGCGTCCCCGGCCGATGGCCTGACGATGATCTATGCGGGTGGCTGCGCTCCACGCAAAGGCCTGCACCATGCTTTGCGCGCCTGGCTCGATTCGGGCGCGGCGGAGCGTGGCAAGTTTCTCGTCGCCGGCGGCTTTGTCGAAGGATACGCCGAGTTGCTCAAGGACATGCTTGAGCACCCGAGTGTTGAGGTCTTGGGGCATCGGAACGACCTCGATGTGCTGATGCGGAAGAGCGATCTCTTCGTGCTGTCGACCGTCGAGGAAGGCAGTGCCTTGGTGACTTACGAGGCCCGCGCTTCGGGCTGTGTCTTGTTGGTGTCCGATGCCTCCGGTGCGGTCTGTGATCATCTCGACAATGGCTTGATCCACCGGGCCGGCGATGTTGCTGAACTGACCCGGCATATCCGTCTGCTGGATCAGGATCGGGCGATGCTCGAGCGCTTGCGGAGGGCATCGCTCGCCAGCACGGGCTCACTCAGCTGGACCGCTGCCGGTCCGGTCCTGAAGTCGGCCTATGTCACTGCCGTGGCGTCGTATGGCGGCATCTCCCGGACTGTCACTTCGCGCTTTTCCTCCCCTCAACTCTCCCCAACTCCCCCGTGTCCCTGTCCTCAAACCCCGAGTCCGTGCTGAGCAGCGATCCCTGCAAGCAACTCCGCAAACGTCTCGGTAAACTCAAGTCGATCTTGTTCGATCGCTGGCCTTATGCCGCCGCGATGGCCAAAGTGCCCAAGCTGCGGGTGGCGCTGCGCGAAGTGGTCGATGCCTTGCCGCCGCTTCCGAGCGCTGCAAGTTCGCGATACGAACTCCACATGCTTTGCGGGCATCGCGACATCGACATGGGCATTCTCTCCAGCTGGAGCATGATGCGCTTTCTCGATGGTCGGGGCCGACTGATCGTGCACTCCGACGGGTCGCTCGACTCGGAAGATGAACGTCGTTGGCGAGCGGTGGTCGGCCGGGTCGACGTGGTGTCACGTGAAGAGAGTGACCGCGCGGTCGACTCGGCGATCGGTGATACCCGCGAACTTCACGCGTGGCGGAGATCGAACTGGGCGAGTGCCCAGTTGGTCGATGCCCATCTTTTCGGCGACGCACCCAATCTGTTGATCCTCGATTCCGATGTGCTGGTGTTCAAAAAGCCCGAAGCCGTGCTCGCGGCACTCGATCAGAGTCGGTCGCGCTTGGCGTGGTGCGAGGACCTGCGCAACGCTTACTCTGGAGAGATCCCCATGATCCGTGAAATCACCGGTGTGACCATTCCGGAGAAACTCTGTGCGGGTTTCCTTGTGACTCCTCGGATGACTCGGGAGGATTTTCACAAATTGGACAGGCAGATGGTCAGAATTCGTGAGGATCGCCGGATCGATGTGGGACACTTCTGGTCCTGCCAGACTTACTACGCCTTGCTGGCAGCTGATTTCGAAGGATCTGCTGCGCTTCCTGCTACCTATCGGAACACTACCGGCAGGACATCGGCCAATCAGGTGCTCCGGCATTACGTCGGGATTCCGAGTGTCCGATTCCGCTACTTCACCGAGGGCAGGGGGATGCTTTTTGGGGACCCATTGCGGCAGGCGCCTGTTTCTTCTTCGAGCGGTCCGGCGCGTCGGATGGAATTGAACACAATTTCGGTGTCATGAGTTTGATCGGTTTGGCTTTCTTCATCGTCGTGGCGATCGCGCTGCTCTCGGTGCGGCGGGAGTATGCTCCGGTTTCCCTGCTGATCGGATGCTGTTACATGACCACAGGCCAGGGCCTCGAGCTTGGGTCGATGTCATTGCCGATGTACCGCCTTTTCCTGCTTGTCGGACTGCTACGGGTCTTGATGAAAGGGGAGACGCTGGTCGGTGGAGTGAACCGGATCGACAAGCTGGTCATGTGGCTGTTGGGCTGGATGTTTTTTGCCAGTTTCTTTCATGAATACGCGCCTGGCTCGGGCCCGGTGTACATGCTCGGCATCATTTTCAACATCTCCCTCGTTTACTACCTCGTCCGCGTCTGGTGCGGAACTGTCGACGAGGTGGTCGGCGTGGTTGTGGGTGTCGGCTTCGTGCTCTTGCCGGTGGCCGTGGAAATGGTTTTCGAGCAGGCGCTTGGCAAAAATCTTTTCGCTTCGCTCGGCGGGATTCCAGAGTCGGTCATTGAGCGCAACGGCCGCCTGCGGGCGCAGGGACCATTCCGACATCCGATCCTCGCCGGCACGGTTGGTGCGGCCTGCTTGCCCTTGATGATCGGAATTTGGCGTGCGAATCGCGTGGCGGCGATGACTGGAATTGCCGCATGTGTGATGATGGTAATGGCCAGTGCTTCGAGCGGTCCCGTTGTCAGCATGATGGTCGGCCTCGGGGTGGTGATGTGTTGGAAATATCGCCGCCACGCCAAACGCGCGATCTGGACGGGTCTGATCGGCTACATCGTGATCGAATTGATCTCCAATCGGCCTGCGTATCACGTGATCGTCACGCGACTCGATTTCACCGGTAGCAGCACGGCTTACTATCGTGCCCGCCTGATCGATACCACGGTGAAGCATTTCTCCGAGTGGTGGTTGTTCGGGACCGATTACACCCGGCACTGGATTCCGGAGGGGATCGGCAGCGTGGTCGCGGACGGCAAGCACATGGATATCACCAACTACTACATCGGCTTCGGTGTCGGAGCGGGCTTGTTGGCCATTCTGTTGCTGCTGGCGATTCTGCGTAGGTGCCTCGCCGAGGTCCTCCGCCACGTCAATGATCCGGAGGACGACGACGACCACGGCGACCGCTTCATGATCTGGTGTCTCGGCGCATCCCTTTTCTCTCATGCGGTTTCGGCGCTCTCGATCGCATATTTCGATCAGTCGCAGACCTTCTTCTGGCTGAGCGTGGCTACGCTTTCGTCGCTGCTGTCCGTGCGCGCCCGTCCGGAGGAAATGGACGATGAGGACGAGTCCGACTCTCTTCCTGAATCCGCCCCCGCCCCAAGTGCGGAAATTCATGCTGGAAGGCCGTGGGGGCCAGTTGTGGAAACGCGCTGAAAATCTGATGCTCGCCACGACTTACAAAACAGCCCGCGGTTCGATGGTAGGCCTGCGTTATCGGATGGGGCCGCCTTCTGCCATGGTCGGCACCCCGTCCCGAGTGCGGCTGGATCTCTCGCGCTTTTATTATTCGCGCTACTTTTACAGCTTTGTGAAATGCCTCGCGCTCGAGGGCGTGGGGGTCGATCTGCGCTTTCGCCCGCAAACCTTGCATGCGCTGAGCCGGGCCCAGTATGGCGAGATGGTTCTGGCCGAGCGACTCGTCACGCTTGGTCGTGGTAGTGGCTCGGATCCTCTACTGAGCGACTCGCCGGGCGGCATCCGTTTTGGCGTGTTCGACTTCCAAGTGTCCCGCGATCCGTCGGTCTATGATGTGCCGATGGCGCAGCATCCGTTGATGTATGCTCGCGGGCTTTGGAACCAGCCGGTCGCGTTCCGCAAACCGCGTTCCTCAGTGCTTTTCATCGGCAATTCCGAGCCGGGAACCTATTCGAAGATCGATCAAGACGGGGTCTTCGATGTCGTCGGCCGGGTGCGCCTCCGGGATCTGCTCAGCCAGAGCGGGCTCAGCCGCGAGTTGCGTCAAGGCGAAGGGCTTTCCGATGCGGAAAATGGACGGGTACTGCTGGTCGATTCCTCGCAGCACCCGATCCCGATGGATCGTTTCCGGCCTGAGGTCGCAGGCTTCGGCTTTTTCCTCTGCGCGCCCGGTGTCTTCATGCCGCTCTGCCACAATCTGGTGGAAGCCATGTCGGTGGGGACCATTCCTTTGATCCAGCGCTCCTATGCCGAGCTGTTAGATCCGGTGCTGGAGCATGGCAGGAACGCGATCGTCTTCGATGGCGAAGCGGATCTGGTGGAGCGGATCGAAGAGGCTTTGGCGATGGATCCTGCGCGGATCGCCGAGATGAGGCGTGCGGTTCTTGAATACTACGAGTCCCACCTCAGCCCGCGGGCGGTGGTGGCACGGATCTTACGACCGGGCCTGCGCGAGGTCCGGATGCTGGCGGGCGAACGGAGCGTCGGGCTGCTGCGGGAGCGTCTGGCGGCTGCCCAACAATGAAACGTCATGGAAAAGAAAATTCTATTCCTCGCTTACTACTTCCCGCCACTTGGTGGCGCGGGCTCGCAGCGGAGCCTGAAGTTTGTGAAGTATCTGCCTGCCCATGGTTTCCGACCACTGGTGTTTTCCGGAGCGAAGGGTGGCAATGACCGCTGGGCACCTTTGGACGAGGAACTTGCGAGGGAGATCGGTGCTGCGACTCCAGTGCGGCGGGTCAATCTTTACGAGCGCCCGCTTGGCGGCCGACTTTTGAGAGCTACCCGCGAATTGCTTGGGTTGCGCGGTCAGTTCGGGGCGCGCTGGCTGGCGCAGGTCCGCGGTGCCGGGAGAAAGTGGTGCCGCGAGCATCGGCCGGACCTCATCTTCGCCACGATGTCGCCTTTCGATACGGCTCCGGGTGCGGCCGAGCTTGCGGCGGAGTTTGGCATCCCGTGGGTTGCCGATCTTCGCGATCCTTGGGCGCTCGACGAGTGGCAGATCTATCCGACCCGCTGGCACCGGATGCGAGTGCGTCGTGAAATGGAGCGCTCCCTGCGCTCCGCGGCGCTCATCATCATGAACACTCCGGAAGCCGCGGCGCGTTGCCGGAAGGAATTTCCTTCGCTGGCCGGGGTGCCGATCATTGACCTGACCAACGGGTACGATGCCGAGGATTTCGCTCCCGAAATCCGTCCATCGGAGCACGACGAGTTCACCATCGTCCACGCCGGAGCCATGCATACGGCGGCCGGGCTGAGGCAACGTCGCGAGTCGGGAAGATACCGCGTGCTGGGCAGGGCGACGGAGGGTGTCCGGCTGCTACCGCGCTCGCATTTCTATCTCTTGCAAGCCGTGGAGCGATGGCTGGCCGAAGATCCATCGATCGCCAAGAAAATCCGCCTCGAGTTCGTCGGCGTTCCCACCGCCGAGGATCGTGCGCTGGTCGATACCTCACCGGTCGCGGCTTTCACCACCTTCACCGGCTACCTCAAGCATTCGGAGTCGGTTCGCCGGGTTCGCAATGCCGATCTTCTATTTTTTCCCATGCACGCGCTGCCCCCGGGTCGCAGGGCGACCATCGTGCCGGGCAAGGCCTACGAGTACATCGCCAGCGGTCGACCAGTGCTCGCTGCGGTGCCCGAGGGCGATGCCCGGGATTATCTCCGCCAAGCGGGCAACGCGACTCTCTGCGGGCCGGAAGATGTGGACGGGATGCTGGCCGGGCTGAAGGCGCGCTTCGCCGCGTGGAGCGCCGGTGAGAAACCCGTTCCGCCCGATACGGAATTCTGCCGCCGCTTCGAGCGCGCCACCTTGACCGCACGTTTGGCCGGTCACCTGAACGATTTGTTGAAATGAGCATGGGTCATGGCCACGCCAGCCCCCCCCCAAGTCTGAAACCAGAACCAACCAGAGACCGGATCATGAATGCAAAAGAGACAAACGAACTTCCCGCCAGCACGGCCCATCCTGAGGCCGTGCGCCTTCCGGACTTCATTGTCATCGGCGAGATGCGCTGCGGCAGCACCACGCTTTGGGAAATGCTCGATCGCCATCCGGCGGTGGCCTTTCCCGAGGAAAAGGAGCTGCATTTCTTCGACGATCGTGACGGCAGATGGTCTCGCGGTGTCGATTGGTATGCCGATCTTTTCAAACACATCGCCCCCGACGTGAGCGCGGGCGAAGCGACCCCCGACTACCTTTTCCACGAGGGCGCCTGCGAACGCATCGCCGCCACCGTGCCCGGTGCTAGGCTGTTGGTCATTCTGCGCGATCCTAAAGAGCGGGCCTGGTCGCACTACTGGCACAACATCCGCCGCGGCCGCGAGACGCTGGGCTTCGACGAGGCGATGAAGGCGGAAGCAGGTCGCATGGAAAGCCCCGACGTGGCGGTGCGCTCGCACTTTTCCTACGTCACCCGCGGCCACTATGTCCGACGACTCGAGCATTTCGCCCGGGTCTTCGGCCGGGATTCGCTGCGAGTGATCTTTCTCGAGGAGCTGATCGCCGAGCCGGAGCGCTGCATGCGTGAGGTTTGCGCACATTTGGGGATCGATGCCGTGCCCGAGGTTCTCACGCGCATGCCGCCCCAGCGGAACAAGGCGGATTACCCACGCTGGCCCGCGCTCTCCGCATTGACGCGGCGCATGATGAAGGCCGTCCGAACGAATCCGTTGTTGGCGGGTCCTGCGGCAGCCTTTGCCAAAGCGACCCGACCTCTTCGCACGTATTCCGGTCAGACCCGCATGGACCCGGAGACGCGCGCTCGCCTTGCCGAACTCTATCGCGGTAGCGATGTGGAACTCGCTGCGTGGCTGGGGCGCGAGGTCCCATGGGCGGCGAAAAGTCCGAAGCACTGATGTCCGAGTCCTACGCGGGCGGCATTTCAAAAAGACCAAAGACACGATGAGCGAAGCAGCAGGTGCGGACGGGCAGGGGAGCGGAAAACGGGTGCGGCCCGATCTTTTCGACACCCCGAAGCCACCGAAAAATCTACGGCGGAGCTCCGTCCGCGGGGCATCGATGGTCTCGGCATCGCGCGCGGGTAGCCTCGTTCTGCGCTTCGGCTCTACCGCGATCCTTGCTCGCATTCTCGCTCCCGAAGATTACGGATTGGTCGCGATGACCGCCGTGGTTTCCGGTTTCTTCGGGATGTTCATGGACGTCGGTCTCACTGCGGCGACGATTCAGCGCGAGCAGATTTCGCATCGCCAAATTTCCACCTTGTTCTGGGTGAATGTCAGCCTCGGTCTGCTGATCGCAGTCATCGTCGGCTGTCTGGCACCATGGGTTGCTGACTTTTATGACGAACCGCGCGTCACCGCCATCACCCGCGCCCTTTCCGCGACCTTCGTGCTCGGCGGTCTGGCGGTACAGCATCAGGCACTGCTAAGGCGGCACATGAGATTCAAGGATCTCGCGATCAACGATGTGCTATCGACCGTGGTCGGCATCGCAGCAGGCATCGCGATGGCCGCAGCAGGCTGTGGCTACTGGTCGCTGGTCGGGATCACGGTGGCGACTGCCGCTGCGAAGCTGATAGGGCTGTGGCTCACCTTGCGCTGGATTCCCGGCCCACCGCGTCGCGGCACCGGGGTGATGCCGATGCTCAAATTCGGCGGTGACATCCTTGGTTTCGGGATCGTGAACTATTTCTCCCGGCAGGCCGATACCATCCTGATCGGCCGCTTCTTCGGTCCGCTGCCGCTGGCTCATTACGAAAAGGCTTACAGTTTGCTGCTGGTGCCGATCACTCAGATCAATGCGCCGCTTTCGTCCGTTGCGGTTCCGGCTCTCTCGCGCTCGCGCTCTGAACCTGCGAAGTTCAGCCGATTCTATCTGAGCGTGATTCAGATCGTTTGCAGCCTCGGGATTCCACTGGTCGCCGGTATTGCGATCTTCGCGGATCAAGTGGTCCTGCTTTGGCTTGGCAAGGACTGGAGCGAGTCCGCCGATCTCTTCCGCCTGCTCGCGGTGGCCGCGGTGATCGGCGGCATTTCCAATCCTCTCGGATGGCTGCAAATCTCTCTCGGCCAGACCCGCAAGTACCGCATCCTCGGCATCGCGAACTCCGCCGTGATCGTGCTTTCGTTCTTCCTCGGGCTGCCCTTCGGCCCCGAAGGCGTGGCCGCGGCGTACTCGATCGCCATGGCGGTGAATTTCGTCCCTTACTGGTTGATCGGGCTGCGTGGCACGCCGATTCCGCCTCGTGTGGCATTTGCCTCGATGCTCCCGCCACTGGTCTCCTGCGCTCTCGCCTCGGTGCCGGCTCTGCTCATTTCCCGCACGACGATTCCCGGACTCGCGCCCTGGATTCCCAGCATCCTCGCAGCGCTTGCCTACTTCGCGACCTACGCCTCCGTGCTCCTTTTCGGATTCCGAAAGTGGAGCTTCTTCCGCGGCATTCTCGGAGAATTGAGGTCCGCCAAGCAGGGATCTTGAAGTCCCCCTCATCTCTTGTCGTTTTCCCGCCCAAGCATCCCCATGAAAGAGCCTCGGATCGTCATCGTCATCCCGACCTGCCAACGCAGCGCCCTGCTTGGGCGCACTTTGGACTTCCTCGTCGCCAGTCGCCTGCCGGATCGCCTCGATACAGTTTTCGTGGTGGAAAATGGGAAGAAGGAAAATGCTGAGGAAATGTGTGCCCGCTACGCCGGAGTCCTCCCCATCGCCTACCGTTACACGCCCGATGCGAGCAAGAGCGCGGCCCTCAATCTGGCGCTTGCGGAAGCGACGGACGAATTCGTGATCTATTACGACGACGACGTCCGCCTCGATCCCGGCAGCGTGATGGCCTACGTCGATGCGAGTGCCGGGCGCGATCGTGGAGAATTCTACGCCGGCCGCTGCGAGGTGGATTACGAGGCCGCGCCGCCGGAGTGGCTCAAGCACTACCTGCCCCTATCCGCGAAAGGATGGAGATATGCGGAAAACGCCTGTGATCTACCCAAACCGCTGGCGCTCGGCTTCAATTGGGCGGCCTTTGCCTCCGACATGAAAGAGGCCGGTGGCTATGACTCCGAGATCGGGCCCGGTCGGGTGTTTTCGATGGGGGAAGAGACCGATCTGCAAAAGCGGATGTTGGAGCGAGGAGTCAAGGGACGCTATCTGCCGGACGCGGTGGTTTGGCATTACATTCCCGCCGATCGATGCTCGAAAAAGTGGACCTTGGAGCGGAATCGCAAGTTCGGGCTGCTCGCGGGTCGCCGTCTGTCCAAGGCCGGCGGGGTGAAACGTGCGCTGGGTGCCCTTGCCGCACTCGTCAAAGTCGCCGGAATTCGTTGCCTGCTTTTCTGCGTAAAAGGACGTCTCAGCGAGGATCGGGAATTCCACTACTTGCAACGCAGCCATTGGAATCTGGGCGTTTGGCAAGGACGGAACGCCGCATCCGATCGGTCCTGACCTCCCCACGGGAGAGGGCCGCCATCGTCGGCAGCATCAGCAATGCTCTCGCGTCTATTTAAGATTTATTGAATATAAGGTAAAACACACCTTCAAAAAAATCTTTGCTGAAGACTCTGAGTTATGTCTATTTTCAGCGCGTCCGGAAGTTTCTATCAGATTTTTGTGGTCTGGTTCGTTTTCGGGCTTACATCCCCCCAACAACACCCCCCCCCACTCAGGCTGATGCCCCCCTCTGCGTCTTGCGGTTCTCCTTTCGTGCGCTGCCACTCCGCTACTTATCACCCTCATGGGTCGATGAGTTCGAGCGATTGGTTCGTTGCGAGGGTCTCGTGACGATCAGGTCCTGATATCGACTGAGTTCCCTCTTTTGATTTTCCGCTGCCCCCCCTGTCCGATGAATTCGAAGATTCTTCCCCGAGGTCCTGCTTGCCCTTTGCTCCGATTCCGGCGCTGCCTTCGTCCTGCCTCTGCCAGTGGGCTTCTGTGCCTGCTGTTTTTCGCTTTATCGCTTCCTTCGGCCCTTGCTGCGGTCGGCTTTTCCGCGAGCTTGCTCGGCGGATTGGCGACTGCGAATACGAACAAGGCGCTCAAGGTCACGTCGCTGCAATTCGGTCCCGACAATCGGCTGTACTTCACCCAGATGAATGGTACCGTCATCGCCTGCGAGGTCAGCCGGGAAGGACCTAACAACTACGTCGCCGCCAATGCGGAGACCATCACCTTGGTCAAAAGCATCCCGAACTACGACGACAACGGTAATCGCAACTTCTCGCTCAACAGTCGCCAAGCGACCGGTATCCTTGTCGTGGGAACCGCATCCAATCCGGTGATCTACGTTTCTTCCAGCGATCCGCGTGAGGGTGCTGGGAGTGGTGCCACCGACCTCGATCTCGACACCAACTCAGGGATCATCTCCCGCTTGACCCGAAATGCCGGTGGAGTTTGGGAGAAGGTGGATATCGTGCGCGGCTTACCGCGTTCCGAGGAGAATCACGCGACGAACGGGCTCCAGATGGACCCGGCCGCGAACACGCTCTATCTCGCGCAAGGTGGCAACACCAACGCCGGTGCGCCTTCGAATAATTTCGCCTTCTCCTGCGAAACCGCCCTGTCCGCAGCGATCCTTTCCATTGATCTGGATGCGATCGAGGCCATGCCCGTGAAAACGGACATTTATGGGCAACAATATATCTATGACCTTCCCACGGTCAACGACCCCAACCCGGCACGTGCCGACCTGTCTCCCGCCGATGCAGATCACGCCGATGTGAACGATCCTTTCGGCGGGAACGATGGTCTCAATCAAGCCCGCTTGGTTGAGGGTGGTCCGGTCCAGGTTTACGCCTCGGGATTCCGCAACCCTTATGACATCGTCATCGCCAAAACTCCTGGTCGGGCAGGGAACATGTACACCTCTGATAACGCCGGGAACTCTGGTTGGGGTGGATACCCGAAAAACGAGGCGCTGCTCGACGCCAATGGCAAGAGCTTGGTAACCAACGAGCATTTGGCTTCCGAGCCGGGTGTCGTCAACAACCTCGACAATCTTCATCTCGTTACCGGTGCCGGATATTATGGAGGTCATCCGAACCCGATCCGCGCGAACCCAAGCGGGGCCGGTTGGCTGCGTTACGATGGGCTTCTGCCTTCTTCCGAGGCCTTGATTTTCTCGGCGAGTCCCACCGTCGATTGGCCGCCGGTGCCCCCGTCCATGGCGGATCCGCGGCAAGGTGATTTCCGTCTGCCGGGTCCCGACAACGGCGCTCTTTTCACCAACACCGCCTCGACCACCGGCTTGGTGGAATACACCGCCGCGAATTTCAATGGCGAGATGGTCGGAGACCTCATCGCGACCCACTACAACAACAAGACGGTCCAGCGACTCGTCCTCAACGAAGACGGCACCCAGGTGGTGAGCAGTTCCGTGCTGCTGAGCGGCGATGGCTATTCGCTGCCCCTTGATGTCACCGTGCCGGGGCCGAACGCCGCTCCCAATTTGGCAGGCACGATTTTTGTGGGTCATCATTCCAGCAAGATCACCGTCTTGGAGCCCTCGGATTTCGATAACGGGCCCGGTGGCATCTGCTCCGGCAATTTCACGTTCGGCGAGGACGAGGACGGCGACGGTTACAGCAATGCTGACGAGATCTCCAACGCTACCGACCCCTGCTCGTCGGCGGTGTTGCCTCCGGATCGGGACGGCGATTTCCTTTCCGATCTTCTCGATACCGATGATGACAATGATGGCGGTGTCGATTCGCAGGACCTCTTTCCGATCGATCCGCTCGACGGAGTCAATCTTGCACCGCCGATGCGCTACGAGCTTTTCAATGAGCTCAATGTCGGCTTTTTCGGGATCGGCTTCACCGGCGTGATGCTGAATCCCGGTCAGGATTACGCGCAGAAAATTCAGGCGGAAAATCTGATTGCGGGTGGAACGGCGGGTCTATTCACCGACCCGGATGTCGGAGCGGGAAATCCTCACGGACCCTCGAACACGCAGATCAATGCGTTCCAATTTGGAGTCAATGTCGACGAGTTCAACGGTCGTTTCCGGGTTCGCTCGGGTCTCGGCGGACTTCTCTTCAATGGCAATCCCCAAGGCACCCAGTCCCAAGGCATTTTCATCGGGAACGGCGATCAGGACAACTATGTGAAAGTCGCGGTGAACGCCAATGGCGGGCCAGGCGGGATCGAGGTCGTCCACGAAGAAAACGGCGTGCTCCTCTCGCAGGTCACGCATTCGGAGAGCGGCTTGTTCAGCGCTGGAGTCACTCTGAGCTTCTTGGTCGATCCGGTGGCTGGAACGGTGCAGCCCGGATATTCGCTGGCCACCGGTCCGATCATCGACGTGGGACCTCCGCTGGTGGTCGGTGGTAAGATCCTCGAAGTGCTTCGCGGTTCGAGCAGCATGGCCTTTGGTCTGCTTGCGACCACCGGCGACGTCGCGACGCCCGGGTTCAATGCGACTTGGGATTATTTCGAGGTGCTACCAGCGGATACGACCGCGGCGGCATCGATTACCGTCAACAGCGACTCGGGTAGCCTGACGACCTCCAGCACCAATTCCACCGGGTCTTTTCAAATCCAGAACCTGTCGACCGAAGGCCAGAAGATCACCGCAGTATCGATCGATCTCGGCACCGCGATGGTTTCCGACCTCGTCTTCGATCCCGCGGCGACGGCAGGCGATCCGGCTGGCAAGACTTTCACCCTCGATTCCTTCACCGGCTTTGGAACTCCGGTCGGCAGCTTCGCCAATCCGAAAAATGGCATCGACTCGCAGGACGGTTATACGGTGCTGAATGTCGATTTCGGGCCGGACACCGAGTTCGCTCCAAGTCAGCTTCTCACTTTCTCCGCGGACATCGACCCCACCAGCGTGAAGGGATCCGCGACTCCCGGACCCTCTCATGCGGCGAGTATCTCGGGCATGGAGCTCACCGGCGCGACCGCCCGGGTCACCTTTGATGATGGGACTGTGCGAAGGATCCGCCTCGCGCCGATTCCTGGAAGCGATAAGGGGTCGAAAGGTATCCTCTCTTCAGCGATCGCGCCAACGCCACGGATCGAGGTCTCCGGGAAGGTCTCGCCTTTCAGCACGACGGCGCAGCCGACGGCACGCGTGAGCGGGCCAGCGGGGTCTCAGGTGGAATTGTGGGTGTTCAACATGGCCCTCCACCTTGAAGGGGTGCCCGGTGGTGGCTACGACATTGATGCCTACGAAAACAATACGCTCCTCGGCTTTGATACCATTGAACGGGTCATCCCTGCCGCAGGTTTTGTGGATATCCCGGTGACTCTGGTCGACTCCGGTGCTCTCGGCGGGATCAATCATCTTGTCGCCGTTTTGAGCGATGGCAGCGGAAATCGAAGCGCCTGCTCGGAAGTGGTCACCGTCGATTACGACTCGGAAAGCATCGTCGACAATGCCGTCGTCAGGCTCAACGCGGGTGGCGGGCTCTACGTCGATGGTCTTGGCAAGACATGGTCGGCCGACTACGGATTTAGTGCCGGCGCTGCCAGCACGGTAAATGCATCGATCGAAGGCAGCACTGACGATGCGATCTATCAGAGTTTTCGCTACAATCCCTCCCCGAGCAATCCCTTCAAATATTCCTTCCTGCTTCCGAACGGTGACTATCAGGTGAAGCTTCACTTCGCCGAAGTTTGGTCAGGCGCCTTCGCACCCGGACTCCGCGTTTTCGACGTTCTGGTCGGCGGCAACCTCGCCATCGATAACCTCGATATCTTCAGCCAGGTCGGGGCGAACACGGCTTACAGCGTCACGTTGCCGAGCGTGGTGACCAACGGAGTCCTCGAGGTCCAACTCCTCCATGTGGTGCAAAATCCCATGATCTGCGGGATTGAGATCTTCTCGTCGGTGATCGCCGGTCCCGACGTGGTGGCCCCTCAGCCGCCAAGCTTGCTGACGGAGACGAGCGTGAGCGCCGGTGCCCTGAGTTTCGTCTGGGCGCCGTCGATCGATGACCGTGGGGTTGCCGGTTATCGGATCCGCCGCGATGGCGAATTGATCGCCACGACGACGCAATTGGCCTTCACGGACACCGCTAGGACACCATCGACCGTCTACCTTTACACCGTCGAAGCCTTCGATGCGACGGGGAACACCTCGACCGCCACTCCGATCACCATCACCACCCTCGCCGACCAAGAGAATCCAACCGCGCCCTCTGCTCTCAAGGGCACTCCGGGCAATGGCCTTGCGATCCTGACTTGGTCTGCGGCCAGCGATGACGCCGCTGTGGCGGGCTACCGGATTTATCGGGATGGCGAACTGATCGCTACCGAGAGCGGCTTGTCCTTTACGGATGTCGATCTCATCAATACCCGACTCTACCTCTATGAAGTCGAGGCCTTCGATGCTGCGGGTAAGGTCTCGCCTCGAGTTGCGACCTCCGTCCGCCCTCGCGCGCTCGGCGCCGCGGTGCTGCGGGTCAATGCCGGCGGCCCGGCTTACACCGACGTCGCTGGTAACGTTTGGCTGGCGGATGTTGGCTTCAATACCGGCGTGATCGAAACCTCGAGCGGAGCGATAGCGCATACCGACGACGATCCTCTCTACCAGGCTCGACGCTTCGATCGCGACTCCGGTGCGGAACTCAAATACAGTTTTCCTTTACCTGACGGCGAATACGAGCTGCGACTCCACTTTGCAGAAGTCTGGTCCGGGGCCTCTTCCGCGCCGGGGATCCGCGTGTTTGACGTGAAAGTCGAGGATGAGTTGACCCTCGATAATTTCGATATCTTCGCCGTCGCGCTTGCCGAGAAGGGCTCAGGCTTTGCCACCGCCGTCGCGGTTCCGATTCCGGTCACCGTCAGCGGCGGGAATCTAAGTATCGAGTTCATCCACCAAATCCAGAATCCGACCATCGCGGCGATCGAGGTCTTCGCGCTTCAAGGCCCACCGCCCGATACCTTTTCGCCCTCGGTCCCGAGTGGTCTGACCGTCACTGCGACTACTCCGGGATCGGTCTCGCTTGCGTGGAATCCAGCGACGGACGAGGTCGGCGTTACCGGCTACCGAATTCGCCGCGACACCGCCATCGTCGCCGAAGTGGACTCACTGTCTTTCACCGACACCGGTCTGATCGCCAACACGTCCTATTCCTACAAGGTCTCCGCGAGAGATGCTGCGGGAAATTACTCGCCTGAGATCAGCGTCGATACCACTACCTTGCCGGATAGCACCGCGCCGTCCACGCCGGGAAATCTGATCGGCATTCCCGGAAACGGCGTCGTTGCGCTCTCGTGGGCGGAATCGACCGATGACGGCTCACTCGCAGGTTACGAAATCTGGCGAGACGCGGTGCTGCTGACCACGGTCACATCGACGGCTTACACCGATGCAGGTCTTACCAATGGCACGGACTATGCCTATCAAGTGATTGCCGTCGATGCATCGGGGAACAAGTCTGCGCCCGCCTCCGTGACACTCACCCCCCGCGCTTTGGGGCAGGCTTTGCTCCGCGTGAATGCCGGTAGCGTCACTCCGCATGTGGATTCCGCGGGGAATACCTGGAGCGCCGACTTCGGCTTCAGCAGTAGTTCCACGGAGGCTTCGACCGGAGCGATTTTTGGCACGGAAGACCCGACCATTTATCAGACCCGTCGCTTCGTCCGTTCTACCCGACCCAATCTGAGCTACCAATTCACCGTCCCGAACGGCGATTACGAACTCCGTCTCCACTTTGCCGAGGCGTGGGCCACGGCATTCGCGCCCGGCGTCCGTGTTTTCGATGTTTCGGTGGAAGGATCGCTGAAGCTCGATGACTTCGACATCTTCGCCCGCGTGGGTGCGAATACCGCCCATGTCGTCAAGATCCCGGTCACGATTGCCGATGGCACTTTGAACCTCTTGTTCGACCGGGTCCTGCAAAATCCGACCATTGCGGGAATCGAGCTTTATCCCGTCCTTTCCTCCGGACCCGTGGATGAAGAAGCCCCGACCGCACCGGAGAATCTGGTGGCTAGCGAGTTAACCACCGATGCCGTCACGCTCGAATGGGTCGCCTCGACCGATAATGTCGGCGTCATCGGCTATCGGATTTTCCGTGGTTCCAACGAACTCGCCACTGTCAGCGGAACGAGCTTCGCGGAGTCCGGTCTGCCATCGGGTGTCGTGCAGAACTATTCGGTCGTCGCCTTCGATGCGGCTGGCAATGCATCCCAGCCAGCGCTGATTTCGGTGACCCCGCTCGTCCCCGATTCCGAGGCTCCCAGCGCACCGTCCGACTTCGTCGCCGTCCCCGGTCTAAGCCACGTGGAGTTGTCCTGGTCCGCTTCCACGGACGACATCGGCGTGGCATCGTATCGCATCCTGAAAAACGGCAACCTGCTCGCCACGGTGAATCAGCTGAGCTTCACCGATAGCGGCCTGCCCAGCGCTACCGAGGTCGATTATGAAGTCTTCGCACTCGATGCCGTGGGTAATATCTCGTCGCCAGCGCAAATCACGACCTCCACCCTTACCGACACGGAAGGTCCGACAGTTCCTGCGAATTTCTTCGCCACCCCGGGCTTTGTGAAGATCGCTCTCTCCTGGAGCGCCTCGACCGACAACGCCGGCGTGACCGGATACCGGGTCTATCGTGATGCGGTGCTCCTCACCACCATCACCGACACAGCGTTTGAGGACGCGAATCTCTCGCCAGGAGTGGAGTATCGCTATGAGGTCGTGGCCATCGATTCCGCGGGCAACGAGTCGGCCCCGGCATCCACCACCGTCAGCACGAATTCCGACACCGAGGCGCCATCCGTTCCAGCATCCATTCTTGCCACTGCCGGGGACGGTCACATCGTCCTCACCTGGCTGCCTTCTTCTGACAATGTCGCGGTCACTGGATATCGGATTCATCGCAACGGCAGTTTGCTCGCGACCACCTCGACTCCCGGTTTCACCGACTCCGACCTGACCAATGGTGTGCTTTGCTCTTACCAAGTCATCGCACTCGATGCGACGGGTAACGAATCGCTTTCAGCCCTCGCCACCGCCACGCCGCGCCTGCTCGGCAATGTGGTCACTCGGGTGAATGCGGGCGGTCTCGGCTTCACCGATCTTGCCGGGAATACCTGGTATGATGACCAGGGTTTCAATACCGGCAACACGGTCGGTTCTGGTCATGCGATCTCCGGCACTGGCGATGACATCCTTTACCAGTCCGAGCGCTACGATAGCTCGGCCAGCGGGATGAACCTCGAATATTCCTTCGCCGTCCCCGCGGGTGAATACGAGGTGGTTCTCCATTTCGCAGAAACCTACTCCGGGATCACCGGTGCGGGGCAGCGGGTCTTCGACGTCACGGCGGAAGAAGCGCTTGTGATCGACGACCTGGATATCTTCGGCCGCGTCGGTGCCGATGCCGCGCTGGTCGTTTCCTTCCCGGTGCTGGTCGACGATGGACATCTCGACCTCGCCTTCGTGCACGGCAGCCAAAATCCGAAAATCTGCGGGATCGAGATTCATGAGATCGTCGATAGCATCGATCCCTCAGCACCGACCGACCTCGCGTCCTCGGAAGTCACCACGAGCGCGATCACCCTGTCATGGACGGCAGCGACGGATAATATCGCGGTGGCTGGATATCGGATCTATCGCGAAAGCATCGAGATCGGCAGCGTGGAAGGCACCAGCTTCACCGCCACTTCGCTCTCCGAGGGCACGGAGCATGCATTCTCGGTTGTGGCCTTCGACGCCGCCGGGAATGTCTCGCTGCCAGCAATGATCTCGACCACGACTTTGGTCCCGCGGACGCCCTACGAGCAGTGGCTGATCGATCACGATCTTGTCGGACAGGGCAGCCGCGATAGCGATGCGGGCGGGCTCGACAATTTGTCGGAGTTCGAGCTGCAGCTGGATCCTGCCGACCCCAGCGACGATGCGAGCTTCCGCCTCGTGTGTGAAGCGAGCTCCACCGGAATGCTCATCACTTTCCCGGAACTCAAACCGATCGGTGACTATCATCTGTATCGGCACGACGCCCTTGGGAACATGCGCGATCCCGCGAACCGAATCCACACCGTAACGAAAGCAGAAATCGAAGCGATGAGCGTTGAGCAGCGTGCCGCACACTCGCTGACCGACCCAATCAGCGGGGCGCGTGGTTTCTATCAGCTGGTCTTCGAGCCCGCACTTGATTGAGTGGTCTCGATCCGGGCGAGTGGCTTGAAGCTGCCGCCCGGTCTTCACGTCGGTCTTTTTTGCATCCAAAGCTTTCCCCGTTCATTTCTTATTCCCATGAAGCGCACCCCCCGCATCGTGATCGTCGGCGTTGCCGGTCGCCTTGGCCAGGCTCTGAGGCAGCAGCTGTCGAATGATGCCGAAGTCATCGGCCTCGCGCGGCCGGGCATCGATCTCGCATCGCCGGCTTCGATCCATGCCGCGCTTGATTCCCTCGACTTCGACCACCTGATCCTGCCCGCGGCGATGACGGCGGTCGATGCTTGCGAGAGCGATCCTGCACAGGCTTTCGCGATCAATGCGGAGGCACCGGGACTCATCGCTGAAATCTGTGCGTCGAAAGGCGCTCACCTTACCCATTTCAGCACCGATTTCGTGTTCGATGGCGAAAAGTCCGGTTCCTACCAGGAGAACGACCCCTCCCATCCCCTCGGCGTTTATGGAGCTTCGAAGCGAATGGGCGAAGAGCGGGTTCTTGCCGCTTCCGCCGATCACCTGGTCGTTCGTATTTCCTGGCTCTACGGCCCTGGAAAAGCGGCCTTCCCTGAATGGATTGTCGAGAAGGCATGCAAGGAAAGCACCCTCGCCCTGCCGGGTGATAAGATCGGGTGTCCGGCTCTCAGCACCGATGTCGCGGCGATGCTTCTCCCCTTGCTCGGTCTCGCTGGTGGCCCGCGGGCCGGGGGGATCTTCCATCTCTGCAATTCCGGACCCACCACTTGGCGCGACTGGGGCCAGGCTTGCATCGATCTCGCCCGCGAAGCAGGCGCGCCCATCCGCGCGGAAAAGATCACCGCCAATACCCTTGCCGATATCCCCGCCTTCGTCGCGAAACGCCCTCCTAACAGCGCTCTCGACGTTTCGAAATACCACTCTTTCACCGGAGTCCTTCCCCGTGCGTGGCAGGAGGCGCTCCGCAGTCACATCGTATCGGACGCATTTCTTTTCCCCTATCGAGCCGCAGCCCACGGTTGACCCGGCTCCCGCCTTCGGGCCTCATCTTTCCACCCCCCACATCATGAACATCCTCGTCACCGGCGGTGCCGGCTTCATCGGTTCCAATCTCGTCCACTACTTGCTGCGCGACGCCGCGGAGGAACTCGCCGTGCCCATTGGCAAGGTGGTGAATCTCGACAAACTCACCTATGCGGGGAATCGCTCAAGCATTGCGGACCTCGATGGAGATCCCCGCCATGTCTTTGTGCAAGGCGACATCGGCGACGAAGAGTTGGTCGGCCGCCTGCTGCGCGAGCATGAGATCGATGCCGTGATGCACCTCGCCGCGGAGTCGCATGTTGATCGTTCGATCGATGGCCCCGAGGCATTCATTCTGACGAATGTGGTCGGCACTTTCCGCCTTCTCGACGCCTTTCGCAAATACCTCGCCGAGAGCGGTCGCACCGCGCTGCCGCATTACGGGAAATCGATCGCGGACGGTGGTGAGTCCGCCTTTCTCCACGTCTCGACCGATGAGGTGTATGGTTCCCTCGGTGCGGATGATCCTGCTTTCTGTGAGACCACACCGTACGCTCCGAACAGCCCCTACAGCGCTTCCAAGGCCGGCAGCGATCACCTCGCCCGCGCCTATCATCACACCTACGGCATGCCGGTCATCACGACGAACTGCTCGAACAATTACGGCCCCTTCCAGTTTCCTGAAAAGCTCCTGCCGCTGATGATTCAGAAGACCCTGCGCGGCGAGTCGCTGCCGGTTTATGGCGATGGCAGCAACGTCCGGGACTGGCTCTACGTCGAAGATCACTGCCGCGGCCTTGCGATGGCGCTGGTCCGGGGAACGATAGGCGAGACCTACGTCATCGGCGGTAAGAACGAGATGCGTAATATCGATGTCGTCAAGGCCCTCATCGATACCGTTCACGAGTTGGCGCCGGAGAGCGCGGTGAAGTCGGCGGACGAACTCATCACTTATGTCCGCGACCGCCCCGGTCACGACCGTCGCTATGCGATCAATCCCGAGCGCATCGAAAGCGAGCTCGGCTGGTCACCCCGCGAGAACTTCGCCTCCGGCTTGCGCAAGACGGTGCAGTGGTATCTCGACCGCCAGGACTGGATCCGGAGCATCGAGGACGGCAGCTATCGCGGCGAACGCCTCGGCACCCTAGCCTGATCTCCATTTTTCACCCCCCAGTCACCATGCTCGAACTCGAAAAGAACCGCTTCGCCCTGCCGTCCGCCGACTTGAAACTACGGAAAGGCATCATCCTCGCCGGGGGCACCGGCAGCCGCCTGTTCCCGATGACCCACTCGGTCAGCAAGCAGCTCATCCCGGTTTACGACAAGCCGATGATCTACTACCCGCTCACCGTGCTGATGCTGGCTGGCGTGGAGGAAATTCTGCTGATCTCGACCCCACGCGACCTTCCTTCCTTCGAGCAGTTGCTGGGCGACGGCTCGCAGTGGGGATTGAAAATTTCCTACGCCGAGCAGCCGAAGCCCGAGGGGCTGGCTCAGGCCTTTTTGATTGGCGAAGAATTCCTTGCGGGTGAGCCGGTCTGCCTGGTTCTTGGCGACAACCTTTTCTACGGGCACGATCTCGCCAAGTCGCTGATTGCCGCCTCCCGCCGCAAGGATGGAGCGACCGTTTTCGGCTATCATACAAACCAGCCCGAGCAGTATGGCGTGGTTGAGTTCGATGCCGCCGGCAACGTGGTTTCGCTCGAGGAAAAGCCGAGCAAGCCAAAGTCGAACTACGCGGTCCCCGGTATTTATTTCTACGACGACCATGTCGTCGAACTGACCAAGGGGCTCAAGCCTTCGCCACGCGGTGAGTTGGAAATCACTGATCTCAATCGCCTCTATCTCGAGCGAGGCGAACTGCGCGTCGAGCTGCTTGGCCGGGGGACCACTTGGCTTGATACCGGCACACCGGATTCTTTGGCCGATGCCACCCAGTTCGTCCAAGTCATCCAGCAGCGCCAGGGTCTCAAGATCGCCTGCCCGGAGGAAGTCGCCTACCTGCAAGGCCGCATCGACCGCGACAAGCTTGCCGAATCGGTCGCCAAATACGCCAAGACACCCTATGGCGAATATCTCGCCTCACTCTAATCCACCGTCCCATGTCATCGCATTCCAACGACCCCTGGGCCGGTCTCAAGCCCGATGCCCGCGCCCGACTCGAAACGCGCGACTACTCCAACGCCGATCTTGCGCTGCGCCTCGCCACCAGCGGTGTGAACGCTTCCGAAGCGATCGCTGGCCGCGCCGCTCTGGCGGACGCGTGGATTCCTGGCGTCGAGCTCTTCCAGCGCCGCGTTCACCAGCAGAAGGGCAGGGGGTACTTCGGCGAACTGACCCGGCTCAACGAAGGCACCCTCGACCGCCTCGGCCTCGCCCCGCGGCAGTGGGCTTCCGCACTGATGCATCGCGACAGCTCGAAAGGCTTTCACATTCACCCGCCTCACATTCCGGAGGGCGTCGAGCCCGCTTCATGGTTCCAAAAGCTCTATCTGGACGCTCCGGAAGATTTTACCCTGCGGCCCTACGACCGAGAACAATGGGATGTCATGTTCTTTCTCACTGGCATCTGCGAGATGATTCTCGTCGATGAGCGCCAAGGCATGCCCCGCCGGGTGATGCGCTTTACCATTCCCGGCGACAGCCGCGCTGGTCCGGACAATGCGGCCGTGATCATCCCGCCGGGCGTCGCGCATGCCTTGCGGAATATCGGCAACGAAGATCTGATCATGGTTTATGGGACCAGCACCGTTTTCAATCCGGCATGGGAGGGGCGCATCGCCAGCGACGTTGAAAAGGCACCGCTGGACCCTCGCTGGGACCATTATCTTGCCAGGCCTGAAGATGCCTGAACTCCCGCTTTTCATCTCTCTCGAATCCATATCAACTGTCATTGAATCCTACCCCACCCATGAACCATACCTCAGCAACCCGTGCCCATCAGTCGGCTTTCGGATGGCGGCGTCTCCACGACCTTGTTCCCGGCGTCTTCACCGCTTTGATCGCCCTGCTCCTCGCCTTCATGTCCTTCAGTTGCGAGGGCCCGGAGAATTTCAGCCCCATCCCAGCGGAGGCCTACTCGGCGCGTCCAAGCGGCCGTCTCGCTGCTGGTGACGTGATTCGTGTCAGCTATCCCGGTGCTCCGGAGTTGAACACGACCCAAAAGATCCAAGCCAATGGCAAGATCAGCCTGCCAACGATCGGTGACGTCACCGCGGAAGGAAGCAGCGTCGCGTCACTTCAGTCGCAGTTGACTGGTCGCTACCAGACCCATCTGCAGAATCCGACGGTACTGGTCGCGGTCGAAACCGCGGCCTCCGGCGTCTATGTTTCTGGCGAAGTCATCCGCCCCGGCAAGGTGCCGCTCGACCGTCCGCTAACGGCTTTCGATGCGATCATGGAGTCCGGCGGGTTCACCAAATTCGCGAATCCGCGGGAGGTCGTGATCATTCGGACCGAAGGCTCGAAGGTGGAGCGCTATGGACTGAATCTTGCCGATACCATCAGCGGCGTTTCTGGCAATGCTTTCTATCTGCGGCCCTACGACACGGTCTACGTCAAGCAGAGCCGTTGGTGAATCCCGCGGCAGCTCGCGCCTCAAGGCACAACACGGCGGACCCGCTTGGGCGGTTCCGCCGTTTTTGTTGAATGGGTCCAGCGCGCTGGCGATTTGAAACGAGAGCCTGCTTTTCCAATCCCCGCGGGGTTGCCGGGGCAAGGGAACCGCGTATCCTTCGCGCATGATCTTTGAAAATCTGTTGCTCGCCGTGCAGGGCGAGGTCCGGCAAGGAGGCATCGGGATCGGTTACTGGCTGGTCATCGGTGCCACAGCTATGGTCAGCATGATCGTCAGCGGGATGCTGAAGTCCCGCTTCAAGCAGTATTCTGCGATCCCGCTGCGCATGACCGGAGCGCAGGTGGCGGAGGCGATGCTGCGCCAGAACGGCATCCGCGACGTGCAAGTGATCCATGTTCCGGGTCATCTCACCGATCACTACGATCCGCTTCGCAAGACCGTGAACCTGAGCGAGCCGGTTTATCATGCGAACTCGGTCGCTGCCGCTGCGGTCGCGGCCCACGAGTGCGGGCACGCGCTCCAGCACCAGCAGGCTTATGCGTGGCTGAGTTTTCGCTCGAAAATGGTCCCTGCGGTTCAGTTCGCGAGCACGATCCAGCAGTATCTAATGTTTGGGGCCATGGTGGGCGCCGGCTTCTTCCACAGCCCGACCATGCTTTTCATCTGGGTCGCTGTGTTCGCCGTCACCACCCTCTTCGCCGTCGTCACCCTGCCGGTGGAGTTCGATGCCAGCAATCGGGCCATGGCTTGGCTGGAGCGGAGCGGGATTGCCAACCAAATGGAGCACGAGAAGGCGAAGAATGCGCTGTTCTGGGCGGCCATGACCTACGTTGCTGGCGCCGTGGGTGCGATCGCGCAGATGCTCTACTGGGTGGCGATGCTTATGGGCAATCGCCGCGACGAGTGACGCGGCGTGGCGGATGAAAGATTCGGGGCCGGAGCTTGCGGAAGCGACCCGGCCCCGCTTTTCTTTCCGGGCTCATGGCTGGCGGCTTTTCATTCGATTCTCTCAATAAGGCCCAGCGCGACGCGGTGGCCTCTCTCGATGGTCCGGTGCTGATCCTCGCCGGCGCGGGTACGGGGAAAACCCGCACGGTGACTTGCCGCATTTCCAACATGCTGGAACGGGGCATCCCGCCGGAAAACATCCTCGCGGTCACTTTCACCAACAAGGCCGCCTCGGAAATGCGGGAGCGCATCGGCGGCATGGTCTCGAAGAAAAAGGCGGAGGCGATGACCGTCTGCACCTTCCACTCGCTCTGCGTGCGATTGCTGCGCGGAGGCATCGAGAAACTCGGCTACAAAAAGAACTTCTCGATCTGTAGCGGCAGCGATCAGGTCGGCATCATGAAGCAGTTGGTGGTCCGCATGGGTGGTGCCGACGAAAAGGTGAAGGCCGAGGCGGTGCTGGCGGAAATCTCGAAAGCGAAGAACCGCGGGATCGAACTGAAGGACATGGACGACGACTTCTTCTCGTCTCTCGCCGTTGCCTATCAGAACGAACTGCGCGCTCAGAATGCAGTGGACTTCGATGACTTGCTGGTCCTCGCCGAGCAGTTGTTGCGTGAGCACGCCGATGTTCGCGAGTATTTCCGCAGCGTTTACAAGCGGGTCACGGTCGATGAGTTCCAGGATACCAATGGACTTCAAATGCGGTTGCTCCAGCAGTTGGTGGGGCCGCCCTTTCATGTCTGCGTGGTCGGCGACGACGACCAGTCCATCTACGGTTTTCGTGGCGCGGAAAGTGCGAATATTTTGGAGTTCGAGCGCTTTTTCCCGAACCCGAAAATCATCCTGCTCGAGGAGAACTACCGTTCGACCCATGCCATCCTCCACACCGCGAACAGCCTGATCCGCCGCAATCGCGGACGGCGCGAGAAGTCGCTGAAATCGACCATTCTCGGCGGTGAACCGGTGCGCCTGGTGGGCATGCCGGGCGATGAGGAAGAGGCCGTTTTCATTGCCGAGGAAATCCTCGCCGACAAGGCCCGAGGCAACCTGCCTTGGGAGCATTTCGCGGTGCTCTTCCGCACGAACAAGCAGAGCCGCAAGATCGAAGAGGCGCTGCGGGAGCGAAAGATCCCCTACCGGATGGTCGGGGCGCAGAGTTTCTACGATCGACGCGAGGTGAAGGACAGTCTGGCCTACGTTGCCTTGCTCGATGATCCCGAGGCCGACGTGCCCTTGCTGCGGGTGTTGAATGCCCCGCCACGGGGCATCGGGCAATCGACCGCAATGCTCGCCACCGACTACAGCCGCGAAATCGGTGCCAGCGTTTGGCGAGCCCTGTGCGATGAGGGTTTCCTGTCGCAAGTCTCGACCAAAGTCCGCAACGCGATCGAGAGCTTCACCACTCTCATCCTCACGGCGAAGATGAAGATCGACGCCAAGATTTCGCCCGCGAACCACGTGTTGAAGGAGTTGCTCGATGAGATGGGCTACCTCTCGTGGCTGGAGCGCGGATGCAAGACCGAGAACGAAATCCAGCAGCGTCAGGAAGGCATTGGCGAAGTTCTCGCCGAGCTTTCAAAGGCTTTGGAGCGGGGAAAGAGCCTCCGCAAATTCCTCGATGACAGCGCCCTGGCGTCGGATCGCGAGGACGATGATCTCGAAAAGAAAAGCGGGGCCACTTTGATCACCCTGCACGCTTCGAAGGGCTTGGAGTTCCCCAGTGTTTTCCTCGTCGGGCTCGAGGAAGGCGTGCTGCCCCATCAGCGCAGCGTGGTGGAGGGAACCAAGGACGAGGAGCGTCGCCTGCTCTATGTGGGCATCACCCGCGCCCAGCAGCGTCTCGCGATGACCTATTGCACCGTGCGGATGAAGTGGGGGCAACAGCAGGCCTGCCAGCCGAGTAGTTTCATCATGGAGCTCGACGACGAGCACCTGATTCACACGACCTACGACGATATCATGGGTGCCGAGCCCGACGAAGAGGAGCTGCAGAATTTCTTCGGTGGCTTGAAGGATCTTCTGGGCGGTTGATTCGCGTGGCTTTGCGGGATTCAAAGCCCGCCACGGGTCAGGCGGACCAGGTCGGGTGCGGGACGGCTGAGCCGGAGGGTTTGGCGATCCGATGGAATCGCCGGGGGCGTACCCGGGTCGGTCTCGATACTTTCGGCAAGCAGCGCGATGAGTTCGGCGGCCGCAGTGGCGAAGGCGTCGGCGGAGTCGGGGGAATCGAAACGGATGTCCCATAGCAGGCGGACATCGTGGTCGTTGAGAGCGTGGAGTCGGTAGCGGTCGCCGCGCCAGCCGTTGGCGAGCTTCGAGAAATCCTCGCCCAAGGGATCGAGCCACAGTTTGAGGCCGAGCATCCCGAGGGATTCCTCCAGCACAGTATTCCCCGGAGTGTCCGGCAGGTGAGGTGGTTGGGCCGTGAGTCCTTCGTGCTCAGGGAAAAAATCGGCGCTAAGGCTGGGTGGCCGATGGAGTGCTGAGAGGATTTCTTCCTGATCTATCAGGCGCTCGGCGCGGGGCAGTCCGAGGGTGGACGGGAAGGTGGCGAGGCCGCGGATGAAGGTGGGGAGGTTGGCGAGCAGTTCGCGGGCCTCGCTGTTTTCCTGCAAACCGGTAAAGCCGGTGGCCAGTGCCTGGCGGGCGAGGAAGCGGTTCTCGATGGCCATCGCAGCACCGTGGTGGAGGGCTTCGCGGGCGATGGCGACTTCATCGCCAGGCCAGCCGGGGGCCGTGGCATGGTTTTGATGGATCAAAATCCGGGCGAGCGCTCGGATCAGAGCCGCCTGATCGGGCACCGCTTGCGGGTCGAAGCGATCGGTCACCCAGCCTTCGCCCGATTGGTCGTCGAACCACGAGCGTGCTCCGATCGCCTTGGTGGCGGCCAATTGGGGCGCGAAGCGGTCATCCGGGCCGAGCAGTCCCATCAAGGACCAGGCCTGCTGTCGGGAATCCAGCCCGTGCGGACCGTAGCGGGCCTCGATTGCGGCGATGATCCGGTCGCGCAGTTCCTCGCTGGCGATCCGGTGGACCTGCGGGTTGCTTTTGAAATCCATGCCGAGCGACTGCTCGACGAACTCGATCAGGGCGGGATCGACGTGCACCTCGCCGCCGCCTTGGGCGAGGGAGCGCAGACTTTCGTTCTCGCGCTTCAGCAGGGCGACCTCGTTCTCCAGTGCGATGACCTTGCCCTCTGCGTCTTCCAAGTGGGTAGCAGGGGCGGTTGAGCGCCAATGGAGGCCTTGCAGCAGGCCTGCGGCACCGATCGCCGCGCCCAGCAAGAGGGGCAGGACTTTTTCAGGGCGCATGGCGGAGGGGGATCAATTGCCGCCGAGTGGCTTGGCGCGCGGATTTGCCGGGCGATTGTCGGCAGGTGGTCGGCCGTCAAAGGGATCGAACTCAAGCGCCGACGGGCCGAAGACTTCTTGGGCGGTCTTGCCGGGAATCGTGGTGATGGAAATCGGCGCGTTGCGGTTGCCCTGCGCGTCGTAGGTGTAGAGGAAGCGGCGGACGGGGATTTCGCGGCCTTCGGTGTCGGTGCGCTTCGCACGGGCGTCGAACATCTGCTCCTCGACCAGCTTACCATAGGTCAGGCCGGGCTTCGGATCGTAGCCGTAACGAGACTTGAAGAGCCGGGTGCCCTTGCCGTCGAAGATATCGCAGGTCAGCGGATTTCCTTGCGGGCTGAGGCGGTAAACGGTGGTGAGGCGCAGCGTGCCGTCGGCACCTTTGGTCTGTTTGGTGATGGTCCGCATGTCGCGGGTTCGTGAGAAATACTCGCGGGACCCGTCCTTGTTGGTCTTCACGCTGGCGTAGGGTCCCTTGACCTCCAGCCCGGGCACTTCTGCGGCAGAGCTGCCGACCAGCAGCAGGGCGGCGGCGGTGAGGATGGAGACGAACTTCATGGCGGGGACATTAGGACTTGGCCGATGGCCGGGCAAGTGGCCATTTCCCTCCGGCATGTGGTGGAAAACAGCGCGCGATCGGCTCAATCTCAGCCAGCGGGGAGCCATCATGGGCATCCTCAATGTGACTCCGGATTCGTTCTCGGACGGCGGTCGTCATGCGGCGCTGGACTCAGCCCTGGCGCAGGCCCGGCGAATGATCGCGGAAGGTGCGGCAATCATTGATGTGGGTGGTGAATCGACCCGCCCGGGCGCGCTTGCCGTGCCTGTCGGAGAAGAGATCGATCGCGTCCGGCCAGTCATCGCCGCGCTGCGTGCCGAGTGGGGCGGTTGGATTTCGGTCGATACGATGAAGGCGGAAGTCGCCGCCGCGGCGTTAGCTGCCGGGGCGGATGTGGTGAACGACGTGAGCGGTCTGCTCGCGGATTCCGCAATGGCCGGGCTCTGTGCTTCCCGCGGCTGCGGGGTGGTGGTGATGCACATGCAGGGCGATCCGCGGACCATGCAGCTCGCGCCGCGCTACGATGATGTGGTCGCGGACATTCGCGCGTTCTTTGCGGAGCGCCTGGCGAATTTGGTCGCGGCAGGTATCGAGCCGGAGGCGCTGTGCTTTGATCCGGGCATCGGTTTCGGCAAGACCCTGGAGCACAATCTTGCCTTGCTGCGCGGTCTTGCGGACCTCGCTCCCGATGGGAGGCCGCTGCTGCTCGGAGTGTCGAGGAAGAGCTTCATCGCGCGGATGCTCGGCAGCGATGCGATGGAAGACCGGCTTTGGCCGACCGTCGCCCTCACGGCCCGGGCGCGGGAGGCGGGCGTGATGCTGCATCGGGTGCACGACGTCCGGCCGAATCTGGAAGCGCTGAGGATGACGGAGGCCATCCTGCACGGGATCGAGTCTCCGCCGGTCACGACTTGAGAGGGCGTGGGGATGACAAATGGCTGGGAAAAGGGCATGACAGCCTGAGCTTTGCGGGAGTAGTAGTGGCTGCGGTATGTGGAAATTCCTCAGCGACCATTGGCGGGACGGGATCGAGATCCTCATCCTCGCCGTTGCCATTTACCAAATTTTCCGCGCCTTCCGCGCCACCCGGGGTGCTCGTATCTTGGTCGGACTGGTGGTGATTCTGGTGGCGGTCACCCTCTTGCTGCGGCTTTTCGAGTTTGCGGTCATTTCGTGGATTATCACGCGTGCCGCCCTGTTGTTGGTCTTCGCAGTACCGATCATTTTCCAGCCGGAGTTGCGGAATGCCTTGGCGAAGCTGGGGAGCAGCCGCTTTTTTTCGTTCTCGAACCGCAGCCAATTGGACTTCCTCGAGGATTTTGAAGACTCGGTGATCGCTCTCTCCAAGAAACGGATTGGCGCGCTTTTCGCAATCGAGCGGGACATCGCTCTCAAGCCCTTCGAGGAGACGGGAGTTGCCCTCAATGCGGACTTCTCGCCCGAACTCGCCATGACCGTCTTTTTTCCGAAATCACCGCTGCACGATGGGGGCATGGTGATCGCCAACAAGAAGATGTCGGCCGCCGCCTGCGTCTTCCCGGTGAGTCAGCGGGAGCTGAGCGATCGTTCGATCGGTCTGCGCCATCGTGCGGCGATCGGCGTGTCGGAGGAGACGGATTGCATCGCGGTGATCGTGAGCGAAGAGACCGGTGCCATCTCGATTTGCATGGACGGTCAGCTCGAGCGGAATTTGGGAGAGGTGAAATTCCGTGAGCGGATGGCCGAAATTTTCCTCGCTGATGAGAACAACCATGAAAAAGGCGTTCCGAAAGAACCTGGTGCCCAAGATCGCGTCGCTGCTTCTAGCGACCGCGATCTGGTTCCTGATTAGGGAGCACTTGCGTGAGCAGGGGGAATTGGTGGTGCCGGGTGCGAAGTACCCGCGCGCGATCATCGTGCCTGAACCGGAGTAGCGCTACCTGCGGCGAGCGGGAATCGTTCCCGGCGGACTCTTTGTTGTTTGCCGGGTGGGTCTGCTGGTTTTGTCTCCCGGCATGAGTTTTTTCGTCACCGGAACGGATACAAACGCGGGCAAGACTTGGTTTTCCTGCCTGCTGGTTGCGGCGCTCCGTGCCGAGGGGATCGCGGCGGCGGGTTACAAGCCGGTGTGTTGTGGCGAGCGTGACGATGCCTTGCTGCTGGCCGAGGCATCGGGCGGGCTGGATCCCGATCGGGTGAACCCGCTGTGGCTCAAGGCGTCGGTCGCGCCCCTCGTTGCGGGGATGCTGGAGAATCGGCCCGTCGACCCGGCAGCCTTGCGGGAGGATTTCCGGCGATTTTCCGCCGAGCATGCGGTGGTGGTGGTCGAGGGGGCTGGAGGTTGGCGCGTGCCGCTGGCCGAGGGATACGACATGGCGGACCTAGCGGTGGACTTCGGCCTGCCGGTGATCGTCGTCGTCGGAAACCGGCTGGGAGCGCTGAATCACAGCATTCTCACCGTTGAGGCCATCCGCGCCCGCGGGCTGAAGGTCGCGGGGCTGGTGTTAAACCAGTTGTCCGATGAGTTGGATACGGCATCGATCACGAACAAGGGGATGCTGGAGCAGCTGACCGGTGTCCCCATCCTGGCCGAGATCATCCACGGTCAGGATTTCCTCGATGTGGAGCCCTTTCTCGCGGTCTGAGCCTTTGCGAAATCCTGCCGACTTTAGGGAGCGGGGGGGCGCCAATCGGGGTAGAGTTCGAGGCGACGTTGGCGGTAATCTTTGGCGCCCTCGCGGTCCTTTTTTTTCTCCAGTGCCTGCTCGATTTTCCAAAGGGCCTTGGGCTTGAGAACGGTGTCGTTGTCGTCGAGGAATTCGACCACCGAAACGTAGTCCTTGGCGGCTTCCTCGGCTTGGCCCCGCTTCATGAAAATGTCGCCTTTGAGCAGGCGGATCTCCGAGTTGACCCGGCCTTCCGGGCGGAGGAGCTGGCATTCCTCGACGCTGGTCATCGCCTCCGCGTCGCGGCCGAGGGCGAGCAGAGCGGTGGCCTTGTCGAGCAGCCCATCGGCTTTCCATGCGGGGTTGTCCTCGACTGCCAGTGCGTGTTCGACGGGTGCCAAGGCGGCCTCTGGTTTGCCCGCGGCGATGAGGGATTTGCCGAGGTAGCGCCAGGTTTCTTTCGGCGTGCTGCGAGGTTCGTCCGTATCGGCGATCAGCGCGAAGAATCGGGCCGCCTGCTCGAAACGGTTGGCATTGAAGGCCTGCATGGCGGCCCACGAAATGAGGGGGTCGGGGAGATTTGCGACGAAGTCCTCCTCGATGCCTCGATCGACTTCCGCACAGGTCGGGTCGGGCGCTTGAAGGGTCCAGTGGCCGAGGGCGAGCAGGGCTCCGGCATTCTTGCCATAGGTCTTGGCGTCGAGCGTGCGGGCGGTTTCAGCGTGGGTCAGGGCCTCTTTGACCCGTTCGGTTTTGATCAGCCCCCAGGCGAGCCAGTAGCTGGCCTTGGCCCTGCGCGTCGGGGTGGCAGACGGGAACTTTTCGAGAAAGTTCCGGTAGCGCGAAATCATGTCGGGGAGGCTGTTCTGCTGTTTGCAGATGTCGGCGGATTCGAGCAGGGCGAGGGCGTGGAATTCGTTCTTGGCATCGCCAGCGATCAGTTGGTCGTAGTCGGCAAGGGCCTTATTGTGCTCGCCGATGTCGCGATGTGCTTTTGCCCGCTGCACGAGGGCCTGCGGGACGCGCGGGTCGTCGGGGTAGGCTTTGATGAATTCGCCGAAGGCGCGGATGGCGGCTTGGGGGTCCTCGCTTGCGGCGAGGCACCAGGCGCGTTTGAAGAGGAGGCCGGAGCGGTTCTCGGCGGTGAGCAGCGAGGCGTCGATTTCACCATAGACCTTGGCGGCTTCGACCACTTGTTTGGCGTCCATCAAGGTTTCCGCCTTCATGAGCAGGGCGGTATGAATTTTGGGATCGCGCGGGCGTTTCGGACGGTAGAGGTCGAGGAAGGCGTCGACCTGCTCCGGGACGTGGCGGCCTTCGATGCGATAGAAGCAGAGGAGTCGGAGGAAGTTGGCTTCGAAGGCGTGGCTGCTGTTTGCCAGCATCAGCTTCTCGATTTCGCGGAAGAGTTCGAGCGCCTCCACGTTGCGCTGGAGGGCCATGTAAGATTTCGCGGCGAGCATCAGGCGGCTGGCCTCGCGTTCGCCTTGGGCTTTTTCCGAGCTGCGGCGGAAGATATCGATGACTTCGCGGTGCTTCTTGCGATCGAAGCGCGCGGCCATCAGCGCGATCTGGGCATCGGGCCGATAGGCCTCCATGCCGGGGGTCGTGAGGACGGGGATCAGGTATCTGTCGGAAAGCTCCGGCTTGCCTTGTTTGGCGGCGATGGTACCGGCCTCGATGGCGGCGGGGCCGCGGAGTTCGGGGCCGCTGCGGGACATCACGACCTGATCGAGCATGGGCAGGGCTTCGTCGGATTTTCCGGTGCGGGCGAGCAGGCGGCCTAGCGAGAGCTGGCTGCGGTGGAGGAAAGGATTCGATCCGGTGGGATCGGCGAGCACCTTGCGGTGGCAGCTGATGGCTTCGCGGGTCCGGCCGTGGAGTTCGTAGGAAAAGGCGGCGTGGAACATGCCGCGGTGGCGCTCTGAACTGACAGTGGCTGCGGCCGCCATGCGTTCGAAGAGCGGCGCTGCCAGGGCGTATTGGCGGTTGTTGAAATAGTCGGCGGCAAGGCGGTAGGCGGCGGCGGCGGCGTAGCGACCTTTGGGCTGGCGTTGGAGAAGGGCGTGGAAGCTGCGCTTGGCGTCGTCGATGCGGCCCGCGCCGTAGTAGCTTTCGCCCAAGTACCAAGCGGCCGCCTCGGAGTTCGGGTGATCGGGGTAACGCTGGAGGTAGCGCGACAGGACATCGATCGCTTGGGCGAAATCCTCAAGGCGCTGATCGTTGTCGGAGCCTCGCTTGGCGGCTTCGTAGAGATTGCGTCCGTGTTGATACCAGTCCTGACCGGGATCGGATTGCAGTGTGGGGTCCACCACCCCGGCACGGGGAGGGGCGTTCTGGGCAAGCACGGTGCCGGCGGCGAGCAGGCAGAGAACGGATCGGATCGTCACCACGGGCCGACCATCACCCCCGACGGCGGATTTGCCAAGACGACGTTTTGTTCGCGAGGTCGCCTGGCTACTCGGTCTTTTTGCGCTGGGTGGCGAAAGAGATGTTCCAGATGCCGGCTTTTTGGCAGGTGTCGATCACTTCGACGATGGTTTGGTAAGCGCAGTCGGCGTCGCCGCGCAGGCGGATCGGCTGGTTCTTGTGCTGACGGGCGATGGCTGTGAGTTTTTCCTTCAGTTTGGCCTGGGTCATGACCTGGCCTTCGACCACGACCTCGCCGCTGACGCGGACGTTGACGATGATCTCGCCGATGACCCGTTTCGGGTCGGCGCCTTCCTGCGAGCTGGGGACGGAGATTTTCATCTCGGTCTCGGAGCGTGAGAACTGCCAGGTGACGATGAAGAAAATCAGCAGGAGGAACACGATGTCGATCATCGGCGCGAGCTGCATGCCGGCCGGTTCGAGCGATGGTTTGCGGAATTTCATGGCCTGTCAGATGCCGTGGAGGTCCGGGCGATCGTCGCTGAGCGGGGAGTGGACGGGCAGGGCGAAGTCTTCGCGGCGGCTGGCGGGCTGGCTTTGGGCCGGGCTGGCCTGGCGCTGGATTTGAGAGTGAAGGGTGGCCATGAAGTGGGTGCTGGCCGCTTCCAGTTCGGCGATGTATTTCTGCACCCGGCCTCGGAAGATGGAGTAGAAGACGAGTGCCGGAATGCCAACCATGAGGCCTGCGGCGGTGGTGATCAGGGCCTCCGAAACGCCATCGGCGAGTTTCATCTGGCGCGCACCTTCGAAGCCGCCGGTGGAGATGTTGATGAAGGATTTTATCATGCCCAGCACGGTCCCGAGCAGGCCGACCATCGGGGCGACGGAGCCGACGTCCGCGAGGTAGGTGATGCGCGAACTGAGCATGCCGACTTGCCGGGAGCCTTCGGCCTCGGCCACTTCGCGGACATCGCTGAAGGTGGCGGCGCTGTTTTTCGTCATGAACTCCAAGGATTTTTGGGCGATGCGCGCCATGCATTCGTTTTGGCGATTGCAGTAGGCGACGAGGCCGAGGAAGTCGCGTTTGCGGATCAGGGCCTCGGCGTTGTTCATGAATCGATCGCTGACGACGGCGTTGCGGCGGATGGTGAGCAGGAAAAGCAGGATCATCACCACCGCGGCCAGAGAGAGGAGGGCGAGGGGATACATCATGATGCCGCCATCATTGAAAATCTGCATCAGATCGATGGGCCGCTCGGCGGCTGCGGCTTCTTCGCCGGCGGCATGGGCGCTGGCGGTGGCGAGCAGGAATGCGACGGGAAATTTCGGGATGCGCTTCATGGGACCGGGGAGGACCCTAGCGGCGTGCCGCGGCGAAGCAAGCGTGGGAGCGGATTGCGGGTTGCGGATTCGGCTTCCGCGATTTCCATTCGGGCGTGGCTGCGGCGGGATTGAAAGAGAAGCTGAGAGAGGTTCCCCAT
The DNA here is from genome assembly GCA_004293445.1 of Verrucomicrobiota bacterium. Lineage (GTDB taxonomy): Bacteria > Verrucomicrobiota > Verrucomicrobiia > Verrucomicrobiales > Akkermansiaceae > Haloferula. The sequence goes on along the minus strand of RDYP01000010.1, from coordinate 19,048 downwards.
CAACCGGGGGTTTACCTGATGAAGGATCGCCTCGGCTCGATCATTTACGTCGGCAAGGCGCGGGATTTGCGGAAGCGGATGTCCTCTTACTTTCTCGCCTCCCGCAAGACCCGCGCCGATTTGAAAACGCGGGCACTGATCGACAGCATCGCCGATTTTGAATTTCACACGGTCCGCAACGAGGCCGAATCGCTGCTTTTGGAAGGCAAGCTGATCAAGGACTACCGCCCGCGCTACAATGTCGCTTTCCGGGACGACAAGCGTTTCCTGCTGGTAAAGATCCAGCCCTCCGAGCCGTGGCCGCGTTTCGTGCTGACTCGGATGAGGAAGGAAGACGGGGCGCGTTACTTCGGCCCCTTTGCCCACTCCGGGGCCTTGCGGGCGACGATTTCGTGGCTGAATCGCGGCTTTGGCCTGCGTGCCTGCCGGCCCTTGAATCCGGGGGACAACGACTACAAGCATTGTAATGCCGACATCATTCGCAACTGTGCCGCGCCCTGCATGCTACGGATCACCCGCGAGGCGTATTTGGAAAGGATCGAGGAGGCCTGTCGGGTGCTGGAAGGCAAGGGTCGCCGCGAAATTTTCACCGACCTGGAGCAGGAGATGACGGCGGCTGCGGCGAGGCTGGATTTCGAAAAGGCGGCCTTGTTGCGCGATGTGGTGGACAACCTGCGGAAGACGCTCAATCCGACCCGCCAGTTCACCCGTGGCCGTGGGGTACCGACGACGGTGAAGCCGACGGAAGATCTGGCCGACCTGGGCGAGGCGCTTGGTTTGCCGGGGCCGCCGCGGGTGATGGAGTGCTTCGATATCTCCAACGTGTCATCGAACCACATCGTGGCATCGATGGTCCGCTTCACTGCGGGCGCGCCGGACAATCAAAACTATCGGCGCTACCGGATTCGTACGGTCGAAGGACAGGACGACTTCGCGTCGATGGCGGAGGTGATTCGCCGCCGATACTCTCGGATTTTGGTCGAGAATCTCGCCGCCAATCCCGAGCTCGCGGAGTCGCAGGAGGATCCGGTGGAAATCCAGCGCCGCCTTGCGAAAGACGGACGCGCGAAGATCGTGCTGCCCGACCTCGTGATCGTCGACGGTGGCAAGGGCCAGCTTTCCTCGGCGCTGCGGGAGCTTCGTCAACTCGGGCTGCACGAGCTGCCAGTGATCGGTCTGGCGAAGCAGCGCGAGGAAGTGTTCTTCCCGGGCGAGAGCGAGCCGCTGCTGATCCCGCACGATCGGGGCGCGCTGAAACTGTTGCAGCGGATCCGGGACGAGGCGCACCGCTTTGCAAATGGCTACAACGCTCTGCTGTATCGGCGGCGGATGAAGGAGAGCTTGCTCGACGACTGTCCGGCGATTTCGCCGAAAAAGAAGCAGGCGCTATTGGCGAAATTCGGCAGCGTGGAGCGGATTCGCAAGGCAGGGGTGGAGGAGATCGCCGCCTTGCCAGGCATCTCGCAAAAGTCCGCCGAGGCCATTCTCGAGTGGCTGGGCTGAGTCGCCCCACCTTTCAGAAGGAAAGCTTCTTCGGCTTGGCGGCCGGGCGGTTGAGTTTGTCGCAGGCGAGTTTGCAGAGTTCGAAGACGATTGGTTCGCAGATCTCGTAGATCACGCTCGTGCCCTGCTTGGTGCGCGCGATCAGCCCGGCTTCATGCAGCATCTTGAGCTGTTTGGAGACGTTGGCTTGAGTCGTCGGAAGTGCATCGACGAGTTCGCCGACCGACTTCGGCCCATCCTTGAGTTCTTGCAGCAAGGCCAAGCGGGTGGCCTCGGCGAAGACGCGGAACAAGTGGGCGACGCGTTCGAGATCGGGTGGGGCGAGCTTCATGTAAGGATGGCCGGACGGCGCGGTCAGAGTGGCAGAACATTTTTCTTGCGCAAGAATAACCATATGGTTATTTAGTTTTAACTGATGCGACGGCTGCTCGTCGCTCGAACTCCTCAAGCTCATGAAGCGCACTCTTGATCCTCATTCTGTCCGTGAAGCCCATGCCGCCGGGAAAGTCCGACTGATCGATGTCCGGACGCCGGCCGAGCATGGCGAAGTCCACATTGATGGCTCGGTGTTGATGCCGCTCGACCGTCTGGACCCCTCTGCCGTGGTGGGGCCTTGCGTCCTCGTCTGCCGCAGTGGGAAGCGCGCCGAGCAGGCGCTTCAGAAGCTCGAAGCGGCGGGCTGTCGTGACCTTGCCGTGCTGGAAGGCGGGGTGAATGCTTGGGAAAGCGCGGGGCTTCCGGTGACGCGGGGTAAAGCGGTTCTTTCACTGGAGCGTCAGGTGCGGATTGCAGCGGGTCTCTTGGTGCTGACTGGCGTGGGGCTGGGTAACTGGGTCCATCCAGGTTTCTACGGTCTTGCCGCCTTCGTCGGGGCGGGCCTGACCTTTGCTGGGCTGACGGATTGGTGTGGGATGGCGATGCTGCTGGCCAAGATGCCTTGGAACCAGCGCTCCGGCAGCTGCTGCCAGGGAGGGTCCTGCTCCGTCTGAGTTCTGGGTTTATCTTCTGCTCTCTTCAAATCTTCCTTCTTCAGCGATGTTTCTCCGTCAAATCACCGACCCCTCGCTCGCTCAGAATGCCTACTTGATCGGCTGCCAGCGCAGCGGCGAGGCCATCATTGTCGATCCCGAGCGCGACCTCGATCGCTACTTCGCCGTCGCGGCGGAGCAGGGGTTGAAGATCACCGCGGTGGCCGAGACTCACATCCATGCCGACTACCTGAGTGGAGCTCGCGAAATGGTCGAGCGCCACGGTGCCATCGCCTACCTTTCCGCCGAAGGAGGCGCGGATTGGCAGTTCGAGTGGGCACAGGGAGATCCGCGAGCGCGGTTGCTGCGGGATGGGGAGGTTTTCAAAGTCGGCAACATCGAGTTCCGGGCGATCCTCACGGCGGGGCACACGCCGGAGCACCTGAGTTTTCTGGTCACCGATCTCGGCGGGGGAGCGGATGAGCCGATCGCGCTTTTGAGTGGAGACTTCCTGTTCGTGGGCGATGTCGGACGGCCGGACTTGTTGGAAAGCGCGGCAGGGCAGGCGGGCGCGATGGAGCCCTCGGCGCGGACTTTGTACGAGAGTCTTCGTAGGACCGAAATCCTGCCGGAGCATCTTCAGATCTTGCCGGCTCATGGTGCGGGCAGCGCTTGCGGAAAGGCGCTGGGTGCGGTGCCGACGAGTGTCTTGGGCTATGAGCGGCGCTTCAATGGCGCCTTGCGCGAGGCACTGGAGGGGCGACGCGACGAGTTCGTGCGGGACATTCTCAGTGGCCAGCCGGAGCCGCCGCTCTATTTTGCGCGGATGAAGCGGGACAATCGTTCCGGCCCGGCCTTGCTGCCGGAGGGGCGTTTGCCCAGCCCGCGGAGAATCGTCGCGGCCGAGCTGGCGGAGTGGGTCGGCGTGCCGGGGCGGGCGGTGTTGGACCTGCGTGGTGATCGCGTGGCCTTCGATGCCCGCCATGTGAGGGGCTCGATTTTCGCACCGCTGGCCGGGGGCAAGTTGCCGATTTCGGCGGGGTCCTACCTCGACGAAAAAACGGCCTTGCTGCTGGTGTTGGAAGATGAGGCTCAGCTCGACGAGGCGGTCCGCCAGTTGGTTCGGATCGGCTTGGACGAGGTCGTGGGCTGGATCTCGGCGGCTGAAGCTTTGGTTGCCGATGAGTGGGTCGGCGCCATGCCGCGAATCAGCACTGCTGAGCTTGCGGCGGTCATGGTCGATGACGCGGCTGCGCTGCTGCTCGATGTCCGCGGGGCGGATGAATTCGCGGCCAGCCATGTCGATGGTGCCGTGAACATCGCCTACACGCGTTTGGCCGCGCGGCTGGGAGAACTGCCGGGTCACCGTCGGGTGCGAGTGCACTGCGCCAGCGGTCTGCGGGCGGCGATGGCGGCCTCCTTTTTGAGTTCGAGGGGATTCGAGGTGGTCCACGTCGACGGGGATTACGGTGCAATCGCTCATCGTGCGTCTTCGGCGCATCCCAGCGCATGAATCCGCTGGCCTGGCTGGGTGCGATGCTTGTCGGGCTCTCGCTCGGACTGACCGGCGCGGGTGGTAGCATCATCACGCTGCCGGTGCTGGTCTATCTGGCGGGCGTTCCGCCCGACCAAGCGGTTGGATTGAGCCTGCTGGTGGTGGGTGCGGCGGCTGCGGCGGGGGCACTGCAGCGGTGGAAAGCGGGCGATTTTCATCCGCGGGCGGCGCTGATGTTTGCGGTGGCGGGGATGGCGGGTTCGATGGTGGGCGCGCGCTTTACGCGTAGCGTCGCACCGGAAGTGCTGATGGCTGTTTTCGCGGTGCTGATGCTGGTGGTCGCACTAACCATGCTGCTGAGCCGCGACGAGGCCCTTGTGATGGCACTGGAATGCCGGCCTTTCCGCTGTCTTCTTGCGGGGGGCGGAGTGGGTCTGCTTACCGGATTTATCGGAGTGGGCGGCGGCTTTTTGCTTATGCCGGCGCTGGTCAAGTTCGCGCGGCTGCCTTTGCGGATGGCGACCGGGACTTCCTTGGCGGTGATCGCTTTCAATGCATCGGCGGGCTTTGCCGCGCACTTTCAGGCCGCGTCGACCGACTGGAAATTGGCGTCCTTGTTTTCGGGGATTGCCGTGGCGGGATCGATCGCGGGCAATCATCTGGCCGCCCGTCTGCCAGTGCCGCGCCTACGCCAAGGCTTCGCTGTGATGGTCTTGGCGACGGGAATCTGGGTTCTGTGGCGAAACCTCGGGGCTTAGCGTTTTACCGGGTCTTTTGTGCGACGGCAAAGCGCCCCGACTCGGGCATCAGGCGTGGGGTACGAGGTCGAGCAGTTCCTGGGGTGACGTGACGACGTGCTCGGGTTGCTGGGCTTGAAGGGATTCAGGAGAATTGAAGCCCCAAGTCACGGCGGCCATGGCGACTTCGGCTTTTTTGGCGGCCTTGATGTCGCGGATCTCGTCACCGACGTAGAGCATCTCGTTGCTGCGCAGTGAGAAGGTTTTGCGGATGGCTCTCAGGTGCTTGGCCTTGCCGGTCAGCTTTGACGTTGAGGAAATGAAGTCGAAGTGGCTGCGCAGTCCGTGTGCGCGGAGGAAGAGGTCGACATTCGGCTCCGAATTGGAAGTGAGCACGCCGAAGGAGCGGGCGCGTGCGCGCATTTCGGGCAGGATTTCCGCGATGCCGGGGATGGGGGAGAGGCGGGAGATGTTGCCACGCATCAGCGCGGTACCGCGCGAGAGGAGGGAGGGAACACGGCGCTTGGGGATGTCGAGGTGTTCGAGCAATTCCAGCAGCGAGAAGTGGCGGAGATTGGGAAGTTCGTCGACTTCGACCTGCCGCAGGCCGTGGTCGGGCGCGAGGACATTGTAGATGCGGCGGCTTTCTTCGAGGGTATCGGCGATGGTGCCGTCGAAGTCGAAAATGATGGTGCTGTAGCGCATGACCCGGTGGACCTACTGTGGGGATGAGCGGGCCTGCTGGCAATGTCTGTCTTTGGTGGAGGGCGGGCGGAGTTAGAGGCTTTTTCCGGGCGTTCAGTTCGCGGAGACGAGGGGAAGATTCGGGTCGATGTCGGAGTCGAGCGGGGACGAGTGGCCATCGAAGGCGCGGAGCAGGGCGGCGAAGGCGATCATCGCGGCGTTGTCGGTGCAGAGGCCGGGCGTGGCGGTGGCGAGGCTCAGGCCTTCGCGGTTGCAGGCAATCTCGAAGGCGTGGCGCAGGGCTTGGTTCAGGCTGACGCCGCCGGAGAGGGCGATGGTTCGGCGTCCGGCGTGGCGGGCGGCGCGGAGGGTCTTGGTGACCAGAACGTCGATCACGGCTTGTTGAAACGATGCGCAGAGGTCTGGGAGCTCCTGCGCAAGGGGGCTACCGGTTTCCGGATTGCGTTCGGACAGGGTGTAGAGGACCGCGGTTTTGAGTCCTGAAAAGGAGAAGTCGAAGCCGGGCTCTTTCATCATCGAGCGCGGGAAAGCGAAGGCGGCGGGATCTCCGGTGCGAGCGATTTTTTCGATCTCGGGGCCGCCAGGGTAGGGGAGGCCGAGCATTTTCGCGACCTTGTCGAAGGCCTCGCCCGCGGCATCGTCGCGCGTCCCACCGAGCTTGTGATATTGGCCGGGTGCCGCGACATCGAGCAGCAGGGTGTGGCCGCCGGAAACGATGAGCGCTAGGTGTTCGGGAACGATTCCTCGATCGACGAAGGGTGAGAGCAGGTGGCCTTCGAGGTGGTTGACGGAGAGAAAGGGTTTGCGGGCGGCGGCGGCCATGGCCTTTGCCGCGGTGGCACCGACGAGCAGGGAAGAAGCAAGGCCGGGACCCGAGGTTGCGGCGAAGGCGTCGATCTCTTGCATGGTGACGCCGGCGTGTTGGAGTGCTTGCTCGACCAGCGGGCGGAGATGGAGCGAGTGGTTGCGTGACGCGATTTCCGGGACCACTCCGCCGTAAACGCGGTGAAGTTCGATCTGCGATGAGATTTCCGAGGCCAGGACGCGCGCGGGTTGTCCGGGTTCGCCGGACAGAAGAGCGACGGCGGTTTCGTCGCAGGAGGATTCGATAGCGAGGAGGAGCATGGTAGGAGGATAAGGATTGTGGACCTGTGGTCCACACGGGTGGAGTTTTATCGACTACAGGATCGACACTCCTTAATTCGCGGGCTTGAGCGCGGCCTGGATCACCGGGTCGGTCCAGCTTTCGAGTTGCTTGGTTTCCTCGGCGGTGAGAGCGGCGCGGCGGTAGGAGAGGGCGAGGCGTTCACGGTCGGCGTCGGTGAAGTCGACCTTCAGGTCGGGCGTGATTCCGACCCGGTGCGGGGTCTTGCCGGAGGGCGTGTGGTAGGTGGCGATGGTGAGTCGCAGGGCCGTGCCGCTGCCGCAGGGGATGATGTTTTGGACGGAGCCTTTGCCGTAGCTGGTTTCGCCGACGATGGTGGCGCGCTTCAGATCTTGGAGGGCTCCGGCGGTGAGTTCGGAAGCGGAGGCGGACATGCGGTCGATCAGGACATGGATGGGGTAGTCGCGTTTGTGCCGCTGGCGAGTTGGGGTGGTGAGTGGTTTCCCTAGGGTCTCGCCCCCGCGACCGCGGGTGGTGACGACGGGGGTGGAGGGAGGGAGGAAGAGGCCGAGGATTTCCACGGTCTGATGGAGATCGCCGCCGGGGTTGCCGCGGAGGTCGAGGATGAGAGACTTCATCCCCTGATCCTCCAGTTCGTCGAGTGCGGCTTCCGTTTCGCGGGCGCAACTCCCCATGAAAGAGGCGAGTCGGAGGTATCCGGTGCCCTGTGGGTCGAGCAGGCGCGCATCGGTCACGGCACGATCTTCGACGGCGATGTGGATGAGTGCGACTTCGATGGCTTTGGGCTCGGAGGGTGATTTGAGAGTGAGCCGGGTTTTTTCGCCGGGGGCTTTGCGCAGCGAGGACAGTAGTTCCGCGAGGGGAGGCGGAGGATTTCCATCGATGGCGAGCACCGTGGAGCCGGGGAGGAGTCCGGCCCGGTAGGCGGGTGTCGCGGGGGCGACGTTCGCGAGGTAGAGTCCGTCGTCACGCAGGCCCAGTGTGATCCCGAGGGAAGGAAGGAAGGGATCGAGCTTCGGGTCGGCCTCCAGTGCGCTGGCCATCTCCGGGTGAATGAAGCTCGAGAAGGGATCGAGGCTCGCGAGCATCCCCTCGAGGGCGTGGTTGACGAGGCGGTCGTAGGCGACGCGATCGGCGTCGGGGTGGCGCTTGCGGACTTGTTCGAGCACCGTCACGAAGCGTTCGATGGCGGGGTATGCGGCCTCGTCGGGATCGGGTGTTGTCGACTTCTCGCCAGCGGACAGGAGGCCGGGTACCAGGAGAAAAAGTAAGGCGCGCACGTGCCGAGGCTAGGTGCGCGCCGTGAAGTTGGGAATTTGGAATTTGGCCATTCCTCAGGCCGCATCCTTGTCCGCGCGCTTGCGGCGCATCAGAGGTGGGCGTTCGCCGAGGACGACGGGGCGGTTGATGGTGATGGCCTCGACGTCGCCGCGCGAGGGGACCTCGTACATCACGTCGAGCATCAGGCGCTCGAAGATCGAGCGCAGCGCGCGGGCGCCGGTGCCGCGGCGGACGGCTTCCTCGGCGAGGGCGCGGAGGGCATCGCGCGTGACACGGAGTTTCACGCCGTTGAGCGCGAGTTGTTTGCCGTACTGCTTGACCAGCGCGTTTTTCGGTTCGGTGAGGATCGAGATCAGTTCGTCTTCGGTCAATTTGCGCAGGGCGGAAATGACGGGGAGGCGGCCGATGAATTCGGGGATCAGGCCGAAGTGGAGGAGGTCCTCGGGCTCGGCGAGGTCGAGGATGTTTCCGCTGGCTGGAGTGGCGTCACCGTTGCTGCCGTGGAAGCCGAGAGTACTGCGGCCGAGGCGGCGCTGGATCATGTCCTCGAGCCCGACGAAGGCTCCGCCGCAGACGAAGAGGATTTTCTCGGTGTTGACCTGGATGTATTCCTGCTGCGGGTGCTTGCGGCCACCTTGGGGTGGGACGTTGCAGACGGTGCCTTCGAGGATTTTCAGGAGAGCCTGTTGGACGCCCTCGCCGGAGACGTCCCGGGTGATGGAGACGTTGTCGGTCTTGCGCCCGATCTTGTCGATTTCGTCGACGTAGATGATGCCGCGTTCCGCGCGTTCGACATCGAACTCCGCGGCTTGGAGCAGGCGGAGCACGATGTTTTCCACGTCTTCGCCGACGTAGCCGGCCTCGGTCAGGGTGGTGGCATCGACGATGCAGAAGGGCACGTCGAGGACGCGGGCGAGGGTGCGGGCGAGGAGGGTTTTGCCGGAGCCGGTGGGGCCCAGTAGCAGGACGTTGGACTTTTCGATTTCTACGCCCGCGAACTCATCGCCGAGTGAGGTCTGGTCCTGACGGAGGCGTTGATAGTGATTGTAAACCGCGACCGAGAGCACCTTTTTCGCGTGTTCTTGGCCGACGACGAATTCGTCGAGCTTGGCACGGAGTTCCGCCGGCGATGGAAGGCGCTTGGCAGCTTGGGTGCGGCGGTTTTTGGCGGGTTTGCCGACGGCTTCGGCGAGTTCCTTGTCGAGGATGTTCGAGCAGACCTCGACGCATTCGTTGCAAATGTAGACTCCAGGTCCGGCGATCAATTTTTTGACCTCCGAATGGCTTTTGCCACAGAAGGAACACATGGTGAGGTTGGAAGCGCGGGCCATGAAGACGTGGGGATAAAAAAGGGGTGCCGGGTGGAATCACCGGGCACCCCAAGATAATCAGAAACCGCTCAGGCGTCGGTCTTTTTTCCGTCATTCGCGTCAGCAAGCGCGGCGACAGCGTCGGGGAGCTGCTTGCGGCTTTCGAGCACCTTGTCGACCAAGCCGTAAGCCATTGATTCCTCGGCCGACATGTAGTTGTCCCGGTCGGAATCGTGCTCGATTTGCTCGACGGTCTTGCCGGTGTGTTTGGCGAGAATGCCGTTGAGGCGTTTTTTGAGGTTGAACATGAACCCGATGGTCCGTTCGACGTCGGACGCGGTGCCTTGGGCCCCGCCGGACACCTGGTGGATCATCACGTGGGAGTTCGGCAGGCAGAAGCGCTTGCCCTTGGTTCCGGCGGTGAGCAGGACGGAGCCCATCGAGGCGGCGATACCGATGCAGTAGGTATTCACGTCGCAGGACATGAACTGCATGGTGTCGTACATCGCGAGGCCTGCGGTGACGGAGCCACCGGGGCTGTTGATGTAGATGTGGATATCCTTCTTCGGGTCCTGCATTTGCAGGAAGAGAAGTTGGGCGATCACCGAGTTGGCCACGAAATCGTCGATCGGGGTCCCGATGAAGATGATGCGGTCCTTGAGGAGGCGTGAATAAATGTCGAAGGAGCGCTCACCGCGGGCGTCCTGCTCGATGACGACCGGGACGTAGTAGCTGTTTTTCGGCGCTCCGCCGGCGTGGATCATGTTTGGGAAATCACTCATCGGTGGTAGTCGGTTCTTCCGGGATTTCCTCAACGGTGGCGTGCTCGAGGACGAAGTCAATGGCCTTGCCGACGAGCATCGAGTTGCGGATGCCGGGCAGGCGGCCTTTGCGTTGCAGTTCCTTGATGAACTTTTTCGGGTCCTGTTTGCGGGATTGGGCGATCATCGCGAGGTGATTGATCAGCTCATTGTCGCTGACGGCGATGTTTTCGATGCGGGCGATTTCCTGAAGGATGAAATTGGTCTTCAGGTTGGTGCGAGCCTGATCGCCGGCGGTGGCGAAGATTTCGGCTTGTTGGGCGTTGATCTCGTCTTCGGACATGCCGGACTTCATGCCGCGCTCCACGAGGGCGTCGGCTTGGCCTTGAGTCTCGTGGCGGAGCAAGTCTTCGGGGAGTTCGAATTCGACGAGCGAATTGAAGTGCTCGACGATCTGATTGACCTTGTGATCGTCGATGCGGCGGCGTTTCTCAACTTCGATCTGGCGCTTGGCCAGACTGCGGAGTTCTTCGAGCGTCTTGCCGCCGGTGACCTTACCCGCGAATTCGTCATCGAGTGCGGGAAGTACGGTTTGCTTGAGGCCTTTCAGGGTGACGTGGAAGACCACCTCGCGACCGCGGAGGTCGGCGAGCGGGAAGTCCTCGGGGATGGTCAGTGCGATGTCCTTGCTTTCATCGATCTTAAGCCCGGCGATTTCGGCGGCGAAGCCCGGCAGGAAGCTGCTGTCGTCGAGTTTGAGCCAGAATCCTTCGCGGCCTGCGAGGTAACCGGCGGGCTTGCCGAGTGCTTCTTCGAGAGGCTGGCCGTCGAGGCTGGAGCTGAAATCGATCACCGCGAGGTCACCGCTTTCCGCGGCGCGGTCTTCAATATCGGCGTAATCGGCGAAGCGCTCCCGAAGTCCCTCGAGTTGGGCGTCCACCTCGGTGTCGCTGACTTCCGTGCTTGGCGCTTTCACGGTGATGCCCTTGTAGTTGGGCAGCTGCACTTCGGGGGCCAAGGTCAGCTGGGCGTGGAAAGTGACGGTGCCGTCGCTGTTGTGGATGAGATTCTGCGGCAGGCCGAAGTTGAGGACTTTGAGGGCTTCCTTGCGCAGAGCCTCGTCAAAGGCTTGGCGGACAAGGCGGTCTTCGAGTTCCTCGCCGATGGCGCCTTGGAATTTTTTCTCAATGACGCTTTTCGGGGCCTTTCCGGGGCGGAAGCCGGCGATTTTGGCCTGCGAGGCGTATCCTGTGACGATTTTTGCGCGCACGGTGCTCACTGTGTCCGATGGGACTTCGACGCGTAGCGTGGCGAGGCAGTTCGGCTGCTTTTCAACGATGATGTTCATGACGGAAAGTGCGGCGCGGGGAAAAGGGCGTTCGCGCCGGGGGCGGAACCTAAGGGGCCTGCTTGGGGCTTGTCAAAGCGAAGGTGCGACCGATGGGGCGTCTATTCCTGACATGGTCCTTGACGCCAGAGGCCGGGAGGCGGTTTTCTTCAGGCCGTCTCTTACTACGTATGAATTTCTCGTCCCTCTTTTGTTTTAGGGGTGCGCCTTTGCTGGTGCGCCGGGTCTGCATGGCGGGGCTTGTCTTACTCGGGTTTGCCGCGATGCCGGCTCTCGCTCAGGATATCGAAGGCAAGAGCGTTGCGGAGGTGGCGATTCGCTTCAGTGGCTCGGCAACGGTTGATGAGGCCCGAATTCGCAGTTTCATTTCGCTGCGAGATGGCGAGGCCTATCGCAGTGAGAAGGTGGATAATGATATCAAGTCTCTCTATGAGTCGGGCTTGGTGGACGATGTCCGCGTCTTGGCAGAACCGGCGGGCGAGGAGCTCAAGGTGATCTTCGATGTAACCACTCGCGGCAGTATTGTGGCGGTGGGTTTCGCCGGCAACTCGGTGTTCAGCGACCAGAAGCTGGCCAAGGAGACGAAGCTGAAGGTCGGCGGGGCGATGAGCGACGAAACGATCCTTTCCGCACGCCGCAATCTGGAGACTTATTACCGCGGTTACGGTTATCCGGATGTCAGCATCAGTCATCGGACCCAGCCGAGCGAGTCGGGTGAAGGTTACGATCTCATTTTCATGATCGAGGAAGGCGGCAAGAACGAGGTCCGCAAGATTCGGTTCGAGGGCAACAGCGTTTACGATAGCCGGACGCTCCGCAAGGAGATGAAGGTGAAGGAAAAGGGCTGGTTTTCTTGGCTCAGCAAGTCCGGGCGCTTCGAGGTGGATCAGCTCGATTCCGATGTTGAAGCGGTGCTCGATTACTATCGCAGCCGCGGTTATCTCCGCGCCAGCAGCACCGGTGCGCGTCGTGAGCCGGTCGGCGATGGCCGGGTGGATCTGGTGATTCCGATCCATGAAGGCGAGCGCTACACGGTCGCTGGTGTTGGGTTCGGCCGCACCACAGTTTTTACCTCCGAGGAACTTTATCCTGCCCTGACTTTGAATGGCGGAGATGGCTATTCCTCCAAGAAGATGCGGGATGACATCAAAATGATCCGCAGCTACTACGGATCGCGCGGTTATGCGGATGCTGCCGTCACTCCGGACATTCGCGATGCGGGCCCTGGTAAGGTAAATATCGTTTACCGCATCACCGAGGGATCCCGCTATCGGGTCGGCCGGATCAATATCGGCGGTAACACCAAGACGCAGGACGGGGTGATTCGCCGCGAAATGCCGCTCAAGCCGGGCGATTATTTCAATTCCGTTGAGCTGGAGACCGCGAAGGCTCGTTTGGATAATCTTCAATACTTCGGTGATGTCCAAGTCGACGCCGAACCGGGGCGCGGTGGCTACCGCGACGTCAATGTGCTGGTCGAAGAGCGTCGCACCGGCTCTGTCAGCGCGGGTGTCGGATTCAGTTCGATCGACAGCATCGTGGGGTTTGTCACCTTGGAGCAGACCAATTTCGACCTGATGAATCCCTGGGCCTTTACGGGTGCGGGTCAACGTTTCGGGATGAGCTTGCGGCTCGGTAGCGAGCGGACGGATTTCAGTGTTTCGTTGGTGGAGCCTTGGTTCCTCGGTCAGCAGTTGGCTCTCGGCGGTGAGTTGTTCTATCGCGACTCGCAGTATTATTCCGACTACTACGAACAGACGAATGCCGGCGGTGCGGTTTACATTCGCAAGCCCTTGGGCGAGAAGTCGTCGATCAAGCTCGAGTATCGCTTGGAGCAGGTCGACATCGAGTTGGACAATTCTGTGGAGACTCTTTCAGCGGCTGCGGTTGCTGTGAACAAACCGCCATCGGAGCTCCTTAATGACGAAGGCGAGTTCATCCGCAGCGCTCTGGGTCTCAACTACGTGTATGACAGCCGCGATGCGGTCATCGAGACTCGCCGGGGCGAGAAGTTCGATATTGGTGTGAACGTTGCGGGCACTGCTTTCGGTGGCGATGTCGACACGCTGGGCCTCACCTTGCAGGGTCAGAAATACTGGAATCTTGCTTGGGATTCGATCCTTTCGCTGAACGGTGAATTGGCTTTCGTCGATGCTACCAGTGGCGAGGTGCCGATTTTCGATCGGGTGTTCCTAGGTGGCGGTCGGACCTTGCGGGGCTTCGAGTTCCGCGACGTCGGGCCTCGTGATCCGGTCACCGGCGAGGTGGTCGGTGGGCAATCGCTGGGTTTCCTTTCCACCGAGTTGACCATTCCGGTCATCGAGAACATCCGCGCTGCCGCTTTCTATGACCTCGGGTTCGTGAATGATGGTTCTTGGGATCCGAGCCCCAGCGACTTGTATCACGACTTCGGTGTCGGGGTCCGACTCAAGCTACCCATCAGCCCGGTACCGATCGCACTGGATTACGCCGTGCCGGTCGAGAGTCCCGATCCAGTCGCGGACAAAGGTGGTCAGTTCAATTTCTATCTGAACTACCAGTACTGAGCGGGGCTGATCTCTCCGAAGGGCCGCGGGCGACCGCGGTCCTTTTTTGCCAAATGGGAAAAGATAAGAGCCCTCGGCCGATGCCGGGTCACACGAAGCCGATCACTCTGGCGCGGCCTGATTTTCCGACAAGGGGCAGTTCGACTGCGTCGAAGGCCGATTTGTCGAGATAGCCCAAGGCGGCGTGGGTGCCGGATTCGTTGGGCCATGGCGCGACGCTTGTCAAAGAGCCGGCGGGGCGGCTTGCCTCGAGGTTGCCGAGGAGGTCTCCGGCTGCCGCGTCCGAATCGACTAGGAAAGCGGTGAGCTTGCGATTGAGGCGTCCGGCGCTTTTGATGCGGGAAAGCACTTCTTGGCCGATGTAGCAGCCTTTGTGATAAGAGATCGCGTTGCGATCGAGTGCGGCTTCCGGCGGGAGCATTCCCGCGGTGAGTTCGGCTCCCCAGGCGGGAATTCTTGCCATGATCCGTCGGGTTTCCGCTTCGGCGTGGCTGAGCGGATGGAGTTCGGGGAGGGCGGTTTTTTGGGGAAGCCAGAGATCCCAGCCATCGGGGCCGGATCGCTCGCTGCGGCGGATGATGCTGCCGGGAAACTCGGGTGGAGGTTCGATGGAATCGACGACATGGATCAGCTGCCACTGGTCCGAGAGGTCGGTGACGTCGACGTCGTCGGCGATGAGGTATCGGGTAAGTCGTGCTTCCAATTCCTCGGCTCGGTCGGCCGGACCATTGATCCAGATCGCATCGTCGGCGCCGCGGCAGAGATGGACGAAAGCTTGCAGGCGGCCTTTTGCATCGGTGACGCAGGAGGCGAGGCTGCGATCGCCGAGATCGCGGACGTCTTGGGTGAGTTGGCCGTTCAAGTAGCGAGTCGCATCGGGCCCTGAAAATGCCAGCAGGCATTGAGGCTGGCGCGGTAGGCAGCGGATCGGCGCGATCATGGTGGGGGAGAGCTTGCTGGAAATGTGGGGGAGCCGCTCGAGCGCGCGGTCGGCGTCAGGGTTCCTCGTCGCGCTGGAGCGCGAGTTCCGCCAGTTGGGTCGCTTGCTTGGCGATGTCGGCAATGGTTTCCTGGGCCACGGGTTCCTCGCCAAGCGTCATCTCCGTCCGCAGTCCGGCGAGGATGTCGCGCATGTTGAGGAAGCTCGGGCGGTCGGCGATGCGGGGTTCCAGGCCACCGACGACGGCGGAGTAGTAATCGGCGATGTCCTCGCGCATCACGTGCTTGGCGCGTTCCGGGCTGAACTGCCCTTCGACCGCGGCGGAGGAAACTTCGAGGGCTCGGATCCAGCCGCCGAGGGAAATCAAGTGGGCGAGATCGGCGTCGCGGAGGGTGACGAGTTCCAGCTCGACGTCTTTTTGAGTCGCGGCGAGTTCTTTCTTCAGCTGGGCGATCTCCTGCTTGCGGGCGCTTTCGAGCAGGCTGGCGGCGTGGCGGTTCACCCTTTCGCCTGCACCCAGGGCTTTGCCGTAGCGGGTGAGTTCGGCCGCGAGGGGCTCAACCTTTCCCAATTCCCCCGCTTGGACGACGAGAAATCCATCGGCGATGAGGAAGCCTAGTTCGACGGCGAGATCCGCGCGATTCAGAGGCATTTGTTTCGCGGCATCCCGTTGGAATTTGAGGATGGGTAGTGGTGCGAGGGCCTCCAAGGACTCGAAAATTTTCGCGATGGAGGGAGCCGTGAATTCGTTGATCGCGAGTTCCTCCCGCACATGGGCATCTGCCAGTAGATCCTCCGGGATCGGCGGTTTTTCCTCATCTTGGCCGACGGCGGGAAAGGTGCAGAGCAGCGCGCCCAAGCTGGCGGCGAGCGATTTGCGGATCAGGTTCACGAAGGAGATGCTGACATTGCACGGGCTTTCCCGCAACCGGCAATCCCGGTGAACGGGGAGTTCGCGGTCTGAAAGGTCGCGTGGATTCGAGAGGAGGAAAAAATTTCAGACCCGCTGCGGCGTTCGCGATGGGCAAGGCAAACGACATCGAGGAATTTCCGGAGGATCGGTCCGAGTTTGGGGTTTGAGTCGCGGTTTTTGGCGGGAATGAGACCACACGGGGCTCTGGTCGTCCGGAGATGGCGGCTTGACTCGGGCTGCTGGACCTGTTGGCCTTCGGCCGCCCGGAACCTTCTTGTTCAGCCGCTTGTCGAGACGGAAGCGGCTTTCCACCCAAATTCCAGCTCCATGGACTTGACCTCGCCTCTCTGGTATTTCTCTTACATTCTGGTTCTGATTTGCCTCGCTGGCTACGGATTCCATCGGCTCTGCATCGTTTATCTTTACCTGCGGCACTCGCGGAAAAGGCCGCAGCCTACCGAGCTTTTCACCGATGTTCCTTTGGTGACCATCCAGCTACCGGTGTTTAATGAGATGCACGTGGTGGACCGCTTGTTGGACTCGGTTTCCCGCATCGAATATCCGAGGAACAAACTGCAGATTCAGGTTTTGGACGACTCGACCGACGAGACCACCGGGATCTGTCAGGCCGGGGTTGATGCCCTGCGTGCCCGTGGGTTTGATGCCGAGCTGATTCATCGAAGCGACCGCACCGGATACAAGGCGGGTGCTTTGGAGCACGGGACGCGATTCGCGAAAGGGGAATTCCTGTTCATTCTGGACGCGGATTTCGTTCCGAATCCAGATGTGCTGATCAAGACCATCCATTATTTCACCGATCCTCGGATTGGCATGATCCAGACGCGCTGGGGTCACCTCAATCGCACCTTCAATGTGCTGACTCGCATTCAAGCGATGTTCCTTGATGGTCACCTCGAGCTCGAGCAGACCGCGCGGAACCGCAGTGGGCGTTTCTTCACCTTCAACGGCACCGCGGGCATTTGGAGAAAATCCTGTATTGCCGATGCCGGCGGTTGGGAGCACGACACGCTCACGGAGGACATGGATCTCAGCTATCGGGCGCAGCTCAAGGGCTGGCGTTTTATTTTCCTCAATGATGTTGAGACTCCGGCAGAATTGCCGGTCGATATGGACGGGTTCAAGAGTCAGCAGCATCGCTGGACCAAAGGATCGATCCAAGTCTGCAAGAAAGTGCTTCCGGCGATCTGGCGGGCGAAGGTGCCACTCTTCATCAAAATGGAGGCAACGGCCCACCTGACTTCGAATTTCGCCTATTTGATGCTCATCTGCCTCTGTTTCCTGATCTATCCAAATCAGCATGCGGCGCCGAACTTCGGGCCATTGACGCATTACATCATCAATGTGCCGATTTTCTTTTTCGCTTCGGTGTCGGTGATCGTCTTTTACGTGACGGCCCAAAAGGCCCTGCGTCCGCAGACTTGGTGGCGCGAACTTCCTTATTTGCCCCTGCTGCTGGCTTTGGGGATCGGCATGTCGATCAACAACGCCAAGGCGGTGATCGAAGCGATCTTCAATCATCAAAGCGGCTTCGTCCGGACGCCGAAGTATGGCATCGACCAGAAGCCCAAGACGGATTGGAAGCGTAGCAGCTACAAAGCGATGAAGACCCTGACTCCGGTGATCGAGTTGCTCTTCGGGTTCTTTTTCCTTTTCGTGGTGGTGGAAGCGGCGATGCAGGAGCGCTGGTCTTCGGCGATTCTCCTTTTGCCCTTTCCTGTCGGTTTCTTTTACACCTCGCTGGGCTCTTTGGCACGCCTGCTGCCTGTGGGTCGTGCGTCGGATCTCGAGGTGGCATCCGACGATACCAAGGAGTCCTAGAGTTGATGATGATCCGGCGAATCCTCCGCAGTGCCATTCCGTTTGCTCTCTTGGGGGCATCGGTTGGGTTTCTGTCGGGGTGCGCCGCGCGTATCAAAGACACCCGGAATCAGATGTATATCAGCGTGGCGGATCAGCGACTGGTGCTGGTTCGCGATGGAAGGCCGGTCAAATCGTATCCGGTTTCGACCTCGAAATTCGGAATTGGTTCGCGGAGCGGAAGCAACTGCACGCCTCTTGGCAGGTTGGAGATCGCCCGGAAAATCGGCGGTGGTGCCCCTGCGGGGATGGTTTTTAAAAGTCGACGGGCGACTGGAGAGGTCCTGCGAGCCAACGCTCCGGGGCGTGATCCGGTGGTGAGTCGGATTCTTTGGCTCCAAGGCAAGGAAAGCCACAATCGCAATACTTACGGTCGCTGCGTTTACATTCATGGCACGCCCGAGGAGTGGCGTCTCGGAAGTCCGGCCTCTTATGGTTGCATTCGCATGGGGATGAAAGACGTGGTCGATCTTTACGACCGGGTTGAAGAAGGCGCTGAAGTCCGGGTGGTGCGTGGTGCCCTGCGCGATACCTGGGTGGGGCAGGCCTATGCCCGGGAGTCGATTTTTTCTTCCATCGCCGCGTCCGTAAAAAGGTGATTCTCCGCGAGAGACAAGCTTGACAGGATCGCTCGCATTCCTACCTTTGCGCCCCCGCGCTGCTTCTGTCGCGTCCAACTTCCAAATTTTTCCATCATGGCCAATCACAAGTCCGCCCTCAAGCGCGTCCGCCAGACCAAGGTCCGCACCGAGCGCAATCGCGCCCGCAAGATGACCATCAAGACGCTCCGCAAGAAGACCCTTGCCGCTGTCGCAGCCGCAGACAAGCCAGCCGCTGGTCAATCCCTTTCCGAATTTTCGTCCGCCGTTGATAAAGCAGCGAAGAAGGGTCTGATTCACAAGAACAAGGCCGCCAACCTCAAGAGCAAAGCCGCCAAGGCGCTTGCTTCGATCGCTTGATAAGCGATTCGGACGATTTGTCATTTTAGAAGCGGCCCCGGTTTCCGGTGCCGCTTCTCCTTTGTAAAACACGAGATGTCTGCCCAACCGACACCCTCCAACGACTCGGATTCCCGCGAAGCCAAGGCAGCGAGAATCGCGGCCAATCCTTCGGGCTACAAGGTCTGTGAAGGATGTGACTCAATCGTTGGGAGTGGGGTGGTGCTTTGTCCGAACTGCCACAGCTATCGCTTCGACGATGCTGCCGAGCGAGTTCGCAGCCAGGCAATGGCGCTTGGTTCGCGCGAGCAGACTTCAGTCACTGCAGGGGACTTGAGCTGAGAGGCTCCCTGCTTGCTTGGAGCTGACTTGATGCCGTCGAGGGCTGTTCTGGGATCTGTGACCGACGAGCCCGTGCTGATTTCGGCGATAAGTGAATCCCGGACCCTGGCATCAGGCGGGATGTGAAAGCAGCAGCCTTGAGAGAGCTGTTGGAAATTCTGTAGTGCTCCCTCCAAAGTTGGACAGCCTTTCGTGATGTTCAGGCTGCGGATTTGCATTGGTCTAGGTAGTATTGGTTTGGGGTTCTGTAGGCGAGG
>RDYP01000046.1 GCA_004293445.1 Verrucomicrobiota bacterium | reverse complement strand
CCTCGGGGGTGAGAGTCGGCCGGCCCGGCGGTCCAGCCCTACCTTTTTGGGAATGGTAGGGACCGACTGCTAGGCGGTCCCACTTTACCGGCGATGGGAGAGGCGGTTCCTTGGCGAGTGCTTTTGCGATCTGCCCTCGGGGGTGAGAGTCGGCCGGCCCGGCGGTCCAGCCCTACCTTTTTAGGAATGGTAGGGACCGACTGCTAGGCGGTCCCACTTTACCTGCGGCATAAGAGTCGGTTCTTTGGCGGGTGCTTTTGCGATTCGCCCTCGGCGGGTGAGAGTCGGCCGGCCCGGCGGTCCAGCCCTACCTTTTTAGGAATGGTAGGGACTGACTGCTAGGCGGTCCCACTTTACCAGCGGCGGAGGAGGCGAGGGATGGGCGGGAGAAACGTCTTAGTCGGGGATGTGTGGGTCGGGGATGGGCCCGGGCCAGCAGGCTGGCTCCGGGAAAGCTGCAGCAGGCTGCAGCAGTCCAAGGAAGAATCGGCGGGTTCTTTCGCGCGGACCGCCTTAGCCGACTGAAAGTGGGCGCTCCTCGTGGCTGACGCTTTTCGCTTCGATCCCCGATCTGCCCTTTGCTTTTCCATTTGCACCTCGGGGACTCCTCGCGCATGTTCACTCCGTCAGTCACAGGGGGCGTACCGGTTTCGACGGGATGTTCGAAGTGCTGGCTGCACGTGGAGGTTGATCGGCTGGCCTCCTAAAAAGCCGCTCAAAACAAATAAATGCAGACTCTAACGAGCTCGCACTGGCTGCTTAATTGACAGCCACGCCTGAACCCCGACGCCTACTGAGGGGGACGGCGAACATCCAGTGGGCTGGCCTTGGAGCCGGGAGACCGGGCACCTCGGTGAGATCAAACAGGTCCCTAGGAGAGAAGACGCCGCCGACGGGCCGACGCTCTCCGAAATACCAGATCGTCGGCTAAACGTGTAGATGCCCGCGTGGAAGATGTTTCGGACAGGGGTTCAACTCCCCTCGCCTCCACCAATTTCAAGATCCCGGACCGGACCCAGCGCCCGCTCCGGGATTTTGGCGTTCAGGCCTCAGAGGATGGACCCCGGAGCATAGGCGGCAGCGGCCGGATGCGCCGATTCCAGCTCGGCGACCGCCGCGGCGAAGCTCGCGATCTGGGCAAGGGCCGCACCGGCATTGCTCTCACCGGCGGCGACGATCCCAGCAAGCTGTCCACGATCCAGCGGAATCCGCTCGTCGGCGGCAAGGCGATCCACCAGGTCGTTCACGCTGGTCTTGCCGGCGCGCAGGTCATTCACGGTGGCGACGGCATGCTCCTTGATCGCCTTGTGCGCGGTCTCGCGGCCGACGCCCGCTTTCACCGCTTCCATCATGATCGTGGTGGTCATCAGGAAGGGCAGGTAGTGGGCGTTTTCCTTGGCGATCACCGCCGGGTAAGCGTCCATCTGATCGAGCACGGTGAGGTAGGTCTCGAAAAGGCCGTCGATGGTGAAAAAGGCATCCGGCAGCATGACGCGGCGGACCACCGAGCAGGAGACATCGCCCTCGTTCCACTGGTCGCCCGCCAAGCCGGAAGCCATCGCGAGGTAGCCTTTCAGGATAACGTGGAAGCCATTGACCCGCTCGCAGGAGCGCGAGTTCATCTTGTGCGGCATGGCGCTGGAACCCGTCTGGCCCGGGGCGAAGCCTTCGCTCGCGGTCTCGTGGCCAGCCATCAGGCGCAGGGTGCGACAGAAGGAGGACGGACCGCTGGCGAGGTCGGTGAGAGCGGCGACCACGCGGAAATCGAGTGAGCGCGGGTAAACCTGGCCGACATTCGTCCACACGGCGGGCATGCCGAGATGGGCCACGATTTTCTGCTCCAGAGTGGCGACCTGCGAGGCATCGCCATCGAACAGCGAAAGCTGGTCCATCTGGGTGCCGACCGCGCCCTTCAAGCCGCGGACCGGATAGCGGGCGATCACGTCTTCCAGTGCATGAAAGGCGGACAGCATCTCCTCGCCGAACATCGCGATCCGCTTGCCGAGGGTGGTCGGCTGGGCGGCGACGTTATGGGTGCGGGCGGTGATCACCAGATCGTTCCACTGCTCGGCGCGCTTTTTCAGGCGGGAAAGAACAGCGACCGACTTGTCACGGATCGCCAGCAAAGAACGGAACACCTGAAGCTGCTCCACGTTTTCCGTGAGGTCGCGCGAGGTCATGCCCTTGTGGATATGCTCGTGGCCGGCGAGGTCGTTGAATTCCTCGATCCGTGCCTTCACGTCGTGGCGGGTGACGCGTTCGCGGGCCATGATCGATGCGGGGTCGACCGAATCCTTCGCCTTCTCGTAGGCGGCGATCGCTTCGGCCGGGATGTCCAGCCCGAGATCGCGCTGGGCCTTCATCACGGCGATCCAGAATTCGCGCTCCAGCACGATGCGGCCCTCGGCGGACCAGATGGCTTGAAGGGCGGGCGAGGCGTAGCGTTCGGCGAGGACGTTCGGAATCACGGCGGCGAGTAGCGGCCAGCAGCCGACCCGGAGCAAGGGAAAATCGGTGCCGCCCGCGCCTTCGCCTTGGGGGTTGAAAACGCCACGCCCCGCCGCAAGCTGCCGCTAGACCGATGATCGAAGTGCGTTTCCAGCGCGGCCTCTATCTGCCCGGGCCCGACCTCTGGCTGGACCCCTGGGATGCAAAACCACGGGCATTTGTCTCCCACGCCCACGCCGATCATTTCGCCCGACACGAAAGTGCGCTGTGCTCGAGCCTGACCGCCTCCCTCGTCCGAGCCCGCTACGGCGTCGCCGAGTCGCGGCTCGATCCCCTCGCCTTCCACACCCCGGTCGAGCGCGACGGTCATCGTCTGCGCCTGCTCCCGGCCGGCCACATCGCTGGCTCGGCAATGCTCCACGTGACCCGCCTGGCTGACGGCGCGACCCTTCTCTACACCGGCGACTTCAAAGTCCGCCGCGGCCGCACCGCCGAACCGGTGGTCTTCCAGCAAGCCGACCTGCTGATTCTCGAAACCACCTTCGGCCTGCCCCGCTTTGCCTTCCCCCCTCCGCTGGAAATTGAGAGCGCCATCCTGCGCTTCGTCCACGATAGCGTGGCCGATGGCGAGGTCCCCGTGCTCCTCGGCTATTCCCTCGGCAAGGCTCAGGAAGCACTCGCCCTGCTCCATGAGCACGGCATCCCCACCCTGCTCCACCCCGCCGTCGCGGAAATGACCAGCGCCTGCCGCGCCGCCGGCGTCCCCGGTCTGCCGGAACCACTCGTCCTTAATGGCCCCGCGCCGCCCGGCCACGCGATCATCGCCCCACCCAACGCCGTCCGCTCCAAGCTCCTGCGCGCCATCCCCAAGCGCCGCGTCGCCATGCTCAGCGGCTGGGCCCTGACGCCCGGCGCAAACTACCGCTACCGCGTCGACGAAGTGATCCCCCTCTCCGACCACGCCGACCACCCGGGCCTGCTCGAATGCGTCCAGCGCGTCCGCCCGAAGAAAATCCTCACCGTCCACGGATCGACCCGCGAATTCGCGGCCGAACTCCGCCAGCGCGGCTACGACGCCTGGTCAGCCGTCGGCAACGATCAGCTCGACCTCCTCCTCGCCCCTCCTCCAGCCCGCATCACTCATCCCAGCAGCGGCCCCGCGACCCACGCCAGCGCCCGCCATGTCCGCCCGATCTGTCCCCTCGCCGACTTCACCAGCCTCTGCCGCCTCAGCGGAGAAACCAGCAGCCGCCTCGAAAAAATCCGCCACCTCGCCGCCTACCTTCGCAGCCTTGCCACCGATCACGACCTCGCCCTCGCCGCCAACTGGCTCAGCGGCCGCGCCCTACCCCGCGCCGCAGACCGCCGTGCCTCCCAAGCCGGCTCCGCCACCCTCCGCCGCGCATTACTTAAAATCCCCGGCATCCGCGAGGAACGTTATCGCGAAATTTCCCGCTCTCAAAACGACGCCGCCCGCAGCGCACGACTCCTGCTCCAGGACGTGCCGCTCCAGCCCCAAGCCCTCGATCTCGCTGGACTCGACTCCTTCTTCCAGCAACTCGCCGCTGCCCAGGGCTCGCTCGCACGCATCGAACTCCTCGCCGAACGGCTCCGCACCCTCCACCCGGCCGAGGGTGAAACCCTCGTCAAACTCCTGACCGGCGACCTCCGCATCGGCCTCAAAGAAGGCCTTGTCGAAGAAGCCGTGGCCGAGGCCTTCGCCGCCGACCCCGCCAGCATCCGCCACGTTCACATGCTCACCGGCGACCTCGGCGAAACCGCCCGTCTCGCCCGCCACCAAGCCTTGCAAGAAGCCAGTCTCCGCCCCCTCGTCCCGGTAAAAGTCATGCTGGCCTCGCCCATGCCCGATGCCGCCAGCCTCGCCGCCGCAAGCGGCCCCGGACCGCTCTGGCTCGAACCAAAATACGACGGCATCCGCGCCCAACTTCACAAATCCGGCACTCACGCCGCGCTCTTCTCCCGCGATCTCCGCCCGCTCGATGCCGAGTTCCCCGAACTTCTGGCCGCCGCCCGCAGCATTCCCGCCGACTTCATCCTCGACGGCGAAATCATCGCCCACGCCGAAGGCCGCCGCCTCAGCTTCCACGACCTCCAAACCCGCCTCGGCAAGCTGAGCACCGCCCAAAGCGACCTCTTCCCCGCCGACTCCAGCGCTAGCGCCACACCCGTCCGCTTCATCGCCTTCGACCTCCTCTTTCACAACGGCGACGACCTCCTCTCCCAGCCCCTCCGGCAACGACGCGCCCGCCTCGACTCGCTCCCCCATCCACCCGCCACCATCACCCCCATCCACGTCCTGCGCGCCGAAAACAGCCAAGACGTCCAAGCCGCTTTCAAACAAGCACGCTCCGACGGCCACGAAGGCCTCATCGCCAAAGACCCCGCCAGCCCCTACTCCCCAGGCCGCCGCGGCAAGGCCTGGCTGAAACTGAAAAGCTCCGCCACCCTCGACTGCATCGTCGTCGCCGCCGAGCAGGGCCACGGCAAACGCGCCGAAGTTCTCTCCGACTACACCTTCGCCGTCCGCGACGAAACCAGCGGCCTGCTTCGCATCATCGGCAAGGCCTACTCCGGACTCAGCGACGCAGAGATCGAAGACCTCACCGCCCATTTCCTCCGCCACACCCTCTCCAAGGAACGCCGCAAGCACCACGTCGAACCCAACCTGGTGCTCGAGATAGCCTTCGATTCCATTCGCCCGTCAAAACGCCACGACTCCGGTCTCGCCATGCGATTCCCACGCATCCACGCCATCCGCCGCGACAAGACCGCCGCCGACATCGACACCCTCCAATACGCCCGCTCCCTCGTAGACGCGTAAGTCCCTACCATTCCCAAAAAGGTAGGGCTGGACCGCCGGGCCGGCCCACTTTCCCCCCGAAGACGAATCGCCCATGAAATGCCCATCGGCAGCCGCCGCCTAAAACCCGGTAGGGCTGGACCGCCGGGCCGGCCCACTTTCCCCCGAGGGCGAATCGCAAAAGCACCCGCCAAGAAACCGCCTCTTCCAACGCCGGTAAAGTCGGACCGCCTAGCAGTCGGTCCCTACCATTCCAAAAAAGGTAGGGCTGGACCGCCGGGCCGGCCGACTCTCACCCCCGAGGGCGAATCGCAAAAGTACCCGCCAAGGAACCGCTTCTTCCAACGCCGTTGAATTCGGACCACCTGGCAATCAATCCTCCACCGCCAAAATCCGGCAGCACGCAATCGAAAGAATTTCCCTTGACGCCACGACCTGCCCGGCCATTCTCCGCGCCCCGCGTTAGCAACCTTTTCCAATTTTCCCATCATGGCCCGCATCTGCAGCATCCGAGGAAGCCGAGTTCGTTCCGGCGGTAAGATCAATCGTTCCGGTCTCGCGAAGAAAAAGGGCGGTATCGGTCGCCACGTGACCAAGGTCGTTAAGCGCAAGGTCGCTCCGAACCTGCAGTCCAAGCGCATCTGGGTCCCAGAACTCAACCGCTGGCTCCGCCTCACCCTCAGCTGCAAGGCGATCAAGACCATCAACAAGAATGGTGCCCACGCCACTCTGAGAGAAGCCGGCCTGATCTAAGGCCCGCGCGGATCGAATTTCGATTCATTCCATGAGCGGCCCGGACAAACTGTCCGGGCCTTTTCATTTCCAAGGCAGCGCGCCGACGCCTACCCGCCCCATCCCGCAAATTTGTTCCGCCTTGCCGCTTGACGCCCGGCAGCCACACCGGTTTCTTCCCGCCCGCCATGCTCCACCAGGTGCTCAAATCCAAGCTCCACCGCGCGATGATCACCGCCGCGGACATCGAATACGAAGGCAGCATCGAGATCCCTACCGATCTCATGGACGCCGTCGGCCTCTGGGCGGGCGAGAAAGTCCTCGTTGCGTCGATCACCACCGGCAACCGACTCGAAACCTACGTGCAACCCGGGCCCCCTCACACCGGTCACATCATCATCAACGGCGGCGCAGCCCACCGGATCAAGAAAGGCGAGCGGGTCGCCATCATGGCCTTCGGTCTTTCCGAGACCCCCGTCCTCGCCCGAAAAGTGGTGCTCGACGAAGAAAATCGCATCATCCGCGACGGTCGCTAACGCTCCGTTGCGTCGAAAATAGCGGCCACCATGGCCGAATAAGACCGACCGTCAGCCGGGGGCGAATTTGTTTCGAAGATTTTACTTGAGAAGTCTTAAGTTCTTTTTTGAATGAAGGGCTTTTTTGGAGTCGCGTATCGGCTTATCCCGTGCTAGGGTCCCGTCGCTATGGCAACCACCACGAAACGTACCCGGTTTTCACGCCGGCTTCCCGATCACGTCACGGATGAGCTCTGCAACGTCCTCGCGGAAGATAAGGTGTTTGGCTTCAATGATCTCTTCGAGCGGGTGTTCGAAAACTTGAAGGTTCGCAACGCGGTCAGCGGCGGCGAAGAAATGCTCCGCCTGCGCGCCTATGAAAAACTTCAGAACCTAGTGACTCGCGGCCTCGTCGAAAAGATCGGCAAGGAATACAAGGGCACCAAACGGGTCCACGAAGCCTCCAGCGAGTATCTCGCCCAGCAACAGGAGGATTGATCGCGACGGTGCCCAGCACCCGCTTCCCCTGCTTTCCAAAAACCCGCGTCGGTCACTCCGACACGGGTTTTTTCGTGCCACCACTTCACCTCCTCAGCCGAATCAAAACTTGGACTGCTGCAGCCTGCTGCAGCTTTCCCGGAGCCAGCCTGCTGGCCCGGGCACAGCCCCGACCAACATCCCCGACACCGTAGACCAATCGCCCATGACTTCGCGAAACCATCGACTCCACAGCCGCGGGTAAAGTGGGACCGCCCGGCGGTCAGTCCCTACCATTGATCAACCAGCCACCAGCCCCCAGCCACCAGCCCCCAGCCCCCAGCCCCCAGCCACCAGCCACCAGCCACCAGCCACCAGCCACCAGCCACCAGCCACCAGCCACCAGCCACCAGCCACCAGCCACCAGCCACCAGCCACCAGCCAC
>RDYP01000028.1 GCA_004293445.1 Verrucomicrobiota bacterium | reverse complement strand
GAAGGAGGTCGTAACCCTTCAGGCCTAGATTTAGGTTAACAAACATCGGGGACATGATGGCATTCGTGCCTCATGTCCCCAATCTTTGATGAAGAGCCCTTTTTTGTGCACTCGCGTGCCGTCAGGTCATCGCGACTCCGCGCCCCAGCGCTCCACCGCCAGCCGGATCCCGGCCGCCTTGTGCAGCGTTTCCTCATACTCGTTTTCCGGCTCGGAGTCGGCGACGATCCCCGCGCCGACGTGATAACTCAGCCGGTCCTCTTCGCGAACCAAGGTCCGGATCGCGATGCTGAACTGGCTCTCGCCGTGGTAGCCGAGATAACCCAGTGCTCCGCAGTACAGGCCCCGTGGGACCGGCTCCAGTTCCGCGATGATCTCCATCGCCCGCTTTTTCGGCGCGCCGGTGATGCTGCCGCCAGGGAAACAAGCGGCGAGGGCCTCCAGATGGCCGATTCCCTCCCTCAGTCTGCCGGAAACGGTCGATACCAGGTGATGCACCTGTCCCAGCGTTTCCAGCTGCAGCATCTCGTCCACCTGAACCGAGCCAAATTCACAGACCTGCCCGATGTCGTTCCGCAAGAGGTCGGTGATCATCACCAACTCCGCGATCTCCTTCGGGCTGGTCTGCAGTTCGTAGGCGGAGCGTCGATCCTCGTCGGGGTCGGCGAAACGCGGCCGTGTTCCCTTGATCGGCCGCGTCTCGATCCCTCGGCCGGAGAGTCGCAGGAAGGTCTCCGGCGACGATGAGAGGATCTCCTTGCCACCCAGCGAGAGATACGCCGCCAGCGGTGCCGGCGAGCATTCGCGCAGCGCCTCGTAGAGTCCGAACAAGCCCGCGCCTTGAACCTCCGCTTCGAAGGCTTGGGTCAGGTTCACCTGATAGATGTCACCCGCGGCGATCCATTCTTGGATGCGCTCCACCGCAGTCAGGAACTCAGCGCGTTTCATCCGTGGCCGGAAAGGCCCGATCCGCGGCCGCTCGACTTGTGCAACCCGCAGTTCCGCTGCAAGCCCGCCGACCTGATGCCAGCGACCTGCCCGATGATCGTAAACCAACATCTCGGGGAAATCCCCAAACACGAAGTCCCCTGCGTAGCCGATCCAGCCGCATAGGCCGCCTAGGGGGAAACCTCGATCCGCCACAGGCTCCGCGCCGCCCTTTTCCAGCACTCGGGACAGCCGCTCGCGGTCCGCCGCCGAATGGATCGAGCCCGTCAGGCACTCCCGTGGCCGCGCCGCGATCACCGACAGCGGAGTCCCATAGCTGCTCGGTAAATTTCCAGCGCTGTCGAAAAACACCAGCCCGGGTAAATGCGACAAGGCCGCCGCGACCTCAGCCGGCATCATGCCATCGAGAGTCGCCGGGCGAGTGGCCGGGAAAACATCCACGCGGAAAAGGTGGCGACGCGAATCCCTCGATTCCAAGCCTCAATTTCTGCGCCAGGCATTCCGGAACTGCGGAATACTTGCCATCGGCCACCTGCTTGCGTTCCCTCCTCCCCATGTCATCCACCCGCCACGACGGCCGCCAGCCCGACCAGCTTCGCCCGATTTCCTTCATTCCCCACGTGGCCCCCCACGCCGCCGGCTCAGTCCTCGTGTCCTTCGGTAACACCCGCGTGATCTGCTCCGCGACCATCGATGAAGACGTTCCGCGCTGGATGAAAACCCAACGCGTCGAGGGCGGCTGGCTGACCGCCGAATACAGCATGCTCCCTTATTCCACCCTCCAACGGAAGGACCGGGACATCTCCCGCGGCAAGCTCGATGGCCGCTCGTCGGAAATCCAGCGACTCATCGGCCGCGCCCTCCGTGCCGTGACGGATCTGAAAAAACTCGGTCAACGTACGGTCTGGATCGACTGCGACGTGC
This sequence comes from Verrucomicrobiota bacterium, assembly GCA_004293445.1. Classification (GTDB taxonomy): domain Bacteria; phylum Verrucomicrobiota; class Verrucomicrobiia; order Verrucomicrobiales; family Akkermansiaceae; genus Haloferula. The sequence goes on along the minus strand of RDYP01000028.1, from coordinate 29,654 downwards.
TCCAGGCCGATGGCGGCACCCGCACCGCCGCCATCACCGGCGGCTGCGTCGCGCTGGCGATCGCCCTCAACGGCCTGATGGCCGCCGGCAAGCTCAAGTCCTTCCCGCTCACCCAGCTCGTTTCCGCGATCTCCGCTGGAGTGGTCGACGGTGCCCCCGTGCTCGACCTCGACTACATCGAGGACAAGGGCGCGGCGGTCGATTTCAATGTCGTCATGACGGAGGGCGGCGATTTTGTCGAAGTCCAAGGCAGTGGGGAAGAGGCGGTCTTTTCCGGCGACCAGATGAGCGCCATGCTGGCACTGGCGCAAAAAGGCTCGGCCGAGCTGGTCGTCCTCCAGCGCCAAGCCATCCTCGCCGCCGACAAGCCCAGTGGCGATTCCCTCGCGGCCCTCGCCGCCGCTTTTGCCCGCTGAGCTCGCCGAACTTTCTTTCTCCTTGCAGCCACTCTCCGTGGATTTAGCCTTTCCAAATACTCCCAAGGCCCCCAGGGCCCGAAGAAATACATAGCAAACCGGGTGCCCACGGCCCGTCCATAGACCCTAAACAGACCCACAACCCGCTCATCATGAAAATCAAACGACCCCAGCATGGCGGTTTCACTCTGGTGGAACTCCTCGTCGTCATCGCCATCATCGCCGCCCTCGCCGGCTTCGCTCTGCCCACCATCATGCAGAAGAAAAAGGCAGCCGACCGCGCGGAAGCGATCAACAACGTCCGCCAAATCGGCATCGGCCTCTCGGACTTCGACAGCGAATACGGCAGCTTTCCCGACAACAACACCGCGGAAGATGTCAAAGAAGCCACCGGCACCTCCCTCAGCTTCGGTGGCACTTTCTCGAACGACTACTTCCGCCAGCTGATCGCCGCCGGTGGCAAATCTGAGAAGATCTTCTGGTGCAAGACCCCTTACACGCCGAAGAAGCCCGACGATGTGATTTCCCCGGGTAAGGCTCTCGATGCCGGTGAAGTGGGCTTTGGTTACGTGATGGCGAGCCAGACCGACGGCCAGACCTCGTCCGGCGATCCCGGCCGTCCTCTTATCGTTGCGCCTCTTTACAAGGCAGGCACCAACTGGGAATTCGATCCCGAGCCCTACGGCGACAAGGCCATCATCTTCCGCCTCGACCAGAGCGCACAGGCAGAGACGATCCGCACCGATAACAAGTACGTGAACATCGGTGGCAACGGCCGCTTCCTTCAGACTGTCGGTGACAACACTCCTTGGGGTTCCGACATCAACCCCATCCTTCGCGCCCCGCAACCCCGCGGTGCTGGCCGATAATCTTTACGGGTTCAGCGAACTCGAACGCTTCAAAAAACCGGGTAGCCCAGCGTGGCTACTCGGTTTTTTGCGTTTGGATGGGTGGTGCGTTCGGAAGGCACGCACTGGCCACAAGCGACTGAATTCAAGGAGGCACGACACTCCCGTTGTGATCCCTGCGCATCGATATGCCAAAGCATGTGGCCTAGAGCCGAGTCCGCTGCTGTCGGCAGATTCAGCCGGTGCTGTTAGCCTCCGATGAACGAGCCTTTCCGTTGAATCTGGGTGCCACAGTGTCGGCATGTTCAGACTCCGAGCGCCAATCCGAGGATTATGAGCAGGCAGCCGCATCCGGCATCTTGACCCATCGGGAATGCTCCTCTTTCTTTCCCTTAGCCCTGTTTGCCTCTTTACCACGCTAAAGAAGTCCGCCGAGCTTCAATTCTCTTCAGTAAACCGCCATGAGCTTAGGATGGGACGTTCTCCAGCACTTCCAAATCGATAAGGCCCGATCGGTTGCTGATCTCGCATCGAGCAAGGTTGACGGGTTGATCGCCCGAAAGGATCACACGAAGCAGGAATTGGAGGAGCTTACCTTGGCCTGCCAAGCGATGTGGGAGCTGCTGCGCGATCACCTGGGATTTACCGATGAGCATCTCAAGGCGAAGATTCTGGCGATCGATGCCAGAGACGGTGTCGTGGATGGGAAGCTTGGTGCCGAGTTGATTGATTGTCCCCACTGCGGCCAAAAGGCCAGCACCACAAAGCCGAATTGCGTCTATTGCGGCCACAGGCTCCCATCGTCCTACGTGATGAAATGATCTCCAAATGCGGCCATTCCTTCTCCCTGTGGAGCGATCGCACTCGGTAAGCCCGGAACCGCTGGTTGAACGGGTGAAACGAAAGTCAGTCGGCTTAGACGGTAGGCGCCAATGAACCGCTCATCGGCGGCAGTCGCCTGAAACTCGGTAGGCTGGACCGCCGGGCCGGCCTCCTTTTCCCACGAGGGCGAATCGCGAAAGAATCCGCCAATCCATCGCTTTCGCCGCTGCCTTTCTGCCATGTGACTCGGCCTCTCTGCTCCTAGCATCCCCGATGCGGTGCCGGGCCCTCGAATTTTCGGTTGCCCGTTCCGCTTAGCCGGGCGAGGGAGGACCCGCCATGTCGGACACGCCTTCCCGCGCTTTTCTCCCATACCCCACCTCGACCCTCAGCCCGCGGATTGTTCCGACCGATCTCAGTTCCTTCAAGTCACGGGGAATTTCCGAGGTGGAGCGCGATCTCCAACAAAAACTCGTCGAGCTCCGCGAGCAGTACCTCGCAGCGATCGATCATTTCAACTGGAACAAGCTCGTGTATGAAGCCCAGATCCAATTCGAGCCGGTGGTGGGGGAAACCTATCATCTCTACCAAAGCGGTGGACGGCGGATGCTCTCGATGATTTCGCCCGACCAATGGGCGATGGCCCATCTCGCGACCTTCCGACTCAATGTCGACCGCCAATGGCAGCTCGTGTCTGCTGGTGAAGGCGTGGATCCGCGAACGCTCTTCAATGCGTGACCGCAGTCTGCGGGATGGCGCTCAGCTCGATTCCGAGCAGGCAGACATCGTCGTCGAAACGCTGGTCACCGGTGAATCCCAGAACTCGGTTTAGCACCGTGTCCAGCATCTCCTCCAGCGAGGCTGAGTCGCAGGCGGCAGCGGTTTCCATGAGCCTCTTTTCGAGAAAGGGTTCCCCAAGCGCGTTTTCCGCCTCGAGGATGCCGTCGGTGAAAAGCAGCAGTCGTCGGACCTCGGCGAGTGGTAGTTCCCCAGCCGGATAGTCGGCCTTGGGCACCAGTCCCAGCCCAGGACCTTTGTCCTTTCGACCCGCCGCGAGCTGTCGGACACCCGTTCGTCCGCAGGCGATCGCGCCCGGGTGTCCGGCACTGGCGAAGCGCAGGCTGCCCGCGCCCAGATCGAACACCGCGTAAAAAGCGGTCGCAAACATCGTCGCCCCGGCCCGGTCGAGGATTGCGTTCAGTCCATGGTTCAGTCCGCGGAGGAAAGCGGATGGGTCCGCGGCGCTCCGCCGCTGTTTTTCCAGCAAGCCGCGCAGCATCGCCACCACCAAGGCAGAGCGGACGCCGTGGCCCATCACGTCGCAAATCAGAACCCCGACGCTGTCCTCGGAAATTCGGATGATTTCGAAAAAGTCGCCCGCCATCCCTGAGATCGGCAGATAGCGTGAGCCGAATTGCAGGCCGCACTCGCCATCGCTTGCATCCGTGAAACTGGAGCCTGCAAGGGCTTGCTGGATTTCCCGCGCGAGCTGGAGCTCCTCTTCGTAGGCCTCATTGCGCGCCTGCAACTCTGCTGCCAGAGCCGTCGCCTCCCGCTGCGCCCGGACGAGGTCAGTGACGTCGTTCGATACTCCGAAGGTCCCCCGCACCCCGCCGCGGCGATCGATCCACGGGAATTTCGAGGTCAGCACCCAAGTGTCGTCTCCGCCACACCATTCCTCGTGCTCGAGCTTGCCGCTGACCGGTTCGAGGGTTTCGAGGATCCGGGCCTCGTCAGCCGCCGCTTGTTCCCAGTGCTCGCGGGCGAAGAAATCACGGTCGTGCTTGCCGATCAATTCGCGCGGATCCTGCAAGCCCATCCACTCGGCCATTCTTTGGTTCGCCAGCACGAACCGCGATTCGAGATCCTTGAAGTAAACCTGAAGAGGGATGTGGTCGATCAACATCCGCAGCTGGTGCCGTTCCTCTTCGATCTGTGCCTCGGCCTGCTTGCGCAGCGAAATGTCGATCATCGAACCTGCGATTCGCTCCGCCTCGCCCAAGCGCGATCGCAGTACGGTCCCGCGGATTCGCAGCCAGCGCCAGCCGCCGGCTCCGTTGCGCAAGCGGCAGTCGATCGCCAGCAGCTCGGGCCCCGCGGGGTTCAGGACATTGCGCAGTGCCTGAGTGAAGCGGTCCCGGTCGTCGGGGTGCACGACCTCGTGAGGATTTTGGAAAAGGTTGGGCGCCGAGCCCGGGCCACATTCGAGAAATTCGAGGATACGGCGGGAATAGTAGATGTCATCCCGACCCACCCACCAGTCCCAGATCCCTTCGTTGGAAGCTTTCAGGGCGAGCGCGAGACGCTCCCAGTCTTCAGTGCCGTTTGGTCGAGGAGCTTCCGAGGGAGTCATGGACCATGAAAAAAGCATCGACCCGCCGCCCCGGCAAACGGATTTCCAAGTCTGTTTGTCCTGCTTTTTAGGAAAGCGCTATCTCCGCTGCACCGAAGATGGCGAGATGGCGATCGACCGATTTATTCGGGGCGTCATCGAGCGGGCGGCTGTGTGGATGTCGCAATGCGATCCGCCGCTTGGCTCCGCATTGCTGGAGACAGGCGCAGGCCAGCTCGTGCTCGCGGTCGAAGTAGGAGGTGATCGCCAGCAAGCCGCCGGGCTTGAGCGCGCCGAGGGCGTTCCGGAACAGATCGCCCCAAACCCGGGGATCGTGCCAGTAGTTCTGGTGGCGGATGAAGATGAAATCAAAGGCCGGGAGTTGCCTCATGCGATCGGTGCGCGAGGCGTCGCCCGCTCGAAAATCGATCCGCCAAGTCGTTGGCGCGGTGGGTACCCAGCGCTCGCGGGCCTCGGCGATCTCCGGCGGCCGGAGGTCGATCCCGAGGTAAAACAATTCGGTCGCCCGTGGAGCCAGCGTGGATAAAAGCACGCCGGTCTCGTCCGCTCGTCCACAAGCGAGGTTCAGCACCGCGGGTGCGGCTGGTTCCCGCCAGTCGGCGGCGCGCAGGCCGAGTGCCAGCAGGGTGCCGAGACGACGGACATCGTCGCCGATGCCCGGATAGCTGAAAGGGAGCGCTGGCTGCAAGACGCTGCAGTCAGCCGCTTCGGAAGCCGGAATTCAAGTTTGTCTTGTCCGTCGTGACGGGTTAACCCCCGCGCGGATGGCAGACGACTCCCGCTCCCCGCTTGGCCCGATCGCCGCCCGTTTCGCCTTTGAGGGTGATTTCATCGACGCGGTGGAAATCCCGAGTGGTCACATCAACTCCACCTTCCGTGCCAGTTTCCGCGAGCCTAGCGGCGAGGTCCGGCGCTATGTGATTCAGCGCATCAATGACAGCGTCTTTCCCGATCCTCTCGCGGTGATGCGGAACGTCGAGCGTGTCACCCGCCATCTCCGCACGAAGCAGGAAGCGGGCGCGAGGGGGCTCGTCCTGCGGCCTGCCCGCGACGGTCGGGCCTGGGTGGAGTCGGACGATGGTGGCATCTGGCGCTGCTACGATTTCATCGAAGGTGGCGTGACTTACGATATCATCGAGAATCCCCGCCAGGCCTGGCAGGCGGCTCACGCCTTCGGCCGTTTCCAAGAAGGCCTCAGCGATCTGCCGGCGGAAGAGATCGAGGAAACCATTGCCGATTTCCACCACAGCCGGAAACGTTTCGAGCACTTGATGGACGTGGTTCGCCGCGATCCCTGCGGCCGTGTTGCCGGTGTCGCTGCGGAGCTCGATTTCGTCCAGCAGCGCGAAGCCGATTGCTCGGTGCTGGTCGACTTGCTTGAGCGCGGCGAAATCCCGTATCGGATCACGCACAACGACACGAAGCTGAACAACGTGATGATCGATGCCGCCACCGACGAGGCGCTTTGTGTGATCGATCTCGACACGGTCATGCCCGGCTCGGCGCTTTACGATTTTGGCGACCTCGTTCGCAGCGCGACCAGTCCGGCGGCCGAGGACGAGAAGGACTTGTCGAAGGTGGAAATGCGGCTGCCAATGTTCGAGGCGCTGGCCGGTGGCTACCTTGCTGCGACCGCTTCGTTTCTCACCGATGCCGAAGTCGCGCAGCTCGCCTTCTCCGGCAAGCTGATCACCCTGGAGACCGGAATCCGTTTCCTCAGCGACCACCTTGCGGGCGATGTCTATTTCAAGACCCGGCGGGAGGGGCATAACCTCGACCGCTGCCGGACGCAGTTCAAGTTGGTCGCGGAAATCGAGCGCCACTTTCCCGCGCTGGAAGCGATCGTCCTCCAATCCCGCTCACGCCTCTAACATCGATGAAGCTCCTCTTCACCAAAGCCAACTGGGAAGTCTCCCACCTTTCCGTCGAGGACTTCGTCGGACGCGTCGCCGAGGCCGGCTACGATGCGACGGAAATCTACATGCCCGCCCGCAGCGAATCGCCGGCAGCCATCCTCGCCGCCCACGAAGCGGCCGGCTTGAAAATCGTCGCCCACATCGCCAGCGACGGTCGCACGCCGGATGAGCATCTGAAGTCGCTGGAAGAGCGCTATCTGCGGGCGATCGAGACCGGCCCGCTCTTCGTCAACAGCCACAGCGGCCGCGACCATTTCAGCTTCGATGACAGCCTGCGGATCTTCGAGGCCGGGCAGGCACTCGTCGCCCGTCACGGTGTCCCGCTTTGCCATGAAACGCATCGCGGCCGCGCCCTGTTCAGTGCTCCGGCGACGCGTGCCTTTCTCTCCGCCCTGCCGGACCTGCGGCTGACCGCGGATTTCTCGCACTGGGTCTGCGTCCACGAAAGCGATCTGTCCGACCAAGCGGATACCCTCGCCGCCGCGCTCGCCGCTGCGTCCCATATCCACGCCCGGGTCGGCTTTGACGAAGGTCCGCAAGTCAGCGATCCCCGCAATCCGGCTCATGCCCGATGGCTCGAGCTTTTCACCGGGTGGTGGCGACGCGTGCTCGATCTCCGCCGCTCCGAAGGCCGCGAATGGTTCACGATGACTCCAGAGTTCGGTCCTGCACCTTACATGCCGCTCGCAGGGCGATCGCCGGACCCGGTCGGCGAAGCTTGGGAGATCAACGAATGGATGCTCGGCTACCTCCGCCGTGAGCTCGTCACCACGGAGAGGGGCTGATTCTACGGATCAAAGCAAGGCCGCCAGCAGCTCCGGATCGCGGCCGAATTTCGTACGATATTCTTCGTAGGTCGGGAGCAGGCGGACCTTCATCTTCGCCTCGTGGTTCAGCGCGATGGCCGACAGCTTGTGCTCTAGGAAAGGATTGCGGAAGCGGTCGAGGGTGGTCCGGCCGAAGGCGGCAGGATCGTCGACGCGGCCTTCGAGGACGGGGACGATTTCCTCGTCGAGCAGCCGCTGGAGCCAAGGGCCGACTTCGGGGTGCTCGATCGCCTCGCGCACCGTCTCGATGCCCATCGGCAGAGCTTTGCAGACCAAGGCGGAGTGGAGGCCGTTGAGGATGCGGACTTTCCTGAGGTAATACGGAGTGATGTCGGGCGCGGTGACGATGGCCGGATGCTGGAGTTCGAATTCGCCCGTAGTTTCGATCGCCCAGAACGCGAAGGGCTCGGCGGAGAGCAGGAGGGGATCGCGATCCAGCAGCGGATGCTTTTTCGGTGGGCCGGGGACGATGCGGTCGACGAGGTTGTTCACCCAGCGGCACTCGTCCTTGAGCCATGCGAGGGACGCGGTCGGTGTTTGCCAGAGCTTGGCTTGTTCGAGGACCAATTCACGCAGGCGGCTCCCGTTGTGTTCGATGAGTTCGCAGGGAAGGATGGTGACCCCGGGTAAGCCCGAGTCATGGCGGGCGAGCAGGACGGAGAGCAGCTTGGCAGGAAAGGAAGCGGGCGTCCCGACATTCGCGACGTCGCCGGGATCGAGCGCAAAGCCGGCTTCGGTGGTGTTCGAGACGATCCAGCGCAGCTCGGGGTCGCGCGCGGTATGGAGCACCTCGCCCCACTGTGTCCCGGCATGGAGAGCGTGGGAGATCGACGTGACTTCCTCGGTTTCATCAACCACTTGGCCCTTGGCAAATCCTTGGATCGCGACGTGATACTTGCCGCCGGCGCGATTCAGGGCATTGGCACGCTCGATGCCGGTGGACTGGACAATGATGATCTTGTCGAAGCCCGATTGGGAGACGAAGAGATCGACAAAAGCGCGGAGGAAATTGCCGGCACCAAATTGAAGGATCATGGGGAGATGGATGTAGAGTGAGAGCTGGTATTCAACAGCAAGAATGTCGTGAACCGTTGGGCCCCTTGGACTGCGGCAGCAGGCTGCTGCTTTGGCTTCGCCAGCCTGCTGGCGGAGGGACGGTGAGTGGAGGTCGGGCGGCGGTTTGCGAGGTATCTCGGGTGCTGCGTGTTAGGCATGCGGACGATGCGATCGAACAGGGGCGATCGACGCCGCCAGCAGGCTGGCGGCCGGAAAGCGGCAGCAGGCTGCCGCAGTCCAAGTGTCGTTTGCATGCAGATCACAGGGTGACGCCTTGTTTCCAGATCGTGATTTCGCGGAAGCCGTTGATTTCGTTGCGCGCCTCGCGACCGGAAGCGACTTCGAGGATGAGCGACATCATGCGGTCGGTGATTTCATCCACGGAGGCATCGGGCTCTAACAGAACGCCTGCATCGAAGTCGATCCAGTTCGGCTTTCGTTCGGCCAGCGAATGGTTCGAGGCGATCTTGAGCGTCGGCACGGGCACGCCGAGGGGAGTGCCGCGTCCTGTGGTGAAGAGGATCTCGTGCGCGCCAGCAGCGGCGAGGGCGGTGCAGGAGACGCCATCGTTGCCGGGGGCCTCGACGAGGCAGAGTCCGCCGAGGCCCTGCGTGGCCGCTTCGCCGTAGCCGACGACTTGCTTCACCGGTGCGCGGCCGCCCTTTTGAATGCAGCCGAGTGATTTTTCCTCGAGGGTGGTGATACCGCCCTCCTTGTTGCCGGGCGAAGGGTTCTCGTGAACCGCTTCGCCGTGGCGGCGAAAGTAGTCCTTGAACTCGTTCACCATGCCGAGCGCGTCGTGGAAGGTGGCCTCCGTGTCGCAGCGGTTGAAGAGAGGGGCTTCGGCCCCGAACATTTCCGGGACCTCGGTCAGGACTGCGGTGCCACCCCACGCGCAGAGGCGGTCGGCGATGCGGCCGACGAGCGGGTTGGCGGTGATGCCGCTGAAGCCGTCGCTGCCACCGCACTTCATGCCAAGGACCAGCTCGCTGGCGGGGATCGGCTGGCGTTTGAACTGCGAGGCGTAGGCGACGAGGTCGCGCATCGCTTCCAGACCGTGCTCGATTTCATCCTGCACTTCCTGAGCGTTGAAAAATCGGACGCGCTGAGGGTCCAGCGTGCCGGCTTCGGCGAGGAAAGACTTGAGCGTATTGTTTTCGCAGCCGAGGCCGAGGATCAGAACGGCGGCAGCATTTGGATGGCGGACCAGGCCGGCGAGGATTTTGCGGGTGTGGCCGAGGTCGTCGCCGAGCTGCGAGCAGCCGTAGGGATGGGTGAAGGCGTGGATGCCATCGATCGGCCCACCCGCCGTGACGAACTCCTTTGCCGCGATGTCGGCGATGCGTTGGCTGGGAACGTTGACGCAGGCAACGGTGTTGATGATCCAGATCTCGTTGCGGGTTGCCGCGCGGCCGTCGGGGCGACGGTAGCCGAGGAAGGTCGGGACTTCGTCGGGAGCGGCCGGAGTAGTACGAGAGGCTTCGTATTTCAGCTCGGTGTCCTCGCCAAGTCCGCTGCGGACGTTGTGGACGTGGACGTGTTCGCCCGGCGCGATGTCGGCGGTGGCGAGGCCGATGGGAAAGCCGTATTTGATCACAGGTTGGCCCGCGGCGATCGGCCGCAGCGCGGCCTTGTGGCCGGAGGGGATGTCGGCGAAGACGAGCTCGCCTTCGCGCGTCCCGGCAGCGATGGCCTGCGGGGCGACGGCGACATTGTCGTCGGGGTGGATGTGGACGAGGAGTTTCATGACGACTTGATCAAGATGGCGCGGCAGGGCGATCCCGAAAAGCCGGGGAGCAGGAGAGGAAGCGCCATGAACTCCGCGCCTTCGGCGAACTCGCGCCAGCCATCGCGGAAGTGGAGTTCCTCGATGACCCAAACGCCGTTGCCGAGCAGGATTTCGTGGGTCGGGGTGTTGTCGGGTCCGGTGCCGCCGATGGAGAAGTGATCGATTCCCACGGCGCGGATGCCGTGGTCGACTAGCCACTGTGCGCCATCGGGTGCGAGGTAGGGCGAGCGGTGGATCCACTCATCGGTCTTGGCGCGCTTGTGGCCCCAGCCGGTGTTGAGCAGGACGATCTCCCCGGCCTCCGCGCCTTGCAGTTCGGCCGGTCCGATCGGGTGGGCGGAGGGCAGGTGAGTGAGTTCCAGGATGCGGCATTTTCCGCAGAAGGACTCGAGCGGCATTTGATCGATCGATTTGCCGCCGGCGATCTTGTGCAGCGGGGCGTCGAGGTGGGTGCCGGTGTGCGAGGCCATGTGGAATTCTTCCATCCGCCAGCCGTCGGTCGGATGGTCCGCAGTGATCGGAAGGCGCACCGCGGGGTGAACGTGGCAGTTCGGGCAGTCGTCGAACAGCGGCTGGGAAAGGTCGAAGAGTCGCATGGCGTGGAATCGGTGCTCAGCCCAAGATCGGATCGCGGTGCTCGGGAAGACCACGGGTCCAGTTGAAGTTGTGGATGGGTTCGAGGATTTCCATCACCTCGGCCAGCAGTTCGCGGTCGAAAGGGGCTTCGAGGTGTTCGATGTTCGCGCGGATATTGTCGGGGTTTGCCGAGCCGACAAGGGTGCAGGCGATGGCCTCGTTGTCGCAGGCGAACTGGATGGCGAGGCGTACGATGTCGACGCCCTTGGAGCGGCAGTGTTCCATTGCCTTGCGGCAGCCCTCTTGGATCGCGGGAGTGGAGGGGTGCCAGGTCGGCACGCCGCGTTGGGTCAGCAGGCCCATGCCGGTGGGCGAGGCGTTGATGAGGCCCACACCCTTTTCCTGGAGGTAGGGGATGAGGTCGGCGAAGGAGGTGTCGTTCAGCTCGTAGTGGCAGAAGGACAGTACGGTTTCGACCACGCCCGGATCGGCCCGATCGAGGATCGACTTGTAGATGCCCAGCGGCAGGCCGGTGATGCCGATGTGGCGGACGAATCCTTGTTCTTTCAGGCGAAGCAGCGTGGGTAGGGTTTCCTCGATGATCTGGTCGTGGTTCGCGAACTCGATATCGTGGCACTGAATCAGGTCGACGTAATCGACGCCAAGGCGCTTCAGGCTGTGCTCGACGCTGCGTTCGGTGGAACTACGGGAGAAGTCGTAGTCACCCCGCGGTTCGGAATAGCTGCCGATTTTGGTGGCGAGGATGTAGGAGTCGCGCGGTACGCCTTCCAGTGCGCGGCCGAGACGCAGTTCGGCGAGGGTTTCGCCGTAGGAAGGTGAGACATCGATGAAGTTCATACCACCCTCGAGCGCGGCTTGGACGGTCGCGATGCAGTCCTCGAGAGAGACCTGGCGGAAGACGGAGCCCAGCGATGAAGCGCCGAAACCGAGGACAGGAACTTGGAGGCCAGTGGAACCGAGCGGACGAGTTTTCATGGAGGTCGGAAGGTTGGCGAAGAAGTGAGGGTTCCGCCATGCCGGATTTTCGCCGATGCATGACGATTCTTGACCCGTTCTTTCGGCGGAGCATCCTTTTCGTCATGGATCGGCCTGCCCTAGAACCGCCATCCTTCGTCTCTCGCCAGGTGACGGAGGCACGGCGTTTTTACCTGAATTTGAAGCCCTCCATCGGCCATGGGCTGACGGTTGCCTGCGGTGGGTGGGAGTCCTGCTCGCCGGACTTCCGGGTCGAGCGCACGGACTTTCCTTTCCTCTGTGTCGAGTTCGTTGCCGGGGGCTCGGGGAGCCTCTTTCTAGCGGGAAAGGACTGGCCACTGCGGCGTGGCGTGGTCTTTTCCTACGGTCCGGGTTGCGGGCATCGGATCGAGTCCGATCCGGCGGATCCCTTGGAGAAATACTTCCTCGATTTCAGTGGACGCGCGGGTGGTGAGGGCTTGCGTGCCGCCGGTTTGGTGCCGGGGTCCTGCCGTGGGGCCGGCGATCCGGATGGCGTCGAGCGCGCCTTCGAACAGGTGCTCGAGGCCGGGGATCATCGCGGTCCGCAGGCAGCGCGAATCGCGGCTTTGCAGGCGGAAATCCTCCTACTCACGCTGGCGGAATCGATGGTCGCCGGGGGTGGACGCGAGCAGTCGTATCAGACCTTTTTAAAATGCCGCGGCTGCATCGAGGAGCGCTTTCTCGAATTCTCCACCGCGGCGGAGGTCGCTGCGGCCTGTCATGTTTCGCCCGCCTATCTTTCGCGGCTTTTTTCGCTCCACGGGCACGAGACGCCCTACCATGCGCTGCTGCGCTGTCGGATGCGGCATGCGGCGGTTTTGCTCGATGGCGGGCGGATGATTGTGCGTGAAGTGGCGGAGTCGCTGGGGCTGGATGCCTTCCATTTTTCCCGCGTCTTCAAGCGGGTGCACGGCGTGTCGCCGGCGGAGTTCCTGCGACGGCGCGGTTAGAAGTTTCAGGGCGCGTCGGGTGCGGGCCAGGGTTTGGCGTCGCTTTCCCAGTTGGGGTAGTCGTGGCCGCGAGCGGCGAGTTCGCGCCATTGGGAATCGGACTGGCGCACACCTGCGAGGCCGAAGTCCCAAGGCTTGAATCCAAGAGCCTCGGCAGGCGAGCCGGGCTTGAGGCGGAAGTCGCGTTTCGCGAGATCTTCGAACAGCGGGTCGGCGAAGCGGCTGGCGGTATCGCGGCCGAGTCCGCGCCACTCGTCCCAAGTGATTTGCGATTTCGTGAGAGTCGCGGGCTGTTTCCCGTCGGTGGTCCAGTAGAGATTGTCGCGGAAGATCAGGCTGTCCTTCGGGTCGCCGCGCTCGGGCCGGTCGAAGGGCTTCCAGTTCCAATCGCCGCCATCGAGCAGCGGGGCGGCGGGGTCCCAGACGACGATGTTGTTGAGGTAGCGGAAGCGCAGTCTGGGCTCGTTGCGGGTGGCTTGGATCTGGGCCGAGCGACCGAAGGCGAAGATGTTGTTCCGCACGGTGTTGAAGTAGCCGTAGTGCTGGTGGAAGCCGGCGTTCCAGGTGTCGTGGACGAGATTGTTTTCCATCAGCGTGTCGCAGGCGCCCTCGTCGTTGTAGAGGCCCCAGCCACCGTAGCGGTGGCTTGCGATGTGGTGGATGTGGTTGCCGCGGACGATGGTGCCGGGCGAAGTACCAAGTCCGTAGTAGCCGCCCATGTCGCTCAGGTAGGCCCAGCCGAGGTGGTGGATGTGGTTGTTTTCCACCAGCGTCTCGCGCGAGGCGGTGTCGCCGTAGCCCCAGTTCCACCCGGCGCTGATGCCGGTGTAGTAGAAGTCCCCGATGTCGCAGTGGGTGACGGCGCAGTTCCGGGTGTGGGTGAGGACCACGCCGCAGGCGCTGGGATGGAGCCGACCGCCGTGCTGGATGATGCAGTCGTCGACGCGGATGTGCTGGTTCACCCGTGCGTCTTCGGGGCGGGCGGTCTCGCCGATGTAAACGCCGCCGCCGCCGAGATCGTGCAGGTGGCAGCGGGTGACCGATGAGTCCGAGCAGCCGTTCTTGAACCAGAGCGCGTGGAGGCCGGTGTGGGCGATACTGCAATTTGCGAAGTGAATTCCGCGGCTGTTTTCGATCTCGATGGCAGCGGCGGTGGTGGTTGCCGCCTGGGTGTCGTGCAGGCCTTCGGCGGGATAGAGATGCTGGCTGTGCTCGAAGCGAATGCCCTCGAAGCGGATGTCGGCGGCCCGTTGGATCACGAGAAATTTTTCCACCACCGGTGCGACGACCTCGGCGCGGGTCATGTCCTCGCCGGGGAGCGGCAGGTAGAGGACCTCGCCTTTTGCTTTGTCGAGAAACCACTCGCCGGGGGCATCGAGTGCGGCCCGGAAGTTCTCCATCCAGTAGCGCTGGTGGGGTTCGAACTCCACGAAGGGATAGCGCGCACGGCCCTTGATGCGGACCGCGGCATGGGGTGCGGACAGTTCCTGGATCCGGCACTGGCCGACGACCCACGCGTGGGTGACGGTCAGCAGTACGTTGTCGCGCTCCGCTTGGGGAATGGCCTGGAGGGCTTCGAAAGGCTCCTTCCCGATCCGGAAGGCGTGGAAATTCATGTCCGTGGTCAGGTCGGCGAAAACGCCCGCGTCCACGGCTCCGGTGATGTGGTGGTAGCCCTTGTTCGGCGATCGCGCGAGGGTCGCGCGGCGGCCGTTGATCCAGAGTTGCTCAAAGCGCCAGGCTTTGTCCGGCAGCGTGGCCTTCCACAGTCCACCCTCTGCCGGCTGCCAGCCAGTGATCGGCCTCCCTGCGGAAAAGACTGCATTTCGCCCGCTCCAGGTCGTCTGGGAATCGGCGGCACCAAGTTCGATCGGGTGGGTGATCGGATGCAGTCCGTCTTCCACCACGATGCGGACCGGTTTCGGAGCCTTGCGGGCCTGCTCGATCACCGCGGTGAGATTGCCGGGTTTCAGCACAATGTCGGCCGAGAAGGCGGGGGACGCGAGCAGGGTGGCGAGCAAAAGGGGGCGGAGCATGGCGGCGGTCGAGCGGGCGGATTCATGTCGACTACGGGAAAGCGGTGCACGAAATATCGTCGAATTCCCGGGGTGTTAGGGACGGCAGCTTGCAGCAATTTCGTCGCGTGCGGAAAGCTTCCTGCGCTGGCACGGCTCCTGCCTCCTGGAATGCCCCGCTGCGGTCTTGCGGCGGATCCGACCATCCATTACCCTTTCCCCGCCATGCCAGTCGCCACGCCCGCGCAATATCGCGCCATGCTCGATGCCGCCCAAAAGGGCGGATACGCCTATCCGGCCATCAACGTCACTTCGATCACCACGATCAACGGGGCCTTGCGCGCCTTTGCCGAGGCAAAGTCCGACGGCATTATCCAGGTCTCCACCGGCGGCGGTGAGTTCGCTTCCGGCACCGCCGTCAAGGACGCCGCCTTCGGAGCCATCATTCTCGCCGAAGCCTGCCATCGGCTCGCCGAGAAGTATGATGTGCTGATCGCCCTCCACACCGACCATTGCCATCCGGCCAAGGTCGAGGGCTTCCTCCAGCCGCTGCTTCAGGCCTCGCGCGAACGCATTGCCGCAGGCAAGGGGCCGCTCTTCCAGAGCCACATGTTCGATGGCTCGGTCGTTTCCCTCGCCGAGAATCTGGAAATTTCGAAAAAGCTGCTCAAGGAGTGCGCCGAGCTGGAGATCATCCTCGAAGTCGAAGCCGGCTGCGTCGGTGGTGAAGAAGATGGTCACGACACTTCCGGCCTGCCGTCGGAAAAGCTCTACACGACTCCGGAAGACATGGTCGAAGTGTACGAGGCACTCAGCCCGATCGGCCGTTTTCTCTTCGCTGCGACCTTTGGCAATGTCCACGGCTCGTACAAGCCGGGCGCGGTGAAGCTCAAGCCAAGCATCCTGCGCGATGGCCAGAAAGCCGTGACCGACAAGCACGGCCCGGCGGCTGAAATGGACCTCGTTTTCCACGGCGGGTCCGGCACGTCGGAAAGCGACCTGCGCGAGACTCTCGACTATGGGGTCGTGAAGATGAACATTGACACGGATACCCAGTATGCCTTCACCCGGCCGATCGTTACCCACGTGTGCCAGAACATCGAAGGCGTCCTGAAGATCGACGGCGAGGTCGGCGACAAGAAGGCCTACGATCCGCGCTCTTACTTGAAGAAAGCGGAAGCGGGTCTCTGTGAGCGCATGAAGGAGGCCTGCGAGGATTTGCTCTCCGCTGGCAAGACGATCTTCGGGACGGTTTGATTTCGTTCTGTTTCTCACCGGGCGGGTCCGTTGGTGCGGGCCCGCCTTTTCTTTTTCAGCATGGGCCTTGCCTTGTTTGCCCAGCTGCGGTCGGCGAGAATCCATTTCCCCCCGAGTTCGCGCCGTGCTTGAGTGGGGGGATGGATCCCTTGAAATTCTCGCTGACCTGCGGATGGGCAGGCTTTTTGGGCGGTGTGCTCAGCGGCGCGGTGATGGGTTTGCTCTTTCATCGCGAGGACTGGCTCGGCGGTTACGGCAGTCGCGAGCGTCGGATGGTCCGACTCGGGCACATCTCGTTCTTTGGGATCGGACTGATCAATCTCTTCTACGCGCTCTCGTTGGAACCATTGGAAGTCCCGGCGGCCGCCGCAGATGCCGGAGCGTTCGCACTGCTTGTGGCTCTGGTCACGATGCCTTCGATCTGTTTCCTGTGTGCATGGCGGAAGCCGTTCCGGCATCTGTTCTTCGTCCCGGTACTGGCCACTGTGGCGGGCATCGGGGTCATTCTTTTCGCACGACCATGAACATTGGCTACATTGCGATGAGCGGGCTGCGCTTGGTCGATGCCGAACTGCTCCAGCTCGGCTTGTCCTTTCCGGCGGTGGCTCGCCGTGCGCGGGAAATCGAAGCGCTGCCCTCGCTCGGTCTGCTCACCCTGGCAGCCATGTCGCCGCCGCACATCGGAGCGGAGTACCTGGAAGTACGAGACATCTCGGAGGTGCCCGACCGTTTCGATGCGATCGCGCTTTCAACCCTCAGCGCCACGGCGAAGGAAGCCTACGCGATGGCTGCACGTTTCCGGGAGAAAGGCATCCCGGTGATCCTTGGTGGACTCCATGCGACACTCGCGCCGGATGAGGCGGCTCGGCATGTCGATGCGGTGGTCATTGGCGAGGGTGAGCCGGTATGGCCGGAAGTTTTGCGCGATTTGGAGCGTGGCGACTTGCAGCCGCGCTATGACGCCCGGACCCGCGGCCCCTTTGACCTGCGGCAGGCGCCCATGCCGCGCTTCGACCTGCTCTCGCCCGACCGCTACCCGCGCTTTACGGTCCAGACCCAGCGCGGCTGTCCTTACGCCTGTGAATTTTGCGCGGCATCGATGCGGCTTTCGCCGGTCTTCCGCACCAAGCCAGCGGAGAAGGTGCTGGCCGAGGTTCGGCGTCTGAAAGACCTCTTCGGCCGGCCTTTTGTCGAGTTCGCCGACGACAACACCTTCGCCGACAAGCGTCATGGGCGGGCATTGATGGCGGGTCTGGCCAAGGAGGGGTTGCGCTGGTTCACCGAGACCGATGTGTCCGTAGCCGACGATCCCGACTTGCTGAAAGCCATGCGCGACTCCGGTTGCCATCAGGTGCTGATCGGCTTCGAGAGCCCGCGCTTCGCGTCGCTCGATGGTGTGGAAAAGAAATCGAACTGGAAGGCGCGTCGCACCGACCGCTACCTGCGTGCGGTCGAGACGATTCAGAGCCATGGCATCACGGTGAATGGCTGCTTCATCCTCGGGCTGGACGGCGACGGGACGGACAGCTTCGAGCACGTGTTCCGTTTCGTGGAGGAGAGCGGGCTTTACGACGTTCAAGTCACCTGCCTGACCCCCTTTCCCGGTACGCCTTTGTGGTCTCGCTTGTCGGAAGAAGGACGTTTGCTCTCGGCCGAGGCGACCGAGCGTTGCACTTTGTTCGACATCAATTTCCGCCCCACCGACATGAGCGTGGACGAACTGAGGAATGGATTCCGTGAGCTGACCCGCCGGCTTTACGCGCCGGAGTTCGTGGAGCAGCGGAATCGTCGCTTCCGCGAGCACTTGCGGGCGAAGGTCCGTTCGCGTTGAAGCGGCGGGCTTGTCGCCCGGGGCTTCTGCTGACAGGCTCCCTTGCGTGGACCTTTCACGTTACCGCCGGATGGATCCCCACTTGCTGGTGGGCCTGCTCAATACCGAGCTGCGCAATCACTGCGACTCGCTCGATGATTTGGTGAAGACCCACGGCATCGACCGCATCGAGCTGGAGAAAAAGATGGCCGGTGCCGGTTATCTCTATCAGCCGGCACAGAACCAGTTCCGCTAACTCGCCACGGACTTGTCGCGAGCTGATCTTTGGCAATGAATCGCAGGATGCGAGCGGCCGATCCCTTTCTCTACCTTCTTGGCCATCGCGCGGCCATCGAGCGGATCGCCGCCACGCCTCGCGCTTGGCTGGTCGGTGTCCTGCTGGTACTGAGCGCGGGCATCGCGCGGAATTACGATCACCTCGACCTGCTGCGCGAACCGGAGTGGTTCATCGGGCCCTTCGCGGCGTCCTTGGTATCGATCCTCTTTCTGTTCCAATTTCTGCTCTGGCCTTTGAAATTGCATGCCGTGGGCGGCTACTGGCGGCAGCAGGGGAGCTTCCTGACACTCGCTTGGCTGACCGCGCCCTGTGCTTGGCTTTATGGCATCCCCGTCGAGAAAATGACGGATATCGTCACCGCGACGAAGTGGAACATCGGCTTTCTCGCCGTGGTCGCGCTATGGCGGGTGGCGATCGTCACGCGAGCGCTGGCGGTGCTGAGCGAGGTGCCGGTCCGTCGTATCCTACCGCTGGTCCTTGCCCCGGCGGCCTTGGAAATGATGGTCGGCTCGTATTTCAAGAGTCTGTCGCTGATCGGGATCATGGGTGGCGTACGCCTGCCGCCGCATACCCAGTTGCTGAAAGACGCGACGGATTTCACTGCAACGGCTTCATTCTGGGTCTTCCTCGCCGCGGTGCTGGCTTGCTGCCTGACCCGCGGGGTGGCTTCGCGGCCGCTGCATCGATCAGGCGGCGGCGGGGCGAAGCTCGGGCTGTGGGTGGGTGCGCTGGCGCTCGGTTTTTGGGTGCTGGTTTCCTTTCCCGATCAATTGCTGGTCGCGAACCGCAAGCGGCTGGAGGATTTGATCCGTGCGGGCGATTACCCGGCTGCGGCGGCCTTTGCTGCGGCGAGGACGCGGGAGGATTTCCCGAAGCATCAAGAGTTTCCACCGCGCTCCGCCTTTCGGCCGATTCTGATCGATTTGCTCGATGCCTTGCCGGCGGACGCCCCCTCTTGGTTGCGCGATGAGTGGTCGATCAAGGCGGGCTCGCCGCGTGGAGCGAGGGAAAGATGAGCGATACGTCTCAGTCGTCGGTTGAATTTGCGGGGCTTGGCGGGACTGCGATCACGGCGGGGCCACGGCTATCATTGCCTGAGGGTAGCGCGCTCGGGGTCATGTCCTTTTTGTCGGGTAGCTTGCCAATGAGGTCGGGCACCCGCATGCCGCTCTGCTGAACGGGTTCGGGTAGTGGCGCGGGCTCCGGTGCGAGAACGTCCTCGTTGGGAGTGGAAGCGGAGGTATCGGTCGCGACTTCCGCATCCGGTGCAGGCTGGGTTGGCGCACAGGACACGGCGAGCAGGGTCAGGGCAAGGCAGCAGAAAAGGCGCGGCATGGTGACGAGCGGGAAAGCTGGCGCGGCGGTGCGGCTCTGGCAATCGCGAAGCGCCCTAGCGGCGGGTGCGTGGCAGGTGGTTCAGCCAATCGGCGATGTCGGCGACGACTTGGTCTTTTTGTGCATCGTACATCAGCAGGTGGTAGGACTCGGGATAGAGTTTGAACTTACGGCCGGCTGTCTTGGGGATGCTGCCGTAAAAGGCCTTCACATCGCCGTCGCTGCTGAAGAAATCCCTGCCACCGTGAAGTACGAGGGTCGGCACGGAGAAAGAACGGGCGCAGCCGGGCATGCCATCGATCAAATCCCCCAGCGCGACGAGCAGCCGCAGCGTGTGTTTTTCGATGTGCCACGCGTTGGTCTCGGCCTGTTGCGAGTGCAGGCTGTCGTGGGTCATGCGGACCTGTTGACCGTCGGCGAGAGATTCGAGTGGCAAGCGAACGGTGGGGATGAGGCGGGAGGCCTGGCGAAGCGCCTGTTTTTTCCAAGCGGGAAAGTCGTCGCGAATTTTGACGACCGGAGAGGAAAGCACGAGCGCATCGCAGGGAGGTGCGTCGCCGTTTTCGATGCTCCGCCGGAAAGCGTGGGAGGCGATCAGGGCACCCATGCTTTCGCCGAACCAGATGATTTTTGCCCGCGGATGCTTCTCGCGAACCACGGCGGTGAAGCGTTGCAGATCGGCGAACCACAGCAGGGGATCATCGATGTCCCCCCGTCGTTCTTTCAGAGGATCCCGGCCTTGGCCGCGCACTTCGTAAGCGTAGAGCGCGGTTCCCGCTTGCCGCCGCATCAGATGGCGACCGAGGTTTTCGTAATCGATCGAGGCTCCGCAAAATCCGTGGATGCCGATGATCACCGTATCCGGATTCCGTCCCGCGCGCAGCCACTTGCGGTAATCGAAGGTTTCGCGTCGCAGGACTTCGGCGGGGGCGGCATTGACCAAGGTGTGGCGCGGCGCGCACTGGGAGAGCCAGCTGGTCGTGAGCACAAGCCATGCGATCCGGGTGGCCCGTCGGGCCGCCGAAGCAAGTGAGGCTCGCGAAACGCAATGCATCCGGTCGAAGGGTGCCACTCGATGCGGTAAGCTGCAATGCCGCTTTCGGGTGCTATGTCAGAGAGTTCGACAGGCCTGGTTGATCAATTTTTCCGTAAGAATATCCGCGCTCTAACTGCGAGTTCACGCACTGGCGTTTTTACCGGAGCGGAGCTAGATCGATGATGCCATGGATACATCGAAAGCATCTTACCCCCACGCCGAAGATCCGAGCGGACTGCTCGACTGGCTCAATCAAACGGGACCCGGTTGTTCGCTGGCGATCGGCGCGACCTGCGGCTGCGACATTTCGAAACTGGGGCGAGACGTCTGCAATTGGATCAATAGCCCGGATCTCCCCGCCGGCGGGATTTGCCGGGTCTTCGATCGGGAAGAGATCCGTCATCTCGCGGGCGATCCATACTGGCGGCACTCCATTCAGGCTGCCGCGCGGCGCTGTGGTGTGGATTTCGAGGCGAGCTGCGATTACGAAGGCGTGATTCGCGCTCTCGCCGCGCTGGGCGGTGCCATTCTTCCCGGGGAGTGGGCGCTCGAGGCCACCGCCGATTTGGACAATGTGCTGCGCGTCGGTCTGGCGCATTGCGAGCGCTGCAGTCCGGAGTCTCTGTTGCATCTGGATCCGGCGGGTTTCAGTTGCGAAGGACTGGCGACGGTCATCGGCAAGCGATTCCTGAGTTGGATCGAGGACCATAAAAACGGCCGCAAGCGCCGCATTCCCACTCGCTCGCTCCTCCCCGTCTTCATGTGATTGCCGCCGAATTTTCGTGAATTTCCACGTGGTCGAAAATCGGATTGAATGAAGCCCGGGCGGCTCTCGTCTGTCCGCCCGCTCCTTGCATGGAGTCCGCCCTATGAAATCACCCATCGTCTCGATTTTTGGCAGCCTGTTCGCCCGTGCCGCCTTTCCCCTGCGAGTGGCCATTGCCTCCGGGGTCTTGTCCGCAGCCGCAGTGCATGCCGAAGACCTCGAGGTTCTCACCCGGGGTCCGGTCCACGAGGCCTTCGCCAGCTCGGTGAGCTTCGAGCCTGAAGCCGGCTTTACCGTGGAAGCCCGTCCGCCGCTGCCGATCGAGGAATTGCCGCCCAGCCAGCAACTCGTCGGCGATCATGTCGCGTGGATTCCCGGCTATTGGGCCTGGAGCGATGACCATGGCGACTTCCTCTGGATCAGCGGGATTTGGCGCAATCTCCCTCCCGGGAGGCAGTGGGTTCCCGGTTATTGGCATGCGCGGGAAGATGGTGTCTCGCAGTGGGTCGCCGGTTTCTGGGCGGAAAGCGGGAATGAGGAAATTTCGTATCTGGCTCATCCACCACCGCGCCGCATCGATGCCAGGCCCGGTACGGATGCGCCTTCCGGAGCGCACATTTGGGTCCCGGGAAATTGGATCTGGGCCGGCAGCCGTTACGTCTGGTATTCCGGCTACTGGCTCGCACTACGGCCGAATTGGACCTGGATTCCTTCGCGCTATTGCTGGACTCCACGCGGCTACGTTTATGTCAGCGGCTATTGGGACCATGTGCTCGCCAAGCGAGGCGTGCTTTTCGCGCCGGTCCACTTCCAACGGCAGATTCGGAGTACTCCCAGCTATCACTACACGCCGACCATCGTGGTGAGCCTGAACGTTTTTTCGGATCACCTCTTCATCCACCCCAACCGCTGCCACTACTATTTCGGTGACTACTACGCACCCCGTTACCGGGAGTCCGGCTTTCATGCTTCCTTTTCGTGGCATCGGGCCCGGCTTGGCTACGATCCCATCTATGTTCACCAAGCGTGGACCCACCGCGAAGACCGATTCTGGGAGCGCCGTCATGAGGCCGATCACGACTATTTCCGCACTCATGATCGTGCTCGTCCGCCGCACACGTGGGCGGCGATGCGTGGATTGAGTCTGAACAAGAGTGCTGCGGCGCGGGAGCGCAGTTGCTTGTTCGCGACTCCCTTTGAGGGCATCGTGCGCCACCCTGCTCCCGGTCAGGATTTTCGGCCGATCGATTCGCTTCATCGTCGTCAATGGGAGGAGAGGACGCGCGAGATCCGCGATTTCAGTCAGCGTCGTTCCCGTCTGGAAGCCCGTGCGGCGGAGGGCCAGCCCCGCGTAAGGCTTCCGCATGATCCGGCACATGGAGGGAAAGACCATCGGAACGCAGGGGAAGAAATCCCTCCTGGCCTTCCACCCGTGCCGGATCGCAATTCTCCCGATCACGATTCCTCGCCGTCGAGACCTTGGAATCGGGTAACGCCTCGCCCGAATATCCCACAACCCGAGCCGCAACCCGAGCCGCAACCCGAGCCGCAACCCGAACCGCAACCCGAACCGCAACCCGAACCGCAACCCGAACCGCAACCCGAGCCGCAACCCGAGCCACAGCCTGAGCCGCAGGCCGAGAATTCACCCCTGCGGGAAGCCGAGGCACAGCGTCGGGAACAACGCGATGCGCAAGCGGTAAGGCAAGCCCAGCTTGAGCAGCAGGCCCAAGCACGACGTGATGCTGAGGCGCAACGGCAGATGCAACTTGAGCAGCAGGCCCAAGCACAACGTGATGCCGAAGCTCAGCGGCAGATGCAACTCGAGCAGCAGCGTCAGGAGCAAATTGAGGCGGAGGCGCAACGCGAAGCCCGCAGTCAGGAGCAGCTTCGGGCACAAGGTCAGGCCCAGCTTGAGCAGCAGGCCCAAGCACGACGTGATGCTGAGGCTCAGCGGCAGATGCAACTTGAGCAGCAGCGTCAGGAGCAAATTGAGGCGGAGGCGCAACGCGAAGTCCGCGGTCAGGAGCAGCTTCGAGCACAACATCAGGCCCAACTTGAGCAGCAGGTCCAAGCACGACGTGATGCCGAGGCGCAACGGCAGTCGCTCATGGAACAGCGGGCCGAGGCACAGCGCGAGGCCTTAAATCAGCGTCGCGCCCAAATGGAGCAACGGATCCAAGCCCAACGTGAAGCCCAAGCTCAACGACAGCTTCAACCGCAACGCCAGCTT
This sequence comes from Verrucomicrobiota bacterium, assembly GCA_004293445.1. Lineage (GTDB taxonomy): Bacteria > Verrucomicrobiota > Verrucomicrobiia > Verrucomicrobiales > Akkermansiaceae > Haloferula. The sequence goes on along the minus strand of RDYP01000028.1, from coordinate 6,334 downwards.
CAGCCGCAGCGCCAACTTCAGCCGCAGCGTCAGCTTCAACCGCAGCGCCAGCTTCAGCCGCAGCGCCAGCTTCAACCGCAGCGCCAGCTTCAACCGCAGCGCCAGCTTCAACCGCAGCGCCAGCTTCAACCGCAGCGCCAGCTTCAACCGCAGCGCCAGATCGAGCAGGAGTAAGTGTCGGTGACCTCTTCGGCGATGACCGCCGCTTTCGGCAGGCTACCCTGCGCGATCGTGTGAGCTTGGCCGCTTGGCATGAAAAAGCCGCCCCGGTTTCCCGTGGGCGGCTTTTCAAAAAAGCATGAATTCGGAGGAATCAGCCGGCGAAGTTCGCGCTGGCGACATCCCAGTTCACGATATTCCAGAAGGCGGCGATGTAGTCGGGACGGCGGTTCTGATAGTGAAGGTAATAGGCGTGTTCCCAGACATCGAGCGCCAGCACGGGCTTGCCTTCGATGCCTGCGATGGCCTTGCCCATCAGCGGGCTGTCTTGGTTGGCGGTAGAGCCGACCGACAGGGTGCCATCGGCGTTTTTGACCAGCCAGGCCCAGCCGGAACCGAAGCGGGTGGCACCGGCTTTGGCGAAGGCTTCCTTGAAGGCATCGAAAGAACCGAAGGCCTGATCGATGGCTGCTGCCAGTTCGCCGCTAGGGGCGCTGGCACCGCCGGGGGCGATGAGATTCCAGAAGAAGCTGTGGTTGACGTGGCCGCCGCCATTGTTCCGGACGGCACCACGGATGTCCTCCGGGACGGAGCCGAGGTCGGCGATGAGGGCATCGGCGCTTTTCGCTTCCAGCTCGGGCTTGCCGGCGATGGCGGCGTTGAGGTTGGTCACGTAGGCGTTGTGATGCTTGCCGTGGTGGATTTCCATCGTGCGTGCATCGATGTGCGGTTCGAGCGCGTCGAGGGCGTAGCCGAGGGCTGGAAGAGTGTGGGCCATGGTGGTGGGGTCGGATTGGTTTGCGTTCGCGCCGCGCCGCCGGTAATCGGTTCGGGCGCGCGTCGGCGCTACGATGCCGCGCACATCGCCATCCGCAAGGAACAATCCGCCCATGTCACCCGAACTCGAAGCCGCCCTGCCTTTGATCCTCAGCGCCCTTGTCGGGGTTTTCTTCGGCTGGCTCATCACACTGCTCGTGTCGTCCGGTCGTCGTGCCCGGCTGGAAGAGCGGATCGAGGGTGAGGTGCAGCGTCGTTTCGAGCTCGAGGCCCGGCATACGGCCGCCGTGGCGCAGGTCGTCAATTTGGAGAGCGGTGCTCAGGAAATGCGTACCCGGATCGCCGAGCTGCGGACCCGGCTGGATGAGGAAGCCAAGGCAGCCGCCGAAAAGCAGGCCTTGCTGGATCGTGCGGAGCAGCGGCTTTCGGATACCTTCAAGGCCTTGTCGGCGGATGCCTTGAAGTCGTCCGCGGAGCAATTTTTGCAGCTTGCCCGGACTTCTTTGCATGCGCAGAGCGAGAGTGCGGCGGGAGATCTTGAGAAGCGTCGGGTGGCGATTGAAAACCTCGTCAAGCCGGTGGCCGAATCGCTCGGCAAGTTCGAGAGCCGCATCGGCGAGATCGAGAAATCGCGCGAGGGTGCTTACGCCGAATTGCGGACTCAGGTGAAGGCGCTTGCCGATGGTCAGACGGGTTTGCAACGAGAGACCGGTCAATTGGTCCGGGCGCTCCGTCAGCCGAGCGGCCGCGGCCAGTGGGGGGAAATTCAGCTTCGCCGAGTGGTCGAGCTGGCGGGGATGCGGGAGCATTGCGACTTCGAATTGCAGGCGACGACCACCAATGACGAGGGCAAGAAACTGCGGCCCGACCTCGTGGTCCGCCTACCGGGCGGCAAGAGCATTGTGGTCGATTCCAAGACGCCGATGGAGGCGTATCTCGATACCTTGAACCTCGTCGAAGAGTCCGCGCGGGAAGAAGCCCTGCAGCGTCACGCGCGGCAGTTGCGCACGCACATCGCGCAGTTGGCATCGAAGAACTACGCAGCGCAGTTCGATCATGCGCCGGAGTTCGTTGTGCTTTTCCTGCCCAGCGAGTCGTTCTTTTCGGCGGCCTTGCAGAGCGATCCAAGTCTGATCGAGCGCGGGGCGGACCACGGGGTGATCCTCGCCACGCCGACCACTCTGATCGCGCTCTTGCGGGCCGTGTCCTACGGTTGGCGGCAGGAGGCCTTGGCGGAAAACGCGCGGGCGATTTCGGTGCTTGGCCGGACCTTGCACGAGCGGCTCGTCACGTTGGCGGGGCATTTTGGCAAGCTCGGCAAGTCGCTGGAGAGTGCGGTGGGGCACTACAATGCGGCTGTCGGTTCCTACGAAAGTCGGGTGCTTGGCTGCGCGCGGAAGTTCGAAGATTTGAAGGCGGCGGCGGAGAATAGCACTTTGCCCGAATTGGAGCCCGTCGAGCGCACGCCAAGGTCGCTATCGGCGGAGGTCCAAGACAAGAGTATCGAGGCTCCTGACGCGTTCGAGCCCTCGACGGGTTTTGTCGAGGTGGCCGACCCAAAGGAAAAAGCGCTATCCGCAGCCTCCGACCTCCGCTCGGCGCTTGGGGTTTGAGAGGGTGCTCTTGGGGCAAGCTCGGCTAAAGCAGATCCCGTAGATTTTCCCACCTCTTGTCTGTGACCATTGCGAAGCGGCATCTGCCCGCACTCAGCTCCGCCCAGAGGTCGCCGATGTCGCGGTCCGCCTTGGCGGCGGCGTAGCGGTCGGTACCCTTGTATTCGACTACGAGAATCGTTTTGTCCGGCAGCCGGCAGACGAAGTCGGGATAGAAACGCCCCTCGGCTGTTTGCAGGAAAAACGAGCAGCAGGGTTTCCGCACCAGATTCCGGACCCAGAAGTCGATCTTCCCCCGCGCCGCCCATTTCTCCAGCTCACAGGCACAGAGATACTCTTCCTTGGAATCGAAGTCCCCGATGCGCGGATAGAAGTGATGCCGGAAGTCCGCCTCGCCGAAGCGGCCGTCGTAGTCCCGGTCCGGCGCGTAGGCGTCGGGGTGAAACTCGAAGCTGTGTGTGGCATCGACCTTCACCCGTGATGCGCGGTCGTCGCCGAAGAGGGTCTGCTGATAGGCGACCCGCACCGCTTGTTTCCGAAGGTGGCGGATCTGCGCCTCGATCAGTTGCCGGATCTGGAACTTCTGGCGGTTGGCGCGCGCGAGGTCGAAGCCTTCCTGTCGCAGCAAGCGGCCGAGCCAGGCTGATACGTAGGCGTTCTTGCTGGTATGGGTCGTATAGGGATCGGGCAGGTTGCGGCAGATCCACGCCGCCAGCTTCGCTTCGGTCCAGTGCTCCGGGCGATAGGCGAGGCCGAGATCGCGTTGAAGCTCCGCCATGAAGCGCACCTTCACCTTGCCGTCGTCGATGTCGATGGTCCCGCCATCACGGACGGTGTCGGTGATGTGCAGCTGACGAAGTGCCTCCCCATCCGGCTCGGCATGGCCGGTCGGCAGATCCCACGGATAATCGAGCACCTCGGGATCGTCGAAAAGCATCAGCTCGCCGTGGACCATCACGCAGAGCTGCGGTACGCGGAAATCGAGGCCGCGTTCCGAAGCGGTGCTGAACACTTCCACCGCCTTCGTCCGGCTCGCCTCCGCGGCACGCTCGACGAGTTCCTTGGAGCTGTCCCAAACGACCGCCGCCTTCAGGCTCTCCGTTTCTTCCGTGCTAAGCGGGCTGGAAATCGTCAGCACGTTCTTTTTCGCATCCCACGACAGCTTCGCCTTCGTGCTCTTTGGGAGATCCTGCAAGCTGGGCTTTTCCGGCAGCGGCACATCGACCGGCCGGATCGTGATGCGGCCGGAACCGAGGTCGAATTTCGCCTGCTCTTCGCGGCTGGCGGTGACGAATGAGGCCGCCTCGCGCTTGTCAAAGCCGGAGCCTTCCACAAGACGATCCCGCAGCGCGTTGGCCGTGCTGCTGAAATCATCCGAAACCACGTAGGCGTAGCAGCGGTTCAGCGCCGCCGTCGCCCGTTTCTCGGCCTGCGGCTGGCGGAGGACGCGACCCAGCAACTGCTCGACGGCGGTCGAACTCTTCACGCCCGCCATGCTGACGAGAATGTAGGCGCTGGCGCAGTCCCAGCCCTCGGCGAGCGCCTGCTGGGTGAGGACGAAACGCACCGGGCACTTCGACGAAAGGATCCCGCCGTCGTAGTCCTTCTCAAGCTGCTCCAGCCCGCGCTCCTCGCCGGTGGCGATGACGATTTCCTCCTCGGGAATGTTGTGGTTCGCGATGAGTTCCTTTTTCACCGCCGCCACGTCCAGCGTTTCCACGCCGGCCCGGCGTGGCTGCGCCTGGATCAGCACGAGCGGTCGCAGGTAGGCGGCTCCCGCGTTGTGCTCCAGCCGCGCCGCCTCGTGGAGTTGCTCGCGGCGGTCGATCGCCGCGGCGAGGCACTTTTGCCAATCGGGGATCGTTTCGAGCTGGATCGGCAGCTTGATCATGTCCTCCGCCTTCAGCTCGGCGGCCGACACGCTGTGTAGCACGTTGCTCGGGGTGGTGGTGGTGTCCGGCGTGGCGGTGAGTTCCAGAATCCCGCTCGGGCGGAAGCGCGCGAGCGTGTCGAAGGATAGCGGCGTGCGGCTGTTGTGGGCTTCATCGACGATGATGAAAGGCCGTCGCAGGCGGAGAACATTGGCGAACGAATAGGGAACCACGGGCGGGCCCTCGCCGCCGCTATCGGTCAATAGGTTCGCCCGCTGGGCCTCGTCCAGCCCGTCGAAGTGGTGCTGCAAGGCGCCGCTCGATTCGTAGACTTTCAGCCCTTCCGTGTCCTCGCGGCGGAAGGCTTGGACGGTGGCGACGATCACCACGGTGGAGGTGTCCAATGTGGCCCGGGTGAGGGCGCGGGCTTCGGACAGATCGATCACCGTGACCGGTCCAGCCATGCGCAGGTCCTTGTGATAGGGATGCTCGCGGTTCCGCAGCGCCTTGTAGGTTTGCTCGCGGATGGCATTCGACGGCACCAGCCAGAGGATTACGCTGTGTTCGGTGCGCAGCAGCTTGGAATTCACCAGCTCCACCGAGCGCGCGGCCAGCCGGGTCTTGCCGCCGCCGGTCGGCACGCGCAGGCAGAAATACGGCATGTCCGCCGGGAAGCCGGCGATCGGGCGGTACTGGGATCCCTGCCCCCAGAGGTCGCGCGTGGTCTGATAGAAGGCGGCATCGGGGTCGCCGGTCCGTTGGCAGGCGTCGAAGTAGGCCGCCACGCTGGCCAGTACGGACTCCTGATAGATCTTCGGCGTCAGCGGGCTCATGGCGTCAGCAATCCAGGGCGTAAGGGGTTTGCTTGAAGACGATGCGCTCGCGTTGGAGGCGGGGCGCGCCGAGGCGGTTCGCGGCGGCGTAGATCACCTTCGGCCCGGCATGCGGCGGCAGCAGCGCCAGCACCGGCGCGGTCAGGACGTTGCCGCCATCCACCGTGCGGTCCTTGAGGATGCCGTTGTAGAGCAGGTAAACCGCGACGCCCTCGTGGACGCCGAGCAGCGGGCTCTTCGCCTTGCCGGTGAAGCCGGTGCCGGTCTCGGCGAACCAGACGAACTCCGAGAGCTGCGCGAAGGTAACGTCCTCCCGCACCGCGCCGGTCGCGTCGAACAAGGGTTCTTTGCTCAAGCGGCAATATTGGAAGCCGCCGCCGAGGCCTTCGACTTGCTCGCCCTTCGCGTTCGTGTAGCCGCCGGCCACCCGCCGCACCCGCTCCGCGGTGATGTCGCGGGCGATGTGCGGCTCCATCTCCACGAGGATGAACTTGCGGTTCCCTCCGTCCTCCGCGTTCTGCTTGAGCACCGCGTGGGCCGTCGTGCCAGACCCGGCGAAGGAGTCGAGGATGATGGAGTCTTTGTCGGTGGCGATCTGGAGAATGCTCCCGATGAGAGTTGTCGGCTTAGGGCTATCAAATACCTGAGAATTAGAAGATAAAATTGATTTCACTTCATCCCGCCCAATATGATTATCCCCAACGGATTCATGCAACCATAGAGTGACAGGCACAAGACCCGCAGACAGCGAACCGAGAAAGGTTTTCCTGGAAGGAACGGCCGTTCCCTTGGATCCAAAAAAGATTTCGTCGTTGTCGTACATCCGCTCCATGCTGACATCGTTAAAGCGCCGGAAAGTTCCAGGCGGCGGCGTGAAAACCACTCCATTCTTGAACGTGTAGCTCGATCGATCAGTTCCGCTCTTTGCGTGAAGCGGCGTTGACTTCCAGGGCCCAAGCATGTGGCCGTCAGGGTTCTTATACATTCGCGTCAGGTTAAGACACAACACGCTGACTGACAGTGATTTAAATCAGGAAAAAGTCCGAATTAAATGTTGACAGGGTGAGCGGGCCGGCAAGCT
>RDYP01000009.1 GCA_004293445.1 Verrucomicrobiota bacterium | reverse complement strand
GGCCATCAGCTACGACGGATCCAGCAATCCACCCGTCGCAGCCGGCAGCTATCCTGTCTCCGCCACCATTACCGACCCGAACTACCAAGGATCAGCGAGTGGCACCCTCGTCATCACTAAAGCCGACGCCACAATCCAACTCTCCGATCTAACACAGACCTACGACGGTAGCCCGAAATCCGTCAGCAGCTCGACAACGCCCGCCGGGCTCGCAGTGGCCGTCAGCTACGATGGATCCAGTACGCCACCCGCTGAGATTGGATCCTATGCCGTCAACGCGACCATTGAAGACCCGAACTATGAAGGCAGTGCCACCGGATCACTGACCATTCAAGGCATCAGCTACGCTCTCTGGAGCGGTGAGCAATTCAACAATTCTCAAAGCCTCGCCGGATTGGCGGCTCCGAATGGCGATCCGGATGCCGACGGCTTGGCAAATCTCGCCGAATATGCCTTGGCCAGCAACCCCAACGAATTCACTCCACAAGCATTGCCGCAGCTCAGCGCCTCCCATCTCACCCTTCAATTTGAGCGACCTCTCGATCGCGTGGACGCGACCTGCCACGCGGAGTTCTCCAGCGATCTCATCACGTGGACGGAACAAGCACTCGAAGTCATCGAACTCGGGCCGAACCGCCAGACCCTCCGAGCACGGGTTCTCCGCCCGGCCCAAGGCCAAGCGCTCTTCCTGAGACTCCGCTTCGAATGATTCTCCCGCGCGCGGCGAATGAAGACGACGAGCGAGGTCACTCTGGACGAAAACCCTCGCTCACCCTAGAAACCCGGCATGATCCGCTGGTTTGCGCGTAATGACATCGCGGCCAATTTCGTGATGTTCGGCATCCTGCTCTGCGGGATCTGGAGCGCGATCGAAAAAGTCCCCCTCGAAGTTCAACCAAGCATCACCTTCAAGGAAGTGAGGGTGATGGTCGAATACCGGGGCGGCAGCCCCGAGGACGTCGAAAGCGGGGTGGTCGTGCCCATTGAAAGCGCACTGGAGGGCTTGGGCGGGATCGCCGAAATCAATTCGCGGATCTCTGCGGGCAGCGGAGAGGTCCGCATCATCGCCAGCGACGATACGGACACCGACAAGCTGCTCGACGAGGTGAAGTCCCGCGTCGACGCCATCACCAGCTTTCCTCAGGAAATCGAACCACCGCGAATCCAGATTCCAGACACCACACAGTGGTTCGACGTCATCAAAATCGCCATCACGGGCGACATGGACGAGGCCGATCTGGTCAAAGCCGCCCGCAGGGTTCGCGATGATTTGATCGAGATGCCCGGGATCTCCCAAGCCTCCGTTCAGGGCGAGACCCGCCAGGAAATTTCGATCGAAGCCGACCTCGCTCGACTCCGCGACTTTGGCCTCGGCTTCAACGACCTATCGGAAGCCGTACGCCGCTCGTCGCTCGACCTCCCCGCGGGACAAATCCAAACCGACGAAGGGAATCTCACCATCCGATCCAAGGGCCAAGCCTACGAGCGCGAGCAGTTCGAATCCATCGTCGTTCGCAACCAAAACGGCGGTCGCGTGCTCCTCCGCGACGTGGCAAAGGTCGGCGACGGCTTCGAGGAAAACCGCAAGCTGCTGCGCTTCAACGGCAAACCCGCGCTTTTGGTCGAAGCCCTCCGACTCCACGACGAAAACGCCCTCGATATCGCAGCAAAGGCCAAAAACTACGTCGCCACGCAGCACGAGCGCTTTCCGAAAGGCATCGAACTCCACATCTGGGACGATAGCTCACGGGAACTCGAGGGCCGCATCGGCACGCTCCTCACCAGCCTCGCCCAGGGCGGACTGCTGGTCATGATCGTTCTCGGCCTTTTCCTCCGGCCGTCCATCGCATTTTGGGTCGCTCTCGGTATCCCCATCTCTTTTGCCGGAGGCCTCATCGCCATGCCCTTTTTCGGACTGAGCGCGAATATGATGACGATCTTCGGCTTCATCATCGTGATCGGTATCGTGGTGGACGACGCGATCGTCACTTCGGAAAACGTCTACACCAAGCTCCGCTCCGGCATGGATCCCCTCGACGCCGCAGTCGAAGGCACCCGCGAAGTGGCCGTGCCCGTGACCTTCGGAGCGCTCACCACCATCGTCGCTTTCATCCCGCTGATGTTCTTCGACGGCTTCTACGGCAACTTCACCCGCCAAGTCCCTCCCATCGTAGCAGCCGTGCTCGTTACCTCGCTCATCGAGTCAAAAATCGCCCTCCCCGCCCACCTCAAACACATCGAGGTCGGGCGAACCGACCTCGGCCCCTTCGCCCGATTCCAGAAATCCATCGCCGATGGCTTGGAGACCTTTGTCGACCGATTCTACCAACCCTCGCTCCAATTTGCAGTCACCCACCGTTACGCAACCATCGCCGCCTTTCTCGCCATCGGCATGGCCTGCGCGGGCATCTTTAGCAGCGGCCGGCTCGGCTTCACAAACATGCCGGCCATCGACAAGAACCGCATCATCGCCGACGTCCGCATGCCACGTGACACCTCCGTCGCGGTGACGGATGAGCGGGTCGATCGCATCGTCGCCGCAGTCGACCGACTTCGAAACGAATTCATCGACCCCGTGACCGGCAAGAGCCTGATCGAAGACGTACTTACCAGCAGCGGCGGTTGGAGCGGTTGGGGCGGCTTCGATCCCCGACAAGGCTACGTCGTTCTATCCGTCACCGATCCCGGACTGCGCGGAGAACCCGGACCCAAGAACAGCGTCATCGCCAAGCGCTGGAAGGAGCTCGTCGGCGAATTGCCCGACGCCCAATCCTTCGCCATTTTCAGCGATCGGGGCGGTGGCTTCCGCGGTGGTGGCGACGATTTGCAATCCCTTGAGATCGAACTCCGCGGCCCCGCTTCGGAACTCCGCGATCGGCTCGCCGAGGAAATCGCTGCCGTGCTTGAATCCTACCCGGGCATCGCCGACGCCTTCGCCGACGTCACCCGCGGCCAAAACGAGCTCCACCTGACGCTCAAACCCGAAGGCAGCGCCATCGGTCTCACCCAAGCGGATCTCGCCCGCCAGGTCCGAAGCGCGTTCTTCGGCGACCAAGCCCAGCGCGTCCAACGCGGCCGCGACGACATCCGCGTGATGGTCCGCTTGCCCCTCGACCAAAGACAGTCCCTGCAGACCCTGGAACAGCTCCGCATTCTCACGCCCGATGGCGGGAACGCGCCCTTCCACGCCGTCGCCGACGCCCGTTTCGTGCCTACCCGCTCCGAAATCCGCCGCATCGACGGGGCGCAAGTCATCGAAATCAGCGCACGCCCCAGCGACGAAAGCGTCGACGTCGTCGCCATCGCCCGGGACATCTCGCCACGGCTCGATGCCATCCTCAATCCTCACCCCGAGCTCTCTTGGCGGCTCGACGGCTACGTCGCCGAACACGAGGAAACCTCACGAAAAACCATCGCCATCGCCATCGGCCTCTTCGTCGCCCTCTACGGCCTCCTCGCCGTTCCCTTCAAGTCGATGCTCCAGCCCTTCATCGTGATGCTTGCCATTCCCTTCGGCATCATCGGCGCACTGGCGGGCCACATGATCCGCGACATCACCCCGTCCTTCCTCTCGATCTTCGGCATCCTCGCGCTCGCCGGGGTGGTCGTGAACGACTCGATCGTCCTCGTTGATTTCATCAACCAGCGCCGCGCCGCAGGCGACAGCCTGCTGAAGGCCGTGATCGACTCCGGTGCCCGCCGCTTCCGCCCCATCCTCCTGACCTCGCTCACCACCTTCGCCGGCCTGCTCCCACTGATCCTCGACGACTCCATCCAAAACGCGATGCTTGTCCCCATGGCCGTCTCGCTCGGCTTCGGACTGCTGTTCGCCACCTTCATCACGCTTTACCTCATCCCCACCTCCTACCTCGTAATGGAGGAGAGTATCGCCCTCATCAAACGCAGCTGGCTCTGGTATCGCCGCCCCTTCTCCCGAAAAACCAGCCAGGAGACCTAAAAGCATCGAGACCAAGCGCTACCGACCTCGGGAGCAATGACTGACCTGTCACAAGCCTCCATGCCGCCACCGCTTCGTCCCTCAATGCTCGGCCATCTTGGCGGCCCACCCTCGGACGAGCTCCATTCCATCCCCTTTTCGAGTTGCCGTTCAGCGATTGCTCGCTGAAATCCCCATCACCTCCACTTTCGATCCCATGGCCGACCGCTTCATCATCGACCTCCCCACCCTGCCCGAGGAAGGCAAGGTATTCCGCGACGAACTTCCCGCAGAAATCTTCGACCTCCCTCGCCACGATCCTCACCCGGTCGGTCCTCTCTCCTACGAACTTCACGCCCAACGCTTTGGTTCCGAACTCCTCCTCACCGGAACCCTCTCGGCACCCTTCGAATTCACCTGTGTCCGCACCCTCCACCCCTTCGTCCGGACCATCCGCATCGACCACGCCAGCATCGCTGTCGAGATCGAGCAGGAAGGCCCGCTCGACGCGACCGAAGCCTTGCGCGAAGAGATTCTGATCGAGTTTCCGGACTACCCGCGCTGCGACGAAGCGGACCTTCCCATGCACTGTGAAATCGATCCTCGATATTTGGCAGTGGACAAACCCGCCGTCGACACGGTAGACACCCGCCCCCGCGCGGGAGGAGATGACCGTTGGTCAGCCCTCGACGCACTGGATAACCTCGATTCCGAACGCTAAATTCTTACCGTCATGGCCGTACCAAAGCGCCGTCAATCCAAGAGCCGGCAAAAGATGCGCCGCGGCGCCAACCGCTGGCGCGCTCCGATTTTCAAATCCTGCTCCGAGTGCGGTAGCCGTGTGCCTTCGCACATCGCCTGCCCGTCCTGCGGCTACTACGCCGGCCGCAAGGTGCTCGAAGTGGACGCGCTCTGAAGCGCCCCACTCCCGTCTCATCGAAATCGCCGTGCCGGTCCACCCGGCTCGGTGATTTCTTGTATCCACATCCCACGAAATTTCCGCGATGAAAGTAGCGCTCGATGCCATGGGCGGCGACCATGCCCCCGCCGTGAATATCGGTGGAGCCAAGGAAGCCCTCGAACTCTACCCCTCGATCGAAAAAATCTTCCTCGTCGGCGATGAGGCATCGGTTCGCGCGGAATGCCGTCGCCAAGGGCTGGACGAACAGCACCCGCGCATCGGCATCATCCATGCTCCCGAGGTCGTCGGCATGGCGGAATCCGGCGCGAAAGCCGTCCGGCGCAAGAAGCAGTCGTCGATCAATGTCGCCATGGACCTCGTCAAATCGGGCGAGGCGGATGCATTCGTCTCCGCGGGCAACACCGGCGCCGCCGTGGCCTCCGCCACCATCAAGCTCCGCCTGATCGAAGGTGTCGATCGCGCCGGTATCGCTTCCGGCCTGCCGAACGAACACGGCATCTGCCACCTGCTCGACGCCGGGGCCAACCCCGAAGCCAAGCCCGAACACCTCCTCGTTTACGCCATCATGGGCAGCGCCTTCGCCCGCCACGTACTCGGCGTCAAGCACCCCAAGGTCGGCCTGATGTCCAACGGCGAGGAAGACGAAAAAGGCACCGCTTTCACCAAAGAGACCTTCGCCCTCGTCAAGGCCTTCGCCGACTCCGGCAAAGCCCCCTTCGACTTCGTCGGCAATGTCGAAGGACACGACCTCTTCGAAACCCCGCTCGACGTCGTCCTCTGCGACGGATTCACCGGGAACGTGGTCCTCAAGTCCTGCGAAGCGACCGCCAAGGCGATGTTCAAGTGGCTCAAGAAGGAGCTCACCGCGACCAAGGTCCGCATGATCGGCGCCAAAATCGCCAAGGGAGCCTTCCTCGCCGTCAAGGAACGCGCCAACGCCGAATCCTACGGCGGCAGCCCCCTGCTCGGCGTCAATGGCGTGGTTATCATCGCCCACGGCGGCTCGACCGCCGTCGCCGTCCGCAACGCGATCCGCGTCGGCATGGAAACCGTGGAACACGGGGTCAACCCCCACATCCGCGAAACCCTGCAACAGGTCGGCTCCTGAACAAACGCACCGGGGCGGAGGCAGGGACGCAAAATCTTCCCGCTTTCACCCGGCACGCGGGCGGCTACATTTCCGCCGCCTCCATGAAGCGCCTTCTCTTGCTCGCCCTGCTGATCCCGCTGCATGCGGAGGAAGCGCCCGCCCCGGCCCCACCTGCCGGCCTGCCCGACGATGGCGTGCGGGTCTCCGTCCTCGGCTATCACGATTTCTCCGAAACGCTCCCGGAGACCGAGATGCTCATCCGCACCTCCAAGTTCCGCAAACAAATGGAGGCCATCAAAAATGCCGGCCTGCCCGTCATCCCGATGTCCGACTTCCAGGCTTGGAAACGCGGGGAAAAGGAGGTCGCCGACAAGAGCATCGTCATCACCATCGATGACGGCTGGAAGGCCGTTTACACCGACGCCTTCCCGGTCCTGAAGGAGCTCGAATTCCCCTTCACCCTCTTCCTCTACAAAAATTACGTCAACGGCGGCGGCAAGGCTCTCACCACCGCGATGATCGAGGAAATGACCCGCCACGGTGCCACGCTCGGCAGCCATTCGGTCAGCCATCCCTACCCCGCCACCGTGAAGGCAAGCCAACGCAAGGGCCCTGAAGCATACGATCTCTTGCTCCGCACGGAATTCGGCGAGTCGAAGCGCTTCCTCGAGGCGAAGTTCGGCAACCGGATCTCGACCTACGCCTACCCCGGCGGCTTCCACACAGCGGAAATGTTCCCCATCGCCGCAGAGTTCGGCTACCAACACCTCTTCACCGTCCTCCCCGGAAAGGTCCGCCGATCCCACGACGACCACGCCCTGCCACGCTACATCATTCTTGGCACCCACGACCGCATCTTCGATCTCGCAACCGGCTTCAACGACCTCGCCGGCCCCGTGTTGCCCGAAGCCCCACCCGCCCCGCAAAGCACCCCCTTCCCCGTAGCGCCCGAACCCGGCTCAATCATCGAGTCGCGTCTGCCCCTGATTTCGGCCGACCTCGCGCAAGTCCCCGAACTCGACCCCACAACTCTGGTGATGAAAGTCAGCGGCTTCGGCGAAGTTCCCGCGGCCTTTGACGAAGCCACCAAGTCCTTCTCCTGGCAAGTCAACCGACGCCTCCGCAGCCCCGCCTGCCAGGTGTCCGTGTCCTGGCTGGACAAGGAGGGCAAGCCATCCGAAATCCCCCTCCGCTGGTCCTTCCGTATCGATCCGGAAGCGGCCTACCTCCCCAAAGAGGAGAGCCCCAACTAAGATCGCTCCCGCTTCCAATCAAGGCACCCCCTCCAGCTTTTCCGCTTTTCAAACCATGTTTTCTTCCCTCTCCGACTCCCTCGACAAGACCTTCCGCAACCTCCGCGGCGTTGGAAAGATCTCCGAGTCAAATATCGCCGACGCCCTTCGAGACGTCCGCCTCGCCCTGCTCGAAGCCGATGTCGAATTCAGCGTCGCCAAGGAATTCATCGCCCACGTCAAGGAAAAGGCCATGGGCCTCGACGTCCTGAAGTCGATCAAACCCGGCGAACAAATCGTCAAAGTCTTCCACGACGAACTCGCAGAACTCCTCGGCGGCGACCAGGTCGCACTCGACCTCACCGCACCTTGCCGCATTCTTCTTTGCGGTCTCAACGGTGCCGGAAAAACCACCACCGCCGGCAAGCTCGCCCTTCGACTCAAGCGCGAAGGCCGCAAGCCCCTGCTAGTCGCGATCGATCTCTACCGGCCCGCGGCCATCGACCAACTCGCCACCCTCGCCCGGCAAATCGAGGTGCCGATCTACACGCCCGAAACCACCGAAAAAGACCTCGTCAAAGTCGCCCGCGACGCCCTCGCGTGGGCCGAAGGACAGGCGCACGATGTCATCATCTTCGACACCGCCGGCCGCCAGGAAATCGACGAGCGGCTTGTCGAGGAACTCAAGCGACTCCACAGCTTCGTCCAGCCGCGCGAAACCCTCCTCGTCGCCGACTCCGCCACCGGCCAGCAGGCCGTCTCGGTTGCAAAACACTTCGACGAGGCCGTCGGCATCACCGGCATCATCCTCACCAAGCTCGACGGCGACGCCCGCGGCGGCGCCGCCCTGTCGATGCGCGCGGTCACCGGCAAGCCGATCAAATACGCCGGTGAAGGCGAGAAGCTCGACCAACTCTTCGAGTTCCACCCCGGCCGCATGGCCGATCGCATCCTCGGCATGGGCGACATCGTCGGCATGGTCGAACAAGTCGCGTCGAAGATCGACGAAAAGGACGCCATGAAGTCCATCCAACGGATGGCCGAGGGCAAGTTCGACTTCTACGACTTCCTCGACCAAATGAAGATGATCCAGAAGCTCGGCGATATGAAAGGCCTCCTGAGCCTGATGCCCGGTTTCAACAAAATCAAAAAGCAACTCCCCGACGCCGCTTTCGATCCTAAACGGCTGAAACGCACCGAAGCCATCGTCCTTTCCATGACTCCGGACGAGCGACGACGCCCCGAAATCATCAAAGCCTCCCGCCGCGACCGCATCGCCAAAGGCTCCGGCACCAAACTCGTCGAGGTCAATCAACTGCTCAAACAGTTCGGCGAAATGCGCAAGATGATGCGATCGCCCAACAAAATGAGAGGCATGATGAAGCAAATGGGCGGTATGCCCGGCATGGGCGGACTCGGTGGCCCGGGCGGTGGCATGGGCGGACTCGGCGACATCATGAAAGGCTTCAAGGGCAAGTTCCCCTTCTGAACCGTGGATCCAATCCTCATCATCGGAGGCGGACTCGCAGGACTCGCCTGCGCACTGCGACTTCAGGAGGCGGGCCGACGCTCACAAATTCTCGAAGCCTCCGATGCCGTCGGCGGACGGGTGCGGACCGATGCCCTCGACGGCTTTTTACTCGATCGCGGCTTTCAGGTCTTCCTCGACGCCTACCCGCAAGCCGGGGCCCTGCTGGATCTGCCCGCCCTCGATCTCCGCCCTTTCAAACCCGGAGCCCTCGTCCACCTCGACGATCGCTTCCACCGGGTGATGGATGTCTTCCGCGAACCGCGCCACCTCATCGGCAGCGCCCTCGCACCCATCGGCACGCTCGGCGATAAACTCCGGGTCGCAGCCCTGAAATGGCGACTCGGCCGCAGCTCGTCACCTGCCCAGCACACCGATCTTTCCACCGCAGACTACCTCGCACAGGCCGGCTTTTCGCCGCGCATGATCGATGTCTTTTTCCGCTCCTTCTACGGCGGCATTTTCCTCGAACGCGACCTCCGCACTTCCAGCCGGATGTTCGAGTTCACTTTCCGCATGTTCTCCCGCGGCAGCGCCACCCTACCCGCCCGAGGTATGGGCGAAATCCCTCGCCAACTCGCGGCAAAGCTTCCCGCGGAATCGATCCGCTGCGGCACCCGCGTCGTCGAGGCCCATCCGCGCGGAGTCACCCTGGCATCCGGCGAACGACTAGCGGGCGACGCCGTGGTCATTGCCACCGACGCCAACACCGCCGCCCTCTTGCTGCCCGCGTCCGATAGCAGCCCACTCTCTTGGCGCGGGGTCACCGGAATCCACTTCGCCGCAGATCGATCTCCCCTGCGGGAGGCCATCATCGCCCTCGACGGCAGCGGTCGCGGCCTCGTCAACAATCTCTGCGTACCATCCGACGTGGCACCGAACTACGCCCCCCCGGGACAATCGCTGATCTTCGCCACCGTTCTGGGCACCGCCGACGAACAGAATCTCGAAACCCGCGTGCGAGGGGAACTCGCCACTTGGTTCGGACCCGAAGTCCACTCGTGGCGGCACCTGCGCACCGACCGGATCCCATACGCTCTTCCGGAACAAGCACCGTCGAACATCCCAGCACCCGGCTTCCGGGAAAGAGACGGCATCCTCGTCTGCGGGGACCATCTCGCCACCGCATCCATCGAAGGCGCGATCCACTCCGGCCTGCGAGCCGCAGACCACTTGCTGGGAAGATGATGAAAATCCCCGCTCCCCGGCAGTTGCTGCTCACCCACGCCTTCGCCACCGCCGCGATGAGCGGTGTGATCTGGCAAGTCCAGCTTCTCACCTACCCCCAGTTCCTACGAGTCGGCGCAAACGAATTCCCGGCCTACCACCAAGCCCACACCGAGGGTATCAGCCTGCTGGTCGGCCCCCTCATGCTTGCGGAACTCGCGCTTGCCATCGCCGCTTCATGGCAGCTCCGCAAGGACAAGCACCTTCCTCTCCTCGTCGCCAATGCCCTTCTCCTTCTCGGCATCTGGCTCTGCACCGTTCTGTGGCAAGTTCCCCTCCACGAGGAACTCGCGACCGCACGCTCGGAACCCCTGATCCGAGAACTCATCGCCAGCAACTGGCTCCGCACCCTCCTCTGGACCGCCCGCTCACTGCTGCTCTTCCGATGGCTCAGCGCGATCCATTCGCAAACGGACAAGGGCGCGTAACAAAACGAGCCAGCCACCCACCTCACTTCCAGTCCGGCAGCTCGATCCGCTCACCCAGATGACGGGGCCGGGTTGCTAGGACGTGGACGTCCAACCACATCTTCACCCGAGCTCCAATCTCCCGCAGCTTGGTCTTGAAGCCACCCTGCCCCGCCACATCGCGAGCATTGAAACCGGCGCTTTCCATGCCACTCGCCCGCGCCAGAAACGCCGCGCGCTCATTCTGAAAACGCTGCGAAATGAAGGTGATCCGCTCCACCCCGAAGATCTCCTTCGCCCTCACCACCGAATCCAAAGTGCGCAGTCCTGCGTAGTCGCACACGATCCGATCGGCCGGCACACCGCGCGCCACCAAGGCACGACGCATCTTGTCCGGTTCGTTGTAATGACGACTCCGATTGTCCCCGGACACAATCAGGCCACGCAGCTTGCCCGCCTTCCACAAGGCCTCCGCAGCATCGATCCGATACCGGAAGTAAAGATTCTCCCGCCCCTGCACCCAGGGGTCACAGCCAAATACCAGCCCGATCCCGCCACCAGGCACCTCACTCGGATCATCAAACAAACACCCACGACCGACACGGGTCGCTGCGAAATTGGCCCACGCAATGAACGCGATCCCCGCCGCGAAAAGGCCCAGCCCGACCACCAGCGAACGCTTCAGCCATTGCCGCCAACCCCGCATTTTCCCACCCCGCCTCACGCCCGCGACTCCATCGGTTTCCGCTTCGACCAAGGCACCAGCGCCTTGATCGCTTCCGCAAAGCGCCCGCCAATCGGCTCTTCCGGTGCCAGCACCCGCAAGCGTCCCGGTTCAAGTGCCCCGAACACCACCTCGCGCGCCCGCCCCATCAGCTCACCGTCAACCTGCACCGGTACCTCTCGATCCGCCACCACCCGCAAGCCGCCCGCCTGCAGATAACCGACGGTCGCCCCACCCTCCTCCAAGCCCCCCAAGGCCAGCCCCCGCAGGGAGTCCAACACCAAACGATAACCCGCTTCCTTGAAAACCAAGACGTCCAGCATGCTGTCCGCATTGTCCGCCTTGGCGAACAACTTGAACTGCCCACCATACAAAGAACCGTTGCCCACCAGCACCGCCACTCCCTCCTCGCGCCGACCATCGTCGCAAATCACTTCCATCCGCGGCGGATCCTCACCCAGCACTTTCACCGCCGCTAAAAGATAGGCCAGCGGCCCCAGCATCTTCTTACTCTCCCAGGTCGTTTCCTCGATCACCATCGCATCAAACCCCACCCCCGCCATCTGCACGAAGGGCACCCCGTTGGCACCAAACAAGTCGATCTCCTGAACCCGACCGGCATCGATCACTTCGAAGGCACGACGCAAGTTGTCGAAGGGAATTCCAAGCTCCCGCGCAAACACATTCATCGTCCCCGCGGGAAGCACGCCGAGTGCCGTTTCAGAACCCGCCAGACCTTGCACCACCGCATTCAAAGTACCATCCCCACCCGCCGCAATCACCACCGGCTCCCCCGCCCGCGCGAACATCGCCGCCTGGCCCCTCGCCTCCTCCACGCTGTTGGTCGCATAAAGCGCAAACCTCGTAGCGTGATCCATGATGAAGCGGAGCGCCCGGCGTCCCTTCTGACTTCGCGCCTTCGGATTGAAAATCAGCGGATACCTTGGCGGAACCTTCACACCGCGACTGCAAACCGCGAGGCGCGGCCTGCCAAGCGCGAACTCGTCATCCCGACAAATGCCGGGCTATCCCGCCGCCAAACGGGCCATCACCGCTGCCACCGGCAAGCCCATGACGTTGTCAAAGGCTCCATCGATGCCCTCGACGATCATTTCCCCGCTGTCCTGGATTCCATAAGCACCCGCCTTGTCGAGCGGGTTCGTCCGTTCGAAGTAGGCGCTGATCCCCGCCTCGTCCAAGTCCCGAAACCGAACCGCCGTCAGCTCATGGAAATTCTCAGAGCGCCCATCAGGAAAAATCACGCAGACCCCCGTGCACACCGTGTGCGACCGCCCCGATAACTTCCGCAGCATCACCCGAGCCTCATCCAGATCCCGCGGCTTACCCAGCGGCTCCCCATCGATCCACACCAAGGTATCCGCCCCCACCACCACGGCGTCGGGAAAATCCACCGCCACTGCCCCAGCCTTCAAGGCGGCATTCCTCTCGCAAAGCTCTGCCAAAGGAATCGACGCATCATGCAGCTCCTCCGCAGGCGATACGACCACCTCGAACGCCACCCCTGCAGCCGCCAACAAATCCCGCCGCCGCGGAGAACCCGATGCCAAAATCAGTCGCATACGCGCCTCCCTAACAAGCCGACACTCGTTTGAAAATAGCGTTTCACACTCAATTCACAAAGCCACGTGGCTTCTAGCGAGTGAAAAAATCAAGCTCCTCCAAAACGAATCTCCGCTTCCAACATTCGATAGCAGTCAACTTATCCACAATCTATCGACATCGATTCCCAATGCCTGAAAAAATCCAAGCGAACGATGGAAACAAAAATTAGAAATGATCGATTCACCGTGTGCCGAAGCCAAATCTCGCTGATTTCAAAGACCTTGGCCGCCTCCAAGCATCTGAATTCAACCGATTTCTCCAAGCCCCCAGCTCACCCACCAATCCAGGGCTCACCACCATTTGCCCAAAGTTATCCACAATCTCCCTTGGACTGCGGCAAACCGCTGCAACTCTCCCGGAGCCAGCCCGCCAACCCGGCCAGAACTCCTCCCCTCCCAAAACCAGCCTCCCCGAGCCAACAATCGCAATCCACTTGCAAGAGCTCTGAGCCTTGGCACAGTTCCGCCATGCGCCGTCTCGCCACCGTCTTTCTCCTCCTTGGCTCGAGCCTACTCGCTGCCGCCGAACCGACGCCCACCCACCCTGCTACTCCACTCAAGGTCGCCAGCCTCCACCCCCTCATCGGCGATCTCGCACGCCAAGTCGGCGGAGATCGGGTCGAAGTCATCGATCTGATTGGGAAAAACGCCGATCCCCACCACTTCGAACCCGTCGCCGCCGACCTCCAGCGCGCCGCCGGGGCCAAACTCTACCTCGCCTCGGGCATGGGATTGGAAAGCTACCTCAAGTCCCTGCGCGGCATCGTCGGTGACAAGGCGGAGATCGTCGAAATCGGACGCGACCTCCCCTCGATCGAAGGCGCTTGCGAGCACGAGGGACACGATCATGGCGAACACGAGCACGGGATCGATCCCCACTGGTGGCACTCGATCGATCTCTTCCGCCGCGCCACCACCATCACCGCCGAGACCTTTGCCCGAGCCGATCCCAGCGCCACCGAGGTCTATGCAGCCAATGCCGCCGCCTACCGGGCCAAGCTCGACGAACTGGAGCGCTGGACCCGCAAGGAAATCTCCCGCATTCCCCGCGAACGACGCCACCTTGCCACCGCCCACGCCGCCTTCGGCTATTTCTGCAAAGACCACGGCTTCGAACCCTTCCCCGTTCAAGGCATCAACCGCGAACAGATGCCCGATCCCAAAAAGCTCGCTCGCCTGATCGCCCAACTCAAAGAGCACGAAGTCGGTGCCATCTTCCCCGAAAAGGAATCCAACCCGAAAATCCTCCAAGCCCTCACCAAGGATAGCGGCATCGCACTCGGCAAGCCCCTCATCGCCGACGGCTCCACCGCCGAAAGCTATGAGGCGATGATCCGCCACAACGTCGGCGCCATTGTCGCCGGCCTCGCAAAGTAACCCGCCCGCTCAGCCCCGACACCACCAGTCGTCGAGCTCCTCGATCCTCATGCCCTCGGCCCCGAAGGTGGTCGCGGTCAGCAGCACCATCCCGTCATTGCTGGCCACCCGGACCCGGTCACCCTTTTCCGAAAAGTGGGCGGCCAAACGCTCGATGACCGCATCGGCAGTCTCCCGGGCCTTCGAATAGACTACGAGAATCCCATCAGACGCCCCGCCTTCATAGCCCCGCCCGACTTGGCGCCCATCGAAGACCACGACCACTTTCCACTCGCCCCGATCACCGATCTCCCGCATCCGCTTGACCAATTCCATTCGGGCCATGTGCCGCTTCGGCCCCTGATGCAGGTCGCACAGTTCCGCGATCCCGAAAATCGCGCTGTGGCCATCGACAATCAACAACTGTTCCACCCCGCCAAACAAAGAGGGCCGGTCGCTTCGCGCAACCGACCCCCGAGATAAAATTTCAATGCGCAGACCGAATCAGGCCTCCGACTCGGAAGCTTCGGTCGTTTGGACGGCCTCAGCCGCATCCACCACCTCTGGAGCCACCGCGTCCTCACTCTTCGCCACCTTTTTGGCCGGAGCCTTCTTCGCAGCCTTCTTGGCGGCCGGAGCCTTCTTCGCAGCTTTCTTGGCGGCAGGGGCGGCCTCGGTGGCCTTCTTGGCCACGGAGCTCTTCTTGACGATGCCACCCAGCTTCACCTGCTCCTTCTTGCGCTTGAGGTAGAGTTTGCGGCGACGACGCTTGACGACTGTTTTAGTTTGCTGGCCCATGGTGTTGGTGCCGAGGGGTTTAATCCGCCAACGGCTTTGGTAGCAAGGGGAAATCCCCCGCCATCTCGCTTTTGGCATGGCCGCGATGCCGATCCCCCCTCAGGCACGGCCGCGCCACCTGCCGCAGACCGGGATTCGCCACTGCTGGGAAGCGTAGATCCCTGCCTTTCCACTGCAGGCGAAAGCCACCCCGCACACCAAGGCCAGCGGCAGGGCGTGGGCAATGCCGAAGAGCTCGATTCCCATCAAGCAACACGCCAGCGGAGCCTTGCTGGTCGCGGCAAACACCGCCACCAACCCCGCCGCGGAACACCAATCCGTTGGCAGCCCCAAGCACCCGGCCAAAACATTTCCCAGCGCCGCACCAATGAAGAACAAGGGAGTGACCTCCCCCCCCTTGAAACCACAAGCGAGGGTCGCCAGCGTGAACGCAAATTTCCAAGCCCATGCCCAAGGCTGAGCCGCATCGCCCGCCAAAAACGACCTCAAGCTGCCCGCCGCCGGATCCGGGGACCAGAGGCCCAAGCCCAGGTAATCGGCGCGACCGCAGAGAAAATACAGCCCGATGACGATCAGCCCGCCCAGGGCCGGCCGCCACAAGGGGCGCGGCACCCACACCTTGATCCCCGCTGCCACGGCGCGCGACGCTCTCACAAAGAGCAGACCGACCACTCCAAAACAGAGCCCCGCCAGTAGCATCTTCCCCACAACGACAGGATTCCAACCCGTAGCAGGTGCGCCAATTGCATAGCGCTCATGCTCCGCCCCCCATGCCAAGCAGGTCTGGTTCGCAAGCCACGCCGCCATCCAACAGACCGGCAAAGCCCGCCACTTCGGCCGTCCAACCACTGCCACCTCCACCGCGAACAAGGCCGCTGCGATTGGCGTCCCGAACACCGCGCCAAAACCCGCGGCCATTCCCGTCATCCAGAGCAGACGCAAGCCATCGCCCTCGACCCGCAGGGCTCGCGCCATCAGAGCGGCAAGACCGGCCCCCATCTGCAATGCCGTCCCCTCCCTCCCCGCGGCCCCCCCGCAAAGATGAGTCGCCAGAGTGCCCACCAGCACCAGCGGAGCCATCCGACGCGGAAGCATCCCTCCTTGCTCGATCCGATCGAGAATCAAATCGCTGCCCCGCCCCGCTTCCCCACCGTATCGCTCATACAGCCAAGCCACCGCCATTCCCACCAGCGGCAGGAGGAACAAGAGGCGCGGCTCCGCGAAGCGCAAGCGCGTCACCCCTTCCAAGCTCCACAGGAAAAAGGCCCCCGCAGTGCCAACCATCAGAGCCATCGGCAGCACCCAAAGCCCAGCGCCCCACCATCGCCCAAAGACGGATCGGACAGTGGAATTCCATGCGTTCATCAAAAGGTCGATAGCCGCGCAACAAAGCCCCCACCCCGACACTCCGTCAAGCCCCGCCGAGCCTCTTCCATTGAACTGCTGCAGCTTTCCCGGAACCAGCCTGCTGGCCCGAACACCAGCCCCGACCCATTCGACGAGGCGCCAATGAATTCGCAATACCATCGCCTCCGCAGCCGCCATTAAAGTGGGACCGCCCGACGGTCAGTCCTGCCACTGATTAACCACCACTCCGTTTCAAGCTCTCCGCCACCAACCCGAAACTAAACACAAAATCCGATTGTCAGTTCACCCTCCCACCCTAGAGTCTCAACCAACTGCTGTGTGCGTTCGCTCAGGTAGCGTGCCCGGACCGATGTATTAAAACGGGGAGATCCCGCCGAATCCACCATCATGGTCATGCCTTCTCAGGACGACCTGCACGGATCGGCTCTCCCACTTGTTGAGCAACTGGAACGTGGCTCACAGCTCCTAGGACGGCACAGCGGTTTTCCCTTCTCATTCGCCGGAAACGGCCGATCGCGGCCTGCGTGAATCAGACGCGCGATGCCCCGCGCACTTCCTCGAAAACTCCCCCGCCCAGAAGACGGCCGCCGTCATAAAACGCGCAGATCTGCCCCGCCGCGATGGCCCGCTGCGGCGTTTGGAATCGCAATTCCAGCTTCCCGTCTCCGCACGGCAGCACCTCCGCCCTCTCCGCCTTGGCCCGATAGCGCGGCTGAGCCTCGATCCGGCACGGCCCTTGAAAATCCCAGCCAATGGTCGATACACTGCCGATTACACATTCTCGCGCGTAGAGCCCCGGCGTCCCTCCTTCGTCCCACCCGACCACCAGCCGATTGCTCGCCAAATCCTTAGCCACCACCACATAAGCCATCCCCTCCCGCGGCGATGCCACCCCGTGGCCCTTGCGCTGGCCCAGCGTGTAAAGATGCAGGCCGCGATGCTCACCCAACACCTTGCCAGCGGTATCGACGATCTCGCCCGGCCGATCCGGGATGTAGTGCCGGATGAAATCACTCATCCGGATCTCCCCGATGAAGCAAATGCCCTGGCTGTCTTTCTTGTCAGCAGTCGGCAAAGCATGGCGACGAGCCACTTCCCGGACTTCCGGTTTTAAAAGCTCACCCGCCGGGAACAAGGCGCGCTCCGCCTGGAAACCTGTCATCAAGGAAAGGAAATAGCTCTGATCCTTATTCGGATCCGCACCGCGCAAAATCGCCGGACGGCCGTCACCCAGCGTCCGACGCCGCGCATAATGCCCCGTCGCCACCGCCTCAAATCCCTGTTCCAACGCGTAATCGAGAAAAACCCCGAACTTCATCTCGCGATTGCACCACACATCCGGATTCGGCGTGATCCCCGATCGATAGCCTTCCACCAGATAATCCACGATCCGCGCCTTGTACTGATCGATCAAATCCACCACGCGCAGCTCGATTCCCAACTTCCTCGCCACCGCCAAGGCATCGTCCAAGTCCGACTCCCACGGACAATCGCCCGGCAGACCCTCGGCATTGATCCAGTTCTTCATGAAGCCGCCGATCACCTCATGCCCCTGTTCGATCAGGAGGGCCGCCGCCGCCGAACTATCCACCCCGCCGGAGAGCCCGACCAACACCTTCGCCATGCCGCAATTCAAAAGCCCCACCCGAAACCCTGCCAAGTGCCAATTTCACCCACCGCCCCATCCCTCTTGGACTGCTGCAGCCTGCTGCAGCTTTCCCGGAGCCAGCCTGCTGGCCCGGCCACAGCCCAGACACCACAGCCCAGTCACCACAGCCCAGACACCACAGCCCAGACACCACAGCCCAGACACCACGATACGGAACCCATTCGCCCCGCACCGTGGTTCTGGTGATCAAGCCTCAACCACCGTACGACGCCTCGACGCGCTGGGCGACGTCGCGGTAGCCGTAATCGACTTCGTAGATCTGCTTGAAGGACTCTAGGGCACCGGCCTTGTCGCCCATCTCTTCATGAATCAGGCCCTTCTCGTAAAGGACCTCCTTCTTGGTATTGTCCATGCCAACCAAGTCCCCAAGTGCATCGGCCAACTGCTTGGCCGCCATGTCGAGCATCCCCTTGGCCTTGAAAGTCAGACCGAGCAGGAGCAGGACCTTCGACTGGATGTGCGGATTGCGCTTCGCTTGCTGCAGGTGAGGGATTGCACCGCTGTGATCGCCCGCATTGAAATACGCCTGACCCAGTTCGTAGCGAAGCAAGGGGTCGGTCGGATTCTGCTCCACCCGCCGCTTGCACTCCTCCAGCGCCTCAGCCACCCGCAACGCCTTCCGCTCGGCAAGCATCGCCTGCACTTCGGGATCGTCAGGATTCGAAGCCGCACGGGCCTCCAATTCCTTCATCTGCTGTTCCACCGCGCGGTCCTTCATCTGCCCTGCCTTGGTCTGCAATGCGACGTCGCCATTGCTGAGAGAAAAACCCCAGGAGTAGAAGGTCTCGGCATTGGACCAGTCTTCCAATTGTTCAAAAATCGCCGCCAGATCCTTGACCACGCCAAGCTGATTCGGATCCTCGTTGTATTTGAGAATCAAACGGTCGCGACGATCCTCCAGCTGATCACGGGTCAGCCCCGTCTTGCTTTGGGCCTCCAGCTCGGCGCTCTGACCCTGATGCCGCATCAGGTTCTTCATGTCCGCCTGCTCGCTCCAGCCACCCTTCTTCATCGAGGCACGGGCCGTGCAGTCCTTCTCGCCCTTAACCGCGGTGCCGTCGGTGGGATGATGCTTGATGATATAGCGATACACCTCCGCCGCCCGCTGCGGTTCCTCGTGGCTGAGATAAAATTCCGCCAACTTGTGGAGCAGTTTTGCCTCTTCGGGATGCCCCTTGCGCACCGTCTCCAAAGCGAAGGCCGCACTCTCAACCAACTGCATCGCTTGGAAGGCCTCGAACAAAAGATCGTTCGCTTCCGGATTGAAGGGATCCTTTTCCAGCTCTTCCTCGATCATCGGCAGCGCGGAGACGGGGTCCTTTTTCACCTGACTCGCGATCTTCATCAATCCGAGCCCGCCGCCCGACTTCATCCCGAACAGAGTCGCCTTCTTTTTCGGACCACCACTCACGATGATCTCGCACTTCCGCAGCACCTGACGACCTTCAAGGAAACTCGGCGCATCCTTCAAAACGCTTTGCAGGAGCTTCACGGCATAGGCGTGATTGTTGGTCTGGACGGCGCTAAGAGCCTTGAGCCACAGGGCTTTCACATTCGGTGCGAGTTCCGCTTCAGTGATTTCAGACATGGGTCGGGAAAGAAATGGTTTTTGATTGCCGCGCAGAATCTCAATCGCAGCCCCGCAAGCGTGGTATCGCCCCCCGCGCTTGGCAAGCCCACTTACCACTTGCTTCGGCGATGACACCGCCAAGCGGAACCGATGAAAGATCGAAAAACTGAGATGCCAAAGAGATCGCCACCGGCGGCAGCCATCTGAGTAGCGGTAGGGCTGGACCGTCGGGCCGGCCCACTTGTGTCTGCGAAAGTACCGCCAAATGGGAAAAGCTACACCTCGGTCAAACACCCCAATTGCGTCATCCAGACTTGCGAAAGGGATCCGCCGCGTCGTCTATCACGCCCGACTTTGCCATGAATCCAATCTCCGTCACCACCGCTTCACCCAAGCTCCTCTCGCCCTTCGATCTCCATGGCCTTGCCCTCCGCAACCGGGTCGTGATGGCACCCCTCACCCGAGCCCGTGCCGGGAAGGACCGCGTCCCCAATGACCTGATGGTCGAGTATTACACCCAACGAGCTTCAGCCGGCCTCATCGTGGCGGAAGCCACCACGATCTCGGAACAAGGCATCGGCTGGGTCGATTCGCCCGGCATTTACAACGAGGCCCAAGTCGCCGGATGGTCCAAAGTTACCCATGCCCTGCACGATCGCGGCACCCCCGTCTTCCTCCAACTCTGGCACTGTGGGCGAGCCTCCCACAGCAGCTTCCACGGCGGCGAGTCCGCGGTTTCCGCATCCGCCATCAAGATCCACGGCGAAGGCATCCACACCCCGGACGGCAAGCAAGCCTACGAGGTCCCGCGCGCCCTGCGGACCGATGAAATCGCCGCTGTGGTCGAAGACTACCGCCGTGCGGCCGAGCGCGCCATGGCTGCCGGATTCGATGGCGTGGAAATCCATGCGGCCAACGGATACCTGATCAACCAGTTCCTCGATTCCCGGAGCAACCAACGCGACGACGAATACGGCGGCAGCGTGGCAAAGCGCTTCCGATTTCTGCGCGAGATCACCGAGGCCGTTCTCAGCGTCTGGCCCGCCAACCGGGTGGCCGTCCGCCTCTCTCCGAACGGCAATTTCAACGACATGGGCGCGCCCGATTTCCGCGAGACCTACCTCCATGCCGCTACCGAACTGAACCGCTACGGACTCGCCTTCCTCGATCTCGTCGATGGCCTCGCCTTCGGCTTTCACGAGCAAGGCGAACCCATGACCCTCGCGGAGTTCCGCGCGGTGTTCGACGGCCCCCTGATGGGAAATTGCGGCTACACCCAGTCCAGCGCGGAGCAGACCATCGCCGACGGCCGCGCCGACCTGATCGCCTTTGGTCGCCCCTACTTGAGCACCCCCGACCTCGTCGAACGCTTCGCGAACAACTGGGAGCTGAATCCACCGGCCGATGTCTCGACCTGGTCCGCCCCTACGGCCGAAGGCTACATCGACTTCCCCATCCATGACCCCGCATGACGCGACCACACCCAGCCTTGGCCAAGCCCCGGCAGCGCAATTGATAGCAGCAGCGCCGGTTTGACAGCAGGGCCGCCCCCACGCTTGATCCCCGCCATGCCTGCTTGCTTCACGGGAGGTTTCGTCCAGACCAACGGATACCTCGTCACTTGTCCCGACGGGACCTCGATCGTCATCGACGCCCCGAAAGGCCTGGCCGATTGGCTCCGGCGACAGGGCATCCTGCCCACCGCGCTCCTGCTCACTCACCAGCATTACGACCATGTCGAAGACGCCGCGGAACTCGCAGCCATGGGCGCGAAGATCCACGCCTGGGCGCCCTACTCGACCGAACTGACGCTGGAAAACCTGATGCGCGCTCACGGGATGCCGATCGCGGTGACGCCCTACACGGTCGATGTTCTACTGGAGGGTAGCGAGGTCCTCGAACTCGGTGGCCTGCGCCTCGAACTCGCCCACGTTCCCGGCCACTCGACCGATAGCGTGACCTTCTTCTCCCCCGAGCGCGGCGACTTGTATCCGGGCGATACCCTCTTCGCCGGATCCGTCGGCCGGGCAGACCTCCCCGGAGGAAATGCCTCACAATTGATCGATGGGATCCGCCGGAAACTCTTCGTCCTTCCCTCCTCCACACGGGTCTTCCCCGGCCACGGACCATCAACCCGCATCGACACCGAGCGCGCGGAAAATCCCTACTGCGGCGATTGATCGCGGCACGGAGTGAACCGCGGCCAACCGCAAGAAATCCGCTGGAATTCCCGCCTTCCCCCTGCGAGTTTCACGACGCTCATGAGGAAAGCGCCCCCCATCCCCTGAAATCATGGCCGACGACCCCAACAGGCCGAGCGAGCTGCCGGATTCCCTGCGCCGACAGCTCGACGACTTCCGCCGCGATCTGTGGCGAACGAAGATTGCCGAAGCCCTCCTCGCCGGATTCTGCGGACTGCTGTTCTCCTTTCTTCTCGTCTTCGTCCTCGACCGGATCGGATCGACCCCGACGCTCCTGCGGCTCTCCATCCTGATCGGCGGCACCTCGTTGGCAGGGATCTTCGCCCCCATTGTCCTCCACCGCTGGGTTTGGCGCCATCGCCGCGAAAACCAACTCGCCCGACTGATCGCCAAACGCTTCCCCGGTCTCGGCGACCGCCTACTCGGAGCCATCGAACTCCAGCAGCAGCAGGAAAACTCCGACACCCTCTCCCCCCGGCTCCGCGCCGCAGCCATGCAAAGTGTGGCCGAAGAAAGCGCACAACGCCAACTCACCGCTGCCCTACCCACCTCGCTGCGCCGACGCTGGCTACTCGCCCTGCTCTCCGGCCTCACCCTTACCATCGCCGCCTTCAGCCTCGCGCCCCAGGCCGGGTGGAACTCTCTGAAACGCTGGCTCATGCCACTCTCCGAGGCCCCACGCTACACCTTCACCTCCCTCGAACAGGTCCCCACCGAATGGATCGTCCCCCATGGCGAGCCCTTCGAAAAACGCCTCCGCCTCTCCCCCGATTCGGAATGGCAACCCGCCAAAGGCAGCGCGCGATACGGCAAGCAGGACCCGCTGACGGTGCCCTTGCACGATCGGAGCTACCTCTTCGAATTTCCCGCCCAGCAAGACCCCGGCATCGTTCGCATCGCGATCGGCGACGCTCGCCACTCGATCCGCGTCACTCCCTCCCAGCGCCCATCCATCCGTCGGACCACCGCCACGGTGAAATACCCGGCTTACCTGCAACTCCCCGACCGCGAGATCGACCTCGGGCCCGGCCTACTCCCGGTCGTTCGCGGCAGCAGTGTTTCCGTCCGTGTCGAAGCCACCCGGCCGCTCGCCGCCGCACACTTCGGCCCGCTCTTCCACGAGCAACAGCAGATCGCCGACGGCGGACCGATGCTTCTCAGCTCGAATCAAGCCAGCACGCCAGCCCTCGAAATCGGAGATCAGGATGCCCGCCTGCCCATCCGCTGGACCGATCAACTCGGACTCGACGGTGACGACGGCTTTGAAGTCCGGATCGACTCCCTCGCCGACGAGCCGCCCAGCGTCCAACTTCAAGGCTCGATCCGCCAGCACGTGATGTTGCCGGAGGAAACCATCGACCTCGAAATCCTCGCCGACGATGACTTCGGAATTCGACGCATCGGACTCGAGTGGTCCGGCGAATTCACCCGCGCCAGCGATGGGAAACCCGCCAAGGGCGAACTGCCCCTCCTCCGCGGCGGGCCCTCGATGCCACGCCTCACCAGCCCCGCCGCTTTCTCACCCTCAGCCTTCGGCATCACCCCGCAAAAACTCGTCCTCCGCGCCTGGTGCGATGACTACCTGCCCGAGCGACCGCGCACCTATTCGCAAAGCATCACTCTCTTCATCCTCACCCGCGACGAACACGCCCAGATGCTGAAGACCCGCTTCGACCGCGCCATCGGCGAACTCGAGGATCTCGCGAGACGCGAACGCGGCCTTTACGAAGAGAATCAGCGCCTCGAAAAACTCGAACCCGCAGAGCTCCAGAACGAGGAAACCCGAGAACGCCTGAAAGCCCAGCAAGACGCCGAAGCACAGCAGGCCGAGCGCATGAAGGAACTCGCCGAAAGCACCAGCAAGCTCTTCAAAGACAGCACCCGCAACGGTAGCATCGACAAAACCACCCTCGGAAAAATCGCCGAGGCCCTCGAATCGATGCGCGAACTCGCCGATCAGGACCTTCCCAAAATCGACCAACAGCTCGGTGCCGCCCAAGACGAAAAAAATACCGCCGAAAAAGCCAACGAGGATGTCGCCAAGGCTGTCGAAAAACAGGCGACCGCCCTCGAAAAAATGCGCGAGGCGATCGAGCGGGCAAACGAGGCCAACGAACGCTTCGAAGCCGGAACCTTCGTCAATCGCCTCAAAAAAGCCGCCAGCGAAGAACGAGGCATCGGAACCACCCTGTGGGAGTCTTACGAACGCAGCGCCGCGGCTTTCACGAGCGAGCTCGATCCCTCGGACGCGGGTAGGCTGCTCGATCTCGTCCGCCAACAATCCAATACCAACTCCGACATCCGCTGGATTCAGGAAGACCTGGGACATTTCTTCACCCGCACCAACAAGGAACCCTACCGGAAAGTCCTCGACGCAATGGTCGACTCGAAGATCGACCTCGCCCTCGAAGACCTCCGCTTGACGCTGGATGCCAACCAAGGGTTCCTCGCCCGTGAAGCCACCGAAAAATGGGCGGATCAGCTCAACGAATGGGCCAAGCTGCTCCAAATCGCCGCGCAGGAGAACAGCGGTGGCGGCGGCAACGGATCCTCACCCGCTTCCGAGGACGAAGACTTCGAATTCATGCTGCGCATGATGAAAATGATCCAACAGGAGCAGGATCTCCGCGCCCGCACCCGAGCCCTAGAAACCCTCCGCCGCTCGCTGGAAAACACGCCCTCCACCAAGCCATGAAAGCCCTCGCCACCTTTCTCTGCGCCGCCCTCGGCACCCTCCACGCTGGCGAAAAAACAGCCGCCCTGACGCTTGCCGACCATCAGCAAGGCTCCCTCGAACTTGCAGACAGCCAGGACGAACTCGCCGCGGATGTCCAACAGCTCGTCATCGAGCAGACCCACCCGAAAGTCATCGAACTCCTCGAAAGCGTGGAAGCCACCATGGGCGACGCCACCGATCTCCTCGCGGAAAGCGACACCGGAGGCCCGACCATCGCCGCTCAGACCGATGTCATCGAAAAGATCCTCGCCGCCGCCGAAGAGAAACAACAACAGCAAGGTCAGGGCAGCGGTAGCGGGGGCGCGATGCTCGACATGATGCGCGAAATGGCAGGTAAGGGCAAAGCGGGGGGAAAACCCGGCAAACCGGGCCAAGGCCAGGGTGACAAAGCCGGGCAAGGCCAAAAGGGAGATTCCAGCAGCGAAAACACCGCCAGCCAGGGAAGCAGCAACGGCAAATCGGAAGAACGACGCGTGCCCAAGGCCTCCGGCAAAGCCGGCCAAGGACTGCCGCAGGAATTCCAATCCGCGCTCGATGCCTACAACCGCGCCGCCGAACCCCTCGCGAAATGAAAATCTCCCTCCTCATTCTCCTCATCGCCATCCTGCCCCTCGGTGCTCAGGACCTCCCTAGGCGGGCGGACGATCCCATCCCGCCCCAGATCGAGTCGATGTATGAACGCGGCCTCACCTATCTCGCCAAAACTCAAAACGACCAAGGCTGCTGGGACGATAACATGGGTGCCGAACCCGGCGTCGTGGGACTCTGCGTCGTCGCCTTCCTCGCCCACGGCGAGGACCCAAACCACGGCCCCCACGCCCGCCAGATTTCCAAAGGCATCGACTACCTGCTTTCCCAACAAAACACCGCCAACGGTTACATCGGGAACAGCATGTACAACCATGGCTTCGCCACCCTCGCCCTCGCCGAAGCCTATGGCAGCGTCGATCACCCCCGCCTCGCAGGGGCCCTGAAAAAAGCCGTCGACCTCATCCTCAGCGCCCAAAAACGCAACCGCTCCGACGGCTGGCGCTACACCCCGGACAGCAGCGACGCCGATACCACGGTATCCGGCTGCCAGATCGTCGCCCTCTTCGCCGCGCGCAATGCAGGACTTCCCGTCCCAGACGAGTCGCTGAAAAAGGGCCTCGCCTACCTCGCCCGCTGCCGCGGAAGCGACGGCGGCTACGGTTACACTTCCGCCGGTGGGCCAAAGCCCACTCTCACCGCCATCGGCGTGCTCTGCCTCGCCCTCGCCAAAGAAAAAGACGGCAAGGGATTCCAAGCCTCGGTCGATTACCTCCGCAAACAACTCTCCTACCGCGACCGCCACTACCCCTATTATTTCGAATACTACATGTCCCAAGCCCTCTTCCACGCCGACCCGGAGGCGTGGAACGATTGGAACGAAAGCAACATCCGCTACCTCTCGACGATCCAGGCCCGAGACGGATCATGGCCGGGCAACAAGGGTGAATCCTTCAACACCGCCGGTGCCCTGCTCTCGCTCGCACTGAACTACCGCTTTCTGCCGATTTACGAAAAATGATCCGCCCCCTCGCCATCGTCGCCTTGCTGCTCGCCTCCCGGGCCGCTGCGGATCCCGACCTCCTGCGCTTCAGCAATGGGGACCAGATTCATGGCGAATTCACCGGCATGGATGCCTCAGGCGCGATCCACTGGGAACGCCCGGATGTCTCCGATCCCATCCCCTTCCAGCGCGACAAGGTCCGCCACATCGTGCTCCACAGCGCGCGCTCTCTCTCACCGATCGACGATCCCTCTCACCTCACCCTGATCGATGGCGATCGATTCCCCGGACGCGTAATCTCGGCCGACGAAAGCCACATCACTCTCGCCACCCATGCCGCTGGCACCCTGAGCTTCCCACGCGATGCCGTCGCCGCCCTCTCTCCCAATCCCTTCGGCGGACGCCTCATCTACGCCGGACCCTTCGACACGCGGGATTGGAAAGTCATCCATTCCGACGCCACCGATGCCAATGTCGATCCCTTCGCCGAGTCCGAGCCAAAACCCGCCAAAGATCCCAAAGAAAAAGATCGCCCCACCTGGCAACACCTCGGCTCCTCTTGGGTCTGCGGCAGCGGCTCCGATGGCCTGATCCTCGATGCCGCGATGCCGGATCGCGCTCTCCTCCGCTTCAAGCTCGCTTGGCGCAGCCGCCCGAACATCTCGGTCGCTTTCCACGCCGATCTCACCCAGCCCGAATCACCAAAGAAAGTTGGCAAGGACGCGGACCAACCCAATCCCGGCCGCATGCAAAACGCCGCGGAAATTTTCGGCAGCGGCTACATCCTCAACATCCAATCCGGTTACGCCAACCTCCAGCGGACCCGCTTCGACGCCAAAGGCAATCCCGAGGTCGAACGCCTCCGCGTCGGCGGTACCTCCATCCGACTCAACGACACCGGCGAATCCGTTTTCGAAATCCGCTGCGACCGCCACCAAGGCACCATCGCCGTGCACGTCGATGGCCAATTCGCCGTGCAATGGAACACCGCCAGCGACAATGCCGACGTCACCGAACGCGCCGCGTCCTACCAGGCCAAGGGCGGTGGAATCGGCTTCCAGATGCTCGGCAACACCGGCCGCGTCCGAATCTCCGACCTCGTCATCGCCGAATGGAACGGCCTCACCGACTCCGCACGCAGCATGGAAAGCGATGACCACGACATCGTCCTCCTCGCCAACGGCACCGACCGCTTTTCCGGCAAAGTGCTCGCCATTCGAGACGAGGTGATCTCGCTGCGCAGCCCCTACTCCACCCTCCGCATCCCCACCGCCGACATCGCCGAAATTCGCTTTGCCCGCAAACACCGCGCCAGTCCCGGCGAAGCCTCCACCAAACAAATCACCGTCCACCTCCAACCCGTCGGCCGCATCAGCGGCACGCCAGTCGCTTCGACGAAAGACCGGCTCCAACTCGAAACCCGCCACGCCGGGAAAATCGACCTCGATCTCACCCCTGCCGTCGTCGTCGAGTTCCAGTCCAGCGGAGGCTTCCTCGACGCCTGGGACGAGTCACCCTGACACCTTCCTTCGACCCCGTGATCCGCATCGCCCTATCTCTGCTGCTCGCGCTCGCTGCCAGCGCCGATGAAGTCGTCCTCACCGATGGTTCCCGGCTCTCCGGCACCATCACCGCTCTCTCCGGAAAGGGCCGCGTCACTCTGGCCAGCCCGCTCTCTTTCACCCCCTTCGAACTCCGCGCCGAGCGACTCGACCGCGTCAGCTTCACCGCCACGGCGAACCAGGCCGATACCCACGATACCCTCGTCTTCCTCACCAATGGCGACAGCTTCCCCGCCGACCTCCTCGGCATCGACGCCGACGCCCTGAAGGTCGCCACCGCCTTCGCTGGTGAAATCCGCATCCCACGCGTATCGGTCGCCACCATCCAACTCGGCATGCGG
This sequence comes from Verrucomicrobiota bacterium, assembly GCA_004293445.1. Classification (GTDB taxonomy): domain Bacteria; phylum Verrucomicrobiota; class Verrucomicrobiia; order Verrucomicrobiales; family Akkermansiaceae; genus Haloferula. Next base: position 84,273 of record RDYP01000009.1, on the reverse strand, counting down.
CCCCGCAAAACCATTTACCGGGGTCCCGAGAACGACTCCGGCTGGATCACCCGCACCGGCTGGCACTTCGACAACGGACGCTTCAACTCCGACGGCGGTGGCACCCTCGCCCGCAAACTCGAGCTTCCCGGATCATTCGCGCTGCGCTTCCGTGTCCACTGGCGAAACTCGCCCAACCTCCAAGTGTACTTCGCCGACGACTCCCTCGAAACCACCGGCAAGGCCGACCGCTATTACCTCCAATTCGCCGCTTCGGGACTCGAGCTCAAACGCCAGCAAAGCAACGACGGTCACCCCTACCTGTCGATGGCCACAATCCCGACGGAACCCTCGGACTACCCCGATGGGAAACTCGAGGTAGAACTCCGGGTCGACCGGGAACTCGGCATCATCCACCTCTGGCTCAATGGCCAATACGAAGACCGATACGCCGATCCCGTGAAGTCCGCTCCCCGCGGCCAAGGACTCATGTTCCGCAGCAACATCGGCGGTGGCGACCGTCAAAGCATCGACCTCATCGAAGTCCGCGAATGGGACGCCGCCGCCGACCGCCACGGACAGGAAGAACGCGGCGACCCGAAGCAAGACGTCCTCATCACCCGCAGTTCCGACCGCGGTGCCTGCCGCATCATCGGCATGACACCCGGACCCGACGGCGGCAGCATCCGCTACCAAAGCCCGCATCATCCGGCACCCATCGACATCCCGGTTTCCGAAGTCTCCACCCTCTTCCTCGCCCGCGATCCCGCGGTAAGCGAATCCCCCCGCCCACCCCTCCTCCTCGGGCTCCATGGCCGCGGCTCACTCGCCGTCGGAGAATGCAGCTTCGATGGAGATCAGGTCTCCGCCACCCATCCCCTCCTTGGCAGGCTTACCCTCCGCCGCAGCGCCATCGCACGACTCACCCGCCACGCCGATTCCGATAGCTCAACAGAAGAAAGCCCGGAGGACGAACCATGAAAGCCCTCCTCCCCAGCCTCGTCCTCGCCCCCTTCCTCACCTGTGCCTCAGAGGAAAATGAAATCCACTGCATCGATGGCAGCCGCCTCCAAGGCCGCTTGGTCGAAGTCCAAACCGACCGACTCCTTTTCGATGCCGATTTCCTCGCCTCGCCTGTGCCCCTGCGGCTCGATCAGGTGCGCGACATCACGCTGCCCGTCACCCCGGATGATGGCAAAGGCGATCACATCGCAAGCATCACACTCAGCAACGGCGATGTCCTCCGCGGCGAACTCTGCGGAATCGACTCGCGCTCCATCCGCCTCCGGACCTGGTATGCCGGAGAACTGGAACTCCGCCGCTCGATGGTCGACACCTTGGAAATTCAGGACCGGCCCCAAGTCATCTACCAAGGACCTCACGGGCTCGACGGATGGACGCAGGACGAACCCGCCACCTGGGACTTCGCGCAAGGAGCCCTCCGAACGAAAACGCCCGGCGCCATTGCCCGCTCGCTCAAGCTCCCGACCACCACCCGCTTCGCCTTCGACCTCACTTGGCGATCCAGCCCCAGCTTCCGCTTTCTTTTCTTCTCCGACGATATCAAGACCCAGCGACCCGGAAATTGCTACGAGCTCATCTGCCAAGGCCGCTACATCCAACTCCAGAAACGCTGGTCCACCGAAGGCCATAACGTCAACACGACCCTCGGCGATTTCGCCAACGCCCCCGATCTGCTCGGCACGGAGTCCTCACGCGTGGAAATCCTCGCCAATCGCAAAAACGGCCAAATCCGCCTGCTCGTCAACGGCCGCGTGATCAAGGACTGGACCGATCCCCAACCGCAGGATTTCAAACCCGGCGGCGGCATTCACTTCACCACTCAGGAAAGCAAGCCACTGCGCATTTCCAGAATCGAAGTCAGCACTTGGAACGGCATCCTCGAGGGAAACCCAGCCCCTCAGGACGAAGGTTTCATCGAAGGCGACGACATCCCCGCACCCGAAGTCGCCGAACCCGAAGATCCCACTCGCATCCGACTCCGCAACAATGACCGCATCGCCGGCGAAGTTCGCGGCATCGAGGAGGGAAAAGTAAGGCTCGCCACACGCTTCGGGGATATCCGACTTCCCATCGCCCGCCTTCGCAATCTGAACATTCACAAACCCGAGGACCGCAAGAACTGGGACCTTTACGAGATCCCGAAAATCTACGACGGCGACATCCGGGCCTGGTTCCCCGACGGCAGCCGCGTGACCTTCCGCCTGACCCACGCAGCGCAGGGCCGGCTCAAGGGCGAAGCTCAACCCTTCGGCCAAGTCGACTTCGACCAAAAAGCCTTCAGCCGCATCGAGTTCAACATCCACGACCCCGCTTTCGAAGAGGGCCGTCGCGACAACTCCGACTGGTAAGCCGACCTCAGCGGCCCGGACCCAAGCGCGGCGGATGGAAGCCCCCATCCAGCGGCCCCAGCGCCCGGCGCAAGCGCTGGAGATATTCTTCACGCGGGATTTCCACCCCGCCGAAATTCCGCAGGTGCGATGTCATCCATTGGGTGTCGAGCAACTCGAAACCTCTCACCCGCAATTCCGTGACCAAGGCCACCAACGCAATCTTCGAGGCGTCGGTCTTCCGCGAAAACATGCTCTCCCCGCAAAACACTTTCCCGAGCGCCACCCCGTAAAGCCCACCCTGCAGGCCTTCCTCGTCATAGCACTCGACCGAATGCGCGTAGCCCAGCCGATGCAGCAAGCAGTAGCTCTCGACAATCGTCGGATCGATCCAAGTCTCCACACGCTCCGCACAGCCTTCCATCGTCGCGCGAAAATCCTGATTCCACCTCACTTCAAAAGGACGCTTCTTAATCGCCCGCTTAAGACCGTGCGGCACATGAAAACCCGCATCGAGCGGAATCACACCCCGGCGCAGCGGCGAGAACCAGCTCAGTTCCCCACCCTCCGCCATCGGGAACACACCCTCCGCATAGGCACCCAGCAGCAGGTCGGGCGGAATCACATGGGGAGTGGACGGCGCTGACACCCGCCCACCCTGCCAAATGCCACCCCACCCCTCAACCCGATTCCGCCATTAGCGAACAGCGGCCCGTCGCACGCAATACGGCCCGCAGCTTCCCAAGCTCGCGCAGTGCAATCTCCTCGGCGTTGCCCGATAACCGGAAGCTCCAATTCTGGGGCCCCACAGTGCCCGGAGAGTTGATCCGATCCGTCAAATCGCACAAATCCGTGATCATGAAGGCCGCATAGCGCGAGCGCGACGCGAAGAGCGCGGCCAAGAGCTCCGCCTTCACCGTGGGCCCGTAGTCCTGCTCCGCCTCGACTCCTCCAAATTCCGCCAACAAAGCGAGATCGCGGGTAACTTTTCGCCTTTCCTCTTCATCCACCACCGGGTCTGCAGAACGAGCACGAAAGTCCGCCCACATCGCCGGCAGCGAGTCATGGTCATGAGTCGCATAGGTCGCGAAAGAACACTCCGGCAGCTTGTCGCCCGGCACCACGCGACCCGCCTCATCGACATCCCAGTGCGGAATTCGGAAACCCGCGATATCCAAGGACGCCAAATGCGGACGCACATAGTCCGGCACACAACCCAAGTCTTCAGCGACCACCGCCGCACCACCCGCCGCCTCCAGCACCATCCTCAAACGCACATCGCCATCGAAACGGTTCGCAGCGCAATGCGCAGGACTGTCGTCCGGCCGCGGCGACCAACGCGGCAAACGCCCCCCCGCCAGGACCAGCGCCTCCTCGTCGCTCAGATCGAGAAATTCCTCGTTCCGCCGCGGCTGCCAGGGAAACGAATAGATCCGATAAAAGCCCAACACGTGATCGATCCGGAAGATGTGGAATACCTCCGCCAACTTCGCGATCCGCTGGCGCCACCAAGGAAAGCCGGCAGCTTCCATCCGATCCCATCGATACAAGGGAATCCCCCAGTTCTGCCCCCAACGCTGGATGAAACGGTCGTGCTTGAACAAGGTCTCCGGCGGGGCACCTCCCGTATGGTCCAAGTCGAAGTCATCGCGCCCGAAAAACACATCCGCCGAGCAACGACTCACTCCGATCGGCACGTCGCCCATCAGTTTCACCCCCCGGCTTTCGGCATGCGCCCGCACCGCCTTCCATTGGGTGAAACACAGCCATTGGACCCACGCATGGAAATCCAGACGACCCGCGACGGCAGCCCGCTCACGCGCCAACTCCTCTGCCAAAAAGGCCCGCGCACCCGACACCGATCGCCAAGCCTCCGGCCACTCGTCCCAAACCTCCGATCCTCCCGCCTTCTCCATCAACCAACGATACGCGCAGTAGTCCTCCAACCACCCCCGCTCGCTTCGACGAAAATCACCAAAAGCCGGATCGCCGCCCCCCGCTTGGAAACGCAACCACGCCTTTTCCAACAATCCCCGTTTCGCACGCCGCGACGAGGCATAGTCGACCCGCAACCCGCACTCGCGAAAATCACGCCGCGCCTCCTCCACATCCGAAGCTTCCAAACCTGGAATCTCACCCGCCTCGCAGGTCAGATAAAGCGGCTCCAGCGCCACCGATGAAATCGCGTTGTACGGACTGTCGTCGGATCCGGTCTCGTTGATCGGCAGCAATTGCAGGAAGCCCACTCCCTGCTCGGCACAGTGATCGATCCATCTCCGCATCGAACGCGTATCGCCGATTCCGAAATCACCCTCCCGACTGGGTGAAAAAGCGGGCAGCAGCAAGCCAGCGAGTCGGATCGACATGCACAAGATCCTGACACGCCAAGCTCATCGGATCCAGCGCGAAGCCCGTCCAAAAACGGTAGGGCCGAGACCGCCGGACACGCCCACTTTTCCCCCGAAGGCGAATCGCAAACAGACGCTGCCCATGAACCTCCCCATCAGCCTCCCGCCAAAGCGGCACCGCTACTCCTCAGTAGCTGCGACCCCAGATCGCCCGCGACTTGGTGACCGCCCCGGTCAGGAAGCATGGCAAGGCTTCACCATCCTGCTTGTCCAGCGGCAGGCAGCGAATGGTGATCTTATGACGCTTGGAAAGCTCCTCCTCCTGCTCGGGCGTGCCCGCCCAAGGCGTCAACAACCAGCCCGGATTCTCACCCGACCAGTGCGCATTGAAGGCATCGAGCGAATCGCAGGGCGCGATGTTTGCGTCCCGGAATTCCGTCGCACGCAGGAGCAAAGTGTCATGGATCGATTGCAACAATTCCACCGCCTCGCCAAGGAAGGCATCCCGGTCCACGAATTCCTTTGCTGCGCTCGATTGGTCGCGACGCTGGAAGCAGAGCTTGCCGGACTCGATATCACGCGGCCCGATCTCGATCCGAATCGGCACGCCTTTTTTCACCCACTCCCACTTCTTCACTCCACCTTGGAGATCGCGGGTATCGATGTGCACACGCAGCGGATCGCCATGGAAACTCGAACCACGAAGGCCCTGAGCCAGCATATGACAAGCATCCAACACCGCCTGCCTGCTGTCTTCCTTAGGCGTGACGGGAATGATCACGATCTGCTGCGTTGCCACCCTTGGCGGCAGCACCAGCCCATCGTCGTCCGCATGTGCCATGACCAGCGTGCCGATCATTCGGGTGGAAACACCCCACGAGGTCGTATGCGCATGCTGAATGCCGCCATCGCGGCCAGTGAAGGAAATGTCCTGCGCCTTTGAAAAATTCTGACCGAGATAGTGCGAGGTACCCGCTTGGATCGCCTTCCGATCCTGAACCATCGCTTCAACCGTCAAGGTCATGTCGGCGCCGGGAAAGCGCTCGTTCTCCGTCTTCTCGCCTGGAATGACCGGGATCGCCAGATGATCGCGCAGGAATTCCTCATACACCCCGTGCATCAGCCGCGTCTCAGCGATCGCCTCATCCTTTGTCTCGTGCGCCGTATGCCCCTCTTGCCACAAAAACTCTGCCGTGCGCAAAAACAGGCGCGGCCGCATCTCCCAACGCATCACGTTGGCCCACTGGTTGATCAAAAGCGGAAGGTCCCGATAGCTCTGAACCCAGCGCGAAAAAGCCGCGCCAATAATGGTCTCCGAGGTCGGGCGGATCACGTAGGGCTCCGAAAGCTCACCGCTCGGGATCATCTTCGTCTTCCCGCTGACGGGATCCTTGACCGCTTCGAGACGATGATGGGTCACCACGGCGCACTCGGTGGCGAAGCCTTCGGCATGCTCGGCTTCCTTCTCCAGATAGGCGAGCGGGATGAGCAGGGGAAAGTAGGCGTTCTGGTGACCGGTTGCCTTGAACTTTCGATCGAGCTGCTGCTGGATCAGTTCCCAAATGCCGTAACCCCAGGGCTTGATCACCATGCAACCGCGGGTCTCGGAATTCTCCGCCATGTCGGCGGCCTTGATGACCTGCTGATACCATTCGGGGAAATCCTGGGCGCGGGTCGGGGTGATGGCGGTCTTCTCGGCGGACATGGCGCGCGGATTTGGAACCGGGGACGCAACGATTTGCACGCGAATTTTCAGCGATCACCGCCCCGGACGCGACACGGGGGAAACGAGATCTCCGAAAAATATCCATTCCTCCCGATTCTGCCCCAGATGGAGGTTTGACAGACGGGCGCCGGGCTGGTTGTTTTTGCCACCTTTGCAACCCAACTTCAGACGAGCATGAGCGAAAACGAAATCCCAGCCCCCTCTTCCCCAAGCCCCGCGCCCGCTCCGTCCTTTCCCGCTAACAAGCAGACTTCCTCGATTCCCTTGAAAAAGGAAACCGTGCGCGTGACCCTCAAGGCGTCCGACGCGCCCCCGGCCGCTCCCGTGGCAACCAAGCCACCGATGCCAACAGGCGTCTCCACGGCACCTGCCGCCCCTGCTCCGACCATCGCCCTCCGGCCGGCCGGCGCGCCGGCCGCACCTGCCGCTCCCGCGCCGACGATTTCCCTGCGCCCGGCGGGAGCACCTGCGGCCCCGGCACCGACCATTTCTCTCCGCCCCGCTGGCGCACCCGCCGCTCCTGCGCCAACCATCGCGCTGCGCCCATCCGGCGGTGGAGCCTCCGCACCGGCCCCGGCTCCCACCATCAAGCTGAATGCTCCAGGTGTCTCCCAAGGCGGCCCCGGCATCACTCTGACCAAGCCCTTGACCAGCGGAGCTCAGACCACCTCCCTTCCAAAGGCCACCGTCCAGCTGAATCCACCGACCCAACCGCTCGGCACCCAGGGCCCGTCGATGACTCAGGCTCCGACCATCCAGACCGGCGAAGAGCCCGAAGAAGGGGGCTCCTCCACCTTGGAAAATGTGCTCTCGATCCTCGGCTTTGCCGCCGCCGCGGCCGTCGTCGCCTTCCAGTGCCTCGCCATCAATGTCTGGGACGGCTGGGACAAGCTGTTCTAATCCCATTTCTTCACCGCCAAACCTCAACTCATCATGGTTTACCCCATCATCACCTTCCTGATCGCCGCCGGTGTCCTCGCCCTTGCCATCGTGACGGGCAATTTGCCACTCTGAGTAAGTTCACCAGCTTCTTCTTTCACTCAGGACCGCTCCGCCTTCATGGCAGGGCGGTCCTTGACTTTTCCGGCCTCCCCTCCAAGTTCCGCGCATGGCTCTCCAATTGAACGATAGCAATTTCCAGTCCGAAGTGATCGAGTCCGACAAGCCCGTCCTCGTGGATTTCTGGGCCGAGTGGTGCGGACCTTGCAAGATGATCGGCCCCGTGATCGATCAACTTTCCGGCGAAATCGAAGGTCAGGCAAAGGTCGGCAAAGTGAACGTCGACGAAGCCCGCGAGCTCGCCGTGAAATACGGCGTCCGCAGCATCCCGCTCCTTCTCTTTTTCAAGGACGGTGAAGTGAAAGATCAAATCGTCGGCGCCAACGTCACCAAGGACATGCTGAAGGCAAAACTCCTTGCGCTGGCCTAACAGCTTTTTAATCACGGATTTCCCGAAACGGCCGACGCGCAAGCGCCGGTCGTTTTGTGTGCATGGCAAAGACACCGGCATCGGCCACCAAGGCTTGCGTGATTCTCTGACAATCTCTTGAACGGTCCGGCCGATGGATGCCTCCCAACTCAGTCTGCTCGCCGCAGGGATCGCAGCGATCGCCCTGCTCTATTCCTCCGTAGGCCACGCTGGTGCCTCGGGCTACATTGCAGTGCTGACCCTTGCCGGCTTTGCCGCCACCACCGTCAAACCCGTGGCACTGGTGCTCAATGTGGTGGTCGCCGCGATCGCTAGCATTCAGTTCGCCCGCGCCGGTCATTTTTCATGGAATCGGTTCTGGCCCTTCGCACAGCTCTCCGTGCCTGCCGCTGCGCTCGGTGGCTACCTCCAGCTACCGGGAGCTCTTCTCAATCCCCTCCTCGGTGCCGTGCTGCTTTTCTCCGCGGCGCGACTCTTTGTCCGCAAAGGCGACCCGGCCCACATCCAGCCTCCCACCAGCAAGTGCGCATTCGCCACGGGCGCGGGACTCGGATTGCTGTCCGGTCTGACCGGCACCGGCGGCGGCATCTTTCTCACCCCACTCATGCTCCTGCTCGGCTGGGCCGGCACGAAACAAGCGGCGGCCATCTCCGCACCCTTCATCTTGCTGAACTCAATAGCAGGGCTGAGCGGACACTTCGCCAGCGGTCGGCCCATCCCTGGCTTCGCGTGGTGGCTCGCACCCATCGCCGCCATCGCAGGTCTCGCAGGCTCCCATCTCGGCAGCCGCCGCATCCCGGTACGGGGTATTCAGCTGCTGCTCGCCACCGTACTGATCATCGCCGGGGCCAAACTCATTTTGACCCGCTGAACCTCACAGCCGCCGACACCTGCATTGCCAGCGCTCCGATCGGCTGCAACACTTCGCCTCATGCAGCGCGTGGCGGTCATCAACGTGGTCGGACTCTCCCCGTCCCTACTCGGGCCATCGACCCCGCGCCTCTCGGCTTTCGCGGAAAAGCACGGCATGCAGGTCTTCCCGCCGGCCTTCCCCGCGCTTACCTGCACCGCCCAGTCCTCGATGCTTACGGGCACTCCGCCAAGCGAGCACGGCATCGTTGCCAACGGCTGGTATGATCGCGAAAGCGCAGAGGTCCGATTCTGGAAACAAAGCAACCACCTCGTCCGCGGTGAAAAGATCTGGGACCATCTCCGCCAGAAAATCCCCGGTTTCACCTGCGCCCAGCTCTTCTGGTGGTACAATATGTACTCCACGGCCGACATCACCATGACCCCACGGCCCCTCTACCCGGCCGACGGTCGCAAAGTCTTCGATATCCACACCCAGCCGATGGACCTGAGAGAAAAGGTCAAAGCCGACCTCGGCCCCTTCCCCTTTCCCTCCTTCTGGGGGCCGGGTGCCGGCATCGCCTGCTCAGAATGGATCGCCAAGGCCGCGCGATGGACCGAGGAGCGCGAATCGCCGACCCTGAGTTTCGTTTACCTGCCTCATCTCGACTACTGCCTGCAAAAATTCGGCCCCGGTGCTCCGGAGATCGCGCCCGAACTGGAAGCCATCGACCGGGTTGCCGGCGACCTCATCGATTTCCTCGAAACCCGCGGCGTCAAGGTGATGGTCGTCTCCGAATACGGTATTTCAAAGGTTACTCGTCCCATCCATCTGAACCGCCTGTTCCGCAAGGAAGCTTGGATCCAAGTCAAGAACGAGCTCGGCCGCGAGACGCTCGACGCCGGTGGCTGCGAAGTCTTTGCCGTAGCAGATCACCAAGTCGCCCACATTTACGCCAAGCAAGGGCCCACCGCAAAGCTCCGCGAATTCCTGGAATCCATCGACGGTGTCGCCGAAGTCCGCGAGTCGATCGATGGCGACCGCAGCGGCGACTTCGTCGTCGTCGCCGAACCCGATGCCTGGTTCACTTACTACTTTTGGGAGGACGATGCGAAAGCACCCGACTTCGCCCGTTGCGTCGACATCCACCGCAAGCCAGGCTACGATCCCGCGGAACTTTTCCTCGACCCGGAAATTCCCAACCCGAAATGGGAGATCGGAAAATTCCTGCTGAAAAAAAAGCTCGGCCTCCGCGGTCTGCTGGAAGTGATCCCGCTCGATGCCTCGCTCGTAAAAGGCTCCCACGGCCGCGACATCGTCGAAGACGGAGAACGCCCCCTGATCCTCGGCTCCCCGATTCCGGTCACCCAGGCAGAAGAGGTGTTCGGCGCCATCATCGCCGCCATCGACCCCTGAGTCACCCCCACCTCCGTCCTTGCGGATCGACGGCCCGCTTGCCAGCCTCCGCGAATCATGCCCGGCCGACCGTCCCTTCTTCCCCGCTGGATCACCGCTCTCGCGCTCTTCTTCACGCTTTTATCGGTACCCCTCCTTGCCCAGGAGACATCGAGCTCGCCACCCGCTGAGGCACTGACGCTTGACCAGAAAATCGATGAAGGCTTCGGCAAAATCACCGGCGACTTCGTCAACAGCGTCTTTTTCACCGTTCCCATCGACGGCTACCCGGTCCTCGGCGTCGTACTCTGGCTTGCGGCCGCGGGAATGATCCTGACCCTCTTCTTCCGCTTCATCAATCTCCGTGCCTTTGGACTCGCCCTCCGCACGGTTCGCGGAAAATACAGTCATCCCGACGATCCAGGCGAGGTCACGCACTTCCAAGCCCTCAGCGCCGCAGTTTCCGGCACCGTCGGCCTCGGCAACATCGCCGGCGTCGCAATCGGAATCGCCAATGGCGGACCGGGGGTTGCATTCTGGCTCTTCCTCAGCGGCTTCCTCGGCATGACCACCAAATTCGCCGAATGCACCCTCGGCGTTCGATACCGCAAGTTCGACGCCGATGGAAAAGTCCATGGTGGTGCGATGTACTACCTGCGCGACGGCTTGGCGGAACGCGGAATGAAGCCGCTCGGGACACTACTGGCCGCCTTCTTCGCCATCATGTGCGTGTTCGCATCTTTCGGCGGCGGTAACATTTTTCAAATCAACCAGGCCACCGCACAACTCATCAATGTCACCGGTGGCGATGCATCCTTCTTCGCCGGCAAACAATGGATCTTCGGCACCCTGATGGCCGCGCTCACCGGGCTTGTCATCATCGGCGGCATCAAGGGTATTGCCCGTGTCACCGACAAGATGGTCCCTTTCATGTGCATCATCTACGTCCTGAGCTGCCTCGTCGTCTTGGGAGTCAACGCGAACGCCATCCCAGCGGCACTCGCCATGATCGTCCGCGAGGCCTTCGAACCTCGTGCCGCGATCACCGGCGGACTACTCGCTGCCTTTATCTGGGGCATGCGCCGCGCTACCTTTTCCAACGAAGCCGGCATCGGCTCCGCCCCGATCGCCCACGCTGCCGCCAAAACCCGCTTCCCGGCATCCGAAGGCGTCGTCGCCCTGCTCGAACCCTTCGTCGATACGGTCATTATCTGCACCATGACTGCCCTCGTCCTCTGCGTCACCATGCAGTTCGACAGCCCAGGCAGCGCCAGCTACAACATTCACGGACATGCCTTTGAGATCGGCAAAGTTGCGGGCGACGGTACCCGCTTTGGCATCGGCATGACCTCCGCGGCATTCGAAACCGTTCACGACGGCTTCCGCTATATTCTCTTCGCAGCCGTCTTCCTCTTCGCCTTCTCCACCCTGATCACCTGGAGCTATTACGGACTCCAGGCTTGGCAGTACCTTTTCGGACTCTCAAAGGCGGCACGCGTCGCCTACCAGACGTTCTTCTGTCTGATCATCATCGTTGGCAGCGCCACATCGATGGGTAAGGCGACCGATTTCTCCGACGCCTCCCTCTTCGCAATGAGCGTCCCGAACCTGATCGGCGTTTATCTCCTGCTGCCCGTCATTCGCAGGGAGTTCAACCGCTTCCTCGCCATCACCCGCAAAGTCGATGCCGGCGCCTCACTCGACGAAGCACAAGCTGCCGTCGACCGCATGGAAAACCGATAAGCCCCCCATCCCATGAAAGTCTTCACCGACCTCCAAGCCCCGCGCGAACTCATCGACTGGCTACGAGCAAGCATCGCACCCCACGAACTGCTCCTGCCCACCCAAGGGGCGACATCGGTACTCGCCGACCTCCCCACCGACCCCTTGATGCAGGAGGCCGATATCGTGCTCGGCCAGCCACGGGTCGACGCCGTGCTCTCGTCGCGAAACCTAAAATGGCTGCAAATCAGCACCGCCGGCTACACCCGCTACGACAGCGCGGAATTCCGGGCCGAAATGCGGACCCGTGGCATTGTCGTCTCTAACAGCTCTCACGTTTACGACGCTCCCTGCGCGGAGCATGTCCTCGCTTTCATGCTGGCAAATGCCCGCCAGCTCCCACGCGGCCTCGCAACCCGCTGCGCGAACGGCACGCCAGAATGGCTCGCACTGCGTCGCGACAGCCGCCTGCTCCAGGGACAGTCTCTCCTCATCGCGGGCTACGGAACGATCGCCGAGCGCTTGATCGAGCTCTTGGAGCCGTTCCGCATGAGCATCACCGCCATCCGTCGCCAGGCGCGCGGCAATGAAAAGGTGCCCATCATTCCTCCCGACCAAGCCAATGCCGCCCTCGCCACGGCCGACCACGTCGTCAATATCCTCCCCGACAATCCCGCCTCACTTCGTTGGTTCGATGCCGGACGCCTCGGTCACATGAAACCTGGAGCGATCTTCTACAACATCGGCCGCGGTAGCACCGTCGACCAAGATGCCCTCGCCGAAGCTCTGAAATCCGGCCACCTTGCCGCAGCCTGGCTCGACGTCACCGACCCCGAACCGCTCGCAGACGACCACGTACTTTGGACCTGCGATAACTGCCACATTACGCCACACACCGCCGGTGGACAGTTTGACGAAACCCGTATCCTCATCGGCCGATTCCTCGACAACCTTCAGCGCCACCTTTCCGGACAGCCGATTGTCGACCGAATCATGTGAGCCCAGCTCAGGCACGGCCAAGCATCCCGCGCATGACCCGCCACGGTAGGATCGTGCCGCTGACGACTAGAATCGTAGTAGCCATCGCCGCGAACATCGAACCCATGCCACCCCACTTCAGGGCCAGCAGGGCCACCCCGGCGACCAATACCGACTCTGCGAACTGGATCCTCGCCAAAAACCGGACCTGACCGGTGGCGATCATCATCGTATGATTCAGATGCCGCCAGACATGAGCGGCGAAATAAAAACCGTAACCGGCAAACGTCGACCGCGGCAGCCCGGAGAATTCCGCGCCGAGCCAAAATCGAAAGAACCAGGGTCCTAACAAAACCAACCCGGCGAAAGCGCAAAGCCCGAAAGCGCCGCCATATCGATAAAGCCTGCCCGCCGCCCTCTTGGCCCAAGCGAGGTCTCCCCGCGCCAAAGCCTCGGCCACCGCCGGCCACGTCGGAGTGCTGAGCATCATCACTAACCCGAGCTGCATGATCGTCATCTGAATGAACACGCTGTAAAGCGCACTCGCCGAGGGACCTCCGCTACGACCGACCAGCCAGCCACAGAGATTGCATTCGACCACCCCGGCCACCAGGGCGCAGGAGGAAAAGGCAAGACCATCGGTGAACAGACCCTTCGCCACCGATGGCCGAAAAAACGAGCGAAGCGGTCGCAACTCGGGATGATGCCGCCACAGCGACAACAAGTTGCAGAGCTTGGCCAGCACCAAGGGGCCGTGAACCGCCAACACGAGGAACCAAACCTCAGGGACAAGATGCACCCCGATCCCTACCATCAGCGCAGCCGCCAGATTGCCAGCTGCTCCCCACAAATTGTTCGAAGATACCTCCAACAAGCCCTCGCGCAGCCGGTCCCCGAGGTTCAGTAGGAACAGCAACACAAAGAGCAGGAGCCCGGTCCACAAGCCCCACCGCAAAGCGTCTTCCCGACCCGCAAATTCTTCACCGAAAATCCACGGCAAGGGCAGCAGCAGTAGCAAGGCGGACAGCAACAGCCCTGCGAGCAAGGCCAAGCCACCCGAGAGGAAAAAGGCGCTGGACGACCACTCACGGGCCTCCGCGTCACCTCCGCGCGCCTTGGCCGAGGCAATTCCATGCGCCAAGGCAGGACCGATTCCCGCTTGCAGCACCGCCACGATCGAGAGGGCAATTCCCACCGTGCCATAAATCCCGAATTCCTCCCGCCCCAACACCCGCACCGCCACGGGAATCGCCAGCAATTGCAGCAAAGCATTCCCTGCCTTCGACGCGAAGGAAGTCACCACAGCCAACCGAATCGATCGATCCCGGCGAGCGGACTGCAAGGACTGCTCGTCCGGCATCTTAACAAGCACCCGAGCGATTGAAAAAAGTCATCACGATGATTTGCAGATCGAGGAAGAAGTTCCAGTTCTCGATGTAGTCGAGGTCGAACTTGATCCTCTCCCGCAAGCAAGTATCGCCTCGCAAGCCATTGACCTGAGCCCACCCCGTCACTCCTGGCTTGATGTTGTGCCGAACATTGTAATGCGGGATCCGCTCCTTGAAGCCCTCGATCAACTCCGGCCGTTCGGGACGAGGCCCGACCAAACTCATTTCGCCACGCAGCACATTGATGAACTGCGGTAATTCATCGATGTTCCATTCCCGCATGAAAGTCCCCACTTTGAGACGGCGGGGATCGTTCCGAACCGTCCAACCCGCGCGACCGGGTGCCTCCGCATCCAGCGCCATCGACCGGATCTTGAGAATTTCGAACGGCCGACCATTCAAACCAATCCGCCGCTGCTTGTAGAACACCGGCCCCCGCGACTCGAAGCGGACCATGATACAGAAAATCGCAACGAGCGGCGCAAATAGGACAATCCCAACCAACGCACCAAAGATATCAATTCCCCGCTTGATCGCGTTGTTGAACACGTGGTGCAGCGGCAACTTGCCCACCCCTAGCACCGGCATTCCATGGAAATATTCGAGCTTCAGACCCGACGCGAGAATTTGAAAACAACTCGGCACCAACTTGAAGTCGACGAACTCCTTGCCGCAAGTCTCCGCCAGTAAAAGCATGTCCGCCCGGTCCATGCAGCCGTCCACCGCTACGATTAAATCCGCTCCGGAACTGCGAACGATCCGGCGCAAAGAATCATAAGAACCGAGCACCGGCACGCCCGGCGGTGGCTGGGCATCCAACTTCGAATCCGGTGGCAAGATCACCCCATGGACCGCGATTTGATGCGCCCTGCCCTCGCTGAGCCGACTGATCGCACGACCGCATTCTTCATTCCAACCCACAAAGACGGTCTTCTGGCGAAGCATCCGTGCGAACGATTCGCGCCGCAAAACACAATAGAGAAACCAACGCCAACCGCACAGCATCGAGATCCCCACAACACTCCCGATCCCGCAATACATCCGGGAAATGGGCGGATCCAATTTCAATACCAAGGCCACCCCGAGGAACACGATCAGCCAGATCGAGCAGGCCTTGACGATCACCGTGAAGGTCCGGCGAATCGCGAGATAATTCCGCGGGTCGTGAAGGCGAAAATTTGCCAACAACATCAGCATCAAGGCACCCCCAAAGAGGACATGGCCCAGATAGGATCGAAAATCCACCGCCACGGCATCCACCCCGATGTCCCTTAGCTTTGTCTCAAAACGCAAGAAATACGCACAGGCCATCGCACCAAAAACCACGGCAGCATCGCCCAGAAAGCTCACCGCCACCAATTTCTGATGAGCCACCCACGGGCGATGCCGATGTCGCAAGGAGTAGGAAGGCAGCTCTTCATCAACCGATTCCGCGACATCCGCAAAATCGGTATCTTTCACAACAGGTGCGGGGGGAGCACATTTCATAACGGGGGGATTCGAGGGGGGAGAAAAACACCGGATCGGGGGTGATTCCGGGGCGCGGGGAAGATAGGACGAGGCAATCCGGAAAGTCCATCATGCGCTCGGAAAAGATTCGAATTCAGCGACACTCCTCACTTCCGAAGAGATAACTTCGTGACTCTGCGACCCCCGATCCGACAGCGAGGAACGCCGGCAAGGCACGCAGGGCGCGTCCGATACCGACTCGGAAACAGAGGCTGGCAGCTCATTCCAAATGAAGCCTACCGGATTGCCACCGGCGGAACGCAGCCACTCCGCCGCCTTGCGCAGGTTTGTCCGCAAGTTCACTCCGCGACGTATCACAAGGCAGGTCACGTCAGCGTAGCGGGCAAGCGCCAAGGCATCGCTGACCGCAAGCACCGGCGGACTATCGATCACCACAACGTCGAACCATCGATGGGCATCCTCCAGCAAAACTGCCAGGCGGGTGCCTAACAGCAGCTCCGCCGCGTCGTCGCGAATGGGGCCCGATGACAACAAATACAAGTTCGGCAGGACGGTCGGGAAACAAGCTTTCGAAAGATCCGACTCGCCGGCGAGATAATCCCCCAAGCCAGACGATTCATCGCCGAGATGATCCCGACTCAACCCCGGACGCCGCAAATCCGCATCGAGCAGAAGGGTACGATGCCCTTGAACCGCCAGCGATGCGGCATAGTTCATCGCACAGGTCGAGCGCCCCTCGCCCGCCGCGGCACCCGCAAACAAAACAGTCCGCAAGCCCGGCTTGGACAAGGGTCTCTGCAAGGACACACAGAGTCGGCGGAACGCCTCGGCACAGGAGGATTCAGGCGAGGACAACAGGACAAAGTCCCCTTCACAACCCGCCTCGAATACCGGCAGACTGGTCAACATCGGCACCCCGGTGGCACGCGTCGCCGCAGCCGGGTCGTTCACCTTACCAGTGCCCAATTCCAGTCCGATCATCAGTACCAGCCCGCCCGTCAACCCAACGAAAGCGGCGAGAGGAAACAACACCCTCTTGTCCGGAGACGAGGCCTTCTCCGGGACGAAAGGCGGCTCCGCCCACGCCAAAGCCGATCCCGCGACGGCCGTCGCGAGCACCGACTCACGCAAACGAGTGTTCACCTTATCGTGCAAATCCCTCGCGGCATCCGCTTCCCGCCGCAAACGATCGAAGCGAGCACGCAGTCCCTCGACATCGATGGCCGCAGCTCGGGCACGATCCACTTCAGCACTCAACTTCGCTTCATTCTCGATCCCGATTCGATAGCTCTTATCGATCGCCTGACCCGATACCCGAATCGCCTCGGACAGATTTTCTTTGAGATTTGAGATCTCGTGTTCGGTCTCTTGATAGACCGGATGCTTGTGTCGATAGCGCTCCTGAATTTTCACAAACTCGAGCTCTTTGACTTGCAAGGCCCGCGCATGGTCGAAGACCTCCGCCGCACGTCCGCTGGTCCCCACACCTGCGAGCGAGTCAGGATTCGCAGGGTCCAACTTCTTGAAGGCTTCATACTCCGCCTCCAGGCGCAACCGCTCGGCCCGGGCCTCGATCAGACGGGCTTCGAGAGCACCCAAGACTTCCCGATCAAGCCCCGCCCCATCCACGGTCTCCAAACCGGGCACCGGATGTTCCTCTCGAAAGCGCTGTACCGCCAAGGCGCTCGACTCCATTGCCTTACGCAGTTTCGCCTCCTCACCAGCCAACCCTGCCACAGCCTGCTTCGACAAAGCATCACGCCGCTCCTTGATCCACAAATCGTAGCCACCCACCAAAGACTCCACCAAGACTTTCGCACGAAGCGGATCTCGATCCTCGACGCTCAAAACCACGACACGCGTCCCGCGATCGAGCTCAACCCGGGTCCGCTTCGCCAACAAAGCGACCACCTCCTGCTCGCTCGCGCCCGCTGGCGCGAATGCCCCGTCCGCCAGCAATCCATTCTCCCTCGCCACACGCAGCAGCAAGGCGCTCGACGCGAGATTCCGCTCGATCGTCCGCAACTGCTCGAGGTCCTTCGACTCCTCCGGCGACAGACCATCGATGTTCAAAAGATCCGGCGATCGGCCACTGATCTCGACCGAGCCAACCGCTTCGTAGTATTTCGGCGCCCTCTCGACGTAGACCCACATCGCGGCGACGGCGAGAGCGATTCCCAGAATCAAGACCCAGCCACGCCTTCTCAGGACGCCTCCGATCCGACCGGGCTCGACGCGAGGAAGATAACGGGTCGGATCGCCCGACATCGACGCGTCCGAACGATTCGGACCGTCTGGCATCAAGGCCTCGGACTTGCGGGGGGGGGATGACATCGGCGTCACAGGAGAAGAAACACTTAGAACAGGCTTTCGGGAATCGATAGAACGTCGCCGTCCATCAGCGGGATATCCGGAACCCTACCGGAGGTGATGTCGTCGAGATCGAAGGTCAGCACCTTTCTTCCAACTCGCTTAAGGGTGATCCGACGAGTGTTGGCGATTCGGGTCGCCCCACCCGCCATGCCGATGGCCTCAACCACGGTGAAGGGGCGATACTCCTCCAATTCAAAGACACCCGGGTTTTGGGCCTGACCAAGCACCGTCACCGAGCGGCGGACCCGCCCCTCGATCGAGACACTCACTTGAGGATCGACCAGATACCCATCGCGCAACTTCGCGGCGATCGCGGTGGCGGCCTCTTCCGTCGTCAACCCCAGCAATTTCACCGCACCAATCAGAGGCATACGAATGCTTCCATCCCCGGCGAGGCGACCGCGGGTTGCAAGATCGTCCTCACGAAACACTCGGATCTCGACCCGATCGAAACGGCCGATCACCCCTGCCGACGACCCCTTGCCCGCCTCCTGGCCCACGGCACAAAAGGAAAGCACACTCATCCAAATGAGGACGGTTCGAGTGAAGGGGATGCTCATGGTTTCGAAGAGGATTGTTTAAAAACGATAACCCATCTCGATCCCGCCACCGTGACTCTCGTAGCCGAAAGTCTCGCGATTGGAGCGATTCACCAAATGCCGATAGAACAGCCCCATGCTGAAATGATCCGTGAAGCGATATTCGAGCGATGGTCGGATAAAGCGAATCCGATCCACTCGCCCCGAGATCCCGGTGCCGGAAACTCGCGAGTAGGCCGCCCGCTCGACGCCGCCTTCGATTCTACCAAACCAATGACCGCCCAGCCGTTGGGAGGCACCGACCTCAACGCCGCCTTGGCTGAAATTCTCGCCGGGAAGAAACGCAGAGGCCTGCTCGCGGCAATACCCGCCAAGGTAAACCTCAGTCCCCTCCCTTGCCATCCAAGCCACCCGCGCCTCAATGGCCGGAGTGGTCCGGGAACCGTTATCGAACGCACGACGCTCCACACCCGCCTCAAGATCCACCGAAATCTTGCTCGTCGGCTGCCACTCGATCCGCCCCGTCGAACGATGTATCCGCTGTTCCCCCAAACTCGAGGCGTCCAAACGCCCAGCCCGATACGCGAGTCCCAGCCGGGTCTTCGGCGAGTAGTCATATCGCAGCGCCACCTCGCCAAAGTCGGTCTCGGAGTCCCGAAACACGGGCGAATCATAGGAGGCGGTCTCCCGCCCCACTGCGACTTCAATGCCCAATCGCTCCCGCGGTGACCAGGCCACCCGGAGACTGTTCGCCAGCTCGATCCGATCGGTCAAAGTGCCAGTGTCCGCCGTTGCATCCCCCAAATGCCGCGCACTCCCGGTGTGGGCGATCCGAATCGCACGACTCCGCCAGCCAAGCTCCCACGACAAATCCTGATCGACCCGATTGTTATCGCGATGCTCCGCATAAATCACCGCCGCAGGCTGATAAGCCACACTCAGGTAGCCACCACGACTCTCCGGGTCATCTCCACGACGATAGGCCACGGCGGGCGCGACCTTCGTCACCAGATCTTCCCGAGGATCAATCGCTCCGAAATAGATGTTGTCATCATGCTCCGACGAAACCTTCAAACCCATCTCCAAGGAATCACCAACCTCATCTTGCCGACCAAAAGGCTCCTTCGTATCCGCACGCGGGACGATCCTGGTGTCCAAATCGCCACCAAGACGCCCAGGCGAACGGGGTAGGAGCTCCGCCCCCAAGAGACGAACTCCCGACACCAAGCCGATGGCAGCAAAAATCAGGAAACGGCCCTGAAAAGCGCTTGGAAGGAGTTGAATCATCGGCAATGGACAAAAATCTAAAAAGACAAACTTACCCGGGCAAGAGATTTTAGAATCTTAAGCCATACGGAATCGCGTAATGTCCCGATGAGTCGATATGAGAGACGAATGGAAGGAGTTTCAGAGATCATTTCAGCCGATCTTCTCGTTGCAACTCCCACCCAACCGGAAAAGCCTCCCATCTCTTGCATCGAGTTCAGTCACTCGAACTTTTTCAAATATCCCACTCATTCCCCTCCCCGGAACTGCTGCATGCCCCTCCCTCCCCCTCGACCGCAGCCAGCCGCCATCGGTCACAGCACTCGTCTCTTCGCCCCATCCGGTCCGGTCATCCATCCGACCGCATCGCTGTGCATCGGCGACCACCAGATCTCCGCCGTCGAACTTGAGTCTCGGGCGGACCAGCTCGCCCACGACCTTCAATCGATGGAAGTCGGACCCGGTTGCCACATCGGAATCGGCCTCGACCGATCTCCGGAACTACTCGTCGCGCTGCTTGCCGTGGTGAAATCGGGGGCGGCTTACGTGCCTCTCGATCCCGAACTACCGCCCGCTCGACTGTCCCAAATGATCGCCTCGGCCGATCTCAGGATCATCCTCTCCCGCGGCGATCTCGCTCCCCGTTTCAAGGATGTAGGCACGGCGAGACTGATCGAACTCGACGATCGCCCAGCCGCCTCTTCCCCATGCTCCATCGCGCCGTTCACCTCGATCGGCGCGCCCGATGCCCCGATCTATGCGATTTTCACCTCCGGCTCCACCGGACAGCCCAAGGCGGCCTCGATCCTCCGCCGGAGCCTCGCCAATCTCCTCGACTGGTACCTCGCTGAGCTCGCGCTCGATGCCCGGGACCGCACGCTTGTCATCACTTCTCCGGGCTTCGACCTCACTCAGAAAAACCTCTTCGCTCCCCTGATCACCGGCGGCGCCCTGATCCTCGACGATTCACCGATCTTCAACCTACCTCGAATCCTGCAGATCATCCGCGATCAGCAGATCACCATCCTCAATTGCACCCCGAGCGCCTTTGATCCATTGGTCGAGGCCGCCTCGTCTCGCAACTACGCCGACCTCCAGTCGCTCCGCTGCGTCGTCCTCGGTGGCGAAACCATCTCCCTACCACGTCTCCGCAAGTGGCTCGAACATCCGGCATGCAAGGCCGATGTCCTCAATACCTACGGCCCCACCGAATGCGCGGACATCAGCACCTTCCACCGACTTCACCGGGGGAATCTCGACGACTTCCCAGCCATCCCCATCGGGCGAGAAATCCCCAACGTAACGGTGACGATCCGCGATGAAGACCTTGCCCCGCTCGAGGACGGAGAGATCGGTGAACTCTGCATCGCCGGCGCTTGCCTTGGCGCCGGATACCTCGGCGATCCCGCGAAAACCCGCCACGCCTTTGCCCTCGCCCACAGCCTTTATCGCAGCGGCGATCTCGCTCGCCGCCTTCCCTGCGGCAACTTGGAGTTCCACGGACGAACCGACCAGCAGGTGAAAGTAAACGGCTTTCGCATCGAACTCGGTGAAATCGAAGGCGCCCTCCGCCATCACCCGAAAGTCCTCGATGCCGTGGTCCTCGCCGACCAGGGCCGACTCATCGCTCACGTCGTGGGAGATACCGCGACCACCGAACTGAAGGAATACCTGTTGGACCGCTTGCCCGCTTACATGGTCCCCCATCACTTCCGCTTCCGGAGCAGCTTGCCACTCACTCCGAACGGCAAGGTGAACCGCCTCGCCCTCATGGAAAGCGGATGCCACACGCTCCCCCAACCCGCTGCTGCAAGCCATGCCAGCCCGGAACAGCGCATCCTCACCCTCTGGTCGGAGGTTCTCGGGCAGACCATCGACGATCCCGATGCGAATTTCTTCGATCTCGGCGGCACATCGATCGACCTCGCCACCATCCACGCCCGTCTCCGCGATCCAAGCGGAAGAGAGTTACCCATCACCGAACTCTTCGCCCGCCCCACCGCCTCCTCCCTCGCCGGACTATTCCAGCCACAGGCAAGTCCCCCCAGCACTTCCGCTCCCGACCGCGCGAAACTTCAGCGCAACGCTTTTTCCCGCTTCCAACGCACGCGATGAACGAGGAACCCGCCGAAGCCATTGCCATCATCGGGATGTCAGGCCGCTTCCCCGGCGCGGACCATCCCGATGAGTTCTGGGAAAATCTGATCGCAGGTAAGGATTCCATCAGTCGCTTCCCGGCACGAAGCGAGGGCGACGGCAAGCATTACGTCGGTGCGCGCGGAATTCTGGACCGAGCCGACCTTTTCGATGCTTCGTTCTTTGGCATCCACCCGGCGGAGGCGGAGCTGATGGACCCCCAGCACCGCGTCTTCCTCGAATGCGCGTGGGAGGCGATCGAAGACGCCGGCTACGATCCACACCAGTACCCCGGCATGATCGGCGTTTACGCCGGGCTGAGCCTCAACACTTACCTGCTCCATCATCTCGGCAAAGGTGCGGAACTCGCACGCCATTACCAAGTGGCCGAATACGCGACCATGCTCGGCAACGACAAGGACTTCATGCCCGTCCGCGTTTCCTACAAGCTCAACCTCCGAGGCCCGAGCATGAGCATTCAGACAGCATGCTCGACCTCACTGGTAGCCATCTGTCAGGCAGCCACCGCCCTCCTCACCTACCAGTGCGACATGGCACTGGCCGGCGGTGTTTCGATCAGCTTCCCTCAAGAGCGCGACTACCTCTACACCGAAGATGCGATGGTCTCCGGGAACGGGGCGGTACGCGCTTTCGACGAAAAGGCCGATGGCACGGTCTTCGGTCACGGCTGCGGCCTCGTCTTGCTCAAACGACTCAGCGAGGCCATCAGCGATCGCGATCCCATCCTCGCCGTGATCAAAGGCTGGGCTGTCAACAACGACGGCGCCGATAAAGTCGGGTTTGCCGCACCAGGCCTCAAAGCACAGGCCGAGGTGATCAGCCTCGCCCACGCCGCAGCGGGCATCCATCCGTCGAGGGTATCCTACGTCGAAGCACACGGCACCGGCACCCCGCTTGGAGACCCGATCGAAGTCGCCGCCCTCACCCGCGCCTTCCGCGAAGGCGGCAGCAGCACCATCGGGCACTGCGCACTAGGAACCGCAAAAACCCACATTGGTCACCTCGACTGCGCCGCTGGCGTCACCGGGCTGATCAAAACCATTCAGCAACTCCGCCACGAAAAAATCCCCGCGCTTCTCCACTTCAATAAGGGAAATCCAAATATCGATTTCGCCAACAGCCCCTTCGTCCCGGTGGCGAAGAACCGCGATTGGCCACGCACCGAGCAAACCCGAATCGCCGGGGTCAGTGCCTTCGGTGTCGGTGGCACCAACGCCCACATCGTGGTGGAAGAAGCACCAGCCCCCCTCATCACCGACCCCGGCCGCGCGCACCAACTTCTCGTGTTGTCCGCGAAAAGCAGTACGGCTCTCGAACGAATGTCCGCGAGACTGGCCGATCATCTGGAGCGGCAAATGACGTTATCCGATCCTTGCCGGGACTCCCTCGCCGACATCGCCTTCACCCTCGCCACCGGCCGTAAGCCCTTCGCTTGCCGACGTGCATTCCTTGCCACCCACCACGCCGAAGCGATTGCAAAACTCCGGGAGCCAACGGATGGCGAGGTATCGAAAAAATCTCCCCGCTTCGCGTTCTGGTTCTCTGGCTCAGACCCACAATCCAAGCCACTCCGCCACGAATCACTCTTGTCCGAGCCTGCTTACCGCAACGCCATCGACGAATTCAGCGACCAACTGCCCGAGCGTCTTAACGGCGCGCCTCATCATCATCCGCTGCACGCATTCGCAGGCGACTACGCCCTGGCAAAACTCTGGCTCTCATGGGGCCTGACTCCATCCCTCTTTCTCGGGCAGGGCCTCGGACAAGAACTGGCGGACGCGGTCGACGGAAAAATAACGCTCGAAACCTTCATCGCTCGCGTCGCGACAGAACCACATGCATCCAAAAGCCTTCGAACCGATGCCTCCAACGCTCTCTTGGACGATCCAGATCTCGTCATCTTGAGAATCGGCAGTGGCACGATTCCCCACAATCCCGACCACCAAAATCGAGCTTCTGAACGCAGCTGCATCATCCACGGCTCGCCGTCAGGCGACCAGCCACTCTCCGAACTGCTGGCAGCCGCGGGCGCACTCTGGCGGGCTGGCATCTCCATCGACTGGAAAGCATGCTTCGGAAACGCACAACGCGCCCGGGTCCGCCTGCCCACCTACCCCTTCGATCGCCAGAGCTATTGGATCGATCGATCGCAGGACTCCACTCTCCCGCCCGCCAAGCCTGAACCATTCGGACAGGCAACCCCTCTCGCGCCGAATCGTCCTCTGCGCGTTGCCGACGCACTCCGCGCCCTTGTGCTCGAACTTTCGGGCACCATCGTCGAAGACGACGACGCAAGCTTCGCCGAACTCGGCTTCGACTCTCTTTTCTTCACTCAAGTCGTCTCTGCAATCCACTCGCGCTTCGGCGTCCAAGTGCCCTTCCGTCGCCTGCTCGGAGATCTTTCGTCCCTCACCACACTCGCCCGCCACCTCGATGCCTCGGTCGCCATTCCTGAAGCCGAGCCTCATCAAATCGCCCCCGCCACAAAACGAGACGAAGCCTTTCCCAGTCGAGCCGACCACTCGCCCCCAAAAAACGCGTTCACCCCGAGCCAGCAGAAATTCGCGAACGAACTCGTCGCCCGATACGCTCGAAAATCCACTGCATCACAGGCCAACGCTTGGGGATTCGGAGCCCACGGTGCCGATGTTCATAGGGAGGCGGGGGGCGATCCCACAAAGAATTACAGCCTCCATCCGATCGTCTCAAGCCGCGCCAAAGGCTCGAAAATCTGGGATCTCGACGGAAATGTTTACGTCGATCTCAGCATGGAATTCGGGACCTGCCTGTTCGGCCACTCACCGGACTGGCTTCTCAGCGCACTCTCGCGCCACCTCGAGTCCGGTGTTGCATCAGAGGATCCCCCCCCGATCACCGACAGGCTCGCGAAGAAGATTTGCGAGCTGACCCGGATGGATCGCGCTCGTTTCTACGCCAACAGCAAGGACGCGATCTCAGCCGCAATCCAGCTTGCGCGACGCGTCACCGGGCGCAGCCTCGTCGCCCGTTTTACCCGCGGCTGCAAGGATACGAGCGACGACGCCTTCGACCGCAACTCCCTCTCTGGAAAGGCAAACTTGCTGTTGCTCGACTACGCAAGCCCATCGTCGATCGAAATCCTCAAGACTCGCGGACAAGAACTCGCAGCCGTGTTGATCGAGCCCGCCGAATGCCACCTCCCTGATCTCCAACTGCGCGACTTCCTGCGGCAAGTCCGCATCATCACCCGGGCCTCCGGCACCGCACTCCTTGTCGACGAGCTCGTCACGGGCTTCCGCTGCCACCATGGCGGCGCGCAGGGATACTTCGGCATCAAGGCCGACCTCGCAATCTACGGCAAGGATCTCAGTGGAGGGCTACCGATCGCAGTGCTCACAGGAAAACGCGAATGCATGGACGAACTCGGAGTCGTCAGGCGGAACGATGCCACGCTTGATGATATCGATTCCTGCATAAGCTCTTTCGCCGATACTTTCATCTGTCATCCGCTCGTCCTCGCCGCGGCAGATTCAGTGATCGATCAACTGAAGACCGCAGCACCCCGCCTCCACATTGAACTCGCCGAACGCGTCGACCGCCTGTGCCGGACGATCAACCGTCACTTCGCTGAAATGGGCGTCCCAATCCGGCTCCACAGCTTCAGCAGTCATGCTTGGATCGAGCATCCGCCCACCTGGGAGCACGACGGCCTCCTCGTCCTCCTTCTTCGGGACAAAGGCGTCCACGTCCGGCAAGGATGCCTGCTCCACTTCAGCACCGCGCACGATGACGATGACTTGGATCACATCATCCACGCCTTCATCACCGCGGTGGCTGAACTTCAATCCAAAGGTTTTTTCCCGGATTCCACTCCACAAACCGTCACCCTCCCGACTTTCCCAAGGATCGACACGACAGCGACCACCGCCGCCCAGAGAGAAATCTTCCATGCTCTCATCATGGGCGACGAGGCGAACCTCGCGTTCAATCAATCCCAAGTCATCCGCTTTATCGGCACACTCTCCGTGCCCGCACTTCGCACGGCATTGCTCGACCTCATCGTCCGCCATCCCGCTCTGCGCAGCAGCTTCAGCAGCGATGGCGCGATGCAGATCTTCCACACCGCTCCTCGGCAGATCGAAATCCGAGAGCACGACTTGAGTGCCCTTGATGCCACCGATCGGAACAACAAATGGGCGGAGCTTCGGAAGGAGGAAACCAGCACGACCTTCGATCTCGTGCATGGTCCTCTTTTCCGTCTCCAACTGGCGCGCTTTACCGACGACCACCACGAACTATTGGTCACGGCCCACCACCTGGTTTGCGATGGTTGGTCGTTCGGCGTCATTCTCGCGGATCTCGCCCAGGCCTACAATGCACGCAAGCTCGGGCAACTACCCCACTTCCCCGCGGCGATGTCATTTGCCAGCTTCGCTCGATTGCAGGAATCCCATCGCGACTCACCCGAGAGACTCGCAGCCGAGCGCTACTGGACCGCACGTTTCACACAAGCCGCGCCGACGCTGGAACTACCCACCGACCGCAGCCGACCACCGATGAAGACCTTCGCCGGTGCCATGGAAACCATGCACCTGGCACCCGGACTCTACGCTCGCCTCAAACAATCCTCACCCCAACTGGGCGGCACACTCTTCTCCACTCTCCTCGCCACGTTCGCCACCCTGCTCCATCGTTTGACCGGGCAAGACGATCTGGTCATCGGCGTTCCAGCCGCCAGCCAAGCCCGCATCGGACGTGAAGACCTGGTCGGCCACTGCCTGAATTTCCTTCCCCTCCGACTCCAAACCACACCCGGACGCAGCTTCAAATCCTTTGCCACCGAGGTGAAGGAGCAAGTCCTCGCAGCACAGGAACACCACGATTTCACACTCGGCAGCCTCCTTGAAAATCTCCGCCTCCCTCGCGACGCAAGCCGCCTGCCACTGGTCAACGCCATGTTCAATATCGACCAATCGAACATCGACCACATCCACTTCGACGGACTCGCCATCGATATCGCCACCAACGCGAAACAACACGTCAACTTCGACCTGTTCTTCAACCTCGTCCAAAGCGACGAACGGATGACCGTCGAATGCGAATACAACCCCGATTTGCACGACGCCGCCACCATTCGCCGCTGGCTTGCTTGCTTCGAACAGCTCATCGACAGCGCGATCTCTCACAGCGATCTACCCCTTCAATCGCTCCCAATCCTCAACACGACGGAGAGCCAGCTCGTTCTCCATAAGTGGAACGCCACCACGCGCGATTACCCGCGCGATGCGGTCCTACACGAACTCGTCGCGGAGATCGCCGCCCGCACACCGGAAAAGATCGCCATCCGCTGCCTCGACCAAACGCTCACCTACTCCGAGCTCGAGCAGCGCGCCTCAGCCATCGCCGCCCACCTGCAAGGATGCGGCGTAGCCCATGGAGATCTCGTCGGCATTCATCTGGAGCGCTCGTGCGACATGATCGCCGGCCTCCTCGGCATCCTCAAATGCGGAGCCGCCTATGTCCCATTGGACCCGTCCTTCCCTAGCGAACGACTAGGTCTCATGATTGCCGATGCGGGCATGGAACTCATCCTGTCCCAGACCTCGCTCCACCGCGAGCTGCCGAATTCCAATGCCCAGATCGCTCTGATCGATGCGATCGACGCCCACCCGCAGACTTTCACGCGAGTCGAGGTCTCCGCGACCGATCTCGCCTACGTCATTTTCACCTCAGGTTCGACCGGTCGTCCCAAAGGCGTCCGCATCCCCCATCGCTCGGTGGTGAACCTTCTCCATTCGATGCACCGGGAACCCGGTCTCACGCACAACGATGTCCTACTCGCCGTTACCACGCTGTCCTTCGATATCGCCGCACTCGAATTTTTCCTTCCGCTCATCACCGGGGCGCAGGTCGTCATCGCCACCCGTGAAGTCAGCATCGACGGGCACCGCCTCGCTTCTTCGATCGCAGACGACGGCATCACTTTCCTGCAAGCCACACCCATCACTTGGCGACTGCTCTTGGAAGCTCAGTGGAACGGAAAGTCCGGCTTCAAAGCCCTCATCGGAGGCGAGGCCGTTCCGCGCGATCTCATCAATCGCCTCGCCCCGCTCTGTGGTGAAATCTGGAACGTCTATGGCCCCACCGAAACGACCATCTGGTCCACCATCGCAAAGCTCAGTGATGGCAGGGGCCCTGTGTCCATCGGGCACCCGATCAACAACACCCAAATCTTCATCGTCAATGATGCCCTCCAGCCCCAACCCATCGGTATCCCCGGCGAACTCCTGATCGGCGGCGACGGCCTCGCCGATGGCTACCATGATCTCGACGAACTGACCGCGGATCGCTTCATCTCCCATCTCGACCGCCGACTCTACCGCAGCGGCGACCTCGCCCGCTGGAATGCCGATGGCAGCTTGGAATGCCTCGGCCGCATGGACCACCAAGTGAAAGTCCGCGGCTTCCGCATCGAACTCGGCGACATCGAAAGCCACCTCGAACAACACCCCTCCGTTGCCCAAGCGATCGTTCACGTCCACGACGAGCGGCTCGTCGCCTACGTGACGATGAAACCCGGTGGACCCGATCGCAGCGAGGCCCGGCAGGACCACCGGGAACTGCGCGAACACCTCGCCGCCCGTCTTCCCGACTACATGCTGCCCGCCGCCTTCGTGAGCCTCGAGAAGATGCCACTCACCCCGAACGGCAAAGTAGATCGCAAGGCACTGCCAGCCCCGAATGCTGCGCTGGAAACCGCCCCGCGTGAAATCATCGTCGCCCTCTCAGGGACCGAACGCCAGCTCGCCGAGATCTGGCAGCAAGTTCTCGGACTTCGGGAAGTTGGTCGCGATGACGACATCTTCGCACTCGGCGGCGACTCGATCCTCATCTTCCAGCTTAGCAACCATGCCAACCGCGTCGGACTCCCCCTGAGCCCTGCGCAAATCTTCCGACTCCGCACCATCCAAGCCCTTGCCGCCGCACTCGAGGCCACAGCGCAACACGCCGATACGCCAAGCCCCATCCCGCGTTTGAACCGCGACGCGTATCGCCGATAACTCCAGACCGATGCCTGAAGTGACATTCGCCACCGATGCCAGCACGCTCCCTGCCGCCCACGCAGCAGGCGACCTCGCATTCCCTGCTTCCGTCGCCCAGCAGGATTTCTGGTATCTTTCCCAGCTCGATCCCCGTGCCACAGCAGCGAACGTGGCCATCCGCTGCCAATTCACTGGCCCACTCGAGCCGGAGCGACTCAAGGCAACTCTGACCCACATCATCGAACGCCACGAAATCCTCCGCACACGCTTCGAGGAGGAAGGAGGTGAATTGCTCCAAATCGTCGCCGCATCGCTCGAAGTCCCGCTGCCAATCGTCGACCTCAGCCAGCTTCCCGACACCCATCGGGACAACGAAGCACGCCGACTCGGCCAGCTCGAAGCCATCAAGCCCTTCGCCTTGGACCGCGCCCCACTGATTCGAACCGAGCTGCTCCGCCTCGGCCACGACTCGCACATCCTTCACCTCACGATCCACCACACCCTCTTCGACGGAGCGTCCATTCCCATCCTCCTCGACGAACTGGCCACGATCTATCCAGCCCTTGCAGCAAACCGCGAAATCCCACTTCCAGCACTGCCTATCCAATACGGCGATTTCAGCGTGTGGCAAAAGGACCACATCGGATCGCCAAGCACTCAGCGCCAAATCGAATACTGGAAAAGCAGGCTCGATGGCATGACGGAGCTCGACCTTCCGACCGACCATCCACGACCCACCACCAAAAGCTGGCGAGGCGATTTCATCAGCGCCCCTCTTCCCCAAGAACGAATCGCCCGCTTGCAAGAAATTGCCCTGAGCCACGGAGCCACACTCTTCCACCTGCTGCTCGCCGCATTCAATATCCTCCTCCACCGCTACACCGGCGCGACCGATATCGCGATTGGCTCACCCTTCGCTGGCCGCTGTCGCGCCGAAACAAACCCACTCATCGGGGTCTTCATCAATTCCCTGATCCTCCGCAACGACCTCTCCGGCGACCCGACCTTCACGAGTCTGCTCCGTCGGGTGCGCGACACCGTGCTCGAAGCGGTCGAACACCAAGACCTCCCCTTTGGCTCACTCGTCCGTGAACTGCGGCCCGATCGTGACCCCGGCCGCAATCCCCTGTTCCAAATCAATTTCACCCACCAAATCTCCACCCCACCCCGACACTTCGCCGGCATTCAAGCAAAGCTGCTGCCCCCTTTGTCGCCGGGAGCCATCTTCGATCTCAACTTCTTCACCACCGAGCACGCGGACGGTTGGAGCGTTTGCTGCGACTACAGCAGCGATCTCTTCGAGTCCGCCACCGCCCAACGCATGCTTGGTCACTTCCAACAACTCTTGGAGGAAGTCGCTGCCGACCCGGAGCGCCCGATCTCGGCCCTGCAAATCCTGAACCGCGAGGAGCACGAATGCCTGAGCCACCACTGGGCGGGATCCCACAGCGACTACCCACGCGACGCGACCATCGGCGAACTTTTCGAAAAGATCGCCAATGCCACGCCTGACCGCATCGCACTCGTCTTCGGCGACCAGCAGCTCGATTACCGACAACTCCACGCCGACGCCACCGCCATCGCCCACCAACTCATCACCACCGGCCTCGCACCCGGCGAACTCGTCGGACTCTGCACCCGCCCCTCTTTTGAAACCATCACCGGCCTGCTCGGCATCATCCTCGCAGGAGCCGCCTGCGTTCCGCTCGATCCCGACTACCCAGCCGAACGCTTCGCCCTCTTGTTGGAAGAGTCCGGCATCCGAATCACCCTCGCCACGCCCCCCCACGAACAGGCCTTTGAAAAGTGGCGCGGCAAACTGATCCCCATCCCGCAGGCCGGACTCGCCAAGGATCTAACCTTACTGCCGGCGGCGAAACATGGACCCTCTGATCCCGCCTACCTCCTCTTCACTTCCGGCTCCACCGGCAAGCCGAAGGGCGTGCTCATCCCTCACCGCGGGGTGATCCGCCTGGTCTCTAACAACGACTTCATCGCGATCACACCGGACGAGACCTTCCTCTTCTCCGCCCCGCTCACCTTCGACCCCTCGATCCTCGAAATCTGGGGTCCACTGCTCCACGGCGGCCGCCTCGTCATCCCGGATCGAGGCAAGAACCTGGAAGCCATTGCCCACGCTGTCCGCCACCATGGCGTGACCACCCTCTGGCTGACCGCCGGACTTTTTCAGGTGATGATCGAGGAACATGCCGCCTCGCTCACAGGCCTCCGCCAACTGATTGCCGGCGGCGACGTGCTGTCCGTGCCCCACGTCCGGCGCGCCCTCGAGCTCCTGCCCACCACCCGCCTGATCAATGGCTACGGTCCCACCGAAAACACCACTTTCACCACCTGCCATAGCATCGTCGCAAGCGATGCAGAGGGAACCTCCATCCCCATCGGCCGACCCATAGCGAATACCACGGTCGTGATCCTCGACGATTCCGGTCGACTCCTCCCAGTGGGAATTCCCGGGGAACTTCACACCGGCGGCGACGGCCTCGCGCTCGGGTATCATGGCGACGCAGCCCTGACCGCCGAGAAATTCATCCAGCACCCGAACTTTGGCCGCCTCTACAAAACCGGGGATCTCTGCCGCCGACTTGCCGATGGCCGCATCGAATTCATCGGCCGCCGCGACCATCAGGTGAAAGTCCGCGGCTTCCGCATCGAACTCGGAGAAATCGAGGCCGTCCTCGCCTCCCACCCCGAAGTCCGCCAGTCGAAAGTCGCGGTCCGCGGCCGAGGAGCCGAAACCAAGCGCATCCTCGCCTGGGCCACAGTCGATCGCGACAGCCACCTCGACGCCCCAACCCTAGACGCATGGCTCGCCGAACGACTGCCATCCTTCCTCCGGCCCAATGGAGTCGCGATCGTCCCCGCATTCCCGATCACCCCGAACGGCAAAATCGATGCAGCCGCCCTGCCCGACCCCGCACAAGCCGCCTCTTCCAAAGCCCACGCTACAGCCCCGCCAGCAAACGACCTCGAGCAGGCACTCGCCACGTTGTGGTGCGAGCTGTTAGGGATCGCCAAAGTCGGCCGTGACGATGATTTCTTCGCCCTCGGCGGGCACTCGCTGATGGCACTGCGCCTGTTTTCCCGCCTTCACCGCGACTTCGGCCACACCCTGCCACTCGCCGCCCTGCTCACCCACCCGACCATTGCCCGCCTCGCTACCCTGCTCACACCGGAGCACCAGAGCACCCAAATTGCCGGCGGAAACAAGGGCCTCCTCGTCACCCTCAAACAAGAGGGCGACGCCACCCCATTGTTCTGCGTCCATGGTGGCGATGGCGGCGTACTATTCTACCGCAGGCTCGCCGAACTCGCAGCGTACGATGGCCCACTTCACGCCATCGAAGCCCGCGCCCTCAGCGACAGCGGCCCCATCCCCAAATCCAGCGTTGAGGAAACCGCCGCTGCCTACCTCAGCGAAATCCTCGCCATCCAAGCCCACGGCCCCTTCCGCCTCGCCGGTTACTCCTTCGGCGGCATCGTCGCCCACGAAATGGCCTGCCAACTCGTCGGACGTGGCCACCAGGTCGATTTCCTCGGACTCTTCGATACCCAAAACCCCGTTGCCCCCGCCAAGCGACTATCTCCCTTCGGCCGCTTCACCACCTTCTGGCGACAACAAGCCCACCTGCCGCTTGCCACCAAGTTCGCACGACTCCGCTCCCGCATCGCCGAAGGCATCCGCACTCACCACCGCGTAAAACAAGAAGTCGCCACCGCCATCGCCCATGGTCCAGCCGAGGCCCATAGCGATCTCCGCCGCATCCAAGTCCGCGAGGAAAACTGGCGCGCCACCCAGCAATATCACCCCCGCCCCTTCGCTGGGAAAATCACTCTCTTCAAAGCCATGACCGCCAACGACAAGATCGCGTGGCCTAAAGACTACGGCTGGACGGAACTCGCGAAGGGAGGGCTCGATATCATTCCGGTTCCCGGACAACACCTCTCCATCTTCGACGAAGCCCACATTCAAGAACTCGCCACAGCGCTTTCCACCAGCCTACGCGACCGATAACACGACCGCGAAGACTGGACATCTGCGCCCTGCTCACCCGCTGCTGATCTCTCAGCAGGCTCAGGCGACTCCGTTCTCGATGATGTCGAGGAAGCTCTGCGGCTCCAAAGAGGCACCACCGATCAGCGCGCCATCGATGTCCGGGCACGCCATCAGTTCAGCCGCGTTGCTCGGCTTGACCGAACCACCGTACTGAATGCGGATCTTCGCAGCACTCTCGGCACCAAATTGCTCGGCGACCAAAGACCGAACAAAAGCGTGGGCCTCCTGGGCCTGCGCGGCACTCGCGGTGACACCAGTGCCGATCGCCCAGACCGGCTCGTAGGCGATCACAGTGTCCAACAAATCGCGCTCACTCAAGCCCTTGAGTCCCTCGACGACCTGCGTGCGAAGCACCTTCTCCAGCAGGCCGCTTTCGCGCTCCTGCAGGGTCTCGCCAACACAGAAAATCGGTCGGAGATTGAGTTCACGGGCCTTGCGGACCTTCGCGTTGATGACCTCGTCCGTCTCCAGATAAATCGCACGTCGCTCGCTGTGACCGAGGATCACGTAGTGCACGAAGAATTCCTTCAGCATCATCGCGCTGATCTCTCCCGTGTAGGCACCGGAGTCGAACTGAGAACAGTTCTGGGCGGCCAGTGCGACGCTCGACACGTTGCCAAGCACCTCGCTTGCTTTTGCCAGCGACACGAAAGGCGGCGCAATGACGATATCGCAAGGGAAGGTCCGGTTCTGAACCTTCGACAGGAAGCTGCGGGCGAAGTCCTCGGTTTCCGAGGGGCCTTTGTTCATCTTCCAGTTGGCGGCAAAGATGGGTTTACGGATCATGATCGTTATTATTGGGAGAGTAGACAGCGCGATTCAGGCCAAATCAGACGTCGGAAAGCGCGGCCACGCCGGGCAGTTCCTTGCCTTCGAGAAGTTCCAGCGAGGCACCGCCACCGGTGGAAATGAAAGTCATCTTATCATCGAGCCCGTACTTGTTGACCGCGGTCACCGAGTCGCCACCGCCTACGATTGTCACCGCATCGCTCGCCGCCATCGCTTCCGCGACCGCTTTGGTGCCGTGGCCGAAGCTATCGATCTCGAACACACCCATCGGGCCGTTCCAGATGATGGTCTTGGCCTTCGCCACTTCCGCGACGAACTCGCCGATTGCGACATCACCGATATCGATCCCTTCCCAGCCATCCGGCGTCTCGCCGCCTTGCTCATAGGGCGCGGTGCACTTCGTCTCCGCACCCTCCTTGAATTCCTGCGTCACGCGGGTATCGGCAGGCAGCAGGAAACGCACACCCTTCGCCTCGGCCTTGGCGAGAATCTCCAGCGCAAGATCGAGCTTGTCCGACTCCACCCGGGAATTGCCGGTCTTGTAGCCCTGAGCCTTGCGGAAGGTGTTGGCCATCGCGCCACCGATCAGGAAAGCATCCGCCTTTTCCATCAGGCGGGTGATCACCTGAATCTTGTCGGAAACCTTCGCGCCACCCATGATGACGAGGAAAGGCTTCTCGGGTGCCTGAAGTTTGCCATCGAGGTACTCGAGCTCCCGCTCCATCAGGAAGCCCATCGCACTCCGCTCGACGAAATGCGTCACGCCCTCGGTCGAGGCATGGGCGCGGTGAGCGGTGCCGAAAGCGTCGTTCACGTAGATTTCCGCGCTGCCAGCAAGGGCCTCGGCGAAGTCGGGATCGTTCGCTTCTTCGGAAGGATAGTAGCGGGTATTTTCCAACAAGAGCACTTGGCCGGGCTCCAAGGCGGCACGCAATGCCGCGCTCTCGGCATCGATGCAATCAGGCGCCAATTTCACTTCCTGACCGAGGATTTCGGCGAGGCGGGCGGCGGCAGGAGCCAGCGAAAATTGAGCATCGCCGGCACTCTTCGGACGACCGAGGTGAGAGCAGAGCACCAGCTTGGCACCGCCGGCAAGCAGATGCTTGATCGACGGCACGGCGGCTTGAATGCGGGTATCGTCAGTGATGACGCCATCCTTGAGCGGGACATTGAAGTCCACGCGCATCAGGACTTCCTTGCCGGTGACGTCGAGGTTGCGAATCGAAAGCTTGGCCATGGGCGGGGACTGCCCGAGCCCGCCGCGCAAGTCAAGCACCGCGTGGCACGACAAGCGCGACGAATTCGCCGAAAACTGACCCGCGCCGTTCTACCGGCTCAGCGCTTTTCCAAAGCCACCAGGGTCACATCGTCCATCTGCGGAGCCTCTCCGGCGAAGCGGGCCAACTCGCGCTCGACCGCCAGCACCGTGGCCTCCGCGCCCAGCGAAGCGCCTTCCCGGAATGCCTCGCGCAGCCGATCCATCCCAAATTCCTCCCCGGCAGCATCGACCGCTTCCTTCACTCCATCTGTGTGAAATAAAAGGCAATCCCCGGGATTCAGCTGAATCTCCTCCACCCGCGTCACCCGCTCGAAAACATCGCCCTCGTCGATTCCCAAAGCTAACCCGGGGGGCTTGAGCAGCGTGACAGTCCGCTCGGCAGCACGATACAACAAAGCCGGATCGTGCCCTGCGCGCGCAAGCCTTACCAAACCGCTGTCACCCTCAATCACCGCGTAAAACAGACTGATGAACATGTCCTCCCGGATGTCCGGAAAAAGCTGACGGTTCACCCGGGCAAGAGCCTCTGCCGGATCATGATGGGAACCCGCCAGCGACCGCAGCACACTGCGGCACATCGCCATCAACAGCCCCGCCGCGACCCCCTTGCCGGACACGTCGGCAATCACCACCCCATGACGCCCGCCGCCGAGATCCAGGTGATCGTAGTAGTCTCCGCTGATGATTCTCGCCGGAACGTTCGTCCCGCTCAGCCGATAGCCCGGCACCACCGATTCCCCCTGCGGTAGCAGCACCCGCTGCACCTCGCGAGCATTGCGCAACTCACCTTCCATCTGACGCTTCTCACTAGCCTCCCGATGGACCAGCGCATTCCCGATCGCAAAGGCGGACTGCTCCGCCATCGTGCGAAACACCGCGAAGTCATTCGGCGTGAAAGGACCATCCGCCCGATCGCGAGCCACCGCCAGCACCCCAAGATCGCGTCCTCCATGTTTCAGAGGCGCCACCATGGCCCCGACGTCTTCGCCGAAACGAGTGAAGCCATCCCGAAAAGCCTCGTGTGCTTTCACATCGCGAATGCTCTGTGCCTCGCCAACCGCCAACACCGCGCCGAAAATCCCCGCATCGACCGGCACCTGAGCCAGACGCAGATGACTTTCCAAAGCCCGCGGATCACGCTCCGCCTTCTTGCGAACCTCCATCGGCACCCCCACCAAAGGAGGACAGGCCTCGGAGAGATACCTCGGCTGCAAATGCTGTCGCGACTCGTCCAAGAGATACAAAGCCCCTCCTCGCGCCGCCACCACCCGGCCCACGCCATCGACAATCAGACGATAGAGCCCGGCCATCGTCGTGTCGCTGCCAATCGCCGAACCCAATTCGTGGAGGAAAGCAAACATCCGTTGCTCCTCGCCCTCGAAGGCCGACAATTCTGCCCGCTTCGCCACAAGTTTGCGACGTTGCCGAAAAAAAGCGAGTCCCAGCCCGATCCAGGCAAACGCGAGCAGCAGGTAAGGGATGAGGGGGTCCATGATTCGCGCCGATCCCGCTCAATCCGCCTGCCGTTCCTGATCCTGCACTTCCTTTTCAAGAATCCCGACCACCCCGGCAAACTTCCGGGCATTGTCCTCGTTGGTTGCCGACAAGGTCTTGTGAGCATCGAGAATATGCCGCGCCCGCTCCTGCATGCCTGGCAAACGGCCCATGTGATAAGGCTCCAGCATCGCCCGAAAATCGGCAACCCGGCCTCGCCACGGCGCGACGGGGGGATCGATCACCAACAAACAGTCCAGTCCCAAATCCTCCAGCGAACTTCGGTTCCGCTCGCCCGGACTGGCAATCTGAACCCCGCCCGAAACCCCCAGCTTGGAAAGCCGCGCCGCGAAACTCGCCAACTGTCCCATGAAGGTGGAGTCCATGCCGGTGCAGGCCTCGAGATCGATCACCAGACAACGCTCGCCGGCAGAAATTCGACCTTCCACGCATTCCTTGAGCGCCGGGCTGATGACGAACGATCCTTTGCCCTCGCAGCGAATCCAAGTGAATCCGTCGAAGACTCCGACCAGAATGGCGTTTTCGGAACTCACAGGGAAAGCTCGGTCGTGCTCACGACGGGGAGACGATAGATTCCACCGCCTGCAGTGGTCAACCGCGCATCTCGCACAAAAACGCGTTATTGCCAGAGATACGATTGCCGGGAAGCAATCTCCCGCCCCTCACGGAACAATCGGCAACGCCAAGCCAAAACCCGGCCGCCCTTCCGATATTCCTCACCCAGAATCAGAAACTCCTTCTTGCCCGAACCCTCGCCGGCACCAATCCGATGCCGCATCGTTTTCACGCGACTGCCCGTCGCACCCTGCTGGAACTCGAAAAGCAATTCGCCCTCGGCCGCGGAACCATCCTCCCACCGGACCGTGTAATAATGCCCCAAGCGCTCCGCCTGCTCCGCCACCGTCACCGCCCCGTGCATCCGCCCCCTCAACTCGCCGCGCAGCATCGCGTCGTCGCCCTCACCGGGTGCCCCACTCCGCAAATGCAAGGGCCACACCTCGAGCACCTCCCGCTCCGCACAGGAAAAAAAAGCCATCAAAGGCAGCAGCAGCACGCAGAAATTCCTGAACGTCATCAACGGCATTCAAGCAATCCTTCGGCCCTTGCCAACCCGGAAAATCCTGCACCCGCGCTTCAGCCTTCCCCCGGCCCCGCGACCATTGCTACCCTTCCCGCGTGGATTCCTCCATTCTCAACCGGCTCGACGCATTCATCCGCAAAAAAGGCCTCCGCCGCACCCCGCAGCGCGATGCCATCGTGCGCAGCGCCTTCGCGAACGACGAACATTTCACCTCCGAGGAGCTTTTCGAACGCTCGCGCAAGGCCAACGCCGGCGTGTCCCGCGCCACCGTTTACCGGACCATCGCCCTGCTGGTCGAAGCCGGCCTGCTCCATGAAATCGATCTCGGCGGCGATCTCAAAACCTACGACCCCAACTTCGTCGACAAACCCAGCCACAACCACCTCGTCTGCATCGACTGCGGCAAGGTGGTCGAATTCGAGGACTCCCACCTCGAGCTGCTCAACGACTGCCTGACCCGCCGCCTCGGTTTCAGACCCGTCCGCCAATCGATCAAAATCGAGGCTTGCTGCGAGCAACTCCGCACCAAGGGAGTCTGCCCAAACCTCATCAAGGCACGCGTGACCGGAAAACGATTGCCAGCTCGCAAACGCTGAGCTCCCCGGAAAATTAGAGCCCTCGGCCCCGCGCCTCCCTTGACCGCGCCGCCCGCGCCCGCAAGTCTCCGCCCGCCGCATGCTCTCCGTCCACAATCTCCGCGTCGAATACGGCGCCCGCGTCCTCTTCTCGGACCTTACCTTCTCGATCCTCCCCCGGGAACGCATCGCCTTCGCCGGCCACAACGGCGCAGGGAAATCCACGCTCATGAAGGCCATCGCCGGCATCGTCGAGGTCTCCGGCGGCAAGGTCGTGGTACCGAAAAACACCCGCGTCGGCTACCTCCCCCAAGAAGGCATCCACGTGAAAGGCATCAGCCTCTGGGACGAAACGATGCGCGCCTTCGGTGAAACGATCGCGCTTCAGGAAAAGATCGACCGACTCTCCGCCGAGCTCGAAAAGCTCGACCCCCGTTCCTCGCCCTACGGCGACCTGCTGGAGGAGATCGGCGAGCTTGAGCTCATGCTCGACGACACCGATCCCGCTCGCATGAAGCCCAAGGTCGAGTCCGTCCTCCAGGGGCTCGGCTTCTCGAAGAAAGACTTCGATCGCGACTGCGGCCACTTCTCCGGCGGCTGGCAAATGCGCATCGCCATGGCCAAGCTCTTCCTCCAGGAGCCCGAAGTCCTGCTGCTCGACGAACCGACCAACCACCTCGACATCGGCACCCAGCGCTGGGTCGAGGCCTACCTCGTCAATTACCCCGGCGCCATCCTCCTGATCTCTCACGACCGCGCCCTGCTCGATACCCTCTGCACCCGCACCCTCGCCTTCCATCACGGCCGCTGCGAGGAATACGCCGGCAACTACAGCTACTACGAAACCGAGTCGGTCCTACGCCGCGAAATCCAGCTCAAGCAGTACACTGCCCAGCAACGCGAAATCGCCGACATCCAACGCTTCATCGACCGCTTCCGTGCTTCCGCCAACAAGGCGACGCTGGTCCAGTCGCGCATCAAGATGCTCGATAAAATCGAACGCATCCCGGCCCCCGAGGCCGCCGACGCGGTGATGAACTTCCGCTTCCCGCCTCCCCCCAACAGCGGCAATCTCGTCGCCAAATTGGAGAAGGTTTCCAAATCCTACGGACCCCTCGAAGTCTTCAAAAACTTCGACTTCGAAATCAACCGCGGCGAACGCATGGCCATCGTCGGGCCGAACGGTGCCGGCAAGTCCACCTTCTGCCGCATCATCACCGGTCAGGAAGCGCCCGATGACGGCGAACACAACTTCGGCCTCAAGGTCGCCACCTCGTTCTTCTCGCAAAACCACGCCGATGAGCTGGATCCCACGAAGACCGTGCTCGATACCGTCTCGGAGGTCGCCAGCCGCGAATCCGCGCCCTATTGCCGCAATCTCCTCGGGTGCTTCCTCTTCCGCGGCGACGATGTCTTCAAAAAAGTCGGCGTCCTCTCCGGCGGCGAGCGGTCCCGCGTTGCACTGGTCCGCATGCTCGTCGCCCCGGCCAATTTCCTCATCCTCGACGAACCGACGAACCACCTCGACATGCAGTCGCAGGAGGTTCTTCAGCGCGCCCTCGCCGACTACGCCGGGACGGTGATGATCGTCTCGCACAACCGCGCCTTCCTCGATCCCGTCGTGCACAAAACCCTCGAATTCCGACCGGGCGAGGACCCACGGCTCTTCCAAGGAAACATCACCTATTACCTCGAGAAAACCGCCGACGAAAAAGGCGGCACCACCCTGTCCTCACGGGCAGCCGCTGCCACTGCAGCCGCCGAAGCCAAGGCCAATCCCGAGAAGTCCAACACCGCGCCCAGCCGGAAGGACCAAAAACGCATCGAAGCCGAGCAGCGCCAGCTCCGCACCCAAGTGCTGAAGCCGCTGGAAGACGAACTCGTCACTCTGGAAAAACGCATCGCCGATCTCGAGGTGGCCCAAGCCAACGCCACCGCTGACCTTTCGAAACCCGAAGTCATCGCCTCGCCCGCCAAGTTCCGCCTCGTCAGCAACACCGTCGAGCAAGTCACCCAACGCCTCGAATCCTCCATCACCCGCTGGGAAGCGCTGACCGAGGAAATCGAGCAGGTGAAGGCGCGCCTCAACTGAGGCCGGTCAGCTCCGCTCTTTTTTCAAGGCATCCCACGCCTCATCCATCTGACTTTCGCTCGCCGTTTCAAGGTCGACCCCCGCGGCCTTGAGGCGCTTCTCCATCGCGTTGAAGCGACGCTCGAACTTGTCGTTCGCCGCCGCCAGCACGATTTCGGGATCCAGCTTGCGAAAACGCGCCAAATTCACCACCGAGAATAACAAGTCGC
Organism: Verrucomicrobiota bacterium; assembly: GCA_004293445.1. GTDB lineage: Bacteria > Verrucomicrobiota > Verrucomicrobiia > Verrucomicrobiales > Akkermansiaceae > Haloferula. The sequence goes on along the minus strand of RDYP01000009.1, from coordinate 43,665 downwards.
CCAGCTCCTCGTCGACTGCCGTCAGATCCTGGGCATCCACCGCCGCTTCCAATTCCATGAGCTCCTCATGGATCTTTGCCAATACCCCCGTCTCCGTCGGCCAATCAAAGCCAACCTTCGCCGCCTTCTTCTGCAACTTCGATGCCCGCAGCAAAGACGGCAAACCTTTGCCAGTTCCGTGCAGATAGGCTGCCGCCTCCGCACCTTTCTCCCCCCGCTTGATCTCTTCCCACTGCTTCAGCACCGCGTCCGTACCCGCGACCGCCGATTCCCCGAACACATGGGGATGACGCCGCACCAGCTTCTCACAGATGCCACGCGCCACGTCATCGAAGTCGAAACTCCCCACCTCTTCCGCCAGTTCGCTGTGGAAAATCACCTGGAGCAGCAAGTCACCCAGCTCCTCTTCCAAATGGGCCATATCCCCGCGCTGGATGGCATCGACAGTTTCATAGGCTTCCTCGATCAGATTCGAAACCAAGCTCGCGTGAGTCTGCTCCGCATCCCACGGACAGCCCCCCGGAGCCCGCAGACGATGCATGATGGCCCGCAGGCGCTCCACTTGCCGGCCCTTGTCCGGGCACTCGATCATTTCAGCGTCAGTCATGATTTGTCGTAGGCCTCGGCAGCCTTGTGCAGGGTCTTACGCTCTTCCTCGCTCAGGCTCTGCAAACCATCGCGGGCAATCTTGTCGAGAATCCGATCCACTTCACCGGCACCCGCAAGATCGATCTCACTGCGCGGCCGCAATTTCGGAGCCGATTTCCGACGAAATTCCTTGGGCCGGATGATCTTGCCCGGCCGACTTCCCTTGCCGAGCAGGAAGGGAAATTTCATCAGTAAAAAGCCCAGTAAGGCCCCTCCCAAATGACCCGCCTCACCCCCGCTGTTCTGAAAGAGACTACCACCTAACAAGATGTCGCCGACGATCACCAGAACCGCCAAGCCGATGAACACCAGTGCCGCATTCCGCATCGTCAACCGCACCGGCGGGATCAGCAACTGCACCACCGCCTTCGGCTCAATGAAGGCCACCCCTACCAGCAACCCGTAAAGCCCCGCGGAAGCCCCCACCAAAGGGGTCTCGACCCCTGGCAACAAACCCCGCTCCGGCAGAATCCCGGCCAAGGTCAACAGGGTGTAAAACAAGGCACCACCCACCCCGCAGGCCAGATAGTAAGCCACAAAACGCCGCGCACCCCACCATCGTTCCATCCAGGGGCCGAAGAAATACAGGCCGACGCAATTGAACACGACGTGCCCGATGCTTGCGTGAAGGAACTGGAAGGTCAGCAGTTCCCAGATCCGCCCCTCTTGAAAGGCCGAACGGACCGTGAAACACAAATTCGTGTTGATCACACCAAATTCCGGAATCACCGACCCGGGACGACCTAGAAAATCGATCACGAAAACCACCAAGTTGGCGATCAACAACCACTTCGTGACCGAAGGCAGGGACGGACGCGCCGCATCCCGCCGCTCCCGCTGAAAATAGTCACGATCGAAGGATCCCATCCGCGCAATTTCCTAAGCCCCTGCCGCCATCCCGTCGAGCGACTTCCACGACAGGATGCATGATGCCATGGAGCGACCTTCACCCGATCAGGCATCGCCCTTCGGAGCCCGCCACATTCTTCCGCCCCCACCCTTTACCAAGCCGCGTCGGCGCGTGGAAATCCGGCCCGCTGTATGGTCGGCTTTCGACTTGTCAGCCCAAGTCGAAGCTTCAAGCTCGGGATTCGTCTCATACCCAAAAAAGACCCCATGCAGCAATTCCTGATCGATCAAGGCATCGTCTCGTCCCTCGCCCTCGGCGTGGCCGGATTACTCGGAGCCATCGTCCTCATCCGAATGGTCCTCTCCAGCTCCAGCGGAAATTCCCGCATGGCAGAAATTGGAGCCGCCATCCAAGCCGGCGCGAAAGCCTACCTCCACCGACAACTCGCTACCATTTCCGGAATCGCCACACTCATGTTCGTTGGCATCGGCATGCTGCGCGACTGGACGACCGCCGGCGGCTTTGTAGTCGGCGCGGTCTGCTCGCTCGCCGCTGGCTACATTGGCATGATGATTGCCGTGCGCGCGAATGTCCGCACCGCCCAAGCTGCATCGATCGGCTCCCATCCCGCCCTGCGGGTCGCCTTCAACGGCGGCGCGGTCACCGGACTGCTCGTCGTCGCCCTCGGCCTGCTATCGGTCGGCGGTTTCTACCTGCTCGTGCTGTCCTTTTCCCATAGTCAAAAGGTGGCGATCGACTCGCTCATCGGCCTCGCCCTCGGCAGCTCGCTGATCAGTGTCTTCGCCCGACTCGGTGGCGGCATCTACACGAAGGCTGCCGACGTCGGCGCGGATCTCGTCGGCAAGATCGAACAAAATCTCCAAGAGGACGATCCTCGCAATCCCGCTACCATCGCGGACAATGTCGGTGACAACGTGGGCGACTGCGCGGGCATGGCAGCGGACGTCTTCGAAACCTACGCCGTCAGCCTGATCGGCGGCGTCCTCGTCGGTTACCTCACCGCGACCAACCACGCCGCACCGGCTCTGGTCTATCCCTTCGTGATCTGCGGCGTTTCGATCCTCGGCGCACTGCTCGGCATCCTGTTCGTCAATCTGGCCCGCATCTCCGCCACCCGGGCCCTGATCGGCGGCGTGGTGGTCAGCGGCCTCGTCTCGGCCCTGCTTCTCTGGCCTGCCACCCGGGCCATGTTCCCACAGGCACTGGATTTCTCAGGCAAGGCGGTCACCGCCACCGCCCTCTTCACCTGCGTGATGGTCGGCATCGTGCTCACCTTCGCAGCAGTCGGCATCACCAATTACTTCACCTCCACCGCCTGCCGCCCCGTCCGACGCTTGGCAGAAACCTGCAAAACCGGCCACGCCACGAATATCATCGCCGGCATCAGCACAGGCCACCACGCCACCGTTCTGCCGGTCCTCTGCATCGCCGCATCCATCTGGCTCTGCCATTCTCAAGCCGGTCTCTACGGAATCGCCGTTGCAGTGGTCAGCATGCTCAGCCTTTCGGGCATCATCATCTCGCTCGATGCCTTCGGCCCCATCACCGACAACGCCGGCGGAATCGCCGTGATGAGCGGCCAAGACCCCTCGGTGCGCAGCATCACCGACGAACTCGATGCGGTCGGCAACACCATGAAAGCCGTCACCAAAGGATACGCCATCGCCTCCGCCGGACTCGCCGCCATGGTTCTGTTCGGCTCTTACGTCGAGGAACTCAAGGCCCACCTCGATCGCGACTTCGTCTTCGATCTGATGAATCCACAAGTCATGATCGGCCTCTTCATCGGTGGCCTGCTTCCCTTCTCCTTCACCGCCTACGCGATGGATGCCGTGGGCAGCGCCGCTGGAGCGGTCGTGCGCGAGGTCCGACGCCAGCTCAAGGCCCAGCCAGGCATCCTCGATGGTAGCCAGACACCCGATTACGGACAATGCGTGGACATCGTCACCAAGGCCGCTCTGCGCCAGATGATTCTTCCCGCACTCCTGCCACTCATCTTCGTCGTCGCTGTTGCGATGATTCCCGGACTCGGTGCGGAGGCCCTCGGCGGCGTTCTGGTCGGCACCATCGTGACCGGTCTTTTCATCGGCATCGCCATGACTTCTTCCGGTGGTGCCTGGGACAACGCGAAAAAATTCATCGAAGACGGCAACCACGGCGGCAAGGGATCACCTGCCCACGCCGCGAGCGTCACCGGCGACACGGTAGGCGATCCCTACAAGGACACCGCCGGTCCTGCCGTGAATCCGATGATCAAGGTCGTCAACATCCTCGCCATCCTCGTCATTCCGATTTTGTTCCGCTGACACACGCCGAATCCGAGCGGGGCACGATGTTTGCTGTCATGACTTGCATAATTCATCACCCTTGGCCTATCTCCGCGCCCCGCTCTTGCTATGACTTCCTCATCCCACACCGATCGATCCTCCAAGGCCCGCTCGGTTCACGACAGGCGACCGATTCGGGCCGCCGTTTTTTTCACGCTGCTTCACTATCTCTGCCTCCTTACGACGCTCGTTCTCTTGGTATTGCTACTCCGCGATCCCAAGTCGGTGTCGATCACCCCTGTGATCTCCGCCGCAGTCGCAACCTTGCTGACTTGGATCGTCTCTTTTGTCCGTCGCCGCTCCGCACGATGCCCCTTATGCAAGGGCTCCCCGCTCTTCGACAGCCGCGCGGTAAAACACGGCAAGGCCTATCGCTTGCGTCCTCTCAACTACGGGACCACCGCAGTCTTCGGCGTGCTCTTTACCAACCGCTTCCGCTGCATGTACTGCGGAACTTCCTACGACATGCTCAAGCAGTCGTCCACCAACCACCACCAGCATTGAGTTGCCCGCGCACTGCGCGATGGAAACCCAGTCCGGATCGCTGCGTGAAATCCATGCCCAGATGAAACTCGGGCAGACCCGCAGGGCAGGCGCTGCCGAGCCCTTGCAGTATCGCACCCTGCACACTTCCTTCGGCCTGATGCTCATCGCGAGCAGTCGATACGGCCTGCGGGCGCTGCTCCCCGGTCGCAGCGAGAACGAACTACTGGCCAACTTGCGGCAGCGATTTCCCTCCGCCGCTCTCGAAGAGGACCACGGCGATCTCTCGCTCATGGGCGATCTCCTCATCGCTCATTTCGAAAATCCGCGATCGGCCTTCGATCCACCGCTCGATCCATTAGGGACCGATTTCCAACGCCTCGTCTGGCAAGCGCTTCGGGACATCCCAGTCGGCCATACCACGAGTTATCAGGCACTCGCCCACAAGATCGACCACCCCAGCGCCGCCCGCGCGGTTGCCACCGCCTGCGCCGCCAACCCGCTGGCATTCATCATTCCCTGCCATCGGGTCATCGCCGCCGACGGACGCCTTTCCGGTTACCGCTGGGGAGCCGATCTCAAGCGCGCCCTCCTCGAACGCGAGGGCGCGCCACTCTCGGCATCGCAGGGCGATTAGAATTCGTCGTAAGCGATCTGACGCGGCGGCACCCCCAGGTCGGCTAGCATCTTATTACAAGCGCGGATCATCATCGGCGGACCGCAAAGGTAATATTCGATCGCCTGCGGATTCGGATGGCTCTGGAGGTATTCAGCGAGCACCACCTCGTGAATGAATCCAGAAGATCCATCCCAGTGGTCCTCCGGCAAAGGCGCCGACAGCGCGAGGTGAAACGAGAAGTTGGGATGACCTGCCGCCAACTCACGGAAATAGTCGTCGTAAAAAATCTCCTGCCGGGAGCGCGCTCCATACCAAAACCCGATCCGTCGGGCGCTCTTCTCAGTTTCAAGCAGATGCGAAAGATGGGCTCGCAGCGGAGCCATTCCTGCCCCGCCGCCGATGTAGAGCATTTCCCGCTGGGTCGGTTTGGGGTGAAAATCACCAAAGGGACCGATGCCTGTCACCACGTCGCCGGGCTTCAAGCTGAACAGATAAGCGGAACCCACCCCGGGCGGACAGTCCTGACCCGGCGGTGGCGTGGCAATCCGGACATTGAAGCGAAGTTGCCGCTCACTGGCCTGATTGCTGGCCAGAGAGTAATTATTCCGCCGCCCGGCTTCAGGATTCCGCGCTACCAAATCGAAGACCCGCTGCCGCTCCCACACCTCGGCGAAAGGCTCCGGAATCTCGAAATCGCGAAAACGAATCTCCTCATAAGCCGGGATATCGAGCTGGAGATAATCACCCGGAGTGAAGGCGATTTTCCCGGCTGCATCGACCGGCTCAAGCACCAGTTCCTTGATAAAGGTCGCGACGCTGCGGTTCGACACCACGCGCAGCTCATGCGTCGTCTGCGCCCGCGCTCCCGCGCCTCCCGGACGATTCACATTCAGCCAGATGCGCCCCTTTCGTTCCTCGATCGGATAGGTCGCGAGACCTCGGCAAACCGGCGCGCGCGCCGCGGAGCCATCGGCCAAATGAAAGCGGCCATTGTGTTTCGGGCACTCGATGATCTTTCCCTTCACCAAGCCGTCCGACAGGTGGACATTGCCATGAGTGCAAATGCCATCGGTCGCAAAAAGCTTCCCTTCCTCGTCGCGAACCAGCGCATAGGTCCGCTTCCCATGATCGAAGCGGATAACATCCGCCCGCCCCAGATCGACCGCGGCACAAATCTCCAGCCACCCATCGGTATCCGGTCGAGCCTCCGAGGTCCGCGGCCCCTCGCCGACCGGGGTCTTCGATGCCGGCAACTGGCGCTTGACGTGGTAGCCCGGCTCCCGGACCTGCCTCAGCACCGCAGGCAGGATTTCCCGCCACGCGGCAAGGATCGACGGATAGGGCGGCGGGCAGTCGTCCTTCACCAACTCATGCAGCCGCGGCAGGGCATGATACGGCACCAGCGGGAACATGTGATGCTCCACATGATAGTTCATGTTCCAGTAAACGAAGCGGCTAAAGGGGTTCATGTAGACCGTCCGGCAGTTCAGCCGATGGTCGAGGACGTTTTCCGCAAGCCCCGCATGCTGCGTCGTGTTGTGTACGATCATCAGCCAGGTGCCGAAGAAGTGCGGTAAGAAGATCAGGAAGAAGGGCACCCAGGTCCGCAGGGCGAGTGAGAGCACGACGATGCCGAAATAGATGGCCAGCACGATCCTCGCGTTGCGGAAAACCTTGGGAAACTGACTCTCCGGGATGAAGGTTTTTTCGTCCGCCGTGACCCGGCCGCAGGCATGGCGCAGCAGGGAGGGGAAATAGGCACGATAGCCGCCAATGTTGAAAATACTGGCGACGTGAGACGGAATGTTCGGCGGGCGCGAGACTTGAATTTCGGGATCGCGCCCGACGATGATGGTGTCGCTGTGGTGACGGGTGTGGCTCCAACGCCAGACAACCGACTCGCGCATGACCATGAACGAGGCGATCTCGTAAATCACGTTGTTCAGCCAGTCCGTCTTGAAGGCCGTGCCGTGACCTGCTTCGTGCCAGCGAGAATCCGAGGCCGTCGCATAAAGCACGGCATACAAAAGATAAGGCAACACCGCCCAAGCGCTGCCCCAGAGTTCGATCGTCCCCCAAGCGCTCAATGCGAGCAGGCCGAACCACAGAAAGGTGTCACGGAGGGCTGGACCATCGCGGCGCTCCAATAGTTGCCGCAACTTCTCGCGGGGAACCGGCGTCTGATACCAATCCGCCTCCGCCAGTCCACGCTCCACCGCACGGGCGGCATTCTCACCAGTCAGCGAATAATCGAGATGGGCGGGCGGGCGACTGAGAACCGCGCTGCCGTGGGAGTGATCGTGACTCATGGAAGGATCGAATCGGGTTGGAGAGGCAAGCGAGCAATCAGCCCATCCGCTTTTACGATGGTAAGATCGACGCGAAACACCGAGTGCCAAGCCTCAAGCATTCCGGATTTGCGACAAAAAACCCTTGTTTTGCGCCAGCCCTGATCTTCGCTCTTTGACCATGACCGAATGGTTCGGCTTTCATTACCCGCCGGTCGAAGCTCGGGACGTCGCCAGCGAACTCTACCTGACCAGCATCGGCCGCATGGTTCATGCTCCGGGTGCCGATTACCCCTTCGCAGGCAATCCCCCGGATTACCATTTCGAGTGGCGAAACGGGCGCATCCTCAGTGATTTCGCGGTCGTTTGGATCGAAAAAGGCGCGGGTGAATTGGAGAGCACGAACCTCGGAAGAATCGGTATCGAACCCGGACAGGCCCTCCTTCTCCCTCCCGGCACCTGGCATCGCTATCGTGCCAACCCCGCGACTGGATGGACGGAACGTTGGATTTGCGTCAATGGCACCTACCTTCACCGACTCCGCGCGAAGGGTCTCTTTCCATCGACCGCCGAGCTCCGCAACATCCCCGATCCCACCGCGCTCGATGCCGCTTTTGACCATTTGCGAGGACTTGCCGAGTCGAATTCGCTACGGGTCTCCGCCCTCGCCCTCGGCCTCTTGGCTCTGGCGGTAGACGAAGGCGGAGACGGGAAAACCGCCACCGCTTCGGGCGATCCAGCCGTAGACGGAGCGGTCGATTTCATCTGGGCCCATTGCCACCGCCCGCTCGATGTCGACGGGATCGCCCGCCACATCGGCATGTCGCGCAGGATGCTGGAGAGGCGCTTCGCGACTTCTTGGCCGCGCGGGATTTCCCAAGAACTGGAACTGGCAAGGGTCAGGCGCGGCCGCGATCTACTCGCGGAGAAAAGCCTGACGGTGAAAGAAGCGGCCTACGCAGCGGGCTTTGGCAGCGCGAGACGCTTCATCGACGCGCATCGACGGATTCACGGAAGCACGCCCGGAGCCGCCCGCTACGACATCGCCGACACGGAAGGAGGCCCGTGTCACTCGGGGTCAGCGAGTCGATGCAGGGATTCCAGATAGGCATTGCGCGGTAGACCTCGCGGGACGCGGCCGGGCGTCGCCAGCATGGAATCGACCCGCGACCCACTGGCCCTCCCGAGCTCCTCGATCAGTTCGGCCTCGGGCAAATTCTTCCAGTAGCGCTTCGGCATCTCAGCGCTCATCGCCTTCAGTTTGAGGCGGGCGGGATTGAAAATGCTGCGGTAGTAGGTGCGCCAGACCGCTTCCATCGCATCGCGATCGTCGCAGGGGTCGGACTCCACTCCGGGACTCGACTTTGCCACACCGCCGAGCCAGTGGACGCAGCCATGGGGGGTGAAGATCGACCAATCCATGTTGGCAAAGCGCTTGCGAAAAAAAGGTGCGGCAGCTTCGACGATGAAATGCTCCGGCTCGAACCACGCAACAAAGCGCTCGCGGCCGCTTTCGTCCTCGCCGGTCTTTCGGAAGCGGACAAAGGCATGCATCTTGTGTATCTCTCGCCGCACGTTTTTCTCCATCGTCCGCGCTTGGGCGAGGTCGGGATCGCTCGCCAATTCCAGCAGGCGACGACCATCCGGCTGAAGAATCCGCCAGAGCAATCGATAGAGGATCGACCAACGCCGCGGATCCCGATGGCAGGCAACCAGTCGGGCCAGTTCCAAGAAGGCCGGGGGTACCGTCCCCCGCAGCGGCTTGCCTGGGCTAGACGCGGGAGAGTCAAAGAGACTGGTCTGCGGACCCGCCTCCCAGATCACCTCACCCGGCGGAACGCCTTCCGCCAGCAAACCACGGGCCGCTTCCCGCCAGCTTTCAAAGCCGTCACCTGGATCCACGCGGCGCATCTTAAAAGAGGTCGAGTTGCTCCGGCTGCCTGACGAGGCGAGCCCGCAAGCGATCGCTGTCGAGCAGCTCGCGCGCCGGATGATGGTCCACGGTGATGAGAAAGGGCCTCACTTTTGGGAGCGAAACCCGCAGCCGGGCCAAATCCTCTAGCCGGACCCAGGTTTGGCGGCGGATCGATAGCAAACGCTCGACGTTCCGCACACCGAGCCCGGGCACCCGAAGCAGTTGACCTCGGGAGGCGGTCTGCACGTTGAGCGGGAACTCATGACGATTCCGCAAAGCCCACGCCAACTTGGGGTCGAGCGCGAGATCCAAGTTCGGCGCATCGGGTGGTAGGATTTCGGGCACGCGGAAGCCATAATGGCGCAGCAGCCAGTCCGCCTGATACAAGCGGTGCTCACGAACCAGCGGCGGAGCGGCCAGCGGCAAAAGCGAAGAAGGCTCGGGAATCGGGCTGAAAGCCGAATAATAGACCCGCCGCAGCTTGTAACCGCGATACAACTCATCGGCCCGGCCCAGGAAATCGGCATCGGTCGAAGCATCTGCGCCGACGATGACCTGAGTGCTCTGCCCGGTCGCGTGCCGCAGTTTCCGATCCCCTCCCTTGCGTCGCTCCGTGGCTTCATCCAGGCGATCGCGAATCCTGCCCATCGCCGCTTGTGTGCGATTGAGATTTTTCTCCGGGGCCAGTCGATCGAGCCCGCGCTGGCTGGGAAGTTCGAGATTGATGCTGATCCGGTCAGCATAGCGAGCGGCTTGGGCGATGAGCTCCGACGACGCCTCAGGAATGGTCTTGAGGTGGATATAGCCCCGGAAATCGTGCTCCTCTCTCAAGGTCCGCGCGACCCGCACGACCTGCTCCATCGTGTGGTCGGCGCTGCGCACAATACCGGAACTGAGAAAAAGACCCTCGATGTAATTCCTTTTGTAAAAATCGAGCGTCAGATCGATCGCTTCTTCCGCAGTGAAACCGGCGCGGCGGACATTGCTCGAACGGCGATTGATGCAGTAATGACAGTCGTAGAGGCAGCGATTCGTCAGCAGGATTTTCAGCAACGAGATGCAGCGACCATCCGGCGCGTAGCTGTGACAGATGCCAGCACCTCCCGCCGACCCCACGCCACGGCCTCCCCGCGAATCGCGGCGCGTGGCTCCCGAACTGGCGCACGAGGCGTCATACTTCGCTGCATCGGCGAGAATCGCGAGTTTTTCATCCACATTCATGCTGTTCGCATGAACGTATCGAGAGATGGCGACCGGGCCAGCGAAAATTGCCGGGAGGTCGGAAATTCCTCATTTCACCGTCGCTGCCATCTCACCGGCCAAGCGGGCAAGCAAACGACTCTGCGCCGCGGCGAGTTCGTCGTAACCGTCGGCCCGCAGGGGCTCGCTGCCCGACCACGAGCTGGCGGCACTCATCCGACGATCCGGCAACGAATACACCCGCCAAGCCGCTTCCAGCACCGCCTCGCCATCGGAAGTCCCGTGAAATTGCCGGATATCCACGCTGATCTGGTGGCGCAATTCGCCATCGCCGACCCACGGGTAAGTCCGGACATTCCCCGTGCCGAGGCGACGACCGAGATTCACGGCGGTGACGCGGGCGATGTTTTCCTCCAACTCGCCCGCCCAGCGGTGGGACTCGACGATTGCCATGCGATTCCCCCCTTCCTGAAAAACAAAATTCGAACGGTCGAGGTAACTGGCTAGGACGACCGGCCCAACACCAATCCCGATGCCTCCCGAGGCCGGAGCGGGCCCCTCGGCGCTCAGAAAATAATACGACTTGGGCGCAGCGCAGCCGACCGCCAGCAAACTCGACGCGAGAAACAAATATCGGCGAAGGCTCCGTTTGAGGCACGAAGTTCCGCAGGCAGATGTCGGTGGGCGTTTCATGGTCGCAGAATAGGGGTCGGACAGCCCTCAGCGACCCTTCGCACGAGGCGTCGGATCGCCGGCACGATCCCGATCGAAGAGCAGTGAGTTGGGCTTGTTTTCGATGGTATCGGACAGTGCCTTGAAGGACCGGAGAGCAGCGCGGAGTTCATCGAGCGTACGGCTGAGATCGCCCTGCATTGCCCCCTCCGGGCCGAGGCTCTCGACCGAACTGCGGACCTGCTTGAGGGTTGCCGCCAGTTCTCCGGCAAGCCCTTGGGTATCGTCGCTGGCCAGGATCTTGCGGGCCTCCGCCAGAGTGGCATCCGCCTCGTCCAGCGTGCCGCGCAGATCTTTTACGGTGAGAGCGATCTCCTCCGCGGCATCGCCGAACTTCGTCAGCGTGCCCTCCAACGGCAGTGATTCCAGCTTGGTGAGAATGGCGTTCACCTTGTCCTGAAGCCGCGCGAGACCGGAAGACTCGGTCGGGATCACATCAATCCCCTCGAACTGAGAAAGCTCGGCAGGCGCGGCGGCAGGCAGGAAATCGAGATCGATGTAAAGCGCCCCGGTCAGCAGCGATGCGGTGCTGAGGGTGGCTCGCAATCCGCGTCGTACGGACTCACCCAGAATCTGGCCCTGATCCTCGATATCCTCGACTGTCTTGCCCAGCGTTTCGGTATCGATCTCGATGATCACCGGAACCCGCGAGTCACCCGGTGGCGAGTGCTCCAGGGAAATCTCCACCACTCGGCCCAGGGGAATGCCGCGGAATTCGACCGGCGCACCGGGCGACAGACCTCGAACCGATTGATCGAAGAACACCAGACATCGGTGGTCCGGCTTGAAGATGGACTTCTCCGCAGCATCTTGATCGGAATAAAGCGGAAAGACCGTCCCGTCCTCGATCGGCGCCCCCGGAATCCCGCCCTTCGGCACTGCGAAGGAGGCACCACCGGCGACCATCGCCTGAAACGATGGCGTGCTCAGCTTGAAGCCATCCGCACCGGCGCTGACATCGATGCCGCTGTTGTTCCAAAAGCAGGTCCCGTTGCGCACCAAGCCGGCGTAATCCTCTTCAATGAACACATCGAAGCGAACCTTGCGACTGGCGATTTCAAGTTCGCGCCGCTCGACCCGACCAACCTCGAAACCTCGGTAGTAAATCGGCGACCCGATCGTCAGCGACCCGGCCTCCTCGGCCAACAGCGACAAACGCAACCCGGGCACGTTGGCACTGGTCACGGGAGGCTCTTCCAACCCATCGAAGTGATGGACCAACTCCTGCCCATCGCCCGGATCCAACTCGACGTGGGCACCTTCGATCAGGGTGCTCGCCCCCGAAAAAGACCCTGCGGACCAGCGGACCTTCACCACCCAGAAACGGCTGCCCTCGCGGAGCAAACCCCGATAGGCGGGATCGATCCGCAACTCCGCGACCACCGAACGAAGGTCAGGCGAGAGATCGACCTTTTCCACCACCCCGACCCGTACCGAGCGGCAACGGACTTCGGTCACCCCGGCCTTGATGCTTTCGGCCGTCTCAAAGCGCAGGTAAGCCAATGGGCCCTTGTCGGCATAATGCTTCCATACCAGCCAGCCCGCGAGAACGACCGCGACCACCGGCACCAGCCACACGCTGCTCCAGCGGCGGCGCTGGCGAACCGATGCGCGAGCCTCTTCAGGTGGTGGATTCTGTTCGGTCATGGCATGGATACGGGATCGCCCGGGGCCCATCGGTCCCAAAGCAGCCGGGGGTCGAAACTCATCGCCGCGAACATGGTGAGGACCACGACCGCGGCAAAGGACAAGATCGCCGGCCCCGGAAGCACGGTCGAGAGGGCCCCGACTTGCACCAGCGCGACCAGGATGGCAACGACGAACACATCCACCATCGACCAGCGACCGACCAACTCCGTCAGGTGATAAAGGCGGGTCAACGCTTTCGGCGAGGCCTGCACCCTCCCACCTGCCGCGAGGCAAAGCCAGATCAAGGCGAGCATCTTGAGGATCGGGATCAGGATGCTCGCCGTAAAAATGATCCCAGCGACCAGCAAATCGCCTTTCCGCCAGAAATTGATCACGCCCGACATGATCGTGTCGTACGAGGTGCCGCCAAGACCGCCGACCGCCATGATCGGCAGCAAGTTCGCAGGAAAATACAGGGCACCCGCCGCAAAGAGGAAGCACCAGGTCCGTTCCAAGCTGTGCGGCTTGCGCAGGTGAAGGCGACTGCCGCAGCGGGGACAGCGACCCAGTACAATGGGACTCAACTTGCCGCACAGGTGGCAAGACGCGAGTCCCAGGGCTGCGGCGCTTCGAGAATGCTTCATCGCTTCGCTTGCAGTGCGATTTCCAACCGATCCCACAGCTCGAGCCGATCAATCCCCGCCATGGCTGCGGCAGTGCAAAAGACCAGACCGGCCAGCGCCCAAATCCCGACCCCGAGCTGGATGTCTCCGACCACGCCAAGCTTCAACATGGCAACGAGGATGCTCAGCAGGAAAACCTCCAGCATGTTCCATGGCTCCGACAGTTGAAACAAGCGGGTCACCCCGCGCGCCCCTGGCAGTGCGACCCCGAAGCGCAGAGGTGCCGCGACATAAAGCAGCCCTCCAACCAGCGACAGCGGAGCAATCAAAGTGAAGGCCACCGCCGCCATGGCAACCAAGGGATGCCCTTCTCGCAGCATCGCCGCGGCAGCCTCGAGAATGGTCAACTCGCGACGGACGCTTCCGGCATCGACCGTGATGCTCGGAAACAAGTGCGCCAACGCCATGAAAACCAGCGCAGCCGCCGAAAACCCCGTAGCCCGCGCGAGCGATCGCGGACGGTTTTGATAAAGCATCTCGCCACAGCGGCAGCAGTGGGCCGCATCCCCCTCGACCAGCCGGGGCGCGCTTTGCAAGGTATCGCAAAACGGACAGGCCACCTCGATCGGTGCGTCATCGATGCGGGGCCACGAGAGGCCGGCGTGGATCGATTTCATCGCTTGGAAAAGACGTTCGATGTTTCCGAGAAGGGTCTGAGCCTGATCGCGCCGGAGCCCGACGACCCACCAACACTACAACGGACGAGCATAGGTATCGCAGCGATTGAACCATCCCTCGCGCCAACGAGCCTCACCGCGACCGGGAGGCGAATGATCGATGCGGCGACCCAGCATCCGCTTGGCGCTTGCCGAGAACTCGACGGCAGCGGCCGGCCCTGCCGGGACCTCTCTCATGCCACCAATTACCTGCAACAAGCCCCAGCCCTTACCCTGATAGCGCTCCGCGACCTGGGTCCCGTCCCCTTTGAAATTCACATAGTCGATCAACGCGTAGGTGCCCTGGGGTGTCGATGCCACCTTGTCGTAGTTCGCTTGCAAGCGCGCTCGATCACCCGCCGGAGCCGCAGCGAGCACCCTCGGGAGCGCCCCACGCGACCGTGCGATGATGAATTCCGTTTGCAAAGGAACATGCGCCGCCAACCACGCCCGCAAGCCACTCATCCGCGGACTGCGGAACTCCGCCTCGAAGGCCGCCTTTGTGGCCCACGGTGCATGGCGCTGCATGCCCACCGCCGGGACCTCCACCCCGCGTTGACGGGCAAAATGAACGAAAGCCGGCCAACTCTCCTCGAAGCGGCCACGAAACCCGGCGGGATACCAAATGAAATGCCCGATCCCCAACGACGGAAATTCCTCGCCGGCATTCCATGTCGTCAATCCATCGACTGTTCCGCCGCACTCATTCCGCCAGATTTTGGCACCAATCGCGGCCTTCTGCCCGGAACTCAGTGGAGGCATCCGCATTGCCGGCCCCGCCTTGCCCGGCAGGGAAAGCGGACCGCAGGCAGCGCTCGCAAGAATCAAGAGGGCGACGTAACGGAAAGATTGCACGCCGCTCTCTTTCCTAGAGATTGGGGCTCACCGCAAGCAGGACATGGACAAGATTCCCTGGGACCAAATCATCAGCTTCACCCCGAAGGACGCCGCAAAGCTCTTTGTCAGCGCCCTGGTGATCCTGCTCGTGACGAAAATCCAACTGTTCAGCGATCGACTCTCGGCCCTGCTGATTGCCCTGCCTTTCACTTCGCTGATCGCCATGCTCTGGATGCATGCCGAAAAACAGGCGCCGGCAAAAATCGCCAATCACGCCGAGGGCACCTTCTGGTTCGTCCTCCCCACCCTCCCCATGTTCCTAATCCTCCCTTGGATGCTTCGACACGGTTGGAGCTTCTGGAGCGCGATGACTGCCAACTGTGCAATCACCGTCGCCTGCTTCTGGCTGACCGTGATGATCCTGCGCCATTTCGGGACCGACCTGATGCCAAAGTGAGCCTTTCCCCTTTTTAGCCTTGTCAACCAGAGCTTGATTTGATCTTTCGCCCGTCCCGGCGGCGGACAATCGCCCCGGACTCAAGGCTAGGCATGTCTCCTGACAATATCGTCCCCATCGAGCAGCCGAAGCCCCACTCCCGGTTTCCAGGTACACCCATGAAAAGCGATCTTGTCGAAAAGGCATCCGAGATTGTCAGCGATCCGCTGGTCCTTATCAACATGGTCTCCAAGCGGGTCCGTCAGCTGAACAGCGGCCGCTCGCCGTTGATTCCGGTCCGCCCCAGCATGGGCGCGGCGGATATCGCCCTGACCGAAATCATCGAAGGCAAGATCCGACTCGTCCCCGGCGGTGCCACGGAGTCGCCTTGAGCGCCATCCACCACGCCGTATTGAGGCGTGATCAGCCATGAGCGCGGAGATTTCAAGCAACCGCAAGGCACGCCGGGACTACAATATCTCGGATACCTACGAGGCAGGAATCGAGCTGAAAGGCACCGAGGTCAAATCGATCCGGGCTGGGAAGGTCAATATTTCGGATGCCTACGCGCGTGTCGAACGCGGCCAACTCTTGCTCTATGGCTGCGACATTCAGCCTTGGGAAACCGCGGCCGGCTGGTTCCAGCACGAACCCCGCCGTCCCCGTCGCCTGCTCGTTCACAAGAAGGAGATTCTCAAGCTCGACCAGGCCACCTCGATCAAAGGAGCCTCCCTGCCCTGCTTGCGGATGTATTGGAAAAACGGCAAGGTGAAGGTCGAGATCGGGGTCGGAAAAGGCAAGACCCACTCGGATCAACGCCACGACCTGAAAGCAAAGGTCGAGCTCCGCGAGGCCCAGCGCGAAGTCGCGCGCTTCAATCGGCGCTGAACCCACCCCTTCCGCGAACGCTTGTCGCGGAAACTTTGCGGAGGGCACGCCGGATCAACAGCCGAGCCTCTGATCCATTTCCAATGCCGGGGCCTCCTCGCGGATCAACCCCACCACCTGCGCTGGCACACCCGCCACCGTCGTATGGGGCGAAACGTCAGCCAGAACGACGCTCCCCGCCCCCACTTTCGCGCCCTCGCCGATCTCTACCCGCCCTAGAATCTTCGCCCCCGCACCCAGCAAGACCCCCGATCGAACAATCGGATGACGATCCCCACTCTGCTTGCCCGTGCCTCCCAAGGTCACTTCGTGGAGAATTGAGACATCGTCCTCGATGATCGCCGTTTCACCCACCACAAAGCTTGTGGCGTGATCCAACAAAATCCCGCAGCCGATCCGCGCGGCCGGGTGAATGTCCACCGCAAACACCTCGCTGGCGAGGCTCTGGAAATACAGAGCTAGTTCCCTGCGACCGCGAATCCACAGGTGATGGGACACCCGATAAGTCGAAATCGCCATAAAGCCCTTGAAGAAAAGCAGAGGCTGCAAAGGTGAATCACAAGCTGCATCGCGCTCGACGATGGCCCGCAGATCCCGCGCCGCGCTCTCGACGAGGTGATCCTCGCCGCGAAAAATCCCTGCCAATAGGGGAGCCAGCTCGTCCCGCGCCATGTCCTCACGCGCCAATTTCCGCGCAAGCCGCTGCCCCAAAGCCGCCCCCAAACAAGGCTGTCCCAGAACCACATCTTCCAGCAGAGCCCGCAGCTGAGGCTCTCCCTCCGCCACCCTCCGGGCATCGCCACGGATCCATTCCCATAAGCTGGCGACATCTCCATCGCCTGATTGACAAAGACGGACGCCCTTCGCGCTTCCTCCCGCCACTTCATTATGCTGATTTGCCTCCATGCGGATTTCCCAAAAGCTCGATTACGCCTGCCGCGCGATGGCCCAATTGGCCAAACGTCATGACGGACGGACGATTACACGGCTTGACGAACTCGCGCAACGCGAAGCCGTGTCCGCGAACTTTCTCGTGCAAATCCTCAACGATCTCCGGCGCGCCGGACTGATCGAAAGCAGACGAGGGAAAAGCGGAGGCTACCTCCTGTCCCGCAAACCCGACTCCATCAACCTCCGGGAAATTGTCGATGCGGTGGAGCCTTCTCTTCTGTCCTTCTCCACCCACACCGAGGGGGAAAGCGGCGGATCGGTTCGGAGCACTTGGGAAAACATCTCGCAGGAACTCCGCAACCACCTGGAACGCACCCCGCTCACCCAGCTCGCGGAACGAAGCGAAGCTCCCATGTTCTACATCTAGGCCTCCAGGTCCCGACACCAGAAAACCAGCTCGTTGACGACCTCAAGCCCTCCGGAATCGACCTGCCGCCAAGCGAAGCTCGCACGCAACTCCGGCCGACGACGGTAGCCGCGTTTGGACCAGAATGCTTCATTCCCTCGATAGCCCGCCGGTCTCAGAGGATGATCGGACGCACGTTCCACCGCACAAAAACAGACCTGCCGAAAACCCAGCGCCCGCGCGTGTGCCTCACGCAGATCAAAAAATCGATGCCCCGCCCCGCGTCCGCGCCAGGCCACCTCAAGCACGGACTCCCCACAATAAAACCACTCCGCAGGCTCCAAACCTGCAGCCACGAATGGTGCACGAAAGGCCTCATCCGCATCGGCCAAGGGCAAGCCTGTGGACACTCCCACCGCCCGCCCACCCACCTCGGCGATCACAAAGATCGCAGCCGGAACGTCCACGTAAGCCGCCAGATAGCCCAACTCCGCGACCCGATCCCCTTCATAGAGATAAGGAAACTCGCGGAACACCGCGATCCGGAGTTCCGCCGCAGACTCCAAGTCTTCTTTCACGTCCCGACCCACGCGACTCCTGATCGACAGTTCCATGCCGCGAACCAAAAGCCCGTCAGCCCGGAACTCAACTCCCAAGACGATCGATCGGAGTGACCGACACTTCCACCTCCCTCGACCCTCTACGAATTTTCAAGGACTCGGCCACACCCGGCCGCAAAAAATAAAAGGCATTCACCGCATCGGCATAATCCACCAAGCGCCGATCACCCAACTCGAGCAGCACATCCCCAGGCTTCACCCCCGCCTGCGCGGCAGGCGAGCCCGCTTGCACCAACGTGACTTGAGGCAGCTGCGACTCGGGCCGCAGGCGAAGCCCGATCCATCCCTTCGACAGACTGCCACCTGCCCGCACCCGTTCCAGCAACACTCGAAGCACCTCAACCGGCACCGCGTACCCAACCTTCGCACCATCGATCTGGTGGGCCACTGCAAGCACCGAACCTGAGGGATCCATCAAAGGAGCACCGGGCAGCGCCGGCGCTCCGTCGTAGGCAATCTTGAGTAGAGCAAGCGGCAGGATCTTTCCATCCACCGTCTTCACCCGCCCCAGGATTCTGCAAGCCGCCCCGTTGCTTGCGCGCAACGCCGCCTCTGCGGGATCGGAACATTCCGCGCGAAGAGACAATGCGGTCCCAGCCCCCTCCCCAACCCGAAAGACCACCAAGCGGGAAACCGGATCGACGAATACCTCCGCAGGCAACTCATTCCCCCCACGCATCAAGCGCCCATCCGTTGCACGAGCACCAGCCAGCGCGACCGATACCACGAAACGACCGTCTCCAACCACAAAAGCCGAAGACTCGCCGGAGACGCCCGGAAAAACGGCACGCAACTCGGGTTCTGCCGAGGCCATAACCCCAAGGCAAACGAAGAGGACAAAGCGCGCCAAATGGCGCCACGAAGCAGAAAGAAACATCCGGAAAAAATCCGTCAGAATTCCTGCTCGCCCGTCCGGCCCTGAGAAGAAGAACGCAGGTCCAGAGCCTCCAGCTGCTCGACCGCTTCCAACTCTGCAGCCTTCACCTCGTGACCGACAGGGGTCAACGCAGGAGACGAATCTCCTTGGGACGCATCAGGCGTCAGAAGAAAGGAAATCATCACAGCAGCATAAGCCAAACCAGCCCCATAGGCCCATCTCGCAGCGCCTTGATCCGAGAACCACTGGCACAACTGCCTCCAACGCCCCACGAAGCCACTCTTCATGAGCTCTTCTTCACGACGGCGCTGATGGAATTCCCGGAGAAAATCATCGAAATACCCCTCCTCAGGACGCTCATGGCGCTTGAGTGCGAGTAAGGTTTCGAGCTGTTCGACGGTCGGCTTCACGGCAGTTGATAGTTAAAGAATCTAAATTTTTCAGTCACCTGCAAGAATTTTTTTGAAATTCTCACTCCCAACAATCCTGCAACTTCGCCTGCAACTGGAGATGAGCATAGTGAAGTCGCGACCGCACCGTCCCCTCGGAAGTTCTCAGGATACGGGCGATCTCAGCATGCGGGATGCCTTGGATGTCAAACAGAGTGACCACTGTTCTGTGAGCCTCTGACAAACCGAGCATCGCCTCGTTCAATCTTTTCTGAAGTTCTCGAAGCCGACTCTGCTTTTCGGGATTCGCCAAATGACTCGAGTCGACCAGCGCCGGATCATGATGCACGCTGGAATCCAGCTCGTTGAGACTCACTCCGCTCCGACGCTTGCGCTTTTTCAGAAAGTTCAAGGTCGTGTTCACCGCGATCTGGTAGATCCATGTGTAGAAACTCGAGCGCCCCCGAAAACTCGGAAGCGACCGATAGGCCTTCGCAAACACCTCCTGAAGCAAATCATGAGTATCTTCCTTGTGGGAAGTCATGTTGTAGACAAGGCCATACAGCCTTTCGCCGTATTTGACGATCAGGGCGTCGAACGCGCGGGTATCGCCACTGCGGGCGCGAGCCACGAGGTCTTCGTCCGGATCCGGCAGGAGGGTTTCTTCCGGCATCTTCGGGTGAGGGGGGAGTTGAGCCGCGAGAAGCTACACAGCCACATCACCCTGTAAAGCACTGGTCCACATCATATCAGTGGAAGTCCTGCCGTTTGCAATGACAGCCCCCCCCCGCCCCGAAACTCTGATCTTCATCCTATGTCCCCCACCCGCCCTGCCTGCCCTCTTGAACGATACAACCCTCCCGAACCGCGCTCGTGCCGACGCGGAAAATCCTTAAGAAAACCGAATAATTTTCCTCGCTCTTTTTGACCACTACGGCTAAGGACCACGTGCTGTCCCGCATCCCGTCCACGGCAATGCCAACCGTCACCGAGCACACGCACCATCTCAAAATCCGCAGCACCCAACTTGAAATGAACCCCGGTACCAACTCTGGTGCCCGGCAGGGTGAAGACGTCGAAGGCAAACTCCTCGCTGCCCAAGCACAGCTGGAGCTTCTTCAGCAGCAACGCGAAGAACTCGAACGCCAAAAACAGGAGGTTGAGACCCTGAATTCCCGCAAACGCGAGTTCGTTTCGTGCCAAGTCGAACTCTCCGAGCGACTGACCGCCACGCTCACCCGCATCGACCGCGAAGTCTACGAAATGCGGCAAGAGATCGACGACCTCGAACAGTGCCGCGCCTGCTTTGCGGGCCACCTTGCCAAACTGGAAAAAATCAACCCCGATGCTTGGCAGCGGGAACAGATGGCCAGCAGCCTCGAACGCGCGATGGCCGTGGTGGAACACGCCGATGACGAGTTCACTCAAGCAGCCGAACACTTCGCACGCTCCCGCAGCGGCACTTTGTTCAACGGAGGCAAGGCGCGGCGCGTGATTTCTGGCGACTTCGGCCGCCAGCTTCGCAACGGACTGGCCTTCAATCTGCCGGTCTTGACACTCGGCACCATCGCTCTGGTCGTTTACCTGCTGAAATAAGCATCTTCGCATGCGACTTTCCCGGAGCCATTCCGACAAAGGGAAGCCGGAGCTGGATCTGCTCCGGGAACGGGAGCGTCTGCTCGAAGAGCAGATCCGCAGCATCAGTGCCGAGCCGGAAAAAATCCTGCGCGAAGCTCAAGAGCAGGCGGTAACGCTCCCTCCACCGGACGACCTCGCGGACCGAGATCGACGGAAGCGCTTTGAGGAAAATGCTTCCCGTGGCCAGGTGCGAAACCAGCGCCGGGCCCAAGGCCTCAATCTTCTCTTGCTCGTCCTTCTCCTCGCCGCAACCTCCGTCCTCGCCACCTGGGTCTTCAAGCTCTTCACTGCTTGAATTCCGCTCCACCCGTCCCCGACGGCGCGTCACCAACATGAAGGCTTTCCTCAGCGCGGTCCTTGTGGCCGGGTCGACCCTTGCCAGCGGGGAATGCGGCGAAATCACACGCCCGCAAAACCGAACCCTTCCGGGAGGACTCGACGAGACCCGGGTCGGGGTCATTGCCAGCTCGGGGATGAATTTCGAAAATTCACCTGCAGACCTTGCGGACCTGAGTTTCGAACTGAGCACCAACCTCGCGGAGCCCTTTCCCATTTTCGCAGGCTACACCGCCCAAGCCGCTTTCCGCTACGAAACTCACATGTTGCGGACCAGTGGCCTGCCTTCCGGGATCCCTCTACACGATAAAGACCTGCACGAGATCGACTTGTCTCTCGCGCTTTATCAAATGCCGCGCGGGACCCGCTGGTTCAGCGGAGCTTGGATCAATCCCTCGCTCGCCACCGACTTCGACGGCCTGTCGAGCGACGATCTCTTTCTGGATCTCGCGATCGGCGCCGGTTACCGCGTGCTCGATCAGCTGAGCATCGGAAGCGGAGTCATGGCATCGAACCTCACAGGCGATGCCTCCATCTACCCCGGCCTCGCCCTATTTTGGAAACCCGCCGACGACCTGAAAGTCATTCTTTACGGCCCCAACCTTCGCTGCAGCTGGGATCTCACCGACTCTTGGTGCCTCGGGTTCGAGATCCGTCCCAACGGCGGAACTTGGAACATCGACAGCCCCGATGGATCGCGAAATCTACACTTCCGCTCGTTCCGCAGCGGCCTCCACTCATCGCACCGCCTGAGCGAGGAAATTTGGCTGACCTACGGTGCCGGCATCACAAACGGCAATAAGCTCGAAATCCAAACCACCGGCGGCTCGGAAGTCTTCGCAAACCAGCTCGGTGGCCTCGACTCGGGGCTCTACGGATTCTTCGCAATCGGGCTCAAGAGTTGGTAATCACCCCCTCTTTGCATCGGCGAGAATCTCCTTCAGTCGAGGCCACTGATCTCGTCCAACGATGTAACCCACGCACGAGTTCCGCCCGCAAAGGCAGGGATGGTCCTCGTAGCACTCTACATCGAACGCGTAGTCAAAGGTCAACTCCTCGCCGGCAGCAATGTCCCGCAGCGAGTGAATGAAAATCCGCCGCCCCTCGATCCATGCCTCGCAGTTCGGCTCGCAGGAATGGTTGATCAGACGCGCCGTGTTCCAAGGAAGATCACCATCGATGTCCCACTTGTCGTCCAGGGTGAAGATGTAGACCGCGGCATCCCCATGCTTTTTGGCCTTATCGTGCTGTGCCCAAGCGCGCCGCTCGCTCTCCTGTTTGTCGATCCGCTCGCCGACATACTCGATGATCTTGGTCCCCGCGGGAATGGCCTGGGTAGCATATACGCCGCGCCCATGAATCCGGGAACCTTGGACCTCGCACAGCTCGCTCTGCCCGCGAGCCCACAGCTGTTTGAGCTTTTTGATGAGAAGCGACTCCTTCGCCCGCTTGCCCGACTTCCCACCCTTCGCTTTGCCCTCGCTCTGACTCATCACTTCACCTCCTTGTGCTCTCGTTTGATCTCCGGAAGTTGCAAATGATCCGGGAGAGTGATGAAGAGCCGGCGCAACTCGGGCACGGTCACTCCAGCGCCATCGATGAATGTCCAGTCGTTCTTCCCTTTGTCGGAAATCGCCACCTGAAAGCCATGGCTGGTGATTTCCACGAATCCCGGCGACTCCCCTGCCACGACCGGCTTGGCAATCCGATACACCGTGGCCGTCGGGATTAACAACAGCCACTGCTTGTAAATCATCTTCTCCACCGTGCGCCCCTCTTCCGCGACAAGCTCTTTGCCCAAGCCCACCTCATAGGCCGTCCAGGAACCCTCCGGCCGAAACGATTTCAACTGCACCCCCTGCTCCACCATCATCTTCCCGATCCCTGCCAACTTCTCTTCGAGCTTCGCCATGCCGCCTTCCCGCTCGGCCACGCTTTCCTTCCAGCGTGGATGCATGCGCTCGATCGCCACCTGATGCTCCCCCCGCACCACCCGCGCGCCCAGCTCGGCTACGGCAGCCACCGCAGACTCGCCGACCTCCACGGGCACGACCACTTGCCCGAAAGCCCGCAGCACCGTCACCCAACACACCACCAATCGAAGGAACATGCGCATCGCGCCGCATGGATGCCCCGCCCGCTTCCCGCCGTCAAGCGCGCCCGAAGCCCCACCACGCTCGCATTTTTTAAAAAACGTCACACCCGCCCCGTGAATCCGCTTTGCTTCCCCGCTCCGCTTTGCCAAGGTCCGCCTCCCATGTCGAAACAGGCACTCGGAAAAGGCCTCGGAGCCCTGATCCGCAAACAACCCGGTGGCAATCAAAGCGACGCAACCCCAAGCGCCGACGGCCAAGGCCGCGCCCGCGAAGTCGCCATCGATCGCGTCGTTCCCAGTCCTCTCCAGCCGCGCACCACCTTCATCGAAACCCCCATCGACGAACTGGTCGAATCGATCCGCCAGCACGGGATCATCCAGCCGCTCATTGTCCGCGTCGTCGATGGCAATTACGAACTCATCGCCGGCGAACGCCGCTGGCGCGCGTCGAAAAAGCTCGGCTTGTCCACCGTGCCGGTCATCGAACGCGAGGCCTCCGACCGCGACGTGCTCGAAATGGCACTCATCGAGAACCTCCAGCGCGAGGATCTCAATGCCATTGAAGAAGCCGCCGGCTACGTCCGCCTCGCCAAGGAGTTCTCCATGAAGCAAGAGGAGATCGCCAGTCGTGTCGGCAAATCCCGCGCCAGCGTCGCCAATGCGATGCGCCTGCTCGACCTCCATCCCGACGTCCAGCTCCTCGTCGGCCAAGGCCGTCTCAGCGTCGGCCACGGCAAGGCCATCCTTTCGATCAAAGACAAAAGCGCCCAACTGCTCGCTTCCGATCAGATCCTCAAGAAGGGCCTGAACGTGCGCGCCGCCGAGAAACTCGCTCAAAGTTTCGACCCATCCAGCGACCGGGACGATGGCAAATCACGCGGTGCCGCCAGCACTCCGGCAGCGCCCGACGCGCACTTCCGCGCACTCCAAAACAAACTGCGCGACCGCTTCGCCACCCACGTCTCCATCCACCACGGCGCGAAAAAAGGCCGCATCGAGCTGGAATACTACGGCGACGATGACCTCCAGCGCCTCCTCGACCTTCTTGGAGTCGAGGACCTCTGAAGCATCCCGAGGCAAACCCCAGGCCCCGTGAAACGCGCACCTCTCGCGATCATTCTGCTCGTGCTCGCCGCGGTCGCCGCCGCTTGGCTGCTGATCCGGGGGAACCCGCCCGCAGCCACTGGCACCCGCCTCAGCTCCCGCCCGATCCCCGCGGAACTTGCGGATGCCTTCTCCGGTGAAAGAGCCTACGGCCACGTCCGATCCATCCTCGCCTTCGGACCCCGTCCGCCCGCCAGCAAAGGCTACGAAAATACCCTCCGCTTCCTCGAAAGCGAACTCGCCAAGCTCGGCTGGATCACCCTCCGCCAGTCCTTTCAACTCGGCACCCCACGCGGCCCCCTCACTTTCACCAATCTCCTCGCCCGCTACGGCAAGGAGCGGCCCGATTGGACCCAATCCGTTCCCACGATCATCGGCGGCCACCTCGATAGCAAACTCGTCGATGACTTCACCTTCCTCGGAGCGAACGACGGTGCCTCTTCAACCGGCGTGATCCTCGAAATCGCCCGCGTTCTCGCCGCCGACCCGAAGGCCGCAGAAAGCATCGAACTCGTCTTTTTCGACGGCGAGGAGGCCTTTCTTCCCAACATCACCCCGACCGACGGACTCTACGGCAGCAAATACTACGCCCACACGATTTCCAAACGCCACAGCTGGCCCGCAATGGGCATCGTGCTCGATCTCGTCGGAGATGCCGCACACAGCTTCTTCTACAATTCGGAGACGCCCGCGAACTTCGCCACAGCGATCCAAAAATCCGCTTCTCTTCACGGTCTCGAACTGCGGCCCTCACCCGGCCCCATCCTTGACGACCACGTCCCCCTTCAAAACACCGGCCTCCCCTGCCTCCATCTCATCGGCGACTTCATGAACATGCCCTACTGGCACCAGCCGGGCGATACCCTCGAAGTCATCGAGCCCCAAGCCCTCGAAAAGACCGGCCGAAGCACCCTGCGATTCCTCGCCGAAGTCGCGCCCTGAGCCATCAGGCCACCCCCGGCACTTACGCCACGCCACTCAATTCAGGCCACAAAGCCGCCACCAGAGGCTCCTGCGCCGCCTCCATCCGCTCGCGATCCGCCGCATCCTCATCCTCGTGGCCGGCCAGATGCAGCAGTCCGTGAACGACGTAGCGAAACAGTTCCCGCAAGGGCGGCTCACCATTCTCCACGGCCTGACGGAAGGCGACCTCCACCCCGATCACGATCTCACCGTGATGAAAAGTGATCACGTCCGTTTCACCCGGAATCCCCATGAACTGATCGTGGACCCGTGCGCTCGTCGCATCGTCGACCAAGGCAACCTCCACGCATTCCTGCCCGACCAGTGGGGCCTCCGCATGCACCACGTGGTTCTCCAAAATCGCCTTCGCCGCCATTGCCCCGCCCCTCTCCAAGGCAGTCAACCACGCTTCGGGAACATCCACCGCATGCTGATTGTCGCCAATAATGAGCTCGGGGGTCATGATTTCGGATTCTCCACGGTTGGCGACGCCCCGCCCTGAGCCGCAGGGGCGGGCACCGGCTTCAGCGTTTGAGTTTTCGGACCACCAGAACGCCGCTCCAAATCGGACTTCCGCCCCAATTGACTGCGCTCGTCCTCCTTCGGGTAATCGATCCGCGTGTGCATCATGCTCCGCAAGGTCGCACAAAAACTGTCTTTCACCTTCGCCAAATCCCGCACCGTCAATGCGCAATCATCCAACTGCCCGTCGCAAACCCGACTATTGATCAAATCCTCCACCATCGCCCGAATCCTCGCCGGCGTCGGTTTCTTCAAGCTGCGCGAAGCGCTTTCGACCATGTCCGCCAAGCTGACGATGCCACTCTCGCGGGTTCGTGGACGCGGCCCGGGATAGCGGAAATTCTTCTCATCAATCTTCGGCAAGTCCTCGGGATTCTCCAAACCCTTCTCCACCTTCGCCAATTCCGCCCGCTTCTGCTCTTGGGCCCGACGATGGAAATACGTCACCAGCGAATCGCCGTGATGCTCCTGAATGACATCAATCACACGGGGATTCAGCTTGTGCTTCACCGCCAGATCCACCCCGTCTTTTACGTGGGCGATGATGATCAGCGCGCTCATCGTCGGCGTCAGCGGATCATGCGGATTCTCCATCCCATCCGACTGGTTCTCAATGAAATACTCCGGCTTGGAAAGCTTGCCCACATCGTGGAAATACGCCGAAACCCGGCACATCGCCGCATTCGCGCCCACCACCTCCGCCGCAGCCTCAGCCAGCGAGGCCACCACCAAGCTGTGATGAAAGGTCCCCGGTGCCTCAAGCTGCATCCGACGCAGCAAGCGATGATTCAGATCCCCCAACTCGAGCCACGAAATGTCCGTCGTCAGATGAAAAATACCCTCCAAAACCGGCAGCATCCCGCTGACCAAAAGCGCGATCACGATCCCCGTCCCCAAAGCCGCCAGCGAGCTCAGGCCCGCAATTCGCAAACCTTCCGCCGTCCCCGGCATGAAATCGATCCGCTCAAACAAGACGCACAGCAGCAAGGCAGCCCCCCCGGAATACACCCCGGCGCGCAGCAGTTCCACCCGCCGCCGCACGCGATGCACGGACTGCACCGCCACCAAACCACACACCAGACTCACCGTTAGATACAACAGCACGTCGGACTTCGGCATCACCAAGGACCCCAGCAATGCCGAATAGAGCGTCGAAAAAATTCCCACTCCCCGCCCCAGCAACACGGCATGGACCATCGGAGTCAACGCGAAGGGAATGAGCAGGAACTTCAACTCACCCGGCATCGCATTGACGTCGACCATGAAGGAGATCCCTCTCACCACGAGCAAGTGACCGACTAGGCCCCCGAACACCAAAAGAATCCGGCCGTTCCGCTGAGCCACCAATTCGTGATTCGAGAGCACGATCGCCACCGCCGTCGCGGCGATGACCAAGCCAAAAAAGGCGCCCGACCCCGAGGCCTCGGCCAAATTTGCGTCACAAGCCGCCTTCAGGACGATCACCGAGACCCCGACGAGGAAAGAAAGATACAGCAGGGCGCGAATCCACACACTGCGATCCAAAACCAAGGCCACCGGGTTCTCGGCATGTACCCGGCGCTTGCGGCCGGACGACATGCCGCGGCGTGCCAGCCGCCAGCGTTTGAAAGCATCGATGAATCCCACGGTGAAGCAACGGGGTTGCGAAATCGGGGCCGTCGGGCTTCGGAACCCACCGGCGGGCAGCGATTTAGGAGATCCACCGGACCGATGCAACCCGCAAATCCGAGGCCGCCCGGACCGCGAAGCCCCTCAGCCCGAAGAGCTGCGATGGGCGTCATAGGCCTCGATGATACGACCCACGACCGGATGCCTGACGACATCGACTCCGCTGAAACGCACGAATTCCACTCCCTCCACCCCTGCCAACGCCCTTTCCGCCTCAAACAGGCCCGATGGCACATTCGGCTTGAGATCGACCTGCGACCCGTCGCCCGTCACCACCATCCGCGACTCCTCGCCCAAGCGGGTCAGCGCCATGAACATCTGCTCGCGCGTGGTATTCTGTGCCTCGTCCAAGATCACGAAGGACCTCGCCAGAGTCCGCCCGCGCATGAAAGCCAGCGGGGCGATCTCGATCGTCCCGTCCGCCAGGTAACGCTCACCCTCTTCGTGCCCCACCATGTCGTGGATTGCATCGTAGAGCGGCCTCAGGTAGGGCGCCACCTTCTCCCGCAAATCCCCCGGTAGAAAACCCAGCGCCTCCCCCGCCTCCACCGCGGGACGGGTCAAGACCACCCGCCCCACCCGCTTGGCTTTCAGCAACGACAAGCCCATCGCCATTGCCAGATAGGTCTTCCCCGTCCCCGCCGGCCCCAAGCCGAAGACGACGTCATTCTTCTCCATCGCCTTCAGATATCCCAGCTGCCGCGGCGTCTTCGGGATCACCGGCTTGCGCCCCCGCAGGCCCAACAAACGAACCTGGGAAAGTTCCGCGACCGAGCCCGCACCCGCTGCCACCAGATCCACCGCAAGACGAAAATCCCTCGACCCGATCTCCGATCCCGAACGCCGCGCCTTCTCCAGATCTGCAAACACCGCCACCCCCGCCTTCACCGCGGCATCGGGTCCCGCGAACGAAATCCAACCGTCCCGGGTGACCACCTTCACCCCCACCTTGCTCTCCAGATAGTGAAGCTCCCGCGCATCGTTCGCGAACAACGAATGCAAGAACGGCGCCGTTTCATACTCCAGCTTGGTTTCCACCTCGGGCACACTCATCGGCCTCCTTCTAATCCCGCAAACCCCAGCGGTCATCCGCAAAATCCCAAGGAACAGCGACCACCCGCCCATGATTCTTCCTTGGACTGCTGCAGCTTTCCCGGAGCCAGCCTGCTGGCCCGGGCCCATCCCCGACCCACACCCCCGACCTCCCCCACCACAAAAAAAGCCCATCGGCGGCAGCCGAAGTGGCACCGACTTGCAGTCGGCTTCGACGGTCCGCACGAATGAACCCGCCGCTTCTTCCTTGGACTGCTGCAGCCTGCTGCAGCTTTCCCGGAGCCAGCCTGCTGGCACGGGCCCATCCCCGACCCATTCGACGAGTCGCCAATGAGTTCGCAAAACCATCGCCTCTGCAGCCGCAGGTAAAGTGTGACCGCCTAGCAGTCGGTCCCTACCATTCCTAAAAAGGTAGGGCTGGACCGCCGGGCCGGCCGACTCTTACCCCCGAGGATGGATCGCAAAAGCACTCGCCGAGGAACCGCCTCTTCCACCGCAGGTAAAGTGGAACCGCCTAGCAGTCAGTCCCTACCATTCCTAAAAGGTAGGGCTGGACCGCCGGGCCGGCCGACTCTCACCCCCGAGGATGGATCGCAAAAGCACTTGCCGAGGAATCGCTTCCTCCACCGCAGGTAAAGTGGGACCGCCCGGCGGTCAGTCCCTACCATTGATCAGCCATCCCCGACCCACGACCACCGACCCCTTCCGCGCCTTTTCCCTTGCCAATCCACCGACTTGGAATTTTTTCAGACGCAAATCACGCCCGGCGTCGCTTCGCCCCGCGTCAAACCTGAGCCCCACTCCATCCCTCTGATCCCATGATCGAAGTCGAGAACCTCTCCAAACAGTTCGGCAAGAAAACCGCCGTCGATCACCTTTCGTTTTCCGTCAGGAAAGGCGAGGTGCTCGGCTTCCTCGGGCCAAACGGCGCCGGCAAGTCCACCACCATGCGCATGGTCACCGGATTCCTGCCGCCCTCGTCCGGCGATGCCAAAATCTGCGGCATCTCCATCGTCGCCCAACCCGCCGAGGCGAAACGCAGGATCGGTTACCTCCCCGAATCCGCCCCGCTTTACAACGACATGACCGTCACCGGCTTCCTTCGCTTCTGCGCCGAAGCCCGGGGCCTCGCCGGAAACACCCGCAACGATGCCGTCGAACGCGCCATTGCCACCTGCTTCTTGGAAAGCGTCGCCTTCCAGTCCATCGAGACCCTCTCCAAAGGCTACCGCCATCGCACCTGTCTCGCTCAAGCCCTGCTCCACGATCCCGAAGTCCTCATCCTCGACGAACCGACCGACGGTCTCGACCCCAACCAGAAACACGAGGTCCGGCAACTCATCAAACGACTCGGCGAGACCAAGGCCATCCTCTTCTCCACCCACATTTTAGAAGAAGTCGAAGCCGCCTGCACCCGCGCCGTCATCGTCGACCGCGGTCGCATCGTCGAAGACGGCACGCCCGCCGAATTGATCGCCAAATCCGGCACCAACTCCCTCACCGACCTCTTCCGCAAGGTGACCACCCTGGACACCGCCGCCTGATCCCGCAGCCACCCCCTCTCTCCATGAAAAACGTCTGGACCATCTTCAAACGCGAACTCGGCAGCTACTTCAGCCACCCGATCGCCTACGCCGTCATCGTCGTCTTCCTTCTCCTCTCCATGGTATTCGCCTTCACCCTCGGCGGATTCATGGACGTGCAGGATGCCTCGCTGACCTATTCCTTCTTCGCCTACCTACCCTTCGTCCTGATGGTGCTCGTCCCCGCCGTCGGGATGCGCCTGCTCTCCGAGGAACAGCGCAGCGGCACCATCGAACTTCTCGGCACCATGCCCATCCCCATGTGGAGCGTGATCTTCGGCAAATTCCTCGCCGCGGCCCTCGTCTGGCTCGTCGCGATCCTGCTGACCTTCCCGCTCTGGATCACCGTGAACTGGTTCGGCGATCCCGATAACCTCACGATCTTCTCCGGCTACCTCGGTGCCTTCCTGGTCGCCTGCACTTTCCTCGCCATCACCCTGCTGGTCTCCGCCTTCACCCGCGACCAGGTCATCTGCCTGATCGTCGCCGCGACCATCTGCATCGTGATCGTTCTCGGCACCTTCGACCCCTTCGTCCGCGCCTATGCCAAGGCCCTGCCGTCTGGAGTCTCCAACGCAATCACCTCGCTCGGCGTCTGGGACCACTTCATGTCCATGGCCCGCGGGGCCTTCCGCCTCCAAGACGCGGTCTGGTTCGGTTCCATCATCATCGCCTGCCTCAGCGGCACCAGCGCCATCCTCACCGCCAAGCGCGCCTAAACCCCAGCCCTCTTCCCTTCACCCCATGAATCAGGAAACCAAGACACTCCACCCGATGACCCGCGCCATTCTCGCGATCATCGCCCTGGCCGTCATCGTCGTCTCCGCCAACCTCCTCGTCTCGTCACTCGGCGTCGGCCACAAGAACGCCGACTTCACCAGCGACAAGGTCCACACCCTGTCCGACGGCACCAAGGGCATCCTCAAGGAACTCGGCGCACCCGTCGTCATCCGCTACTACGCGACCCGTAGCTCCGACTACATGCCGGAGGACCTGAAACTTCACATGCGGCGCGTCGACGACCTGCTGGCCGAATACGAAAACCTCTCCGATGGCAAACTGCGGGTCGAGGAGCTCGATCCCCAGCCTGACACCGATGCCGAGGACTCCGCAAACCTGGACGGCATCCGTGGCCAGAGCTTCGACGACCAGAATCTCTACTTCGGTCTCGCCGTCTCTTGCCTCGACCGCACCTCCACCATCCCCTTCATCGATCCCAACCAAGAGACCATGCTGGAATACCAGCTCTCCCGTGCGATCTCCGAAGTGTCCCGGCCAGACAAGCCCCTTATCGGCCTCATGTCCGGCCTCCCCATCACTGGCGGACCCGCCACCATGCCCGGCCAACAAGGTCAGCAGCCTTGGGTGATCTACCAACAACTCGCCCAATCCTACGAGGTCAAGGATCTCACCATGACCCCTGAGAAGATCGACCCAGAGATCGACCTCGTGCTTCTTTTCCACCCCGCCGGCATCACCCCCGAGGCCGAGTTCGCCATCGACCAGTACCTCCTCCAAGGCGGCACCGTCGTTGCCTGCCTCGACCCCCACTCCGTCGCCGCGCAGATGAGCCAACCCGCGAACCCGATGATGGGCGGCGCTGGCGCACCCACCGCATCGACTCTCCCGACCCTGCTCGGCGCTTGGGGCGTCTCGATGGGCACCCAGGTCGTCGCCGATGAAAGTTACGCCACCACCATGAACGGCAACCGCGTTGGTCTCGCCGTCCTCACCGTCCCGCAGGACGGCATGCCTCAAAAAGACAATGTCATCACCCGCGACCTCACGAGCCTCGTCTTCTTCCTGCCCGGCGGCCTGAACAAGACCGGTGGCAGCGGCGTGTCCATCAATTCGCTGGTCAAGTCTTCCGAAAACGCCGGTCTTGCCGATGCCTTCAAGGCCGCCCAGCTGGATCCTTCGCTCGACCGAAGCCTCACCGACAGGAAAGCCTACGATATTGTCATGCACCTCTCCGGCAGCTTCAAATCCGCTTTCCCGAAAGGAAAGCCAGGCAGCGAAGAAGTCGCCAAGGAGGAAGACAAAAAGGACGAAAAACCCGCGACAGGAGACGCCAAGCCTGAGGACAAGAAGGAAGAAAAGCCTTCCCACCTCGTCGAAGCGACCAAGGACGGCAATGTCTTCCTGATCTCCGATGTCGATGCCTTCTTCGACCAGTTCGCCTACCGTCTCCAAAACTTCGGCGGAGGCATGCAGGTCGCCCAACAGATCAACGGGAACCCCTCCCTGCTCTTCAACATCATCGACCAAGCAGCCGCTTCCAGCCACCTCATCGGCGCTCGCAGCCGCGCCGCCGTCGCCCGACCCTTCACCAAAATCAAGGACCTCGAAGCCGCCGCCCGACGACGCGTTGGCGACAAGATTGCCGAGTTCGAGACCCAAGCCGAAGAGGCCCAGCGCAAGCTCGGCGAACTCCAGGCCCAAAAGAGCGCCGGATCCGAGCTCTACCTCTCACCCGAGCAGGAAGCCGAAATCAGCAAACTCCGCCAACAGGAGGTCGATGCCCGCAAGCAAGTCCGCGAGCTTCAGAAAGACCTCAAACGGGAGAAAGACAAACTCGCCGGACGCGCCACCTTGGCCAACGTCCTCGGCATGCCCCTTCTCGTCATCCTCTTCGGTATCGGCCTCCTCGTGAAACGCCGCTCCGCCACCCGCGCCCGCTGAACTCCATTTCTCCCAACCACACCTTCCAGCCATGAACAAACGCCAAGTCGTTGTCCTCTGGACCATCGCCCTCCTCCTCGCCGCCGCCGCTTGGATCGTCCGCTCCGGAAAAAACCAGAGCTTCGAAAGCAAAACCCAGCGCTCCCGAGGCCAGACCCTGATCGCCGATCTCCCGGCGACCGAAGTCGCCAAACTCGAAGTCCGCTCCGGTGAACAGACCACTACCCTCGTTCGCAAGGACGGGAAATGGACCGTCGCTGAGCGTGAGAACTACCCCGCCAAAACCAGCACGGTCAACGAGGCCATCCGCACCCTTGCTGAAGTGACGGTGACCGATGGCATCGAGGCCGCTCCCGCGCTCGCCCCACGCTTCGGCATGGACCCCGGCGCGAAGGAGGAGAAAGATCGCGGCACCGAAGTCGTCCTTTCCAACGACGCCGGAACCGAGCTCGTCCGTCTCACCCTTGGCAAGAACCTCGAAGCCGCGGGCGACCCCATGAGCATGATGGGTGGCGGCGCCTCCGGCCGCTTCGTCCGCAACCACGCCGACGAAACCGGCGTTTACAAGGTGGGCGAAATCTTCCCCACCCTCAGCGCCGAACCGCAGGGATGGCTCGACGACAGCTTTCTCAAGGTTGAGAAGATCAAAGCCATTACAGTCAGCCCCGCGGCCAAGCCTGACGAGATCGCTTGGAAGTTGACCCGCTCCGACGAGAACGCCGAGTTCACCCTCGACGGCATCCAGCCCGGCGAGACCCTCGACAGCACCGCCACCTCGCCGCTCAAGAGTCTTTTCTCTTATGCCCGCTTCGAAGACGTGATCCCCGCCGCCAAGCTCGAATCCGTCTCCAAGGCCGCCGAGAAGCAGACGGTCAAAATTGAGACCTTCGAAGGCTTTGCCTACACCCTGACCATCGCCCCGATGACGCCCGAGCCCCCCAAGGGTGACGCCCCGGCGGAGGACAGTTTCATCCTCAGCGTCGATCTCGCCGCCGAACTTCCCGCCGAGCGGAAGAAGGACGAAAAGGAATCCGAAGAGGACGCCAAAACCAAGGACAAGGCCTTCGCCGACCGCAAAGCCGAACTCGAAAAGCGCCTTGCCGCAGAGAAATCCCTCGCAGGCCGCCACTTCAAAGTCACCCGCTACAGCGTGGAGGCCCTGCTCAAGGACCGCGCGACCCTCGTGAAGAAAGCCGAAGCCGCCGCCAGCCCCACCCC
The DNA here is from genome assembly GCA_004293445.1 of Verrucomicrobiota bacterium. Taxonomy (GTDB): domain Bacteria; phylum Verrucomicrobiota; class Verrucomicrobiia; order Verrucomicrobiales; family Akkermansiaceae; genus Haloferula. Next base: position 9,408 of record RDYP01000009.1, on the reverse strand, counting down.
CGCAGGCGCCAACAATCAAACCGGCAGGCCGATCGAAGCGGTGACGCCGCCCATCTCCATCCCACCGATGCAGGAAGGCGAGTGACACCGCTCTCCCATCATCTTCCGAAAGGGCGGCTCCGGCCGCCCTTTTTCGTTCCGCTCAATCTAAGGCGCGCGGATCCTCCGCAAGATGCCTCAGCGCCAAGGCGTCCAGGCGGTCCTTTTCCCTCACCGACGCTTCCTTCCACCCGATCAAGGACTTCTTGGAGGCAAAGCGGACCATCCTGCCACGAAGGGGAAACGTGTCGGCATCAACCACCACATCGTCATAGGTCCGGCCGGAAATTCGCGTGAAAAGATCGATCTGGCATTGCTCGCTCTCCTCGACGATTCGGATCGCGCCCTCTTCATCGGTAAAATCCGTGAGTGACAGCTCGCGCGCGAAGCCCTCTCCGTAAGCGCCCAATAGCTCCAGCAGCGAAGACAGATTCGAAGGTTCGGCGTCGATCAGCAGATCTATGTCCTCCGTCAAACGCACATAGCCCTGCAAGGTTACGGCGATTCCACCCACCACCACGAAACGAATACCCGCCTCAGCGAGCAGCCCCAACAGCTTTTCGAACGAGGGTTCCATCGTTTCCGGGGGCTTGCCATTTTCCACCGCGAAGGAACCGCGCGTTCCGGCGCAGCATCTCGAGCCGCTCGAGCACGGGAACCTTCCCCAACGAACCACCTACCCGCTTTTTCAGCGGTTCTTGGAAATCATCGGCCATGCCGGCACCATACGCCGCCCGCCCGCCGTGACCAGCCCAAACTCCGCCGCCATCACGGCTTGTCAGCACGCTCCCACGACCTAAAACCCCACCGTGACTTACGACTTTGACGCCCCGATCGTCCGCCGCGGCACCGGCTGCATCAAATACGACCGCCGCCCGGAACTCGACCCCTTCTGGGTCGCGGACATGGACTTCGCCTCAGCCCCGGAAATCCTGTCTGCCCTTCACACGCGGGTCGACCACGGCGTCTTCGGCTACGCACAGCCCCACGAAGGACTCCACCAAGCCATCGAACTCTACCTGGCCGGGCAACGGGGTGTGACGATCCCTCGCGACCAAATCATCCACCTTGTCGGTCTCGTCCCCGCCCTCTCCCTCGCCGGCCGCGCCTTCTGCCAAGCGGGCGAGGCTCTGATGACCTGCACTCCGGTTTACCCGCCCTTCATCGGCGTCCATCACGACGGTCCCGCCTCGCTGATCAGCGTCGACCACATCGAAATCGACGGCCGCTGGACTTTCGACTGGGTCGCCATGGAAGCCGCCGTCACCCCGCAGACCAAAGTCTTCCTCCTCTGCAACCCGCAAAACCCCCTTGGCCGCGCCTTTTCACGCGCCGAAGTCGAACAACTCGCCCTCTTCTGCCAACGGCACGATCTCGTGCTCGTCTCCGACGAGATCCACTGCGACCTCATCCTCGACCCCGCACAGACGCCGCACTTCTCAGCGCTCGAGCTGCCCGACGCGCTCCGCCAGCGCAGCATCACCCTGCTCTCACCCAGCAAGACTTGGAACATCGCCGGCCTCGGTTACGCCTTCGCAGTCATCCCCGACGACTCGCTGCGACGCCGCTTCAGCGCCCAACGCGGCCACACTCTTTCGGAAATCAACGCCCTTTCCTACTACGCCGCCGAGGCCGCTTACCGCCATGGCGAATCCTGGCGCCAGCAGCTCCTCGCCTACCTCCGCGAAAACCGCGCCACCCTCGAGCGCTTCATCGCCGATCGCATGCCCGCTCTCAAGCTCGTCCCCGCCGAGGCCACCTACCTCGCATGGATCGATGCCCGCGGCATGGGCGTGGAGAACCCCGCCCAACACTTCGAGCAAAAAGCCGGACTCTTCCTTTCCGACGGTGCCTACTTCGGCTGGCCCGGTTGGATCCGCTTCAATTTCGGCTGCCCACGTGCCCGGATGCTCGAAGGTCTGGAAAAAATGGCCCAAGTGCTCTGAGCCCCGGTATTGCCAGCCCGACTCCCGCCCCTACACTCCGCCCGATGCGCCTCGTCCTGCTCAGTTTTCTCGCGCTGCTCTCTTTCGCATCCGCCGACCATGTGATCCTGACCGGCGGCCCCGCGCTGCGGAAATGGGAGGACCTCCGCATCCCGCGCGACCAGCATGACCGATGGTGGGCCAACTTCATCCGCGCCTCCACCCTGCGGATGGCCGAAATCCGCCAAGCCTACGGCGAAAACAGCCCCATCGTCTGGATCGTCTATCGCAGCGGCTATCAGGATCGTGGCATCGAGGACAGCAAGCCCTACACCACCTGGATCAGCGACCTCGCCCGCAAACGCAATGCCAGCCTGATCTGGGTCGAGAGCACCACGGACATCATCGACGCCCTCAATCACCGCCCGCGAGGGTCCGTCCAGAGCTTCGACTACTTCGGCCACTCGAACCGCCACTGCTTCCTCCTCGACTACAGCGGCCCCATCATGGCCGCCTCCACCGTCTGGCTTCACGAGCGCGACCTCGGAAAAATCCGCTCCTCCATCTTCGCCAAAAACGCCTATTGCAAAAGCTGGGGCTGCCACACCGGCCAAAGCATGAGCAAAACTTGGAAGAAGCACACGGGCGTCAAACTCGAAGGTGCCCGCGGCAAGACCGACTACACCCTCGTCGGCCACGGCCAACTCCCGATCGGGGTCGGCTGGGTCCGATAAGCCGCTTTCAGTCTTTCAATCGCTCAGCATTCCCGTATCCAAATCCCTCTCTTCCCATGCTCTTCGCCGAACTCAAGCGCCTCCACTCCCTGCCTTTCTTCGAACTCCTCCAGCAGGCCCGCGCCGTGCACGAGGCCCACTGGCCCGAGAACGAGGTCCAACTTTGCACCCTCCTCTCCATCAAAACCGGCGGCTGCTCGGAGGACTGCTCCTACTGCGCCCAGTCCGCCCGCTACAATTCCGGCGTGGAAGCGGAACGCCTGATGAGCAAGGACGCCATCATGGAACGCGCCAAGGCCGCACGCGATACGGGCTCGACCCGATTCTGCATGGGAGCCGCCTGGCGCGGTGTCCGCGGCGGAACCCAGCGCTTCGAGCAGGTGCTCGATATCGTCCGCGACGTTTCCACCCTCGGCATGGAAGTCTGCGTCACCTTGGGCGAGCTCGGGCCCGATGAAGCGAAGGCGCTCAAGGAAGCGGGAGTGACCGCCTACAACCACAATCTCGACACCTCGCCGGAGCATTATCCCAACATCGTCACCACCCATACTTACGACGATCGCCTGCGCACCATCCGCCACGCCCAGGACGCCGGGATGTCGGTCTGCTGCGGCGGCATCCTCGGCCTCGGGGAAACCACGGACGACCGCCTGAAAATGCTGGAAGTCATTTCCGAGTTCAATCCGCAACCCGAAAGCGTGCCGATCAATTCCCTGATGCCCATGCCCGGCACCCCGCTCGAAGGCAAGGACGCGGTCGACGGCTTCGATGTCGCTCGCATGATCGCCGTCACCCGCATCGCCGTGCCCAAGGCAAAGGTCCGCCTCTCCGCAGGACGCACCCGCATGTCGGACGAGACCCAAGCCCTCTGCTACTTCGCTGGCGCGAATTCGATCTTCTACGGCGACAAGCTCCTTACTGCGAAAAACCCGGCCATCGAGGCGGACCGCGCCCTGCTTGCGAAACTCGGACTCGGCACCCTAGCCCCGAACCCGGCGATGGCCGCTCCGGCCTGTGAAGACGAGCGCCCCCTGAATCCGGCACCCGCTTCCTGCTGCGGCTGCGATTGAAACACACCCCGACCGGGACGAATCCTTCTCCGATCAAGCTCCCAGGTTCTTGATCGTCTGGAAGATCGCGGTGATCATGAGATAGGCCATGGTGCCGATCAAACTGGCCATGATGATCAGGATGGTCGGCATGATGAGCGCCATGATCCGCGACAAGCTCTTGTCGAGTTCCTTGTCGTAGCGCTCCGCCGCCCGGCGCAGCGAGACGTCTAACTTGCCGGTCTGCTCCCCCACCGAAACCATGTCGATCAGCAGCGCCGGGAAAGCCCCGGTACGGATCAGCGCCTTGGAAAAGGCCCGCCCGTCACCCACCTGATCGATCACAGTGTTCAGCTCCCCGCGCAGCGCGAGGTTCTGAGTCGCATCGCGCGAAAGCTCCAAGGCCCGCAGCAGCGGGAGCCCGTTGCCAGCCAAGTTCGCCATCGTTTCCAGGAACTGGACGTAGAAACGACTCGCCACCACCGGACCCATCAACGGCGCACGCAGCTTGAAACGATCCCAGGTCAAGGTGTTGGCCGGATTGTCCTTCCACGCCTTGAAAAACAAGAGCGCCGCGACCAGCACGATCAGGATGATGTACCAGTAGTTCTTGAGCAGGTCGGTCGCCCCCACCATCAGCTTGATCGGCCCGGGCAACTTGCCGCCCGGCGTGCTCTCGATCAGCGTGGTCAGCTGAGGAATCAGCGTGGTGACAAAGACGATCGAAACCCCGATGCCGGCCAGCACCAGGAAGGCCGGGTAAATCATCGCCAAAATCAGGCGCGCCTGCAGATCCGCCAGAGTTTTGAGGTAGTGAGCCTGGCGCTTGAGAATCGTGTCCAGCGCACCCGATGCCTCGCCTGCCGCAGCCAGCGAGCAGTAAAGCGGGCCGAAACTCGGACTGACGCGCTTCAAGGCGGTCGAAAAATTCATGCCGTCCCGCACCAGTTGCCGGATTCGACTCGCCACATCTTTCAGCCCACCCAGCTCCTGCCGCGATTCCATCGACTTCAGGGCCGGCTCGAGCTGAAGTCCGGCCGCAAGCATGTCGGAGAGCTCCTCGGTGAACATGATCACTTCCGCCCGCTTCAGCTTCAGCGGGCCGTCAGGCGTGTTGTCCACGACGTCCTTCGCGGCCGCCTTGCCCGAACGCTTGACCGGAGCCTTTGCCACCACGGGCTCGGCCTTCGGAGTCGCCGGTGACTTGACCGGCGCCTTCGCCGCGAGCTTCGCTGCCCCGGCCGACTCCTTCAGGCTAACCGGCTGCAAGCCGCGGCGATCCAGCACGCGCAGGGCTTCCGGCCGATCCGCGGCATCCACCTCCCCGGTCTGGATACCGCCGGAGGAACTCAGGGCTTTGTAGGCGAAAAGTGGCACGGTCGTTCGTTTCGGATACTCACTCGGTCGCGACGTCCGTGGAGGTCACCGAGATGACTTCCTCCACCGTGGTCAATCCCTGCATCACCTTGATCCAGCCGTAGCCGCGCATCGGGACGAAACCCTCCTTGACCGACTGCGCCCGGATATCGGGCTGACTGGCACCATGGGCCACCATGTCCTGCATCGCTTGACTTAGCACCACCACTTCGTAAATCGCAAGCCGCCCCTGATAACCGGTGTTCCGGCAGCGATCGCACCCGTTGGCAGCATAGGCCTGACCTTCCAAATTCATCGGAATGCCAAGCTCACGACGCGCGTCAAAACTCAGTTCATGCGGCTTCTTGCAGTGCGGACAGAGCTTTCGCACCAGACGCTGGGCCAAGAAGGCACGGACCGCAGCGGACACGAGGAAAGGCTCCACCCCCATGTCGATCAGGCGGCTGATGCCCCCAAGCGCGTCGTTCGTGTGCAGCGTCGAAAACACTAAATGACCGGTCAACGAAGCGCGAATCGCAATCTCCGCGGTCTCGAGATCCCGGATCTCCCCGATCATCACGACGTTCGGATCGGCGCGCAGGATCGACCGCAGACCCGCCGCGAAGGTCAGCCCGATGTCCGACTTCACGGCAATCTGCATCACCCCGGGCAGCTTGTTTTCCACCGGATCCTCGATCGTCACAATCCGGCGGTCCGGGTGGTTGATCTCCGTCAGGAAGGAGTAAAGGCTGGTCGATTTTCCCGAACCCGTGGGCCCGGTGATGAGGATGATCCCGTTGGAGAGGTGCAGCAGACTCTCGATCTTCTTCCGCACGTGCGGCTCCATCCCGAGACGGTCGAGATTGAACTTCTCCTGGTTCAGCAAACGCAGTGAGACGCTCTCGCCCTCCACCGTCGGCACCGTGGCAACGCGGACATCGATCGTCTGCCCTTCGAACTGCAAATTGATGCGGCCGTCCTGCGGCAAGCGGCGTTCGGCGATGTCCAGCCGCGACATGATCTTCAAACGAGCAATCACCGAACTTTGCAGCGCCTTGATGTTCTCCGGCACCGTGACTTCTAACAAGCGACCATCGATCCGATAGCGAATCCGCAGATTGTTCGAAAGAGGCTCGACGTGAATGTCGGTCGCCCTCTGTTCCAGTGCCTCGCGGATGATCTGGTTGACGAACTTGACCACGCTTGCCTCCTCGTCCTCATCGGCGTCGATCACGTTCGCCTCGTCGTGTCCTTCGAGGTTGTCGTAGTCGAGCTCCCGACCCTCCAAGATCTGCTCGAAGGTATCCGCACCCACCCCGTAAAGCCGGCGCAGCGACTCATGAATCCGCCGACGGGAAGCAACGCACCATTCCACCGGCAGCTCGATCTCTTGCGCCACCGCCTGACGGGCGACGAGATTGAAGGGATCGAAGGTCGCCAGTTTCAAACGACGCGCGCCTTCTTCATCGATGATCGCGACCGGCAGCAACCGATGCCGCAGCGCGATTCGCGGTCCACAGGCCTCGCGCAGTGGCAGCGGGGCCTCGGCCTGAGGGATGCTCTCCAGCCATTCCATGCCCAGCTCGGCCGCCAACTCGCGCATGTAGGGCTCCTCATCCACCACCCCCGCGTCCAGCACGTCATCGATCGGCGAACGCTGCCGCGCGGCAGCGCCTTCCAGCACTTCCCCGAGCTTTTCCAAATCCTGGCATCCGCTCCGACGGGCGGGATCGATCAACAAATCAGTCATTCGGCTGGCAGTCTTGTCCCGTAAAACCGCCGGGGGTGCAACTTTGTCTCTGGAAAATCCACCGGAGCCCCTCAGACCGACGATCCACGCGGCATTTTTCGCCCGTACACCCGCTCGAAAAGGGGCGTGGCCATCAGCGTGGTGACGATCGCCATCATCACGAGGATCGAGAACAAGGCCTCACCGATGATCCCGTGCTGGAGGCCGATATTGATGATGATGAGTTCCATCAACCCACGGGCATTCATCAAAGTCCCCACCGCCAGCGCCGTGGCGCTGTCCTCGCCATTCAAGCGGGCCGCCGCCCAACAGGCGACGAACTTTCCAAGCATCGAAGCCAACAGAATCGCCCCGCCGACCAGCAGCAAGCGCGGATCGACCAACAGGTCGAGCTGGGTATTGAGACCGGAAAAGGTGAAAAACATCGGCAATAGGAAAACCACCGCAAAGGGCTCGAGCTTCTTTCGAATGTCGTCGGCAAAGACCCCGCGCGGCATCGCAATTCCGAGGATGAAGCCGCCGAACACCGCGTGCACCCCGATGATGTCCGCATACCACGCCGCCAGGCAGAACAGCGCCAACACCACGGCCAGCATGGCATCCGAAACCCCGGCATCTCGCTCCGCCCGCCGACCCAGCCCAGCAAGCAACCTCTTTCCGATCGTCAGCGCAACGATCCCGTAGAGCAAGGAGCCTCCGATCGCCACCAGCTCGGCACCGATCGTGAACCCGCCGACCACCATCGGCTGCGAGGCGCCAAAGGTCGCCAACACCACCGCCAGCACGCACCACGCCGCCGCATCGTCGATGGCCCCGGCCGCCAAGGCCAGAGTCCCCAGCGGCGTGCCCGATAGCCCGCGCTCCGAAATGATCCGGGCAAGCATCGGAAACGCCGTGATCGCGATCGCCGCGCCAAGAAACAAGGCCGCCTCGAAATGACGGAGCTTCGGCGAAAAAATCCCCGGCACCTCTCGCAACCACGGCACCAACAACGCCCCCAGAAGAAAGGGCACCAGCATCCCGGCGATCGATACACAGGCCGCGCTGCGCGCACGGCTGCGGAAATGGTCCGTGCGAAATTCCAGACCGACCAGGAACATGTAGAGCCCCACTCCCAGCTGCGCCCCGACGTAAAGAATGCTGCGGGATTCCTTGGTGAAAATCCACTCCGCCGCGCCCGGCCAAAGCTGCCCCAACAGCGAAGGTCCCAGCAGCACTCCCGCGATCATTTCCCCGACCACCTGCGGTTGGCCCAGCTTCCTCGCCACCATCCCCACAAGGCGACAAGCGACGAGGATCACGGCCATCTGAAGGAAAAAAGATGCGGAAAGCGCATGCATGAACTCACCCCACGCCACAGGCCCGAACCCGTCAAGTTCCCACCCCCCTTGTCGATACGCCAAGAACGTTAAGTCTTCATTTTTTCTTTTCTGGTCTCCCCGCTAGAGCCATGAGGGCTGCGAAGAGAAGTATTCCGATGGGATGGTATCCCTCGATAATCCTTCGGGTTTTGTATGTGGCGTCCATCCATTCCTCCGAGGGATTTCTCTTTGTCTCTTGATATTCTCTAGCTGTGGCGAGTCGGGCTGAGGTCTGGAGTGCCATCATGTAGAACACGCTGATTACGCCAAGTACGATGAGGCTCGCGGGTCTGATCCACCATGTGCGATGGAGAAACAGGGGAAGAAAACCACAAAGGATTATCAGGATGTAAATGACGTATTTCATTTCTTCATCTTCTGTCAGCCAACAATGAGGCCTGACACCCCCTACTGGGAGAGACCCTCCGATTCAGGTTGAGGTTTGTCGCTACCCTCCGACTTCGACTCGGGGCGAGTAGCGGATTGCCCAGTGCCGTCTTGTTCTGCATGTTTGGGATCCAGACCCCTGAGCAGCTTCTCCAAATCCTTCGGCTTGGTGATCTCCGACCGGATGAATTGGCCATTATCGCGACGAATCCATGAGTCACTCTGGAAACAGAAGGTCGTGACCAGCGTCTTGTCTGAATTGAAGAAAAGCGTGACACCATAGCGGGGATCGTGGCCGGACCATCCAGTAGTCGCATCATTGTCGCTCGTCCCGGACTTGATTGCCGCAAATAGGGCAAGTGCCTGATCTCCCGTGATCACTACAGTGTCTCGAATCAAGTAGGTCTGCTTGCTCCAGCCCTCGTAGAATCTACGGGTGACATCTGCATCAACGACATCGCCCAAACCGGATCGCACCCCTATGGTCTTGGGATAGAAGAAGTCAAGGATCGCTCTGGGCTCCATCTTTATCTTTTCGTCGGCGAAGGCATGCCCCGTGACGATGAACAATAGCAGAGCGGTTTTCATTTTTTGCAGAACGTCGAAGTCCACACATCCGCTACCGAGGGCGCGGCTCCGATGCTGGTTGAGGATTATCGCCACCCTCCGAATCCGACTCGGAACGGGTAGCGGATTGTGGTGCGACGCCTTGTTGAACAGAGCCGCTGCGCGGCGTTTCCGTCCGGCGGCGTTGAAAGGGTTGAAGCGACCTGTCAGGCTCGTTTCTGCTATGAAAAAAAGATGACG
>RDYP01000002.1 GCA_004293445.1 Verrucomicrobiota bacterium | reverse complement strand
CCAGAATTGCGGCTGGGACTCGTTGCGGGTGTCGCGGCTCTCGAACATGCTCGCCGCGAAGCGAAGCAGATCAGGAAGGGTTTTTCAACAGGCTGCTAGTGGCTGCGTTTCCAGAGGTAGATCCAGCGTTCGGAAACGGCCTTGCCGCTGCTGTCTTGGAGTTCGCAGGTCATGTCGATGTCGTGGATGTCCTTGGTGGGATCGATGACGAAGAAAGCGCGGAGGACTTGGGGCATGTGGAGATCCTTGCTGCGGCCGAGACCGGCGGGTAGGTCATCGACATTTGGCATGCTGAGGTCGGTCAGGCCGACGTGGAGGACTTTCACGCCGGGTTGGTTGACGGTGACGACGGGTTTGAGTTTCGAGATGTCGTCCCATTTCGGGTCTCCGACTTTTTTCTCGGGGGCCAGGGGTTTGGCGAAGTCAATGGTCATCAGGACTTCGTCGGGTTTTTGGACGGGATTGCCGGCGCGGGTGGCTTTGACGGCGAAGAGTCCGGAAGGTGAGGGGTCGCGCTGCCACTTGAGGCGGTAGTGGAAGTGGAATGGCTTGCCAATTTGCGGGGCCTTGCCGGGTTCCCAGACGAGGATGACGTTGTCATCGGTCTCGTCATCGGTGGGCATTTCGATGAGGTGGAGCTTGCCGTGTTCGAAGCCGCTGAGGGGTTCGACTGTGACACTGGGGCGGTCGTGGTAGCGGGCTTCGGGATCCTGGTAGTGGGCGAAGGAACGATCGCGCTGAATGAGGCTCCAGGAGCGCGGGTTTTCCAAGGTGAAGACGCAGTGGCGGAACTGGTGGTGGCTGTGTTCGAGCGGGCGGTAGTGGAGGTTGCCGCTGCCGAGTTCCATCAGGAGGCCATCGCTGTCGTGCACTTCGGGGCGGAAGTCGTAGGGGCGCGGGTGGGTGTTTTCGCCGAACCAGAACATGCTGGAGAAGGGGGCGAGGCCGAGTTGTTGGACGGGTCGGCGGAGGGTGATTTCGGCCTCGATATCGATGGTGGTTTCGGGGCCTGGGGTGACGGTGAATTGGTAGGCACCGGCGACGCTTTCGCCTTCGAGCAGGGCATGAGCGACGAGGGACTTTGCGTTTTTGGCAGGTTTTTCGAGGTGGAACTCGGTGAAGTCGGGAAACTCTTCGGGCACGCCGGGTAGGCCGCTGTTGATTGAGAGGCCGCGGGCGGAGAGGCCGTACGGGGCACCGGCGGGGATGGCGCGGAAGTAGCTGGCGCCGAGGAAGACGAGAAACTCGTCCATGTAATCGGGGGAGTTCAGCCGGGTGCGGGCGCGCCAGCCGGCGTAGCCAGGAGGGGCGGGGATGGAGGCGGGGATTTTTTGTTTGCCGTAGTCGAAGAGCGAGGCGTCGAAGGTCAGGGCCTTTTCCGAGGGGCCGCTGACCTCGAAGAGGGAGACGGTTTTCTTTGCGGTCCAACCGGGGTGGAAGAAATCGATGGAGAAGGGCCCTTGTTCCCACCAAAGGCCGGATTCCATTTTGAAGCGGATGTCGCGGTGTTGGTCGTAGCTGAGGTTTTTCCAGAAGTCGTCGAGTTCGCTGGGTTTCGGAGCGTAGGGTTTGGAGGCGAGTTGGCGGGCCCGCTCGCGGAGTTGGTCGAAGGAGGAATCGGCCGCGCGGAGCGGGAGGTGGCAGAGCAGGCCGAGGGCGAGCGCGGTGGTGAGTGGGCGGCGGGCGATCATGGGTGTGTGAGGATTTTCGCAGTCGCGGTGGGTGGATGCAAGGTCGCGGGCTGTCCGGCGGGGAGGATCGGTGGATGGGAGGTGGAACTTTGCTTGGTTTTTGGGCTTGGCAGGCGTTGGGTGGGCGGCAGCTTTGCGGGGATGAAATCCATTTTGCTCGCGCCGTTTCTTGCCCTGCCCTTTTCCCTCGTGGCTGCCCCGTTCGAGGTCAGTTTGCTTCAGTGCCAGATCGGCCGGTCCGCGGGCGAAGAGCTTCCTTTTGATGTGAAGCCGATGGGCTACGAGGCGGGTGTGAAACTTTCGTTTCTGGTCAAGGGGGAGAATTTGGTGTCGTTCAAGGACGATTCGGTAGAGATCAAGAGCTTCACTTTGGGGGATGGTCGGCAGTGGGCGCGGACGCGGAGCGGCAAGGCGAACTGGAAGCAGGAGAGCTTCTCGAAGGTGGGCGAAGAGGGGAATCTCGGGACTTTCACGGTGGGCTTTCCTGGCGATTTGTTCGGTTCGGTGGAAGGCGCGTCGATCGAGGGTAGTGTGGTCGCGGTGACCGCCTCGGAGTCGGAGGAAAAGACGGTGGAGATCGCGGTCGGCGACAAGAAGAAGATCGCGGCGGGATCTTACAAAGTATCGGGCGGGAGCGGGGGCGCTGGCTTTTTCGGTGGTGGCGGCGATGGCACGAGCGTGTCGGTTCACGGCGACATCAAGGGGATCGTGGAAGTCGTGGTGAAGGACGGTGAAAAGAAGTTGGACGGCAGGGGCAGCTCGTGGTCGGGAGAGACCAAGACCTTTCAGTTTGAAAAGGCGAAGGGCAAGAAGCTGTCGGTCACGGTGCGTTACTGGACCGATCTCGAAGAAGTCGAGGTGCCGTTCAAAGTGGCGCCTGCGAAGAAGTGAGCGTTCCGGTGTGGGCGGCTGGAGTCGTTCACATTGGCACTTGGAACTTGGCGTGTGAGGCCTTTTTCTCGGGGTGTGGAAAGCATCCGGATCCGGGGAGCGAGGCAGCACAATCTGCGGGGGATCGATGTCGAGATTCCGCGGGGCAAGCTCGTGGTGGTGACCGGGCCGAGTGGGTCGGGGAAATCGTCGTTGGCATTTCACACGCTGTTCGCGGAGGGGCAGCGGCGTTTCGTGGAATCGCTGTCGGCCTACGCCCGGCAGTTTCTGGATCAGTTGGAGAAGCCCGATGTCGATGCGATTGACGGATTGAGTCCGGCGATCGCGATCGAGCAGCGCGGTGGTGGTTTGAATCCGCGGTCGACCGTTGCCACGGTGACGGAGATTCACGAGCACTTGCGCGTGTTGTGGGCGGCGGCCGGGGTGCCGCATGATCCGGCGACGAGTGAGAAGCTGGAGAGGATGGGCGCGTCGGATATTGTGACGGCGATTTCGTCGATGGAGGAGGGGACGAAGGTGGTGCTGTTGGCTCCGGTGCCTGAAGAGGAGTCGCGGGAGCCGGAGCGTTTGATCGGGGATTTGCGGCGGCAGGGTTTTGTGCGGGTTCGGGTGGAGGGTGAGATTTTGGAATTGGAGGAGGCGGCGAAGTTGTGGCCCGAGCGAGCGAGGAAGGTGGAGGTCGTGGTGGATCGCCTGGTGGTGAAGGCGGGTGGTGAGGCGCGGCTGGCGGATTCGGTGGAGATGGCACTGCGGATTTGCGCGAATGAGGCGAAGGCCTTGGTGTCGGGTGGGGCAGGATTGGAGGACGGGGCGTGGCGGGAGATTTCGTTTCAGACGAGTTATCGGAATCCGAAGACGGGTTTCATGATGGGGGAGCTGAGTCCCCGGCATTTTTCGTTCAATTCGCATCTGGGGGCCTGTCCTGCGTGCGAGGGTCTGGGGACGGAGCGTTTTTGTGATCCGGACTTGCTGCTCGGGGGAGTGGATCTGCCTTTGGCGAAAGGTGGGGTTAAGGGGTGGTGGAAAGTGGGGTCGCAGCGGGGGAAGGTTTTGGCGCGGGAGATGGTGGGGATTTTGCGGGGCTTGGGTTTGTCGGAGGACGCGGTGTTTGCCGATTTGCCGGACGAGGGACGTCGGTTGTTGTTTGAAGGGGGGCTTTTGGAGGGGGCGGGTAAGTCCAGTGGTGACGGGAAAAAAGGGACGAAGAAATTCGAGGGTCTTTGCATCGAGGCGGAGCGCAAGCTGAGGGAGGCGCGCAGCGAGGCGGTCCGGCGTCGGCTTTTGCGGGTCATGGCGGAGCGCCCCTGTCGGGTCTGTGAGGGGCGGCGATTGCGTCCGGAGATCCTGGCGGTCCGGATCGAAGGGGCGGGCGGACTTTGGCTCGGGATTCAGGATTTCTGCGGGCTGCCGGTGGAGGAGGCAGAGGATTGGCTGGCGGGCTTGCGGCTACCGGAGGATCGAGCCGAGGTTTGCGGGCAACTGTCCGGCGCGGTCCGTGAGCGTTTGGGATTTTTGCGGGAGGTGGGTCTAGGCTATCTCGGCTTGGATCGGTCGAGCGCGACCTTATCCGGAGGGGAGGCGCAGCGGATTCGTCTGGCGACGCAGCTTGGGATCGGGCTCACCGGGGTGCTGTATGTTTTGGACGAGCCGAGCATCGGGCTCCATGCGGAGGACACGGGGAAGTTGATCGCGGCGTTGAAGCGTCTGCGGGATCGGGGGAACACGGTGGTGGTGGTGGAGCACGATGAGGAGATGATTCGCGCCGCGGACTGGATGATCGAGCTGGGTCCGGGTGCGGGTGTGGAGGGTGGGATGCTTTTGGGGAGTGGTCGGTTGGAGGATTTTCCGTCGGAGTCGCCGACGCGGCGTTGGTTGGAATCGTCGGTGGGTGAGAGTGTGGGCGGGGCCTCATTTCCGCATGCGGGGGATGCGCTGGTGGTGCGCGGGGCGAGTGAGCACAACTTGCGGGACCTGGACGTCAGGATTCCGCTTGGCGGCATGGTTTGCTTGAGCGGGCCGAGTGGCAGTGGGAAGTCGACCTTGGCGGACGATGTGCTGCTGCGGGCATTGAAGCGTCATTTTCATGGGGGCGGCGAGACGCCGGGGCGGCATCGGGCGATCGAAGGCATGGAATTGCTGGGCAAGGTGGTGGCGGTGGATCAGTCGGCGATTGGGAAGAGTCCGCGATCGAATCCGGCGACCTTCACCGGGATGTTTGATGCGATTCGCGATCTGTTTGCGAAGCTGCCCTTGTCGCGCCAGCGCGGCTATGGGGCGGGGCGTTTCAGTTTCAATACCCACGGCGGACGCTGCGAGCGGTGCGAGGGAGCGGGGCGGCTGAAAATTGAAATGAATTTCCTGCCGGACGCGTGGGTGCTTTGTCGTTCCTGTGGTGGGAAGCGTTTCAATCGCGAGACCTTGGAGGTCCGATTCAAGGGGATGAGCATCGCCGATGCCTTGGAGTTGACCGCGGGGGAGGCGCTGGAGGTTTTTGCCGCGGTGCCGAAGCTGCGGAAGACCTTGCAGGTGATGGGTGAATTGGGTCTGGGCTACCTGAGGCTGGGGCAGGCGGCGAATACCTTGTCGGGGGGCGAGGCGCAGCGCTTGAAGCTGGCATTGGAGTTATCGAAGCCCGCCGCACCGCACACGCTGTATTTCTTCGACGAACCGACGACCGGGCTTCATTTCGGCGACGTGGAGCGCTTGTTGCTGGCGTTTCGCGGTTTGCGTGAGGCGGGGCATAGTGTGCTGGTGGTGGAGCATCATTTGGACGTCATTGCGGCGTCGGACTGGGTGATCGATCTCGGGCCTGGCGGTGGTCGGGAGGGTGGTTGTTTGGTCGCGGAGGGATCGCCGCGCGAGGTGGCGGCGGTGGAGGGATCGCCGACTGGTCGGGCCTTGGCGCGGAGGTATCGGCGTTAGGCGGCGATAGGGGCTTCCTTGACCACTTGGACCGGTGGGGGTTTTATTTGGCAGACAAACATTGGGCGCGAGGTCGCTTTTGCCATGGATCCCGAAGACATCGTGAACAGTGTCGCTGCAGAAATTCCGTCGTCTTCCACCCACGCGTGGCGTGAGTGGTTGGTGGAGCATGGACCGAGGTTGTTGTTATTCGCGCGGCAGCAGTCGCGATCGCCGCAGGACGCCGAGGACATCGTGCAGGATGCCTTGGTGAAGCTGGTTGAGAAACTGGAATCCGGCGATTTCGTGGGCGGGCAGGAGGCGTGGATGCCTTATCTATTCACGACGATCCGAAGGCTTTCGATCGATCTCGGTCGGCGTGACGATCGGCGGAAGCGCCGCGAGGATGCGGTGGGAGGAGACGGTGGGGGGGCGGTGGGGGAACTGTGCGATCCTTGGTTCGAGAGTGAATCTTCGGATGACGAGACGCGCTGCTTGTTGGAGGCGGGCTTGAAAGAATTGCCGTCAAAGTTCGCGGAGGTGGTCGTGATGAAAGTTTGGGGCGAACAGACTTTCGCGGAGATTGGCGAGGCCTTGGAGATTTCGCCGAACACAGCGGCGTCCCGGTATCGCTATGGTTTGGAAGCCTTGAAGAAGAAGCTCTCTTCGTCGCGCCGCAAGGGGGACCTTTCGATTTGAAGCCGAGTGAAAGTTGTCAGAAGCATGGAACTAGAACTTCAGGAGATCGAGAACACGTTGAAGGGCCTGCGTCCGGGTGTGCCGGATGAAGCGTGCATGGTGCGCCTGCTGGCTGCCCTCGAGGGGCGACTTCAGCAGAAAGATCCGGCGATGTCGGGCGTGGAGACGGAGCTTGTCGGGATGAGTCCTTCGGCCTTGCCTGCGGGCTTCGAGGCGGCATCGCTGGCGAAGTTGTCGCGTGTGACCTTTCCGTCGGAGCGAAAGGTTCTGGCCTTCCCGGGAGGCGTGAAGGCTGAAAGGAAGCCGGTCTCGAGAATGCCTTGGTATGCGGCGGCTGCCGCGGTGGCGGTGGCGGGTGCATTCAGCGCCTTGATGGTCGGCGAGGGCCAGGCTCCGATCCGGGCTGCGCAGGCGGGGCGTGAAAAATTTCCCGTGGCGGAGGGTTTTGTCCCGGCATCGGTCGGGACGGGACTGGATGAAGCGAGCGATGAAGGAGTGCGCTGGACGGCGCAGGGCAAGCCGGTGCGGATGCTTCGGGTGATTTACAAAGATCGGGTGGAATATCGGAATGCCGAGGGCAAGATCATCGAGGTCGAACGGCCTCGCGTGGAATATCTGATCGTGCCGGAGAAAATGGACTGAGCGGTGGACAAAAGCGGGCGCATCCCGCGCTTTTTCCCAAAGAACGAAATGATGATGAAAGGACCATTCGCATTTGGATTTGTTGCTTTGCTGGGAAGCGGCATCGCGGGCATGGCGATCGAGGCACCGGAAAGCGTGGTGCCGATTCCTCCGCAGGCATCACCCGGTCGGGTGGTGGAGCCAAGCTCTGAGCATGCGGAGTCGCGGAAGAATCGCGCCCCAGCGGTCGAGCGCGCTTATCTCGGGGTCGGCGGTTCGCCGGTTCCGGAATTGCTGAGCGAGCATCTCGGTTTGAAGCCGGGAGAGGGATTGTTGGTTCGTTCTCTGGATCCGGTCGGTCCTGCGGCTAAGGCGGGCTTGGCGAATCATGATGTGATCACGAAAGTCGCGGGTCTTGCGGTTTCAACCCACGAGCAGCTGCGCGATGCAGTTGCCGCGCGGAAGCCGGGCGACGAGTTGGACATCGACTTCATCCATCGTGGTGAGGCGAAGGCATTGCGGGTGGCTTTGGTGGTTGCACCGGCCGCTCCACCAGCGGTTGCGGGTGGGGCGGGCTTGGCTCCGCTCGATGCCTTGCAGTTGGATGGGATGCCGGAAGATCAAGCGGGGCGGGTGAAGGAAGCGATCGAGCAAAATTTGAGAGCATTTGGTGGCATCGACGGCCGTCCTGGCTTGGACGCCTTTTTGGGTGGGGTGATGGGTGAGCGGATGGAGAGGATGTTCGATGGACTCGCGGAGCCGGATGCGGGTGGCGGCGGGGCGTTTCAGTTCAAGAGTTCGAGCACGATTCGAGTGCTCGATGACGAGGGCAGCGTGGAGCTGGAGTCGCAGAACGGTGGGAAGACGGTCCGGGTTTTCGGCAAGGACGGCACCGTTCAGTGGGAGGGCCCCTATGATACCCTTCAAGACAAGGATGCTGCGCCGCCTGAAGTTCGGGAAAGGATCGATCGCTTGAACATCGACATGGATTTCAAGGGAAACGGTCTGCGGCTGCGAATGCTTCCTGGGATGAATCCCGATGGAAAGTGAGCGACCGGATCAGGTCTCGACCCAGACACTTTTCAAGTAGGGATCCGCGGTGAAGTCGGCGGGCATCGAGCCGGCGCGGAGTTCGACCGGTTTGCGCGAGGCGGCGCGGAGTTGGCGTTCGAAGTCGCGGGGCGAGAGGGTGCGGCAGTTGGTCGAGGCCAGCAGGAAGCCGCCCGGGGCGAGGCAGGAGAGGGCGAGTTCGGCGAGGCTGCCGTAGTCTTTTTCGACGCGGAAGACTTTGCCGTCCTTGTCGCGGGAGAAGGTGGGAGGATCGAGCACGATGCCGTCGAACGTGCGGCCTTGTTTTGCGAAGCGGGCGAGCCAGTGAAAGGTATCGCCTTTGCAAAAGTGATGTTCGGAAGGGGCGAATCCGTTGAGCTCGAAGTTTCGCTTTGCCCAATCGAGGTAGGGTTGCGCCAAGTCGAGTGTCGTTGTGGTCGCTCCGGCGGAGGCGGCGAAGACGGAAAAGGCGCCGGTGTAGGCGAAGGTATTGAGCAGGGTCTGGCCGGTGGCGAGGCGTTTGCGGAGGGCGCTGCGATTGTCGCGTTGATCGAGGAAGATGCCTTGCGAGTAGCCGGACTGGAATGAGATCTCGAAGGCGAGATCGCTTTCTTGAATGGTGAAGGGCTGGTCCTGTTCGGAGCCGCAGAGGTAGGAAGGTGATTCCTTTTGCTGTTGGTCCAGACGTTTCCAATAGACGGGGCGGCCTTGATCACGGAGCCATGCGAGGAGTTCGCGGGGTGGTTGGCGGTCGCGGGTGGACAGGAGCCAGCGCCCGGCGAAGTCTTCGAGTTCGAGGCCGGGGAGATTGTCGCCATCGCCGTCGATCAAGCGCAGGGCATTGGTCCCCGGCCGCCGCAATGAGCTGCGGCGGGCGAGGGCGGCTTCAAGCAAATGTCGCATGGGAGGCATTGCCATGAGGGATTGGGCCGCTAGCATCCAGCGCGAAATGAGCGACCTTTCCTCCCTTCTCGACCAAGCCCTCGCTTCCGGGCAGCTGCTTGAGAGCTCCCGCAAGAACATCGATCTTCTACTTCGTGGATCTGCTTCGCCAGTGGCGGAGGCTGCCGTGGCCGAGCTTGCTGCTGGCGGCCAGTGGCAGGAGCTCAATGATCGGTTTTTCAAGACTTTGGCCTTCGGAACCGGGGGATTGCGTGGTCGAACCATCGGTCGCGTGGTGACGGCCGCCGAGCAGGGTGCGGGTGGGCCGAACGGGCGTCCCGAGCATCCTTGCGCGGGCACGGCGACGATGAATTTTTTCAATGTCTCGCGGGCGGTTCGCGGCTTGATCGCCTATGCGAAGCGTCACGTTGGGGCGGGGCGTCGGCCGAAGCTGGTCTTCGCCCATGACACGCGTCATTTTTCCCGGGACTTCGCCGAGTTCTGCGCGAAGACCGCGGCTGAGCTGGGTTGCGATGCCTTTCTGTTCGAGTCCGGGCGTGCCACGCCGCAACTTTCTTTTTCCATCCGCGAGTTGCGGGCGGATGCTGGGGTGGTTTTGACGGCCAGTCACAACCCTTCGCACGACAATGGTTTCAAGGCGTATTTCAACGATGGGGCGCAGATCGTAGAGCCTCATGCCTCCGCGATCATTGCTGAGGTCAACGCCTTGGAGAGCGAGATTTACGAGGCGCTGCCGACGGCGGAGCAGGGCAGTGTGACAACGCTCGGTGCGGAGATCGATCGTTGCTACATGGAGCGTCTGAAGTCGCTGTTGATGCGGCCGGAGTTGTTGGCGGGATCGAAGACGCGGGTGGTTTACACGAATTTGCACGGAGTGGGTGGGGTGATCATCGTGCCGATGCTCCGTGAGCTTGGTTTCGACGTCGTGACGGTGCCGGAGCAGGATATTCAGGATGGTCGATTCCCGACGGTGGATTCTCCGAATCCTGAGAACGCGCCCGCATTGAAAATGGCGATCGAGCTGGCTCTGAAAGAAGGGGCGGAGATCGTGATCGGCACCGACCCTGACAACGATCGAATGGGCGTTGCGGTGCGTGATGCTGCGGGAGAGATGCGTCTGCTGACCGGAAATCAGATCGGTTCCTTGATGGCGTGGTATCGGGTCAAAACGGCCTTTGAGATCGGTTGGCTCAACGATGCGACACGGGCCCGCGCACTGTTTGTGAAGACCTATGTCACGACGGAGCTTCAGCGTGCGATTGCCGATCGTTATGGGATTGGTGTGGTGGACACCCTGACGGGTTTCAAATACATCGCCGAGAAGTTGCGGAAGTATGAGGAGGCGATACCGGCCGACAAGAAGGGTGGGGACTATCGTTCTCTTGACGAGGCAACGACCCGCGCCTTGCGTTTGGAGTATTCGCGCTTCTTCCTTTTTGGCGGCGAGGAGAGTTACGGTTATCTGGGTTGCGACTTCGTTCGCGATAAGGACGGGAATGGGGCGGCGGTCATGTTCGCCGAGGTCGCTGCTTACGCGAAGTCGTGCGGCAAGACTTTGGCGGATCTGCTGGACGACATTTTCGTGGAGTTCGGTTATCATGAGGAGCGCGGCAAGTCGCTGGTGATGGAGGGTGCCGACGGTGCTGCCAAGATCCAGGCCTTGGCGGCTTCCTATTCGGCACATCCGCCGTCGGAGGTCGATGGCAGCGCGGTGGTCTCGATCCGCGATTTCGCCACTCAGGATTTGTTTGATGCGGAGGGCGACGCGCTGCCGAAAGAGAAAATGCTCTTCGTTGAGCTTGCCGATGGTCGTTCGTTTGCGGTCCGTCCATCCGGGACCGAGCCGAAGATCAAATTCTATCTTTTTGGCAAAGCGGCACCGAGTTCCGACTTGGCGGGATCGCGCGAAAAAGTCGGGGCCGGGCTGGACGCCCTGTGGGTGGCGATCGAGGTGGACGCGAAGGCGCGGATGGCGTGAATGGGTTTCGCGCCGGAGCTAGAACTGGCACGGGAGAGGGATCGTCCCTGTCCCGTCGTCGGCGGAAGTCGAGGTAGTTGTTCATTTTTGCGTCTCATGAGTCCCTCCAATCGATTTCGTCTTCGCCTGCTGGCCTCCCTATCCTGCGGAGGCGGCATGGCCTTGTTGTTTCCGCCCTTTGACGTCGGGGTTTTGGTTTGGGTGGTTTTCATTCCCTTGCTGATCGCGCTCTGGACGTTGGATGAGAGGCGGCGGAAGCGGAGGGCTGCGATGCTCGGCTTTCTAACAGGGCTCGCTTTTTTCCTGCCGAATTTGTCTTGGCTGCGCACTGTTAGCGATGCGGGGTGGTTGGCATTGGCGGCTTATCTGGCCTTGTTTCCAATGCTGTGGTCGATCTTCGCGGCGACGCTGGGAAATCCTTGGCGGATGGAGGGCGATGCGGCTGGTCTTGGGTCGTCGCTGTCGGTGAAGAAGCCTTGGGCGGTTTCCTTGCGGAGTTTGCGCTACGCCTTTGCCTGTGGCTCCGTGTGGGCCGGACTTGAGTGTGCGCGGGGTTGGTTGTTCACGGGATTCGGTTGGAACAGCTTGGGGGTCGCTTTTCACAAGACGCCGGTGATCGCCCAAGCGGCCGATCTGCTAGGCGTGGTCGGTTTGTCGATCCTGCCGATCTTCTTGCAGGGGGTCATCGTGCAGGTGGGGCGTCGTCTCGCGCGCGGTGCTCGTGAAGGGCGCTTGCGACCCCACTTCGACTTCGCGATGGCTGCGATGGTCCTGGCGCTGGTAACGTGCTACGGGATTTGGCGCTTGGCGACGGTCGGCAAAGGCGAGTCGATCCGCTTGAGAGCCTTGCTGGTCCAACTGAACATTCCGCAGGATGCGAGCCAACAGTTGTGGAGCGCGACAGACATTCATTTGGGGTATGAAGACGAGACTTTGAAGGGCTTGGAAGCCATTGAGGCGGACGACCAGCGGAGATTGGGCGAAGCGATGGGCGAGGCGAACGAGGGGGGGATCGAGTTGAAGACGCCGGATTGGATCGTCTGGCCGGAGACTGCCTTGACCGGGCGTGTGCTGAGCGCCGCGGATGGGGTTTGGGGTATGGGGCGTGAGAATTGGATCTCGCTTGATCGCATCCGTGAGGCTGGGGATTTCACGATGGTGATGGGGCTCAACGAGATTGAGGCGGAGGAGGTTCCGGAGGGCTTGGTGATGAAGGAGAATCCGCGGGTGTGGAATTCCCTGGTGGCATTTCCGCCGGACGGGTCGCTGCGAAGTTTCCGGAAGCGACATCTGGTCATTTTCGGCGAATACATTCCGCTCGTCGAATCGCTGCCTTTCCTTGCGTCGATTTACGAGAAGCAGGCCGGGGTCGAGTATGGTGGCTCGTTTAGCAAAGGTGAGAGCTTGGATCCGGTGATGCTGGATCTGCGCGGAGAAGAGGTGGGTTTGATCCCGACGATTTGTTTCGAGGACAGTGTGCCGCGCTTGATGAGGAGGTTTGTGCGTGGTGGTCCGCAGTTGATCGTGAATGTGACCAATGACGGCTGGTTTAAAGAGAGTCCGGCGGCGGCGCAGCATTTCGCGAATGCGCGCTTCAGGTCGATCGAGCTACGGCGACCGATGCTGCGCTGCGCGAACACCGGGGTGAGTGCGGCGGTCACGGCGACGGGATTGACGGCGCACCCGGATGGGGATGGGCGGGTTCAGGAATTGCGGGACGGGCGTGGTGGGCATTTCACCCGTGGTCATTTGCTCGTGGAGGTCGATATCCCGAAGAAGCCGCCATTCACGCTTTATGCCCTAGTGGGGGACTGGGGTGTTCTAGGTCTAGCGATGGCGGGAGTGATTTTCGTCGCTTGGCCGTGCCGTGCTCAGGGGAGCAAGGTGGCGTGATCGATGAGGCGGACCTCGCCATAGAAGACCGCGGTGGCCATGACGGCAGGGCGCTGGATGCGTCCGATCGGTTCGAGAGTCTCGGCATCGACCATCTCCAAGTAGTCGATTCGGAGGAATGGGGAATCCTCGAGATGCTTTCGGGCCGCGGCGAGGAAAGGGGCGGCGTTGCGTTCTCCGCAGCGGAGGAGGGAGCGGGTGGCCTCGAGTGCGCGATGAATTCGGGGAGCATCCGCCCGGTGTTCGGGGAGGAGTCGCACATTGCGGGAGGACATCGCCAGGCCATCGTGCTCGCGGATCGTCGGGTGCGCGATGATGTCGACGGGGAGATCGAGGTCGCGGACCATCCGGCGAATGATGGCGAGCTGCTGAACATCTTTTTCGCCGAATACGGCCGCATCGGCTTGGAAGAGATTGAAGAGTTTGATTACGACTGTGCAGACGCCGTCGAAATGTCCGGGGCGAGTCGCACCGCAGAGCTGCCGGGAGAGCAGTGATTCGGTTACGGTGATGGATCGGTCGGGGAGATACATCGCGGTCTGATCGGGGCAGAAAACCAGATCGACGCCCG
Source organism: Verrucomicrobiota bacterium (assembly GCA_004293445.1). Taxonomy (GTDB): domain Bacteria; phylum Verrucomicrobiota; class Verrucomicrobiia; order Verrucomicrobiales; family Akkermansiaceae; genus Haloferula. The sequence continues at coordinate 209,046 of RDYP01000002.1, read as the reverse complement.
CCGCGCGGCATTTTTCGAGGTCTTCGGTCAGGGGTTGCGGGTAGTTGGCAAGGTCGCCGGGTCGGTCGAACTGGATGGGGTTGACGAAGATGGACACCGCGACCCATCCAGCTGGTCCGGCGGCTTCGCGGGCGCGCTGGACGAGGGCCAGATGGCCATCGTGCAAGGCACCCATGGTGGGCACCAGAACCAGTCTTTGCCGTGGCCCTGCGAGTTCCTGACGCAGCATTGCGGGGGTGGTGGCGATCCTCATCGTGGCGGCGAGTGTCACTGTTTGTCGGTCCGCCGGCAAGGACCGGATGGGACGTTGACGCCTCCGGATTTTCGGTGCAATCTCCGCCGCGATCCTACGGGAAACCTCAATCATTCATGACCATCATCCGCCGATTCACCGCCTTCGTCCTCGCTGTCGCTTTTTGCGGCGCTGTTTCGGCGCAGGAGGGCAAGTTGAAGATTGCCACCGTCGATATGCAGCAGCTCTTCAAGGAGTATCACCGCACCAACGAGGCGCAGAAGGAAATCAATGTTGAGCGAGCCCGGATCCAGAAGGACAACAACGACCGATTGGCTCGCATTCGCGAACTGGACACGGAATTGCAGTCGATGCGCAAGAAGCTGGAGGACCCTACGATCGCTGACTCCACGAAGCAGACCGTTTTCACCGAGTGGAACATCAAGCAGCAGGAAGGGATTGCATTGGATCGTGAGCGCCGCGAGTTCTTGCAGCGCCGCAATCAGCTTCTCAACGAGAAGATGGTTCAGCGCATGAAGGGTATTCTGGAGGAGATCCGCAAATTGGTGGAAGAGCGGGCCAAGGGTGAGGACTACGACTACGTTTTCGACAAGTCGGGACTCAGTACTTCGCAAGTTCCTTTCTTTCTCTACACCAAGGATGCGACCGATATCACGGCGGGTCTTTTGAAGGATCTGAACAAGGATGCTCCTGCTGAAGCGGCACCAGCTGAGGAGTCGGCGCCCTCTGAAGGTGCTGGCAAGTGATTGCGAGACCCCATTCTTCCGTGGTCTTGAAACTCTCCGAGCTCGCCCGTTTGGTCGATGGTGACATCGTCCGCGGCGAGCTCGATTTTTTGATCGATGGGATCGCTGCTCTCGATGAAGCGGGTCCTTCCGAATTGTCGTTTCTCGGTAACGAAAAGTATCGTGCTCAGTATCTGAATACCCGCGCGGGCGTGGTCATCGTGCCTCGCGGAGTGAGTGAGGGGCCTCTCGGTTGTGCTTTGATCGCTGCGGAGAATCCGTCGTATGCATTCGGGCTGGCCGTGAAACATTTCGTGGCCGCTGTCGCTCGTTCTTTCGCGCCGGGGATTCATCCTCGAGCCGTGGTGGATGAGTCGGCTCGCTTTGATGCCGCCAAGGTGCGCATTCATGCTGGCGCGGTCGTGATGGCGGGCGCCGAAATTGGCGACGGCAGCGAGATCGGACCGAATTCGGTCGTGGGCGAGGGGGTTCGAATCGGCCGTGACTGCCTCTTGCATGCCAACGTTACCGTTCGTGAGCGCTGCATTCTGGGCGATCGGGTGATTCTCCAGCCGGGTGCGGTCATTGGATCCGATGGCTATGGCTACGAAGTGATCGATGGTCATCATGTGAAAATCGATCAGGTCGGCATTGTTGAAATCCGAGACGACGTGGAGGTCGGTGCGAACAGTGCCATCGATCGGGCGCGTTTCGGTCGCACGGTGATCGGGGAAGGAACCAAAATCGATAATTTGGTCCAGGTTGCCCACAATGTGCAGCTTGGAAAGCACTGCCTCTTGGTATCGCAGAGTGGCATTGCCGGAAGTTCTCGGACCGGAGATTACGTGGTCGTTGCCGCTCAGGCTGGCGTTGGCGGTCACGTGAAAATTGGAGCCAAGTCGGTATTGGCGGCCCGTGCCGGAGCGACGGCTGATCTTGAGGGCGGCCAGACCTATGGCGGGATGCCGGCACGGCCTTTTATGGACGAGCAGCGTTCGCGAGCGATGGTTCGGCAGCTTCCAAAGCTGGTCGAACGGATCAAGGCTCTGGAGAGCCGATCCGGGTCCCACGCCTGAGCGCGCGGAGGGTCGCTCTGCCTGCTCTGCTATAAAAAAGGCGCAGTTTTTTCAAAAAAAGCCTAGGGCTCTTTGGTTTCAATGGGCTTCTTCGCGCTTTTCCGTTATTTATTTTTGAATTATTGACGATTCGGGTGGCTTGATTTCAAATGTTTTTGCTGAACACCCCTTGCTCCCATGAGATACGCGACATTCCAACGTCGCGGCCCGATTTCCCGCTTTCGATTCTTTTGCATGATGTCGCTTGGCATCGTGTTAGGAGGCGTCGCGGAACGTGCCGAGGCTGAAGCCGTCGATAGCGAACTAGTGCTTTTGGTTGACGTTACCAAGCGTGGCTTGAGCGACGAGGATTTTGCACGGTTGATGGATGGCTGCGGAGCGGCCTTCGAGCGTCGGCAGGTGTTGGATTCTATTCGCTCGGGGGCCTTCGGTCAGATTGCAGTCTCCCTGATTTTTTTCGGAGCGGAGGCCAATCCGCAAATTGGGATTCCCTGGATGGTGGTCGGTAGTCGTTCGGATGCGCGTCGATTCTCCGCGCTTGCGCGTGAGCTTGAACGCCCGAGGGAGAGTGGGCCATCGGGGGGCGGCTCTGCCCTGCGTGCGGCGGTGCTGTCTTTTGGGAATGAGACCGGAAATGCGGCCAATGGATTCGAGAGTTGCTCGCAGATGGTGGAGGTCATCGGGCTCGTTACTCCTGATTCTGAGGGGGTGGACGGGGTCTCATCGGCGCGCAAAATGGCATTGGCCGCGGGAGTCGACCGGATCAACTGGCTGCCTTTTCGTGATCGTTCCGGTCGGCTTCGCGTTTACGATGATCGTCGTTTGTCAGGCGGTGTGGTCGCTGGGGCTGCGATGGGTCGTGCTCGCGGGGCTGGGGAAGCGGGATTGGTGTCGCTTTTGGCCGAGGATGTCGCTTTGGGCATAGCTTCTGGTGCGATCACCTCGATTTCGAGGGTTCCGCAGCCATCCGCGGTGCTGGGTTTGTTGTCCGGGCTGGCGCTTTTGCTCATCCGCCGCAAGCGGCAGGGCTGAGGTGAAGAAATCCGCCTTTTTGGATTCGAGTTGGCCGAGGTGCTCGCCGGGTGCGGGGAAGAATGCGTTTCGGAAACTGGAAAAATTTCCCGGTTTCACTTCGGTGGAAGCCTGCTAAACCCGGCGCGTGAGTGATCAAAGAGAGCACGGCGTGCAGCCGCTGGATGAAATGATGGCGGCTTGGGGTTTGGGGAATCACGAGCTGGTGGATGCTTCGACCGAGCAATTGACCCACAAGCAGGTGCAGCGGGCCCGGGGTGGTCGGGCGCTGACATTGCCCATGATGCAGAAGCTTGCCCGTTCGTTGAATATTGCTGTCTGGTACCGCCTGACCAAGCTTGAGCGTGAGAGCTACTTTGAATATCTCCACAAGCATCTCTTCAACTACGCCAAGAATCATGATGCGGCATGGCAGGATCCCAATCGGGAACTGATGGAGGCAGTCCGGGGGCGTGGTGCCAAGATTTTGAATCGCGAGCCTTGATGCTGCATTCTGGATCGTCCGCTTTTTTGGATGATGTGGAATCGATCTATTGGGCGTCCTTTCTATACTTGCTCGTTGGTATCGATGGAACGCCCGAATCTCGGGTGCGTTGTTGCCCCGCTGCTTGTTGTTGCTCACCTTTGATTTGCTGCATTGGTAGTGTTTTTTACCCTGCTTGTTGCGGTCTGGATCTTGGTTTTGGTGACGATAGGTGAGGATTTGGGATCCGTTTTTCATGTTTCTAGGTGGGGATTGCATATGGGCTATGCTTTGACATGAATGTGATGGAATTGGATAAAAAGTGAGCAATGATGATTCGCGTTGGCTTGTAATGATGTGTTTTGGCTGGGCTTCCCTTAAAAATAGCTTGAGTTTTATGGATTGCTCTCTTATCTCCTGCGCATGGCAGCTAAAAAAGCAGCATCGAAAAAGGGCAAGCGTTACAACGCGGCAGAGAAAGCGGAGATACTAAACTTTGTCGCCCAATTGGGTCGCGGTGGTGCGACGCAGGCGGCGAAGAAATATGGCATTAGTCCGCTCACTCTTTCCAATTGGAAGAAGTCTGCAGGTTCGGGCGCTCGCAAGGCCAAGTCAGCCTTGGTGGACAAGGACTCCGTTTTGAAAGGTTTGGCCTCGAAGGGCTTCAAGATCATCCGTTCGATGAACATCATCACCGGTGAAATCCTTGAAGATAAGATCGATCCTAAAATCGATAAGCTCAACTTGGAGTTCGGTGGCATTCCTGCGAAGCCGACTGACTCTTCGACATATGTTGTTTCCACCTCGGGTCCCGTGATGGTTACGATGACTCTTGATCGCCTGCTGGCGATCACGGGCACCAAGCCGTGAGTCGAAACGGATTTGCTACGGGCGGGGCGGGGGGGATCCTCCGTCCCGCCTTGTGTTTTGTTGGATGTCGAATCAAAAGGCCTTCAATAGCGCATTACCCGCGATAGGAAGCGTTCGCAGATGGGCGAAGAGGGATTTGAAAAAAGGATCGCCGGAGGCGCGCATTCCGCAATTTTTCCCGCTGCAACAAATGCGACTTGATTGGCGACAGCCCGGGCAAAGCCCATTTCGTGAGTGCTGAGAATGATATCTTGTCCGGCGTCCGCAAGTTCTTGGATGAGTTCTAGAACCTCGGCGGTCATTTCCGGATCGAGGGCGGATGTGGGTTCGTCGAGAAAGAGAATTTCCGGCGAGGCGGCGATCGCGCGGGCGATGCCGACGCGTTGCTGTTGGCCGCCGGACAATTGGGAGGGCTTTTTGGATGCGTGCTCGAGAAGGCCGAAGCGGTCGAGCACATGGTCGGCCTTGGCTCGGGCTTTGGCGGCATCGTGGCCGTGAACTTTTTCCAATGGCAGTGTGATGTTGCTGCGTGCGTCGAGATGGGGGAAGAGGTTGAACTGTTGGAAGAGGAAACCGTTGCGACGTCGGTAGGCTTGTAGGGCGGTGGGGTCGTTTTCGAGTTGATGTCCGTTGACTTCGATTTTCCCGCTGTCGGCGATTTCCAGTCCTCCGAGTAGTCGAAGGAAAGTGCTTTTTCCTCCGCCGGATGGCCCGATCAAGGCGAGCACGCGGGTGGAGTCGATTTTCAAGTTCAGTCCGTCGAGGGCGCGGGTCCTGCCGTAAAGTTTCGTCGCGCGTTCGATTTCAAGTTTCATGACGGAATCGTTTTTCCAGCCAGTGCGAGAGCCATGCCACGGGGAGAGTTAGGACGAGGTAGCCGAGGGCGAGCGGGATGTAGCCTTCGAGTCCGGCGTAGGAGCGTGAGATGAAGTTCTTGGTATTGTAGAAGTATTCGGAAACGCCGATGACATTGAGCAAGGACGAGTCTTTGATCAGGGAGACGAAGAGTCCGGCGATGGCGGGGAGGACGCGTCGGAGGGCTTGGGGGAAAATGACATAGCGATAGATTTGGAAGGGAGTGAAGCCGACTGCCCGTGCCGAGTCCCATTGGGTGCGGGGGATGCTTTCGACCCCGCCGCGGAGGATCTCGCCGAGGTAGGCACCTTCGAAGAGTGCGAGGAGAACGATGCCGATCACGATCTTGTCCTCGAACCCGGCTTCGGCGAGGGGGCGTGAGAGGAGAGGGGCGAAGATCACGAAGTAGCCAAAGAGAAGATGGACTAGCAGTGGGGTATCGCGGACGAATTCGAGGAAGGCGCGGCAGCAGCATCGGACGACGGGAAGCGGGGAGCGCTGGCCGAATAGAAAAAGAAGGCCGAAAACCATGCTGCCGACGAGTGCGGCGAAGGCGATGCCGAGGGTGTGCAGCCAGCCGCGCCACAAGGATTCGCGGTAGTCCCAAGCTTTTGCCCAGTTACTCTGTTTTCCGAGTTCGCCGAAGATCATGCCGCACAGCCAAGCCGTGCCGGCGATCACCAGAATGGCGGCGAGGGTATTGGCGATATGCTGACGGCGCGTCACTCGGGTCTTATCGGAGAATGAAGGGCACACCTTGCTTTTCGAGAAAGGATTTCTCCTCTTTCAGGTAGCGGTCTCCCAAGAGCTCAAAGCCTTTCTTCTCGCGGAAGCGCGCGATGAAATCGTTGACCTGGCTTCGAAGCGTGTCATTGCCTTTCGCGATTCCTATGGCCCAGGATTCCTCTACAAAGGGGGCGAGAATGGCGCGTGTGGTGTCTGGATTTTCCTGGGCGTGGTGGTGGATGCTGAGTTGGTCGTAGATGAAGGCGTCGGCGCGGCCTTGCGCGACCTCCATGACACAGGCACTTGGGTCTTCGAAGACGACCAGCTTGGCGTCGGGCAAATGGCGTGTGATCCAGCTTTGACCGGTGGTGGCTGTTTTTGCGGTGAGGATGCGCCCTGGTCGGTGAAGGTCCTTGATGGATTGGATGTCGGATTTTGTGCTGACGAGAAGCGCGAGTCCGGTGAAGGCGTAGGGGTCGGAGAAATCGATGCTGCCACGTCGTTCCTCGGTCGCGGTCATCGAAGACAGCACGAGGTCGATGTTTCCGGTTTGGAGGGCGGGGATAAGGCCGGAGAAGTCCATGGGCACGATTTTCAGTTCGCACCCGAGGTGATTGGCGAGAGCTTCGGCGATGCGGACGCTGACTCCGTCGGGGGAGCCGGAACGGTCGAGCATTTCGAAGGGCGGGTAGCTGAGATCCATGCCGATGCGGATGACGGGTGGATCTTCGCTGCGTGTGGATTTCTCCCCGCAGGCGGTGAGGGAGAAGGTCGCGAGGAGGGCGAAGAGGGAAAAGCGACGGCGCGCAAGCATGGCGACGGAGCTTAGCGAGTGCCTGTCGTCGCGAAAGGGGTTTCCGCGGATTTTCCGGCAGGCGTCTGGCATTCAGGAGAATCGGCCTGCAGCCATCTGCTCGATGGAGCGGAAGCTGGGTTCCCCAGCGAGCAGATCGGCGACGAGGCGGCCGCTCACGGGTCCCAAGCTGAGGCCCATCATGGCATGGCCGGTCGCGGCGATGAGATTCGGCAAATGCGGGACGGGGCCGAGGTAGGGAATGCCGTCGGGTGAGACTGGGCGAAGCCCGGACCATGGCTTGACGCCTTTGAAATCGGTCTCGCTGAATCTTGGAAAATAGTCGCGCACCGATTTCACTATGCCGCGGACACGTGCGGGATCGATCGATAGATCGAGTCCACCGACTTCCATGGTTCCGGCGAAGCGGAGGCTTTGAGCCATGGGAGTGATGGCGACCTTCGCTTCGACGAAAATCGAGCAAAGCGATGGAAGCTCAGGCGGATTCTCGAGGGTCAGGGAGTATCCTTTGCCAGCTTGGAGCGGCAGTTTGAGTCCGGCTTGGCGGAGTAAGCTGGGGCTCCAAGATCCGCCGGCGATGACGAAATGTCCGCCTTCAAAGCGTCGCCCTTTGCTGAGAAGAGCCCGGACTTTTCCGTTCTGGATGTCCAAGGTGTCGATTTCCACGCCACTGGCGATTTCCGCGCCGAGCGCGAGAACCCTGCGGCGGAGGCTGGCGAGGAAGCGTGCCGGATCGAGGTGGCAGTCCTGGGGGAAGTGAACCGAGCCGGCAAGGCTCATGGTGATCGAGGGATCGAGCCGGGCGCTCGCGGCGGCGTCGAGCACCTCCGCCTCAAGTCCGATCTCGCGTGCGGCGGCCGCAACGGCGGCTTCTTCATCAAGGCCTTTTGCCGTTTTGCAGAGCATCAGCATCCCCCGTTTGGCGAGGCCGAACTCTTCTTCTTGGGCGAGTTCTGCGAAAAGCCGACGGCTTTCGAGATTGAGGTCGCGGAGGAGTTCGCGGGTTTTCTCGACGTGTTTTGCGTTGGAGTGGCGGTAGAAGAGCCAGGCCCAGCGGGCGAGCGCGGGGTCGAGTCGTGGGCGGATGTAGAAGGGGCTCTCAGGGTTGAACATCCAGCGGAGTCCCTTGGCGATCATCCCCGGGGCTGCGAGGGGAATGAAATGACTGGGGACAATCATCCCGGCATTGCCCATGGAGCAATTGTCGCCGCCTGGGAGTTCGCGCTCGATCAAGGTCACGGCCATGCCGCGTTGCAGGGCATAGTAGGCGGAACAGAGTCCGATCACTCCGCCGCCAAGCACGATCACGCGCTGATTGACTGGGTCCACGTCTTGATTCTATCGCCTGCGTCTTGCCGAAGACTTGAGGAATTTCTTTGGAAATCGCGCTTTCCCCCTGGGCTGGACAGGAGCGGGGTCCGGATGCAGCATGATTCTGTCGACCTAGTCGATCCGGGCCGATCGGGCCTCGGACTTTTCAAGCATCGGTCGCAAGGCCCTATCTCTGACTCGAATGGAAATTTCTGAAATTTTGAGAGATCGTTTCACGCTGGGGCTCTTGCTGGGGTTGCTGGTGGCGCTGGCGACGTGGAAGTCAGGTTTTTCGGCACGCAGGCGTTTGGCGAAAGACTTGCGCAAGGCGGAGGTCGAGTTGCGCGAGTTGCAGGGGCATTTGAATATCCAACTCAAGATCAATGCCCAAGGGAATGATGTCGTGCAGCGCGAGCTGGATGAATTGCGGAAGCAGAACGAGAATCTTCGTGTCAATGTTGTCACTTTGCAGTCGAAGCCGGGTCGTACCGAGTTGCGGCATGCGCAGGTCATGGAGGCAGCTGTCCGGTTGATGCGTGAGCAGGCTCCGGGCTTCGCGCCATCGTGGGAGCGGGTCATGCGTCAGGCGGAGGCCGAGTTTGAAGCGGCGGAAGGCGGATTCCGAAAGTTGGTCCGTCGGGTGCTCCCCGGCTCTGGTGGGATCGCGAGTTCGGGTGGAGGGGATCGAGGGGTTGCGGATACGGATGTATGAATGGATTGCATGGATGATTTTTCTGAGTTCGTAGAAGGATAAGAAAGTTTATCTCGGGGATTGCCATTGAGGGTATCGTGGGATGAGTCTCCGCCTGTCATCGTTTTGACAGACCTTTTGCGGAGTACCGATGTCCAACAGTTCAGTTTCTGATATTGCAGCCGTTCTTGATGCCGCCGGATCCCAGTGGGCGGCTTTGCAGGCGTGGAAGGTGGTTCCCTTGGAAGTTTGTCCGAACGGGCCGTTCGTTTTGGATGGCCCTGCCTTCATCTATCGATGGGAAAGTGGGAAGGGTTCCGTGGGTGTTTCTTTTTGGCCGGGAGATTCGTGTCGGGTTGCGAATGGCAAGGGGCAGATGTTGGCGATTCAGCAGCAGGCTTGTGGTTTCACGGTTATGATTCCGGGGAGTCCGCCGTTGGTGATCGGAGATCTTGCGGCGGCGCGGCGCCAGCCATTGGGGGATTTGATAGGCGAGGCGCGCTCGGCTCACGCGGGTGGTGGTAATGAGCGATGGGTGCGCGACTTGGTGCTGATGGCAGCAGGGATGCGTTTGGTCGCTTTGGTCCGAGATGCGGCGCTCGCGTGGGATCGACAAGCTGGGGCGCATCGTCCGCCGGAGAAGGACCATCTCGCCAATCGCTTGCACGAATGGTTGCGGCCGAATCTCGAGCGGTCTTTGAAGCTCAGCGATGCTGCACGACATTTCAAAAAGAGTCCGCGGCAGTTGATCCGTATCCTCAAAGAGACCACCGGAACGGGTTTTGCGGATCATTTGACAATTCATCGCCTGACCTTGGCCCGGACTCTATTGATGCGGAACGGCCATTCGGTGATGGAGGTTGCCCGGCTTTCAGGCTTCAACAGCCGAGAACAATTCATTCGCGCTTTCAATAAGGCGTTTGGTTGGACGCCCCTGCAGTTTCGCAAGGCCTGGGATGAGGCGGCGCGGGGGAATCTGGACTTGAGTCCGCTGTGTCGGGTTTGCGGGCGGGAGGCGGTCGAGTGGTTGGCGACGGATCGCTTTCCGATCGGACCGATGACTGAAGAGGAGGGCCCGGTACAAACTTTGGTGGTTGCGAACGCGCTGCATGAAATCGTCGAACTCTTCCGAATCGACAGCAGTGGTCGTCGCACGCGGGTGGAGGTCCTCGATCGTGGAGCGATGGCCTTTGTCAGTCGCGATCACGGAGGCTCCTGCTGGTTGATTCGGGTTCCGGCGAGTGGTGAGGAGCGTCTTTTTCGCACGCCTGTCGGGCATGCGCTTGCGGCCGTGGCTGCGTCGTCGATGGCTGCCTGAGAGGGTCGTGATCCTGCTTGTGAGTTGTGCCGGATGAGCGGATGCTGCGCGGCGTGCTTGCATCTAGGGAGGTTTTGGCGGCGGTTTTGCCGGTGTATCTGCTGATTCTCGCAGGTGCCGTACTGCGGCGGCTGGGAATCGTGGGAAAGGATCAGGATGAGCCGGCCTTTCGTCTGGTTTTCAATGTGTTGTATCCCTGTCTGATTCTGGACAAAATCATGGGGAGCGAGAGCGTGCGCCAGCCGCAGTCGGTTTTGTGGGGGATCGGGGTAGGCTTCGGATTGACCGCGTTGGGCTTTGCCGGCGCCTGGTTGGCGGCGGGGGCATTGGGTCTGAAGAAGGGTGCGGGGAAGCGCACCTTTGCCGTTTCGGCAGGGGTCCAGAATTTCGGTTACACGGCGATTCCGGTGGTGGAGCAGCTGTATGTGGGCGCGGGTGCGACGGCGATGCTCTTCGTGCACAACTTGGGAGTGGAGCTGGCGATTTGGTCGGTCGGGGTGATGATTCTTTCGGGAGATCGGCAGATCCCGTGGCGGCGCTTGGTCAACGGGCCGGTGGTTTCGGTGTTGTTAGGGTTGTTGTTGGTGGGGAGCGGGGCGGATCAATTTCTATGCGCGGGTGAGGGGGCTGCGCACGCCGTGGGTGGCCCGCTGAGAAAGGCGATGGCGTGGCTGGGGGCTGGAGCTTTCCCAGTGGCCATTTTGATCACGGGTGCGGTCATGATGGACTTGGTAGCGGAAGAGCGGCCTTCGCCGAGGATCGTGCTGGGTGGCTGCGTGGTACGTTTGGCGGTGCTGCCTTTGGTGCTGCTTGCTGCTGCGCGATTTTTGCCGGCGCCTCTCGCGCTGAAGCAGGTTTTGGTGGTGCAGGCTGCCATGCCTTCGGCGATGTCGCCGATCATGTTGGCCAAAATCTACCAAGGGCGGCCTGGGGTGGCGGTGCAGGTGGTGATTGCCACGACTGTGGTTAGTCTTTTCACGCTGCCCTTTGTGATTGTCTGGGGCGGGCGCTGGGTCGGGCTTTGAGGGCTTGCCCGGTGACCTTGTCGGCCGTTAGGAAGACGGGCGACATGAGTGACGTTGTAATTCTGTTTTCCGGACAAGGCGCCCAGAAGGTGGGCATGGGTAAGGATTTTTACGAAAGTTCGGCCATGGCGCGGGATCTTTTCCAGCGGGCCGACGAGGTGCTGGGGTTTCCGCTGTCAGCGGTCATGTTCGAGGGGCCGGACGAGGAATTGACGCGGACTTCGCGCTGTCAGCCGGCGCTTTATCTGCATGGGTTGGTCGCGTTGGCCATGCTGCGTGAGCGGGTGTCGGGCCTAAATCCGGTGGCGGCGGCGGGGCTTTCTCTCGGGGAATTTACGGCCCATGCGGCGGCTGGAACGTTTTCGTTTGAGGACGGGCTGCGGCTGGTCGCTCGACGTGGGCTTTTCATGGAAGAGGCCTGTAGCGCCACCCGCGGTGCGATGGCCGCCTTGATTGGTGGGGAAGAGGATGGAGTGAAGGCATTGGCTGCCGAGTGCGGGGTGGACGTCGCGAATTTCAACGCACCGGGTCAGATCGTGCTTTCGGGGACCGTGGAAGGGATCGATGCAGCGGTGGAGAAGGCGCGGGACCATGGGATCCGACGCGCGATCAAGCTGAACGTGGCGGGGGCCTATCACAGTCGTTTGATGCAGTCGGCTCAGGATCAGTTGGCAAGTGAGTTGGCCGGCGTGGCGATGCGATCGCCTAGTCTCCCGGTGGTATGCAATTTCGGTGCATCCGAGGTGAGTGATCCTGCCGAGATTCGTTCGATGTTGGAGAAGCAGGTGACGGGATCGGTTCGCTGGACTGAGTCGATCCGATTGCTCTGCGATCGGGGGCATCGGAACTTCATCGAGCTCGGTCCTGGCAAGGTTCTGGCGGGATTGGTCGCGAAGATCGAAAAGGAAGCGATCGTTCGCTCCGTCGAGGATCTGGCATCACTGGAAGCGGTGGTCGAGCAGCTCGGGTAAGTGGAGAAAAAGTCAAAAATGATGTTGCACAGTCCGGGGTCGCCTCCTAGCTTCCGCGCACGCCGCAAGGCGACCCGGAGCGGTAGTTCAGTTGGTTAGAATGCTGCCCTGTCACGGCAGAGGTCGCGGGTTCGAGTCCCGTCCGCTCCGCCATTTTATGGCTAAGAAAGCCGCCCTTCATTGGGCGGCTTTTTCTTTGTGGGTGATGCGGATTGGGGGAATGGGCACAGTGGTGCCGAGGCGCGCTTTCGGCGAGAGAACAGGTGCGTGCGGTCTCTTCTTTGGCGGAATTACCGAGCGTCTGGTCGAGGCTTTCCCAAAGGCTTCAGGAGAGTCGGTCGCGGAAGTCGGGGTAGGCGAATTCGCGAGCGGTTTCGAGGCGGCCATCGGGATGTTGGAGGACGATGGCTGGGTGTGGCACGCCGTTGAAGGTGGTGGTTTTGACCATGGTGTAGTGGGCCATGTCATCGAAGACCAGGATGTCACCGACTTTCAAGGGGCGTGGGAAGGCGTAGTCACCCGTGACGTCGCCGGCTAGGCAGGTTGGTCCACCGAGTCGGTAGGGGAAGCGGGCGGGGTGCTCCACGGAAGATGGCTCGGTGGCGGGGAGATAGACTTCGCCCTCGAAGGTGACGCAGGGGGGCGTGAGACTTGTGGTCTCGAGCTCTCCTTTCTCGACGAGAAAGACGTCGGGGCGGTAAGGCATTTCGAGAACATCGGGCATGTGGGCGGTGGCCGAGATGTCGAGAATGGCGTGTTGGTGGCCCATGCTTTCGAAGACATCGAGCACTTCGGCGCGGAGGACTCCGCTGTGAATCGCATTCGCTTCGCCGGGTTCGAGCCAGACTTCGACATCGTATTTCGCGCGGGTTTCGCGGACGAGGCGGATCAGTCGTTCGCGATCGTAGAACGATTTGGTGATCCAGTGGCCTCCGCCCATATTGAGATAGGTGAATTGGGGGGAGCGGAGCAGGTGGCCGAATTTCGCTTCGACGGCGGCGAGGGTTTTTTCGAGGTCGTCGGAGTTTTGTTCGCAGAGCGTGTGGAAATGAAGGCCGGAGAGTCCGGTGAGGTCGGCCCCCGCGAGTTGGTCGGCGGTGATGCCAAGACGCGACCCGGCGACGCAGGGGTCGTAGATGGGTGTGGTCCCGGTGGAGCACTCGGGATTGATTCTCAGGCCGCAGTGGAGTTCGCCGTTATGGAAACGAGGATGGGAAGTGACGATGTCGCGGAAGCGGAGCCACTGCGAAAGCGAGTTGAAATCGAGGTGATGCGTGAACTCGCAGAGTTGGCGGATCTCCTCCTCCCGGTAGGCGGGCGAGTAGGTGACGATTTGTTTTCCGAAGTGGTCGCGTGCGAGCAGGGCTTCCCAAAGGCCGGAGGCGCAGCAGCCGTCGAGGTGATCGCGGAAGTGGGGGAAGGCTTTCCAGCACGAGAAGCCCTTGAGAGCGAGAACGACCTTGCAGTCGGCTGCATCGGCAGTTTCGCGCAGGATGGTGGTGTTGCGCTGGAGGGCGGCGAGGGAAATGACGAACGAAGCCACGTGGAGAAGGGAAATGCGCAGGACGAGAGTTCCAAGTTCCAAGTTTGGAATTCCAGTGACAAAGAGCGTCTCGCACGAGGTCCCCTTGGGGTAGCGCTGCCGCCGATTTGGGGGCAAATTCGGGACCGCCAGGTTTGTCGTCTCAGGCGGACGCTGCGTAGCGGGCTGATTCTCAATGGAGCCGGCTAACGGACTTGAACCGTTGACCTACTGATTACAAATCAGTTGCTCTACCAACTGAGCTAAGCCGGCGTAACCATTGGAACTCCGCCGTTAATGGGCGGAACGGGGGATGGATAGCGGGTCTGCGGGAGCGAGGCCAAGCGTAATTTTGGGAATCCTTAACTTGGGGGGGGCTGAGGCAGGACGATGTATCAGCCGTTTTTCGATAGCGGATGGATGTGGTGTTTTTTGTTGGAGTCGCGACGAGGCTTGTTGAACCTCGCCAGTGATGGACCGTCGCCCGAATTTGCTGCTGCTCTTGTTGGTTCTGCCGTGGATCGTTTGGTCGGCATGGCAGCCTTATGACCGTCTGACTTGGTGGTTGGAGGTGATTCCAGTGTTCATTGGCTTTGCGGCATTGGAAGTCGGAGCGCGGAAGGGGTGGCGTTTTTCTGTTTTTGTGCAGGTTTGGCTGGGGCTTCACATGGTATTGCTCCTGGTGGGTGGGCACTACACCTATGCGCTCACGCCGCTGGGAGAGTGGATGAAGGATTGGTTCGGCTTCACGCGAAACCACTACGACCGCATCGGCCATCTGTTCCAGGGCATCGTGCCGGCACTGGTGTGCCGCGAGCTAATGCTCCGTAATCGGGTGTTCGCCCGCCGCGGGTGGCTGCATTTTACCGTGATCTCGTTTTGCATGGGGTTCAGTGCTTGTTACGAGCTCGTGGAATGGGCTGCGGCGCTGGTGTCGGCGGAGGCCGCCGAGTCGTTTCTGGGAACCCAGGGCGATGGCTGGGACACGCAGATGGATATGTTTCTGGCCGGGCTGGGTTGCCTGGTCTCGTTGTTCTTATTGAAGCCTTGGCACGATCGATCGATCGCCGCATGTGCGCTTCACAAGTGAAGGGCAGCCTGCGGGATCGCTTTGTTTTTCAGATCGTCGCCAGGACTTCGGCAAATACTGAAAGGGTGTCGTCGAGGTCGGCCTCGGTATGGGCGAGGCTTAGGAATCCAGTCTCGTAGGGCGAGGGCGCGAGGTAGATTCCTTTCTCAAGGCAGCCCCAGAAGAAGCGTTTGAAGAGTCCGAGATCCTGCTTCATGACATCGTCAACGTTCACGATCTCGCGGTCGGTGAAGTAGAGGCAGAACATCGAGCCGACGCGCTTGAAACGGTAGGGAATGGCTTTGGTCTGGAGCACTTCGTGGAGTCCGGCTTCGAAGTGGGCACCGAGTTGTTCGAGTCGGTCGTAGCCGTTGGGTGTGCCATCGGTGCCTGCGAGCTGTTTGAGCTGCGCGAGGCCGGCAGCCATGGCGAGCGGGTTTCCGGAGAGCGTACCTGCCTGATAGACCGGGCCGATCGGGGCGAGGAGGTCCATGACATCGGCGCGTCCGCCGAAGGCTCCGACCGGGAGACCACCGCCGATGACTTTGCCGAAGCAGCTGAGATCGGGGCGTAGGTTTTCGAGCCCCTGAACGCCCGCCTTGCCGAGACGGAAGCCGGTCATGACTTCGTCGAATATGAGGAGCGCGCCGTATTTTCGGGTGATGGAGACGAGGAGTTCGAGGTAGCCGGGCCGGGGGAAAACGAGGCCGGCGTTGGCGGGATAGGACTCGACGATGATGGCGGCGATTTCCTCGCCGCGGGCGGCGAACAGCGCTTCAAGGGCTGCGGGGTCGTTGTAGGGGAGGACCAGGGTTTTTTCCGCGAAGGCACGAGGTACGCCAGCGGAGTCGGGCTCGCCGTGGGTCAGCGCACCGGAACCGGCGGCGACGAGGAGGGAATCGGAGTGGCCGTGGTAGCAGCCGTCGAACTTCACGATGAAATCCCGCTTGGTGAAGCCGCGGGCGAGGCGGATCGCCGACATGGTGGCTTCGGTGCCGGAGGAGGTCATGCGGACTTTTTCGACCGAGGGCACCCAGTCGCAGATGGTTTGCGCCATCTTGACTTCGTAGGGGTTGGGGATGCCGAACGAGATGCCTTCCTTGGCGACTTCGTGGATGGTGTTGGTGATGACCGCGGGGGCATGGCCGAGAATGTTCGGGCCCCAAGATCCAATGTAGTCGATGTAGGTCTTGCCGTCGACGTCCTCGATCCTGCTGCCCTTGGCGCGGCGAACGAAGAAGGGTTCCCCGCCGACGTTGCGGAAGGCGCGGACGGGAGAATTGACACCGCCGGGAATGCGTTCTTTGGCGGCGGCGAAGAGTTTCTGGGATAGCGGACCGGTCACGGGGGGCATCATGGATGCGGTCGGGCGCGGGGCAAATCCGTATTGCGCGGTCTTTGCTTGGCCGGCAGGCTCGTGTGGTGATGGACGAGGTAAGGCGCGAGGAATTCCGGAAGCTGCTGGGTGAGCTTTCAGGCCTGCGCATGCCTTTCGGAAAGTATGGGCCGGCAGCGGTTCCGCCGCAGGGCATGCCGGTTCACGATCTGCCGGTGGAGTATCTGCTTTGGTTCAAGGAACGAGGGTTCCCGAAGGGGCGGCTGGGCGAGCTAATGGCCTTGGTTTGCGAGATCAAGGAAGTCGGAATGGACGCCCTGTTCGACCCGCTCCGCCAAGCAAATGGCGGGCGGGTGAGCTTCCGTTCGAAGCGCGTGCGCGAGATCGAGTTCCCGGACTAGGAACGGCGAGGTGGAACCCGTTCAAGCAAGGACGAGGCGGCTGTCCGCATCGAGCTTCGCACTGAGGCTGTCCCAGCCACCGGGGTTTTGCAGATTGAAGACCCGGAGGTAGAGGGTGACCAGCTTGGGGTCGTAGCTTGCAAGCAGGCTGTCGACGGCGGTATCGAGGCGGGTGGCGTCGATTTGCTCTGGGAGTTCGCCGGTGACGGAGCCCTTGCCGTCGTGCTCAATGCCCATCGCATCGCAGAAAGCGGCGAGCATGGGTTGGTTGCCGGCCATGAACCAAGCTTGCAGCAGGTGTTCGCCAATGGTGTCGGCGGGGCGGCTGCGGAGGGTTTTCAGGATCCAGGCATACTGTTCGGGCAGCGGCTTCTTTTGGATGAAGACGAGCCGAAGTTTTTTGCTCTGGGCGAGGGTCGAGACGGCGGACTTGTAAACATTGCGATCGTGGTCACGGAACCAGTCGAGCATCTGGGTCACAAGGGCAGGATCGGCGGCGGTGTAGAGTTCGTGGGCTTTCACGTTGGGAAATTGGTTGGCCCGACTCCAAGCGAAGCGGAGGGAAATGCCAAACACCGATTTGGAAAATGAGTGATCGGTGTTTTTTACGCCGGGCGTCAGTGGTTGGGGGCGAATGCCTTCCTACGGTCGCGGATTTGGATGAAGACGAGGGCGAAGAACGAGATCATGAAGAGCAGGAAGGAGAGGATGAAGCCTTCCAGCAGAGTGATGGCGAAAACCGTGGCGAAGCTGCCCTCGGACAAGGCCCCGCCCTGGTGGCCGAGGGCTTGCATGGTGCCATTGACTCCGGCGGTGGCCAGCATCCCGCACCATAGGTCGGGGGTGAAGAACAGGGTGCCCTCGGTGGCGAGTGCGGGGAGGGAGCAAAGGGTGACAACCGCACGGATGCGGGTGCCGAGTTTGAGGGAACGTGCGAGAATGTGGTCGGGCTGCGATAGGGGCCCGCGCAGGGAGCCGAGGACGGTGTAGAGGATGACGAAGCAGGCGATGGCGGAGAGCATCGCAAAGATGGCGGAGGGGTATCGCCAGAGGTCGCACCAGGCGAGGGCGATGATAAAACTCGGCAGGGCATTGAGCCCGCAGTGGAGGAGCCAGTGGCGGAATTGGCGGGGAACCGCGTCGTGATCGAGTGTCATGATGCGGGAAAGGAGAGCCCTCCGATGAAGGCTTCGTGAAGCGTCCGAGAATTTGTAAGGAATCGGCCGGGTTCAGCGGGCGTCGATCGGGGGCACGGGCATCAGTTCCTTCGGCCCGGTGTAGAGGGTGAGCGGGCGGTAGAGTCGGCTGTCGCGGAGTTGTTCGAGAACTTGGGCAGTCCAGCCGGAGGTGCGAGCGATCGCAAAGATTGGCGTGAAGAGATCGGTCGGGATGCCCAGCGAGTAGTAAACGGTGGCCGAGTAGAAATCGACGTTGGCGTTGAGTCCTTTGCGTTCGCGCATGATTTCGGCGATGCGTTCTGACATTTGAATCCACTTGGGTTCGCCGAGTTCTTCGGTGAGCTGGATGGCGAGTTTTCGGAGGTGGGGCGCGCGGGGATCGAGCACCTTGTAAACGCGGTGACCGATGCCCATGATCTTCTCCTTGCGGGTGAGTTTGCCTTCGACCCAGGCGTCGACCTTATCGAGTTCGCCGATTTCCTGGAGCATGTGGATCACGCCTTCGTTCGCACCGCCATGAAGGGGGCCCTTCAGGGTGCCGATGGCGGAGGTGACGGCGGAATACATGTCCGACAGCGTGGCGACGGTGACGCGGGCGGAGAAAGTGGAGGCGTTCATGCCGTGGTCGGCATGGAGAATATAGGCGACGTCGAGGGTGCGGGTTGCCGTTTCGCTCGGGGTTTCGCCGGTGATGAGGTAGAGGAAATGCGCGGCTTCGGAGAGGTCTGCGCGCATGGGAGGGAGTTCCAATCCCTGGCGGAAGCGATGGAAAGCGGCAACGAGGAGTGGGACCTTGGCGACGAGGGAGAGGCCGATTTGTTCCACCTTCGGGAGGTCGGGTTCGCCGATCGCGACGCGGTCGTCATAAAGCGCGAGCATCGAGACCGCGGTGCGCAGGACGTCCATGGGGCAGGCGTCTTTCGGAGCGGATTTGAGGAAATCGAGCACACCTTGGGGGAGGGATCGGTCGCCGCGCAGTTCTTGTTCCAAGCTGGCGAGCTCCGCACGCGTGGGAAGGCGGCCTTTGTGAAGGAGGAAGACGACTTCTTCGTAGCAGCAATGCTCCACCAGATCGTCGATCGAGTAGCCGAGGTAGCTCAGGCGGCCTTCGGCGCCTTCCACGTTGCTGAGGGCGGATTCATTGGCGATGACTCCTTCGAGGCCTTTTGCGTAATCGGACATGGGGATGGGACGGTGTTGCTGTTGCGGAATTTGCAGGGAAGAAAGCGGGTCGGATGGGGGGCTGCAAGGTGAGAATCCTTCGATGTGGAGGGAAAGATGGGGATCGAGGGAATCGCTGGGATTGCGGGTTGCGGAATGGGTGGGAATTCGGATGCTTGGGGGCATGCCGGATGTCGCCCGTCTGTTCATCGAAAGTAGCACGCCTCGTGCCTCCTTGGCTCTACTCCGTGGCAGTGAGGTAGTGTTTGAGGAGAGTTTTGCGGGGGATCGGAGTCACAACGCGATGCTGTTCGCGCCCTTGGAGCGCGCGTTGGCGATGTTGGAGGCGGATGAACGATTGGGTGAGGTGGTGATCGGGACTGGTCCGGGCAGTTATAGTGGGACGCGGGTGGGGATTGCGGCGGGACAGGGGGTGGCCTTGGTGCACGGGTGCCCGGCTTGCGGGTTGAGTTCCTTGTTGGCGGTGCCGTCGGCGAGGGGGGGGCGTGGTTTGGCGGTGGGGGATGCCCGGCGTGGGAGTGCTTGGCGGGCGAGGATTGAGGGCGCGAATTTGGTGGCGGGTCCCGAGTTGTGCGGGGTGGCGGAAGTGTTGGATGAAGTGGATGTGGCGCGGGAGGGGGATTGTCCGGTTTTTTCGATAGAGCCTGTGGTCTTTGAGGGGCTGGAAGTGTCGGTGGAGCAGCCGGATGCGCGGCGTTTGGGTTTTGCGTGGCTGGCCTTGGGACTAGAGGAACGAGCGGCCTTGGCGGCGCTGCCCTTGCAGCCGGCGTACCTGCGGCCCCCGCATGTGACATTGGCCAAGGGTGGGCATCCGCTGTTGCGGAATCGAGTGGGCTTGGCTTAGTCGCGGCTCAGGCGTTTTTCCGTTTCCAGACGCTGAGGAGGGAGCTGGTCCACTGGAACTTGCGCGCGGTTTCGCGGATGAGAAAGGGTTCTTCGCCAGTGTCGAGGAGTTCGAAGTGGTGGCCGAGATTTTCTACGAGCCATTCGAGGGTCGAGTGCGGTGGCCAGTTTGCGGGCGGGGTGAATTCGCCGAGCCAGGTGCAGGGGGTGGCGAGGACGAGTTCGCCCTCGGGGCGGACGAGGTGGGGGAGGCGCGCGAGCAAGCGGCAGGGATCGGGCAGGCGGCAGAGGAGGTTGGCGGCGTGGACGCGATCGAAGTCACCGAGATCGGGTCTGAGGTCCATGGCGTCGCCGCATTCGAAGGAAACCGAACCGACGGGGAGCCCTTGGGGGAGTTTCGCATCGAGGTCGGTGTGATGGTGGGCTTCGTCGAGCCTTCGGTAAGCAAGGGGGGCGGCGGCGAGGGCGGCGGCGGCGCGGACGAAGTTCTGTGAGAAATCGATCCCGATGGTTTCGCGGGAGTGGCGGGAGAGTTCGTAGGTTGAGCGGCCGACGGCGCAGCCGAGATCGAGGCTCCGTTCCACCTCGCCGGGGGAAAAGTGGCGGGTCGTGCGGACGGCGAAGTCGAGGGCGTCCCGCATCCCGGCAGGAGCCGTGACGGGCAGGATTTCTGCCGGGCTGCCGTAGTGGAAGAGGAGGTATTCGGCGAGGAGTCGGTCGGATTCGTAGGGGTTGGTGCTCACGTTTGACGGTGGGGAGAGAGGTCTGATGAAGCGAAGAGCGCCAAGTCCTTGTGGCAGGAGTTTTGGGTTCCTGCTCGAGGAGCTTGGCGCTTTGGAGGGACGGGTGGCGCTGTTTTCGATCAATCTTCGGAAGCGAGGGCGTCCATGAGGTAGCGCGCCGGGCGGAAGTTTTCGATGAGGACTTCGCGCTGGGTGCCGCGTTTCATGCGGACCTGCTTGAGGTTGAAATTCGGCGTCTTGTGGGGGGCGAAGAGGATGTCGTCGTGAGTAGAGTTCTCATGTTTTTTGAACATCCCGGGGACGATGTCGCCGCCGAGATGGTCATCGCGGCCGGTCGCGAGGTGGCAGGTGCCGAGGACTTTTTCGTCTTGGATGTCGGCGTAGGAGACGGGGAGGACTTGGGTGCCGAAGCCGAGTTCGCCGAGGGTGCCGGTCATCGGGTCATCCAGAAGTCGGGCATTGTGGCGATCGATCGTGGCCTGATTGCCGGCGATGAGTTCGGACTTGATGATGTTCCGATTTTCCACGGTGAGGACGCCGAGGGTCCCGTCCTCGTATTTCATCGGGAAGTGGCCGCGTGCGTCTAGGGGGACGAAGTAGACCTCGCCGGCGGGAAGGTTCGCGATGTCGGGGGTGCGGCCTTGGCAGAGGCCGTGGGACTTCTGGGCCTTTTGGCCGCCGAGTCCGAGCCAGGCGGTGAGGATGCGGCCGTCTTCGAGGGCGAAGTCGATCTCGATCTCATCCGCCCGATCCATCGCGAGGCGGAGTTTTTCGGCGTCGGCGGAGACCTCGTGATAATCGACGGCGAGGCCGGAGTTGAGGATCACATCGTTCAGCCCGTGAAGGGTGGCTCCGCGGAAGCCGTGGACCTTGCACTTGGCGGTGAGCGGTGCGGTGGCCGAGAAGGTGGAGACGCAAAGGATGAGGTCGTAGACGGGGTAGATGTCCTTTTCGAGGGAAAGCTGGTGACCCGAGCTGTCCCAGACTTCGTCGGCGAGGTCGAGGTTCGAGCCGCCGGTGATTTTGTAAGCGAACATTTCGCCGCCGCTCATGCCAAGTTCGTCGAGGGCTCCATCGCGGAGGCCGCGGTAGAAGACCTCGTGGGCCTTTTTCTGGATGGGGTAACCCTCGTGATTGAGGAAGGCGAAGTCCTTCAACAGTGCGGCCGGTTGGTCAAAATCGGTGAGGATGCAGACGCGGCAGCCTAGGGTCGGCTTGAATACGGTGCCGAGGAGGCGGACGAGATCGAAGGCGGGAAAATCGCGTTTCTCCGGGTGGAGAAGAATGTCTTCGGCGAGGTAGGCAGGGAGGCTGGCAGTTGGCATGATAACGAAGGCTAGGAGCGGGAGGGAATCGCGCAAGGTGAGTTTTGTGTCAGAGGGCGCCGAAGTCCATGCCCTTGTCGCGCATGTCCTGCAGGGTGGACGACATGTCTTCGAGTCGGTCCCACAATTCGCGGACGACAAAGAGGGGTGCTTCCGCGCGGACGGCGATGGCGATGCAGTCGCTGGGGCGGGCGTCGATTTCCACGATCTTTCGTTCCATGATTTCGTTTTCGGCCTCGAGGATGAGCCGCGCGTAGTAGATTTCGTTCTCGAAGGCGACGATCACCGCACGGCTGGCCTTGGCACCGAAGGCTTGGAGGGTGAGAAGGTAGAGGTCGTGCGTGAGAGGGCGCTGTGGGGTTTCGCCGGCGAGAGCGGCATTGATCGAGGCTCCGATGGCGAGGTCGATGTAGAAGACGATGACCTTGTTCCCATCGCCGAGGAAGACGGCGCAGCCGGCGGGCGTGGGGAGGAGGGCGATGGGTTCGACGCGAACGAGATCGTACACGGCTGGATTCCATCCCGTGGCGCGCGGTATTCCAAGGGGAAACGCGGGGTTGTCAGTTGGTGGCGTCGTGGCAGGGTGAAGACGTGGTGCGGAGGATCGTGCACATCGACATGGATTGCTTTTACGCGGCGATCGAGGAGCGGGAGAATCCGTCCCTGCGGGGTCGTCCGGTGGGGGTGGCGGGGAGTCGTCGGCGTGGGGTTTTGACGACGGCGAATTATGAAGCGCGGAAGTTCGGGTGTCGGTCGGCGATGCCGGTTTTCCAGGCTTTGGCTTTGTGTCCCGACTTGGTTTTGGTGCCGGTGCGCTTCGATTTGTATCGTGCGGAAAGCGCGCGCATTCGTGCGATTTTCGGGAGGTTCACGGAGAAGATCGAGCCCCTGTCACTGGACGAGGCCTATCTAGACGTGTCGCATTTGCAGACATCGGCGGGGGCGGTGGCGCGGGAGATCCGCCACCAGATTCGCGAGGAAACGGGCTTGAGCGCATCGGCCGGGATCGGGCCGAACAAGTTGATCGCGAAGATCGCGAGCGACTGGAACAAGCCCGACGGTCAGCATGAGGTGCTGGAGGATGCTGTGGAGGACTTTATGGCCGGCCTACCGGTGGGCCGCCTGTGGGGAGTAGGGGCGAAGATGCGGGCGAATTTGGAGAGGCTGGGTGTGCGCACCTGCGGGGAATTGCAAGGCTTTGACAAGCTCGAGATGGCGCGGCGTTTCGGCAAATGGGGTCTGGAATTGTGGGAATTGTGTCGCGGCGTGGACGGGCGGGAAGTGCGGACGGAGCGAGTCCGCAAGTCCTCTGGGAGTGAGCGCACTTTTCGCGAAAACATCGCGTCGGAGGAGGCTTTGGTTTTGGAGTTGGAAGAGATGTTGGAGTCGTTCGGCGAGGATTTGGTGGGACACGAAGGTCGGGAGATCCGCTCGTTGGTCCTGAAGTTGAAGTTTGCGGATTTCAGTCGGACGACGGCGGAGAGGGCCCATCCGTCGTGGGATGGAGGGGTGTTTCGGGATTTGTTAAAAGAAGCGTGGCGTCGTGGTGGCGGCCAAGCAGTGCGCTTGTTGGGAGTGGGGGTGCGCTTTCGGGATCCCGTGGTGGTGTCGCAGCTGGAGCTGCTGTGACATGGGAAAGGCGGGCATCCCCAGACTGGCGGGGGCACTGGGATCGGGCGGGTCGAGGTGGGTGCTCCGGTTTTGTGTCGATATCGACACATGAAAGCCGGCAATGGCGTCCTTGGCTGCGTGCTAGTTGCGGGCGGCGGGCGTTTTGCAGCCTGCGATGTTTCATGAGAATCGACATTGTCACCGATACCTTCGCTCCGGACGTGAATGGCGTGGCCATGACTTTGGGGCGACTCTGCGATGGTCTGCGGGTCAAGGGCCATCGGGTCCATGTGATTCGGACGGGTGATGGGGGCGGGCCGGGAGAGACGCGTGCGGCGTCCTTGCCATTGCCGGGTTACAAAGAAGTCCGTGTGGGTTTGCCGGGTTCGTTCAAGCTTCGGAAGCGCTGGTTGAAGCGGCGGCCGGATGCGGTGTATGTGGCGACGGAGAGCCCCTTGGGGTATTCGGCGATCAAGGCGGCGAATTCCTTGCAGATTCCGGTGGCGGCGGGCTTTCACACGAATTTCCACCAGTACATGGAGCAGTATCGTCTGGGCAGCCTGCAGCCAGCGGCGATGGCGTATCTGAAGCGGGTTCACAAGCGGGCGGATCTGACCATGGCACCGAGTGCCGATGTGGTCGAGATGCTGACGCGTGAGGGATTCAACAAGGTCCGATTGTTGGGGCGCGGGGTGGACACGGTTTTGTTTGATCCGGCGAAGCGGGATGCGGCCTTGCGGTCGTCGTGGGGCGCGCGCGACGAGTCGCCGGTGGCGATCGTGGTCGGTCGGGTGGCGGCGGAGAAAAATCTCGCTTTCGCCATGGAATGTTTCCGGAAAATGCGGGAGCGGTTGCCGGATTTGCGCTGCGTGGTGGTGGGTGATGGTCCGCTGCGTGAGAAATTGGCGGCGGAGCATTCCTTCGTGCATTTCGCGGGGATGCGTGGTGGCGAGGATTTGGCGCGGCACTATGCCTCGGCGGACATTTTGTTGTTTCCCAGTGAGACGGAGACTTTTGGCAATGTGCTATTGGAAGGAATGGCGAGTGGTTTGGTCGTGGTGGGCCATGATTACGCGGCGGCAGCCTTGCATCTGAAGCAGGAGGTCAATGGTTTGAAGGCGGCGAAGGGGGATCGGGCAGCTTATCTCGGGGAGTGTTTCGCGGCCTTGGAGCGTTGGCGTGACGAGGCGATGCGCCTGGAAGCGAGGGCGACGGCAGAGCGGCTTGGCTGGGATCAGGTGGTCGATGCTTTTGAGGGGCATCTGCGTGAGGCGTCCGACGGACGCGGGCCCATGCTGCTGACACTGAAGGAAAAGAAGAGTCGGCCGAAGCGGGACTTCCGGACGATTTTCCTATCGGACATCCACCTCGGAACGCCGGACGCGAAGGTGCTGGAAGTGATCGAGTTCCTGAAACACACGAAGTGTGACAAGCTGGTTCTCAACGGGGACATCATCGATGGCTGGGCCTTGCGACGCGGCGCGAAGTGGCGCAAGCGTCACAGCCGTTTCATCCGCACGGTTTTGAAGAAGATGGAAAAAGACGACACGGAGGTGATTTACCTGCGTGGCAATCACGACGACATCCTGGAGCGCTTTCTCCCCTTGGCTTTCGGGAAGCTACGCTTCGTCAAGGAGCACATTCACCCGGGCGTCGACGGCAAGCGCTATCTTGTAGTGCATGGCGACGGCTTTGACAGCGTGTCGACCGATCACAAGTGGGTCGCTCAGCTCGGGTCAATCGGCTACGACTTTTTGCTGGGGGTGAACCGTCTTTACAACCGTTACCGCGCCTGGCGCGGCAAGGAATATTATTCGGTGAGCAAGGCGATCAAGGCGCGGGTCAAGTCGGCCGTGAGCTTCGTCGGCGAGTACGAGTTGCAGCTACAGGAGTTGGCTCGGAAGAAGGGCTGTGACGGGATTATTTGTGGTCACATTCACACGCCGGAGGACAAGCAGGTGGGGGAGATCCGCTACCTGAATTCCGGGGACTGGGTGGAGAGTTTGACCGCAATCGTCGAGCATCGCGATGGTCGTCTGGAATTGATCCGTCATGGTGAGTTCATGGCCGATCTCGCGGCCGAGGTCCGGCCTGCATTGCGCGAGGTGATGCTACCGGCGTGAGCCGGGTTCAGCCACCGGCAGCGATCACCACGATTTCCAGAATGGCACCGTCGTGCAGCGCGCGTTGCTCGTAGTCGGCGGGGAAGACCGGTTCGTGGTCGAGTTCGACCACCAAAGGTTTGCCGGTGAGATCGAGTGCGGCTAGCAGCTCGCTGACGGTGGCGATGCCTGGGCTGAAGGTCCGGCTTTCGCCGTTGAGCTGAAGGGTCATGGGGTGAGGATGGCTGGATCCCAGTCTTTCCAGACGGGGTCGAGTTGTTTGCTGCGGAGCATGGCTGCGACTTGTGCGGCAGAGCGGGTGTCGTCGATTTTGAATTGCTCGGTGGCTTTTTCGCAGCCGGTGCTTTCCGAGAGTTCGACGCGGCGGCCTTTGACGGTGAGATGGAGGTCGTCGCTGCCTGCCCCGGTATAGCCGCCGGGTTCGGTGCGGGCTCCCGCGGACATGTGGGTGACGCCGAGAGGCGCGAGGGCATCGCGCAGCGGACCGGGTTCGCGGGTCGAGAGGACGATGCCGACCTGTGGAAAACAGCTGCGGAAGGCGCAGGCGAGTTGGACGAGTGCGCGATCGGAGAGGAAGAGATCCGGATCGGGCTGGTATTGATAGTTTCCGGCGTAGGGTCGCATCCGTGGGAATGCGATGGTGAACTGGGCTTTCCAGCAGTGTTTGTAGAGATGTTCGAGGTGGGCGGCGAGGGCGAGGGCTTCGTGTCGCCAGTCGGCGAGACCGAAGAGGGAACCGATGCCGATCCTACGGAATCCTCCGGCATAGGCCCGTTCGGGGCAGTCGAGGCGCCAATCGAAGTTTTTTTTCGGGCCGGCGGTGTGGAGGCGTTGGTAGGTTTCCCGGTGGTAGGTTTCTTGGTAAACGACCAAGCCTTCGGCGCCGTGGCGGACGATCTCGGAATATTGGTGGTCTTCCATCGGGCCGACCTCGATGGCGAGGGTGGGGATGAAGCGTTTCAGGGCGTCGAGGCAGTCCTGGAGATAGCCATCGGAAACGAATTTCGGGTGTTCGCCAGCGACGAGCAGCAGATTGCGAAAGCCGAGTTCGTGCAGGTGGCGGGCTTCGCGGACGACTTGGTCGACGCTCAGGGTGACGCGGAAAATCGCGTTATCGCGGGAGAATCCGCAATAGGAACAGTTGTTGACGCATTCGTTGGACAGATAGAGCGGTGCGAAGAGTCGCATCGTGCGGCCGAAGTGGCGGCGAGTCAGTTGTTGGCTCTCGCGGGCGAGGGCTTCGAGCTCGCGATCCGAGGCGGGCGCGATGAGGCTTTCGAAGCGGCGGAGCAGGGCTGACTTCGCATCGAGGGCGGCGTTGAAACGAGTGGAGAAACTCACGGGTGGGGGGAGCTTGGAGTGGAGGCGGCGCTCCGTCAAAGCACGATCCCGCGGAGCTTGCCAATCGGCGTCGCGGCGGCTTTTCTTTGCCTACGCCCTGACCCGTATGAGCGAAAGGATCACCTGCAAGCCCACTCCTTGGTTTCTTCTCCGTGCAGCTGCGATGCTGCTGATGTTCGGGGTGTTTTCCGTGATGTTTTTCGTCGATGGCAAATGGGGCTATCGGGAGAAAAATCTCTCGTATTTTGTGTCGAAGGCTTTCGAGCAGGCGATCGGCGAGTTCAAGGCAACTCACGCGGACATGAGTCCGGAGGCTTGGCGCTCTCATGCGGGGCGGCAGGTGGTCGAACTGCCGGAGGATGCGAGCCTGCTTCCTGAAGGAACGCCGATGCCGATGGCGTGGCCGGAGATGTTGCACGATTACGAACGGATCAAGGCGTCTTTGGACCAGCAGCCCAATCCGCTGTTCGACGACTACCGTTTGCTGGCGGGGATCAAGAAGGAGGCGCCGGCGAAGGACTACTCGGGACGAAAAATTTTTGAGCAGTGGGTGGTCTTCTGGGTGTGCTTGGTGCTGACGATCGGCGCGTTGATGGTGCTTCTGCGCACGATGGGGCGCAGTGTGGCGATCGATGGGGAGGCAATTTATCCGGCGGGTGGGGGGCGGGTGCCCTTCGGGGATCTGGTGCGTTTGGATTTGCGCAAATGGTCGACCAAAGGTTTGGCCTTCGTCTGGGCGAGGACCGCCGGTGGTGCGGAGCGTAAGTTTCGGATCGACGGCTTGACCTATGGTGGCTTCAAGCTCGAGCAGGGAGAGCCTGCGGAGCGCTTGATGAGGGTGCTGCGGGAAAACTTTTCGGGAGAGGTGATCGATTACGCGATCGATGATGGGGACTCCGGAGCTCCCGCTACGCCTGCTTCCTGAAGTGGTGAGGGCCTCGCACTTTTCGGGGTTGCCAAGCTCCGGCGTGGGCGGTAATCCCTCGGCAGCTTCAACCACCAAGCACATCCAACATGTCTGACAAGAGCATCGAAGACCGCGTAAAGGACATCATCGTCGACCAGCTCGGCGTCAACGCCGACCAGGTGACCCTGGCAGCCAAGTTCATCGAAGACCTCGGTGCTGACTCCCTGGACACGGTCGAGCTCGTGATGGCCTTCGAGGAAGAATTTGAAATCGAAGTCCCCGACGAAGAGGCTGAAAAGCTTCAGTCGGTTGGCGACGTGGTGACCTACATCACCAGCCAGAGCTGAGATTTTGCCGCTCGTTTGAGCTTTCTTTCAACAGGGCGGACTCCGAGCGGGTCTGCCCTTTTTTGTCGTCTGCCCGCTGGAACGAGGGAACGTCGTTTGTCATGCACTCGCCCGACAACATTCAGTATGCCATGGAGACCACTCGGGTCCTGCTTGAGCCGGATCGGAGGATCGACACCTTTGGCGATACCCGTTTTGAGTTCCAACTGCTGAGCGAGTTGATGGATCGGGCGGGGGAGGTGCGGGTGCGGACGGGTGAGGTCGAGGCGATGCGGCCGCTCATTTTGAGGCCGGAATCGATGCAGGAGATCGAGCTAGAGGGATTCGGCGAGAAGGCTCGGGAACGGATGAATGCGATCATCGCGAAGCTGAAGTCGGAAGGTCGGGATCTCGCCTTTCTGCGCTATGGATTTCGTTTTCGCAGTGGTCGTGTGAACGAGGAGATTGTGCACGACACGATGGATTCGGTTCGCGAGCGCGTGCTGGAGGAGGCTCGACGGGTCGGAAATCCGGCGCTCGCGGTGATCGAGGGCGTGGATGATGCGTGGGAGGTTTCGATTTTCAAATTCGCCTTCGAGCTGATCCAGCAATCCTGGCCGACGAATCGTTTCGATCTGCATCGGCGGGGGCTGATCTGACCAACACTGTGGACGCATGCGACTTTGGACATTGGTCAAGTTGGTGGCGGGGGCTGCGGTGTTCGGGGTGAGTGTTTTCACCGTGATGCTGGTGTGGCATGTTCGGAAGGAGCCTTTGGGAGGATTTTTTGCGCAGTGGGTTCCGGTGGTTGGCGATGCGAAGCCGGTAGAGAGCTTGCCTCAGGCGAACTCCGCTCTGCCGGAGATCGATCCCGGAGCGAAGGTTTTCCAGCGGGCGATGGAAATGATTGCGGTGGGTGATTTGGCGGGGGCTCGTGAGAGATTGCGGACGGTGGTCAGCATTTATCCCCGTTCGAAGGCGGCACCTGAGGCGCGGCGGATCGTTGGTGAGATGAATCTCGATGATCTCCTGTCGGCGGCTCGCATGGAGGGCAAGACGATCCATGTGGTCGGTGGAGGCGAGTCTTTCCTGGGGATTGCGGCGAAGCATAACACCACGCTCGACTGCATCATGCACCTGAATGGCTTGTTGGAGCTCAAGGGCTTGCATCCGGGTGAGGAGCTGGTCGTGATGCCGCTCGACCTACGAGTGATGATTGAGCCCGGGCGCAAAGTCCTTTCGCTGTGGGATGGGGGGCGTTTCGTGAAGGACTATCCTCTGCTGTCGCTGGATTTGGCGGGGCTGAAGGGGGGCGTGCGGACGAGGATCGCGTCCAAGTCGGGATTTGTGGGGGAACGTCGGGTGAGTCCGGGTGTGAGGGCGTATCGCGGTGCCTCCAAGGTGTTCGCGCTGGAGGCTTCCTCATTGCAGATTCGGGCCTTGGCTCCGGTCCGCGACGCGGACAATGTGGCGGATCTTTCCCCGGGTGCGGGCTTCCACCTCTCGGTTGAGGACATCGAAGAGCTCGCCCTTCTCCTCCGCCCCGGGAATGAGGTGGAAATCCGTGCGACGTCACCCTAGGTTTTTCCCAGCAACGCTTCATCCCACATTTTCCCAGACGCATGCAACTGCTCGAATTCGAAAAGCCAATCGCCGATCTCGAACGTGAAGTCGAAAAACTTCGCGCCAAGTCCGTTTCCCAAGACATCGACATGTCGGGCGACATTGCGAGTATGGAGGGTAAACTTGCCGAGACCCGCCAGCGGATTTACGAGAACCTGACACCGTGGCAGCGGGTTCAGATCGCCCGCCACACTCAGCGGCCATTCATGCTCGATTACATCGCACATGCTTTCACGGATTTCTGCGAGTTGCATGGCGACCGGCGGATCGGGGACGATCATGCCATGCCTGGTGGTTTTGCGCGCATCGGCGGGCGCCGGGTGGTGGTGATCGGCCACCAGAAGGGTCGGAATACGAAGGACAATTTGATGCGGAACTTCGGCAGTGCGCATCCGGAGGGGTATCGCAAGGCGATGCGTCTGATGAAGCTGGCTGAGAAGTTTGGTTTGCCGGTGGTGGCTTTGATCGACACGCCGGGGGCCTATCCGGGGATCGGAGCTGAGGAGCGGAACATCGCGGAGGCGATCGGCTACAACCTGCGTGAGATGATGCTGCTGAAGGTGCCAGTGGTCGCAGTGGTGATCGGCGAGGGCGGTTCCGGCGGGGCCCTTGGG
This sequence comes from Verrucomicrobiota bacterium, assembly GCA_004293445.1. Lineage (GTDB taxonomy): Bacteria > Verrucomicrobiota > Verrucomicrobiia > Verrucomicrobiales > Akkermansiaceae > Haloferula. Next base: position 178,772 of record RDYP01000002.1, on the reverse strand, counting down.
ATCGGAGTGGCCGACCGGGTGCTGATGCTTGAAAACGCGTACTATTCGGTGATCAGTCCCGAGGGTTGCGCGGCGATCCTTTGGAAGCATCGCAAGCATGCGCCGGAGGCGGCGGAGGCGATGAAGTTGGCGGCACCGGATCTTTTGAAGTTGGGATTGATCGATGGTGTGATCGCCGAGCCGGTGGGCGGTGCGCATCATGATCATGCGGCGACGGCCGTCGCGCTGCGCGATGGGATTTTGGCGCATCTGGACGAGCTTGGAAAGCTGTCGGTGGATGAGCTCCGGGACGCGCGTTACGCAAAATTCCGCGCCTTTGGCGAATGGGAAGGCAAATGACGCTCGGTGGGGGCAGGTGGCTCCCTTGGTGATTTCTCCTAGATCCCTGCAGCCCAGAGGGCTGCTAGGATCTTAAAGTCGATAAGGTAGCCTTGGGTTTCCTTGGCTTTCAGCCAGCCCCGCAGTTCCCGGCGCGGGACGAGGTGGATTTCAATTTTTTCGCTACCGGTTCCGCCACCTGTGGTCTCTCGGACGAGGTCGCGGGCGAGGAAAAGGTGGGTGATTTCCGCCGTCATGCCCGCGGAGGTGGGCGAGTCGAGCAGTGGCTCGATTTTTCCCGCCCGGTATCCCGTCTCCTCAAGCAGTTCGCGGGCGGCGGTTTCGGCGAGGGCTTCGCCGCGGAATTCTTCTTCGTCGCCGACGAGTCCGGCGGGGATCTCAATGACCTGGCGCTGAACTGGGATGCGGAATTGCTCGATCAGGACGATCTCGTCTTTCTCGGTGATGGCGAGGATGCCCACGCAAGAGTCGGAGTGGGGGCGTCTGGTGAAGTCCCAGTGGCCGATGCGGTAAAGTCCGAGCCATCGGGTTTGGTAAAGGGTCTCGGCTTCGATCATTGGTGGGAAGAATGGTTGGCGAACGGTCGTAACAAGGGCAGTTTCCGCTCGTCACGATGTCGCGCCACGATTTCCAGATTCCCGTTTCCTTCAAGCACCGCGTTTGTTTCACCCGGGGGGCTTTCGCTGCTGGCAACTCCTTATTGTCGGAGATCCTCGCCGAGGGCGGCGGACGGCGGGTCCTAGTAGCGGTGGAGGAAAGTGTCGCGCGGGCGTGGCCGGAGCTGACGCGGCGGGTGGAGTCGTATTTCGCGGATTTGGGTTTCGATTGGCGTGGCTTGCACGTTTTGCCGGGGGGCGAGGCGGTGAAGGTGGACGACCTGCTGGTGCGGCGGATTTGGGAAGCGATCGATCGTGGGCGGATCGACCGGCACTCCTATCTGATCGCAATCGGCGGCGGGGCTTTCCTCGATGCGGTGGGCTATGCTGCGGCGACGGCGCATCGGGGCGTGCGCCTGGTGCGTTTTCCTACGACCACTTTGTCTCAGGACGACAGTGGGGTGGGGGTGAAGTGTGCCATCAACGGGTTTGGCAAAAAAAATTGGATCGGGGCCTTTGCGGTGCCGTTCGCGGTCATCAATGATTTCGAGTTCCTGCACAGTCAGGATGAGGAGACCCGGCGTGCCGGCTTGATCGAGGCTGTGAAGGTTTCGTTGGTGAAAGACGGGACTTTTTTCGAGTGGATCGAGCAGCAGGTGGAGCGTTTGGCGGCATTGGAGGCGGACGCGCTGGAGGAATGTGTCGAGCGCTCGGCCTTGTTGCATGCGCGTCATATCTCGGAGGGTGGAGATGCTTTTGAGACAGGCAGCAGTCGCCCGCTCGACTTCGGTCATTGGGCGGCGCACAAGCTTGAGCAGTTGAGCGGTTTCGCCCTGAGCCATGCTCATGCGGTGGCAGTGGGATTGGCCCTTGATACTCTGTATTCGGCGCGCTACGGGCTGTTGCGCGAGTGTGTGGCGGAGAGGGTGATCGATGTGGTGGCGGGGTTGCGTCTGCCTTTGTGGCATCCGGCTTTGGAGCTTCGCGATGCCGCGGGTCGGAGGCGTGTGCACGAGGGATTGGAGGAATTCCGAGAGCACCTAGGGGGGGAGTTGACCGTTCTCCTATTGCGGGAGGCGGGGGTCGGCCAAGACGTCCATGTTTTGGACGAGGGTTTGGTGGATGCGTGTCTGGATTCGCTGCGTGATCGTCAGGTGGCGAGCGACGCGGCGATGGTCTCGCCGCGTGGCTGAGATTAATCGCCGTCGGGCTTGGCGGGGTCTCGCAGGGGGCTGGCGGGAATTTCGAAGCGGAGGGGATCGTCGGGCTGTTCTGGGTCGAAGCGGCCGGTTTCGGGCCGCAGGTGGCGGGCGAGGTCGGGGTGAAGGTCGCGGATGCCTTCGACGATGCAGCGTGCGAGTTGGTAGCTGCCGTAGTTGTTGTGGTGGGTGCCGTCTTGGAAAGCGAGGTCGAGCCGGGGGCCGAGGGCTTGGTAGAGAGTGCGGCTGCTTTTGTGGAGGTCGATCAGGGGAACCTTGAGTTCGCGGGCGATGGAGCGGACGGTGTCTGGGTAGGCACCGAGGCTGTCTTTGTGGAGGCCGTGTTTGCGTTCCATCGAAGTGACGAGTGTCGGGTTTCCTCCGCGTTTCCGGATTTCGTGCACGATGGACGATAGATTTCGGCGGTAGGTTGAAAGGGCATCGGGCGAGCGATCTTTCATGTCGTTGTGCCCGAACTGGATCAACACGTGATCACCTGGTGCCAGCGAGTGGTAGAGCTTGTCGACCCGGCGGGCGGAGAGGGAGCTACGGATGGATTCGCCGGATTCGGCGTGGTTGGCCACCGCGATATGATGGGTGAAGAATCGGGGGAGCATTTGGCCCCACGAATTCCAGGGTTCGTAAGCTTGGTCAGCGACGGTGGAGTCGCCGAGCAGGTGGACGACGGTGGTCTTTTCGACGCGGCGGATTTCGAGGCGGTCGATGCGTGGTGCGGGACCGTTGAATTCGAGCGTCAGTTTGTCGTCCCAGTGGAGGTAGTGGTTTTCGCGGGCTTTGAGTCGAACCGCGCCCGCTCCCGGAATGCTGGGGCGACGGATATGAACCGTGAAGCGTGCTTCCCGGGCTTGACCTGGAAGGGTGGTGAAGTGGTCGATCATGAGTCGCCGGGATTCCGCTTTGATGGTGGTATCCGAGCTGTCGGTGTCGTCGCCGAGGGTGGCGAGGATTTCGTAGCAACCCTCGGGGACGCCGAGGGAAAAGTAGAAGCCTCCGCTGCCGGTCACGTGGGTGGCGTTTTCCGTGACGGGGCGGTCGAGGTCGAAACCGTGGCCGTGTGCGGGGGTGAAGCGGTCGGCGGCGCGGACGGCGGTGAAGCCTGAAGCAGGTGGGTTGCTACCGAAGTCGAATTTCCAAATAGAAGTGGCGTTGGCGGAAAGGGTGATCGCAAGGAGGGTGAAGAGGGTGCGGGATCGGGTCACAGGGTGAGGCTGACAGTGGGGGCGGGTTTTGTCATCTGCGGCGATGATTCCGTGCGTTGGAGGTCGCTGCGGTGTTGGCAAAGTGGCGGGCTGGGGCTGATGATCGCGCCATGGAAATCCGGCCCGTGGGAATCGTGCGCTCGTGTTTTGGGGGGAAGTTTGCCGTTCCTCGCCAACCTGGCCTCTGTCCCTCTGCTTGGGGGGAACTGGTGTTTGAGCCTGAGTTTCGGCAGGCGGAGGCCTTGCGCGGCATTGAGGGCTTTTCGCATCTGTGGCTGGTGTTCGGGTTCCATTTGACGGTCGATGCGGGTTGGAAGCCGACGGTGCGGCCGCCGCGGTTGGGCGGGAACGAGCGGGTTGGAGTGTTTGCGAGTCGCTCGACGTTTCGGCCGAATGGATTGGGTTTGTCCTTGGTGCGTTTGGACGGGGTAGAGTGGCGATCGGGCGAGGGTGGGGTGTTGCTGCTGGGTGGTTTGGATTTGGTGGATGGGACGCCGGTGTATGATGTGAAGCCGTATCTTCCTTATGCCGAGGCGGTGTTGGACGCGCGTGGTGGCTTCGCGCCCGGGGAGCCGGAGAGATTGGACGTTTCGACGGCGGGCGTGGCGGGTTTCGACGATTTGCCGGAGCGTTCCCGGCGTCTGATTGGTGAGGCTCTGGCGCTGGATCCTCGTCCGCCGGCAGCGCGGGAAGAGGTGGGTCGTGTTCATGGGGCGGGTCTGTGCGGGCTTGAGGTCAAGTTTCGGGTCGAGGGAAGGCGCTGCGAGGTGGTATCGGTCGAGCCCGCGGAGGGTTCGGGATTGGGGGCGTGAGCGTGGGATGTCGGGTTGGCGAGCGCGGGAAATGGTGATTGAGAAGAGGGCGGTAGATGAGGTAAGAACGGCGCGGGTCTGCGGGAAGCAGGACTGAACTTTTTTGCGAATATGGCAGCCAAAACGATCGAGCCGGGAAATCCCGTGCGGCAATTCTCCGTGCTGTTGCCGAACCGGGCTGGGGCTCTGGCATCCTTGGTGAAGCTCTTGCGGACCTCGGCGATCGAGGTCGTGGGAATCAGTGTGCAGGATTCGCGCGATGCGACAATTGCCCGTCTGGTGGTGACGGATCCGGAGACGACCGAGCAGATTTTCGTCGAGAAAGGGATCCCTCACACGACCTGCGAGGTGGTGGTGATTTCACTGCGTGAGTCGGGGCCCGAGTTGCTGCCGGTTTTGGATACCTTGATGGTAGCGGAGACCAATATCGACTTCGCCTATGCCTTGATGCCGTCGCCGAAGGGGCATTCGATGCTGGCCCTGCATGTCGAGGATTACGAATTCGCCGTTAGCGTGCTGAATCAGGCCGGTTTTCGTCTCATCTGCCAAGAGGAACTGAGTCGCTGAGCTGAGCGGATCAATCGAGCTCGAGTCGGTAGCGGGGGAGGCTGGGGTCGATTTCGAGGCTCCAGGCGTCAATGCCGCCGCGGAGTGCTCGGGTATTTTTCAGGCCGTGGCCATGGAACCAAGCGCAGGTGTCGAGGACGTGCTTTCCGGCGTGATCGTGGAGGATGATGCGGCGTTGCGGGTCGCCTGCGAAGAGCTGCTGTTGGAGTGACTGCTCCATGAAAACGGCACCGGGGATACTGACGGCCTCATGTTCTTCGCGGGTCCGGGTATCGAGCAAGATCGGCGCTGCAGGTGAATCGAGTTCGGTGCGGAGCTCGGTGGGGCTGATCAGCATGGATTCGTCGTGAGCGTGGCTGGCGAGCAAGTGGGAGAGGACTTCGGAGGGGTCGAGCCCGCCGGCACGGGAGCAAAGTTGGGCGAGGGATTCGTTGTCAGCGAAGCCGCAGCTTTGACAACCGCCGAGGTGGTAGGCGGAGAAAAGAGCGCGCCGTGCGCCGGGCAGGGCGGACATGATTTCGCCCATGGGGGTCGCGGTCGTGATCGTCGGGCTGCTCATCCGTAACAGCGTAGCGAGGGTGCTGGGGATTTTCCACTGTTTCAGCGGCGGATTTTGGGCCACTGTCTTCGGGCATGCCCCGCGAGCGCGATCCTGACGAGCCGAGAATCTACCTGCTGCCGAACCTGATGACGGCTGGCAATCTTGCCTGCGGCTTCTTCGCGGTGCTGACGATTTTTAATGGGATTCTCGTGGCGACGACCCAGAGCGGCTATGTGTTCGAGGCGGCGCAGCCCTATTATGAGAAGGCGATTTTGTTAATTTTTGCCTCCTGCATTTTTGATTTGTTGGATGGGCGTTTGGCGCGATTCGGAGGGCAGGAGTCACCGTTCGGGCGGGAGTTTGATTCATTGGCCGATGTGATTTCCTTCGGGATGGCACCGTCGATGTTGATGGCGAAGGCGGTGGTGTTCGAGTTGGAGGGAGACATCGGCTGGTGGCTGGCATGCATCTACGTCCTCTGTGGGGCGATCCGTCTGGCACGTTTCAATTGCATCGCCGCGATGCCCCCGAGGCCTGGGCGGACGAGTGATTTCACCGGCCTACCGATTCCGATGGCAGCGGGCTTTATCTCATCGCTGACCTATCTGGTGATCTATTTCAATGAGACTGACCGCAATCTGGGGGCCTGGAAATACGTGTTGGGTGGCGCGATGCTCGGGCTGTCGCTTTTGATGGTGAGCAAGGTGAAGTATCCAAGCTTTAAGAAAGTTGGATGGCGGACCCGAGGGACACCGCTGCTGATCGTGGCGGCGGCGTTTGTGTTGATCATCACCGTGCGACATCACCACATCATGCCGGCGGTTTTGTTCAGCTCTTATCTCCTGTATGGTCTTGTGGTGCGGCCATTTCTGCCGGTGCGTGTACAAAGGGAGTTGGAGGCTGAGAACGCCGATGCGGATGGAGATGATGATGCGGGTAGCGGCCCGGCGTGAGGGGGATGTGGGGGCTGGGGATTTGTGGGCGGGGATGTGCCTCGATCGCACCCGATAGGATCGGGTGGTTGAAGTAGATGTGGGGGTTGGGGATTTGTGGGCGGGGATGTGTCCCGGCCAGCAGGCTGGCTCCGGGAAAGCTGCAGCAGGCTGCAGCAGTCCAAGAGAGAGAGAGAGAAAGAGAGACTGGGGCTGGGGTTAGGGGCTCATGATGCCCTTTTTCGAGGGGCTTTGGATGGCGTCGAGGAAGCGTCGGGCTGGGGCTGGCCAGTCGAGTGTGTCGGCTTCGGCGAGGGCATCGGCGCGGAGTTTTCCGGAGTGGAAGATGAGTTGGTAGGCGCGTTTGATGGCGGCGCGTTCTTCGGAGTCGAAGCCGGCGCGGCGGAGTCCTACGGTATTAAGGCCGGCGAGGGTATTGATGCCGTAGGCGGTGCAGTAGGGTGGCACGTCTTGGCTCACGGCGGTGAGGCCTTGGATCATGGCGAGGTCGCCAATGTGGACGAACTGGTGGAAGCCCGCGGCACCACCGAGGAAGGCCTTGTTTCCGACGTGGACGTGGCCTGCGAGGAGAACGTTGTTGGCGAGGATATTGCCGTCACCGAGGCATACGTCATGGGCGAGGTGGACGCCGGTCATGAGAAAATTTCCCTCGCCGAGAGTGGTATGGGTTCCGGGTTTCGAGCCGCGGTGGATGGTGACGTATTCCCGGAGGGTATTGCGTGGTCCGATGATGACGCCTGAGTCGCAGGCGGGATCGAAGGACAGGTCCTGGGGGTCGGCTCCGATGATGGAGCCCCAGCCGATTTGGCAGGCTTCGGCGATGTGGGTGTGGCCGCTGATCCAAGCGTGGCCACCAATCTGGACACCGGCGGCGAGGGTTACGGGACCATCGATCACAGTGAAGGGGCCGATGCGGACGTCGTCGGCGAGTTTGGCATCGGGCGAGACGCTGGCGGTCGGATGAATGGCGGGCACGGCGTGCTTTTTAGGATCGGGCATCGGGCGCGGCAAGCTCTGTGCGGCGTTCGCCGGGCTGGACGGGGGCGGGGTGGGATGGCATGAAGCGGGCATGTCCGACTCGCTTTTGATCCGCCAAGTTCGTGTGGTAGCTGAAGATTCGCCGTTATCGGCCGAGGTCGATGTGTTGGTCGAGGGCGGGGTGATCCGCTCGGTGGCTGTGGATTTGCCGGTACCGGAGGGAGCGAAGGTCGTGGAAGGGCGCGGGCGTCTGTTGATGCCTGCCATGTTTGATGCTCACGTGCATTTTCGTGAGCCGGGTTTCGAGGCGAAGGAGGACATCGCGAGTGGCACTGAGGCTGCGATCAATGGAGGGATTACCGGGGTCGTGATGATGCCGAATACCTCCCCGGCGATCGATTCGGCGACGGTGGTGAAGGCGGTGCTCGACAAGGCGAAAGCGGTCGCGCGGATTCCGGTTTACACGTCTGGCTGCATCACGAAGGGGCGTGGGGGCAAGGAGCTTGCGGCGATCGATGGAATGCGGGCCCTGGGCGTGAGGATGTTGACCGACGATGGCGATGGTGTGGGCGACCCGGCGGTGCTGTATCGGGCGATGCAGTATGCCGGGGAGTTCGGGATGTTTTTTGCGAGTCACTGCGAGGTGCACGAGTTGGCCGGGCCGCGGGCCTTGAACGAGGGGCCGATGTCGTATCGTCTCGGGATCAAGGGCAGCCCGGCTTGCGCGGAGGAGATCATGATCGACCGCGACATTCGGTTGGCTCATGCGACCGGCGCTCACATTCACATTCAGCATGTATCGAGTCGACTGGGGATGGAGACGATCCGATGGTGGAAGGAACGTGGCGATGTCCGGGTGACCGCGGAGGTGGCACCGCATCACCTGATGTTCCGCGATGAGGACATCGGGAATTACGACACGCATTACAAAATGAATCCGCCCTTGCGGACGGCGGAGGACAATGTGGCTCTGTTGGAAGGACTCAAATCGGGGGTGTTCGATTTGCTGGCGACGGATCACGCGCCGCACACGCCTTTCGAAAAAGCTCAGGATTTCACGAGTGCGCCGAACGGGATCACGGGATTGGATACGGCGCTGGTCTCGATGTTCGACCGATTCATCGCGCGCGGCGAGTTCGGGTGGGATCAGTTGGTCAAGCGTTACTCGGCGGAGCCACGGCGCTTGATGGGCTTGGATCCCGTGCCGGTGGTCGAGGGGGGCTTTGCGGAGTTTTTGCTGTTTGATCCCGAGGCTTCGACGACTTTCACGGCGGAATTCATGAAGTCGAAGAGTCGCAATACGCCGTTTTTGGATCAGACCCTGCGTGGGCGTATCGATCTCGTGGTGCGCGGTGTCGAAATCTTGCTGGAGCGCTGAGGCTGAGGGGCGCTTCGAAGATCGGGCCGAACTTCGAATTGCAGCGTCGCGAGGATTCGCGAAGCTCGCTGGCGTGCCTGACACGATCGAAGCCGAAGTTTTGGAAATCGACGGTGGTCCGCCGCCGGTTACCGCGCCTGAAAGGGCGCGCGGTGGTGGGGAATGGAGTGCGCTGCGCGGACGCTTGCTGAAGTTTGACCGCAGGTGGTGGCCGCTCTGGGTGCTTTTGGGCGTGTTGCTGCTCGGTCTCGTCTTTGCGTTCGGTGCTCTGTGGTTGACGTCGCGGCTGTTGCTGCGCGGTTTCCGTGCCGTGTGCCGACTGCTGGGTTTGGGTGGCAGAGTGGACTTGGCTCGATCGGGTCCGCGTTGATATCAGCCTTTGGCGGCGGCCCGTGCCTGCTGGAGACTGGCAAGTCGGTGATCGGCGGCGCGGAGGCTCTCGAGGATGGCGTGCTGTTTCGCCGCGATTTGGGGATCGAGGCTTGCGGCACTCGCGCGGCGGGCTGTCTCCTCCACAGCTTGGCGGAGGGCGTGCCCCGTGGCGGATTGGAAGCCGGGGTCGTCAAAGGGCGCGCCGGGGGACATCTCGGGGTCCATGGATTCAACCAAGAATTCCGCGAAGAAGTGGGGTTGGCGGACGCGATAGACGTGAAGGCCGAGTTGAAAAAGTTCGCGGGCGACGGGGCGCAAGCCTTGGTAGCCGAGTTGTTCCCAGTGGCGTTCGAGGGCGAGAGCATCTTCCACCGCATCGGTCGCGTCGCCGACCCAATCGTCTTTTTCGCCGGGGCCTTGGCGGGAGTCGTCGAGCCAAGTGCAGAGGGCGTGGCTGAGGAGCAAACGTCCTTGAAGCGCCAGTTCCGCGGGCGAAGGGTGTTGCTTTTCGTGGGGCGAAAGCAAAGTGAGGACTTGGCGGGCGTCGGACGAGGATGCGTCGCTATCGCCAGCGATTTGGAGCGAATGGCGGCCGCGGTTGAGGAGGGCGCTGCAGAGGGTGAGCAGCTGGGGTGGATTTTGCGGTTCGGGGATCAGCGCAATGGCATCGTCAAAGCAGCGGCGCGCTTCGGCGGGGTCTTGGGCGACGAGGCCGCGGTTCGAGGTGGCGAGGGCGAGTCGCTGGAGATAGGAGGGATTGCTTTGATAAGGGAGTTCGCGGAGTTGGCTGATGGCCGCGTCGAAGGCGTCGCGTGCGTCTTGCTCGCGACCTTCGCTGCGGTGGAGCACGTCGCCGCGGTGGAGGAGGGCGGTGGCGAGCCCCCAGCGCTGGGTTTCGTCGTCGAGGGGGAGTTCGTTTCGCAAGGAAATGGAGGCGTCGAAGTCTTCGAGCGCCGAAGGCAGGAGGTCGCTCTGTCCGCTGGAGAGGCGGCAGATACCGCGCTGGAGCTGGAGGTTGGCGAGTTCGAATTTCCCGCGCGGCGTGCCGTCGTCGAGGTCTTGGGTATCCGCGAGTGCCGCGTCGTAGAGAGGTAGCGCATGAGCGAGTAGCCCATGGTCGCGGTGGAGATTGGCGACGACACCGAGAGCGATGGCACGCGTCGCGCGGCTGGTGGGGTCGCTTTGGTCTTTGAGGAACTCGATGGCGGCGGAGAGTTCGGTGACGGCGGTGTTGAAATCCTCTTCGGTGAGTGGGATCGGCACGTCGCGCCATTTCAGCACGGTGGCGAGGGTTTCGGGGAGGCCCGGAGTCTGCGGGGTGGATGGGAGGATTTCAGCCATGTGTGATCGGGAAATTCCATGGGTCGCTGGGGGAGGTCGAGCGAAAGAATCGAGGCTTTGGTGGGCTTGCCGGGGTTTCTTGCTTCTGGTTTGCGGCTTGCGGGTTCAAGTTTCCGGCGTGTTGCGTTTTACGGCGATCGACGAACTGGCGCGGATTCCGGGTCCGCATCATTTGGCGTTGGGTGTTTTCGATGGCGTTCATCGTGGGCACCAGGCGGTGATCGCTCGGGCTTTGGCAGGCCGGGAGCGGGAGGGGGGGACTTGTGGGGTGTTGACCTTCGATCCCTATCCGATTCGGGTGCTCTTTCCGGAGAAAGCGCCGAGGCGTTTGTTGGCGTCGCTGGATCACAAAGCGGCGGTGTTGGCCGGCATGGGGGTCGATTTTCTGCTGGCCTTGAACTTCGATCGGAATCGGGCGGGGCAGGATGCGGAGGAATTTGTCCGGGAATTGGCAGCTGTCGGAGTGAGGACGATTGCGGTGGGGGAGGATTGGCGTTTTGGCAGGGATCGGCGAGGCGATGTCGCTTTGTTGGCGCGACTGGCTCCCGAGCTGGGTTTTCGGGTCGAAGCTCTGCCGCCGGTGATGATGGATGGGGAGCGGATCAGCAGCACTCGGATCCGGCAGGCGATCCGCGATGGGAATTTGGCGGATGCGGCGGGCATGCTCGGGCGGCCTTACACCGTTTCTGGCAGCGTGGTGGAGGGGCGGAAACTCGGGCGTCGGCTGGGATTTCCGACGGCGAACATGGCGACTGGCGATGAGCAACTCCCTCCGGATGGGGTTTGGGCGGTGCGCGGTCGCTTGGGTAGCAGGATGCTGGACGGGGTGGCGAATCTGGGGGTGCGTCCGACTTTGGAGGATCGCGAGCGGGTGCTGGAGGCTCATTGGTTCGATTTCAGCGGCGATCTCTATGGGCAGGAGCTCGAAGTGGAATTTGTGAGCCGTTTGAGGGGGGAACAGAAATTCGGGTCGTTGGAGGAGCTCCGGCAGGGGATCGAGCGCGATTGTCGCGATGCCTTGTATTTACTTCGTGGCATGGATGCCCCGTGAATCCTGCATTTTCCCGGATTTTCGGCTTACGCTGGCCCGATCCGCTCTTTATAACACGTCGAAACCCCGATGCGGATCTTCGATTGTTTCAACTTTCCCGGTGGCTCTCACCTACGAGCCTTAGCGCTGGCTCCGGTGACCTGTGTTTTGGTCGGTGCAAGCCTCTCCGCACAGGAGCCTGCGAGCGTGGCAGATGTGGAAGTTCAGCGTCGTTCAGTGGCGGCGACCGAGGCCCTTGAGCTCCTGAAAAAAGGTGATGAATCTTATCAGGCAGGTCGATGGGAAGAAGCCGTTGCTGCCTATGGTGGTGCTCGTGAACTGCTCGTAAACGCTCCGGCGACGGCGGCACTGCGAGATGCGGCTACCGATCGCCTCGTGCAGGCCTCGGTCGAGCTGGCTCGTAAGCAAGGCAAATTCGGTGATGTTGCGGGTGCGGCGGAGACGGTGGACCGGGTTTTGGAGCCAGGGGTCGCTCCAGAGAATCCACGAGCGCTGGAGGCTCGGGATCGGCTTGATGATCCCATTCGTACGAATCCGGCAGCGACATCCGATTTGGCTGGGGATATCGAGAAGGTTCGCATACTCCTCTACAAGGCAGAGGGTTTCGCGGACCGCGGCGCTTTCGATCGTGCGCACTCGGTGTACGAAGAAGCACTGAGGGTGGATCCTACCAACAAAGCGGCGCGCCGTGGTTTGGAGCGGTTGGCCCAGCATCGGGCGGATTATTCTCGGGCTGCCTACGACGAAACCCGCGCGGCGATGCTCGCCGAGGTTGATAGCGAGTGGGAATTGAGAGTGCGGCCATCTGATGAGTTGCCTGCTGATTTGGAGGTCGGTGTAGCGAGTGATAGCGGGGCGATGTTGCTTGCCAGTAAATTGGAGAAGATCGTGCTCCCTGTGGTGGATTTCGATCGCGTGAGCATCCGTGAAGCCTTGGATTTCTTGCGGGCGCAGTCGATCGAGCTCGATGTGCTCGAACTGGACCCGGCGCGGCGCGGGATCAATTTTGTGCTCGAGATTGGCGGTGAAGATTCGCCGGTGGGTCGGCAGGTCCTTGCAAGTCCGATCACCCTGCAACTCAAGAATGTCCCCATGGTCGAGGTGCTGCGCTACATTGGCGAGATCACCCGGACAACTTCGACACCTCAAGAATATGCAGTGGTGGTGAGACCCGCCGGGAGTGATGCGGTTGATTTGATCACGCGTAATTATTCCGTGGCGCCGGATTTCCTCAGTAGCGGTGGGGGTGCCTCTGCGGGTGCCGCGGACGAGTCGGATCCCTTTGCCGAAAGTGATTCGGAGGAGGGCTTGATTCCCAAGCTTCTGACCGCTCAGGAGGTTCTTTCCCAGCAGGGTATATCCTTTCCCAAGGGGGCAAGCGCCAGCTTCAGCAGCGCCAGTAGCACTTTGAGGGTGATCAATACGGCGGCCAATCACGCGATGGTCGAGCAGATCATCGAAGCCGCATCGAATGCCGAGCCTGCGATGGTTGAGGTTGAGGTCCGGATGGTGAAAACACAGGAGCGGGTTCTCGAGGAGCTTGGTTTTGATTGGTTGCTCGGCGAGTTCAGCTTGGGTGGCGATGGGCCATCGCCGGGAGTTCCTGCGGGTGTTTTGAGTGGTGGACAGCGGAATCCCGAAAATTTCTTTGATGTGGTTTTGCCCAACGGTGAGCTGAACCAGCAGGCATTGACTGCAGGCAATCGAAGCGGAGATGGGGCGATTCTCGGGGATTCGATTGACGATTTGATCCTCGAGCAACAGCAGGGTTTCGCACGTGGCAGTGCGCGGGCGCCCGGGATTCTTTGGGCAAACGGTGTGCTGAATGACAGCAACCTGACGATGCTGATGCGTGGCTTCGAGCGGAAGAAGGGAGTCGATCTGGTGGTCAGCCCTGCGACCACAACCCGAAGTGGTCAGCAGTCGACCATCGAAGTCTTGCGGGAGTTCATTTATCCGACCGAATACGAACCGCCCGAGTTGCCGAACAACATTGGTAATAACCAGTTCGTCGATCTCAACAATGGCGAGGTTTCAAATGGGCAGGGTGGCAACGCTCCTATCACTCCGTCATCTCCGAGCACATTTGACATGCGCGAGGTGGGGGTGGTGCTGGATGTTCTGCCGACGGCGAGCGCCGATCGTCACTACGTGGATATTGCCCTGAAGCCGAGCGTTACGGATTTCGACGGGTTCATCAATTACGGCACCCCGATCACCGGTGAGTCGCCCACACCTCTTGATGAGCTTGGCCTGCCCGCCGCTCGTTCCGAGCGGGTCGAGATCACGCCGAACTCGATTTTGATGCCGGTCTTTTCGGTCATGCGCACGGAGACGAATCTCACCGTGGCATCGGGAGCGACCTTGGTGATTGGGGGGATGATGCAGGAGAAACTACAGAAGGTGGAGGACAGTGTTCCTGTTCTTGGTGGATTGCCTGGAGTCGGTCGAATGTTCCAGAGCAATGCCTACGCCCCAGTGCGGACCGCGGTGGTATTTTTTGTTACGGTGAGGGTGGTCGATCCTACCGGAAAGCCCTTCCGCGAACATTGACGGGCAGGTTTCTCTGTCTGACTATCCTTATTGATTTCACCGACTCTCGATGGCTCAAAAAGACTCCGATCCTCAGAATTACTCGATTGATGACATGATGGAGCGGCTTCGCTCTCATGGCGAAGGGCCGCGCGACGGCGAGCCGCGTTTGGTCACTCGTGAGGATGGCAGCCAGATGTATCGGATGCGGAAGCGGAAGCGCCGCACGGAGCAGCCGAAGAAGGAGAAAGAGAAGCGTCAGCAGCGATTCCGTGTAGCCCAGGTGGTGTTTGTTGTAGCGATCATCCTGCTGGCAGGCCTGGGGGTGCTGGGTGGGGTCATCTATCTCAATAGCTCCGCCTATCGCGCTGTGGTTCTCGGCCGTATTCGCACATGGACCGGTGCTGAGCCGCAACTCACGCAATTTCGGGTTTCTCCGGTCGGTGCCGCAGCCCGGGCGATCGAGCTGACGTGGCCGAAGAATTCCATCTTGGCGAATTTGAAGGTCGATGCGGTGGCTGCGGATTTGCAGTTTTCGAGCATTTTTGGCGGTGCGTGGAAGGGGTCGGAAATGACGGGTGCCTCTGGCAAATTACTCCTGCGGCGTCCCGTCGCCGGAGCGGTACCGGCGGATCGGGGGCAACGGGGTGAATGCCCATTTCAATTCCGTTATCGGATTCCGAAGTTCTCGGTGATGATGGGCGAGGTGGATCGTCCCGCGCTTCGCGTGCAGGATTCCGAAGCATCCTTGATCGTGCTCGATCCCGCTGCCGGCACATCGAATCTTCAGCTTGAAGGAGGGACTCTGAACCTCGTGGGTTTGGGGGATTTTCCTTTGGAGTTTGCTTCGTTGCAATTTGAGAACGGTGGGGTGAGGGTTGGGACAGCGCGCTTGCTCGTCGCAAAGGAAGGGCGGGGTGAGATTGAAATTCTCAATCGGGATCAGGGCACCCTGGATCTCGCAGGTGGTCATTCAGAGTTGGGCCTGCGGGTCCAGCAGCTGCCGCTTACCCGTTTGCTGGGAGCGTCCTTTGGGGAGTGGTTGACTGCAGAGATCGAGAGTCCTGAGGTGGAGGGGGACGGGAGTCTTCGTTTTCGGACGGATGAAGCGTCGGCCTTTTCTTTCCGAATTCCTTTCCGGGCCACGGCTTCGTCGAATTCCGTGACCCAATCGCTTCCCTTTTTGACGATCCTAGCGGATGCGATGGAAGAGCCTTGGTATCAGGCACCGCGCTTCGATGCGGAGGCGCAGGGCGTCTTGGTTCGGGAGGCGGGGATTGTCCCAGGCAACGTCGGGGTGGATGAATTGCGGCTGGAGTCCCGCGGCCGGCTTTTCTTGGCGGGTCGTGTGATGGCGGATGCCAATGGCAATCTCACCGGCAAGCTCGAGGTCGGTTTGCCGGTCGCCGCGATCTCCGACCTATCGCCATCGTTTCGATCTGTTTTCCAGCGTCGTGAGGGAGGCTATGCCTGGGCAACTGTGAATATTTCGGGCACAGGTCGGCAGCCGATGGATGATTTGAAGCAGCAGCTTGCGGATGCTGACACCACCGTTGCCCCGATGAGCGGCGGTGAGGAATCGGTCGAAGATGCATTTCGCGACCTGACGACTCCGGAGAGTCGTTAGGCCGGGAGAAGGGCATTGATTCGATTCAGAGTTCCTTCACGCGCAGATTGCGCCAGCGGACATTGCAGGATTTGCCGCCGTGAACTTGGAGCGCGAAGAAGCCCTCGGGGGTGAATTCTTTGGCTTCATCGTGGAAGTCGACTCGCTGTGTTCCGTTGAGCCAGATCTGGATCCTTTTGCCTTCGCAGAGGATTCGGATTTCGTTCCAGTCGCTCCACTTAAAAATCTCGTGTCCTTGGCGGGTGAATGCCGCCTCCGCCTTGGTTTCACCTTGCTTGGGTTGTAGCCAGCCGCGTCGTGCCTCGTCGAAGAGCCCCGCGGTCCAAGCACGGTCTTTCCGGTTGTCGTGCTCGCATTGATAACCGTGGACGCGTCCGTCGGTGCCGGGTTTTTGCAAGGCGCGGAACATCATGCCGGAGTTCCCGCTGAGGTCGTCGAACTTCATTTCGAAGCGGAAATCGAAATCCCCGTAGGTTTTCTCTGTGCGCAAGAAAGTGTTGGTTCGGACGTTTTTGCCGAAGCCGATGATTTCCGATCCTTCGATGCGGAATTCTCCGCTGCCGTTGACTTTTTTCCAGCCGCTCAAGTCTTTGCCGTTGAAGAGCTCAGTAAAGCCGGATTCGGCCGCTTGGCAGAGTGGCAGGGCGGATACGATGACAGCGGTCAGCAATCGGAGTTTCATGGAGTTGTCTGACAACTGTGACGGTCCGATGGGGCTCGGCAAGCCGGAACTCCTGCTCACCGCGCGGAGCTTTTTCTTGTCGGCGCGGGCTGAGGATGATCACTCTGAAATTGTAAGTCGGGGAAAGGCATGGAGGTGTTTCTTGACCGTCCAGTTCTCGTGCTCAATCGGTTCTGGCAACCGGTTCAGACTTGTAGCGTCCGGCGGGCACTGAAGTTGCTGTGTTTGGGGCATGCGCAAGTGTTGCAGTCCGAGGGGGAGGATCGATTCCGGACGCATGATCTTGCATCGTGGGTGGATCATTCGGCGAGCAGTCCTGCGGGGGAGGTTTTGCACAGCGTGAGGTTGGTGATTCGTTTGCCGAAGATCATTGTCTTGTCGTTCTGCGAGCGTCGGCCGCGGATGGAGGTTCGCTTCAATCGGCGGAACGTGTTTTTGAGAGATCAGCATACCTGTCAGTACTGCACTCGGACTTTCGGCGAAGCGGATCTGAACCTGGATCATGTCACGCCCCGCGACAAAGGGGGGCGGACCACTTGGGAGAACATCGTCACTTCGTGCATTCGGTGCAACACGCGGAAGGCCAACAAATTACCTCATGAGGCGAATATGCATCCCTTGCGTCGACCCCGTGCTCCGCGTTGGCGACCGGCGTTCGCGCTGCAGCGTGGGGTGGGGTCGGACGAGAGTTGGGCACCCTTTCTTGAGCCGGAGCGGATGGCGGCGGAGCTTGGGGGGTGAGCACAAGGCCCACCGTATTCAGCAGATCAGCAGTAAGCGCGGAGGATCGCCGGGCCGGGTATCGGGCGCGCGGTGGATGCAGGGGGGCACGAGGCTGGTGGGGTGCTCGATGGCGATGCGCCAGAGTGCGCCGAGGCCGAAGGAAAAGGGTTGGGCTCCGGGGAGTGGAGCGTAGTGGAGGTCGTAGCAATGATCGGCAAGGAAATCGAGGAAGGAGGCATCGTCCTCGCCGCCGAATTCACGCAGCAGGGCGGCGCAGGTTTCCGGGACTTCGATGTAGCGAGTGGCCTGGTCATTGCGAAGGCCCTCGCTGCATGCGCCGTGGTAGGTGCAGAGCCAGGTGTCGGCTTCGATCGGTGCGCTGTCGGCGTGAAAGGACATCACATCGGTCGCCACAGCGCCGGGTGTTTCGTCGCGCGGGTATGCTTCGATCCGGTTGAGGATGGGGTCTCGGCCTTGTTCTTGAAGCAGCTGGAGGTCGTTTTGGATTTCCATCACAGCGATTTTTCCAGCGGGGCTGAGCGTCAGGGATTCGAGCAAGTTTTCGTCGATCGGTTCGACGTCTTCTCCTCGTGGAAGGGCATGGGCGAGTTCGTGGAAGTCGCCGCGGAGGGTGCGTGGCCAGCAGAGGGCGTTGACCTCGCCGGAGAACGGGGTGGCGATGAGTTCGTCGAAGCTGTTGACGATGCGAACGCGGTTGTAGTTCTCGGGCACGATGCGAACGCGGTTGTAGTTCTCGGGCACGATGGGATCCGGCATGGATTCGGGAGGTTGGGCGGGCACGAAAAAACGCCGCCCTCGGGCAGGGCGGCGTTGTCGGATCGACTGGAGTCGTTTCAGCCTTGGTCGATGGTTTTCTCCGTGGCTGCGTCGATGATGGTGAAGCGTTCGCGGTGGAGTGCTGGATCGGAGCGGAAGATCAGGCGACCGGAATGTTGGCGTTCGAGTTCCACCAGGTGGCGGCTGTCCTCGGTCTTGAAGCGGGTGAGGACGTCGGGGTTGACCACTACGATGAGATCGCCGGCTTGATCGCGGAACTTGTGGATCACGGTGACGATGCGGCGTTGAATTTCGACGCTCATGGTCATGGGCGTTTTCACCCGGCCGCGGCCTTGGCAGTAGGGGCAGGGTTCGAACATGGTGTCGCGCAGGGACTCGTTGAGTCGCTGACGGGTCATTTCCATGAGGCCGATGGACGAGATCTGGAGGACTTGGGTTTTGGCTTTGTCCTTTTTGAGACGATCTTTCATCGCCTTGTAAACCGCCTGCTGGTCCTTGCGGTGGCGCATGTCGATGAAGTCGACCACGACGAGTCCGCCGATGTTGCGAAGGCGGAGTTGGCGGGCGACTTCCTGAGCCGCCTCGACATTGGTTTCGAAGATCATCTTATCGACGTCTTTCGATCCGCGGTTGCGGCCGGTGTTCACGTCGATGGCGATAAGGGCTTCGGTTTCGTCGATCACGATGTAGCCGCCGCAGGGCAGCCAGACTTGGCGTGAGAAGGCCTCGTCGATTTGCTTTTGGATGCCGATCGCTTCGAAGATCGGTTGGGTACTGGGCAGGTGGTGGATGCGGCGTTTCGCGCGGCGGGAGATTTTACCTGCGATCTCGCGGATCATCTCGGTTGTTTGGGCATCGTCGCAGAGCACTTGGTCGACTTCATCGGTGAGGAAATCGCGTGCGGTGCGTTCGATCAGGCCGGGTTCTTGGAAGGCGCAGAGGGGTGCCGGGCCGGAGTCGCGCCGGTCTTCGACGGCTTCCCATTGTTCCAGCAGCATGGCGAGGTCGCGGACGAAGTGTCGCGCGCGAGTGCCGTGGGCGACGGTGCGCATGATGATGCCCATGCCTTCTGGGACGCTGAGCTTCTGCATGATTTTCCGCAGGCGTTGGCGCTCCTTCGGATCCTCGATCTTGCGTGAAATACCGAACTGCTCGGTGTAGGGCATGAGCACGAGGTAGCGGCCTGCGAGCGAGATGTTGGTGGTGACGCGCGGACCTTTCGTGCCGATCGGCCCCTTGGAGACTTGGATCATGATCTCCGAGCCGATTGGGTAGATGCTCGGGATGTCCTTGGAGCTGATCTTTTGCTGCTGCTTCTTCTTTTGGCTGCCTGCGCGCTCGATTTCCTCGAGGCCTGCATCGAGGGCGGCGGGGATGGCGTCCCAGAAGTGGAGGAAGGCGTTTTTTTCGAGGCCGATGTCAACGAACATGGCCTTGAGGCCTTGCTCGATGTTTTTCACCCGGCCTTTAAAGATGCCTCCGACGATGTTTTGTTCGCCCTCGCGCTCGACGGTGTATTCTTCGAGCACTCCGTTGTCGAGCAGGGCGACCCGGCGTTCGAGGCGTTCGACATTGACGATGACAGTGTTGCCTTCCTTGGGGTTCGGTTTGCCGATGCCGAGGAAGCGTTTGATTTTCTGGATCATGGATTGGATGGGAAAAGGGGTTGGATGTGATTTAGCGGTTGGAAGATGGCTTGCGGCGCGGGGCGACGGTGCCTTCTTCATCGATTTCGGGAGTGATGGTCGGTTGTGGTGTTACGGAAGGTTGAGCTTGGGTTGGGTCTTCGGGGACGATGCCGGCTGCTGCTGCCGCATCGGCAGCCTCATCGCCGGTCTCGCCTGTGACATCGATGGACGCGAGGACGTCTTCGGGGAGTAGGATTTCCTCGATGGGGTCCATATTGCCGACCACGGGTTCGAGTGGCTGGAGTGGAAGATGTTTGCCTTCATCGCGCGCGAGAATGCCGCGGAGCAGGAGATGAACGAGTGGCCCGCAGACGGCACCGCCGGACTTGCCGTTTTCGACCAGCATGCAAACGGCATATCGGGGTTGCTCGAAGGGAGCGAAGGCGATGGTCCAGGCGTTGTGGAGTTTGAGGACCGGGTTGACTTGGGCTGTACCGGTTTTCCCCGCGACTTCGTAGCCAGGGATTTTCGCGCGGCCGGCGGTTCCGCCGGGGACGTTGACGGCCATCCACATGCCTTTGCGAACGAGTTCGAGGTCGCTCGGTTTCACTCCTTCTTTGACGAGGTCGACTTTGAGTCGAGGGCTGTCTTCGACGAGCACGGTGCCGTTGCGGTCGACGGCTTTTTTGATGAGGCGTGGGTGGTAGTAGCGGCCGCCGTTGGCGACGCAGGCGGTCACGGCGCAGAGTTGAAGCGGGGTGGCTAGGGAGTTGCCTTGGCCGATGGAAAGAAAGGCCATGTTGACGGGAGTGGGCCGTTCGTTGGGGTTCTTGCGTTGCCATTCGCGGCTACCGATCACGGTGCCGGCATATTCTCCCGGGAGCGGGATGCCGGTTTTTTCACCGAGCCCCAGCATTCTGAAGCCTTCGGCCATGCCCTTTGGCCCGACGGAATTGGCGAGTTGCATGAAATAGGGATTGCAGGATTGTTGGATGGCCTTGGACAGGCTGAGTCCGCCATGGCTGCCACCTTTCGCTGCAATCCAGCAACGCACCTTGGTGTTCCCGTAAGGAACGTAGCCGTTGCAGTTGTAAGTGCGGGTGGCGAGACCCTTCATCGCACCGACGAGGGACGTGGGGATTTTGAAGGTCGATCCCGGAGGAAAGGGGCTGATGGCGCGGTCGATAAGGGGTTTGATTTTGGCCTTCTCGTATTCTTCGTTCCGTTGCTTTGAGATACTGGGGATGAAATCGTTCGGGTTGTAGTCCGGGATCGACGCCATCGCGAGGATCTCGCCGGTTCGCACGTCCATCACGACGCCTGAAGCGGTGCCGGCGCGGCGGAGTACTTTGGAGAGGAGATACTGGATTTCGGCGTCGATGGTGAGGGTGACTTCGGCGCCGACGCCGGGGTCGAGGCGGTCGAAGACCCCGAGGACTTTGCCTTTTTCGCTTTTGCTGATGGCGGTCCAGCCTTCTGGACCGCGGAGCATGTCGTCGAGGGTGGCTTCGACACCGGCCACGCCTTTGTCTTCGCCGATGTATTGGTAGCCGTATTCGCGGATGGCGTCTTCCGGGATGTCCCCTTTGGACCATTGGCGGAGATAGCCGAGGATGTGGCAGGCGAGGGCTTGGTAGGGATATTCGCGTTGGGGACGGACGTTGAGATAGACGCCGGGAAGTTCGGGTGAGCGTTCGGCGAAGCGGGCGAACTGATCGTAGTCGATGTCCGTCGTGTAGGTGAAAGGGACGAGTCCGCCGTGGGTTTTGTAGTGGCTGCGGAGCGCCTTGGCGTTGAAGTTCCGCTCGAGCCCGAAACTTTTCAGCGGCTGGATGATGCGTTCTTTGACGATGTCGACGATGTCGGTCTCGGGGGCATTGCGGGCGGATCCGTCTTCGCGGGTCGTGGTGTCGGATTTCGAGTCCGCATCGCGCTGCAGGCGGTAGGCTTGTTGGATCTCGCCGAGGTTGAAGGAGACTTCGTAGTTGCGGCGGTTCCGGGCAAGCTCGATGCCCTTGCGGTCTTTGATGGTGCCTCGGATTCCGGGCTCGCGGACGGTGATTTGGCGGTTTCCGGGGACTTGTCCTTTGTAGAAATCCTGTTTCAGGATTTGGAACTCGTAGAGTCGCGTCAATAGGGCCCCGAAGCCGACCAGCACGAGGGCGGTCAGCAGGTAGAGCCGGAGACGGAGGCGGGGTTCCATGGACTGGTTAGGCGATGGCGCGGCGGCGGCGCTTCTTCTTCAAGCCTTCGAAGCGGATTTCGTGGCCGAAGCGGCTGGCGATTTGGAATAGGATCCAGAAGACCAGCGGGGAAAACAGAGTGGTAAGGATCGAGGTAAAGGTGATTTGGAGAAGGGTGGCGCGGGAGAAGATGAATCCGCCGCGGACGAAGTTGATGATGAGGTATTCGGCAACGAGGTAGATGAAGACTGAGATGCCTGCGAGGAACGTGGAGAGCTGCCATTTTCCCTCCCGGAAGAGGGGTTGGATGCCTTGCATGAGGTAGCCAATCACGCCGTAGAGAACGATCGAGTAGCCGAAGCGGAGCGATTCCGCGGGGCTGTGGTAAATCGTAGGATCGCCACCGGGCGGGCCGAGGGCATTTTGCGCGTCCCATAGGAAGCCGCAGGTAAAGGCGAGGGCGAGCATGACCGGCGGGCCGACGGTCACGGATGCGCAGAGAAAAACGAGGGTGACGAGGAGCAAGCGGGAATTGAAGAGTCCGGTCAGCGCGGGGATGAATTGCTGGACCACGAGGGCCAGCAGGATCAGGAGAAGGAGGCTGAGCGTGTAGCGAATCACGATATCACTGCTTCGGGAGGAGGAACACGGTGCCTAGGTCGGTGAAGTCGACCGATGGGCGGACCAGCGCTTCGGAATCGAGGGGGCCGGGGATGACCGATTCGATGGTGCCGACGAGAAGGTTGGCAGGAAAGATGCCGCCGCGGCCGTTGGTGAAGACACGAGTGCCTGGGGCGATTTGTGCTTTCACCGAGAGGAAACGGAGTCGGAGTTTGGGCCCATCCTCGTATTGGCCGCGTTGTCCTCCGAGGATCCCAGCTTCGGGGGTGCCTTCGACTTGAACGGAGACTTGGCAGGCTTCGTCGGTCAGCAGAATGACGGAGGAGAAGTCCTTGTCGACGCGATCGACCTTACCGACGAGTCCGCCGTCGGCAACGACCGGCTGGTGGATGGAAATGCCGTGTTCCTTGCCGCGATCGATTTCCACGGTTTGCCACCAGTTTGTCGGTTGGCGGCGGATCACGCGGGCGGCGGTCGCTTTGAACTCGGTTCGTTCTTGGAAGTCGAGCGCGCGTCGCAATCGTGCGTTTTCGGCGTTGATTTCCTCCGAATGGGCTTCGATTTGGCGCAGTCGGTCGTATTCGGTGCGCATGCTTGCAAGTTCGGCCTCCAATTTTTTTGAATCTTCGACCTCCTCGAGGAAGCTGCGCGCTTTGATTTCGAGCTCCGAGCCGGCGTTCAGGAAGGGCCTCAGCCAAGCGTAGTAGGTGCTCTGGATCTCCCGGACAGTACGCTCACTGCGGGTCAGCGCCCAGGTGGCGCCGCTCAGGAACAGCAGGAATGCGAGGAGATTGAGCGGCCTCATGGCGAGGGGCGCCCGGGCGAGCCGGTCAGTAATGGGAAGAGGTTGTCACCCGCTTCAGCACTTCGATCTCCTGGAGCATTTTACCGGTGCCTTCGGCCACGGCGCTGAGAGGGTCCTCGGCAACGTGGACCGGCAGGCCCGTCTCCTCGCGCAGAAGGCGGTCGAGGCCTCGGAGGAGGGCTCCGCCGCCGGCCAGCACGATCCCGCGGTCGACGAGGTCGGCGGCGAGTTCCGGTGGGCAGCGTTCCAGCGTGGTGCGCACGGCATCCACGATGGTGGAGAGAGGGTCGGACATGGCTTCGCGGATTTCCTGCGAAGTGATGGTGATGGTTTTTGGGAGGCCTGCGACGAGGTCGCGACCTTTGACGTCCATGGTGATTTCCTTCGCCAGGGGGGCGGCGGAGCCGAGTCGGATCTTGATGTCCTCAGCGGTGCGCTCACCGATCATCAGATTGTAGGCCCGCTTCATGTAGGAAACGATGGCCTCGTCGAGTTCGTCGCCGGCGGTGCGCACGGAGCGGGCGAAGACGATGCCGCCGAGTGAAATCAAGGCGACTTCGGTAGTGCCGCCGCCGATATCGACGATCATGTTGCCCGATGCATCCATGACGGGCAGGCCGACGCCGATGGCCGCGGCCATGGGCTCTTCGACGATATGAACGTAGCGGGCCCCCGCCTGCTCGGCGGATTCGCTGACGGCGCGGCGTTCCACTTCGGTGATGCCCGAGGGGACGGCGATGACAACCCGCGGGTTGTTGCGGCGGCGTCCGTTGTTGGCTTTGCGGATGAAGTGGCGGAGCATGGCCTCGGTGACCTCAAAGTCAGCGATCACGCCGTCCTTCAGGGGGCGGATCGCCACGATGTTCCCGGGGGTGCGGCCAAGCATGCGTTTGGCGTCATCCCCGACGGCGAGGACTTCGTTGGTGCCGGCTTTGACAGCAACCACCGAAGGCTCACGCAGGACGATGCCTTGATCTTTGACGTTGACGAGGGTGTTCGCGGTGCCGAGGTCGATGCCAATGTCGTTGGAAAACCAGCTGCCGAATAATCGAGCAAACATTCTGATGATGAAAGGATTGGAAAAGGAAATGGGTGCGGTTTCCGGTGCTTTTCGCGCTACCCGTGGCAGGGTTGAGAGTCTTTGGAATCCGACCAGCCCGGGCAATCGGGCAGGTGGCGGAATATGGCGAGGCGAGTCGCCGCGGGTCAAGACGGAATCCCCGTTCCATGAAGAGAGCGAAGGAGTTCCACGGGTCCGGGCCCGAATCAGACCGCCTTGGCGGGCGCCGCGTGGCGGGCAAGGAACTCCTCTGCCAGGGAATAGTAAGCGGCCGCTCCGATGCCTGCGGGGTCGTGTTCGAAAATCGTCTTGGCGTGGCTGGGTGCCTCGCCGAGGCGGATGGTGCGGGGGATAACGGTGCGGTAGAGCTGCTCGGGAAAGTAGTTGCCCACTTCGTCGACGACCTGTTTGGCGAGATTGGTCCGGCCGTCGAACATGGTCATCACGATGCCTTCGAGGCTGAGGTTTGGATTGGCCCCGGATTCCCGGATTTGATCGATGACGTGGACGATTTTCGCGAGACCTTCGAGGCCGAACCACTCGCACTGGAGCGGGATCAGGATCTCGTCGGCGGCGGCGAGAGCGGAAGTCATCAGGACCCCGAGGGAGGGCGGAGTGTCCAGAACGCAGACGTCGAACAAGTCGTTGGGCTTCAATCCTTGAAGGTGGACCCGCAGCCGTTCCAAGTGGTCGTCGCCTCGGGCGAGCTCGATTTCCACGCCGGCGAGGTCCATGTGCGACGGAATCACGGACAGATTTTCGCGGCCCGACGGCATGATTTTGTCGCGGACATTCGCGTGGCCAAGCAGTGCTGGGTAAACGGTGGCCTCGCCATCGACATCGAGCCCGAGTCCGCTGGTAGTATTTGCCTGCGGGTCGAGATCGATAAGCAGGACCCGTTGCCCGCGCAGGGCGAGGGCGGCGGAGAGGTTCAGCGCGGTGGTGGTTTTCCCCACGCCGCCTTTTTGATTGGCAATGGCGACAACTTTCATCGGGCGCGATCGGACTGAGGCGGGGGAGAGTCTTCCGATCCGGTGGCTTGCTGGCAAACAAAACCGCGAGCGATTCGGCGGCGCGTCTGTTCTGAAGCAGGATGACAGAGCTTTGGGCGTGTCATTGTTGGCAGGCGGCGTAGTTTTCCGCGCCGTTGGCCTTCATTTGCATGAGAACCCGCTTGTTCTTCTCCATTTTTACCCTGTTCACGCTATCTGCTGCGACGGCTGAACAGGAAATTCCCACCGGTGGTGAGTTGCTGACCGAGGCGGCTTCGCTGAGTGCGTATTCCGATCCGGCGCACGGGAAGGCCCATGCGGAGGATGGCATTTGGCGGGTGGATATCAGCCGCCCGGACGACGCGCGGCCCTACGTCGCCCAGGTTTCGATCGGTCTTCCGGGGGCGGATTTGGCTTCGGGCCAGTGGGTATTGGCAGTGATCCGAGCTCGGGCAATTCGTGGAGAAGCGCCGGGGATCGAGGCGAAGCTGCAGCTTGCAGGAGCGCCATACACGGCATTGGCCAATACCGTAGGGATCGATTTGAGTCGGGAATGGCGGGAATTGCCGGTGCTTTTTCCGGTGACGGTGGCAGCGGGAAAGGGCACTGCGTCGTTGACCTTGATGTGCGCCCGGCAGGATCAGGCGATCGAAATTGCTTCGATCCGGGCCTTTCGATATCCGGCCGGAACGGATACCCGCGGCTTTCCCCGGATTCGGCGGACTTATGAGGGGCGCGAGCCCGAGGCGGCTTGGCGGAAGGCGGCTCTCGAGCGGATTGAGCGGCATCGCAAAGCCGATCTTTCGTTGTTGGTGAAGGGGCCGAATGGCGAGCCGCTGGCGGATTGTGAAGTGACGCTGACCCTGCGCCGACACGAGTTTGGCTTTGGTTCCGCAGTGACGGCAGGCTTGCTGACCGCCGATAGTTCCGATGGCCGGCGCTATCGGGAGGTCGTCGATCGATGGTTCAGTCGCGTGGTGTTCGAGAACGACCTGAAGGATTTCGGTTGGGAGTCTCGCGCGTGGGGCAAGGAGGAGAAGCTCAAGCAGCTGGATCGTGCCTTCGATTGGTTGGGCGAGCGGGGAATCGCGGTTCGTGGGCATTACCTCATCCAGGACGCGGTGCCGCCGAATCTGGCAAAGCTCAAGGATGCGGCTGCGATTCGCCGTCACTTCATCCAGACGGCAGGTGAACGGCTCGCCTTTGCCCGGGATCGGGTCTGCGAGTGGGATGTGGTCAATCACCCGGTGGCGTGGGGTGGTGCCGATTTGCTGACACGGCGTCCCGGTTTGGAGAGGATCGATCGCGAAATCTATTCCTTGGCCCAAGGCGTGAGTCCGCTGCCGTTCTATGTGAACGAGGACCAACTTTTTCGTCCCGGGGCTCAATGCGACGGGACTTTTGAATACATTCGCAAGCTCAAGGAGGAAGGCTTCCGGGTCGATGGCGTGGGCAATCAGGCGCATGTCGACGAGAGTTACCTTCCGACGCCAGAGCACGTCCTGGCGGTGAGTGATCGTTTCGCGAGTTTGGTCCAGCACCAAGTGATCAGCGAGTTCGATATCACGACCATCGATGACGAGGAGTTGGCTGCGGATTACACCCGCGACCTGATGATTGCCTGTTTCAGTCACCCGTCCTACACCGGATTCTTGCTTTGGGGTTTTTGGGAAGGCAGCCACTGGAAGCCTGAAGCCGCGTCGTGGAGCCGCGACTGGACAATCCGCAAGCGCGGTGAGGTGTTGGAAGAATGGCTGGGTCGTCGCTGGGTGACGAAACTCACCGCGCGGACTGGCAAGGATGGCGTGCTGCGCTGGCGCGGATTTCCCGGCCGGTATTCGATCGAGCGGCAGGGTGTTCCGGCGGGTGGTGCGACCTTTTTCGTCGGCAAAGCACAGCCTGCCGGGCTTGTCGAGTTGCCGTGAGCGCTTGCTCCCTCAACGTCGCCTTTGTCCTTGCCTGCTTGGAGATTCTCGGGAGGATCGCGCCCCCCGCGGCGGGACTGCTTTCATCTTATGAATTCAAGCTTTCAGGAAATCGGCGAAATCTTCGCGCGGCACGAGTCTTTCGTCATCATGAGCCATATTCGGCCTGATGGAGACGCGATTGGTTCGCAACTCGCGCTCGGGTTTTCCTTGTTGGCGATGGGTAAGAAAGTCCGTTTGATCAATGAGGATGGATTGCCGGACAATCTTGCTTTCCTGCCGGGATCGGAGCGAATCGAGACTCCGCCAAGCGAGCCGCTCGAGGTGGAGGTGGCGATCGCCCTCGACACCGCGGTAAAGCCACGACTCGGCGCGGGTGCGCTGCATGCTGCGTCGCGGGCGAAGGTCTGGGTCAACATCGACCACCACAAGTCGAACCCCGGCTACGGCGATTTCAACCACATCGATTCCGGAAGCCCGGCGACGGGGCAGATCCTCTACAAGTTGCTCACGGCGCTCGATATGCCTTTTCCGGAGGAGACGCGGGATTCGATCTACGTCGCGGTTTCGACCGACACGGGTTCCTTTCAGTATCCATCGACCACGGAGGAGACCTATCTGATGGCCGCGGACTTGATTCGTCGCGGCGTGGATGTCGGGAGAATCAATTCGCTGACCTACGACAATCATCCCTTCCGCCGCGTCGAGTTGATGCGTGCGCTGCTCAATACACTGGAACTGGCTGGCGGCGGTCGGGTGGCGCATTGGGAAATGACCCAGGCCACCTACACCTCGCTCGGTCTCAAGCCTGAGGACAGCGAGGGGCTCATCGACATCATCCGCGCCATCGAGGGGGTGACCGTGGCTCTCTTTTTTGAAGAGCTCCCAGGAGGCAAGGTCCGCGTCTCGATGCGTTCGAAGGATCCTCGGGTGGATGCCTGTCATGTGTGCATGGAGTTCGGCGGCGGCGGCCATGCTTTGGCGGCTGGTATCCGGATGGACGGTCCGCTCGCCGAGGCGAAGGCCAAGGTGATTGCTGCCGTGGAGCGCGCCCTTCCCCTTTCATAAGTCGCGGTTTTCGCCCGACCTCTTATTGATCATGAATCGACCGATCCCCGGACCGATGGTTCCCAGTGGCGTGCTGCTGGTGGACAAGGCCCCAGACATGACCTCGCACGACGTGGTCGCCATCGCCCGCCGCGCGCTGGGCACGAAAAAAATTGGCCACTGCGGGACTCTCGACCCGATGGCCACGGGTTTGTTGATGCTTGTCATCGAGCGAGCCACCAAAATCCAAGACTTGCTGATGAGTGAGGACAAGGAGTACGAAGGCACGCTGATGCTGGGCAAGACCACCTCGACCCAAGACCGTCAGGGCGAGGTGCTGGAAGAAAAAGAGGTTCCGGATTTCTCCGCTGAAAGGATCGATGCCGCCTTTGCTTCGTTCACGGGTGCCTTCGAGCAATTGCCGCCAATGGTTTCCGCAATCAAGAAAGACGGGGTGCCACTCTACAAATTGGCGCGCAAGGGCCAAGAGGTGGAGCGCGCGCTGCGGCCGGTCACCGTTTCGAAGTACGAGATCCGTAGAATGGAGCTGCCGGAGGTGGATTTCGTGGTGAATTGCTCGAAGGGATTTTATGTCCGGACCTACGCTCACGACATCGGCGAACAGCTGGGTTGTGGCGCGCATCTCAGCGCCCTGCGACGGACGCGGTCGGGACGCTTCACCCTGGAGCGCGCGATCAGCGTGGATCAGCTCAAGAACATGCCGCGCGAGGATTTGTTCCGCTCCTTGGTTAGTTTGGCGGAGATCTCGCTCATGCGTGGTGCCTGAATGCTTCGACGCGCGCTTCGGGTTACCCGGGGAGCAGCTGTTAAAAAAAGGGGGGATACGCGGGGGCGTCTGCCCCCTAGCTCCAGTATTCACCGGTTATTCACATCGTCCGAATCCCCCAAAATCGGCTGTTCCACGGCCATGAGGCGTCTCGAGGTCGGGAAATTCGGGCCGCAGCGCGTGGATTGTGAACAAGTTGTTGGTAATTCGTTGGTAACGATTTCGTAAGATTGCAAATCACTGATGATGAGTGAATTGTCCAATTTTTGAAATCGGCGATCCGATAGGGAATCGTGAATAAAAGCGGGTGGCCGTCGGAGACCTGGGGTGGGGCGCTCGAGGGGCTGAGTTCTTCGGATGTGGGATTTCGGCCTTCGTCCGGATCGGGAACCGTGAGGATTTTCCCCAATGTTCGCAGCTTATTCACAATCGCTGGGAAGGGGCCTGCGGCGGCATAAGGTGTGGAGAAAAACCCACCCTTTTGGGCGATTGCCAAACGGGTTGGCCCGTCTAGTTTCGGCGCGATGAAAATTTCCTGCATCTGTGTTTCCGGACTCCTGTTGGCCTCGGGCTCGACTTTTGGGGCGACGAAGTTGCTTCAGGCGTTTGAAGGAGACGGCTACGGCGACTGGAAAGTGGAGGGAGCGGCTTTTGGCTTAGCTCCGACGGGTGCGCGGGTGGATGGCATGTCGGGTGAGTGGAGTGGCTATGCCGGCGAGTCTTTGGCGGCTTCCATTCATGGGGGTGATGCTTCGAAGGGGTCGCTGACTTCGCCCGAGATCAAGATCACCGAGAACTATCTCGCGTTTCTCATCGCCGGCGGGCGGCATCCGGGTAAGGCAGTCGTCCAGCTGCTGGTCGAGGATCGTGTGGTGCGCGAGGCGACGGGGGATGATTCTCTGAAAGCACGGACACAGGTTTGGGATGTGACTGACCTGAAGGGAAAGTTGGCGCGTATCCGCTTGCTCGATGACGAGGGCGGGAAGTGGGGGCGGATCGCAGCGGATCATTTTTTGATGACCGACTACGCGAACCAAAAGTTTCCTGCTTCGACGAAGGGCGGGAAGCCTTACATTGCGGGACTCGTGGCGACTGATGCGGTGGCCGGGATGACGATCCCGGAGGGAACGCGTGCCAAGGTGGTGGCGGATCGGAAGAGGGGTGGCGTCACTTCGCCGACGGCCCTGACGGTCGGGCGGAAGGGGGAAATCTATGTGACCGAGACTCCGCGCTTCCGCTTCGGAGTGACTGACAATCGGGATCACCTTTACTGGTATCTCGATGACATCGCTTCCCGCAGTGTGGAGGATCGACGCAAGCTGCACGTGAAGTGGCAGGATCACGATGCGAAAACATCGCTGAAGTCGATGACTGAGAAGGAGGACGTGGTGCGGGTTCTTTCCAAGCCTGGAGTCGATGGCAGGTCGGAATCGGGCAAGGTTTTCGGCGGTCATTTCAAGGACATGCTGGACGGGCCTGCCGCCGGGGTTTTCGAGTATGAGGGCACCGTTTATGTCGCCTGCATTCCCAAGATCTGGGCTTTGCGGGATAAGAATGGCGACGGCTTGGCGACGGGGGCGGATGAGCGCGAGGCCTTGTTTGATGGCTTTGGTGTGCGGGTTTCCTTTTCCGGCCATGATCTGAATGGCTTCGCGCTGGGGCCGGACGGTCGGATCTACGGGACTTTGGGCGATCGCGGGATGAACGTCACCACGCCGGAGGGGCGGCATTATGAACTGCCGGATCAGGGCTGTGTGTTTCGTTTCGATCCCGACGGGTCGAATTTCGAGGTGGTTCACAGCGGTTTGCGCAATCCGAAGGAGATTGCCTTCGATGAGTTCGGTAACGCCTTTTCGGTCGATAACAATTCGGACCAAGGGGATCAGGCGCGCTTGGTTTACGTGATGGATGGAGCCGACTCGGGTTGGACGATGGACCATCAGGCGATGCACAGCTTTCACCGGCAGATCGGTCTGGAGGAGCATCCGGTAAACCGTTGGATGGCGGAGCGGATGTGGTCGCCGCGCAATTATTCGCAGCCCGCTTACATCGTGCCGCCCTTGGCAAACATCACGTCGGGCCCGTCGGGGCTGACCTATCATCCGGGAACGGGTTTCTTGGAATCGGAAGCGGGTCGATTCCTGATTTGTGACTATCGTGGCGGGGCTGCCAATTCGGGGATTTGGTCGTTTCGCGTAGAGCCGGATGGCGCGGCGATGAAGCTGGTGGATTCCCGTCAGATGAACTGGGGTGCTGCCGTCACCGATGTGGAATACACGTGGGATGGCAAACTGGTGGTGAGTGACTTCATCGGTGGATGGGCGGCGCACGATGACGGGCGGGTGTATTCGCTCGAGGCTGCCGAACCGTGGCGTGCGAAAGAGGCGGCGGAAGTCGCGTCGATTATGGAGGCGGGCATCGAGGCGCGTTCGGCTGCCGATCTGGAGCGTTTGCTATCGCACCCGGACCTACGCATTCGGCTCCGTGCCCACCTGGCATTAACCCGCAAAGCGGAGGGCTTGGCCTTGCTGGGCAAGGCGGCGGCCACAGGGAAAGGCCTGCGGACGCGCTTGCACGGGGTGTGGGGGCTTGGCGTGATCGCGCGTCGCGGCGCTGCGGCCCTGCCGACGGGGAGCGAGAAAATCGCGGCGGGTTCCGACAAGCACTTGCGGGAAAAGGCGCGTGATTTGCTTCTGCCCTTGCTCGCTAACGGAGATGCGGAAGTCCGTGCTCAGGCGATCAAGGCGCTGGGGGATTGTGGCTTGCCCGGAGACGGGATCGATTTCGCGTCCTTGCTGGCCGACGAGTCTTCGCGGGTGAGAGCCTTTGCCGCTTTGGCCGCGGGTCACTGCAAGGCGCGCTCCGCTCTGGCCGGAATCCAACGGATGTTGTTGGGCAATGAAGAGCCCTATCTGCGGCATGCGGGGGCCTATGCCCTGTCGCTGATTGCAGAGCCTCGCGAGATCGCGGCCCTGGCGGAGCATGAGGATGCGGCCTTGCGGCTTTCGGCAGTCGTCGCGCTGCGTCGTTTGAAAGATCCTTGGGTGTCAGGCTTTCTGAAAGACTCGGATCGAAGCGTCTCGCGCGAGGCTTTGCGGGCGATCCATGATGCTGGGATTGAGTCGGCCCGGCCAATGGTGGCGGCATTGTTGGATGCGGCGCCGAAGGATTTGAGTGAGATGGATTGGCGTCGTCTGCTGCACAGCGCCTTCCGTCTCGGCGATGAGGCGAACCTCCGGCGGGTGCTTGCGGTGATCGTCGATCCGAAGGTCCCGGAGGCCGTTCGAATCGAGGGTTTGCGCTTGGTGGGTTTGTGGAGCAAGCCGCATCCGGTCGATCAATCGCTGGGGCGCTGGGCGCCTTTGCCGGAACGGGATGCCGCCTTGGTTCGTGGGGTGCTGAACAAGTCGCTTGGTGATTTGGTGAAGTTGTCCGGCAAACTTGCTGAGCCGGCCTTGGAATTGGTGATTCGTTACAAACTGGATCTTTCGCCTGTTGAGGACGCGACCTTGAGGTCGCTGGTGATGAATGCCGGGCTGCCCGGGGCTGCGAGGTCGGAAGCATTGGAGCTTTACGCGTCGCGCAAGCCCGCTGGTTTGGATGGGCTTCTGTCGGAGTTGGCGAGGGGTAAGGATGATGACTTGGCGCTTGGTGCGATCAAGAGGCTCGCCGCGAGTCATCCTGCAGCGGCTCTGGACGCGGTGAAGGCGGCGATTGCGCATCCGAATGTCCGCCGTGGCCAGCAGGCTTGGAAGGTCGCCGGGAGTTTGAAAGCGCCCGGGGTCGACAAGCTTTTTGTCGCGAGCTTGAACGAGTTGAAAAATCGCAAGGGGGTGTCGCCGGCGGCGCTCGAGTTGCTCGATGCGGCGGCGTTGCGTGCCGAACCCGAGGTCAAAGAGCTGTTGGCTGCGGTGAAGGCGTCTTTCACTCAGTCCGCCGATCCATTGGCACCCTATCTTCCTTCTCTGCAAGGCGGGGACGTGGCGAAGGGTGGGCTTTTGTTCGAATCTCATCCGTCCGGCCAGTGCATGCGCTGCCATGCGGCGGGTGGGGGGCACGGCGGTGGCGATGCCGGACCTAGTCTCGCAGCGGTGGGTAAGCGCGGTGACGTCAAGTTTTTCCTCGAGTCGCTGGTCAACCCAGGCGCCAAGGTCGCGATCGGCTACGGCATTTCCTCGGTCACGCTGAAAGGCGGGAAGAGCGTCGCCGGAATCCTGCTGGCGGACACGCCGGAGCATGTGGACATCGATAGCAGCGGCAAGGTGCTGCGAGTCCTGCGCGGGGATATCGAATCGATGACCCCGCCGGTGTCATCGATGCCGCCGATGGGTGCGATGCTATCGGCCGCGGAACTGCGGGACTTGGTCGCGTGGTTGGGGGCCCGAAAGGATAAAGAGCCTGCGCCGAAGAAGCGTCCCGCGCCTCAGCGGGTGACGCCTTGAGGTCTCGCGGCTAGAGGAAGAGATCCCGCTCCGGCTTTTCCTCGAGCCGAGAGCGGGCCACCGAGAGGTAGTAGTCGTCGAGCTCGATTCCGGTGAACTGCGCGATGTCCTGTCGTTTCGCGGCGAGGGCGGAGCTGCCGATGCCGAGGAAGGGGTCGAGCAGCCGGGTCTCCTTCCCTTTGCCGTGGAGGAGGATGCACTGCTCGACGAGGGTGATGGGGAAGCTGGCGGGGTGGGGGCGTTCCTTGTTCCTCGAGACGATGGTGTCGTAGGGAATGAACCAGTTATTGCCGCGGCAGCGTCGGTCGATCCCGCCGCTGTGGCCCCAGCGGTCGATATTGGATTTGTCCTGATAGGGAACCCCGGCAGCGCGGCGGTCGAGTTTCACGTTGCCGCACTTTGTCAGGTGGAACAGATACTCGTGGCAGTCGTTGACGTAACGAGGAGAATTGATCGGCTTGAAATGACCGGCGCTCACCCGATCGCCGCCGCGGGTCTCGACGGTGATCGATTTGATCCAGTGGAAGGTGTTCTGGAGAACGAAGAGTGGATTGTGGCCATCGGTCAAAGCGATGACGAGCTGATGCGGTAGCAGCGGGTTCGATGGGGAAGCGCCGACGTTCAGGAAAAAGGATCCCTTGTCGTCGAGGGTGCGTTTCAGTTCGGCGGCCCACGCTTGGCACCAGTCGAGGAAGTCGCTGCGACTGGCTTTGTCGTCGAAGCTTCGGTACTGGATTCCGAGGTTGTAGGGCGGTGAGGTGACGATCAGATCGAGGCTGGCGTCCGGGAGGGTGGGAAGGACTTGGAGGCAATCGCCGTGGTGGAGCTGAAAGGCGGGCATGGACGGTGGTGGCTGCAGGGCATCAGCCCAGCTTTCCCTTCAGCAGATCGGTGACCTGTTTCGGGTTGGGTTTGCTGGTGGAGGCTTTCATCACCTGACCGGTAAGCCAGTTGAGAAGCTTTTCGTTGCCGGCTTTGATTTCGGCGACCTTGTCCGGGTTCGCCGCGATGACTTGATCGCAGAGGGCGTCGAGTTCACCGGCGTCGGCGGGTTCGAAACCGAGTTCCTTGGCGATGGCGGCGGGGTCGCGATCCGGGGCATCGAGGAGGATGGACAGCACTTCTTTCGCCTGGCTGAGGGCGAGGGTTCCGGCCTCGACCAAGCCCAGCAGGGCAGCGGTTTTTGCTGCGGGGAGTGGGGAGTCGGCGATCGCAATGGAGCGCTCGTTGAGGGTGCCGAGGAGGGTATTGAGCAGGAAATTGGAGGTTTTCTTCGGGTTGAGAGCGCCCGTTCCGAGGATGGCTTCGAAGTAGTGAGCGAGGGGCAGGTCGGCGGCGAAAACGGAGGCGTCGTAGGTGGTCACGCCGAAGTCCTGCTCGTAGCGTGCGGCGCGCTCGTGGGGTCGTTCGGTGAGCAGCGGGCGGACTTTTTCGAGCAGCGGCGCGGTGTGAACGGGCAGCAGGTCGGGGCAGGGGAAGTAGCGGTAGTCGTGGGCGTCTTCCTTGGTGCGCAGGAGTTGGGATTCGCCGCGATCATCGTCCCAGCGGCGGGTCGATTGGATCTGATCGATGCCCATTGCGAGTTCATCCGACTGGCGGGCGATTTCGTAGTCGATGGAGCGTCGGACGGCGGAGATCGAGTTAAGGTTCTTGAGTTCGATCCGGTTGCCGTAGGGGTCTTCGGGCCGTCGCCGGATGGAGATGTTCACGTCGCAGCGGAGCTGGCCTTTTTCCATATCGGCATCGGAGATGCCCCCTTGTTGAAGGATCATCTGCAGGGAACGAAGAAAGGCGAAGGCTTCGGCGGAGGACTCGATGTCGGGCTCGGTGACAATTTCCATCAGCGGGGTACCGGCGCGGTTGTAGTCGATGACGGACGAAGTGCCGAGGTGGGTGGATTTCGCGACGTCCTCTTCGAGGTGGATGCGATTGAGTCGGACCTTGAGCCCCGGCCGTGGGATGTTTTTCCGCGCGTCGGTGGGGTAGTTGAAATCATAGACCGGAACTTCACCACCAAGACAGAGCGGCGAGTCCATCTGGGTGGTTTGGTAGTTTTTGGGCATGTCCGGATAGAAGTAGTTTTTGCGGTCCCACTGCGAGATCTCGGGAGAACCGCAATCGAGCAGCAGTCCGGCGAGCAGGGTTTTCTCGATCGCGTGGCGGTTGAGCACGGGAAGTGCGCCTGGCAGGCCGAGGCAGACCGGGCAGGTGCGGGTGTTCGGTTCCCCGCCGAAGGATGTTTCGCAGGCGCAGAACATCTTGGTGCGGGTCTTGACCTGGCAGTGGACTTCGAGGCCGATGGTGACGAGGTAGGACATGGGAAAGGCGGCTGCGGCGGAGCGTGAAGGAGGAATTCCCGCTGGCCAACCCTGAATGCGTCGTGCGTACGGGCGTGAGGGCGGATGATCAGATACCAAAGTCCTCGAGGCCCGGCAGTTTCTTCATGGATGGCCGATTTCCTGTCGTTCCTAGATTTGCGGGCTGCCGCAGCCGGGGCTTCCATTTTGTGTCAAAGCGATCACCTTTCCGGGGATATGAAGCTTTTCGGCACCGATGGCATCCGTGGCAGGGCGAATGAATTTCCGATCACGCCGGAGGTCGCGTTGCGTGCCGGCAAGGCGGTTGCGCAAGTGTTGCGTTCCTCGGGTCACAATCGGAACCGTGTGGTCATTGGCAAGGATACCCGCATCTCGGGCTACATGCTGGAAACGGCGCTCACCGCCGGTTTGGTATCGATGGGAATGGATGTGCTGCTGCCCGGGCCCTTGCCCACGCCGGCGATCGCCCATTTGACAAAATCGATGGGCTGCGCGGCGGGCATCATGCTCACCGCCTCGCACAATCCTTATGAAGACAACGGGCTGAAAATCTTCGGGCCCGATGGCTACAAGCTCAATGATGCGCTGGAGCAGGTGATCGAGCGTCATATCCTGGGTGACGAACCCGAGCCGCGTGCGATGGCTCCGGAGCGGATTGGCAAGGCATACCGGATCGATGACGCGCGAGGCCGCTACATCGAGTTCGCCAAGCACACTGCCGACAACGTTTCGCTGCATGGGTTGAAGATCGTGGTCGACTGCGGTCATGGTGCCGCCTGGTTCATCGCGCCTCTGATTTTCAAGGAACTCGGTGCGGAAGTGATCAAACACGGCTGTGATCCCGACGGGATCAACATCAACGCCGGTTGCGGCGCGCTGCATCCCGAGGCCGCGGGTGCGCTGGTGCGCCAGCACGGGGCGGATCTTGGGATTTCCTTCGATGGCGATGCCGACCGGGTGATTTTTACCGACGCGACGGGCACTCCCATTTCCGGTGATCGGATTCTCGCGCTATCCGCACTGGCCCTTCATGAGCAGGGCAAACTTCGCGGCGGCAAGATGGCTTGTACCGTCATGAGCAATCTCGGTTTGCACGAGGCGATGCGTCGAGCAGGCATCCAGGTGCTGACCACTCCGGTGGGCGACCGCAGTGTGATCGAGGCGCTGCGCGAGCAGGGTGGTTCCTTCGGAGGAGAAAATTCGGGCCATTTGATTTTCGCCGACCATGCCACCACGGGTGACGGGATTCTCAGTGCTTTGCAGGTGCTGCGGGTGATGAAGGAGAAGAAGGCGACCTTGGCCGAGCTTGCCGCCTGCATGCGCGAATTCCCTGCGGAATTGGTCAATCTCAAGGTCGCCGCGAAGCCGCCGCTGATCGAACTTCCGGGTCTCCAAAAGCTGATGAAGGAAGCCGATGTAGCCTTTGGCGACGGCGGTCGCCAGTTGATCCGCTACTCTGGTACGGAGAACAAAATCCGCATCCTTGTCGAGCATTCCGATGCGGATGTGGTCGACGAGTGGGTGGCGAAATTCGCCGATGCCATCAAGGAAGAGATCGGAGTTCCGGCCTGATGGCGGAATCTCCGGAGCGCGCTTTGCAGTCACGCGATGTTTGAGGAAGACCATCCCCGTTCTTGTTGCTTCCTTCCGGTATTCTCGCCGGAAGCGGCATGGAAGGACTCTTGTTTTCCAACTGAGAAATCCGGTCGCCAAGGTTTTTCAGGCCAGTGGATCGCGAGGGCGATTGAGCTCCCTGTGAATTTCTGATAGCCATGCCACTCTTCTCCACTCGTGCCATCGAGGATTTCGCCATCGGGAACATCCTGCTCCGTGATCATCATGCCGCCTTTGCCGGTCAGGGCCTCCGGACTCATCCCCATGCGTGGTTGGTTGGCGAGGATGTGGCTCGGCTCTCCGCGAGTGGCTCGCTTACTCTGGTCGATCCCGAAGGCACGCCTCTGGCCTGGGTCGGCGAGATACCGGATGCCGGGAAGCAGCTCTTCGCGGCTCATTCTTTCCTGATCGTTCATCCTTGGGATCTTCTCCGCGCGAATGAGCTCCACGTCGGGGCTTTGCATGAAACGAGAATCGAGGGTGAGATTCATCCGAACGCCGTTGTTGAAGGTGTCCTCCAGTTAGGGCCTGGTTCGCGGATTCTTCCGGGCGTCTTTATCGAGGGCAACGTGGTGATTGGGGCCAACTGCAAGATTGGTCCGAACTGCTATCTTCGAGGCTCCACCTCCATTGGCGACCGTTGCCACATTGGCAATGCGGTGGAAATCAAGAACTCGCTGATTCTCTCCGGCACCAACGTCGGTCACCTGAGCTATGTCGGCGACTCGGTCCTGGGCGAGAAGGTCAATTTGGGCGCGGGTACGATGACCTCGAATCTCCGTCACGATGGGAAGAATCACCTGTCGGAAGTGGCTGGCGCGCTGGTGGACACCGGGAGGAGGAAGTTCGGCTGCATTGCGGGAGACGGGGTGCATACCGGGATCAACACCGCGATTTATCCGGGCCGGAAATTGTGGCCCGGTACGAGCACGCGACCGGGGGAGATCGTGCAGCGGGACGTTCGGGGGAGCTTATGACCCGTCGATGCGAGGGGCTTCCGGCGTCGAATTCCCGCTCTTGCACTTCGTCGATGTGGATTCCACGATCATCCCCACAGGCCGCGGCGTCGCGCAGTGGGTGTGCGATCTGATGAGCAATCCCAATTCACTCTTTTCACTCCTAAAACTCCATGTGCGGCATCGTCGGATACATCGGTAAAGCCTCCGCTCCCAGCGTTCTCATCGGCGGCCTACGTCGGCTCGAATACCGTGGCTACGATTCCGCGGGCATGGCAATTCTTGAGGATGGAGCGATCGTCGTGAGCAAGGCACCGGGCAAGGTCGCGGCGCTCAACGAAAAAGCCCGTGCCGATTGGCCGGTGGAGCGTTTCACGCAATCCTCGACAGGGATCGCTCATACCCGCTGGGCGACTCACGGACCGCCGACTGAGGTCAATGCTCACCCGCACCTCGACCAGTCCGGCGACATCGCGCTGGTGCACAACGGGATCATTGAGAACTACCGTTCGCTGCGTGCCCGACTGGAAGGCAAGGGCCATCATTTTCATTCGGAGACCGATACCGAGGTGTTGGCGCATCTGATCGGCGACCGATACCGAGGTGATCTGTTCCAAGCGGTGTGCGAGGCACTGAGCCAGGTGGAGGGGACTTTCGGTATTGCCGTTATTTCCGCGAAGGAGCCGGGCAAGATCATCACCGCCCGTCGCGGCAGCCCCATCGTCATTGGTGTGGGCGAAGGAGAGACGATCGTGGCTTCGGATGCCTCTGCGATCATCGCTCACACCCGGCAGGTGATTTATCTCGAGGACAACGACATCGCGGTGGTGACCGCCGACAGCGTGGATATCCGTGATCTTCATCAGGTGCCGGTGGCGCGGGAGGTCAGTGAGCTCGGTTTCGACGCCGCCGCGGCGGAGAAGGGCGGCTTCGAGCACTTCATGTTGAAGGAAATCCACGAGCAGCCGGATTCCCTGCGCAACGCGATCCGCGGGAGGTTGGACTTTAATCTCGGGTCGTCGGTGCTGTCTGGCATGGGCACTTCGCCCCGCGATCTCGCGGAGATCCAGCGCGTGGTGTTGGTCGGCTGCGGCACTTCGTTGCATGCGGGTTTGGTCGGTGAATATGCGTTCGAGGACATGGCGGACATCCATGCCGAGGTTCAGCAGGCGGCGGAGTTTCGCTACCGGAATCCGATCATCGGTCGCACCGACCTGGTGGTCGCGATTTCGCAGTCCGGAGAGACCGCCGACACGCTTGCTGCCGTGCGTGAGGCCAATCAGAAGGGTGCCTTTGTGATGGGGCTTTGCAATGTCGTGGGGTCGACTATCGCGCGTGAAACCGGTCGCGGGGTCTATCTCCACGCGGGGCCTGAGATTTCCGTCGCCTCGACCAAGGCCTTCACTTGTCAGGTGGCGGTGATGCTGATGATGGCCCTCAAGCTCGGCCGCGGCCGTCGTTACTCGCGGGAGGATGGGATGAAGTTCGCCCGCGCGATCGAGTCGATCCCGGATCTGGTGCAGCAGGTCATCGGCCAGAGCGAGCATATCGCCGGGATTGCCAAGCGTTACGCCGAGAACGAACACGCCTTCTTCATCGGTCGCGGTCCTCTTTATCCCGTGGCGCTGGAGGGTGCGCTCAAGCTCAAGGAGATCTCCTACATTCACGCTGAGGGCTACCACGCTGCGGAGCTCAAGCATGGGCCGATTGCGCTCCTGACTCCTGGTACTCCCGTGATTGCCTTGGCAAACGATATCCCCGGGAAGGACAAAACTCTGGGCAATGTTGAAGAATGCCGGGCTCGTGGCGCGCGGATTCTCGGGGTCGTCACTGAGGGTGATCGCGAGGCTGCCGAAGCGATGGATGATGTGATCGAGGTTCCAGCCTGCGATCCTTTGGTGAGCACCATTCCGACCGTTGTCGCATTGCAATTGCTTGCGTATCACATTGCCAACGCACGCGGCTGTGAGATCGACCAGCCCCGGAATCTGGCGAAAAGCGTGACGGTTGAGTGAGTCGCTGCGAGCCGCTCTTGAAACGGGAAAAACCCGCTGGCCTGGCGATGTGATCACCAGAGCAGCGGGCCTTCCGCAGGGTTTATGTTTTTAGTCCGCGGGGGCGGACGGGTCGTGCAAGGTTCCTGATCGGGGGATCGAGTCGCCTTACACTCCGATACTGTCAGTGGGTCTGGTGTTTCGCCATTACGCAATGACGTGATCCCGACGGCGGTGCTTGTCGTGACGAGGCGAGGCGTCGTTTTGGGAAAAAAGCGCGGCCGGGTAGGGGGCTCGAGGCGATCAGCTCAGTTCCAGCGAGACCGGGCAGTGATCGGAGCCGGTCACGTGGGGAAGAATGTCGGCTGCTGAGACCCGTTTCAGCAGGGATTCCGAGACGCCGAAGTAATCGATACGCCAGCCGACGTTGTTGGCGCGGGCATTGGCGCGATAGCTCCACCAGGAATAAGCACCGCTTTGATCCGGGTGGAGGTGGCGGTAGCTATCGTGAAAGCCGCTGGCAAGAAGTCGGTCGAAGCCGGCCCGCTCTTCGTCACTGAAGCCAGCGCTCTTCCGGTTGTCCTTGGGGCGGGCGAGATCGATTTCGCGATGGGCAACATTCAGGTCGCCACAGAAGATCACGGGCTTACCCGATGTTTCGAGCGAGAGCAGAAAGAGTCGGAATGCTTCATCCCAAATCATGCGATAAGGGAGGCGTCGGAGTTCGTCCTGGGAATTCGGAGTGTAGACGTTTACGAGATGAAAATTCGCGTATTCGAGGGTGATGACGCGGCCCTCGCGATCATGTTCCTCGATCCCCATGCCATGACGCACGGAGAGCGGGGATTCGCGGGTGAAGATGGCGACCCCGGAGTAGCCGGGTTTTTGGGCGGAATTCCAGAAGGAGTGGTAGCCTGCGAACTCCAATGGCAGCGAGACCTGCTCTTCGCGGGCTTTGGTCTCCTGAAGGCAAAGGATTTCCGGTCGTTCGGAGGCGATGAATTCGGGAAGGCCCTTGCCGAGGGTGGCGCGGATCCCGTTGACGTTCCAAGAGACGAGTTTCATTACGGCGAGAAAGGGCGAGGGGTGGAAAAGTGCCAAGAAAAAAGCCGCACCCGGTCGGGGTGCGGCTTTTCGAAGAGGTAGTAGCTTCAGCGCTTGGAGAACTGGAAGCGCTTGCGGGCACCTGGACGGCCGGGCTTCTTCCGTTCCTTCATGCGC
Source organism: Verrucomicrobiota bacterium (assembly GCA_004293445.1). Taxonomy (GTDB): domain Bacteria; phylum Verrucomicrobiota; class Verrucomicrobiia; order Verrucomicrobiales; family Akkermansiaceae; genus Haloferula. The sequence continues at coordinate 137,470 of RDYP01000002.1, read as the reverse complement.
GGGTCGCGACGAAGAAGACCGTGTGGCTTGATGACCTTGCGCAGCTCAGGTTCGAAAATCGTGAGCGCACGGGCGACAGCGAGACGGATGGCCCCGGCTTGGCCGTGAACGCCACCACCATGGGCGGTAACGGTCACGTCGAACTTGTTGAGCAGATTCGCGTGTTGGAACGGAGCCAACACGGCGTTCTGCAGGGGCAGGGTGGGAAGGTATTCTTCGAAGGAACGACCGTTGATCACGATCTGTCCATTACCTTCGGTCATGCGGACGCGGGCGACGGCATTCTTGCGGCGGCCGGTGGCGCTGAGATTTTTGGCTTCGCTCATGGGAAAAGGAATTCGTGGGTGCCGGATCAGGCGATTTCGTAAGCCTGAGGCTGCTGTGCTTCGTGCGGATGCTCGGCGCCGGCATAGACCTTGAGCTTGCCGAACTGTGCGCGGCCGAGACGATTCTTGGGGATCATGCCCCAGACGGCGTTCTCGACGAGAAGAACCGGGCGGCGCTTGCGGAGGAGACGAGGTGTTTCGACCTTCTTGCCACCGACGTAACCGGAGAAGCGGGTGTAAATCTTGTCGTTTTCCTTGGTGCCGGAAAGAACCACTTGGTCGGCATTGATCACGACCACGAAATCGCCGGTGTCGACGTGTGGGGTGAAGATCACCTTGTGCTTGCCACGCAGCAGGCGGGCAGCCTCGACGGCAACTTGGCCAAGGATCTTGTCCTTAGCATCGATCACATGCCACTTGCGCTCGACGTCGCTCGGCTTTGCAGAAAACGTTTTCATGAGATGGAACGGAAGGCCCCCGGGCGCGGATGCTGCTGAGGCGGCCCGCGGCGGAGGGGCGCGCAAGCTAAGGAGCCCGCAAAAAGGTGTCAATCGGAAATCCGACGGGAATTTTGGCGTTTTGCTTCAAAAGTTTTGGCAGCGGGGGAGTTTCGCGTCCAAGCCGTCTTTGATCGAGCTGAAGCAACCGCGGACCGGCCTTTCTTTCCTTGTGACGTCAGGTGAGGTCGCCCATGTTTCGCGCAACCTGAATCCCCCATGGTAGAAAGCATCACCATCCAGCCGTTTTTCGATTCATTGGGTCAAGCCTGCGCTCCCCACGCAGACGGAGTGAACGCCGCTGCGACAGCGCGGATGGAGAAACTGCTCGCTGCGGCGATCGATGCTCCGGGCAGAGGAATCCTGCTTGGGGCTCCGCGCGCGGGTTACGGCAAGTCGCATCTGTTGGCGCGGTTGCAGGAGCGCTTGGCGGGGAGTCATGAATTTCTACCGCTGCATCTGCTTGGCGGGTCGAGGATCGATGCCGCTGTCGCGATCGAGGCCGCGCTAAGGCGTTTGACTCGCCCGCTGCCGGCCGGTGGTGGTTTGACCGGCTTGGACCTTCAGACTCGTCGCCTTTTTTCCTTGGCCTTGGAGCCTTTGGTCAGTTCGGGCGAGGTGCCTTGTTATGACCGCGAGGCCGCGCTCGGTGCGCTCGTCCGGCGTCCTGTGGAGACTTTCGATTTTCATCATGCCCAAGCGGTCACGGCGCACTGGACCAAAGAGAATTTTGAAGTTCTGGGTCCTCGTTTGGCACTTGAGCTCAACCGGCGCACGGGTGCGTCCTTGAGTGAATGCTCGTTTTGGTTGGGCGCGCTGTTTCGTTTTGCTGCCACCGTGCCGGAGCATCCAGGAAGGACGGGAGTGATCATTCAGGCTGCGGTCGCCGATGCCGGCATCGAGCGTTTTTCGACCTTTGTGGCCTTGCTCTCGCTGGTCGGTCGAGTGGTGCTGGTGGCGGATGATCTTGAAGGCATTCATGCGGATCCCGCAGCGGCCCTGCGCCTCGCAAGCTTTCTGGCATCGGTTCGTCAAGAGGCCCCGCGGGTGGACGTGGTGGTTTCGGTCAATGATGACATTTGGCAAAGCGCCTTTGCTCCAGCTTTGAGCGGTGGTTTGCAGGATCGTTTGGCGGAGATGGTGATTCGTTTGGAGGCTCTCGATGAAGCGGCGCTGGCCTCCTTGTTGGAAGTCCGCGCTCCTTGGTGTGGTCGGGCACTGCGCGATCGGTTGGGCTTGGGGCCTGGAGATTTCCATGCCCGCCGAGTGTTGCGTCTGGCCGCCGAGATGGGGGAGAGTCGCCTGGGCGTTTCCGCGGATTGTGATGAGGGGGATCGTGCGATTGGCGACATCGAGACGCAGGTGCATTCCTCCGACTCCGGGGCGAGTGCTGATAGCGGTGGTGGATTTTCTGCCGCAGGTGCCAACCCTGAGCTTTCTCCTTCGGTGCCAGCAAAGGATGAGTCGGTGGCTGCGTCCGATGGGATTGAAGGTTTGTTGAGGCAGTTTCGCGAACGGTACGGGCGGGATTGAATTTCGGTCGATCACGAATGATTTTTCCCTTGCAAGGTGAGCGGCAGCGGTCGCATCTTCCGCCCGCCCCGCGTGCCGGGGTAAAGTAGATCCGGAGTAGCTCAGCGGTAGAGCGGGTGGCTGTTAACCACTAGGTCGTAGGTTCGAACCCTACCTCCGGAGCCAATGAAAGGCGCCAGTCCAAGTCGGCTGGCGCCTTTCGCCTTTTCGGGGTTGGCAGACTGGAATCGAGACGAAGCGGTCGCCCTCAATCGCGATCGGCGACGAAGAGGGTGTGAGTGAATTTCTTCGCTTGGGGGTAGGCTTTCGCCCCAACGGATTCGACTTGTTTGAAGACCCGGGCGAGCGACTCCGCGAAATGCTTGTCGCGGTTGGCGGACCAGAAGACGACGCGTCCACCGGGGTGGAGGGCCGCGCGGGTCCGAGTGATGCCGCCGCGATTGTAGAGGCGGGCGTTTCCTTGTTGGACGAGTGGATCGGGGCTGTTGTCCACGTCGAGAAGAATGGCGTGGTAGCGGTCGTGGCCGCTGCGGTCGATGAGTTCGGCGACGTCGCGCACGTGAATGTGGACGCGCGGGTCGTCGAGCAGGCTGCCGTTGACGTGGGTCAGGTGTTGGCGGTTCCAGTCGACGATTTCGGGTAGGAGTTCGGCGACGTCAACGATCGCGTCGGGTGGGGCAAGTTCGAGCACACGGCGGAGGGTGAAGCCGAAGCCAAGGCCGCCGATAAGGATGTGGGGCCGGGCGGGCAGTTCGGCGCAGGCGAGTTCGGCCATTCTCTGTTCGGAGAACGACGCGGTGGTGCTCATGAGGGCAACGCCGCCGATTTTCAGGTAATGCTGGCCATCGTGTTCTTGAAGGACCATCGGGACGCCGTCGGGCGTCAGGCATGAAGCGAGGGTGGTGGTGACTTTCATGGCAGCAGTGCGGCGGCCTCGTGGAAGGCTTGGCGGAGCGAGGAGGCGTCGGAATTGGGGAAATTGGCGCGTTGGACCAGAAGAATGTGGACGCGTTGCTTTACCGGGTCGATCCAGGCTTGAGTACCATAGGCTCCGCCGTGACCGAAGCTGCCCGATGAAAGAGCCGCGCTGGGACCTTGCGGTTCGCGGACGACACAGCAGCCGAGGCCCCAGCCGTTTCCGGGGGTGAAGCCGGTGATCAGGTCGCCGCTTTGGATACGGGTCATTTCGCGGACGGCATTTTTGGAGAGGTAGCGTTTGCCATCGAGCTCGCCGCCACGAAGGAGCATTCGCGAGAATTTCGCGTAGTCGGAGGCGGTTGAGAACAGTCCGCCGTTGGCGCGGGGGTATCGTTCCCGGCTGGAGAGAGGGGCCTTGCCGAGGAACATCAGGGGAGCTTTTTCCAAGTTTCCGTCTGGCGTATGGGTGTAGGAATTGGCGAGACGACGCGTTTGCTCGAGGTTGGGATAAAAGGTGCTGTCTTTCATTCCCAGAGGGGCGAAGAGCCGCTTTTCGAGAAAGTCGGGAAAGGATTGGCCGGAGACCACTTCAACGATGCGGGCGGCGGTGTTGATGGAAGTTTGGGAATACTGCCATCGCGTCCCGGGAGCGAATTCGAGGGGTTGGGCGACGATGAGCGGCATCAGGTCGGCGAGGGTGGTGATGTCGCCGGATTCCTCGGAGCTGACCTCGCGCAGGCCGGAGCTGTGGGTGAGGCAGTGCTTGAGGGTGATAATGACTTTTTTGCCGCGGTGGTCTTTGAGTTCTTTGAACTCGGGGAGGAACTTGGAGACGGGGTCGTCGACGGAGAGTTTTCCTGCGTCTTGCATCATCATCACGGCGGCGGCGGTGATGGGCTTAGTCATCGAGGCGATCCAGAAGAGCGTGTCGTCACGCATGGGAGTTTGCGTTTCGAGATCGGCGTGACCGTGGGCGGCGAGGTGAAGAGTTCGGTCGGCATTGGCCACCAAGGTGACGGCACCTGCGATTTCTTGCGCGGCGATGGCGGCAGCCATCGCTTCGTTCATGGAGGGCACCGTGCGGGCCTGGGCGACGGTGAGAAAGCCGAGGAGGCAAAGGGTTTTCATCAGAGCACAGCAAACGATGCCGGGAGCGCCAGAACAAGCCGCGATGCGGGCAGGGGGCGTCGTCACTTCTGGGATGGGTCGTAGAAGATGCGGACTTCCGCTTTCTCTCCGCCGAGGAGTTGCTGGGCGCGTTTGAGGGCGTCGCGGGTGGAGATGTTCGGGTTGCTGGGTCGGTTGAGGAAGAGGTTGCTTTCGCCGCTTTGCCGGTCGCTGCCTTGTTGGATAGTGGCGAGCACGCCCGAGTGCTTGAGCACGCGGTAAACATCGCGGGTGGCACCCGAGATGAGGACGTGCCGTTGATTGGCGCGCATGAATTTGATCAAGTCTTCGAGGGCGAGGACCGAGGTGGCATCGAGGTGGCGGGCGTTCTTGAGACGAAGGATGAGGATTCGCAGGGAGGGATCGGCTGCAGTGCGCTGAATCTGCGTGCGGAAGAGTTCGGCCGCGCCGAAGAAGAGATCGCCTTCCACGTGGACGATCGAGATCGCGGGATTGGGGCGCTGGCGTCTTTCTCCGATCTGTCGCAGTTCGCCGGCGTCGCTGAACTCGTATTCGACGAGGTGGGGGCGGCTCGCTTTTCTCAGGAAGAGGGTGATCGAGAGCGCAACGCCGATGAAAATGGCGACGTCGAGGGGTGCGATCAGGGTTGCGACGAAGGTGGTGACGAGTACCGCGGCGTCGTCGGGAGTGGAGCGGAGGCAGACGCGGAGATTGTGACGATTGATGAGTGCGAGGGCGATTCCGATCACCAGTGCGGCTAGGGCGGCCTTGGGGACGTGGCTGATGGGATCGATACCGATTTTCGGCAGCCAGGCGATGAGGAGGGCGGTGGAGAGGACGAGGGTGCCGGAGAAGATGGATGACATCCGGGTGCGAGCCCCGGAACTGAAGTTGAGTGAGGAACGGAGGAGCGAGCCGGAAGCGGGCATGCCGCCTGCGATGGATGAAGCGAAATTGGCGGCTCCGACGGCGAACATGTCCTGGTTGACGTCGGAGCGGTCGCCGGAGCGCGAGGCGATGGTTTTGGCCATCAGGGTGTTCTCCAGACAGGCGAGGAAGGCAATGGCAAGAGCGACACCGAAGAGGGCGGAGATGTCATCGAAGATCCCCGCGCGGGCCAGTGGCGGCAGAGAGGGGAGCAGGTCTTGTGGGGTGAAGGGGCTGAAACGCGCGATCTGACTGAAGGGGCCTTGTTCCTGGAACGCCAAGGTTCCGAAAATGGCGGAGACGAACACCAAGACGATCGCGAGATTGGGCCAGCGCGGTTTCCATTTTCTCAGGAAGTGAAAAGTGGTGAAGGCGATGGTTCCGATGAGGAGTGGTTGCCAGGAGGCCGCCGGAATGGAGCGAACCAGCGCTTCGACGAGGCCGACAAACGTGCTGGGCCGAAGGGCGTCGACCTCTGCGGCGACGCCGAGGAGGTGTTTGAATTGGTTGGTGATGATCAGAACCGCGGCTCCGGAGACGTAGCCCACGAGAACGGAGCGGGAGATGTATTGGAGGAGGTCGGCCACGCGGAGGATCGCTCCAACGAGACAGAAGAGTCCGACCATCATGACGAGGAGAGGGACCAGTTGGGTTTCGCGCGCGGCGAGTCCTGGCTCCATGGCGAAAAAGCCGAAGAGCATGAAGGCGGTGGCGTTGGTAGGGCCGAGGATGGTGTGGCGGGAGCCGGCGAAAAGCGGTGCGATGATGGAAGCCGTGGCGGAGCAGGCGATGCCGAAGACGATCGGGAGCTCGGCGATGGCGGCGTAGGCGATTCCTTGAGGGATATCGAGCAGGGCGACGTTGAGGGCGGCGCGTCCGTCGGCCTTGAATTTTTCACGGGAGTAGCGGCGCAGCGTGTGGCGGAGTGGCAGGGGGTCGAGCCTTCCGCTTTCAAAAAATCGGCCGATGCGGCGGAAGATCCTGCGAGGCTGGAAATGCGGGATCATGGAAAGAGTACTGCTTCAGCGGAAGCGGGCGCGGCGGAGGAGGTAGAGGCCGAGGGCAACACAAATGACGTTGGGAGCCCAGATGGTGATCAGTACGGCTTGCTCGGTCGCTCCTCCGATCATGCCGCAAACAAAATAGGCGGCTCCGATCATTAGACTGAGGATTAGACCGGTCGAAGTGTCCTTACGACGAGCTTTGATACCCAGTGGGATACCGATGAACGCGAAAGCGAGGCATGCGAACGATGAAGCGTAGCGTCGATGGATTTCCGCCCAGTAGCGTCCGATACGGTATTTCGCAGGGAGTTGTGGGTTTGCGTCGATGAAGGCTCTCAGTTCCTTGTTCGTCTTCGCGGCGGGGCGTTCTTTCCGTCGGGTAAAGTCAAATGGCAGCACGAGAGGAACCGCTTCGCTTGATTGAACGATCTGCGGAAAACCTCTGTTATCGGTCGTTTCGAAGATGGCGTCGTAAAGGTGGAAGCGGAATTCTTTCTTTGCGTCATCGATGACCGCCTCCGCCCGCATGGCATGAACGTAGGTGTCTTGAGATTCAGGGTCGTTGCGGTCGTGGATTTTGAAGAGGTGCATGCCTTCCATGGTCGAGCCGTCGGATTTCTCGATGTAAGCTCGGACGTCTCTCAGTGACTCCTCCAGCCGTTCCAGTCCGTCCTGTTCTGCGGCAGCGCTCAACATGCTGCGGGGATCTTTGAAGAACGCTTTGATGAAAATGCCGTCGGCTTTTTGGTTCGAGCGTGGGGCGATTTCGACATTCAGCCAGAGGCAGAGCGCGGAAAGGCCAATGGCGATGACAAAGACCGGTGCTGCGATGCGAGTCAGGCTTATGCCTGCGACACGAAACCCGGTGAGCTCCTGGTCGGATGAAAGGCGACCGAAGACCAGCAGTATTGCTGAGAGGAAGGCCCAGGGGATGGTGTAAATGAGCGAAAACGGAACGATTCCCAGCAGGAATTCACCAACGATGGAGACGGGGGCGCCGAAGTCGACAAGGAGGGGACGAATCTTCTGGAAAAGGCTGCCCATGACGAGAATCGTGCTGAGTAGAACGATCGCGAAGAGCGTTCCGACGAGGACTTGGCGGCCGATGTAGCGGTCGAATAGACGCATCGCCAATGAGCTTGGGCACGTGTCGTGAGACTTCAAGGCGCAAGAAAAGAGAATTCGGGATGTCGTCGCATGGCCGCGGCATTTGGGCGCGTCTGAGGGGTGTTTGGTGGTTTGGACTGGGCATTTGCCGCTCTGCTTCCGGCCAACGGCCTGTGACCAGCCTGGCCGATAACGATCGAGCCAGCCCCTAGACCGTCCTTGCCGCGTGTTCAAGGCTTGCTCCGGGGCCATGGAGGGGGGAGTCTTCGCGCCCACGGATGAAGCGCTTCTATCCATATTTTGCCTATCTCGGGGGCGTAAAGACCCGGTTTTTTGCTGGAATTGCGGCAGGCTTGATCTTCGCAATGGCCAGCGGGTTTGGGATGCCGATGCTGGTCGAAAAGGTTTTTCCGATTATTTTCAGTAGTGGCTCGAAAATCGAAGAAGTTCGGGACGTGCTGGTCGAAAGCAAGGGTGCGGCTGAGGCTGATCTGCTGCTGTCCAAGGCTTTTCCAGGGGAAGTCGACAAGTTGGAGAGCTCAGCGATCATGCGGCAATGGTTTGTCGCGCGTGTCGGACCCGATCGGGCGTGGCAGGCGATGCTTGTCACTGCTTGTGCTTTGATTCCAATCGTGGCGCTTCTCCGCGGCCTTGCTGGATTTCTCAATGTCTACTGGATCACTGCGGCGGGCTTGCACGTCCTTCGTGAAATTCAGCAGTCGGTCTTCGTGAAGCTGCAGCGCTTGCCTCTTGGTTTTTTTAGTGGCCGCAAGACAGGGGATCTGATCAGCCGCGTGATTTCAGATTCTAACATGCTACAAGGGATCGTAACGACGATCTCCAATGATTTGGTCAAACAACCGTTCACGCTGTTATTTGCTCTCTCGTTCCTCACATACAAGAGTTGGCAAAATCAGGAGTCGTTTTTCCTGCTTGCCTGTTTGCTGAGTATCCCGGTGGCCGTCTTGCCCATTCGGATGCTTGGCAAGCGGTTGATGCGAAAGGCCGCAGCGATGCAGCGCGAGGCGGGTGACAATTCAGCTGTCCTCGCCGAGACTCTTGGGGCGACGCGTGAGATCCGGGCTTTCAATCTAGAGGATATGATGGGCAGGCGCTTTCTAGATGGGATTGGTCGTTGGACCAAATTTCATCTCAAGGTGATCAAGTATCGATATTTGTCGCCTCCTTTGATTGAGATGATTTCTGCGGCCGTCGTGGCAGTTGCATTGGGTTATGCTGCATCCCGCGGTTTCAGTTTGGAAAAATTCCTGCCCTTGATCGTCGCGCTTTATATGTGCTACGACCCAATCAAAAAGCTTGGAGAGATTCATAACCGATTCAAGCAAGGCGAGGCTTCGCTGGATCGTCTTGAAGTGATTCTCAAGGCAGAGGAGGGGGTTGTTGATCCTCCGAATCCAGTGCGGATCGATGGTGTTCGTGGACAATTGAGTTTTCGGGATGTCAGTTTTGCTTATGGCGATCATCCTGCCTTGCACAGAGTCACGTTGGAGGTGCCTGCGGGCCAGGTCGTCGCGCTCGTCGGGCCTTCAGGGGCGGGCAAGACCACTTTTGCAAGTATGGTGCCGAGGTTTTATGATCCCTCGGTGGGGTCGATTGCTTTAGACGGGGTGGATTTGCGCGATCTACGGCTGAAGGATTTGCGTGACCACATTACGATCGTGCCCCAAGAAGCGATTTTGTTTTCAGGAACCATCGCTGAAAATATTCGGCTGGGGCGGATGGAGGCGTCCGATGCTGAGGTTCGCGAGGCAGCGCGTCAGGCCAATGCGGACGAGTTCATTCTCGGGCTTCCGGCAGCTTACGATACTGAGGTGGGTGAACGTGGCGCGCAATTGTCAGGAGGGCAGAAGCAGCGAATTTCGATTGCGCGTGCCTTTCTGAAAAATGCTCCGGTACTGATTCTTGATGAGGCGACATCGGCGCTGGATTCGGAATCCGAATCAAAAATCCAAGAGGAACTCGGCAGGCTGGCAAAGGGTCGAACAACCTTTTTGATTGCACATCGCTTCAGTACTATTCGAGTGGCAGATCGAATTTTGGTATTTGAAAATGGACGTATCGTGGGTGATGGCACGTTCGAGGAACTCGAGCAAAATCACGAACTTTTCCGAAGTTTGTTAGAGCACCAGCAGCATTGATTGCGAGCTATCAAAAATCCCGCGAGTCTTCATCCGTCGAGCCCTTTGCGGCTCTGCCTGAAGCCTGGTAGCTATCGAGGCTCTGGATCATCCACCGCCACTGGTCTGCATTTTCCTTTTGGAAACGCTGGTAACCGGATTTGAGCTCTCCGAGGCGTGCTGGAAGGGTTTCCTCAGTCAACAGGTAGCCGTAGTCGGAACCCGCGCCCGTGATTGGCCAACCCATGATGCGGGCGAGCATGATATCGCCGAGGCTCTTGCGGGCATGAGTGCCATCGAGCCACCAGTGCATCCGGACTCCGTCAGGTGGAATGGTTTCGCAATTCAACGGATGAAAGTCGTTGAAGTCCCAAACGACCGCAGGAGGAGAGTTGGGATGATCGCGGTTTGACTCCGCCACCAGCCTCGTAAGCACGCTGCGGTCGATAGAAAAAACGGGATCGGGATCTCCTGAATGGTGGAAGACGCCGATGTAAGTTGCATGGCTTGGGGGGATCACGACGATCAAACGGGCTCCGTGAGCCTTGGTGTCGGCGAGTATCTGACGGACGAGACTGGTTTTCCATTCGCTCGCTGCCATCGAGTGCTGGCGTCGGCTTGTCGTACGCAGTGCGTGCGGGATGGCATCGCGATAAATGATTTGTCTTGTGTTCGGCTGGTCTTGATGGCGCAAGCGGTGCCCTTGAGGGGTGTACTCCGGCAGCTTGTTTGAAGCTTTGTTTTGCAGGGTCTGAACGGCGGATTCGAAGGTGGAAATTCCGCCAAGGTAGCGAAGCTGACTTTCGAAGCGATCTCTCTTGGGGTTGAAGGGGGATTCCATGAATCCTGTCGTTCGATAGATCGAGCCGGCATCGGTAATGTCACCGAGGTCGATACCTACAATTGCCGTGTCTAGGGGGCAATGTTCCAAAGTGTACCGGAGGATCGCACTGGTTTCTGGCAGGCTACCCGCGCTGACCGCCACATTGACGGCGGGCTTGTTCTCCCAAAGGGGATGGAGAGGGTTGTAGGCGATATCGATTCGGGAAGAACCAAAAAAGCCAACTTCCCATGGTTGGGAGAGAACCAAGCCAGCTTTGCCTGTTCGTTGATGCCGATAGATCGGACGAAAGTCCGCAAAGTCTTCGTTGGTCCAAGGTGCAGGTGTGACCCAAAGCGGATTGGTCCAAGTATTTGCTGCAACAAAAAGCAGCACGACTCCCCCGGCCGAGGCTAGGATGGCTCGGTTGAATCGGCGGTAAGGCTTAGGGTTCAAGAGAGGCATGCCGTTTTAGAACTGGAAGTAGATGAACTCGCTCAATTTGTCGAATTCGTAGAGTGCTGCGAGAAACAAGATAATGATCAATGCGCTCCAACTCGCGGTAGGGCGCCAGTGCCAGAATCGTCGAGGGCCTGGCGAGCGGTTCCTGCCAGACAATGCTTCGACTCCCATGGCGGGTCGATAGCGGCGGAGGACTTCCTGGGAATTGGGGAGTAGCCAGACGATCAGGATGCAAGAGACCGCCCGCATGGCGTGACGGAACTCCACTGAGATCGCGCTGGCGTCTGGCCAACTTGCCCAGCCATTCAAGCCGAACATGGATGCGAATATGGATTGGGTTGCATCGAGTGCCGAGCGAGTAGAGCCTCCCTCGCCTAGTTCGAAAGCGCCTGCGCGGAAGGGGACCCACGCAAGTACAACGACGAAGAAGGTCATGAGAATGGCTAACGGCTTCGGGACCGCGGGAATCGAGAATTTTTTGCGGATGCCGAACCACGCGTGGTTGATGCAAAGAAGGGCGCCGTGGATGCCGCCCCAAATGACGTAGGTCCAGCCAGCACCGTGCCAAAGGCCACCCAGGAGCATGGTCGTGATGAGATTCGAGTAACGACGGATGGGGCCTTTGCGATTGCCTCCGAGTGAGAAGTAGAGGTAATCCCGAAGAAATCTCGAGAGTGTGATGTGCCAGCGTCTCCAGAAATCCACGATCGAGGTCGCTTTGTAGGGAGAGTGGAAGTTGATCGGTAATCGAATTCCAAAGAGCCTGGAGCCGCCGATTGCCATGTCCGAGTAGCCGGAGAAATCGAAGTAAAGTTGTAATGCATAGGTAACGCCCGCGACCCATGCTTCTGCCATGGTGAGATCTCGGTCCCCGTGGGCCGCCAGGGTGAAGAGTCGTGTTGCGATCGGCGCGAGGTTGTCTGCGATGACGACCTTTTTAAAGAGTCCCATGGCGAACAAACTCAGACCAATCGAGAGATCGATCGATCGCCGAGATGGGGATACCCTCCGCTGGATTTGCGGCATGATCTCCTTGTGATGGACGATAGGCCCGGCGATGAGCTGGGGGAAGAAGGTGACAAAAAGCAGGAAATCCAAAAAGTTGTAGGACTTTGTCTCGCCGCGGTAGGCATCGACCAGAAATGCGATCTTTTGAAAGGTGAAAAAGGAAAGACCAAGTGGCAGGATGACTTCGGGTAAAAAGAATTGGCCTCCAGTTAGGGCGGCCATCGTTTTTTCGAAAAGGCCGATGTATTTGAAATAGAAAAGAATGGAAAGATTTCCTATCAGGCCGACGGCGAGGATTTTCCGTCCTTCGGAGCTTCCGGCTCTGGCGGCAAGAAGACGGCCGATAAAAAAGTTTGCGAGGCAGGAGCCGCAGATCAGTAACAAGTAAAAAGGAGTCCAGGGACGCTCCGGGTCCGGATTCCACACTCCGTAATAGATGAGGCTGGACAAAACCAACCATCCCATGGCGACGCGCTGGCTGCCTCGACGGAGCAGCTGAAATACGAGAAGCGTCAAGGGTAAGAAAACAATTAGGAAGGTATAGCTATTAAAGAGCATTTTTTGACCTGACGGTTTCGGTTAGAACTGGAAGTAGATGAATTCGCTGACCTTGTCGAATTCCCGTCCGACGCCGTAGAGGACTGCCAGCGTGAAAAAAGCCCAGGGGAGAGTTGGTCGCCAGTGCCACCAGCGATATGGTCCGGGTCGGAGCTCCGGGAATTCGCGTATTCCGAGGGCGGGCAGATAGCGCTTCATGAGTTGCTGGGTATTTGGCAAGAACCAGCAGATGCCAAGTCCGATGATGATGGGGCGGATGGCTCGTGTATCCCTCACGACTTGAACCGAATCGGGAGGCCAGCCAGTAAAACCATCGAGTCCCGCCATTGCGGCAAAAATTCGTGCCGCGGCGGGGAAGGACTCGGAGCGGAAAAGCACCCACCCACAGAGCACGGCAAGGAACGTCAAGCCGATGGCAATCGGTTTTGCCAAGGGCGGTAGTCGCAAGCGCTTGCGGATCTCCAACCAAGCATGATTCATGCACAGCAATCCTCCGTGGAGCGCGCCCCATAGGATGAAAGTCCAGCCGGCCCCGTGCCAGATGCCGCCCAGTAACATGGTGAGGAAAAGATTGACGTAGCGGCGGGAGCTTCCTTTGCGATTACCGCCCAGGGGAATATAAAGGTAGTCGCGGAGAAAGCGTGAAAGGGTGATGTGCCAACGTCGCCAGAATTCAATGACAGAGGCTGCTTTGTAAGGAGAGTGAAAATTGAGGGGAAAGCGGATGCCAAAGATTCGAGCCGAGCCGAGAGCCATATCGGAGTAGCCGGAAAAGTCGAAATAGAGCTGCAAGGTGTAAGCCAGGGCACCGGCCCATGCTTCGCCTGAAGTAGGAGGTCGGCCGTCGGCAGCTGCGAGGTCGAAGATGGGGCTTGCGCTGCGGGCGAGGTAGTCGGCCAGCACGACTTTCTTGAAAAGCCCGAGCGCTAGGAGGGTAATACCGACTGAAAAATCATTGGCTCGAATGCCTCGATTTCGGTTCCGGGCGAATTGCGGCATCATTTCCCGATGGTGGATCAGCGGGCCGGCGATCAAGTGGGGGAAAAACGTTACGAATAGGAGGTAATCCGTGAAGCGGTATCCCGCGGTTTTGCCCTGCCAAGCATCAACCAAGTAGGCTACCTGCAGGAAGGTAAAGAAGGAGATGGCGAGAGGAAGGATGATGGTGGGTATGGCTCCCGGCCAGCCTGTGAGGCTGGTCAGCAAGCCCGCGAAAAAACCTGCGTATTTGAAGTAGCCGAGTAATCCGAGATTTACCGCGATACCAATGGCCAGCAGGGATTTTCCGGGAGCTGTCTGCTTGAGTTGGGAAAGCCGACATCCGACGAAGTAGTTGAAACCACAAGAGCCAAGAATCAGGAGAAGGTATCGCGAACTCCAAGTATTCGTGGGATCTGGATTCCAGACACCGTAAAAAGCCAGAGAGACGAGGACTAACCAGAGAGTCGGAAGTCGAGGTCCGCCTTTGCGGAGCAGCTGGAATCCCAAGGCCACCAGCGGCAGAAATAGCAGGAGGTAGGTGTAGGAATTGAAGAGCATGCCGCGAACCGGGGCTGCTTTTTCCTTTCGGGTCGATAGTTTGTCGAGAGTGAAAGGGTGGACGGGCGTAAGCCTTGCGGTTGCCGTGGTTTAGGCCTGCTCCGGGCAGTGGCTGCTGCCAACCGCGCTGGACGCTGATAAATCACGGTGGTGGTGTGCCGAGTAGTCACCGAGACTATGGGAACTGCGGCCGGGTTGGTGAATTTTGGCATACTGTGCAGATCCCGCGTGCCATTGGAGGGGGCTTTCGCTTTTCCTTCGGCATGTCGAATTTACCTGGATGCACGCCGAACACGCCGATTGCGGTCAATATCGAGATGTGGTTCGAGGGGGGCTTCGAGGAAAGGATTGAGCAGGCCGCGGCGTTGGGCTTTCCTGCGATCGAGTTGTGGACCTGGCGCGACAAGGATCTAGCCGCCGGTGCTGCGGCCTTGAGGCGGCATGGGATGATTGCCACCCAGTTCACTGCCTGGGGCTTTGGCAAGCAGATCAATGATCCGGCCTTTCCAGCGGAAGATTTCGTTGAAGAGATCGCCGCCGCCTGTGCCGCGGCAGCGCTGCTGCCTGGCTGTGAGCGCTTTTGCGTGGTTGCCGGAGACAATATCGAGGGTCTGACCAAGGAGCAGATGCATGCTTCGGTTGTCGCAAAGCTGCGAGCCGCCGTGCCGGTGCTCGAGGCGCATCGCAAGATGATCATCTTGGAGCCGATGAATCCATACAACCATCCGAATCACTGCCTCTACGGCAGTGCGGACGGGATCGAGATCTGCAGGGCGGTGGATTCGCCGTGGGTCCGCTTGAACTGGGATCTCTTCCACATGCAACGGTTTGAAGGCAACCTGATCGATCACCTCGAGCGGCACCGCGAATGGATCGGCTACATCCAGTTCGCCGATTCTCCCGCGCGCCATGAGCCGGGTACCGGGGAAATTCGATTCAGCGAGATCTTCCGCAAAATCCGCGAACTCGCCCTACCGCTGCCTTTGGGAGCTGAGTGCATCCCGCAAGACCAAGACGCCCGCCGGGCCGCCGAGCGGCTTCAGGCGGCGGTTGCGGCGTCGGAGTGACCCGTGCTTGCAAGACTGCGATCGCCTGTGATCTACAACCCTCGATCCCGTATCCAGGTTCAAGCTGCAAGTTCGCGCCGTCCCATCACTTCGCGTCCTTTTGCGGCTCTCCTTTGGCCGATGCGGAAGTAGGGACGAACTTGAGGGCAATGCCGTTAATGCAGTAGCGCTGGTCGGTCGGGGTGTCGAAGCCTTCGCCCTTGAAGACGTGGCCGAGATGGCCGTCGCATTTCGCGCAGAGAACTTCGGTTCGCACCATGCCGCCGGAGAAATCGTCGCGGGTTACAACATTCTTTGCCTTCGAGGGGTCGTAGAATGAAGGCCAGCCGCAGTGGCTATCGAATTTCTCTTTTGAAGTGAAGAGTTCCGCATTGCACCCGCCGCAGTAGTAAGTGCCGTCTCCTTGGGCCTTGAACTGCTTGTAAACGTCACCATTGGGGCGTTCGGTGCCGGCTTGGCGGAGGATCCGATACTGTTCGGGCGTGAGAAGTTTTTGCCACTCATCGTCGGATTTCTCGACTTTGCTGGTTGGTTGGGGTGGTGGGGTTGGCACGGTTTCCATGGTGGTCTTTGACGTTTCCTCGGCAGTGCATGCTCCCAAGGTCAGGGCGGCGGCGAGCGAGAGCGCGTTTTTCATGGATGGAGATTTACGCATGGGCCATGCGCGATGCAAGGGGGCGTGAGAATCCGATGGGTTTTTGGGTTTCCGGCGGGAACCGGGCGGTATTGGATCACGCCATGTCCGACTCGATCGCCGATCTTACGTCCCGAATCCGTGCCTTCGTGGCTGCCCGCGACTGGGAGCAGTTCCACAATCCCAAGGACATGGCGGTGGCGATCGCTGCCGAGGCGGGGGAACTGATGCAGCACTTCGTCTGGCAGCAGCCGGATCAGATCGAAACGCGGGCAGCGGAAAAACGTGACGAGATCGCGTCGGAAATCGCGGACGTTGGGATTCTGTTGTTCGAGATGGCCGATCTGCTCGGCCTCAAGCTGGGTGAGGTGATGGAGGCGAAGATCGCGCGCAATGAAGTGCGCTACCCGGCGGAAAAGTCGCGCGGGAACAATTTGAAATACAACGAGCTTTGATCCCGTCCTGCGGGGAGAGCCTGCTTATCGGGCTTTCGAGACGCAGTCGTTCGATCCCCATCAAGCCGCTCTTGATCCAGTGAGAGAGGTCGTCACCGCCGGTGGGCGGGCGGGCGGACGGGGTGCTTGCCTTGAAGGGCGGAGCGGATTTTGCGGACCATGGAAAGATCTCCTTGGCAGCGTGCTTGGTCCAGAGTGTGAGCAGTTGTCTTCGCGCCGCGGGCCAGCAGGAGTTTGACGGCTTCCGTCCTGCCGAAAAAGACCGCGATGTCCAAGGGTGTGGAGCGGTCGTTGCGGGTGGCGTTCGGGTCCGCACCGTGGTCGAGCAGGAGTTGGATGCGGGCGGTGTTGCCGTCGAGGGCGGCGGCGTGGAGGGGTGTCTGGCCTTTGGCGGCGGTGGCTCCGACCTGGGCGCCGTTCTGGAGCAGAAGACGGGTCATCGACTCGCCTTTGGCGAGGTGGAGTGCTGTCTCTCCTTCGAGGGTGGTCGCGGTGACTGAGGCTCCTTTCCGCAGCAGCAGGGCGGCGATGCTTAGGGCGTCGGGCGAATCTTCCCGCGCGGCGGCGAAGTGCAGGGCCTGCCAGCCGTTGCGATAGTAGCCCTCCGGGTCGGAGATCGCGGCAGCGACAGGAGAGCCGCGGCCGAGGAGGTAGCTTGCGATTTCCAAGGTCCCGTCGCAGGCTGCGTCGTGAAGCGGGCGGCCGCCGCGATGGTCGCGGGCCAGCGGGTCGGCTCCGTGGCGGACCAGGAGTTTGACGAGTTCGAGGCGACACGTCGCGGCCCGGTGGATCGGCTGGCTGCGATCGCGGTCGCGCGCGGAGATGTTCGCACCGCGGGCGATCAAGAGGTGTGCGATGGCGGGATCCGAGGTCAGGAAGAGCGGGGTCGAGCCTTCGGAATTGCGGGCATCGGGGCTAGCACCGCGGTCGAGCAGTAGCCTGACCATGGCGAGGTGGCTGCGGCGCGCGGCGAGGTGGATGGCCTGCTCGGACGGCGGGATGCCCTCCCATTCATCCTGCGGGGTCGGGATCTGCAGCGATACCGGGAAGCCTTGATCGAGGAAGCGCCGGACGGCGGACGGGTCGTTGGCATCGACCGCTTTCTCGAAGTCCCGGAAGGGATATCGTGAGGCGAGGCGGAGATTGTGTTCGTAGTCGTTGTGAAGCTTCTCGAAGTCGACTTTCCCGCGGGCGGATGGCGCTCCGCACAGCAGAAGCATCAGCAGCGGGAAGAGTTTTCTCATGGCTTCATGCGAACCACTTCACGCCCGCGGCGAAGATCGGCTGATGCTTTTCGCCGGGGATGTTTTTGGCGACGCGGGTGCCGCTGCGTTCGGTGTGGCCCATCTTGCCGAAGACCCGTCCGCAGGGGCTGGTGATGCCTTCAATGGCGCACAGCGATCCGTTCGGGTTGAAGTCGATGTGCATCGACGGCGAGCCGCTGGCATCGACATACTGCGTGGCAATCTGGCCGTTTCGGGCAAGTTCGGCGATGACTTCCGGGCTGGCGTGGAACTTGCCTTCGCCATGCGACAGTGGGATCGCGTGGAGGTCACCCGGCTGGCAGAGGGAAAGCCAAGGCGATGCATTGCTGACCACTTTGGTGGTGGCGTAGCAGGAGATGTGGCGCCCGATATCGTTATGGACGAGGGTCGGGGTGTGTTCACGGGCGGGGCGCCCGTGCCCGTCTTGGTCTTCGAGGATCTCGCCGTAGGGCACGAGGCCGGTCTTGATGAGGGCCTGGAAGCCGTTGCAGATGCCGAGCACGAGGCCGTCGCGGTTTTTCAGCAGGTCCATGATGGCATCGGCTACCCGCGGGTTGCGGATGATGGTCGCGATGAATTTCGCGGAGCCGTCGGGCTCGTCCCCGGCGCTGAAACCACCGGGGAACATGAGGATCTGGGATTGGCGGATTTGCCGCGCGAAGGCATCGAGCGACTCCTCGATGTGGCGCGCTGTTAGATTGCGGAAGACCAGGATCTCGGCATCGGCCCCGGCTTCGCGGAAGGCCTTGGCGGAGTCGTATTCGCTGTTGGTGCCGGGGAAGGCCGGGATCAAGACCCTCGGTTTTGCGAGGGTGGATGTCGAATGGTGGATGGTGGATGACTGGCGCGCCGCGCTGGGTGGTTCGAGATCGACCATCTGCGATCGATGATCGACGAGCCCGACTTTCGTCGGATACACCGGTTCGAGGGCACGCTCCCAAGCGGCTTGGAGGTCGGCGAGGGAGTGGGATTCACCGGCAAAGGTGAGGGTGGGTTCGCCGGTGGTGTGGCCGAGGAGGGTGGCGTTGAGGGATGAGGGGAGATCGGTTTCGTGTTCGAGGAGGAAGCTGAAGTAACGCTCGGTGGACCATTCGGATGCGGGCGGGCCGCCCGCGTCCCTCTGGGAGGTGGTGAAGCCGATGGCGTTGCCGAAGGCGGAGGTGGCGATGGCGTGGAGGAGGCCGCCCGAGCCGAGGGCTTTCATGGAAAGAACATGGCCTACGACGTTGAGGTCGTTGAGGGCGGCGGCGATTTCCTTCAGTTTGGCGAAGTCGGGCAAATGGTCCGCATCGCGCGGGACAGTGACGAGCGAGACCTTGCTGCCGACTTTCTTGAACTCCGGGCTGAGGGCGAGGCTCGCCTGGCCGGGGGCGAGGGCGAAGGAGACGAGGGTCGGTGGGACGTCGAGCTCGTTGAAGGAGCCGGACATCGAGTCCTTGCCGCCGATGGCCGCGAGGCGGAGCTCGTGCTGGACGTGGAAAGCGCCGAGCAGTGCGGCGAAGGGTAGGCCCCATCGGGCGGGGTCGTTGCCGAGTTTCGGGAAGTATTCCTGGAGGGTCAGCCGGATGTCGGAAAGGCGTGCTCCGGCGGCGACCGCCTTGCAAACGGACTCGGTGACTGCATAGGCCGCACCGTGGAAGGGCGACCAGGAGGAGATGCGGGGATTGAAACCCCAGCTCATGTAGGTGCAGACGTCGGTGTCGCCCTCAAGCAACGGGAGCTTGGCGACCATCGCATCGGGCGGGGTGAGCTGGTGTATGCCGCCGAAGGGCCAGAGCACGGTGCCTGCGCCGACCGAGCCGTCGAAGCGGTGGCCGAGGCCTTTTTGCGAGCAGTGATTGAGGTCGCTGAGCAGAGCGACCGGGGAGGAAGGCTGGCAGATGGCGGACTCGAAGGTGCCGGTGGGTGCGGCGACGTGGACCTTTGCGCTTTGTTGGACGCCGTTGGTGTCGAGGAAGGCGCGGGAGAGGTCGACGATGGTTTTGCCGCGCCAGGTCATCCGCAGGCGACCGCTGTCGGTGACATTGGCGACGTGAACGCACTCGAGGTTCTCCTTGTCGGACTCGGCGATGAAGTAGGCGGAATCGGCGGGGTCGATGCAGACCGCCATGCGCTCCTGCGATTCGGAAATGGCGAGCTCGGTGCCGTCGAGGCCGTCGTATTTCTTCGGTACGGCATCGAGGTCGATATCGAGCGAGGGGGCGATTTCTCCGATTGCGACGGACACGCCGCCGGCACCGAAGTCGTTGCAGATTTTGATCTTCCGCGTGAGTTCCGGATTGCGGAACAGGCGCTGGATTTTCCGCTCGGTCGGGGCGTCGCCTTTTTGGACTTCGGCGGAGTTTTCGAGGGCGGTGTCGGTGTGTTCCTTCGAGGATCCGGTTGCGCCGCCGACTCCGTCGCGGCCGGTGCGGCCCCCGATGAGAAGGATCACATCGCCCGGCGAAGGCGAGCCGCGGAAAACCTGCGAGCGCGGGGCGGCGGCGACCACGGCACCGATTTCGAGACGCTTCGCGACGTAGCCGGGGTGATAGATTTCCGCGACCTGGCCGGTGGCGAGGCCGATCTGGTTGCCGTAGGACGAGTAGCCAGCGGCGGCGATTTGGCAGATTTTCTTTTGCGGGAGCTTGCCGGGGAGAGTCTCGGAGAAGGGCGTGAGCGGGTTGCCGGCTCCGGTAACGCGCATCGCCTGATAGACGTAAGAGCGGCCGGAAAGGGGATCGCGGATGCAGCCGCCGAGGCAGGTCGCCGCGCCGCCGAAGGGCTCGATTTCGGTCGGGTGATTGTGAGTCTCGTTTTTGAACATCACGAGCCACTCCTCCGATTCCTGATTGCTGAGCGTGACGGGGACGACGATAGAGGCGGCATTGACTTCCTCGGAGACCTCGAGGTTGTCGAGTTCGCCGCTGGCCTTGAGCTCGCGCATGCCGATGAGGGCGATGTCCATCAGGGTGACGGGCTTTTCCTGACGGCCGAGTTTTTCCCGGGTGGCGAGGTAGGTGTGCCAAGCTCGTTCGACCGGGCCGGCGTCTTCGGCGAAGCTGACTTCATCGATCTTCGTGAGGAAGGTCGTGTGGCGGCAGTGGTCGGACCAGTAGGTGTCGAGCATCCGGATTTCGGTGATGCTCGGGTCGCGTTTTTCTTCGTCGCGGAAGTAATTTTGGCAGAACGCGACGTCCTCGGCGGACATTGCGAGGCCGAATTCGGTCCGGAGTCCTGCGGGTTCGCGGGTGGTGAAGCCAGAGAGAATGGCGACGTCGGCCGGGGTGGAGTGAGCCCGCGTCGCTTGGATTGCGGTGACTGCGACTTCGTGCGAGTCGACCGCATTGATGACGTAGCTTTTGACGCGGGTGATTTCTTCGGGGGAGAGAGGGCCGCCGAGGATGACGACTTTGGCGGAGGACACGAAGGGGCGTTCCTTGCCGGTGAGAATCTGGACGCACTGTGCGGCGGAATCGGCGCGTTGATCGAACTGGCCGGGCAGATACTCGACGGCGAAGGCATTTTCGCTTTCGCCGAGGGAGAGGGTGGTGCTGGTCTGGTCGACCTGGGGTTCGGAGAGAATCAGGCGAACGGCCTGCTCGAACTCGGAATCGCCGAGTCCGTCGATGTCGTAGCGCTGGACAATGCGGACGGAAGCGAGGTGTTGAAGCCCGAGCGATTCGCGCAGGTCGTGAAGGAGGTGGCGGGCTTCTCCGTTAAACTCGGGCTTCTTTTCGACGAAAATGCGATTCATGGGCGGTTTGGACCTGCGGAAGCGCGCCATCCTAGGCGTCGGCCCCGAGAGGGCAAGCCGGGTGATTCAGGAATCGTCGCAGTGTTGACCGCCGCTCGGAGCAATCTCCGGGTGAATGACGCGTGGCATCACACGAACTGCTCGGCAAGGATCGCCTTGCCGTAGTCGCGGTTCATGCGGGCGATGTGATCGACGCTGATTTCCTTCGGACAGGCGGCTTCGCACTCGTACTGGTTGGTGCAGTTGCCGAAGCCCTCGGCATCCATTTGGGCAACCATGGCGAGCACGCGTTTTTCGCGCTCCGGCTGACCTTGGGGCAGGTGGCCGAGGTGCGAGACCTTGGCGGAGACGAAGAGCATGGCGCTGGCGTTTTTGCAGGCGGCGACGCAGGCCCCGCAGCCAATGCAGGCGGCGGCGTCGAATGCGGCATCGGCGTCGGGCTTGGGAACGGGGATGCAGTTGGCCTCGACCGCGGATCCGGTTCGGACGCTGATGTAACCGCCGGCGGCGATGACGCGGTCGAAGGCGGAGCGGTCGACGATCAGGTCGCGGATGATGGGGAAGGCCTTGGCGCGGAAGGGCTCGATCCAAATGGTGTCGCCGTCGCGGAATTTCCGCATGTGGACCTGGCAGGTGGTGATGCCGCCTTCCTTACCGTGGGGAACACCGTTGATGGTGAGTGAGCAGGAGCCGCAGATGCCTTCGCGGCAGTCGTGGTCGAAGTGAATCGGCTCGCCGCCGTCCTTGATGATTTTTTCGTTCACGATGTCGAGCATCTCGAGGAAGGAGGCTTCCTCGGGAATGTTCGCGGCCGGGTAGGTTTCGATGCGGCCGGCATCTTTCGGGCTGTTTTGGCGCCAGACCTTGAGGGTGAGGTTCATGATCGTGGAGTGGTTTGGGGCTCAGGCGTAGCTGCGGATCGAGAGGTGGACGGCTTCGAATTCGAGCTTCTCCTTGTGAAGGACAGGCTCGGCGCCTTCGCCTTTGTATTCCCAGGCGGAGACGTGGCAGAATTGATCGTCGTGGCGTTTTGCTTCGCCGGACTGGGTTTTACCGGCTTGGACCTCGGGGTCGGCTTCGGTGAATTGGTGCTCCACGCGGAAGTGGCCGCCGCAGGACTCTTCTCGGTCACGGGCGTCGTAGCACATCATTTCTCCGAACTCGAGGAAGTCGGCGACGCGGCCCGCCTTTTCGAGTTCCATGTTGGCATTCGATCCGGAACCGGGGACTCGGACGTTGTTCCAGAACTCTTCGCGCAGCTTCGGGATTTCGGCGATGGCCTCGGTAAGGCCCTCGCGGGAACGGGCCATGCCGCATTGGTTCCACATGATTTCGCCGAGTTGCTTGTGGAAGCTATCAACCGTGCGGGTTCCGTTGATAGTGAGCAGTCGATTGGTGCGAGCGGTGACCTCTTCCTCGACCTTCTTGAATTCCGGGTGGTCGCTCTTCACGCTGCCGGGCTTCTGGGTGGCGAGGTAGTTGGCGATGGTCGTGGGAATGACGAAATAGCCATCGGCCAAGCCCTGCATCAGGGCCGAGGCACCGAGACGGTTCGCGCCGTGATCGGAGAAGTTCGCTTCGCCCAGCACGTGGAGGCCCGGGATGTTGGACATCAGATTGTAGTCCACCCAGAGGCCGCCCATGGTGTAGTGAACGGCGGGATAAATCTTCATCGGTTGCTGGTAAGGATCCTCGCCAGCGATCTTGTCGTACATTTGGAACAAGTTGCCGTAGCGGGCGCGGATGGTGGCCTCGCCGAGGCGATTGGTGGCATCCCGGAAGTCGAGGAAGACACCGAGGCCGGTCTTGGCAACACCGAGTCCCGCGTCGCACACTTCCTTGGCGGCACGGGAGGAGATGTCGCGCGGGGACAAGTTGCCAAAGGATGGATATTTCCGTTCGAGATAATAGTCGCGGTCTTCCTCGCGGACATCGGAGGCCTTCAACTGGCCCGCGCGAATTTTCGCGGCGATCTCTTGGGATTTCGGAACCCAGATGCGGCCGTCGTTGCGGAGGGACTCGGACATCAGAGTGAGCTTTGACTGGTAGTCGCCGCTTACCGGGATGCAGGTCGGGTGGATCTGGGTGTAGCAGGGGTTGGCGAAATAGGCACCACGACGCGCTGCACGCCAGGTCGCGGTGACGTTGCATCCCATCGCATTGGTCGATAGGAAGAAGACGTTGCCATAGCCCCCGGTGGCGAGGATGACGGCATCGGCAGCGTGGGATTCAATCTGACCGCTGACCATATTGCGGACGACGATCCCCTTCGCGTGGCCGTCGACGAGGACGACATCGAGCATCTCGGTGCGCGGGAACATTTTCACGCCGCCCTTGTGGATTTCTTTCTCGAGAGCCTGATAGCAGCCGATCAGGAGTTGTTGTCCGGTTTGGCCGCGGGCGTAGAAGGTTCGAGAAACCTGGGCACCGCCGAAAGAGCGGTTGTCAAGCAAGCCGCCGTATTCGCGAGCAAAGGGGACGCCTTGCGCGACGCATTGGTCGATGATGTTGACCGAGACCTCGGCGAGGCGGTGGACGTTGGCTTCGCGTGCGCGGAAGTCACCGCCCTTGATGGTGTCGTAGAAGAGACGGTGGACCGAGTCGCCATCGTTCTGATAATTCTTCGCCGCGTTGATGCCCCCTTGGGCGGCGATCGAGTGAGCGCGGCGCGGGCTGTCCTGATAGCAGAAGCATTTCACCTGATAGCCGAGCTCGGCGAGGGTCGCTGCGGCGGCACCGCCCGCGAGGCCGGAGCCGACGACGATGATGCTGAATTTCCGCTTGTTGGCGGGATTGATCAGCTTGGAGTCCATCTTGTGCTTGGACCACTTTTGCTCGATCGGGCCGGCGGGGATTTTGCTGTCTAGTGACATGGCGGTGAAGGGGTGAGTGGGATCAGCGGCCGAACTTGAAGACGAGGATGGCGAGGGGGATCGAAATGAACCCAAGCCAGATGAGGAGGGCGTAGCCTTTGGAGATCGCGGCGATCAACGGAGCGGACTTTTTGGACCGGAGGCCGAGGGTCTGGAACATGGAGCCGACGCCGTGGCTGAGGTGCGAGCAGAGCAGGGTCATCGCGATGACGTAAAAAGCGACCACGAGGGGATTGGAGAAGCCGACGATCACCATCCTCCAGGCGTCGTGACGCTCTTCCTTGGCCTGTACGACGTAGTCGGGATCGACGTAGCTACTGAAGTCGCTGCCAGCCTGCACCGTGAAGTGGAGGAGGTGGAAGACGATGAAGGCGAGGATGGTCAGGCCGCTCCAGATCATCATGCGGGAGGATTTGCTTGCCTGAATGGTGGCTTGATGGGCGTAGGGTTCGCGGGCGGCTCGATTTTCGCGGGTCAGCGAAATGGTGGCTGCGACGTGGAGGACGGTGGCGGTGAGCAGGCCGATCCGTGCGATCCAAACCCCGGCACCGTGTAGGGCTTCGTGGAGGAGTTGCGCGTAGTCGTTGAAGGCTTCTCGTCCGAGGAAGACCACGAGGTTCCCGGCGAGATGGCCGGCGAGGAATAGAACGAGGAGGAGGCCGGTGATGGCGACGATGTATTTCCGGCCAATGGAGGATTTCCAGACGCGGCGGACGATGGAACAGGAGCAGGCGGAGGAGGTCATGGGGCGACGGAGGTGGATCGACGCGGGGCAGAATTAGAACCGGGTCTCAGGCCATGCAAGGGGAGAGTCCCCCCGGCGGTGGATCTGGTGTGAAAAAAACGAATCGGAAAGATTAGAACGGCTTTGGAAGGCTCATGCCAAGCCAGGCAGCGACGGCTCCGCCAATCAGGCAGAGGGCGAGCAGGGCTGGAGCGGGTAGGACCTTGCGCTTGGCAAGAACGGGTGCGACGCCGAGGAACAGCCAGATCACCACCTTCACCATCCACCAGTATTGGTCCATCGGCGGCTTCTTGAGCAGGGCGAAGCCCATGAGAAGGAGGAACAGCAGGGAAATGCCGTGAAGGATGGAGGCTGCCTTCTTCTGCTGGCCGTTGGCCGCGGTGACGATCGCGCCCATGGCGGTGAACACGCCGAGCGCCGCGGCGAGGTGGAGGGTCTTGAGGACGAGAGGATTCATCGCGGGGAGTCTCTTCAGGGTGTGGAACTGGGCAAGGGAAAGAATCGAGCGAACTCACCCGCTTGCGGCGAGGCGGGGAATGGCGGCCAGAAGTTTCTTGGTGTAGTCGTGCCGGGGTGCGCTGAAGAGCGCTTCGGCCTCACCTTGTTCGACGATTTTCCCGCGGTGCATGACCACGATGCGGTCGGCGATGTAGCGAACCACGCCGAGATCGTGGGTGATGAAAATCATGGTCAGGCCCAGGTCGGCGCGGAGTTTTTTAAGCAGATTCAGAATCTGCGACTGGATCGAGACATCGAGGGCGGAGACGGGTTCGTCCGCGATGACCAGTTTTGGCTCCGGGGCGAGGGCGCGGGCGATCGCGATTCTCTGGCGTTGGCCGCCGGAGAACTCGTGGGGGTATTTTTTGCGGAATCGCGGGTCGAGCCCGACCGTTTCCATCAGGCGGGCGACGCCTTCGTTCATCGCGACGCCCTTGATTTCGGGGTGGCGCTGGCGGATGGCTTCAGCGAGGGTGGCGAAGACGGTCATCCGCGGATTGAGCGAGGCGTAGGGATCCTGAAAGATCATCTGAAAATCGAGCCGCCGCTTGCGGACGAGAGCGGGTGGCAGCTTTGCGAGATCCTCGCCATCGAGCACGATCGAGCCCGCGGTCGGGCGGACCAACTGCATCACGGTGCGTGAAAGGGTGGATTTGCCGCAGCCGGATTCCCCCACGAGGCCGAGGATTTCGCCCTTCTCCAGCGAGAGATCGACCCCATCGACCGCGCGGATGGTTTCGGTGATCGGTGCGAAGATCGATCCGGTCCGCTTGCGGAAGTGCGTCTGAAGATCGCGGATTTCGAGGTAGGCCACGGCTTTTTCAAAGCACGGCAGGGTCCGACCGGCACGGAAAAAATGCCTGCTTTACCCACGGCGCTGGAGGGTCGAGGATGACCTCTCGGGAAAGAATGACGACTTGGCCCGTGCCCTGCTTAGAGGATTGCCACCCCAAGAACGCGCATGTTTGAGGCCTACGAGGCAAATGGATTTTTTGACGAGATGTTCGCCGCCGGAGGCGAAGTGAGGCCGCATTACCGGGCCCTTCTCGAACGTTTCAGCAGTTTTCCTCCCGATGACTTCAATGCCCGTCGTGCGGCCTGCGACCAGCATTTCCTGCGGCAGGGAGTGACCTTCAATGTCTATCACGACGATCGCGGAACCGAGCGAATCTTTCCTTTCGATCCGGTCCCTCGGGTCATTCCCGGCGCGGAGTGGGAGCACCTGGAGGCGGGCCTCACCCAGCGGATCATCGCGCTGAATCTGTTCCTCCACGACATTTATCATGATCAGCATATCTTGCGCGACGGGGTGATTCCTCGCTTCTACATCGAGGAGGCGAAGCACTACCGTCCCGAGTTCCGTGGGATGAACGTGCCCAAGGACATTTACATTCACATTTGCGGCAGCGATCTCATCCGCGGGGCGGATGGCACTTACTACGTGCTGGAAGACAATGGTCGTTGTCCGTCCGGCGCATCCTATCTGTTGGAAAATCGCAATGCGCTGAAGCGTGCTTTCCCGAACCTGTTCGAGTCATTGGGAGTTCGTCCGGTGGACAGTTATCCGCGTGAATTGCTGGAGATGCTCCATCACGTCTCGCCGCATCGCGAGGGGGAGCCGGTCTGTGTCTTGCTGACGCCGGGCTGTTACAACAGCGCGTACTTCGAGCATTGCTATCTGGCCCGGGAAATGGGCATCGAAATCGTGGAAGGGCGGGATTTGGTGGTGATGGACGACTTCGTCTACATGCGCACGACCAAGGGGCTGGTAAGGGTGGATGTGATCTACCGCCGGATCGACGACGATTTTCTCGATCCTACGGTCTTTCGAAAGGACTCGGTGCTCGGGGTGCCGGGCATCATGCGCGCTTACCAAGCCGGCAATGTGGCGCTGGCCAATGCGGTGGGGACGGGTGTCGCGGATGACAAAGTGATCTACTATTTCGTGCCGAAGATCATCGAATACTATCTCGGGCAGGATCCGATCCTGCCGAATGTGCCTACCTACTTGGCCTCTGAGGAGAGCGACCGTAAGTACATCCTCGAGCACCTTCCGGAGTTGGTAGTAAAGGCTGCGAATGAGTCCGGTGGCTACGGGATGTTGATGGGGCCGTCGGCGAGCAAGGAAGAGATCGGCTTATTCCATGATAAGATCATCGAGGACCCGCGGAATTTCATCGCGCAACCGGTGGTTTCCTTGTCGCGGTCGCCGACTTACTGCGACGGGATCATGGAAGGGCGGCACATTGATTTGCGGCCCTACATCATCTACGGCGACGACGTGAAGATCGTGCCAGGCGGCTTGACGCGGGTCGCCCTGAAGAAGGGTTCGCTTGTCGTCAATTCCTCGCAGGGGGGCGGCAGCAAGGACACCTGGGTTTTGAAATAATTTTTCGTCATGCTTTCCCGAGTTGCTAACAGTCTTTACTGGATGGTCCGCTACATCGAGCGGGCTGACAATCTGTCGCGTCTGATCGAGGTGAACGGTCAGTTGTTGCTCGATCACGAGCGTTTGGATTCCGAGCGACTGCGTGCGTTTTGGAAGCCGATCATTCTCAGTACCGGGGACGAGGAGCTGTTCGGCGACCTCTACGGCGCGTGGGAGGAGGGCAGCGCGGCGGTGATCCGTTTCCTCACCGACGACCGACGGAATCCGAACAGCATCGTGTCGTCCATCGGTCAAGCCCGCGAGAATGCACGAATGGTGCGTGATCAGCTTTCCGAAGAGCTTTGGGAAGAGCTGAACTCACTGTATCTATTTATCAATTCCCGCGATGGCGAGGCATTGTTGGCCAACGATCCGACGCGTTTTTACGAAACGATTCGTCGTGCGACGTTCACCTTTCACGGTATCGCCGCGGCGTCGATCTCCCGGAGTGAGTCGTGGGAATTCATGGACCTCGGGCGTCATCTCGAGCGGGCTGACAAGACGACGCGGTTTCTCGACATCACCAGTTTCCTGCCCGTGGACGAAGAGGCGGCAAGTGGGGCTGCGACTTTTCATTGGACCGCCATCCTCCGCTCATGCGGTGCCCTTGGAGCGTTTCGGGCGGAGCATCGAGGCGAGCCGAGTGAGGAAAGCGTTGTGGACTTCCTGATGTTCTCGCGCGAGTTTCCGCGCTCGGTGCGGTATTGCGTGGACCGAATGGATCGGAATCTTCATCGCATTTCCGGTGCGCCGCGCGGGACCTACAGCAATGAGGCGGAGCGAGTCACGGGTCGTCTCTTGTCGGAGCTCTCTTATGGCTCGACCGACGAGGTGCTGGCGGTGGGTTTGCATTCCTATCTCGACGGCATGCAGGAGCGTTTCAACTCGATTGGCGGTGGGGTGTTTCGTACCTACGTCCAGGTGCGCGAGACGGGCGATGAACGGCCGCCGATTCCTGCGGCGAACATGTCCGCGGTGGTCGCTTGGCAGATGTCTCAGCAGCAGCAGTGAGATCCTGAACCCCATTTCGATTTTTTGAATTCCGAACCCACTCAAGCTGGTTTGCCGACAGCGGCGGGCCCTGAGCTTCCCATACCTGCGGAAATGCCCTCGGGGCCGATTTTCCGTGTCTTGCATCGGACGGTTTTCGAGTATGACGCGCCGGTGCGGGACAGTTTGAATACGCTGCACCTCGAGCCACGGACCTTTCCATTTCAGCGAACGCTTTCGGCCTTGGTTAAGGTCCTGCCAGCGACGCGGGTCAGGAGATTCCGCGACTTGTTCGAGAACGTGACGCATCATTTTGAAGTTCCGGGGGAGCATCGGCGCTTGGAGATCGAGAGTCGCATCCGCATTCAGAATTTGCCGCTGGCGATTCCTGATTCGTCGCAGCAGGCCTTGCTTGGCGATTATCGGGGCGACGACATTCCGGAGCGGACTTGGGCTTACTTGCAGGAGAGCCGCTTTGTATCGCGTCATCCGCAGATCTGGCGGCAGGCTCTGGACATCACCCGCGGCATCGAACCCGTATTCGAGCAGGCGGTGGCAATCATGCACTGGGTCCATGGTGAATTCCGCTACGATACGGGGTCGACTCACGTGAACACGCATTTGGAAGAAGCCTTCGCACTCCGTCGTGGGGTCTGCCAAGATTTCACTCACGTGATGCTCGGGCTATGTCGGGCGGTGGGGATTCCGGCCCGCTATGCATCGGGCTATCTCTACAATGGTCCCCGCGATTGTCTCGTGGGGGCTCAGGCGTCGCACGCTTGGCCGGAGGTTTTCTTCCCGGGGATCGGGTGGATCGGGTTCGATCCCACCAACCAGACTTTGGCGGATGAACGTTACATCAAAATCGCCGTCGGGCGTGACTATGATGACGTCGCTCCGGTGCGTGGCACCTATCACGGCAGTGGTCACTGCCGCATGAGCGTGACGGTGGAGGTGGAGAAGGCGGAGTAAGCGGGTCGGCGGAGGGCGACTTAGCGGTTCGGATCCACGCCTAGGGTTTGCAGCCACGCTTTCAGGTCGGAGGCCTGGTCGGCGGTCCGGTTTTGGCGTCTGGCGAGGGCGATTTGTCCCCGTTTCTCCTCATCCTTTGCGTTTTGGCGAATTCGGACAAGGTGGGCGTCGCGAATGCGGGTGGCCTTGGCGATGAAATCGACTTGGATCGCATGCTGTTTGGCAGCGGCGTCTTTCGCTGACTTGAGCATGCGGGGAGAGAAGGCGGCGTTTGGTGCCGGCGGGAGGCCGATGGGGACGCGGCCTCGCTGGATCCTTGCTTTGAGGTCGGCGACGCGTGGTTGCCAGCGTTTGAATTCGCTTTTGTTGTTGGTGCGGAGCCAGGTGTCTAGGTTCCAGACGAGGGTTTTGGCATTGGCGAGGAGGGCGGCATCGCGCTGTTTTTCCAAGACGGCGAGCCGACTCCGCACGGTGGTGAGAAAGTCGTCGTGCTCGTCCTGGGTAGCGATGGGTGCCGGCCGGCTCTCGTTGCTCCATTCGATGACGAGCCCGGAAGCGTTGGCGGAGGGTGCTGCGGCTTGCCAGCCGTGGCGGGGCAGGTAGCGCAGGGCGGAGTCTTCATCGCCCGGAGGTGTGGCAGGGTCCCAGCGGGCAAAGGTCCACGCTTCCCCGCTGTCCCAGGTCCACTCGCCGTCGCGTTGGCTGGCTCCGAGCCAGATGCCTTCGGGGAAGTCGGCGGCGGCGAGAGTTTGCTCGAGCCAATCGGCCTCTTCGTAGCTGGCGCTTGTCATGAGTCGACCCCCAGCAATCGAGGCGAGTTCACGAGCCTCGAGAGCATTGGTGGCCTGTGCGAGAATGAGGAGGTGCCGGTTGCCGAGGGTCACAGTTCCGGGCGGGTGGCTGTCGGGGTTTCCTTTTGAGAGTTCTTTTTTGGTGCGGGCGAGAAGGGCGCGCAGGCTGGCGGGATTGGAGCCATCGGCCTGCCATTGGATGAAGAAGGGGTGGAGGTCGGTCTCGCTGCGGGCGCGGAGGGAGCCGTCGGCCTGGAGTGCGGCGAAGAGGCCCTCGCCGCGGGGGATTTCGGTCATGGGTGATCCGTCGACGTGGTGCCATTTGCCCTTGTGGTTGCGGGCTCCCAGCCACAGGGACGAGCGGGCGGGATCGTTCGAGGTCTCGGCGGGGAATTGTTGCTTCAACCAGTCGATCCGATCGGCGCCAGAGGCAATCGGCAGGTGTCCGCCGTAAGCACCGGCAAAGCCCTGGGCCTGAACCCAGGTCATCGGTGTGGTGACTAAGAAGTAAAAGGAATCGCCATGCCGCATGGTGCCGAGGGGCATGCTTTCCCGCTTGCCGGCGGCGAGTTTCTCGCGAAGGGCGAGTAAGGACTGGGCGGGGGTTGGACCAGCGGATTCGGGTTTGGTCGCCTCTGGGATTGGTTTTGGCCTAGGAGCTGGCTCGGGCGGTTTTTCGGGGGCTTCCGCGATGGCCTCCGCTTCGGGTTTCGGCTGGGCTTCGGGTTTTGGGCGTGGGTCAGCGACGATGGGGGGCGGTGTGTTTTGGCGCTGTTGTTGGATGGCGCGGGCGGCGAGTCGGCGTTCGCGTTCTTTCCAGACGATGGCGATGCTGACAATGAGCAGGGCGATGATGAGGAGATTGCGGATCAGCGGACCGTTGCCCGATGGACGGGGGGCGTGGGCTTCGTCGCTGGTCTTGCGTTTTGCAGCGGCGCGTTCGCGGCGGGTGGATTTTTTCATGCGCGAGCAGGCTTGGTTTTAGGTAGCGGGGGCGACTTTTTGGAGCAGTCGGCCGAAGACGAAGGCGGCGAGGGGAACGATGAGGAGGCTTGTGAGGTGGGGGAACGTGGTGACTTGGCGGTACTCCCCCCAAAGCATCGATGGCAAGGCGAGTGCGAGCGGGGCGGCGGCGATGAAGTCGACGAGTGGGATGCCTGCCAGCAGGGCGGAGACGTAGCGGGGGATGGGGCGACGAAAGCAGGTGAGTGAGAGGAGCAGCCAAATGAGGAAAGGGGCGAGGCCGACGATGCCGAACAGGGGGTAGCGCGGCATGAACCAGCAGGGCATCGCGAGGAGGGGCATGGCGAGCAGCGCTTTGGAGATCACGAGTGGTCCGCGGGGCGGCTGGGTCATGCCTTCGTAGCGCGCGGAGAGGGAGAGTCCGGCGATGTAGCAAAAGAGCCCGAGGGCGAGGGTCGTGACGACGGCGATCGTGCGGAAGGTTTCGGGGCTGGATGAGACATGATCCCAGGCTGGCCACGAGGCGAGGAAGCCGAGGAAGTAGAGGCCGGAACGGCAGAGTCCCATGGGAATGATGGACCACTGCGTTTGTTTGTGAATGCGGGTGTAAAGGGCGACGAGTGTGAGGATGGCCGCCGCGCACAGTGCGCATTCGAGTCGGACGGCTGCGGCGAGGAGTAGGCCGATGGTGGCGATGGAGAGAGCCGCGACGAGGTAGCTATGGGGGCTGAAGAGCCCGGACGGAAGTGCGCGTTCGGGGCGCTTGGTCGCATCCCAGTGACGATCGAACCAGTCGTTTGCAAGATTGCCGGCGAAGTAGATGAGTAACCCGGAGGTGACGAGGAGAGCTGGGGTGTTCCCGTCTTCGATTGCATCCCAGCCCTTGCCCCAAAGGATACGGCCGAGCATGAAGCCCAGCCAGACGTTGCTCACCACACTGGGCGCGTTTGCGATGCGGAGGGTGGCGAGGATGGCGCGGAGGCGAGGCATGTCCTGGGAAGCGGAGAGCGGGTGGATTTCAGTCGCCGAGCACCCAGCGGTATTCTGCGGCGATTTGCTGTTCGACGGGGCGTTGCATGGCGCCGGGGAGGACGCCCCAGGTGTAGGTTTCGATTTCCCAATGCGAGCAGAGATCGGGAATCTCGTTGGCGAGGGCGAGCGCATCGCGGGCGTGTTGGCGGGTGCTGCGGAGCGGTTCGGCCGGCGCAGCATCGAGCGGGATATGAAAGTGAACACGCCATTGCTCGGCCTCCCGGCCGTCGGCCGTGGCCAGCGAAGCGATGCCGTCGGGCAGGTCGGTGAAGCGCTCGATCCGGCCATCGGGGTGGCGGGCGAGGACTTGGTGAAGGTAGGTCGGTTCGTCGAAGGCGCCGACGGCTTCGACTGCGGCGGGGATTCGTGGATCGAGCGCGAGAGCGGAGGAGAGGTGGATTTTCGAAATTCGCAGGCCTTCGTTTCGGAGGGCGGTGAGGGAACTACGAGCTTCCTCGTACTGGAGCGCGAAGTGGCAGCAGTCGTAGTTGATGCCGATCCGGCGCTTGATCTGTTCCTGGTCGGGGGCGGTGTCCAGAAGGCGGTCGAAGAAGCGCAGGGTTTCGCTCGTGTTTTCGAAATGGCCGCGCGGTTCCGGTTCCATGCCGAGGTGGAGGTCGCGGCCGGAGACCTCGCTGAGGGCATCGAGGAAGGCTGCGAGTTCGATGAGATGGTGGTGGATCTGTGATTCGTCGGCAGCGAATTCCTTGAAGGATCCGGGGAGGGTCGAGACGGAGCCGTCGATGCCTTCCGGGACGAGTTCCGAGATGATGGTGAAAAGTTCCTTGGTGTATTCCAAGCGGGCTGGGTCGGTCCAGTCGGGGCGGAACACGTTGCGTTTCACGCGGGTGCCGTGGAAGTCTCCGTAGGGAAAGCCGTTGATGGTGAAAACGTAGGCATTTTCCTCGCCGAGCCAGGTCTTGAATTCGTTCAGGGATTCGCCGCGTAGCAGCTCGGCGGCGGCCTTGGCGGAGAGGCGGAGGCCGATGGCGAATGCCTGATCGGGTGAAACGAGGTCGCGGACCCGCATGGCATGGGTCGACAAAGCCCGGAAGGTGCTTTCCCAATCCTCGGCGGGATGGATGTTGGTGCAGTAGGCGAGGTGGCCGTGGGGAAAGCGCATGGGGTAAAGGTGAGGTTCGAGGTGGAAAGTTTGAAGCAGTTTGTGAGCGATGTTCGTTTGCTCCTAGCTCGGTTTGCTCGGATCAAGTGTCGGGAAAACCGCGTGGGGTTCATTCCGCACTTTGGGGGCTGCCTAGCGTCGGGCGACCACGGTGATGATCTGGGCTTCGTCGTCGACAGGGATTTCGGCGTCGAAGTCGGCGACGGCGTGGAGGGGTTCGAATCCGGCTTTTGCGAGTAGTCCTCGGAGTTGGCGGGCGGTGAACCAGCGCAGGGTTTGGGCACTGGTGTGCTCGGCTTCAAGGCTGCCATCGGCCCCTAGCAAACGGTAGCGGTGCTCGCGTGCGAGAATGCGTGATTTGCGGTCGAGCTGGTGACGGGTTTCGACTGCGGCGGTGCGACCGTCGGGCAGCGTGGCGCGGTGGTCATCGTACCACTGGCCTTCGGGCAGTTCCCGGTTGAGCTCGGCAAGGGGGATGAAGACGCTGAGGTAGAGCAAGCCGCCGGGCCGGAGGAGGTTTTTGAAGTGGGAGAGGGTGGTCTCTGGATTCTCTGCGAGCTGGAGGGTGAAGGCGGGCAGGAGCAGCGAGGCGTAGGTTTTCCCGGGGTCGAAGGAACTCATATCGCCTTCGTAGAGGATTGGATCGAGGGCGAGGTCGCTGGCGGCGGTGCGGCAGAGCGCCAGCATGTCGGGTGAGATTTCGAGGCCTTCGACGTGGTGGCCTTTTTGAAGCAACGGCAAGAGCAGTCGGCCGGAGCCCGAGCCGATCTCGAGGGCGGGGCCCGGGTGCTCGCGGAGGAGTTCATCCAGCAAGGCGAGTTCGGCGGGTTCGCCCTCCTCGGCCCAGAAGGCATCGTGCAGCAGGGCTTCGAGTGAGGTGTAGGTGCTCATGGGGTGGAGAAAACCATCATCCGCCGATCTTCCAATCCTCAATTGAGGGCGGGTCGCAGGTGGGCTTGACAGTATCGGGTGCGCGCTCGTTGCTTGAGGCATGGCGATTCGGTTCCGGGTTCTGGGTGGAGCGGGGCGGGACAACGCGCTCCACGTCGAGGTGGATAGCGGGCATGCGATTCGTCGCCTGCTTTTTGACTGCGGCGATGGCTGCTTGTCGGGCTTGGCGCAGGCCGAAGTGCAGGCGATCGATCACCTGTTTTTCTCCCATTTCCACATGGACCATGTGTCGGGTTTCGATGGGTATTTCCGGACGAACTTTGATCGAGAGGCCCGACCCAATCGGATTTGGGGCCCGCCGGGTAGCGGTCGGATTTTGCAGCATCGTTTCCAGAGTTACCTGTGGAACCTGCACGAAGATCTGAGTGCGACGTGGAAGGTGTCGGACATCGACGTTCAGGAAGTGCGGACCTGGCGTTACGAGTTGCGGGAGGCCTTTGAGCGGGCCCACGAGGAGGCGGCGGTGATGAGGGAGGGGGCACTGGTTTTGGACGAAGACGAGTTCACGGTGGAGGCCCTGACGATGGATCATCGGACGCCTTGCTTGGCATATCGGGTGACTGAGAAAACGCGGTGGAACATCGATCCCGCCGGGCTTGCGGCCTTGGGGCTGCGGCCGGGTGCTTGGCTCAAGGCTTTGAAGGACCCTGCGGAAACACCGGACGAGGCCTGGGTCGAAGGTTGGCGGGCGGGGGAGTTGCGCGAGCGTTTGCTGGTGCCGACCCCGGGCGATTCGGTGGCTTACCTCACCGACTTCCTGATGAATGAAGAGGCGATGGAGCGTCTGGCGGATTGGCTGGCAGGCTGTGGGACGTTGATTTGTGAGTCGCAGTATCGGGCGGCGGATCTGGAACTCGCGCAGCGGAATTACCACATGACCTCGCTGCAGGGGGCGGCGCTGGCGGAGCGGGTTCGGGCGAATGAACTGGTTCTGATCCACGTCTCGGCCCGCTACACGCGGGAGGAGTGGGCCGGGCTGCTGGATGAGGCGCGCGGGGTGTTTCCTGCTGCGCGATTTCCGGAGACTTGGGGCTAGTTTTCTCAGGCCCTTTGTCCGGCGAAGAAGACCTCCATGCGGTGCTGGATGTCTTGGTAGAAGCGCTGCTTGATGGCTTCGAGCGCGGCGAGTTTTTCCGGGCCGCCGTGGCGGGCTTCTTCTTGTTCGAGGCGGATTTTTTCGGCGAAGGACTTCTCCATGGCGATGAGGGAGTCGAGGAATTCGCGGGCGGCGCGACTGTGCTCCACGCCATCGAGCAGCGCGTTCTCAAGCTGCTTGTTGCGGGTGACGCCCATCAGGTTGCCAGCGGCGAGTCCCTCCATGTAGCGGCCGTGGCTGCTGCGGAAGGCGTGGTGCTCTCCGTGGAAGATGATTTCGTCGCGGTCGAGCAGGGTGTCGTAGGGGCCGGGTTTGGTGAAGAACTTGACGATCAGCGGGATGGTATCGACGAGCATGAAGAGGAGGGTGAGCACGATGTAGGTGGCGAAAGCGAAGCGTCCGCCTTCGTTGCCTGTCTCGAAAAGCGAGTGGAGCGAGAGGGTCTGGGTGAGGATGTCGCGGCGAGGTTCTGCCGTCATGGCATCGATGCGGACGCGCTCCTCACGGGCGACTGCGGCCAGTTCGTCCTGGGCGCGCTGGAGTTCGGCGAGTCGGGTGTCGATCTGCTGTTTGATGGTGTCGCGCAGGAAATTCTGTTGGGTGACGAAGGTAGTGGCTTGGTTTTCTTCGACCTGGCGTTTCAGGGCGGCGACGCGTTCGGACTCGGCTTTGTTGGCAGCCTCGATTTCGGCGAGGCGGGTCTCGAAGGCGGCGATAGCGCTTTTCTCTGCCTCGCGCGATTGGGTTTGGAGGGTGGCTTTTTCGGCGCTCAGGTGCTCGAGCAAGGAGCCGAGACGCTTGGATTCCTCCCGTCTGGGTTCGAGTTGGTCGGCGCGGATCGAGCGTGCGCGGGGGCCTTCGCCGCGGAGTCCGGAGCGCTGGCCGTTGAGTTCGCGCTCGAATTCCGCCTGCCAGAATCCCAGTTCGGTCTGGAGCTTGGCGTATTGCGGGGAGAGTTCGGTGGACTGCTGTTCGATGATTTTCAGTCGTTCGCGGAAGGGCAGGGTTGCCTCGTCCGTGGCGGCCTTCAGTTCGATCTGCTGGGCGGCGCTGAGGCCGGGGATGGCCTCGCTGGCGTCCTCTTTGTCTTGGAGGATGAACTTGGCTTGGAAGCTTTCGTTCCATTTCTCGCGCTGGGCGGCGATGGCCTCCTCCAGCTTGGTGATTTCGTTGCGGACCGCATCCTTGGCGGCGCTGAACTTCCCGCGTTCGGCGACGATTTCGGTGGCGCGTTCTTCTTCAATCACCGTGTTGATGGTATCGCGGAAGAGCAGGAGCACGAGCGGGTGGGCGATGGTCAGTCCCATGAGGACGGCGACCACGAGGCGGAGCGAGAACTGCGAAAGCTTGCGCCACCAGGGGAGGAAGGGGCGGTAGCCGGCGAGGAGGGCGCGGTCGATGGTGAGGATGATGAAGGCCCAGACGGCGGCGACGCCGTAGATCACGCCCGGCTTGTCGGTGAGGGTGGACAGGGCGTAGGCGCAGGCGATGAAGGCGAAGGCACAGGGCACGAGTACGGTGGCACCGAAGGCGACATACTTGCGCTGCTCCCAGGTCGGGCACTGCTCGAGGGTTTCGGTACCCGCACCGGAGAGCCAGAAGAAGAGGCGTTTGATGGGATTGGAGCGGTTCATGGTTTTTTAGGATGAAAGCAGGAACGCGTTGGCGATCCAAGGGGTAACGCATGGGAAGGGCGGGATCTCTCAGCGGTCGAAATTTATTTCGGGGATTCGGTCGACTGGATTTCCTCCGCCTGCTCCGCACCACGGCGGTTCTTTCCCAGCTCACCTTGGCGCTCGCCATGCCGCGTCGCGCCGGGTAGGGACGGTGGTGATGCCCAACCGCTTTTACGGTGCTTTTGACACGGAACGGATGTCCGGGAAATCCGACGTCGGCGATTTTCGGACGGCGTTTCAGATCGACCGCGACCGTGTGCTGCACACGCCTGCCTTTCGTCGTTTGCAGAACAAGACGCAGGTCTTCTGGAGTGGGGAGTACGACTTTTACCGTACCCGGCTGACTCATTCGCTCGAAGTCGCGCAGATCGGGCGATCCATTTGCCACTGGCTCAAAGCGCCTGGCGGTTTGCTGGAGGATGACTTCTTCATCGATCCCGATCTGGTCGAGGCTGCCTGCCTGTCGCACGACCTCGGGCACCCACCTTTCGGGCATGCGGGCGAGCGGACGCTGAATCACTTGATGGCTCCGTATGGCGGATTCGAGGGCAACGCGCAGACGCTGCGCTTGCTGACGGAGCGGATTTTTTCGGCCAAACGGACGGGGATGGATCCGTCGCGGGCCTTTCTCGATGCGGTGCTGAAATACAAGACGCTGTGGAGCGAGCTCAAGGCGGGCGGCGAGCTGCCGGAGCATCATTTTATTTACGACTTTCAGCATGAGTGGCTCGACTGGGCGATGGCCGGTCATGATTTTCCGGCAGAGCTGCCGCCGGGCGATTCGCGCGACTCGTTCAAGTCGATCGAGTGTCAGGTGATGGATTGGGCGGACGACACCGCGTATTCTTTGAACGATCTCGCCGATAGCGTGCGAGCCGGTTTTCTGAGGATCGAGCGCATCGAAGCCTGGGCGGAAAAGCGCGGTGAGCCGCTGGGGGAAGGCACTCCGTTGGGGGAGCTGATTGCGGCGATTCGCAAGCGGCGGGTCGATCCCTTCGTCGGGTCGCGGATTGGCAAGTATGTCCGCGCGACGAGGCTGGTCCACGACGTCAACCATCTGAGCGGCGCGACCAATCGCTATCGTTTCCGCTTGGAGATCGATCCTGCGTTCAAGGCGGATTCAAAGGTTTTCAAGAAGCTGGCCTTCGAGGTTGTCTTCCTTTCTCCCCAGCTCAAGCAGCTTGAGCACAAGGGCAATCATCTGCTGCACCGCTTGTGGGAGGTGCTTGCCAAGCGCTATGTCATTGGCGAGCGGATCGATGGTCAGGACTTCCAACTGCTGCCTGAGGACGCCGCGTCGGAGATCGGTCAAGCTGAGGGCGAGCAGGCGAAGGCTCGTTTGGTCTGCGACTTCCTGGCCGGCATGACCGACGGTTATGCAGCTCGGATGTACAAGCGCCTGTTCACGCCGGATTTCGGGTCGATCGGCGACTTGATCGGGTGAGGGTGGGGGACGATTTGGGGGAACGGGGTTCTTTGGGGAGTCGGTAGGGTAGGAAATTTCGGAATCTCAATCGCGGGTGGGCGATGGGGTTCGATGCGCTTCGGCTTTGCGAATTTGCGAAAGCCACTGAGCGAAGCGTTGGAAGAGCTTCTCGCGATTCGTGAAATCAGCCTCGCTCGTGAAGAAAGTGCTTCCATCGTGTTTCCATTTTTCGCCTGGGCCCAGCTTCAGGAAGGGTTCGTGGTCGGCGAAGAAGGGCTCCCAGTTGCGGCTATCGCCATAGGCCGCGACCATGAGATTGCGGGCGATGAAGCTCCGAACTTCTTCGCTTTTGGGCAGTGGAGGAGTGGGACCTTCGGTCAGATACCAGAAGTAGAAAAGGTTCTCGCGCAGAGAGCTCCGCCAAAA
Source organism: Verrucomicrobiota bacterium (assembly GCA_004293445.1). Lineage (GTDB taxonomy): Bacteria > Verrucomicrobiota > Verrucomicrobiia > Verrucomicrobiales > Akkermansiaceae > Haloferula. The sequence goes on along the minus strand of RDYP01000002.1, from coordinate 98,358 downwards.
GGCTCGTTCTGAGGCTTGTTCTGATTTCAGGCCGCGTAGGTGGAGGCCGACCATTTGGTTGACCATCGTGTCCAAGCCGATGATCCGGGCCGACTCGTGCTTTTGGGCAGATTCCCGGGGCGAGGGTTCGGCGCAGGCGAGCCCGAGGGCTGTCGTCCAAACGAGTGGTATGAGGTTTTTCATGGCTCGATGCCGGCCAGGCGATTTACGGCGTGATCGGTTGGAGGATCGGACCGCAGTCGGAAGATTTCGAAAAGGAAAAGATGGAAGTCGCCTTATCTCGAGTGAGGTTGAAGCCCGGCTTGACCGTTGGGGCTTGGTCCGTTCATCTGAACAAGTTCATGCTGCCTGCCGCGCCAAAAGTTCTGACTCAGACTCCGCTCGAAGCCTTGAAGAAGCATTTCGGGCATGGGGGCTTTCTCGATGGACAGGATCGGGTGATCGAGCAGATCACCAGTGGCCGCGACGGCTTGGTGGTGATGCCGACGGGTGGAGGAAAGTCGCTGTGCTATCAGTTGCCCGCGCTGTGTTTCGAGGGCGTGACGTTGGTGGTTTCTCCGCTGATCGCACTGATGAAGGATCAGGTAGATGCCCTGATTTCGAAGGGAATTCCGGCGACCTTGATCAATTCGACGGTGGCGTGGGAGGATCAGAAGGAGCGTTTGGACGGGATGCGGACCGGGCGCTATAAGCTGGTCTATGTCGCTCCGGAGCGCTTTCGGGCGGAGTCATTCCTGAATGCGCTCAAGGGTGTGGAGGTCTCGCTTTTTGCGGTCGATGAGGCGCACTGCCTGAGCCAGTGGGGCCACGATTTCCGGCCGGACTACATGCGGCTCGGCAAGGCGCTGGATAAGATCGGGCGGCCGCAGTGCGTGGCCCTGACGGCGACGGCGACGCCGGTGGTGAGGGCGGATATCCTTGAGGTGCTGAAGCTGCGCGAACCTTTCGAGGTGGTCAGTGGATTCGCTCGTCCGAATCTTTCGCTGGGGATCACTGCGGTCGAAAAGAAGCAGCAGAAGTATGACCGGATCCGCGAGATCATAACCGCGAACAAGACGGGCATCGTCTACTGTGCGACCCGGAAGAAGGTCGAGGAGGTCGCGGAGACGCTGGCGGCTTGGAGGGTCAAGGCGATCGCCTACCACGGTGGGATGAGCGATGTGGAAAGGGAGGAAGCTCAGAACATTTTCCTGCAGCGCAAGGCGGATGTGGCGGTGGCGACGAATGCCTTCGGGATGGGGATCGATCGCTCCGACGTCCGGTTTGTGATTCATTTCGAGGTGCCCGGAAGCGTCGAGTCCTACTATCAGGAAGCCGGGCGGGCGGGCCGGGATGGCGAGGCCGCGACCTGCGAGTTGCTGTTCAATTACGCCGATACGCGGACGCAGGAGTTTTTCATCGAGGGGGCGAATCCCGGGGCTCATTCGATTCGCGAGGTCTATCAGTATCTGCTGAACGCCGCGGACAAGGATTACGAGATTCATCGTAGCATCGAGGACATCACCGAGGCATCCGGGGTGAAGAATTCGATGGCCGTGAGCAGTGCTTTGGTCGCGCTGGGGCGGGCGGGCTACATCGAGCGATTCGATATCCCGGGCAAGCGGATGCGCGGGACCCGGCTCAAGCGGCCGGACGTGTTCGCACGGGCCTTGGAACTCGACGAGGCGGCACTGGAGGAAAAGGAGCGGCGCGATCGGGAGAAGCTGAAGTCGATGGTCGAGCTTTGCTATGCGCGGAGCTGTCGGCAGCAGTGGATTCTCGGATATTTCGGGGAAGAAGATGCGGATGTTTGCGGGAATTGCGACGTTTGCCGGAGTGAGGAGAGTCGGGAATTGCGGGCGCCTTCGGCGGAGGAGGAATTGCTGGTGCGGAAGGCCTTGAGCGGGGTGGCACGGATGTCGCGCAAGACGGATGTCGGCTGGGAGGGGAAATTCGGGCGGGGAAAGATCGTGCAAATGCTCTGTGGCAGTCGTTCCCAAGAAATTTTGGCGGGTGGGCTGGATCGGCTCAGCACTTATGGGCTGCTGAAGGAGCAGGGGACGGGTTATCTGAACGCCTTGATGCGGGCGATGGGGGATGTGGGTTTGGTGCGTGTGGATGCGGGGGAGTATCCGCTTTTGACCCTGACTCCGCTGGGCGAGCGGGTGATGCGTGGTGAGGCGTCCTATCGTCTGGCTTGGCCGGACCGGAGTGGTGGAGAGGTGGTGGGATCGCTGGCGGACCAGGGTTTCGATGGGGAGCTGTATTCGATGTTGCGGGACTTGAGAGCCCGTTTGGCGAAGCGGGACGAGGTGCCGCCTTACGTGATTTTCAGCAACAAGACGCTGGAGGGGCTGGCGCGTTATCGACCGTCGACGGTGGCGGAGGGTTTGGCCGTGCCGGGGATCGGCGAGGCCAAGGCGCAGCGCTACCTGCCGGCCTTCCTGGAGGTGCTCAAGGAGTGGCGTCGGGGTTCATGATGGGTGGGGAGCTTGAGGGGGCGTGGCAGCAATCTTGCGGCTCGTTGGGGCGGGCACTGTCTTGACCGGTGGTCGGGGAAAAGGCAGTGTGGCGGCGATGTCAGCGAGCAAATCGGTTCTTTTCGTCTGCACCGGAAACACCTGCCGCAGCCCCATGGCTGAGGCTTTGTTCCGAAAAGCGGTCGAGGAGCGCGGTGACTTCGAGGTCGCATCCGCCGGAGTGGCGGCCTACCCGGGTGACGGAGCGAATCCTGAAACGCTGCGGTTCCTTGCTTCACGGGGCGTTGAATTGAACGATTTCGAGAGTCAGCCGGTATCGGCCGAATTGCTTGAGCGCGCGACCCATGTCTTTGCAATGACCGCGGGCCATTTGGACGCGTTGGAGAATTTGTTCCCTGACTTTGCCGACAAGTTTTTCCTGGTCTGTGAATTCGTCGAGATTCCTGGCCGAGGGGTGGCTGCGGACGTGCCCGATCCGATCGGGATGGGTAAGAAGGCCTACGCGGAGGTCGGAAAGACGCTGGATGTGGCGATTCCCAGCTTGATCGCCTTCATTGATCAAACGTGGCAGGGCGGGAGCTCCAAGTGAGGTGAATTTCGGCCTTGGGGGCATCGTGCGCCGTCCCTTGTGAGGAGATTTTTCGAGCCTTTTCGGGCCAGCGGAAATTCTTACTTGGCACTTTCCGCCTCCGCGCCAATTTCCGTCCCGCCCCTGCGATCATCATGAGCCAAATCTCCCTGCGTATTGCCCTCGGCGCCGATCATGGCGGAGTTGAACTGAAGGAAGCCATCGTCGCCCATCTCCTGGCCGCCGGTCACGAGGTCACGGACTTCGGAACCCACGGCAGTGAATCGGTCGACTATGCGGATTTTGCGAATCTGGTCGGTCGTTCCATTTCCGACGGCACTCGCGATTTCGGCATTCTTTGCTGCACTTCCGGTGTCGGTGTCTGCATCGCCGCCAATCGTCACCGCCACGTGCGGGCGGCCAATGTCCGCACCGTGGATGAGGCGGTGGCAACTCGCCTTCACAACGATGCGAATGTGCTCTGCTTGGGCGGAAAGTCGCTCAACGCGGCTACGGCGGTCGCGATGGCCGACGCATTTCTTGCGACCGCTTTCGAGGGTGGTCGTCACGAGCAACGGGTCTGCAAGTCATCGGGCTCCCGTATTGCCGAGACCGACCCGGCGATCCACGCCGCGATCGTCGCCGAGGAGCGGCGCCAGCGGAACAACATCGAGCTGATCGCTTCGGAGAATTTCGCTTCGCCAGCGGTGATGGAGGCTCAGGGCTCGGTGCTGACCAACAAGTATGCCGAGGGTTATCCCGGCCGTCGTTGGTATGGTGGTTGCGAGAATGTCGATGTGATCGAGCAGTTGGCGATCGACCGCGCCAAGGAGCTTTTCGGGGCGGAGCATGCAAACGTCCAGCCGCACTCCGGTTCGCAAGCGAACACGGCGGTTTACTTCTCGGTGCTCAAGCCGGGTGATCGGATTTTGACGATGGATCTGGCTCACGGTGGTCACCTGACCCACGGGCACAAGGCGAACTTCTCCGGGAAGTTTTACGATGTGGTCCACTACGGGGTCAGCCCGGACGATGAGCAGATCGATTACGATGCCCTCGCCCAACTTGCCCGCGAGTGCAAGCCGGCGCTGATCACTTGCGGGGCCAGTGCCTATTCGCGGGTGATCGACTTCGAGCGGATGTCGAAGATCGCCCGCGAGGTGGGTGCCTACCTTTTCGTGGATATGGCGCACATCGCTGGCCTCGTGGCTGCCGGGGTGCATCCGAGCCCAGTGCCTTTCGCGGATTTTGTGACCTCGACGACCCACAAGTCGCTGCGTGGACCGCGCGGAGGGATCATCCTGTGCAAGGAGGAATTCGCTAAGAAGATCGATGCCCAAGTGTTCCCGGGGATTCAAGGTGGACCGCTGATGCACGTGATCGCTGCCAAAGCGATTTGCTTCGGCGAGGCGCTCAAGCCGACTTTCCGTGAATACCAGGAACAGGTGGTGCGGAACTCCCAGGCGCTTGCCGCCCGACTCTCCAGTCATGGTTTCCGGATCGTCTCTGGTGGTTCGGACAATCACGTGATGATGGTGGACCTGCGGCCGAAGGGTCTGAATGGCTCCGACGCATCGCACGCGCTCGATGAGGCGGGGATCACGGTGAACAAGAACTCGATTCCTTTCGACACCGGCACCCCGATGAAGCCGAGTGGTATCCGGATCGGAACGCCCGCGGTGACGACGCGTGGGATGAAGGAAAAGGACGTCGAGCAAGTCGCCGACTTCATCGCCGAGGCCCTTGGGTCGATCGGTGATGAGGCGAAGCTGCACGCGGTCCGTGAGCGAGTCTTCGCATTCAATCGCGCCTTCCCGATGCCTTGGTAGGAGGACCTGGTCCCGGGCGCGAAGTTTAGAATTTCAAAAGAGGCGGCAAGGGTGCCGCCTCTTTTTTACGGCGTCTCGCGTGGCGGCAGCACTCCGCTTCCGCTGCGATCGTAGTCGCTGGGTTCCTCTTCCACTTGTAGTGGTCGGAATTGGCCATCGTAGCTATCGACCTGGAAACGCAGCTCCATCAGGTCGCGATTGGTTTCGCCGATCCGGTCGCGAAGTTCCTTGTTCTGTTCCATGCTGCTTTCCAGCAAGGTGAGCAATTTCTCGATGCGGTTTTGCTGATCCTCATCGCTGGCGGGAGCAGTGGTGGGTTCTTGGGGCGGACGGGGCGGGTTCGCTGCGATCGATTCCGGGGCTGCTTGCGGGACGAGCGGTGCCGCTACTGGTGTATCGCTGGAATGGGTGGCCGATGCTGTCAGGGCACGGACGCCCATCCAGTGTCCTGCGGCGGCACCGACCATCAGCGTCAGAGCGCTGCGGCAGATGGCGGGGATGAGTTGGGTGTTCATCGCGATTTGCCCTTGGGAGAGGGTTTTGAGGAGGTGGAGGTCGGGGTCGGAGGGAGCGAGGACAGCAACTGCTCGAGTTGGTCGAGGCTTTCGCCGAGCCTGCGGGAGTCCTCATCCATACGCTCGAGTGAGTCGCCGAGGATCGCGCCGAGGGTGCGGGTTTGAGCGTAGCCCAGCGTGGGATTGTAGCCGGGTTCTTGGATGGCGAACGACTGCCGGCCATCGGCAGCGGGGACCAGCAGGTGAGGGCGGATCGAGAGGGTGATTTCGGTCCCGTTCTCGAGACGGATTTGGCGTGCGAAGGCGGGAACGGTTTCCGGTTGCTGGATCTTCCATCCTGCAGGGGCCTGAGTGAGGGGCTTGGCGGGGAAGGGTGCGAGCAATTTCACCGCGGAGGGATCCACTTTGACGCCGTCGTTTTTGCCGGGTTCGATGCTCACTCGAATTCCTTTCGGGCTGGGGCGGTGACCCGCGGTATCTGGGACGAGACTCGGCACGACGCTGGGGATTTCCTCTTCCCCTGGAGCTGGTTGGGCCGAGCCGAAACCCTGGTGAAGAGCGGACAGGAGCGGGTCTCGATCGGCCGTTCCGTCGTGCGGGGTAGCGGCGTGGGTGGCTGCCGACAGGAGCGCGAGGCTGGCGATGAGGGTGTGGGAGGTGTTCATCGGCTTTGAAGTTCGATCGCTTTGCTGCTGTCGAGGCCGCTCGACTCGGCATGACGGGGGTGGCCTGGCAGTGTCGGGCTGTCGGCTCGGAGCATGGTCGAGGGGATGGAGTCGGCAACGAGTGCGTTCCATTCTTCCATCAGGAGCTGTCCTTCCTCGCGAAGGCTGCGTGATTTTTCCTGAAAGCCACCGATGCGGATCATCAGATCGCGGGCGCGGGCGACTTGTTCGGGCGTCCAGCGCAGTGAGCGGCTTTGGTAGAGGACGGGGACTTCCAGTATGATTTTGCCGAGGTCTTCGCCTGCGGGACCTTGAGCGGTGAGGGCATGTTGAATGCGAAGATTGGTTTCTTCGTAGGGGGATGCTTCTGCATCAATCGCCGGGGAGAGGTGGCGGGGATCGGCTGCGAGCGGTCTCGCGGAGTCGCCGGGTAGGGTCGTGCCGCCGGGCAGGAGCGGGGCCTCTGCGAGGGGCTGCGGGTTTGTTGGGGAAGGCGGGAGGCTTGCGGCTTGCTCGTTTTGCGAGGCCTGACGGACGATGACAGGCTTCTGGAGATAGAGGATGCAGAAGATGGCAGCGAGGCAGGTGCTAATGGCGAGTAGCAAGGGCTGGCTTTTGGCGGCGAGTGAGGGTGGAGCTGCGGCTGCTTGGCCGGCTGTCTTGGCTGACGCGTCCGCGGGTTGATGGGTCGGCAAGGGTCGCATGGTCTCAAGGGGCGGTTGATGCCTTGGGGGTCGCTTTTTCGGAGCGGGATGTGCCGCTAGGCGGGACGAGAGAGGCATGGGTAATGAGGGTCTGGTCCGAAACTCCGGGGAAGACCGTGAGGATCAGGGCGTCGCGGGTTAGGCGGAGGTGCTTGTGGACGCCTCCGTGAATGCTGGTGGCCTGAATGCCGGGGACCACCTCGAGCGGGCCGCCGGCTTGAGTTTGACGACCGATTCCGTCCGACCGGTAGATTGCGAAGAGCGAAGCGTGATTGCCCTGCGGGTCGCTGTGGATGCGGACGTTCACTCCATCGGTCGAGACCGAAAGTTTGAGCGGCTTGATCGGGACATCGATCACCTTGCCGTTGCCGGTGACCTTCGTTTGCCGCAGGATCAGATAGTCGCCGAAAAAGTTGAAATCGTTTGCTGATGCCAGCGTGAGGCTGGCCAGCAAGGTGGCTGCGAGGGCCGACCCGTAGGCGGTTTTCATTCGCCGACGTCCCATAAGGCGTCCGAGGTATTGGCAGAGGGATCGTAGCGGTCTCCCGTAGTTCCGCCAGCGCTGGTGGTCATGAAGGGCGGGGACACGTTGACTCTAACCGTCAGGGCTGCTCCGTTCAGAGACTTGCCGCTGGGAAAACTGCCGGGGTTCCCCGGGACGTAGGGCAGGAGCAGTTGCTGGGTGAGCGTCGAAACCGGAGTGGTCGGATTGTCGGCGAGGTAGGTGCGCTGGGCAACGTAGGCGGTTCGCAAGTTCTCGGATGCTTCGCGGGCAAGCGACCAGCTTCGGTAGGCATTGGTACCGTAAAAGCCGGCGGTGATCATGGATATCAGCACGAGAATCACGACCGTCATTTCAACGAGCGTGAAGCCGCGTTGGGCGGGGTGATGGGCTGGGTAAACCTCCATGAGATGGGGAGGACGCTAAGATTCCTCGTATTTCTTGAAAAGAAGGAAATCTTGAGGATTCCGGGGCGCTTTTGTCATCCTTTGAGGATTTCGAGGGCCTCGCTGAGATTTTTCTGAAGATTGGGATTTGCCCACGCCATGCGAGCCAATTGGAGGAGCCCGTAAGCTCCGACCAGGCTGATCGCGAACCAGACGAACCACCAAGTGACGGACTTTCCTTGGGGGGCGATGAAGGGCACATACCATTCCTCGCGGTCGACCACGCGGGTGGTGAACATTTGGTTGGCATCCCGCAAATGGGCGACCAGCTCGTTCACCGCGCTTTCGCTGCGGAGAATGAATCGGTGGCGGAAGCGTCGGCCGGGTGCTTCCGGGAGCTCCTCGGCGATCGTTCCGACGGGGATATGATCGGGCATGCGGAGCGTGTAGATGTGGGTCTCGTAAACGTAGCGTTCGCGCAGCCAGCGATCGAGTCGTGTGAGTTGCATGCCGTGGATGGGGTAGGAACTTTCAGACGCCGCTGTTCATCATTTTCGGTCCCATTAGGAAGATCGGGAGGAAGGTGCCGATGAACACGGCGGCGATGAGGAACACTGCCATGATGAGAACGAGAAAGCTGACGGCGGCGGTGAAAGCCGCCATGTAATTTTCCGCGTCCTCTTCATACATTTGGGAAAGCATTTCGAGTTGGCTGTCCAGCGATGCGGATTTTTCTCCGATGGACAGCATGTGGACGACCTGGGCATCGACCGAAGTGTACTTCGCGAAGGCGGTGGAGAGCGGTACGCCGGAATGTTCGTATTTGTCCGCGGCACTGCGAAGTTCCTGATAGAAGGGCGTGCCTTTGAGGCTGTTGGCGGAGACGCGGATCGACTTCGCGAGGTTGATGCCGTTGCCGTGAAGGAGCTTGATGGTCGAGAGGAAAGTCATTTGGCGCAGGCTGAGGATCAGCAGGCGGAGCATGCGCCACTTCGACATGGCGAGGCCGAGGAGCAGGTTCCGGACTTTTTCCGATCGCCAAATGGTGATGGCCGTGCCGGCGATGGAGAGGAAGACGATCGGCCAGACGGAGCGGGTGATTTCCGCGACTTTGAAAGAGATGGCGGTCATGCCATCGGGCTTGGCTCCAACCCCTGCGAGCATTTGTTGCACTTGGGGGACGATCTGAACCTGCGACACCACGAAGGCGCCGAGCAGGACGGAAATGATCACCGCCGGCATTAGGGTGGCTTTTTTGATCGCCTTTGCGAAGTGAAGTTCGCTGGTGAAGCGGGCGGACAGTGATTGGAATGCTTGATGGAGTTGCCCGGCATCGCTCCCTGCCTGGATGAGGCCGACGACCATGTCGCTGAAGCGTCCCGTTCGCTTGAAGGCCTCGTGCACGCTGACGCCTGCGTTGATCTCCTCGCGGATTTTGACGAGGGTATCGGCCATGACCTTATCGGAGAGTCCTTGGCCGTAGTATTTCAGGGCATCGGCGGTGTTGATCTGGGCTCGGAGCATCGAGCTGATGCCGCGGAATAGAGCGATGAGGGTCTTTTTGTTGAACTCCTTGGGTTTGGAGCTCTTCAAAAAGCTGAAGGAGGCTGGAGTCGCCGCCGGCGAAGCGGCAGGAGATTTAGCGTTGGGATTGGGGGGCGCGTTATTCATCGGTGTATGTCATGTCGATGACCTTGGCGATGGCGTCGATGTCGGTCTTTCCTTCTCTCAGCAGGCGGAGGCCGCTGCGGCGGAGATTCGGGAGCTTGCCTTCCTGTTGGATTTTGATTTCCAGATCGTAGGGGGAGATCTCGCCTTTCGACAGCATGTCGGAGGTTTTCGGGGTGATGGGAATGATCTCGAGGATGGCGGTACGTCCGCTGTAGCCGGAGTTGCGGCATTCGGCGCAGCCTCCGGACTTGGCCGAAAACACGGGGATGCTGGCCCAGGAATCGTCGAGATTGAAGGTTCGGCGATCGTGTTCGGAGATCCCCGGGGCCGCCTCCTTGCAGTAAGGGCAGAGTAGTTTGACCAGGCGTTGCGCGCAGGCCGCTTTGAGGGTTTGTGCGATTTTCCACCGTTCGACACCGAGCTGTTCGAAGCGCTCGATGATTTGGGAAGCGCGCGGGGTGTGGATGGTGGTGAGCACTTTGTGCCCTGTGACCGCCGCTTCGATCGCGAGCTCGGCCGACTCGATATCGCGGACTTCTCCCATCAGGATGATGTCCGGGTCAGACCGCATGAAGGAGGCGATCATCGGCTTGAACTCCTTGGGCGATTTCAGGTCGCAGTGGGTGATGCCGGGAACCTCATCTTCGACCGGATTTTCCAAGGTAAGGATGTTCACATCGGGGCGGTTCAGCTCGCGGAGGATCGCATTGAGCGTCGTCGATTTTCCCGACCCGGTGGGGCCTGACATGACGATGATGCCGGCCGGCACCTTCATGACTTTGTTGAGTTCGAAAAGGGTCTCCTCGTCGAAGGCGAGCGTGCCTTTGCCGAGGGTCACGTTGATGTTGCTCTTATCGAGCAATCGCATGGTGATGTGGTAGCCTCGATAGGTCCGGTGGCGCTCGTAGCGGATGTCGATCGGGCGGTGAAAATAGGAGATCGTGAAACGTCCTGAGATGCCGGGTGCGGTGGCGCGGATCTCGGTGGGGAGTTTCATGAGATTGAGAAGGAAGGCATCGAGCCGGTCCTTCAGTTTCATGGGGATCTCCACTTTGTGGCCGATGTCGCCGTCGACCCGATAGGCGTAGTAGAAAGATTCCTTTTCGACCTTGAAGTGGATGTCGGAAGCGCGCGATTTCACCGCTTCCGCCATGACCGTGGCGACGAGTTGCGCCATCGGTTCGCTGTGTTCGGTGGTGACGTCGAAGTCGCGAATGCCGTCGTCGCTGTCCTCGACATCGATGGCTTCCAGCTCGGAACGGCTGGGTCCGGAGTTGGTCGCGACGGACTCGATCGCGCGGGAAATTTCCGAGGCGAGGGTAACGACCTTGACGAGCTCCAGTTCAGGGAAGCGCGGCGCGAGGTATTCTTCGGGGAGCGGGCTCCAGGGGTTGGCGACGGCGACGATGAGCTTGTCACCGGTGATGGAGAGCGGGCTGAAGAGTCCGCGGGTGAGGACGGTGGGATCGCAGCAGGCGTGGAGGGAGCCATCGCAGAACTCGGCGACTTTCGGGAAGAACGACAGGCCGTTGATCTTGGCGAGGGCTCCCATGAAGCAGTAGCGGGTGACCCGGTTGGCGACTTGGTCGTGTGAGAGTTCGCCGAATTGCGGATCGTGATCCGTCAGCGCGCGCATGATCTGCCCGCTGATCAGCTCGTTGAATGACATGGAGTCGTAGTCGATCACGATCCGAAGTGTTTGCGGGTGAGAAATGACCAGCTTTCGTAATCCATGCGCACGGCGGTAACGAAGGGCTTGATGCCGAAGCGGTCATGGGTGACGGCGACGATTTCCTCCGCCATGAGGCGTGCGGCGATGGGGTTGAGCGAGCCGGTGCCAACGGCGTCGGTGTCTTCGGCGTAGATTACCGGTGAAAGTAGGAGCTTCGCGGTCGCGAGCAGGAATGGAAAGGACTCGTAAAAGGCGGTCGGGGCGATGAGTTTGCCGGCGAAGGGAATCATCGGAGGCGTCGGGTGGATGACGCCGGAAATCGCGTGCGCGATGCGTGCGGTTTCGCTGCCAATGTGTTCTTCCTCGGCACCTTGGACCCGGGCGAGGATTTCGAGGATATCGAGCGGTCGTTCTTCCGAGATGGCGCGCTCGTAGTGCAAACGGGTCCGGGCGATCTCAGTTGCGTCTGCGATACCTGCGGCCTCGATGGCGTCGATGCTCTGCTCCAAGCACGCGGTGGCGAGCACTGCTGGCTTTCTCGCGGAGGATGAATTACTGCGAAGGGTGGGTGGCATCGGAATCACATGGGCTTGGCTTTGACGGGCGCGTGTCGGAGCTCACTTGCGTACTCTGCTGAAGCGCTCCTTGGGCTGCTTGCTTGCGGGTTCCGGGAAGTTCGGCGTTTGTTGCGGTCGGAAGCCTCGGAGAGTGCGCTGGAGGTCGGGTTCGTGGGCGGGACCGGGATTCTGTTCCGGGTCCACCCAGTCGTGGCTCAGAGGCAGTGCGACGTTCCGTTGGATACGGTCAGACTGGAATTGGTTGGCTCCGGTGCTGGCGGGGTCGTAGGCGGTGGGGGTGACGATGAAGACGAGGCTGGCGTTTTCCTTGATGGTCTCCTTGCTCTTGAAGAAAAAGTTGATCATCGGCAAGTCGCCGAGGAGGGGGATTTTGGAGCGGTCCTTGTTTTCGAGTTCGCCGTAGAAGCCGCCGACAACCAGCGAGTGACCATCGGGGATTCGCGAGAGGGACTCGACCATGGATTCCGTGACCCGAGGATAGGAATTTTCCGCTCCCTGAACGGTGCCGGAGATCTGGGCGGAGCGTGGGCGGAGCTTCATTCGGATGGTTCCATCGGGCAGCAGAGTGGGGGTGACGACCACCGAGATGCCGACTTCGCGATGGTTGTTAGCATCTTCGGTGATGGCCTTGTCGGCGCTGTCGATTTTGTAGCGGACTTCTTCCGTGGCGATGGCAGTGTCACCTGATCCGCTTTGGGTTTTGGTGATGATGGGGATGCGATCGATGATCGAGATCGAGCCTTGCTCGTTGTCTTCGGTGATGAGGGTCGGGCTGGAAACCTGGGTGGCGAAATTTCCTTCCGCGAGAGCGCGGAGGACACCGTTGAGCTGCATCGGTGAAAGCACCAAATTGCTCGCGGCTGCGCTCTCGGTAGCAGCGAGGGATTCGCCTGTCGTGCCCGCCTGTGCAGAGAAATTGGTATCGATGCCGAAGATGCTGTTGAGGCTGCGGGCGATTTCGATTGAGGCGCCGGATTCGCCGAGTGAGTCGGACCAGTTGATGCCGACCCGTTCGGCAGCGCTGCTGTTGATGCGCAGGATTTTGGTTTCGACGACGATTTGGCCCTTCGCCTGGTCGATGCGGCTGAGAAGGCCTTTGGCCTGTTCGATGCGGTGTGCGGTGTCGATGATAACGATGGTATTCGTCTTTGGTTCGAAGTTCACGATGCCGGTGCCCGGGGTGAGCATGGGCTGGACCAGGGCCTTGATTTGCTCGATATCGGCGGAGCGGAGATAGCGGAGTTGGTAGTGGAACTCCGAGCTTGGAAGTTGGCTGAGCTGGGCCGAGCTGAGGGCGTAGATGGTGCTGCCTTTGGTGTAGAGGGTCAGGCCATACATGAAGGCAAGCTCCTCCATTTGTTGGAGTGGGTCGCCGTCGTTCAGGTGGCCGGTGACTTTGAACTCTGGAGTCAGCAGTTTGGCGTTGTGAAAGTATTGGCGGCCCGCCTGTTTCGCGAGGAACTGGAACATGTCGTTGAGGGGAGCATCTTTGATCAGATAGCCCTCATCGGACTCTTGGATCTCGTTGCTACCTGCGGGTTCCTCTGAATCTGGAGTCGTCCCGGGGATCGTGGGATCGACCGGCAGCGGTGCCGTCTCGGTGGCAGGGGGGGGCTCGTCCGCGGGAGTGGATGGTGCAGATGGCGGGGCCGGTTCCGGGAGTGCCGGAATGGCGGGATCGAGGGCGGGCGGTTCTTGGGCGAAAGCGGATGCCAGCGAGAGGGCCAGCAGTGTGGAGAAGGTGAGTGCGTGCTTCATGACGAGTGAGGTGTGCGATGCTATCGTGCGACGATGAGTGCCGTGGTGGTGGCGGGGGTCATGGGGAAGGCTGGACTTGAAGTGGCGTGTTGGAACCGGGTGTTTGGAGGCCGGGTGCAGAGATTTTTCCGCTGCCCTTGCGCATGCCGGGAGGGAAGATGTCGAGTTTGAGCGGTGCGGTTTCGCCGGTTTCGATATTGCGGAAATCGATGCGGGTGGAGCTCACCGAAGTCACTTGGACTTTGAGTTGCTTGCCGTTTGGGAGTTGGAGCGGGAACACTTCGCCGCGTCGGAAACTGCGGCCGGCGATGAGGAATTGCTGTTTGTCCGGGGTGACCATGTTGACCTTGATCGACCGGATCACATCGGAGAAGGCTATCGGGGGCTCGGGTCGGTAGCGTTGGATTGCGGTTTTCGTGATGAGTTTGGGTTGTGCGGGCTTGAACTCTGGATCCTGATGCCGGGCGAAGGGGTCGGTGACCCGGGTGCGGATGGCGAAGCGGGCGGAGAGATCCTTCACGTAATCGGAGATCTTCGCGCCGGCGTAGCGCGAGGGGCCGAGGTCGGAATCCGGAGTCGTGCCGGGATTGACGGTATCGACTGCGTGGAGAGCCGTGACGAAGGTGCCAAACAGGAGGAAGACCCGGATGGTGGTCCTTGGGTGGGATGGGACTTTGCAGGCGATCGTCATTTTTCCCAAGCGGTGTAGGTGACCTGGAAGTTCAGGCCGGACGAGGAAGAGGAACTGGGATCAATTTTGAGCTCCTGGAGTTGGAGTTGCGGCATGCGGGTTTCCAATTCGAGGAAGGCCCGCTGCATCGAGCGGAAGGTGCCGCGGAAAGCGAGTCTGACTTGCGAGGATTTCTGGGCCGAGCTGGTGGCAAATCCCGCCTTGCCGGGTGGGTATTCCGCCGCGGTTTGTTGGAATTCCTTAGCTGGGAGCATGTCACCGATCTCCTTGAGGTGGGAGGTGATCGAATTCGACGATTCGTTTTTCATTTGCTCGTTCCAGCGTTCGAAGTGCTCACGGCGTTTTCCGACTTGGGTTTCGAGGCCGATCGAGCCGAAGCGATTCATCTCGGTAGCTTTGAACAAGGTCTGCTTGTTTTCGAAAGAAGCGGTCGCGTTTGATTTGATGGCGAGGCCTCCGGCGAACACTCCCACGCAAGCGAGGAGGGGCAGGATGAAGCCGAAAATGAGGATGGATTGGCGGTAAAACATGTCGCGGTGCGAGAGGGAACGCAGTCAGGGAGCGGCGGCTGCGGTGACGGCCATCGGATCGGAGGATTCGAAGCGCTGGGTGATCGTGAGATCGAAAGAGAAGGGGTAGGTGGCCTCATCGAGGGTGGAGAGTTCGTCGACGGGGCCTGGGCGATAGATCCCATTTTCGAGGGTCCGGACATTCACCACGAGGCTGCGGCTGGGGAAGTCGGTGCGGAAGGATGGGTTGTCGGTGTTTTTTGCGACTAGGTTGAAGATGGATGAGATCCCGTCGCGGGTATTGAGCACTGCGAGTCTTTCCAGCGCTTCGTCGCGGGAGAGGCCGGTGATTTTCCATTCGCGGACGAAGCCGGATTTCGCCTGGCCCGGGCTGGGTTCGGAGCGGACGCTGTGGTTGAAGGTTTTTACGAGGAAGCCGCTTTTTTCCGGGAACAGCTCGGCGAGCAACTCCATGGTGGTCCAGGCTTTCGAGCGGTCTTCGAGAAGGTTGTCCCAGTGATCGATCTTGGAACGTTCAGCGGTGAGATTGGCGAGGCGTTGGCGCTGGGATTCGGCGCTATTGGGGTCGAACTTCCACGCCGGTTGACGCATCATCTCGTACATTTGGAGCATGGTCCAAGTGAGGGCGACGAGGGCGACGAGAGCGAAGACGATCTGCGCGTATCGAGCCGAGCGCAGCAACTTCATTTCGCTGCGGGTGGGGAAGGTTTCGGCGTCTTCGGTGGCGACGGGCAGGAAATCTTGCGTTGCCCATCCTTCGCCGCGGAGGATGGAGAAAGTGTGTGACGTGGCGAGGGGGCTTTCCGTTGTCTCGGCGAGGCTTGCGGCGATACGGAGTTCGGGGCAGCCCGTGAGTGGAGTGGACTCGTGGGGTTCGGAGTTCGAGGCATCGAGCTCCCGGAGTGAGGTGGTAGGGAAGGCCGTTTGGAGATCGGCCAACAAATGCACATCCCCTGGCTCGCTGGTGGATGGCATGAGGAAGACTTCTGGGTCTGCCAGCTCGAGGGCAGCCGCGGTGGTGGCGACGGCCTGACGGAGCTGGGTTGGGCGTCGTTGGCCGCGGTGTTGAAGGGTGCGTAGCAGACGGAGATCACCGTGCTCGTTGAAGAATGCGAGCAGCGTAAAGCGTGGATAAGGGAGTATGGCGATCAGGGGTCGGCTGAGCTCGTCTGTTTTCAGTGCGGGGAGGGCGAGCAGGCTGATCAGCGGTGCGCTGGTGGCGCGGGTAATGAGCGGGAAATTCCGAGCTTCGCCGAATTTGCGGATCGAAGAGAGTAGGTTCGCCCAATTTCTGCTGATGCAGACGGTCGTGGCGATGGCTTCGCCTCCCGCGGCCGGGTAGGGGATGAGTCGCCAGCTGCTTTCGGTGGCTGAAACCGAGGAGTCGTCGAGAACGGATTTGGGATCGTTTTCGATCGTGTTGCGGAGCTCGGGGAGCGAGGCCGGATTGTCGAGTTCCGGCTTGAGTTCCGACGTCGCGAATTCGTCGGCGATGTGGAGAATCACGCCCATCGCATCGGCACCGGCTTTGCGGGCGAGATCGATGACTTCCTCGGCGAAAGAGGGGATGGCTGCGGGATCGCGGGCGAGGGCTTCGTCGAGGAGTGGGCCCTTGGTCCATTCGCGGGAGCGGCGGTCGTAGATATGCGAGTCGATGCGGATGCCATCGACCCGCAGATGGAGCTGGAGATCGAGGTCGAGAGCGCTGCGGTACCAGGCTTCGTTAACCGCGCGGCTGGTGCCTTTGAGGATGGCGCCCGCTTGGCGGAAGCGTTGGAGAGGGTTGAGACCCGCTGGATGTTGGTAGGCGACCAAGAGACGAATTGCTTGAGTGTGCGAGCATCGGCCGGGGGGAGCTTTTGGGGGAGAGGATGAGCGACCGATTGCCCGCCACGGAAATTGGCAGGGTGATCGGGATCGAGTCCGATGCGGCCGGGTCTGTCACCCGGCCGCATCGATGAGCGAACTTTACCAGTCTTGGAAATTCGACGGTGCGTAGTCTGCAAGGGTGCCGCCGTTGGTCGGGGTGCCGGTGCTCGATGTGAACAGCGTTCCAATGGCGGGAACGGTTCCGGTGTAGGTGTAGGAGAGTCCTGCCACAGGGTGGGTGGGGAGGTTCTCGATGAAGTCTCCAGGTCCGAAGATGGGGCCGGCGACGGTGGCATCGACGGCGGCACCGACGGCGATGTTGTTCATGTTTTGATAGGAGCGAACGGCCTGTTGGACGTTGCGGATCACCATGATGTTGGCGGCACGGTCGGAGCCCTTCTTCCAAGCGCGGGCGCCGATGAAGAGGATGGACATGAGGGAGAGCAGGACGAGGATGACGACGGTCAGCTCGAGGAGCGTCATGCCTTTTGCGGGACGGGTGATGCGGGTCAGTTTCATGCGGGTGTGGGTGTGTTGTGTGTTATTATCGGGGAGTGTGGCCGGGGTTCCGGCGGCTGGCCCGGGAGAGTGAACCTAGCCTTGTTGGACTGAGGTGCTCTCCCGGGCGGAGGGTGGTCGCGACGGCTTCCTGTTTCCGCTTGGGGAAAGGAAGCCGAACAGCGATCACCAGTCTTGGTAGTTGCTCGGAGCGTAGTCGCTGAGGGCTCCGCCGTTGGTTGGGGTTCCGGTGCTCGATGCGAACAGCGTTCCAATGGCAGGGACGGTTCCCGTGTAGGTGTAGGAGAGTCCTGCCACAGGGTGGGTTGGAAGATTCTGGATGAAGTTCCCGGCACCGAAGATCGGGCCTGCGGTGGTGACTCCAACGGTGGCGCCGACCGCGACATTGTTCATGTTTTGATAGGAGCGAACGGCCTGTTGGACGTTGCGGATCACCATGATGTTGGCGGCGCGGTCGGAGCCCTTCTTCCAAGCGCGGGCGCCGATGAAGAGGATGGACATGAGGGACAGCAGAACGAGGATGACGACGGTCAGTTCGAGAAGCGTCATGCCTTTCGCGGGCCGGGTGATGCGAGTGCATTTCATGGTTGTTACGACGTTTGGGGAGAGATTTGAAAAGTGGGCAAGGGCGGCTTGGGAGTCATCTCGTGCTTTGGTTGACGGAATCACCCGCCAAGCCGCCTCATGTGGATGCTTTGTTTGTTTTTCCAGCCTCCTCGGGCTGATGGAAAAACGGCGGTCTTGCTGAATTACCAGTCTTGGTAGTTGGTTGGAGCGTAGTCACTGAGAGCTCCCCCATTGGTCGGGGTGCCGGTGCTCGAGGTGAACAGCGTTCCAATGGCGGGAACGGTTCCGGTGTAGGTGTAGGAGAGTCCTGCCACGGGGTGGGTGGGAAGGTTCTCGATGAAGTCTCCGGGTCCGAAGATGGGGCCGGCAACGGTGGCATCGACGGCGGCACCGACGGAGATGTTGTTCATGTTTTGGTAGGAGCGAACGGCCTGTTGGACGTTGCGGACCACCATGATGTTGGCGGCGCGGTCGGAGCCCTTCTTCCAGGCGCGGGCGCCGATGAAGAGGATGGAGATGAGGGAAAGCAGAACGAGGATGACGACCGTCAGCTCGAGGAGCGTCATGCCTTTCGCGCGCTTGTTGATGTGTGTCAGTTTCATGTGTGTCTATTCGTTAGGGGTGTGTTTCTTGTCCTGGGAGGGAGGCCGCATGGGTGAACCTAGAGGATTTCTGAATCGTCCCGGTTCATTCGTGCGTTCTCGAAAGTGTGTTCGGTAATCAGCCCTTGGCGTAGCAGGCGGCGGAGGTTGGCGTCCCATTCGATATTGCCGGCACGGCGGATCACGTCTTCTAGGGATCGTGCGCCTGCCTCGTAATTGGCAATCGCTGAGGCGACGGAGTCGTCGTTGTTTTGCAGGAATTCGTAAGTGAGCACGCGGCGTTGGACGCCGTTGAGCAGGCCTTGCGAGTGGATGAAAATAAGGATTTCAGAGAGTCGTGAGAGGATGGAGCCGTGGCTTTCCTTGGGGTAGAGCTCGAGGATGCGGCCGATGGTTTTGACGGCACCGGTGGTGTGCAGGGTGGAGAGCACGAGGTGGCCGGTTTGGGCGGCCTCCATGCAAGTTTCCATCGCCTCACGGTCGCGAATCTCACCGAGCAGAATCACATGCGGGGCCTTGCGTAAGACGTCCTTCAATCCCTGACGGTAGGAATGGAGGTCGCGGCCGACTTCCTGCTGGGTGACCACGCTGGGGCAAGCGACCCGACGGCCCGGGTATTCCGGGTCTTCCATGTCGTCCGGATACTGGTATTCGATCGGATCTTCCACGGTAACGATGTGCTTGCCGTGATTGCGGCGCAGCCAATCGATGAGGGCGGCGAGGGTGGTGGATTTGCCGGAGCCCGTGGGGCCGGTCACCAGACAAAGGCCGGCGCGTTTCTGGACGGCTTGGCGCAGTGTGGCATTGGTATCGGGATCGATGCCGAGGCTTTCGAGTTCCGGGATGAAATCGTTGAGAATGCGGCAGGTGATCCCGAGGCCGGACGAGCTGAGGTGTGCTTGGATACGGAGGCGACCGGAGCGTTCGCCATCGTTGCCCATCGGAACGCCGTCGCATGAGAAATCGGCCACCTTACGTTCGACGAATTCACGGATGGCGTTGGCGATCTTTTCCTCGAGCGTGAGGGGAAGGTTTTCGTTGTCGCCGAAGCTGCAGCTGGCGCTTTCGCGATGGCTGATGAGCTCTTTGAGGATCGAGTCCATGTGCCGGTCGCTGAGAATCCCGAGCATGTCGAGTTTCTCCACGCCTTTGTTGGTATGGATGTAAACGGGGCGCTCGGCGCGCATTTGGATGTCCGAGACGCGGATCTCCTTGCAGACGCGGAAGATGATCGCCAGCAAGGTTGCTCCGTCCATGCCGGGTGCAAAGCGTGCGCTCGTCCCGGAGGCATCATTGCCTGCGGGGAGCGGTGGCGGTTCTTGGACGGCGGTGAACATGAATCAGTGCGAATTGGAGGCCTGCTCGGAAGTGGCGGAGATCAGGCGCGAAATGGTCCCTGCTGCGGCATCGCGGACCTTGGTGACGAAGTGAAAACGTTCGAGCATCTCCTGCTGGCGGGCTGGAGAGAGTCGTTGAAACTCGCCGGAATCGAGCCACCTGGAAGCGAGGTCTCGATGGCGGGCGAGAGCGCGGTCGAGCTCGGTAAACTGACGCTGGACGGTATCGAGATCATACTCGTCAGGACTGAGGAGCATCAGTTCGAGGATATTGCCTGCAGCTGCCGCCGCGGTGAGGGCGGGGCGGGGGTCGGAGCTTTCGCGGAGTGAGTAATCGATCGTGGTGCGGGCGAGACGCACTGCACGCTGGCTGAGGATGCGTCGGGTCCCGACGGATGGCTCGGTGAGGAAGAGATGGTAGGCGTTGTAGTTCGCGTAGTTCGAGGGATCGAGCTCGTAGGCGAAGCGGAGGCGGTCTTCGACTTCGCGGCGAAGGTAGAATTTATGACCGTGGGTGGCTGGTAAGGGATTGGTCCGCTCGGTGGCTGCGTCTTCGAGTCGTGCCAGCAGCCCGGATGGTTTGGTGGTGACTTCGAGTTGCCTGTGGTTCTGGCTGCCATTGCTGGAGCCGACTTCGACGCGGTGCCAATCGGAGTCGATCCCGCCTTGGACGGCGAGGGCAATCACCTGGCCGTATGGGCTGGTCTTCAGTCCGAGAGGGTTCGGATCGTAATCGAAAGCCCCATCCGATGCCAGATGCCGCGCGCCGTAGGTCCACAGAGCCACGCCGGAGAGGGCGAGGATCGAGTGGAGTGTGAGGCGGCGAGAGTTCATGGGTGGTAGATGCTTGCGTGATTCTCAGGCCGTGGCGCGTACGCGAAAAATGAGGCGTGAGAGAGTGGCGTGAACGAGCATGATGCCGCCGAAGTAGGCGAGCAGCAGGGGGAACTTGTCCCAGTCGATGGCGCCGAGTTTGTAGCGCAGGCGTTCGGTAGGATCGGCGAAGTGGTAGTGCGGCGAGCCGGTCCAGATCCATTTGAGGACCGCGTTTTCCTCGAGATTGCCGAGCAGCTTGAGATAACCGACGCCGTAAAGTCCGTAAATGGCGAGAAAACCGGATGTCAGGAAGCCGGTGAGGCTGCCGAAGCGCGATGCGACTGCGGTGGCCAAGGCGACCAATGGAGTCATGACGAGGAGGAAGAGAAGGGCGTATTGGAAATTGGTCACCATCCACATCGTCTTCTCCTCGGTGAGGGCGGGGCTAGTGCGGAGGATACAGATGGCGGCCGCGAGGAATGGAAGTGGTATGAGGTAGGTGAGCACTGCCAGCCACATCTCGAGCAATTGGCGACCGGCGGAGACGCCGGAGCTCAGGAAATACTCGCCAAGGCCGGAGCGGGCGTTGCTTTCGCCCTGTATCGCGGCGGTGAAAAAGCCCCAGAAGATCGTCGAGAGCAACGCCATCGCCCAAGTCGCTTGGGCGATCGCCGGCTTGAGGAGCGCGGGATTTTCGGTCCCGCTGGAGAGGTGTTGGAGGCAGAAGGGGAGCACGCCGACCGCAAAGACGCAGATCACCCACGACTTCCTGCGGAAGAGCGTGGCGATGGTCAAACGGTAGAGGCTCATGGCGCGGTTCAATTGAGCTGACCCTTCAGTTGGCTCCAGATCTGTTGCGGTCCGGTGCTGTGGCGGATTTCGTTGCCTTGGATGACGAGTGTGCTCGGCATGCCCATGGAATCGTAATCGGGGTGGCAACTGACGAGGCGGAGCACCTGATCGGGGCTGTTGTGCCAGAGTTGTTCGAAAACCTCTCGCGAGTAGGCATCAAGTCCGCTGAATGGCTCGTCTAGCAGGAGGATGTTTGCTCGGTCAGGAGCGATCGCTTGCTCTGCTACGATGAGATGTGTTTTTCGGCGATTGCCGGTGGAGAGTTGCCCGTAACTTTTCCGGAGGTCGAGTTCGGTGGTCTTCGCAAGTTGGCGGGCGGCCTCTTGACGAGCGGCGGGAACGATCGCCCTGAAGATGCCGTCGACGCTCATGTGGGGATCGAAGCGCAAATCTTCCGACAGATACTGAGTCTTTCCTTCCGTCACGAAGCTCCCTGCGACCTGTTTGAGCGTTTTGGCCAAAGTACGGAGCAGGGTGGTCTTGCCGCGACCATTGCGAGCGATGAGGAAATGCGTGCCGCCTGGGAGAAAGATATCTTCCGGAAGAGAAGCGATGGCTTGGCGGTAACCGATGGCCAAGCCTGCTTGCAGCTTGATCTGTGGTAACTGCGTTTTCATGCTCATTGCGCGCTTTTCGTCGCTGTTTCTAGCGTTGGGAGACGGATACTCAAGATTAATTAAATATTAGCTCTTCCTGTGCTTCAGGGTCTTAGGATTATTTTTAAAATTTGGCAATAAATTTTTAAATAGGTTCGGAAAACGTTGAAAATCAATGAATCATGGGTCTTGGGTTGGGTTTGTCGATCGCATGGTCGTTTTGAGGTTGAGGATCACCGGGTGAAGGTCGGCAGCCTTTTCGGGGTGGAGGGTGAGCGATCGTTCCAGCGTGCGGAGGGCCTTCTCGGGTTTGGTATCGGCGAGGTAGAGCGATGTGAGGACGCGGGTTGCGTCGTAGTGGAAGTCGGATGCAGGGCGGCTGAGAATTTCGAGTAGGTCGGTGCGGGCATTGTCTCGTTGTAGGGGATTTTTCATAAGGATCGCCGCCCGTCGGAGCTTGGCGAAGTCATGCAGATTGCCGGTCTCGACTCGGCGAAGGCATTCTTCAAAATGGGTGAGCGCGAGCGCGTCGTCGCCGTCTTGGATTGCGAGTTCGCCCAGTACGGAGTGAGTGGAGGGTTGCCATGGGGCTTCGCGGATCGATTCGAGCGCCAATTCCTTGGAGAGTTGGTATTCGCCGCCTAGGAGGAGTTCGCGGGCGATGAGGGTTTTGCAGTTAAACTGGGCCGGTCGGGAGTCCATGGTCCGGACGAAGAGTTGGATGGGATCGGTCCAGAGTTTCGCCTGCGGCCAGAAGAGAAGCATCGTCGCCATCCTCCAGAGCAGGAGGCTGCCGAGCAGCGAGGTGCTGAAGGTGAGGGCGGCGGAAGAAGTGCGATGGGCTTTTCGGAGGGTGATGATTTTCCGTGCGATGCCGACGAGTGCGACGGCGAGGCCGATGGAGGGGAAGACGAGATAGTAATCCTCCACGGGGCCGACCCAGAGTGGGATGAGGTTCGAGGTGGGAAAGCTGGCAACGAGGAAGAGGGCGATGCCTAGTGAAACGAGGGGGGCTTTTTTGTGAGTCAGGAAGACGGTGGTGATCAGGATGATGAGGAAGCCCCATGCGGCGGCGAGTTCGTGGAGGGGCGCGGAAAGTCCCCAGATGTAGGTGCTGACGAATTCGATCCTGCCGAAGGGCATGAGCCACATGGAGAAGTGTCGCCAGAGCAGCCATGGGGCGGAGGCGACCAATTGCCAGGCGGGCATGTCGGGGTCGAAGCCGACATTGGTGGCATGGGCGTCGTGATGGGCGCCCGAAGATGCGCGGAGGGCGAGGTAGGCGAGGGTGGTGGTGCCAAGTGCGAGGTAGCGGGCGAGTGCGGGCTTGGACAAGAGGTTGCGGCCGCGGAATCGATCGATAAGCAGACAGGCCGGTGCGATGCAGAGGGCGGTCTCGTAGCTTGCGAGCGAGAGCAGTAGGAACACGCAGGCGAGACTGAGGGATCGGCTGGTTTGGCGGTGCCAGGAGCGTTGGTGGAAGAGAATGGCGGGGCAGGCGAATAGGATGGCAACGCTGATATTGATACAGCTCAGCCAGACGGCGGTGGAGGTCTGGGTCGCGCTGGTGGCCCAGAGGAAGCTGGCCAAGAGGCCCCAGCGCCAGCAGCCGAGGAGGTGTCGGAAGAGGCAGTGGATGCTGATGGTGGCGAGCAAGTAGGCGCCAAGGACGAGCGAGTGGATTGTGGGAAGCGGCGGGATGCCGTGGAGGTGAAAGTGGTAAAAGAGCAGGCCTTTCACGGGGCGGAAGACGCCGAAGCAATCGGGCTTCAGGGCATCGCGCCATGACTGGAAGCTGCTGACGTGGGAGAGGGTTTCGTGGTCATCGAGCAGCAGTGGAGCGGTCATGCCCGGGCGGGCGAGCAGCCAGATCAGGGCGAGCAGGCAGCCAAGAAGGATGACTTCGCTCCGGTTCCATGGGGCGGTGGGTGCTGGGGTCGCGGTCATCGGGTGGCAGGTGCTCGCTGCGGGATCAGAGTTTGGTGCGATGGAAAAGGGCAGCGGGGGTGGCGCGGATTGCGAACATGATCCAGCGCCACCATCCGGGGAGATAGGCGACGGGGGTGGCGCGGCGGATGGCTTCCCAGCCGAGGGCTCCGACCTTTGCTGTGCTAGAAAAGAGAGGGCTTTTGGGGATGTCCGCGGTCATGGGGGAGTTGGTCATGCCGGGCTTGAGGAGCACGATGTGGATGTCCTTTTCTCGGGCGTGGCGGTGGCGGAGTCCGTCCATGAAGGTGGCGAGGCCGGCCTTGGCAGAGCCGTAGAGGAAATTGGACTGCCGTCCGCGATCGCCAGCGACCGAGCCGATGGCGGCTAAAGTCCCGCGGCCTTGGCGGCGCAGGGCGGCGGAGCAGGTGGCGGCGATGGTCGCGTGGCTGGTGAAATTGACGGCGATTTCGTGGGCGACATCGATGCTGCGGGTGAGGGCCTGCTCTTGCTCGCAGAGCGAGCCATGGGCGATGAGAAAGAGGTCCCAGTGGCCGGTCTGTTTCTCGATGATTGCCGACCAGTCGGTGGTCGGGTCGAGAAAGTCGATGGTGTGGATCGAGCAGTTTGCGCCGTAGGCGCGGAGGTCGTCGGCGAGGTTGCCGAGCTTGGTGGCATTTCGCCCTACGAGGAGGAACTCGGCGCTGTGAGACCGGGTGATTTCCCGGAGGATGGCCGAGGCGATGGCTGAGGTCGCTCCGAAGACGATGGCGCGATACGGTGGCTTGGTCATGGGTGCCGGGGCTGAGGGGTAGGGCGGCTCATGCGACGCCAGAAATCCGAGCTGAAGGCCGGGTCAAGGTGGCGTTCGAACTCGCCGAGTCGTTGGTAGCCGCGTTGAAAATCGTCCGCGCTCATTCGTGAGTCCTTGGCGGGGTAGAGTCGCCCGCCGCAATCGCGGACGATGGTGTCGAGCTGCTTGAACAGTTGCAGCGTCGCGGCACCGCGGTTGGGGAAGTCGAGCGCGAGCGTGATTCCTGGGGTGGGGAAGGATAGCATGCCGGGCGATGGGAGGCTGCCGAAGGTCTTGAGCACGGCGAGGAAGGAGCCTTGGTTTGCGTTTCGGATGAGGCGGAGGATTTCCTCCATGGGGCTCGTGCCTGCGGTGGTCGGTGTGACGCACTGATACTGGTAAAAGCCTTTTTTGCCGTAGATCCGGTTCCAGTCGTGCACCGAGTCGAGGGGGTGGAAAAAGGGCGCGTAGTGCTGGCGGAGATGTTTGGTTGGCCCCCGAAAGCGTCGGTAATAAAGGGCGTTGAAGGCCCGGATTGATAAGGGATTCAGGGTGAATCCGGGAAGGTCGAAAGGGATGCGGAGTTTGGCGTCGCGATGGAGATCGAGCTCGGCGTGGTCGCTCCAGCGGCCCCGGATGAAGATGCCGCGGGTACCTTGTTTCCCGGTGCTGAGGCAATCGATCCAAGCCACGCTGTGCTCCCACGTCGTGGACTCTTGGGAGAGGGCAAGGAATTCGGAGAGTCCGTGAAAGCGGATCCATTCGACATCGAGCCAAGCGGAACGGATGGGGCGCAACTGCAGTTCGGCCCAAGTGATGATCCCCGTCAGGCCGAGTCCTCCGATGGTGGCGGCGTGAAGGGGATCGCCAGCACGGCATTCTTGCTGGGGGGCATCGGATCGCAGCAAAGCGAGGCGGGGCACATGGTTGCCGAAGCAGCCGACGAGCTGGTGGTTTTTGCCGTGGATGTCGTTGGCGATGGCCCCGCCAAGGCTGACCTGGCGGGTGCCCGGGGTGGTCGGCAGGAACCAACCGCGGGGGACGGCGAAGCGGAGGACGGCGTCGAGACTGATGCCTGCTTCGGCGCGGAGAATGCCGGATTCGGGGGCGAAGGAGATCAAGCGATCGAGGAAGCGGGTGTCGACCATCGTCCCGCCATCGAGCAGGCCGGAATCGCCGTAGGATCGGCCCAGTCCGATGGCGAGGCGGGGGCCGGGATTGGCCTGTGCTTCGTGCCGCCACGCTGGAGTCTCCCTTTGTGCGATCGCTGGCCGCAGCCTGCCCCAAGAATGAAAGGCTGAGGGTTTCATGGCGGGGGAATCGGTGCGGCGAGCAGAAGGCAGGCGATGCCTGCGGCTCCGGTCAGCCAGGTGATGGGATCTTTGAGAGCGAAAACCACGGGATCATCGTGCATCTCGCCTCGATGGCTGAGCAGCCAGATGCGGGTAATCCATTGGAGGGAAGCGATGCAGATGCCCCAGAACCACTCGGGGTGGCGGTAGAGCGCGGTCACTTGAGGGCTGTTGGAATAGAGGCCGAGGACGATGCAGGATGCGATGCCGCTGGCAATTCCGAGCTGGGAGAGAAGGGGGAGGTCGCGGGTTTGATAGCCGCGTCCATGGAGCTTGGTTTCGCCCGTGCCGGAGTGGGCGTTGAGTTCGACGAAGCGTTTGGCAGCGGCGAGCGACAAGAAGAGGAGGAAGGTGAAGGCAAAGAGCCAGAAGGAGATCACGGCTTCCGAGATCAGGATGCCGGCGACCAAGCGGGACAGGTAGAGGAAGGCGAGGAGGAAGATATCGGCGAGGGCGATTCTCTTGAGATAAAGCGAGTAGGTGAGGGTGGCGGCGATGTAGGCGATCAGGAGGAATCCAAAAGAGGGGGCGAGGAGGAAGCCGCTGCCGAGGCCGATCGTGACGAGGCTCAGTGCGGCCAGGGCGATGCGGGGTATGGATGTTTTTCCGGATGCGGCGAGGCGTTGCTTTTTGCGGGGGTGGGCGCGGTCGTGGTCGAGATCGAGCAGGTCGTTCCACAGATAGGTTCCCGACGCGCAGAGGCTCATCGAGAGGAAGGCAGCGAGCAGGCCGGCGAGTTGCCAAGCGGCGTGGTAGTGATGTCCAACGAGGAAGGGGATGGCGATCAGGAGGTTCTTGGCCCACTGATGAATTCGCAGGGCTTTGATCCAGTCCTGCCAGGTGCTGGCATGGTGACGAGGGATTTGCGTGTCGTTGGTATCCTGCCCGATGGGCTGGATACTCCGGGTCGTGGGATGGATCACGAACACGCGTCGTGCGTGCTTTTCGAGCGCCTTGGCATGTTCCGGGTCCCCTGCGTAATCGAAGGCCTTTTCTCCGAATCGGGCGACCAGCAGTGCTGCCTTTGCTTCACCGGTGAGATTGGGAGTGCAGTGAATGATTTCGTGCGATGCGAAGAGGCGGTCGATCGCGGAGGGCGGATTCCGAGACTCATGGCCCAATCGATGGAGCGGCTGACGGAGCTTTCGTGCGGCTTGCAGGAAAGCTTCGAGAGGTTCGTCCGCGGCGGGCGGTCGGGCGGGTGCGGGGTTGCTTTGGGCAAGGCGTTTTAGCGACCGGGCAAGGCCGCCGATCCACCAAAAGGGGAGAAGAATCAGGCGCAGCGGTCTTTGCCGGGTCAGTCGCGGGAGCGATTCGTGCGAAAGCGTCGCTTGGGCGAAAGTCCCGTCGAGATCGACGCAGAGGGGGACTGCTTCCGGCGCATTCATGGTGTGAAACTACCTAACTTGCGGTGGAATTTGCATGAATGTGAAAGTAAGGAAATCCAAAATATCAGGCATTTATGAAGGCTTTCGCGAGGATTCGGACGATTCCCGATTTTCCGCGTGACGGTGCGGGGTCGGGTGTTACAACGCGGCAACAAGCGAAGCATGGGAGGAAAGCTGACTTACCGGCAGGCCGGGGTGGACACGCGAAGAGCGGCCGCCTTGGTGGGTGATATCAAAGGGCACGTGGCACGCACGCAGCAGAATCGTAAGCTTCTTGGAGCCTTCGGTTTGTTCGCGGCCTGCTACGATTTGAGTTCGTATCGGGAGCCTGTGATGGTGACCGGATGCGATGGCGTGGGAACCAAGCTGGAATTGCTCTTGGAGCATGATCTGCTCGAGACCGCGGGGAAGGATTTGGTCGCGATGAGCGTGAACGACATCCTCACCACGGGTGGCGATCCCTTGCTTTTCCTCGACTACATCGGCATTGCGGCGCTCGACGAGGAGAAGATCACCCGCCTGATCGGTGGGATGTGCGATTACCTTGCGGACTGCGATTGCATCCTGGCAGGTGGCGAGACGGCCGAAATGCCGGGAATCGTCCCGCCGGATGTGATCGAGCTTTCCGGCTTCTGCATTGGCTGCGCCGAGAAGCCTGACTTGGTGGATCCGTCCACTTTGGCGGTTGGCGACGTGCTGATCGGCTATGCCTCCGACAGTATCCATGCGAATGGCTGGAGCTTGGTCCGGCGGGTTCTCAACGAGCATCCCGGCTGTGTGAGCGAGGAGGAGTTGCTCGGTTTCCTCAAGCCGACTCGTTTGTATCACGACGTGGTCCGCGACATCAAAGCGGCGGGTGTGAGGCCGAAGGCTTTCGCTCACATCACGGGCGGTGGTTTGCCAGAGAATCTCGAGCGTTTGTTCCGCGGCTTTGGTGCCGATTTGGAGATTCCGCGATGGGAGCTTCCCGGCATCGATAAGCTGCTGGCCCATGTCGATTCCGAAGATCGTTTCCATACCTTCAACATGGGCATCGGCTGGGTGGCCATCGTTTCCCCATCCGACGCCGAGGCCATTCTGGCGGCTGGTCCTGGTGGCACGGTCCTGGGTCGTCTGGTGGACACCGAGGGTGTCCGGGTGAAAGTAAGCGGCGAGTGATCTCCTCCCACCAATGAGCGATTTCCTCACCCACGAATGCGGAATCGCCGCTGTCCGGCTCCGCAAACCGTTGGCCTATTACCACGACCGCTACGGCACCGCGCTGTGGGGGTTCCAGAAGCTTTTCCTACTGATGGAAAAGCAGCACAACCGCGGGCAGGACGGAATCGGGATTGGCTGCACCAAGCTCGATATGCCGCTCGGTCAACCCTATGTCTTCCGGCGGCGCGACAGCGAGCGCGATGGATTGGCGAACGTCTTTCGGAAGGAGATGAAGTCTTTCCACAAGATGGTTCGCAAGGGCCAGATCAGTCCGGACCGCCCCGATTCGATCAAGGAGCACTACGATTTCGGCGGTGAGGTGTTGATCGGTCACCTGCGCTACGGGACTTCCGGCGAATTCGACGAAGGTTCCTGCCATCCTTATCTGCGCCGCAGCAATTGGCCTACTCGGACGCTCATGGTCATGGGCAATTTCAACATGACCAACGCGGCCGAGCTGAATCAGGTTTTGATTGAGAGAGGGCAGCATCCGGTTTTCGGTACGGACACCCAGACGGTGTTGGAAGAGATCGGGTTCCATCTCGATGAAGCTCACACCGATCTTTACCGCAGGTTGCGGGATGAAGGGGTCGATGGCCGGGACATGCCCGATCGGATCTCCGCCCAGCTCGATCTCGCTAGAATCGTCGGTGAATCGGCGCAGGCCTGGGATGGTGGCTATTCGATCTGCGGGGTTGTGGGCAACGGGGACATGTTTGTGATGAGGGATCCACGGGGAATCCGGCCCTGTCACATGCTGGTGACCGAAGACGTGATCGCGTTCGCGTCCGAGCGGGTGCCCTTGATGACCGTTTTCGAGGCCGATGCCTCGCAGGTGAAAGCGGTGGATCCGGGAAGTATCATCACGATCAAGGCGGATGGCAGTTTCAGTGATTTGCCGTTTTCTCCACCTCAGCGTTACACGCCCTGTTCTTTCGAGAAGATCTACTTTTCCCGCGGCAACGACCCGCAGATCTATCGTGAGCGAAAGGCGATGGGAGCGGCATTGGTGACGCAGGTCGTCGAGGCGATTGGCGAGAGCTTTGACAAGGCGGTGTTTTCCTTCATTCCGAACACTGCCGAGACCGCCTACTATGGCTTGATGGACGGGCTTCGCCTGTATCGTCGACAGCAGGTGCGGTCTGCGATTTTGGAGGCTCAGGCAAAGGGCGAGCTCAGCCCCGAGTTGCTGGATGACTTGATTCTGCGAAACTGGCCGCGGGGCGAGAAGATCGCGCACAAGGACATCAAGATGCGGACCTTCATCGCCCAGGAAAAGGGGCGGGATCAGTTGGTCTCACACGTTTACGACATCACCTATGGAGTGGTTCGTCCGGATGACGCCTTGGTGGCGCTGGACGATTCGATCGTGCGGGGGACTACCCTGAAGAAGTCGATTCTCAAGATCCTCGCACGCACCTCGCCGCGGAAGATCGTGGTCTGTTCCACAGCGCCGCAGATTCGTTATCCGGATTGCTACGGGATCGACATGTCGGAACTCGGGAAGTTCATCGCTTTCCAAGCGGCCGTCGCGCTGCATCGTCGCGCGGGTCGTCAGGGCTTGCTCGACCGGATTTACGAGGAGTGTCGTGCCGAATTGGCCAAGCCGGCCGCACAGATGGGCAACCGGGTGAAGGCGGTTTACGAGGCTTTCAGCGACGACGAGATTTCCGCGGAGATCAGTCGGATGGTGACGCCGGAGGACATGGAATGGGATGGCGAGGTCAACGTCATCTTCCAGACCATCGAAAATCTGCGGGCATCGATCAAGGGCCCCTGTGGTGACTGGTATTTCACCGGAAACTACCCGACCGCCGGTGGCTATTCGATGGCGAACTCGGCCTACGTGCGCTGGTACGAAGGGGTGGGTGGCCGCAGCTACGGACTCCAACTCTGAGTTCGGTCCTCGGCGTTGAACCGGGAACCAAGGTCGTCGTGGCCTTGGTTTTCGGCGTTTAGCGGAGCCGGATCCAGGGCTCCGTGGAGAGATGGCCTACCAGTATTTGAGAGGCAGCACCACGACGTCGTCGTCTTTGATGTCGATGACTGCTTTGTCGAAGCTTGGCATCTCCCGGCGAATGCCGTTGCTGATGCCAACCCCTTCTTTGGGAATGCCGAAGAAGTTGCGATCGAGGGTGGCGTTTTGGTTGCTGTCGTGGATCACGCAAACGGCGTAGCGGCCGGGCTTGAAGTCAGGGAGTTTGACCTCGGTGATGCCGGGGCGTGCATCGACCTGGATTTTCCGCGCTGCTTTCGTGCTTTCGTTGGGGAAACCATCGGCATTGGCGAAAATCAGGGCAGCGATTTTTCCGGTGGCGTCGGTCACACCCTCGACTTGGATCGTGAGTTCGCCGGCTTGGGCAAGGAGGGGGCTGAGCAGCAGGGTGGCGAAGATTTCGCGGAACATGGGCGCGACTTTCCCTGATCCGAGGCGGCTGGCAAGGGGATAAGGGCGGGGCGGACTATTCGCGCCCGAGTGTCCCAAGCGGCGATAAGGAATCGATGCGCCGACGCCTAGGAATTCAAGGACGGTCAGCGTGGGAGCTGGTCGTTTGGAATTGAGCCAAGGTGCGTTCGAGCCGGATGCGGTTGTAGCGTTGGACGAGGATGCAGGGGAGATTGGCTGCGAGGGCGTAGAGGGCGATGACGAGATCGCCCCACCAGGGATTCCAGAGAAAGAATAGGGGGATGAGCAGCAGTGCGACCCAGTGGCAGAGTTCGCCGCGCCAGGTTTCGCGGAGGAAGCGTTCGAGGTGCAGGCGGTCGCGGCGTTGGAGCGAGGCCTTGGGGAAGCCGCCTTTGAACCAGGTGGCTCCGTCGGGGAGGAGATCTTTCCAGGATTTGATGGCGAGAAATTTTTCGTAAATCGCCGTGCTGCCCTTGCTGGGTCGTGGTGGTCTGAACCAGGTGGCGGGCATGCGGGTAAAGCCCCAGGCGCAGGTGATTTGCAGGAGGGGCAGGCCGATGGCGTTCAGAGCGATCGTCCACGCGATGGGGAGTTCAATCGGCACGGAATTCGCGTCCTTTCCAGGTGACGGTTTTTCCCGACCGGAGCAGCGAGCGGGCGAATACGGTGAAGTAGAAGAGAAGCGGCAGCGGATAGATCGAAGCGGTGAGTAGGGAAAAAGAACCGACCTTCCGCAGCATGACGGCGAATTGCAGGGCGAATGCGGGGTAGAGCAGTGGGGCCCAGGGTAGGGCGAAAAGTGCGACCATGAGTCCGCTGATCCAGAGCGCGACGAGAAAGATGCTGCTGCGTGGGGTTTCCGCGGCACCGGAGGCGAAGCCCTTCGTCCAGCCTTCGATGAGGGTGGCGAGGCCTTCGGGATACATGCGGAACGAGATCATGCCTCGCCCGGGGAGGCTGGTCACAGGGACTCCCCCGGCGCGGTGGAAGGCGGCGAGGCGTAGGTTTTCGAGGACGCGGCCTTTGACTTCGAGGTGGCCGCCGGTGGCGTCGTAGCTGGCGCGGTCGATCAGCAGGGTCTGGCCGAAGAGGCCGTGGCCGGTGGTGCTGGCGACCATGATGAGGTTGAAGAAGGCGGAGAGCTCCTCGTAGGGCTTTTGGACCCGATGGTAGGGGGCGACGGAGAAGGCTCCGCCGTGGTAGTGGTGGAGGAGGCGATCGAGTCCGCCGGGCTCAAACCAGCAGTCGGCGTCGAGGAAGAGGAGGTGGCTGCCTTTTGCCGCGAGGGCACCTTGGTGGCAGGCCCAAGGTTTGCCGCGCCAGCCATCGGGCAGGGGCTGGGATGTGATGACGGTGGCTCCGTGGGCGCTGGCGATTTCCGCAGTGGCATCGGTGGAAGCGTCGTCGATGACGAGGACTTCGAGGGGCTGCTTGGCTTGGGTGCGGATGGAATCGAGGAGGCGGGGGAGATTGTGGGCCTCGTTGCGGGCGGGAATGATGAGGGAGAGGCTGGAGTGGAGGTGGGGGGGAGATGGGTGAGGCCTGTGTCTTTCTTGGTTGGTGCTACGGGCGGGCAGCCCGTTCCCCTCTTGGTTGTCCCTCTCTTCTTGGGAGGTGGTGGTGGCTAGGCGATGGAGGAGGCCGAAGGAGGCGAGCCAGAGGGTGCCGCCGATGGCGTTGAGGATCAGTTCTGGTCCCATGCGACGATCTTCTTGGCGACGTTTTGTCCGCACAGGATGACCATCGGCATCCCGCCGCCGGGGTTTACCGAGCCGCCGACAAAGAAGAGATTCGGATACTTCGTGCTCTGCTTCGGCGCTTTGAAGGCGAGATTCTTGAAGCGATCGGAAACGACGCCGTAGATGGAACCTTTGTTGGAATTGTAGTTTTCTCGGATATCGAGCGGGGTCCACACGTGTTCGACCACGATGTGTTTGCGGAGATCGGTCAGACCCATGCGCTCGAGCTTGTCGATGATGCGGTCCTTGAAGACGAGGTAGTCCTCGCGGGTCAGGGGATGCTCGTCATCGATGTAAGGAATGTGCGGCAGGATTTTCAAACAATCGCATCCGGCAGGGGCGACGGTTGGATCGGTGCGGGAAGCGGCGACGAGGTAGATGGTGGGGTCTTCCGGCAGCTCGTGTTTGCGGAAGACGGTCTTGAAGTGCTTCTTCTGATTTTTTGAGAAGAAGAAATTGTGATGGGCGAGTTGCGGGTAGCTGCGGTCGAGCCCGAGGTCGAGGATGAGTCCGGAGCAGGCGGGTTCGAACTTGGACAAGCTCTTCATGAAATCATCGTCCTCACCGAGCAGTTGCTGATAGGCGGGAATGACTTCGACGTTGGAGACGAGGATATCGGCCGGGTGGTAGGTTCCGTCCTCGGTGACGATGCCGGTGACATCGTCGCCGTCGCGGCGAATTTCGGTCACCTTGCTGTTGAGTTTCACTTCGATGCCGAGCTCTGCCATGAGGCGTCCAAGACCGAGGGCGATGCCGTAGAGTCCGCCGTCGACATACCAGAGATCGTAGCGGAACTGGATGGCCGGCAGGCAGTTCATGAAGGCCGGGGAGTGGTAGGCGGAGGAGCCGACGTATTTGATGAAGTAGTCGAAGACATCGCGCATTTCCGGGGTTTTCAGGAAGCGCGAAACGCCTCCGTGCATGGTGCGGAAGAGGTCGAATTTCGGGAACTTGGTCAGTCCGTAAAAACGTGCGAAATCGTCCGAAGTATCGAGCCCCTGCTCGAAGTAGCCGGCGTTGACGAGGTCGTAGAGATCGTAGGAATATTTGAGGAAGCGTTCCACGTTGGCGGGGTCTTCGCCGACCTTTGCAGCTTCGCGGGCCATGACTGCGGGATCCGGGTCGAGGTCGACGTGGCGGCCGTCTTCAAAGAAATTCCGCCAGTGGGGGCGAAGCGGGCGGATGGGAATGTAGTCGCTCATCTTGCGCCCCGACTTCTCGAACAGCCTCTCGAAAAGATGGGGCAGGGTGAGAATCGAAGGTCCGAGGTCGAAAGTGTATCCGTCGAGATTCAGCACGTTGAGCTTGCCCCCGATCTTGTCGTTTTTTTCGTGGATCGTGACGCGGTAGCCTTCTTGGGCGAGGGAAATGGCTGCGGAGAGTCCGCCGAGGCCGGCTCCGAGGACGATGACGTGCTTTTTCATGGGGATCGGCGCTGGGGGCGATGCTGTTTGAGTCGCATCGGCGCGCGATTATGGCCCGGGTCGGGAAATTCGCTAGCGATCTTCGTCAGGAAGCTGATCTTCGCGCGTCATGCCATTTTCGAGCCTCGTTCAGCAGCAGAGAAATCACTTCGCCAGCGGCGCGACGGTGCCCCAGCCGGCGCGTCGGGACGCCTTGCGGCGCTTGCTCGGGTGCCTGGAAAAGCATGAGCGGGAATTGCTGGACGCCTTGCGGGGGGATCTTGGCAAGGGTGAGGTGGAGGCTTTTACCTCGGAATTGCAGATGACGGCGGCCGAGTGTCGTTATGCGCTGAAGCATCTGGGGTCGTGGATGAGGCCGCAGCGGCGTGGGGTTCCTTTGCTGGCCTGGCCGGGGCGGGCGCGAGTTTGGCGCGAGCCTTGCGGGGTCGCCTTGATTTTGGGGCCTTGGAACTATCCCTTGCAGTTGCTGTTGACGCCGGTGGTCGCAGCTTTGGCTGGGGGGAATTGCGCAATATTAAAGCCTTCGGAGCTGGCTCCGGACACTGCGGCGGTTGTGGCGCGAATGCTGGGTGAGTGTTTCGGTCGTGAGGAGTTGGCGGTGATGGAGGGAGGACCGGAAGTGGCAGAGGCTTTGTTGGCAGAGCACTTTGATCATATTTTTTTCACGGGCAGTACGGGAACTGGACGGAAGGTCGCTGCGGCAGCGGCCCATCATTTGACTCCCGTGACTTTGGAGCTCGGGGGGAAGTGTCCGGTACTGGTCTTCGGTGGCAGCGAGGCGGGGACGGAGCGGCTGAGGGCGCGGATCGACGTGGTGGCGCGGCGGATCGCATGGGGGAAATTTCTCAATGCCGGGCAGACCTGTGTGGCACCGGATCATGTATGGGTCGACGATCGTTTGTATGAGTCGCTGCTCGAGGCGCTGGGCAGGGCGTTTCGTGAATTCCAAGGTGGGGAATACGGCAGCATCGTGAATCGGCGACATTTTG
The DNA here is from genome assembly GCA_004293445.1 of Verrucomicrobiota bacterium. Lineage (GTDB taxonomy): Bacteria > Verrucomicrobiota > Verrucomicrobiia > Verrucomicrobiales > Akkermansiaceae > Haloferula. The sequence goes on along the minus strand of RDYP01000002.1, from coordinate 63,454 downwards.
ATCGGCTCGCTGCCTTTCTTGGCGACGGGCAAATCGCCAGTGGTGGAGGCTTGGACCCATCGCGTCTGTGGATGGAGCCCACGGTGTTGAGGGATGTATCGCCCGGTACGGCGGTCATGCAGGAGGAGATTTTCGGGCCGATCCTGCCGGTTGTATCCTGTGCTGGTTTATCTGCCGCGCTCGCTGCGGTGCGTGCCGCGCCGGATCCATTGGCGGTTTATGTATTCACCGAGGACGCGGCGGTGGCGGATCGAGTGGCCGCCGCGACTCGTTCGGGCGGTGTTTGCGTGAACGACACCGTGGTCCAGATCATCGGGATGGAATTGCCCTTTGGCGGTGTGGGCGAGAGCGGGATGGGGCGGTATCGGGGTAAGGCGGGTTTCGACACCTTTACCCGAGAGCGGGTCGTGCTGCGTCGGGGACTGTCGCCCGATCCCTCTTTTCGCTATCCTCCGGCGAAGCTGAGTCTGGCTCAGATGAAGAAGCTGCCGCGCTTTCTGCGGGGCGGGTAAGCGGGCTTATGGCGCCCAACCGAGGCTGACGATCCCATCGACTTCGACGAAGCTGCGTCCGTCGTTGGTTTCGCGTTTGGCCAAACGCAGGGCGAGGGGGACCCCGGTTTCTCCAAGTCGGTTCACGGTTGCGGCATCGAGCCCGCCGCTTCCGCTAAAGATGGCCCGCAATTTTGCGAGGGTATCCGAGTCCTTGCGGACCCAAGCGACCACATCGCGGTCCGGCATGGGAACGCTCAGTCGGTAGCGGAGGAAGTGGGACGTGGCATCTTCCGGGGTCTCGGGCTCGGGTTTGACAAGAAGATCGAAAGTGCCTTCGGCTTTGTCGGGCCCTTCGAGGAAAGTGCGGAAGTGATCGTCGTGAAACCCGAGAAAGGACTCCCAGTCGATCTGCGGGCCGGTATCGGTGAGAATCACGGCTACGGGGAAGCCGGTGGGAATGTTCGGCGTGCAGACCTTGAAGATGTGGCTGGCCCCGGCGACCTCGAGCAATTGAATCGAGATCGTATCGATCGGCCCCTCACCATGGGTGGCAGCGTGTTTTTCCATTAAGGGGAGCACGCTGGCGGGGTTGATCACGTGCTTGCCGCGACTTTGCCAAGTGGGGGCAGCGAGGAATGCTCGCAATGCCGATTCGTGGTCGCCGACGGGCGTGGTCTCGGCCGGTGCTGGCGTGGTCTCGGTTGGTGCTGGCGTGGTCTCGGTTGGTGCTGGCTTAGTCTCGGTCGGTGCTGGCGTGGTCTCGGTCGGTGCTGGCTTAGTCTCGGTCGGTGCAGGTTTGATTTCGGGAAGAGCAGGGCTTTGCTGACCCGACTTTTGTGAGTGAATCGATGTCGGGTCTGATATCGTGGCGGGCGCGCTGGGACCTGTTTTGGGGCGGGTGACGCCGATGAGATAGCCGATGCCTGAAAAGATCACAGCTGAGAGGAGGATCGGAAGTGCCCGGCTTTGCCTTCCGGCAGTCGGAGTGGATGCACGCGATGGAACTGGCTGCCGTTCTGTCGGTGGCGTTGGGGGCTCGGGAATCTCGGTTGCCTGGGTGGGGGCTGTCGGAAGGCGAGCGGGCAGCCTGCGCGAGGGATCTGGGCTGATGATCTGTTGCCAGCACTTCGGGCAGGGGCCCTCGATGCCTGCGGCTGCGGTGGGAACCGTCAGCGTGATGTGGCAAGCCGGACAGTCGAAACGCATCTCATGGGCGGCAGGCATCTCGGGAATCACGGCGGCAGGCTAGTTTGGGGGGAAAAGAGGTCAAGGAGGCTTCCTGTGAGGAAGCTGCGATGGATGGACTTTTTTTGGGGGATGGGATTTGGCGGAGATATCCGCTGAGTAGTGCAAGCTTGCTTTGGGGTAGATGCTAATGTGGGCGACGTGATATTTTCTTGTTGTGCTATGTTTGTTGGGCTAATCCCCGCGCGCGGAACTGCCTAGCTTGCTTGCTGCTCTTTCGTCCTCCCCCTCCCCCCCCCGCCGATGAATTCTCCCGTCTTTCGACTTCGTCTTGTCTCGCTGGCGACGCTGTTTGCCGCTGTGAATGATGGTTATGCCGCCGACTCGATAGCTCCCTGTGAGGGATTCCCTGATCAAAGGCCGGCGCTGTCGGGTGCGATGAGTAATAGCATGCTGGGCGTCGCCTGGGCTGGAAGCAGAGCGGTTTCGACGCGTCTGGCCCGCGAAGCTCGACCTGAGGACCCCGGTGCTGCCATCGAAGAGTTTTTGGTATTTGATGATTTTTCCGATGCCAAAGACGGGATGGTTCTTGCTGTGGAGCCGAAGCACCGCGAAGCGCGCTGGGAGATCTTTGGGTCTCTCTTTTTTCACGCGGGGCGGAGTGGAGAAGATCGTCGTCGCGCCGAAGAGTCGGTTGCCGAGAGGGTTTCGAGCACCTGTGACGACATGCTGGAGCGTGTGGCTTGCCTATCGGAGACGACTCTTTCCGTCGAAAGTTCGCTGGAGGTCTTCGGTGGGAGTGCCGGATTTGAATATCGCTGGAATGAGCCGTGGAGTGTGGGCTTGGCTTTGTCGGCTTCTCAGGGAGATCTTGAAATGGGATCGGTGGGGAATGGTGATATCGAGTCGTTGAGTGTGACGCCCTACCTTTCCTACTACCGCGGGGACTTGCTCGGTACCGCGGACTTTTGGGCTGGCCTGTTGTATTCGGTGGGTCGACACAACTTTGATATCCGGCGGAATGCTGATGGTGGGATCGTCCGTGGAGATTCGGACGGAACGACTCAGGCCTTGGAGTTGAACATGGGCTTGAATCTGGGCGAGGAAGATTGGGTGCATGGACCCTATGCAGGATTGCGTTATCTCAATGGGAGTATGGGCGCGTACACCGAGCTTGGGCCGGATGGCAGCTACATCGGCGGACAGAAGTCGGACTCGCTCGTCTCGCTTTTTGGATATCGGGCAGCTTGGCGGATTCCTACCATGGGCGGATTTTGGTTGCCGCAGCTGCGGGTCGGCTGGGAGCACGGATATGATGAACGTTCGCACGAGATTGCGGGCGAGGAGTTGGACGGCGATTTCGCAGCGGTTGCAGCCGGGATCGCGTATCGATGGGAGAGTGGTTGGAACCTAGGTCTTGAATACGAGGGACGATGGGGTGCAGACGAGCGGGCGCATTACGGCGCGGTGCGCGGTGGCAAGGAGTTTTGAGTTCAAGTTTACGGGGATCGCTTGGATTCCCGTGCTTCGGAGTGGCGGGCTATCCGCCAGGGGGGTGAGGGTGGACGGGCAATGGGTTCTTGCCGCCCTGGGCATTTCGTGAAATAGACTTCACCGAGAATGAGCTCCTCGAAAGCGCGAAGGTTTGCGCATTTACGAGGATCGATTGCTTTCCGTGCATCATGAATTTCCGTTGTCCCCATTGCCAGCTTGAGATGAGTGCCGAAGAAGAGCACGCCGGTCAGGTGGTTTCCTGTCCTGGCTGCACCGGCCGTTTTCAAATTCCCGCGCTGCCGGACAAAGCGGTTGCCGGTCCTTTGCCAGCGGCTGGCCGCACCTCATCCGCGCAGCGGGGTGGCTGGCAGGAGGAAGATCACGCAAACGTGAATTTTGCGCTGAGTTTCGGGATCGGGGTGGCGGCTACGGCCTTGTTTCTCGTTGGCTTGCTACCCTTTCGTGCCAAGCCCTTTGCGGCGATCTTTCTCGATCGTGGCTGGGTGAATTACGCCGAGGTGTTTCTTTTTCTGTGGGGTGCAGTGATTCTGCTGATGAAGTGGAAGAAGACCAAGCGCCAGCGTCAGGCGATGCTGCTCGACGTGGTGCCTGCGAGTCTTGGGAGCGAGATCAATGCCGCAAGCGTGGGTGGTTTCATCGAGCACATGTACAAACTCCCACTGCGTTTGCGCGATAGTCTGATGGTGAATCGGGTCCGCAAGGCGTTGGAGCTTTTCGAAAAGCGCAACAACAACAGTGAGATCGCGTCCTTTCTCAATGCGCAGTCGGATATCGATGCGAACCGGAGTTCGGGTTCCTACACGCTATTGAAAGTGTTTTTGTGGGCGATCCCGATCCTTGGTTTCATTGGCACGGTGCAGGGACTTTCGGTGGCGGTCAGCTCCCTTTCAACCGGGTCCGGCGATCCGGAGCAGCTGAAGAATTCTATCAATCAGCTGACGGGTGGTTTGGGGGTCGCTTTCGACACCACCCTGCTTGGCTTGGTGCTCTCGATGATCATGTCATTCCCGATGGCGGCGATGCAAAAGGAAGAGGAAGAGGTGCTGACGCTCATCGATGCCTTCTGCAATGAAAAGCTGCTGCCGAAACTCAACGACAGCAAGAGTGACGCCAGCGACATGCTGCTTTCGCAGGCAGAAAACATTCCGGCTTTCGCTGCGTCCTTGGCGCGGGCGCATGAAGTGTTTTTGGAGAAGCTGAGCGGCGCGACCACTTTGTTGGCAAAGGCTGGTGAGACGCTTGAGCGGCGCTTGGATGCGCACCAGTCCAAGGTGGAGGGGGTTTTCAGTCAGTCGGTGGACAAGCTGACCTCACAAACTCGCGACGCCATGATTGCGCCTTCGAAGCAGCTCAACGAGTACTTCGCATCTCTGGCCAAGGGGATCGAGTCGCTCAATGGCACGCTGCAGAAGCTGGGCGGCGAGAAGATTGTGGTGCAAAAGAAGGGCTTCTTTTCAAAATGAGCCAATCATTCGAAGACTGAATGTCACGTCGTTCGTCCAGCGCGGGACCGGGAGGGGTGTCGCTGTTTCCCTTCCTGAGCATCCTTGCCAGCATCATCGGCATTCTCACGCTGATGATTAGTTTGGTGAGCAATATCCAGGATCAGCCGCCCGCTGAGCGCGATCCCGAAGAGGCGAAGCGTGCTGCCGAGCACCAGAAGGTGCAGGCGGATATTCGAAGACGGCGGGCCGAGTTGGCACGGGTCGAGGCGGAGTTGGCAAAGCGCGATGGAGCCTTTGTCGAGTTGGAGGAGCTTGAGGATCGGCGGGTGTTGCTGCGGCGAAAATTACCCGATGCGGCGGAGGCTCCAGCGAAGAATGCGGATGCATTGCTTCAGAAGCAGGTGGAGAATTTGTTGGATGGAATTGCCGCCCTCAAAAAAGAGAGGCCTTCCTTGGAAGCGAAGCTTGCCGAACTGCGAGCCGAGTTGGCACGGCGCAAGATCAAGCCCGACGCCGTGCCGCCGCCGGTTCAGATTCGTCCCGGAGGGTCGGGGATCACGCGGAACACCAAGGCGATCTTCATCGAATGCCATGCTTCCGGGGTGAATATCCTCGGCCGGGACGGATCGAGAGTTCCGGTTTCGTCGGCGTCGATCCAGACCGAGCCGGCGCTGTCGAAGGTGATGAACGACGCGAAATCGGCGCGGGATTCCATGGTGATTTTCCTGATCCGCAGCAATGGGCACTGGACTTATCAGAATGTCGCGGGCTGGGCGGAGAGCACCTTTCAGATTCGCACGGGCAAGCTGCCGATTCCGGGTTCGGGAGCGATCGATCTTTCCCTGTTCTTTCCGAAATAGGCCGCGATGGGATCACGAAGAAAACAACGGGACGAGGACGGCGGCAGCTTGGATTCGCTGATGGACGCGCTGACCAACGTGGTCGCGGTGTTGATTCTCATTCTGATCTTGCTCCAGGCGGATGTGCGGGAGGCGGTGGAAAAGATCGTGGAGGGCATGAAGCCTGTGAGCGTCGAGCAACTGCAGCAGGCGAGGGATGAGCGGAGCGTGCTTGATGCTCGGCTCGCTTCGAAGACGCGACTGGCCAACGAGCCTGCGCCGGATGAGGCGGCTCTCGATCGTCTGCGCGCCGATCTTTCGCTGCTGGAGAAGACGGCGGAGCGGAACAAGGCGCTGTTGATGGAGTTGGCCAAGCTGCGTCAGTTGGAAGATCGGACTCGGAAGGAGGCGGCTGCCGAGAAAGCGAAGACCGATGCTTTGCTGGCGGAGATCGCCAAATTGGAAGCGCAACTGGGACAGACGCCGCTTCCTGTGGAGAAGCGACCGACGGTGGTGCGCCTGCCGAACAGCCGTGAGATTCCGGCGAACGCAAAGATCTACTACTGCTACATTCGTGGCGATCAGGCGCACTTGGTGGATCCGGTCTCCATGAAAAAGAAGCTGACGGATGCCTTCGACCGGGAGTCCCGCAATCTCTTGAAACAGCGGATCAAGGTGAAGGGCGGGAAGGATCGTGCCATCTACGATCAGAACAAGGTGGTGGCCTTTTTCGCGACGAAGAATTGGAACGTCCGCAGTCAGAAGGTCACGGTGCCATTAAACAAGACGGGCACCCGGCTGGTGTTTCGGATGGAGATCGATCCTGTGAAAGGTGACGCCTCGCTGGCTGACATGCAGCGGCCGGACGGGCGATTTCACCGGATGGTCAAGCTCGTGAAGTCGTATCCCGATGCGGTTCTGATGTTTCGGGTCCGCCCCGATGGCTACGAGACCTACCTCAAGGCGCGGGAAATCGCCGACGGCATGCGGATGCCCTGCGGGTGGGAGATCGACGGGAATCCGGCCCTACTCGATACCTTGGATTTCGAGGTGAATCGATTGCAGAATCCCGCTCCGGTAGCCCCGGGGAAAAAGCAGCCGCCAAGGCCCAAGCGGGTTCTCGACTGAGGCATGGTTTCGCTTCGGGCTTGTCCGTCGGCCGGTGCCGTGGCGCTTTGGGCGCTGTGAGTGAGTTTATCGAGCGTCCAACCGTTCAGGCACACCGTGAGGTTGCCGCCGTCATTCGGCCAGGAGACCTGGTGATCGATGCCACAGCGGGAAATGGTTACGATACCGTTTTTCTTGCGGGGGCGGTGGGCGCTGGCGGGCGGGTCCTGGCTTTTGATATCCAAGCTGAGGCGATCGCCGCAGCGCGGATGAGGGTACTGGCGGCGGGCTACGAGGGACGGGTTGAATTCATCGAGGCATCGCATGGCGTGCTAGCGAATCATGTCGAGCCGAGAGGTGCCGCTGCGGTGATGTTCAATCTCGGCTATTTTCCGGGTGGGGATCCTGCAGTGATCACGCGGACGCAGGAGACCCTACGGGCACTGGAGGCGGCGCGCCATTCCTTGCGGCCTGGCGGAGTCCTCACGGTCGTGTGCTATCCCGGTCATCCCGGTGGGGACGAGGAAGCCGACGCGGTTCTGAGCTGGGCAGAATCGCTCGATCCCGCGTGCGATGAGCTCGCGTGTTTCCGGCGGGTCGGCACCTTGCGTCCGGCGCCCTTCCTCGTTCGCATGTTGCGGCGTGGTGGGGGCTCTTAGGCGAAGCGGACGGCGTGTTTTTTCGACAGTTTTAGCACGTCGCCGACCTGCGGTGTCACGGGAGCGGTGGCGTCGGTGAGTTTCTCTCCATTCAACTGGACCGAGCCCGGGGTGATGAATTGCTTGCGCAGTTCGCCATTGGATTTCTCCAGTCCGAAGGCGGCTTGAAAGCTGTGGGCGGTGAGTGAGAGAACGGTGAGGTCGGTGGGTAGTTTGCTCAGCGGGAGTTCCGGCAGGTCGGCGGCGGCGAGGTCCTTTTTGGAAAAGCGGGTGTCCCAGTCGGCGCGCGCGGCGGCTCCCGCGGCATCGTCGTGATAGCGTGCCGTTATTTTTTCCGCGAGGGACTTCTTGGCATCCATCGGATGCCGGGCGGGATCGAGCGCCTCGCCGAGGAGGAGTTGGTAATAGCGCGCCATGAGAGTGTCCGACACGCTCATCAGCTTGCCGAACATTTCTTGGGGGGCATCGTTCACGCCGACATAGTTGCCGTAGGACTTGGACATTTTCTTCACGCCGTCGAGCCCTTCAAGCAGGGGGACGACCATCACGACCTGTTGCGGCTGCCCTTCCTCCTTTTGCAGGTCGCGGCCGACGAGGATATTGAAGAGTTGGTCGGTGCCGCCGATTTCGACATCGGCACGAATTTCCACCGAGTCCCAGCCTTGCATGACGGGGTATTGCAGTTCGTGGAGACGAACTTCTTGTCCGTTTTCGATGCGGGTGCGGAAGTCCTCGCGCTGAAGCATCTGCTGGAGCGTGACGCGCGCATTCAGGCGGAGGATGTCCTCGTAGCTCATCTTCCGGAACCAGTCGCCGTTGTAAACGACCTCGGTTTTCGCGCGGTCGAGGATCTTGAAGGCTTGCTCGGTGTAAGTTGCGGCGTTGGCGAGTACCTCGTCGCGGGTGAGTGGCGGGCGGGTGACGGAGCGGCCGGAGGGGTCGCCGATGGTGGCGGTGAAGTCGCCGATCAGAAGCACGGCTTGGTGGCCGAGGCTTTGGAATTGGCGAAGTTTCTCCAGCGCCACGGTGTGTCCGAGGTGGATGTCGGGCGCGGTGGGATCGACGCCGAGCTTGATCCGCAGCGGCCGACCGAGGCGGAGTTTTTCAAGGAGTTCCTTTTCGGACAGCACCTTGGCGGTGCCGGCGGTGAGAAGTTGGAGCTGGGCGTCAGGCGTCACGGGGAAAGACGGAAGACGGATGACGGCAAGACGCAAGACTGAACACGCGATCGTCGTGGGATCGCCCTGCTAGGTCGTGGTCGGGAGGGCTTTGGAAATCGTTCACAACCTAGATCACGAGGCGATTTTGTCACTGCGATGTAGGCACACGGGCCGCTCGACAAGCGGGGAATGGATCCCTAGTTTCCGCCGCGACATGAAATTCCAACTCACTTCCGGCGTCCTGGCTCTCGGCCTCGCCACCCTCATCCCGGCGGCCGCCCAGAACGATGGCGCTGCGGAGAAGCCCGCTGCTCCAGCCGCTACTCCTGCAGCTCCTGCGACCCCGATCGATCCCGCCAAGGTGAAGTCCGACTCTTCCTATGGACTGGGCTTCCGCACGGGTGGTGAGTTCGGCCAAAATTACGGCAGCTTCGGAATTTCCGCTGAAGACCTCGACACCGAGGCCTTCCTCAAGGGATTCCTGACCGCTTTCAAGGGTGAGAAGCCTGAAGTCAGCGAAGAGAGCCTGAAGGGTGCGATGCAGGCCCTCGGCGAAATGCTCCAGGCCCGCGAGAAGGAGAAGGCTGCCAAGAATTTGGAAGCGGGTAAAAAGTTCCTCGAAGAAAACGGCAAGCGCGAGGGCGTGGTGACCACTAAGAGCGGCTTGCAGTACGAAGTGCTCGAAAAGGGCGGCGACCAGAAATACGTCGCGCCGAAAGAGGGTGAGCCGGAGAAGCAGTTCATGGTGAACTACAAGGGCACCTTGATCGATGGCACGCAGTTCGACGCCTCCCCGGAAGGTCAGGCGGTGCCGATGGGCATGCAGGTGATCGATGGCTTCAAGGAAGCGCTGACCACCATGCCGGTTGGTTCCAAGTGGAAGCTCTTCATCCCAAGCGAAATGGCTTACAAGGATCAGCGCCGCAGTGCCGAGATCGCGCCGAACAGCGTGTTGATTTTCGAACTCAAGCTCGTCGAGATCAAGGACGCACCGCCAGCCGCTCCGAATGGCGGCATGCCGTTCCCGATGCCTGAAGGCAAGTAAGGGGCCCGCGGCTTGGTCCGCGTCTTCCATGTTTTTTCCCTCGTCGCGGCTTGGCCGTGGCGGGGGATTTTTTTGGTCGGAAGTAGGGCGAGCAGTCTTTTGAAATTCGCGAATTGGGCAAGTTCCCGCTTGGAAAATCCGCGATCGCGTCGATTGCTGGCGGCATGGATTCGCTCACGCAGGCAGCGCTCGGTGCGGTGGTCGGGCAGATGGTGCTCGGTCGCCAACTGGGACGTCGCGCTTTGGCGTGGGGTGCGCTCTTTGGAACTCTGCCGGACCTCGATGTCGTCTTCACGTGGTTCCTGCCGACGGCGTGGGACCTGCGGGTACATCGAGGGATCTCGCATTCCATTTGGCTGATGCTGTTGTTGTCCTGGCTGCTGGCCAAGCCGCTGGCGCGGCGTTGGAAGCGGGACAAGGTCGCGCCATCAAGGGCGGGGTTCTTTGTGTTTCTGGCTTGGAGCACTCACGTGCTGATCGATGTGTTCACGGTTTACGGGACCGGAGTGTTCGATCCCTTGCCGATGGAATGGGTGTCGTTCGACAACCTGTTCATCATCGATCCCTTCTTCACCTTGCCGCTGTTGGTGGCGGTGGGGATCGGTGGGTTCATCGCGCCGAAGGATTGGAAGAAGGGTCGAGGGCTGCGGGTGGCTGCTTGGGGTGTGGCGATCAGCAGCTTTTATGTCGGGCTGAGTTTCGGGGCGAAGCAACTCGTTCGCCAAGCGGTCGCTGCCGACCTCGGGCGGCGGGGGATCGAATGGAAGCGAGGGATGGAGGCACCCACGCCGTTCAACATCGTGTTATGGCGCGTATTGATCGAGCGGCCGGACGAGATTTGGATCGGGTATCGATCGGTGTTTGACTCCGCGTCCGCTCCGATTCGTTGGACCGTGGTGCCGAAGGGCGAGGAAATTGCGGCACGTCATGCAGGGGCGGCCGAGGTGCGGACTTTGCAGCGTTTCTCCCGCGGTTGGTGGATCGCCCGTGAGGCGGCGGACGGCGTGTGGTTCGCGGATTTGCGCTTTGGCGAGAGTCGGGAGTGGGATCGTCGAGGGGTGGCCTTGCGGCCTGCCTTTGCGTGGACTTTTCAGCCGGATGGCAGCAAGGATCGGCTGCGAGCCCATGGCTTACGGGCGCGAGATGCCGGTGAGGTCATGCGGCGGATGGGCCGACGAATGCTGGGCGAGACCGTGGCGTGGGAGGAGAGCCCCCGGTTGATTGGGGGATTCCTCGCCTTGCAGGAGTACCTGCGAGAGCATCCGTAAGGGAGGGGCGCGACGGGAGTGTCGCAGCTCGATACGGGCAATTTTTAAGAGGTGATTTTCGGGGCTCGACGGGGGAGGGGCGGTGCCTCAGGCTACGCGAGCGACTTGGGTCGTGTAGTTGGAGAAAGCCACCGTGGCGGAATGGTAGACGCCGCGGACTTAAAATCCGTTGCAGGGCAACCTGCGTGCCGGTTCGAGTCCGGCCGGTGGTATCTCATCATCAGTGCTCTGCGAAAGAATTGGCGGTCGCTGACGTGGTTCCCGAAAACTGGACGGAGGGGAGCTTGAGGATTTTCGGCGTGGTGAACCGCTCACCACATCGTAAAAATGAAAAAAGCAATCACACGCCTGAGCAAGTCGTCTACGCGCTCAAGCAGCTTGAATTCGGAGAGATCGTGTTGAGCACGCACCTGCTTTTGACCTGCTGGATGCACACTGGAAACTCGATCGCTGGAAGCAGGATTCTAATCTGATGAGACCAAACGGATGATTGGACCGCTTCACGCCGCAAGAGCTCGCCCTGAAAAACCAATCCTAAAAAAAATAAAACAACGGCTCGGCAGGAAAATCTTGAGATTCTGCTGTCCGGCTTTCGGCGATCAGGTCAACTCAGAGCGATTGGACCCGAACGAAAAGGCGGCTTTTTGTCCGGAGAATTGGAGAGAGGGTGACGAGTACGTTCTCCGTGTCGCCGTTTGTGCCGGTGACTTCTTCGATGGCGTTTTCGTCTTTGAACCAGGAATCGGGAGTGAGGGATTCGGAATACCAGACGGAGAAATCGAGGCTTGTGAGGGATCGCCTGCGCCGCGTGTAGCTAAAGGTACCGGTGGCGGGTGCAGGGAACGCGAGGTAAGGCTGGGTGGAGGCGCTGCTCTTGGGGTCGAGGCCAAAGATGTATTCCTCTTCGTTGCTGAGGCCATCGAGATCTTCGTCGCCATCCGGGCCGCCGCTGATTCCGAGTGCGCTCCGCCAGATTTCATAATCGGAGACAAGAGTGATGTTGAGATTGTCGATTCGCGTGATGTTCCAAGAGCCGTTGTAAGGGTTGGCGGCGAAACTGAGGTAGCCGTCGCCCGTGGCGAGCTGGTTGGTCGGGTAAGTGCCGACGAGAGTATCGCCGCTGTAGAGTGTGACTTTGGAGCCATTTCCGTTGAAGGCGGATCCGGTTCCGGCGTTGTTGGAAAGGACGATGCGGAACTTGTTTCCGCTTCGGCTGGCGACCGGGCGCTGGGCGCCATTGGACCAAATTTGCAGAGAGCCATCGATGACGGGAAGGATGCCAAAGCGGGCGCGATTGTCGTTGGCGGTGATGTTCTTGGCGCTGCCGATGCTGATCGATGCCCAGCAGTTACTGTTGTTGGTATCGGTGACCCGGGCGTCGAACTCAATCGACAGCGGGAGGTCGGCATCGTTCGAAGGCAACGAGAAATCGAGATTGAGAGCGGCGGATGCACTGTATCCGGCGTCGCCCACGAGCAACATTTCCCCTCCATTGCCATGTTGGGCCTGCCAGTTCTGGCCTGCCGTGGTGGTGCTGTAGGAAGCGGGAGCAAGAGTGCCTTGCTGGTCGGTTCCGAGCGTTGAGTTGAAATTCGCAGCGCTTTCGTTGTTCGTGTCGAAATGGTCCTTCAGGAGGATGCCCCCGGTCCGGGGTGCGATGGGGAGGGCGATGCTCCATTGGTAGGTGCCTGAGCCGACATCGTGGCTGGAGCCGTCGGGCAGGACCACGGTCGCCGTGCTGTTCGGTGGGATGCTGGCATTCAGGGAGAACTGGCCGTTTTCTCTTCGCCAGTTGCTGATGATCCGTCCGTACGGGCCGTCGTGGTGGGTGTTGACGTAGCTGAGATCCCCGACCATGGCGGGTTTGATCAGCACTTTTTTAAAGCCGGGTTCTGCGGGGCGGATGCCGCCGAGGATCTGATAAAGGTAGGCTCCGATGGGGCCGCCAAGCGACGGCATTTGGACTTGGCCGCCGTTCCAGGTTTCCATCTGCACGCCGTTTTGGACGAGTGTGTTCCAGCCGGGGTAGTCGAGTTGTGTGACCATCCGGTGGGTAAGTTCCGCCTGTCCAAGTTCTGGGAGGCCCAAGAGCAGGTGAATGGTTCCGACAAAGCCGGTGCCGACGTGATCGGAGCGTTCGTGGATGTTGGCGACGAGCCGGTTGAGCACGAGTTGCTTTTGATTGTCGGGGATCATCCCGAGGTAAAGCGGCAGGATCTGTGCGGTTTGGGTATCTGTGACGCTTCCAACCTGTCCGGTAGTCGCGTTGACGAAGCGGCGATTAAAGCCGTCCTTGATCTGATCGGCCAAGGAGGCATAGAGCGCCGCATCGGTGCTGTCGCCGATGAGTTCCGCCGAGCGTTGGAGGATGGTCGCGTAGAGGTAGTAGGCGCAGGTCGAAGTGATGGAAACCGAAGTCCGAGTTGGGAAACTGGTTGAGCCGACCTCGATCCAATCGCCAAGGCCCCACGAGATCACCTTATCCGCATCGGCCCGCGTCGCCATGTGGTTCATGAAGGATTTCATCGCGGGGTATGCCTCCTCGATGTATTTACGATCTCCGTAGTAGGTGTAGAGGTGCCACGGTGTGTAAACGATCATGCCCGCCCACCACGGACCGTTGTAGCCGGGGACCGCGACGTCGATTTGGGGCATGACGGGATCGAGGTATCCGCTGGCCTGTTGGGTGTCGCGCATGCTTTTCCACCAGTTCCAGTAGAACTCTTCGGCATCGAAATCATAGACGCTGGTATGGATCATCCCCATCACGTCTTGTGACCAGCCGGTCTTCTCGCGGCTGGGATCCATCGGGTAGTCGAAGTTGTAGTTACGCTGGGTGCGCAGAAGGCTTTGATACTGTTCGTTGAGAAAGGGGCTGGAGCACTCGAAGTTTCCGGCGCGCGGGAGATCGATGCCTACCGAGACCCGGGTGAGTGTGTCCGGTGTGACAGGCGCGGTGAGGCCTTCGACGCGTACGCTCTTGCTGATGGTGTGGAAATACCACTTCGGTTCGAACAGCTCCTCGCCATTGCCGCTGAGGGTGCACTGCATGCCGACCTGGGGTCCTTCGGGGAAGGCCGTTTGACCGAAGGCCGAAGAGAAATCTCCTCGCTGCAAGACGCTGACCATGTTGCCCGCACTGCCGCTGGTCTTCAGCCTCAGCCAGCCGGTGGCGAGGTGGTCGAAGTGGAACACGTTGCCTTCGATCGATGTGGGTGAGGCGGTTTCCAGAACTTTCACCGGCGCGATGCTGCGGGCGAAGAGGGTTCCGGTCGGCGTGGGGAGCAGGCTGGCTGGCGACCAGCTTTCGTCTTCATAGTTCGCGAGCTGCCATCCTGTTTTGGCGAGTCGTTTGTCGATGCGTTCGCCGACCCAGAGATCGTTGAAGCTGTTTTCGCCGATGTTCCATTTCCAAGAACCATCGGAAACGATGCTCTGACTGCTGCCATCGGTGAACTCTACGAGCATGTGGAACAGAACTCGGGCGGGGGCGGATCGTCCATACCAGCCGAGATAGCCGCCACCAGGCGTGGCGGCGAAGCCGTTGGCGAGTTCGATGCAGAGCGCGTTGTCTCCTTGGTGGAGCGAGTCGGTGACCTCGTGTACGAGGTAGGGGACGCGTTTCCGATAGTCGGTGTATTCGGGGGAGAGTTGAGCGTCGCCCGCCTTGCTCCCATTGATGATGAGTTCCGAGTAGCCCACGGTCCCGATCGCGGCGAGTGCCCGTTTGATGGGCTTGTTGATCGGGAGTTTCTTACGCAGGAGGATGGCGGAGTGGGGATTTGCCAGCAGGTTCGAGGGAAGAGCTTGCTGCCATTTCCCATCGGTGAGCTGGTTTTTGCTCCAGCCGGAGCCTTCGTAGCTGTCGTTTGAGCTGACAGGCTGCTTGAGTGCGAGATTGGAGGTGGCGGAAATGGCCTCGATTTCAGCGAGGGTGAATACGTGGTTGAGGCCGGGAGCGCGTTGCCAGAGTTGCGTGGCGGTGAAGCGGAGGTAGCGGGCGGTGGTACCAGGGGTAGGGATAGAGAGGGCGTTATGGCCCGGATTCGGAAAATCCTCCGCGGTGTGATCGGCGACGACGATGGATGAGGAAAAGTCCGCGGTGTTGGAGAGCTCGATCTTGAAGCGCGTGGGAAATCCGTAGCCGGCGACCCAGCCGCCCGCGCCGGGGTCGTTGTGGTATTGAGGGCGGATGAGAATGGAATCGAGAGGGTGCTCCGCACCCAGATCCACCTGCACCCATTTCTCCACGTTGGCGGTGTTGGATTCGACCGCGTAGCCGAGGACGGGTGAGGAATCGGGCGCGCCAATCCATGAGGCACTTTGCCAGTCGGCAGGATCCAGCAATCCCATGGTCCACGTTGCGGCAGGGCTCCATGCGCTGACGAGGTTCGACTCGTCCCAGACGCGAACCTTCCAATGAATTGTCTGTGAGGATGTCAGGCCTTGGCCATTGTAGCGGATCGCGCGTGATTGGGATGACACCACTTTGCCGCTATCCCAGAGATCGCCGGTATCCGCGGACAGCAGTGTTGCGGAGCTGGCAACGAGGAGTTGGTAGGCGCTTTGGGATTTGTTCGTCTCTCCATCCCCAGATTGCAGTTTCCAAGAGAGTCGGGGCGTCGTTGCTTCGATTCCTTGGGGGTCGGCCCGGTTCTCGCAGCGGAGTGCGACCGGGGTGATGGCCAGTGCGTTAGCGGCGATGGAAAAGAAGATGACTGCAGCGAGTCTTGAGATCATGGAGTTTGCCTGAACGAGGTTAACGCCCTCTGATTTGAACACGGGTTCGCGCGAAGAGGCGGTCGGCATTCTTCGGTAGATCAAAGACGCGGCGACGCATTCCAGCGGGAACTTGGGATTGGTCGACGTTACCCATTTCATTGGAGGCGGGTAGTAGTTCCCATGAGTCTGCGGCGAGAGAGCTTGAAATCTCGATCACGATTTCAAGATCCGGGTCATCGTCGCGAACGATGATGGAAAGCCGCTCTTTGTCTGGAGAGAGAGAGTATCTGTCACCGAGGGTGTCGGGCTGCGAGGGAGATCGGCCAAAGGCATATTCGACGAGTGGGCTCAGGCCGTCTTGGCCGATACCCGTGTCGATGGAGGAGGCGTTCTCGGCTTCGAGCCAATCGGTGAATTTTGCCCCGGGTGCGACGCCGTAGGTGAACTGGGCGCTGGCAGTGGTGGATGTGTCGCTCGAAAGTCTCACCCAATAGGCAGAGTAGCCATCGGGGAACGTGTGGACGAAGGGGATTCTAGGCTGGGCGGTGAAGGTCTGATAGTTCCGCCAAGTGTTGTTGCCGAGGACATCGACCTGCACGGTGAAATTGACCGCGGTCTCGGCGTTATGAGAAATGCGGAGCACTTTCGTGTCATAGCCTCTCATCAGATACGGATCGGACGGCGTGTTCGCGGTGATCGCCGTGTCCAGCCAGGGGCCGCCGATGCCGGAGGGTTGGCCGAATCGCCAGAGGTCGTCGATATTTCCGAACCAGAGAGCGGCCTGGCCATCGGACGAAACTCGGACGTGTGCGCTATCGGAGGCGGTGGCGGGCAAGCCTGTTAGAACGAGTAAGCCGCGCCACGAGCAGAAATCCCGGATGAGCTTGTTGTGGGTGGTGATGGGGCGAATCCGGCGAATTCCGCCTGATGAGGCATCGCCGCGCGGCAGTTCGTAGAAGGTGCCGTGAATGTTCATGACGGCGCGTTCGGTCACGACTTCCCGTCTGCCGCGGAACCAGCCGGTGAGGCCGGCGCTGTCGTAGGAGGACGATCCCTTGGGTAGGCGGACTCGGCCGTGGGTGGTATCGTCGATGATGACCGACGCGGCGTCGACTTGGTAGTCTTGGCTGGAGACGGCAGCCGTGCGGAGGGCCGTCTCGGCGGTCGGGTTGGCGACGGGGGCGATGTTCAGGTTCTGATCCACGCGGTAATATCCGGTGGAGGCGACGCTGTTGTCTGGGCCGATAAGGTTCGCAGCGAATTCGAGGTCGATGGGTGACGTGTAATCCGAGGAAGGCAGGCTGCGGACGAATCCGTCCGAGCGAGTGCCGGTGAAGGCTGCATCGGCGAGACCTTGCGTGAGACGCGGATCGGGTGCGCGGCGAGGGTTGCTCAGATAGAAGGTCGCCGACACGTTGTTGGCGTCGCTGCTGGTGGCGAGGCGGGCCCAGCAGGCTGTTAGATTCTCGGGGAGAATCAGGTATTGATAGCCGTTGGACGGAACGGTGATGCTCTGGTGGTTGATCCAAGAGCCTGTTCCTGTGGGGTCGATTTGCAGTATGAAATCGATCGGTCCGGCACTGCTGTGGCTGACATGCAGCACGCGTTTGGCAAAGCCGGAGATGAACATTGGATCGCTCGGATTTCGCGTCGGCGCGACGAGGTCGGTGGGTGACTGCTCGATCGGGTTGGCGTTGACGTTTTCCTGATACCAGACGCTTCCGATGCCTTCCGGGCGCTCGCCGTAGAAGGGGAGATCGTCTTTTTCCATGAAGAGGAAATTGGAGTTCACCCTGCCGTAGAGTGGATTGCCGAAAGAGGAGCTATCGTTACAGCCCATGATGATCCTGCCGTTCCAATCGGCGTAATCGACGATCATTTTGTGGAAGGTCGAGAGTGGGCGGATGCCGCCGGTCCTGCCGGGAGCGAAGTTTGGTGGAAACTCGTACATCAGCCCATGCTGGTTCATGAGAAAATTTCCTGAAGGCAGACCGATATCGCGAATCCGTGGCCACTCCACATGCCAGCCATTCGTGTTGTCGTGGGTGTGTGAGGCTTTGGGAAAACGGTATTTGTGCCAACCTGTGATCGCGTCGCGGCACATCAGTACGACTGAGCGATGGTCCCAGCCCATCGCCCATATGGGTTCGTTCGGGGTGACCTCGCCATGAATGCCGCCGGGACCGGTGATTTCGTTGATCTGGATGCGCTCGACGAGTTTCCACTGGTTGAGGTCGTTGGTGACATTGCCGGACTCCACGCCGGTCCACTCGAAGAGTGATCCCGCCCCGCCGGGCCATGAACCCTCGCCATTCGAGCCATAAACGGTGACGCCTTGTCCGGTGCGGGCCCCTTTGCAGTGTTTGCCGGTGAAACCGTATTTGGGCGAGCTGATGGCATTGAGGGTATGCTGCTGGATTACCTGCGTGGCGGGTAGGGGATCGGCGGTGCCCGAGAGATCGATCGCCCAGCGCTCGTTCGACAGTCCGGCAGTGTTGATCTTGTTTGGATCGTTCAAATCCGTGGCGACGGCGCTGACGTGCTGGCCGTACATGTCGGGATAGACCCGCCATTCGCGGATGCCGCCTTGGTCATCGATGATGTAAGGACCTAGGATCAGTTTGTTTTGATGAATCAGACGTGAGGCGATGGAGCCACCATAGTACCTGCGGTGTGGGGTTAGCGTGAGATTGTCCTCGATGGAGAACAAATGCGGTGAGCCATCGGTATTTCCGCCGCCTGCGAAGTATTCGATTGCCCAGAGTTTGCCCGCCCATGGAACGACTCCGCTGATGCCGAGTTCCGAATTGTGGGCGTGAGTGAGGGCGAGGTGTGGATAGATGCCGGAGATGGCGAGCGTTCCCGACTGGATGGGCGGGACGATGACTTTTGCCTTGTAGTCGGCAATGGGAGAGTTGGCCGCGCTGGCGAGCACGGAGACATCATCGACCACGAAGGAATTGGCTGCGGTCAAGTCGCGGACGAAGCCGATGAAAGTGGGAGGTGCGGAGGGAACTCCGGAGGACGCGAAAGTGGTGAGTCCGGTCACGGCATGGACCAATTCGGTCGATGCAGGGTCTGACCAAAGAATGTCATAGGATGCGATCGGGCTGCCGAAATCGCGTCCGATCGCTCGGATGCGAATGCTTTTATTGGCGGGAACGTTGAATCCTGCGTTGTCGGTCCATTGCTGCATCGTGGCCCATTCACCTTCGAGCTTGACCTGTAAGGCTCCGCCATTGGTGGTTCGGAGATCGATCGCAGCGTTTGTGCCATCGCCGAGTTGCCAGCGGAAGGCTTGGGCCTCGCCGTTGCCCGCGATTTGAAACGTGGCTTCTGCCGTGAAATCTGCGGGGACGCCCGTGAGGGTCTGGCCGATGGTCGCCGATGTATTGTAGGGAAGGCGCGCGGCGTTTGGCGTGCCGTTGAGTCCGGTGACCGAGACGGCACCGCCGGTGCTGCTCCATGATGAGGGGAAAGGCAGGATCTCAAATCCGGGATTCGCTACCAGCTGGCTGGGTGGCGTGGAATCGGCGAGCGTGAGGTTGTCCACGATTAGGGTATTTCCCGCGCCGGATTCGAAGCGGATCGTCTCGAACGGGTAGTTGGTGGTCGTGCTGGTGGCATGCCAGACATTTTGCACAGCACTGGTGATGGTGTTGGTTCCATCGCTGCATGTGACGCGGTACTCCATGTTCGCGTCGGTATCCAGATTCCCGACCTCTAGCGTGATCTGATAGGTGATGCCGCGCTGATTTGCAAAGGGGGCGAGGACTGCCCAAGTTCCATTGGTAGCGCAGTCCAAGCCGGCTGACGAAAGCCGAAGCGTGATCAAGTTATCGACATCGTTATTGCCGCGAAATCGGACACGTGCGGTGTTCGTCGCGATAGCGCCGCTGCCGTCGATGCGAAGGCTGAAGGAACCGGTAAAGACGCGAAGTCCATCGGTCAGTGTTGGCGCGAAGTCCTGATGAAGGGAGGCCCCATTGGCGAGCGTGGCGGCAACGGGGCTCCCCAGTCCTGCGGATTGGGAAACGGAGCCAGCGGCAGTCCACCCGTTGGGAAAGATTCCCGACAGGTCCTCGAAGCCGAAGTTCAGGGGAGAGATCGCGGCTGGCGCTGAGGCGGTGCCAAGAATGAGCGCGGTGACAAAATGCTTCATGGGTCGGATACCGATATGTGGACGAATAGCCGGAATCGAGGGTTTGGTGACGGAGAGATCGAAACCTCGACCGATTCCATGTCGGTGCCTGGGACCGGGGTGGCGGATTGGGCGGCACCGGTATCCTCGGTCCAGTTCGCCAGATCGGTGGATGTCCAGACGGAGTAGTTCAGGCCCGTCAGTGATGGCTTGCGGCGGGTGTAAATGAGATGCGGGCCTGCTGTGGGGGAGAGAAAGAGGACCGGACTTGCGGACGGAGCGGCGGGGTTGAGGTTGAAGGCGTATTCGAAGTGGTTGCTCATGCCATCGCCATCATCGTCGTCATTTGGGCCGCCCGTGACGTTGTTCGCTGCTTTCCATGTTTCGTAGTCGCTCGGTGGTCCGGTGAGCACCGTGAGCGTACCGGACCCAGTGATGAAGGCGCTGTTGGAGGCGGAATAGACGCCGGGAGATTTGGCGATGCCTCCGACGCTGAGGGCGTTGACCGTGTCGGTGCCGGAATAGTCGAGGTTCAGGGTGGTACCGGCGGCGAGGATGACGTTGGCGGAGTCGGCGAGATTCGTGTTCGCGGTTCCGTTGCCGAGTTTGAGGGTGCCTGCTTGGACGGTGGTCGGCCCGGTGTAGGTGTTAGACGCCATGAGGGTGAGGGTGCCCGAGCCGTTTTTGGTAAGGCCACCCGCGCCGCCGCCGGAGAGCAGTTTCACCTGGATGCCGATGTCGCGGCCGTTGGTGTCGATGGTTGCGCCGCCGGATTGGATGTAGGCGGCTTGGCTGGGATTGGAACCGTTGGCGGTATCGCCATAGAGTGTGATGAAATTAGCGTTGTCCGGGCCGATGGCCTTGAGGGTTCCGCCGTTCCAGATCAGGTGGGCGTCGTTGATGCTGTCGGGTCCGGCGGCACTGAGGTCGCGGTTGGCGACGCGGATCGACGCGGTTTCCAGCGTGCCGCCGTTGAGTTCGAGCTGGAAAGTGGCGGCGGTGTTCACGGAGCCGTCCACGCCGTTGGTAGCGGTGACGATACCGCCGGAAATCGAGAGGCGTCCCCAATCGGCGCTGGCGGCATGGCTGATGATGCGGTTGGCGGAGAGGCTTCCACCAGTGATGGATAGATTGGCGCGGCCGATGGATGCGTCGCCACTCAGCGTGAGGGCGGAAATGAGGGTCAGGGTCGGATTCGCAGCATAGTCGCCATTGTTGGAGCTGAACCCCTGCACGATCAGACTCGCCGCGCCGAGGCTGCCTCCGGAGAACGAGGTGGCGGCGATGTTGGCCGAGGTGTTGCCGACGTTCACGTTCCCGGCGCTCAGTCCGGGCGCGAGGGTGATGGCACCACCGGTGGCCTGGAACCACGCGTTGTTAGATGAAGAATTCACCCATGGGGCTCCGAGCCAGTTGGCGTCGGTAGTCGTCCACGCGTTCGTAGTCGCGGAATTGTCCCAGATGAAATCCGGGCCGGGTTGCCATTGGGCGTAGAGTGTGACAGGTGAGCTGATGGAAAAGGTGTCGCCTGCGATGTAGCTGGTACCACTACCATTGGCGGCGCTGTTCCAGTTGGCGAACGAGTATCCGGTTTTCACTAAAGCACCGGTGTTGCCGAGGACGGTGACAGTCGAATTTTCGGCGTAGGGACTTGAAGCATCGATGGGAGCGAAGCCCCCTGTGTTGCCGTTCGCGCTGTAGGTAACGGCGTGAGCTTGGGTGCTGACGATGGAAATGGACAGATTGTCGACGAGGCCGATCGAATACCCACTCCAGCGATCTTGTTGGAAGGTGAGGTAGCCATCGCCGGGATTGAGTGTTGTCGTCGAGCTTCCCTGTGAAACTCCGTCGATGAAAAGCGCGACCTTGGCTCCATTGGTAACGCCATTGAACGCCGAGCCTGTGCCCGCGGTGTCGGAGAATACGAATTTGTAGCGGTGCGTGCCTGCCGATTTACGCACCAGACTCGAATACTTCTGATTTCCAACGTAGGTGCCTTGATACGTATCGAGCCCGAAGCCGAGCCAAACATCTCCATTCACGCCATCGGCAATCCAAGCATCGAACTCGATCGCAAGCGGTCGGTTCACGCTGTTCGCAACGCTCGAGAAGTCGTAGTTGGGGCTAACCCAATTGTTGTTTCCTCCATTGGCGATGAGCATGGCACCACCGTTGCCGTGTTGGGTGGACCAGTCCCCACCTGGTGCGGAGACGGTGTAGGCGAGCGGGGCCAGCAGGCCCTGCTGGTCGGCGGCCAGAGTGCTGTTGAAGACGCTGGCACCGTTGCTGGTGGAGTTGAAGTTGTCCGAGAGCAGCGTATCACCGGCGAGCGGGACGGTGGTGGTTGCGAGTTGTGCTGGGGTGAGGGCGCTGGAGAAAAACTGCACGTCGTCGATCGCGCCTTGGAACATCGGCATCAGTGTGCCCTCCGAGCGGCCTAGGTAGTTGTGTTGCGTGCCGGTGGTTGTGTTGGGCGCGAGCAGTTGGTCCGGCGTGAGGGTGATCGCGCCGCTGGCGGCGGTGCTGCCGTTGATCTGCAAGGTGCCGGTGCTGCCGTCGAGCGTGATGGCGACGTGCGACCAGACGCCGACGGGGAGGGCGGCGCTTGTTAGGGACTGTTCGGCACCGCCGTTCACGATGGAGAGTTTTGCCTGGCCGCTAACGTCGTTGGGGGTGAAGTAGAGCCTTTTGGTCGATGATGCCCCCAGCCAGAGCACGGCTTGATTGGCGGTGCTGCCGGAAGGTTTCACCCAGGCGGCAAAGGTGAAGGCGCGCATGTCCGCCACGCTTCGGTCGAGTGCGACATACTGATTGGAACCGTTGAACGACAGGAAGCCCTGGCGTTTCCAATCGGTGGAGGTCCATGCGGGCGAAGCGATGGGGAAGGCATCGGTGACGCCGTAGCGGTCAAGCGCGCGGGAGTCGTGGGCGCTGCCGAAATCGTAGGAAACGTAATGTCCCGTGGGGGTGGCGGTGGTAAAATTGTCCGGGATGCCGACGAAGGGCAGGTGGCCGAAGGTGATGCCGCCGGAGTGCGATTTGTTGCCCATGTAGTCGCCATCGACGATGGCGTTGCCGCTGAGTGTACCGCCGTTCTGATGCCACGCGCTGCCCTTGGCGACGGCGGTATCCTGCATGCTGCCTTCGACGGTGGCGTGTTCGAGGATGCGGGCGTTTCCGGAGATCGTGCCGCCGTCGACGATGGCCCAGTCGCGCACGCGGGCGTTGCCGGTGACGGTGCCACCGCGCACCCAGGCGTGGCCGCTGATGACGGCGTTGCTGTTGACGGTTCCGCCTGAGACCACCGCGTAGTCTTCAATCCGGGCATTGCCGCTGACCGAGCCGCCTGTGACACGGGCGTTGGGACCGATGTAGACGCTCGCGGGTACGGAAACGGATCTCAATCCGCCGCCGTTGGAATGGACGGTCGTTCCGGTGAAGCCGCTGGCCCGCTCGCGCGGGGTGGCTCCGGTGACTTGGACCTGATAGTGGAAGCGCGAGCGTGAGGGGTGGGAGCGGAACTTCTCGGATGCTTCATTAAACCCGCCGTTCGCATACCAATCCGGCGTGCCGGCGACGGAGAGGTAGAGTTTGTTCTCGTTGGCAGCGAGGGTGATCGAACTGCTACCGTTGTTCCAGAGGGGTGTGTAGCGTTCGACACCGGTATCGCTGACGGCGACGAAAGACGCGCGCCAGTCCGCACCGCGGGCAGAGTCGGCGAGGCCTTGCAGGTTCACCGTTACCACGCGGCCTGCGCCGCTGCCCGTGGGGATGAGCTCGTGCATCGCGTAGGCCCCTTGGGCGGGGGCCTTGTTCGGTGGCACGCGCCACCATCCGGGAGCGTCGGCGCGTTCGATCAAGTCGGTGAAAAGATGGCGCGCGTTGCGGGTCGGATCCTGCGTGTTCAGCTCGGCGTTCATCGCCGCCTGGTTCGAGAAATCCCATGTCGCGCAGCGCCGGGCATAGTAGCCAGAGATGTCCTTGAGCGAGGTGGTCGGTGTCAGGCGGTCGAGGGTAGTGGCCCAAAACTCCCATTGCTGACCTTCCTGCCAGAGGCGCTTGACCATGCCGTCGGCGAGGTCGGGAAGACCGTCCGGGTTGTCGTCGATGTAATAGAGAAAGGGCCAGGTGAGGTAGTAATTGCGGCCGGACGAGATCATGAAATGCCCGTCGCGCACGCCGAGCGCCTCGATGTTAGATCTGTTCGGATAGAGGTTCTGGTAGTGCTTGAGCCAGCGCTCGCGGCCGTAGTTGGCATGGGTTTCCCACTGGCCGGAATAGTTCCCGTTGTTGTTGTGCATCTGGAAACAATGCATCAGCTCGTGCGGCATGATCCAGGTGGGCGGATCAACCTGCAGCCCGTCGGGAGTGATGTTGAGGCGTGCCAGTGAAGTTCCCGCGTGGTCGTCGCCGCCCATCCAGTAGCCGCTGTGCCAACTGGTCATGTTGAGTTTGAATTTTGTTCCTGTGGTGGCCCCGACCGGACGGTGCGGTTCGATGTAGCCCATGATCTTCACATAAACCTGCCACGCTTCCTCTGCGTTCCGCAAAGTCCCGCGCGCCATGTTCGAATTCCAAGAACTCGTTGCGGCCACGGCGTTGTTCCATAGGAAACGGAAATGCTTTGATTCCATCGAGGAAACCGTCTGACCCGGGCCAAAAGCTGCAGCGCCGGGCGTCGTGCCGCCAGCGGCCGGGCATTCATTGGTGATACGCGGCTCATAGACATCGCCCGGCAGATCACCCACGCGGAGGTAGTCGATGGCGAAGGCCTGACCGGAAGTGGCGGAGGGCTCGATGCGGAGATCTCGGAGGTTGGCGCGCCACCATGGTTCTGGGCCGACGTCGATACGGTAAGTGTGGAAGGCTCCGTCGGCGGGTACGAGCGCGTCGGGAATGCTGAGGATGCGCGCGGCGTTGAAGCCTGTGGTGGCCGTGGTGCCGTATGAAATCTTGATGTCGCCCGTGTGGCTTGCTGGGACTTGGATGCGGAGTTCGAGGTAATCGTTGAAGCCGAGGTCGAGATCCGGGCCGGGGAAATTCGACCGGATGATGCGAGGAGTCGTGCCGTTCGTAGTGCCGGAGAAGAAGCCGCCAGATGCCGTGGCGCCGGTCACTTGGTTGGTCGTCCAGCTTTCCGTGTTGCCGTCTGTATTCCACTCCACGGCGTAGGTGCCAGTGAGGGGAGTGGTGGGATCGACTTCGATCGGAAGGGCGCTGGCGGCCGGACATGCCGCAAGAAGGAGCAGTGCTAGAGCTTTCGAGAAAGCGGAAGAACCGTGGGCGGGAGCGCAGGATCGGATCATGAGTTCGCAGGGTTCGGTCGGAGCTAGAGAAGGGTTGAAAATACCGCGAGGCTGGGTGCTGTTGCGGCCAGAATATCCCGCTTTTGAAGGAGACTTCTTCAGCCGAACGATGGCTGAAAGTTTAGATCATGGAAGATCGGAAGGTCGATAGATACTTCGTCTCTGAGAACGAGATCGGCAGCTTTGGGCTCGATGAGTTGGCCTCTTGTGAGCGTGCCCTCGGAATGCCCAGGCTGGGGACTCGATGCGAACTTTCCGGGGAGGGCGTGGGTGGGTCTTTGGTGGTGGGTTAAAGAGAGGGGCAAGCAAAAGGGCGTCGGGCGGGAATGAATCACCGCGCGACGCCCTTGATGATTTTTTGGGTGGATCTTCCGTGTCAGGCGTTGCGTCTGCGGCGGAGCAGTGTGAGGAAGCCGAGGCCACCAAGTAGTGCGGCACCGGGCTCGGGGACTAGGGTGACGGCTAGGTTGTCCACATGGCCGATGTTCCAACCGGTCCAAGCTGACGGAATCGTCCTGAAGGTGATGTATCCGTCGGTGGTGCTGAGGGTCTCGGTAATCGTTTGCTGTAAGACGTTGTTCTTAAAGAATTCGATTTTTGCACCGTTGGTGATGCCATTGAACCCGGAGCCGGTTCCAGCGCTATCCGAGATCACAAGCTTGTAGTTGTGCTTGCCATCGCCGACCGTGGTGGCGAATCCGTAGGCACCTTCGTAGAACAGCTGACCTTGGCCGCTGTTCAGGCCAAAGCCGATCCAGTCGGGGGCGTCGCCTGCAACGGCCCACATGTCGAATTGGATCTGCAAAGGCTTGTTCGCCGTGTTCGCGTCGACCGCGAAGTTGTGGTTCGGGCTAGCCATCGCCCCGTAGCCACCCCAACCATCCGAGGTCAAAAGCATGGTGCCGCCATTGCTGTGCTGAGCCGTATATCCATCCCCGTTGCTGGTGGAATAGGTGACGGGAACGGGTATCGTTAAAGTGCCGCTTTGGTCTGCGGCAAGGGAGTTGTTGAATTCCTGCCAGTTGTAGCTGGGAGTGTTGAAATTATCCGAAAACAACAAAGTCGATGCCTGCATCGAGCCTGTGAGGGCAGCGAATGACAGGAGCGGTCGTAGGGCTTTCAATTTCATTTTCTGGAACAAGTTGGGTTTGTGGCCGGAGAGGTGAATTGCCGAGTGGTTTTAGATCTTGAGGATGGTGAAGCGCGAGAGGGTGGTTTGTCGCCGAGCTGGGGCTCGGCGTTCCCAAGGGGAGTTTAGTTGGAACGGACTTGGATGAAGAGCTTGGAGTTCTCGAGGAGAGCGGCGCTGAGGGTGACGGGGACCGTTTCGACTTCGCCGTTGAGGCTTGGGGTTCCTTGGACGGCGGCACTGTCCTGGGTCCAGGTGGCCAGATCGGTGGAATACCAGATCGTGTAGCTCAGGCTGGTGAGGGACTGCTGGCGGCGGGTGTAGGAGAAGGTGCCGGTGGCATCGTCGAGAGGAACGGCGATCGGGTTGGTCGATGCACCATTGTTCGGGGCGAGGCCGAAGGCGTATTCTTCGGAGTTGCTGAGGCCGTCGTTGTCATCGTCATCGTTCTCACCACCGGTCACGCCGTTAGCGGATTTCCAAGTGTCGAAGTCGGTGGCTGCGATGACGTAGGCGAGATTGCCATTGGATTCGGTGAAGACCCACTTCGCGCCGGTGACGGCGAGTTCCCATGTGCCGGGGCTGACTTCGGCGAAGCTGCCGAGGCTGCTGCTGACGGCTGTCGGCGCGAGGCTTGGTGCGGTGCCGGTGAAGCTGGCGAGGTTGAAGAGGTTCCAAGCATTGCCAACAGTGGCGTTGGCGGCGCTCAGGTCGAGATCGACCGTGCCGAGGAAGGACAGCGAGCCGGTGCCGCTGCCGGAGACGGAGTTGGTGGCGCCGTTGGTGGTCGGGCGGAAGTGCAGGCTGCTGGTGGCGGTGACTTCGAGGCTGCCATCGCTGACGACGGTGTTGCCATCGTAGGTGTTGGTACCGTTGAGGACCATCGTTCCCGTGCCGACCTTGGTGAGGCCGGAGGGCACAATCCACCAATTTGCATTCGGGAACTCGTCGGCGAGGTTGGCATTGACTTGGAGATCGGTTGCAGAGCTGCCGTCGTCCACGGAGAAGGTGTGATTGACTCCGTCATCGGCGCGGAGGACCACGTTGCCGCCGATGGTGTTGGTGCTGTCGCCGGAACTGGAAAAGCCGAGGCGGTTATCGCCATTCCATTGCCAGTTACCGAGGATGCTCGCGCCGTTGCTGAGGGTCATCGAGGCATAGGCACCGAAGCCGAGGTGTGAACTGCCGGAGGCATTGATCGTGCCGCCATCGATGTTGATCGAGGTGACGGGGTTGCTCCAGCCGAAGCCGGTGCCATCGCCACCAGTGAGGGCGACGGTGGCTCCTGGCTGGACATCGAGGTAGCCGCGGATGATGGAGTTTCCGCCAGTGGCGCCGGAAAGCTCCAAGGTGCCTGCGGTCACGGTGGTGCCGCCGGTGTAGGTTTTCACACCGGTGAACACGAGGGTGCCTGCGCCAGTTTTTCCGAGACCTGCAGTGCCTGCGAGATTGGCTCCGATCGTTGCGCTGCGTCCGCTGGTGACGCTGATGTTCGGGGTGCTCGACGAGTCGAGGGTCAGGATGCCTGCGCCGTTGAGCACGTAGTTCGAGACATCGAAGGCGAGATTGCCGATCTTGCGGCTGGAGTCGACGTTGACCGTTACACCCGTGGCGGCGTTGAAGGTCGCGGTGGAGTCGTAGCCGATCGCCGGAATGCCGTTGGCCCAGTTGGCGGAATCGCTCCAGTTGCCATCGGTGAGCGAGGTCCAAGCGCTGCTGGCACCTGGAATGGTGATCGAGCCGGTGCCAGTGAAGTAGGCACCGTAGGTGGCGTGACTGGAATCGTAAGTTCCAGCGGGCAGGAGGCCGCTGCCATCGATTTCAAGGCTGGCGACCGTATCGCTGCCGATGAAATTCAAATCCATCTTTGCCCCGGCGCCGATGACCAGAGGCGCGTTGTCATTGAGGACCGGGTTGGACAGGGAAAGAGTGCCCTCATTCACCGTGGTCGTCCCGGTGTAGCTGTTGGCACCAGAGAATGCCATCGTCCCTGGACCGTTCTTGGTGATGGAGCGACCGGGAGTCCATGCCTCCGTGATGGCCGCGCTGACGAGCAGGTCCGTGGTGGCATCGCCGTCTGCGACGGTGAAGGTGATTCCTGCAGCTCCTTGGTCACCACGCATGCGGATGCGACCCCCGATGGTTGCGGTGTCTGCGCTGGCTTCGGTGGTGACGTTGGCATTGATCCACTCAAGCTGAGGGCCGTTTGCATTACTGATGCCGCCGTTGCTCTGGAGGGTGCCGCCGGTCATGTTGACGCCGCCCGGGAAGTTCCAGACGTGCATGACACCGTTGCTGGTGACCGTGCCGCCGTTGATCGTAAGAGCGGTAACTTTGTTGCCATCGTTCCAGCCGAGACCGGTACCGTCGTCGTTGGTCATGCTAACGGTGGCTCCTGTCTGGACCTCGAGAGTGCCGCGGATGATGGCGTTTCCACCATTCGCGCCTGAGAGTTCCAAGGTGCCAGCGGTGACGGTGGTGCCGCCGGTGTAGGTCTTGACGCCGGTGAGTACCAGTTTGCCATCGCCGGTTTTTTCCATGCCGCCGGTGCCCGCCAGATTGGCGGAGATGGTGGCGGTGCGGGCGGAGTCGACACTGATGGCTGGGGTGACGGAGGCATTCAGTGTGAGCGCGGCACCGGCGAGGGTGTAGTCCTCCACGGAGAAGGCGAGGTTACCGATGGTGAGGTTGTTGAACAGGGAAACGGTGGTTCCGAGGGCTCCGTTGAAGGTGGCGGTGCTGTCGATCCCGCTGGCAATGGTATTCGAGGCCCAGTTGCCCGCATCTTCCCAATAACCGTTGTCACTTGAGGCCCAGATGCCGCTGCCGTCGGCAATCACTCCGCCAGCGACGTAGAGTTGGCCGGTTCCGGTGAAGTAGTCGGGATGGCTCGTGGCATCGAAGAAGCCGGTGCCGGCGTTCGTGCCATCGAGCGTGAGGCTACCGACGACATCCGTGCCGCTGAAGTTCAGGTTGATCTTGGCGCCGGAAGCTGTTGCCTGCCCAACGGTCACCGCCGCCGAGTCATTCAGACTCGAACTATTGGTTCCGTTGCCCACGCTGAGGATGCCGGCATTCACGGTGGTGGGGCCGCTGTAGGTGTTTGCTCCGCTGAGTGTGAGCGTGCCGGTGCCATTCTTGACGAGGCTGCCACCATTGCCGCTGATCACCCCGGCAAAGGAGCTGTCCACGCTGCCGTCCACCGTCAGGCTGGAGTTGAGGAGTTTGATCGTCGATCCGACCGTGCCGTCCAATTTGGTGACGGTTTGGGTGACGTCTCCGAAGTTGATGCTGCCGTTGTTGACGAGATTCAGCTCCGTAGTTGTCGCGAGAGGGTTGGTTTGCTCGCCGTTGGCGACCCTCAGGTTGTCCACATGACCGATATTCCAACCGGTCCACGCTGACGGAATCGTCCTGAAGGTGATGTATCCGTCGCTGGTGCCGAGGGTTTCGGTGATCGTTTGCAGAAAGACGTTGTCCCGATACACATCAATTTTCGCACCGTCGGTGATGCCATTGAACCCGGAACCGGTGCCAGTGGCGTCCGAAATCACAAACTTGTAGTTGTGAACGCCATCGCCGACCGTGGTGGCATATCCGAAGACCCCCTCGTAAAAAAGCTGACCCTGGCCGGCATTCAGGCCAAAGCCGATCCAGTCGGGCGCGTCACCTGCAACCGACCACATGTCGAACTGGATCTCCAAGGGTTTGTTCGTGGCGTTTGCGTCGGTCGCGAAGTTGCGGTTCGGGCTGGCCATCCCGCCGTAGCCGCCCCAACCGTCAGAAGTCAAAAGCATGTAGCCACCGTTGCCGTGCTGGGCCGTGTAATCGTTTCCGCCGCTGGTGGAGTAGGCAACGGTCGCCAAAGTGCCGCCCTGATCGGCCGCGAGAGTGTTGTTAAATCCGGCCCAATTGTAGCTTGGGGAATTGAAGTTATCCGTCAGCAGCGTGCCGTAGTGCAATGTTTGGTTGTCGATATTGACGACCTCTGCGTGTGCGGAGGTCGTGACCGTGATCGCGGCTGCGAGGAGGAGGCTGGCGCGGAGGGAGTGCGGGGTTTGGGTAGGTTTCATGGGTAATAGGGGCTTCGGGTTTGTGAGATATCGGAGATCGATTCTTTGATGAAAATCCGGGGGTGGGGGGACGATGGGTGAGGGAGACGCTAGCGATTTTGAGAATTCTGCCTAGCGGGTGATTGTCACCCGATCGGGTGAATGGGGCTGGTGGGC
Source organism: Verrucomicrobiota bacterium (assembly GCA_004293445.1). Taxonomy (GTDB): domain Bacteria; phylum Verrucomicrobiota; class Verrucomicrobiia; order Verrucomicrobiales; family Akkermansiaceae; genus Haloferula. Next base: position 33,210 of record RDYP01000002.1, on the reverse strand, counting down.
GATGGGGAGGGGTCAGCGCAGCAGTCCGAGGGTGACGGCTTTCATCGCTAGGCTGGTGCGGTCGTGGACGCCCAGCTTGCCCATGATGCGGGCGATGTGGGTTTTGACCGTGTTCTCCGAGAGGGCGAGCTTGACGGCGATTTGCTTGTTCAGGAGGCCGTTGGCGATGAGGCGCAGGACATCGAGCTCCCGCTGGCTGAGGTTGGTGGTGGTGCGGTCGGCGATGAGCCTTTCGAGATCGGGATCGAGGAATCGGCGGCCGGCGGCGACCTCGCGGATGGCGCGGAGGAGGACTTCCTGGTGGCGTGATTTTGGGACGTAGCCGATGGCTCCGGCGTCCATCGCGCGGCGGATATCCTCGGCGGACTCGTTGATGGAGAGGATGATGACCTTCGCGTCGGGGTCCTGCTCGAGGATGCGCCGGGTGGCTTCGACGCCATGGAAGTCGGGCAAGATGCCATCCATCACGGTCACATCGGGTCGTAGGGCCGCGTGAAGTTCGACGGCTTCCTTGCCGTTACGTGCTTCGCCGATGATTTCGATGTCGGGGAGATCGGCGACGAGGGCGGCGAGGCCGAGGCGGATCATGACGTGGTCGTCGGCCACGAGGAGTCGAGTGTGGGTTTTCAAGATGCGTTGGGGATTGGGACTTTGATGCTGACGGCGCAGCCTTCGCCGGGTTGGGTGCTGATGGTAAGGGTGGCACCGATTTTTTCCGCGCGCTCGCGGAGGCCGAGCAGCCCGAAGTGGGGGGCTTGGTGCGGATTGACGATGAGGGGGTCGAAGCCGATGCCGTCGTCTTTCACGCTGAGGAGGCAATGGTCGGCGGCGAGGGAGAGGGTGAGGGTGATGTGCGAGGCAGCGGCGTGTTTGAGGGCGTTGGTGAGAGCCTCCTGGGCCATGCGGAGGAGTTGGTAGTCGGTGCCGGGGCTGAGGCCGGTGGGGGAAGTGTCGACGAAGGCATCGATCCGCGGTCCATCGTCGACCAAGGCGGCGCTGGCGAGGCTGTGGAGGGTGTGCCCGAGGCCGTGGATTTCGAGCATCCGGTTGCGGAGGTCCCATACGGAGCGTCGCGCCTCTTCGCGGGAGTGGCGGAGCATTCGGCTGGCGAGGTTCAGGCGTTCGGCGACGACGGGGGATTTCTGGTGGGGGGAGTGGGCGAGGCTTTCGAGTTGCATGGCGACGCCGGTGAGTTGCTGTTCGAGTGTGTCGTGGAGGTCGCGGGCCATGCGTTCGCGTTCGGTGGCGACGGCGCGTTTTTCGAGTTCGGCGGTGATGATGCCGACCTGTTTTTTGACCCGGCGGCGGAGGGCGAAGACGCCGGAGCCGAAGATCATTGCGGTGCCGCTGGTCGCGGCGAGGGCCATGAGGAGACGGCGGGTGTTCCACCATGGGGCGCGGTGGAGGATTTGGATGGCGGAGCTATCGGCGAGTTGGAGCCTGAAGCCGGTGACCCATTCGAGACGTGGCAGGGGGTGATTGGTGATGAGTTCGCAGATGCCGGTGAGGGCGAGTTGGTCGCCGGGGATGAGTTTGGGGTGTTGGGGAGAGGGCAGCGGGAGGATGGCCTCGAAGATATCGTTCCCGCTGCGGCATTGAAGGATGGCCTCGTCTTTCGCGGTACGGAGGCCGAGGTATTCTGCTTTGAGGTGGACGAGTTCGAGGTGTTGGTTGGGCCCGTCTTTGGGGTGAAAGTCGATGGGCAAGGCCGGGGGCGGTGCGCTTTGGCCGGTTTTTGTCACCGTGATGGCGCGAAGGACGGGGCGGAAGGGGGAGATGGTGCCAAAGCCATCGATCACGACGCGTGCTCCGGCTTGGAGTTCGTGGCGCGACGGGGTGATGACGAGGGTGCTGCCGGAGGAGTCGCGGAGGTGGAAGCCTTTGGGATCGAGCTGGGTGATGGTGCCTTCGATGCGGATGAGATCGGTGGGGCTGTTGTCGCTGACGAGCATGTCGGCGATCTTCAACGGGCGTGGGGTGGAGGGGTCGATGTCGGGTCCATCGAGGACGAGGTGATCGAAGGAAGGTACGAAGAAGTGGCGGCCCGTCATTTGGCGCTTTTCGTTGTAAACGGTCGCGAGGACGGCGGTCATGCGGACCTGGCGCTGCATCAGTCGCGCGGCGCGATCGACGGCGTCCGGGGTCAGGGGGATGTCGGCCTTGAAGGTTTGGCCGTAGATTTCGACGGCGAGGGTGTAGGCGAGGCCGCCGCTTTCCACGCCGGTGACGAGGGCTGGGACTTCGACCCAGCCGGTGTCGAATTGTGGCTGATGGATTTCTCCCGGTGCGAGGAGGTGGGGTTTGGGCAGGTCCCCGCGGCCGAGGATTTCCAGCTGGGGGACGACGAGGTGAGGCAGGTAGCCCGGAGCGTTGGAGTGGCCGGCGAGTCGCACCCGATCACCGACCTGTGGGCGAGGATTCTGCCAAAGTTCGATGTAACATGCGGCGTTGCCATCGTGCACGATCAGCGCTCCGGTCGTGAGGTCGGAATACAGTGTGGTGCCCTCGACTTCCACTGGCACGCGGGAGGATGCGATCTTGAGCGGTAGGGCCCGGAGTTCCGCAAGGCTGCGGATTTGGCCGACTGCGGTGGGGGCTGCGAGGATGAGGCAGCAGGCGGCGATGAGGCGGGAAGGGAACATGGGGACCAGGTATCGGGATTTTGAAAACTCCCGTGTTCCTCCGGTCGATGAGTGCGCCGATGCGTGATGTCAATCTTCGAGGCGACCTGCGTTTGGATGTGGAATCCGCTTGGAGTGGGGGAGGCCTTGCTTAGTTTGCTGGCAAATGATTGCGCGCGAGTATTCGGAGCCGGAGCGGATGAAGTATGCGATTCTCGGGGGAGATTCGAGCAGTGTGGCGGAGAAGTTGGAAAGCTACACCGGCACGGTGGGCTGGGGCTATCTGCGGGCGCATTGGCGGAATGGGGTCTTGCTGTTTGTGGACGCTTCGCTGGCTTTGGCCGAGGTCGGGGCAGCAATCGCTGGGAACGATGTAGCGCGGGTGGAGGGCTGGCTGCGTGCGGGCGATTTGGTGAAGATCGGGGACTTGCATGCGGCGCAGTGGGAGGAGTCGGCGGTGGAGTTCGAGGCCTTGGTGGTGTCGCCTTTTGTTTTGTGCCGACCGCTCTCCGCCTGAGTTGGAGGCTTGGTCTTGGGCCGCTTGCAAGTGCCCGCAAATGGGGCAGGGTGCGTGCGATGTCGGAATTGGCCGTGTGCGAGGAGGAAGAGCAGGAGGCTGCCGACTTGGTAGTGGTCGGAGTGTGGTCATCGCTGGCGGAGGCGCGCGATCATGCGTTGGTGGTGTTGGCGATGCATTTGGAATGTTGGATCTTCGAGCAGGACGGGTGTTTTGAAATCCATGCGGAGAGGGAGCGGTGCGGAGAGATCCGGGCGGAATTCGCGCTCTACGGGATCGAGCAGGCCGCCCGGCGCGAGTGGGTCGAGCCGCCGGTTTTTCCGGCCGGGGTGGAGCAGGCTTTGGGCTGGGTGGCGGTGCTGCTGGCGAGTTTTTGGTGGCAGGGTCGGGAGTCGGGTCTGAGTGAGGCTTTTTGCAATTCCAGTCGCGGCTTGGTCGAGGGTCGTGAGTGGTGGCGGCCGCTCACGGCGTTGTTTTTGCATGCGGATATCGGGCACTTGCTGGGGAACCTGGCGATGGGTGGAATTTTTGGTGTGATGGTGGCGCAGTCCGTGGGCGCGTGGCGCGGTTGGGCTTTGATTTTGGCTGCGGGAACTTTTGGCAACGCGCTGAATGCGTGGCTGCGTTTTCCTGTGGATTTCCAGTCGCTGGGTGCATCGACTGCGATCTTCGGCGCCGTGGGGGTGCTCAGTGGCGCGGCCTGTCTGCGGGCTTGGCGGGATCGCAGTGCGCGGGAATTGCGGCCGGTGCTGGTGCCGTTGATTGCGGGAATGATCGTGCTCGCCTGGTATGGGACCGGGGGTGGCCCGGAAGATCCGGGTTGGGCGCGCACGGACGTGGCCGGGCATTTTGCCGGTTGGCTTTGCGGTTTGCTGCTTGCTTGGATTCCCGGGTTCGGTGTTTCGGCTCGGAGGGAACCGCGGGGGCAGGCTTGAGGGATGAATGGCTTCCGTGCTTCGCGCGGGCATGCAGAACGCGTACGAGGCCGAGGCGTTGAGGAGCGGTATGCAAAAAGCCCGCGCCTCGACGGGGAGGAGCGGGCTTTTGAGAAGGATGCGCGACTTGAGGGAGAAGCGGGCGGCAGCTCCACACAACTTGCAAAGTTGTGCTACTTGCCCCAGCGGGCGTGCAGGGGCTTTTCATTCGCCCGTGCATCGCCCCGCTGGAGGCGCGGGGATAAGTTGTTTCGCAGGACCGTTGGCCGCTCACGGGCGCCGGCGGCGCAGCAGGGCGAGCAGGCCGAGGCCGCCGAGGAGGGAGACGGCCGGCTCGGGGACGGTGGAGATCGAGAGGTTGTCCACGAAACCGCGGGTGCCGTTTCCGAAAGTCCCGAAGCTGATGGTTTCGGTGGTCAGGCCGGTATCGAGGTTGGCATTCCAGGAATTGGTGCCATCGGAGATGTTGACCCGGGTGCCGTTGCCCGCGAAGGGCGAGCCGGTGCCGTCGAGGCCGCTGAAGGTGAGGGTGATGGTGTTGATGCCGGCGCTGGCCAGGGAGAAATTGTTGATCCCGCCGACGACCGCGCCGTTGTTGAAGGCTTGGATCTGGCCGTTGCCGCGGATCAACATCCCGAAGTCGCCCGAGCCGACCACCGGATGCCAGGTCCCATCGCCGGCCGATGGACTGATCATGAAGCTCAACCAGTTCGAAGGGTCTCCGTATTCGATGTGGGTGTCCGTGTCGAACCGGATCACCAGCATCTCATTGCTTGGAACCAGGGAAGAATTCAGGAACAAGCTGTCGAGGCGCGCGTTTCCGGCTTGGTCCGCGATCAGGAGAAAGTCGCCGGTGGGCTGGCCGAAATTGGGGTAGTTGTTGCCCACCTGGTAATTGCCCGCCCCGCTCCAGATCTGCGTCGCCTGCGAGCCGGCCTGCCGGGTGGAGAGGTTCTCGTTGACCTGTTGGTAGGTGTCGCCCGGGGTGGTGTCCGTGAAGTTGTCGGAAAGGATCAACGCGGCGCCGGCGGGTCCGGCGACGGAGAGTCCGAGCAGGGCGGTGGCGAGGGAGGTTTTTGCTTTCATGGGTCAGGAACGGGGAAGGTTGGGAAGCGGGGAGTCTAGCGAACGGGCGGGCTTTGTCCTGTCGCATGAACATGCGACAGGACGACGGCTTCAGTTGGCGCGGACCTGGACGAAGAGGCGGCCCGGGAGCGGGTTGCCGGCGGCGTTGGAAAGCGTGACTTCCACGGTTTCGACTTCGCCGTTCAGCACGGCGTTCTCGGTGGCGTCGGTGTCCTCGGTCCAGTCGGTCAGATTGGTCGAGAACCAGACCGAATAGGCGAGGTCGGTGAGCGTCGAGTCGCGGCGGGTGTAGCTGAAGGTCCTGGCGGTCTTGTCGAGGGCCGTGGTGATGGGGCCGGAGGACGCGCCGCTTTGCGGGTCGAGACCGAAGGCGTATTCCTCGAAGTTGGTCAGGCCGTCGTTGTCGTCGTCGTCGTTTTCGCCGCCCGTAACGTTGTTGTCGTCCTTCCAGGTGTCGTAGTCGCTGCCGACGTCGAGCGTCAGCTCGCCGGTGGTCGGGGAGAAGGACCAGTTGCCGACGGTGTCGGTCTTGGTCCAGTTGCCGTTGAGGTCCGGCCCGGCGAAACCGGCGACGGAGAAGTTGGGGCCGAAGCCGACGCCGAGGCCGGCGACGTCGATGAGCGACCAGATCGCGCCGGTGGTGAGGGTCACGGCGCTGGTGTCGATGTCGAGGATGCCGTTGAAGGTGGCGGAGCCGTTGCCGCCGGAGGCTTCGAAGACCCGGTTCGAGCCGGTGTTGTTCACGCGGAACTCGAAGGGGGTGGCGTTGGCGAGTACGAAGGCGCCCGCGTTGATTTCCCAGCTGACCGGGGAACCGGTGCCGGACGCGCCGGCGGTGATCTCCACGGTGCCCGTGCCATCCTTGAACAGCGTGCCGTTGGACAGGCGGGCGCCGACCAGCAGGTCGGGAGCGGCGTCGCCGGTGACATCGGCGACGGTGACGGTGCGGGTGCCGCCCCCGGAAGTGCTGTTGGCGCCGTCCGCCAGCTGGAAGTTGGCGGAGGCTCCGGCGCCCAGGGACGTGGTGATGGACGAGGGGACGCTGCCGCCGACGGTGAGATCGCCGCCGAGGTTGAACGAGGCGAACCAGCCGAAGCCGGTCAGACCGTCGGACACCTCGATGGTGCCGCCGTTGAGGTTGACGTTGCCGAGGCCGGTGATGCGGTTGGTGGCGCCCTTGAGCGTGCCGCCGGCATTCACGACGACGGAGACGGCGTTGGCGCCGCCGGAGGCGACGCCGGTGTTGCCGAGCCAGTTGTTGCGGAAGCCGTCGCTGGTGAGGACGCCGCCGTTGTCGATGGTGACGATGTTGCTCGAGGTGGCGGGACCGATCGCGTTGTTCGCGAAGCCGGCGGGCTCGAGGTTCAGCGAGAGGGTGCCGTCGGCGATGCTGGTGCCGCCCGTGTGGCTGCTGGCGGCGGTGAGGTTCAGCGTGCCGGCACCGCTCTTGACCAGCGCCAGATTGTTTTCGTCGGTGCCGGGGCCGCCAAGATTGCCGGAGAAGGTGGCGGCGGCGCTGTTGCTGACCGTGAAGGTGGCGGGGGTGGCGTTGCCGTTCACCACCCGGCCGTTGCCGGCGAGGCCGGCGACCTCCTGGTTGTTGCCATCGAGGCGGAGCACGCCGGGGCTGGCGAGGGTAAGGGCGGTGGCGACGGGCAGGCGGTTGTCGCCGCCGGAGAGGGCGAGTGTGCCGTTGCTGATGGTCGTGGTGCCGGAGTAGGAGTTCTCGCCGGCGAGGGTGAGCAGGCCGGAGCCGCTCTTCGACAGGTTGGTGGCTCCCGTGATGCCGCTGGTGTCGGCGCTGTTCAGCGTGTAGTCGACGGAATTGTTGGTGAAGGCCACCTCTGCGATCTCCGCGCCGCCGGGGGCCACGGTCAGGTCGTTCACGCTCACCGGATTTCCACTGCCGTCGATGTCGGCGAAGGTGGCGGTGGTGGTGCCGTCGATCTTCATCTGTGTGAACGACTTGCCGGAGAAGTTCACAGTGGAGGCGTCCCAGGTTCCGTTCGTTTCGCCGCTCCAGCGGCCGAGCGGGAAGGAGGGTTCGGTGGTGACGCTCAGGTCGTCGACGAAGCCGCGCACGCCGTTGGCGGCGCTGCCGAAGCTGATGGTTTCGGTGGTGAAACCGGTATCGAGAGTGGTGGACCAGGAGTTGGTGCCGTCGGAAATGACCGCCAGGGTGCCATTGCCGGCGAAGGGCGAGCCGGCGCCATCGGCTCCGCTGAAGGTGAGGGTGATGGTGTTGATCGCCGAGCTGGCGAGGGAGACGTTGTTCATGCCGGGTATGACCACGCCGTTGTTGAAGGCCTGGACCTGGCCGTTGCCGCGGATCAGCATGCCGAAGTCGCCGGAGCCGACCACTGGGTGCCAAAGGCCGGAGGCCGAAGAGGGGCTGATCATGAAGCTCATCCAGTTCGAGGCGTCTCCGTACTCGACGACGGTGTCGGCCTTGAAGCTCACGACCAGCTTCTCGTTCGGGCCGACCAGGGCGGAGCTGAGGACGAGGCCGTCGAGGCGGGCGTTCGCCCCGCCGTCCGCCACCAGCAGGAAATCGCCGGTGGGCTGGCCGAAGCCGGCGTAGTTGTTGCCGGCCTGGACGTTGCCGCTGGTGGTCCAGGTGCCGGGGGCCTGGGTGCCGGACTGGCGGCCGGCGAGGTTGAAATTGACGTCCGAGGTGCCGGGCGTGCCGGTCACCGTGAAGTTGTCGGCAAGGAGGGTGCTTTGGGCGCGGGCGGCGGCAACGAAGCAGGCGGACAGGGCGAGGACGACGAAGGGATTGCGGATGGAGGGTTTCATGAGATTGCGGCGCTTGGAACGAGATGGATTTCCAGTGCTAAGAGCTCGAGAGACTATGCCAAGTCGTTGGACCTGTCGTGTCGCATAAGCATGCGACACCGCGCCGCGCCTCATCCGCGCCGGCGGTAGCGCTCGATGGCTTCCTGCCGCGAGTGGACCTGGAGCTTGCGGTAGATCCGGCGGATGTATTCGCACAGCGTGTTGACGCTGACACCCATCTCGGCCGCGGCCTGCTTGTAGAGGAGGCCTTCGGAGAGGAGGCGGAGGACCTCCTGTTCGCGGTCGGAGAGGGATTCCTCGCAGGGTGATGCCGGCTTGCGGTGGAAGGCGGCGACGACCTGGCGGGCGATGCTGCTGGTCATCGGCGCGCCGCCCTGGTGGGCGTCCCGGATCGCGGCGAGCAGTTCCTTGGCCCGCACCGGCTTGAGCAGGTAGCCGGCGGCTCCGGCGGCGAGGGCGTTGAACAGGTTGTCCGTGTCCTTGGCCACGGTGAGCATGATGAACTGGGTGTCCGGACAGAGCGGGGCGAGTCGGGCGACGCATTCCACGCCGGTGATGCCGGGAAGGTGGATGTCCATGATCACCACGCGGGCGGGTTGTTCCGCCAGGCCGGCGAGCGCGTCCTCGCCGCTGGCGTAGTCGCCCGCGCAAACGCAGCCGGGGTCCTGGGCGAGGATCTCGACGAGGCTGCGCCGGACGCGCGGGTCGTCCTCGACGACGGCGACGGAAAGGGCGTTGGCTGGGGGTTTTCGACTCATGGTTTCACTTCGAGCACGACGGTGGTCCCGCCGCCGGGCGAGCTGAGGATTTCCAAGGATCCTCCGACTTCCTGCATCCGTTGGCGGAGGTTGGCAAGGCCGTGTCCGCCGCCGGGACGGCCGGGGGCGGGCGAGGCGGGGTCGAATCCGCGGCCGTCGTCGGCGATCAAGACGCGCAGGTGGTCCCCGCGCATCGAGATTTCCAGGCGGGCGGAGGAAGCCGCGGCGTGGGAGACGATGTTGTGGAGCGCCTCCTTGATGGCGAGGAAGAGCTCGTGGCGGACCTTCGGCGGCAGCGGGCGGCCGGGCAGGTCGGCGGGGATGGACAGGCGGCAGCCGATGTCGGCGGACTGGAGGAATTCCTGGGTGAAGTCCCCGACGTAGGCGGCGAAGCGGGGGATGCTGTCGTTGGAGGGATTGAGGGCCCAGACGATCTCGTCGACCGAGCGGGTCAGCTTGCACGCGGCGCGGAAGATGTCGTCGACGTGGACGCGGGCGCGCTCCGGGCGGTCGATGTCGTTCTGGGCGAGTTCGCCGAGGAGGGCGATGTGGGTGAGACTGGCGCCGAGGTCGTCGTGGATGTCGCGGGCGATGCGGGCGCGTTCGCGGTCGAGGGCGAGGGCGCGTTCGAGGCGCAGGCCGACGACGTAGCGCCAGGCGGCGAAGAGCAGGCTGAGGGCCACGGTGGCGATGAGGATCCAGAACCAGGGCTGGCGGTTGGCGGGGAGCTGGATGGCGAGTTCGATGCGCTGAGGCGCGCCGGGGCGGCGGTCGTGGAGGCTGAGGCGCCAGACGTTTTCGCCGGCGCTGGTGATGCCGCTGACGGTGCAGCCGGAGGCGGCGGCGAGGATGGGCTGGAGGCGGCTGTAGAGGTAGAGGTCTCCGTCCCGCGCGCCGGCGTCGGTGAGGTCGATGGACAGCGAATCGCGGTCGCTGGCGAGCTGCCGGATCTCGGCGGCACCGCAGTAGATGTGGAGGTTTGACCCGATCAGCACCGGTCGTTCCGGGGCGGGGTCGAGGGCGGTGAAGACCAGGTGCTGGGAGGCGGCGGGGCCGAGCCGCGGGGTGGTCCAGGAACCCTGGGCGACGCCGAGGTAGCGGTCGTCCCAGAAGGACCACACGGCGTAGCGTTGCGCCGGGTCCATGCCGGCCTTGGCGAAGTCGAGCGTGACCGTGCGCTCGGTCGCGGCCGGATTCCACAGCAGGGCCACGGTGAAGCGCCCCCAGTCGCGGCGGACGTGGCCGAGCAGGCGCGGCCATTCCTTGTCGGTGCCCAGATCCATCACCTCGGTGCGTTCGCGGGCCGGCGGGGTGAGGATTTCGACGTTCCGCCAGTAGGGCTTCAAATCGTCCCAATACCAGGGGTCGGACGTGATGGCGGCACCGCAGGAGAGGCCGGTCATGCTCAGCCAGGTGCGGACCAGCGGCCAGCTGCCCTCGATGCGGCTGATGTTGGCGATGTCGGTGCCGGTGAAGTAGCTGTCGCCGTCGATCGCGAACCAGCGGTCGTGCAGCGGCAGGGAGCGCAGGAACGAGGGGATGGCCCGGCTGACCTTGCCGCGGTCGGCGTCGGGGCCGACGCGGCTGGCATCGACCCGCCCGATGGCGGCGCGGTGGGGTTCGTAGTCGCAGAACAGCAGATATGCGGCCTCGCCCGCGGCGCGGCGGATGGCGGACCAGTCGTCGCGATAGACCTCGAAGGCGGTGCGGCGGCCGTCGCTGGCGGCGCGGGAGGCGGGGTAGAAGACCTTCAGGTAGGTGAGGCCGGCGGCGACCGCGCGGGTGACGGTGGCGGTCAGTTCGGGCAGACCGGCGAGCCCCGGCCAGCCCGGACCGCCGACTCCGATATGGGTGCCGAAGCGGGCGCCGAGCTGGCCGACGCGGTCGCGGTAATCGGGCACCCAGTCGGAGGAGAGGGCGCTCTTGAGCTCGGAGTCGGAGTAGTTGTAGTCCATCTGGACGACCCCGGGCCGCAGACGGCCGGAGGAATCGCGGACGACATCGACGACTTCCAGCAGTTCGCGGCGGACGTCTTTTTTGGCGAGGTAGTTCCAGTTGTTCCAGCCGGACAGGGCGCCGGCGCCGAGGAGCGCGCCGTGGGAGCGGGCGACCATCGCGGCCCATCGTCCGATCGCGGCGCGGGGCTCGCCGGGCAGGATCGCAACCTCCTGCCCCCAGCGGGTTTCGCCCGGTTCGACCCGCACGCCGTCCATCGGCGTGACCGCGGTCATCGTCACGAGGTCCGCCGCGCCGGGCTTCCAAGTGAACTCCGCGTGGGTGACCGGATCGCCGACCGGGCCGAAGACGAAGCCGAGGCCGTCCGGGCGGTAAAGCGAACCGTGCTCGTGGATCCGGACTTCCGCGCCGGGGCCGGGCGCTGCGGCGAGAACCGGGGTCCGCGGGTGGAGGCCGGTCAGCAGCCAGCCGCCGGGATCGCCGAGCCGCAGGTTGGCTTGGAGCGGGGTGGTGTCGAAGAGCTGGAAGGCTTCGTCGCCGCTGTTCCGCACCCCGGCGCGCGCGCACCAGACGGAACCTTCCTCCAGCCGGACGCGGAACCACAGTTCGGCTCCTTGTTCCGGGAAGCCGAGCACCCAAGTCAGGCCGGTCGGGGAGGATTCGCGGACTTCGGGCGCGCGGTCCGGTCCGCCGCCGTCCGGGGCAAGGGTCCATCGCTTGCCATCGCGTCCGATGGTGGCCGCCCAGCGGCAATCGAGGGGCGGGAGTCCAGGCGGGCGGAGCTCCAGCGAGCGGCCGTCGTCCGCCAGCCGCGGGCCGGGCGGGTCGCCGGCGCGGACGGGGAGGGCACCCGCGCACAGGACGAACCATACCGCGGTGCCGGAAAGCATGGAGGGAAGTCGGATCACGGGAAGAAGGGAGCGCGGGCGGAATTCATTCCCGCAGCGTGGCGTGGAGGCGGTGGCTGCCGGCGGCGACCTGTTGCGGCGCCTTGCCGGGCAGGACGACGGTGGCGCTGCTGTTCGGCGGGATGGTGAGGTCGAGGCGGAGCCGGTCGCCGTCGCGCTGCCAGTGGCTGGAGATGCGGCCGTAGGGGCCGTCGTGGTGGGCTTTCACCCAGGTGATGTCGCCGACGACGGCGGGCTTGATGATGACGTTCTTGAAGCCGGGCTTGGCGGGGTCCGGGCGGATGCCGGCGAGGCCTTGGTAGAGCCAGTTGTCGGCGGAGGTGAAGCAGGAGTGGATCTGCGACCAGTGGCCGTTCCATTGTTCCCACAGGGTGGTCGCGCCTTGCTCGATCATGTAGCCCCAGCCGGGGTGGTCCCTTTTCTGATAGATGCCGAGGATCAGGTCGTCGCGGCCGATTTCCTGGAGGTATTCGATCAGCAGCGGGGTGCCCAGCATGCCGGTGTCGAGGTGGCCCTTGTTCTTTTCCACGATGCAGCGTTCGAGATTCGCCAGCACCGCGGCGCGCTCGGCCTCCGGCGTGACGCCGACCTTCAGGGGGAAGGCGTAGTAGATTTGCTCGTCGGCGACGTAGCGCTTCTCCACCGGATCGAAGTAGGTGGCGTGGGTGGCCCGGCCGATGGCGTCCGCGCGCTGGCGGGCGTGTTCCGCTTGGTCCTTGCGGCCGAGCGCGCCGGCCATCCTGCCGACGATCTGCCAGAGGTGGACGCGGTAGCAGTTGCAGAAGAATTCGGCCATCCGGGAGCTCGGCCAGTTGTTGGTGTCCATGCCGCGGCCGGGCGGGACCCAGTCGCCGATGAAGGTGAAGCCGCCGCCCCAGTCGCGCAGGACGTCGCCGGGCGAGCGGCCGTCGAGATACTCGCAGTAGCTCCGCGCGGCGGCGAGGTTTTCCTCGAGGATGGCGGGATCGCCGTAGTGGAGGAAGTGCTGCCACGGGATGAGGACGATGTTTCCGGGCCAGGGCGGGCCGCCGCCGGTCTTCTCGAAGGGCGGAGCGATGTAGGGCAGGTGCTCGTGCTTGCGGTCGAGGGCGAGGCGCCAGTCGCGGGCCCACTTGGCGTAGAATTCCGCGGCGTCGAAATTCATCATCATGCCCTGCAGGGCGACCTGACCGTCGCCGTAGCCCATGCGCTCGCGGTGCGGGCAGTCGACGTAGTAGCCGCCGAGATTCAGGGCGCGCATCGTCCAGCGGTTGACGCGGTGGATCCGGTTGAGCAGCGGGTCGGAGCACTCGAAGGAGCCGGCATCGGCGAGGTCGCTCTCGACCAGAAGGGCGGTAGCGTCGGCGACGCGCGGCGCGGTGTCGAGGCCTTCGACGACGACGTAGCGGAAGCCGGCGTAGTTGAACTTGTGCTGGAAGTCCTCGCCCGGGATGCCGGCGGCGACGAACTCGCTGGTCTGCTTGAAGGTCTGATAGAGGCTTTGGCCGCCGTCCTGGCGCTTGAAGGAAACACAGCTGCCGCAGTGGACCGTGATGTCGCCGATCGGCGAGCCGTGGACGCCGTCGGGGAAGACCCGGTCGGCGAAATGCAGGCGGACCGTTTGTCCTGCCTTGAGCGGCGGGAACTTCAAGTGGAGCCAGCCAGTGAGATTGGTGCCGAAGTCGATCTCGTGGCGGCCGTCGGCCAGCGCGGTGACCTTCTTTGCGGGAATGCGCTCGCCTATCCGGTTGTGCGGGCCGGTGAGATTGGCGGGAGCTCCGGGCGGGGCGGGGGCTTCCACGGCATCGGCCCACGACGAGGTGTCGAGGCCGGGCCGGCACCAGTCGGGCCGGTGGTGCGCGGCGTCGATCCGCTCGCCGCCGAAGTCGCCCCAGTGCCACATGCCGATGTGGCTGTAGCCGCTGGCGAGCGTCTTCCAGCCCGGGCCGGTGCCGAAGGTGAACTTCTTTCCCGCGACCACGGCGTCGAGCTGGGCGCGCACCGCGACGCGCTCCGCCCAACCCTTGGACATCCACAGGCCGAGGCAGTTCCGGCCGGGCTTGAGCAGGCGGGCGACGTCGTAGGTGACGGTGAAGGTCCGGGATTTCGCATCGGCGACCGCCGGGGTCAGGACGTCGTCGCCGGCCTTGGCGCCGTTGACGTGGAGTTCGAAGTAGGCGTGGGAGTGCACCGTGACGGTCGCGGAAGCGGGCGCGGCCGGCAGGTCGAACTCGCCGCGAAACCACGGCGCGGCGTTATCCGGCGGCAGCGGGGGGATCGACAGAGGGCGGAAGTCTTCGGCCCGTGATACGAGGGATTTGCCCTCCTTGTGGTACTCGACGCGCAGCTCCTTGACCACGTTCGGCGCGGGATCGCCGCCGAGGGCGTTGAAGTCGACGATGAAGGGCAGCCTCTTCTCTCCGACCGCGCGCCGCATCAGATCGGTCACGTCCTTTTCAACCCGGCCGTCGGTGGTGCGGTAGAGCGCGCGGGTGACTTCGACGCCTTCCAAGTCCGGCGCGACGGAGCTTTCCGGCGCGCCGATCCACGTGGCCGACCAATCGGCGGGCCGGAGCTTGCCCGTCGTCCAGCGCGCGGTCGCGCTCCACGGGGACGGCCGGCCCGCGCCGTCCCACACGCGGACCCGCCAGTTGTAGGTCCTGTCCGATTCCAGCGCGGGACCGCCGTAGCGGATGGCGACCGACGCGTCGGACGTCACCTTGCCGCTGTCCCACACGCCGGAGACCTCGATCTGATAGGCGCTCTGGGTGGCGCCTGGCGCGTCGGATGCGAGCTTCCAGCCGAGGCCCGGCCGGGGCTGGTCGATGCCGAGCGGGTTCGTGGACGCTTCGCAGCGGAGATCGACCGGCTGCATGCCGGCCGCGATGAGGCGGGATGACAGGAGCAGGGCGAGAACTCCTTGGACCAGTCGATGGTGGAATCGGATCATGGGCGCGGCAGACCTTACGGACCCGGCGGGGATTTGCTGCAAAAACCCCGGACGGGAAGTGTCGCATAAACATGCGACAGCGCTCCGCGGTCCGGGAACCCTACCCACGGGCGGCACCCGCGATCCATCAAGAATTCCTCCCGCACCCCGCGCGTCGCATGTTCATGCGACATGCGGAATCCGGTGCTTCGGATAGCCTGTCTCAATGCGCCCCGCCCTGATCGCCTTGATTCTTGCCCTGATTTCTTTCGCCCGCGCGATTGAAGTCACCGACCTCCGCTGCGAGGGCCTTGTCGCTCCCGTCGGCGTGGATCTGGTCCAGCCGACGCTGGGTTGGCAACTCGCGGACGACACGCACACCCGCGGCCAGAAGCAGACGGCCTACCAGGTGCTCGTCGCCTCGACGGCCGCCCAACTCGCCGCTGGCACCGGGGATCTCTGGGACAGCGGCCGGGTGGACTCCGAGCAATCGCTCCACGTCCCCTACGCCGGAGCGGCGCTCGCTTCCCGCCAGCGCGCGCACTGGAAGGTCCGCGTGTGGGACAAGGATGGCAATCCATCCGCATGGAGCACGCCATCCCAATGGACGATGGGATTGCTGCATCCCGCCGATTGGTCGGCCACATGGATCGCGCATTCCGCCAGCGGCTTCGATGGGGCCGAGTGGATCTGGTTCAACGAAGGAAATCCCGCCAGCAACGCGCCGCCCGCCACAAGGCAATTCCGCCGCACCGTCACGCTGCCCACCGATCGCACGCTGATCTCGGCCAAGGTCCGCATCACCGCCGACAATTCGTTCACGCTCACCATCAACGGCCAGCCGGTGGCATCCGGCACCGAATGGACGCAGCCGGTCGCCGCCAACATCACCTCCGCCCTGCAAAGCGGTTCTAACAGCATCTCCATCGGCGCCACCAATGGCGGCACCGAAGCCAACCCCGCCGGTCTGATCGCGCGTTTCGACTTCACCTTCGCCACCGGCGAGCCGCTGACGGTGGCGACCAACAACTCTTGGGAAGCGAGCACGAATGGCGATTCCTGGAGCCCCGCGCTTTCGCTCGGTGCCTACGGGATCGCTCCGTGGGGCTCGGTCGTCGGCACGAATTCTCCCGATCCGTGGCTTCTGGGTGAGTTCGACCTCTCATCCATACCGGAATCGGCCATCGTGACGGTCCATTCGCACGCCTACTTCGAGCTCTACGTCAACGGCGAGAAGGCCGGCGATGACGTGCTCACTCCCGCCGTTTCCGATCCGAAGACGCGGACTTTCACCGTCACCTACGACGTTGCCCGCCTGCTCAGGTCAGGCACAAACTGCCTCGGGCTCTGGATGTCGAAGGGGTGGGCGGAGCGCGTCGCCGTGCGCGCCCAGCTCGACGCGGTGGTGGGCGGGGCGAATTTCACCTATGGCACCGGCCTCGATTGGAAATCCCGCCCGAGCGGCTACAGCCACATCGGCAACTGGAGCTGGGGAAACTTCGGCGGAGAACGCATCGATGCCGCCGCACATCTGCCCGACTGGTGCGAGCCCGGACTCGATACCAGCTCGTGGTCGAACGTCCTGGAAACCACCGCCCCGGCAGGGCCGCCCGCCAATCACTACGCGCCCTTCAACCGCATCGGCGCTCGCATCCCCGCTCAGGAAATCACCGCGCTGGCCGGGGGGCGTTACGTCATCGACTTCGGCACCAACCTCACCGGCTGGCTGCAATTGAAGTTCCCGCCACTCCCGGCAGGCAGGTTGGTGCGCA
Organism: Verrucomicrobiota bacterium; assembly: GCA_004293445.1. Lineage (GTDB taxonomy): Bacteria > Verrucomicrobiota > Verrucomicrobiia > Verrucomicrobiales > Akkermansiaceae > Haloferula. Next base: position 16,953 of record RDYP01000002.1, on the reverse strand, counting down.
TGCACTTCGCCGACCGCGTCTTTCCCGATGGCATCCAGGCTTCGCCCATTGGCAACATCTCCGTCCACACGGGCAGCTGCGTTTCCTTTGATCGCCTAGACGGTGGATTCAATCTCTATCAGAATTACAACCAGACCAGCGAATTCATCTCCGCCGGCGGCGCCAACGAGGAGTTCCACCACAAGTTCAACTACGCGGGCTTCCGGTATGTGGTTGTCGAGGGGCTCGATGCCGCACCGAACCTGGAGGATGCCACCGCCATGCTCATCGAGAGCGACCTCGCCGATGCGGGCGCTTTCGAATCATCGGATCCGCTGCTCAACCGGATTCATCAGGTGAACCGCTGGACGATGCGCGCCTTGAACCTCGGCTCCTATTATGTCGATTGTCCGCACCGCGAGCGCATGGGCTACGGCGACGGCCAGGTCGCACTCCAGGGCATGATGATGAGTTTCAATGCCGCGAATTTCTACACCAAATGGGTGGAGGACTGGCGCTTGGCCTTGGAGAAGAAAAACGAATCCCTTGCCTTCATTGCGCCACCCTTTGAACCGACAGGCGGCGGCCCGCCCTGGCCGGGCAACATCGCACGCATCCCATGGCAGCATTACCTGCACTACGGGAATCCCGCCATCCTCGAGGAAAACATCGATGCCGCGCGGAGCTATTGCGAATACCTCGACGGCCGCTCCACCAATGACGTCCTGCGCGATTGGGGCAGCGGGTTTTCGTTCATCGGCGATTGGGTGCCGCCCGGTCGTGGCATGGACACGAGCAATTGGCCAAGCTCACGGATGGCCGAATTCTTCAGCAACTGCTACCGCATCCACCTCTGGCAACTGGTCGGGAAAATGTCCACCGCCCTCGGTCGCACCAGCGAAGCGGCGCACGCCAACCAGCGCGCCCAAGCCATCAGCAATGCCATCCATGCCGAGTATTTCGACGCCACGAACAGCCGCTATATCATTGATGAGCAGATCTATTATGCCTTCCCGCTGATGGTCGGCGTCACACCCACCGCTCAACAGCCGGCGGTGCTGGAAAACCTCGTGCGCTGCATCGTGGAGAAAAACAGCGGGCATCTCGACACAGGCATGTTGGGAACGATGTTTCTGATGGAGTTCCTCAATGACATCGGTCGTGACGATCTCATCCTCGGCATCTATCAGAAGAAAGACTATCCCGGCTGGGGTTACATGGTCGAGCAGGGTGCCACCACGCTGTGGGAACAATGGAACGGCTATTGGTCGCAGATCCATTCGTGTTTCACCTCGGCGGACAATTGGCTCTACCAAGGACTCGCCGGCATCCGCCCGGACCCGGCACAAGCGGGATTCAAAAACGTCATCATCCAGCCGGCCGAGGTAGGCGACATCACCTCGGTCAATGCGAGCCACGATGGCCCTTACGGACTCATCACCTGCCAGTGGCAGCGCGCGGGTCTCAACGTCACCCTCAATGTCACCATCCCACCCAACAGCTCCGGGGAAATCCATGTGCCTGCCAGCGCGGTTGGCGAGGTCACCGAGTCGGGAAATCCCGCTGCCACGGCCCCCGGCGTTGAATTCCTGCGCATGGAAAACCGCCACGCGGTCTTTGCCGTCGGCGCGGGAACTTATGCCTTCACCGGAACCCTGCCTGTCACGCTCGGCCCCGTGGTCGAGGTTCCGGCAGGCTCGCCGCTGGCGCTGGATTTCTCCGGCAGCCAGACGATTTCCGCCTTGTTGTTGGATGGTGTGCTCCAGGCACCGGGCACCTACAGCGCGGCCACGCATCCGGATTGGTTCACCGGCACCGGCAGCCTGCTCGTGCTGCCGGAAGCCCGCACCTGGGACAATGGAGCCAACACCGGAAAATGGAATGGCACCGATGCCAACTGGTCGGGAGAGAGCTGGTCGCCCGGGGGCAACGCCACCATCGCCAACAGCGCCGCGCCATCGACCATCACCTTGGAAGGCGGGCTAACAGCCTCTTCGGTCTCCATCGGCAAGGTCAGCAACAACGGGGCCTACACCTTCACCGGTCCCGGCTCGCTCAGCACCGGCTCGCTCACCATCCAGGGCGCGAGCGGCAGCGACCAGTCCACGATGCCGACATCGACTTTCACGGATGCCACTATCACGGTTTCCGGCGACCTCGGCCTCGGCCGCGCGGGGCTGGTGATCGGCGGAAACAGCGTCATCTCCGCCAAGCGCCTCGGCGGGACCGGCATCGGCACCGTCTCCAGCGCGGACTGGGGCACGCTCACGCTTCAAGACAGCGCCCAACTCACCGTCGCCGATGGCATCCTGGGCAACACCACAGCCTGGGGCGTCAAACTGAATGGCGGCACGCTTACCACCAAAGGCATCAATTATGGTCCCCACGCCTATCTCAGCTCGCTCACCGGATTGTTTTTCAATGGCACGCTGGTCCGGGCAAATCAGGACAACCCGGCCTTCCTCAGCTTCTCCGGTGGTGATTTCACCGCACCTGTCGTCCAGAGTGGTGGCGCCCGCATCGACACGAACGGCTTTGCCATCACCCTCGGTCTCGGCCTCACCGGTCCCGGCGCTCTCACGAAATCCGGCGCGGGCACCCTCACGCTCGGCCAGGCCAGCTCGTATCAAGGCGGCACCACGGTGAGCGGCGGCACACTCGCTGTCACCGGCACCCTCGGCAGCGGCGATCTAACCGTTTCCAATGGAGCCATCGCCGAACTCGGCAATGCCTCGGGCGCGATCGCAGACACCGCCGCCCTGCGTCTCACCGGCAGCGGCCGCATCCACCTTGCCGCGGGCGTCACGGAAACCGTGGCGCGGCTCGAGGTCGATGGCACGCTGAGAATGCCAGGCACCTGGAATGCGGCGCGCGACCCGCTGCATTTCTCCGGTCCCGGCAACCTGATCGTGGCCAGTGGCGGGCCGGCCACTCCCGCCGAAGCGTGGCGGTTTGCGAATTTCGCAAGTTACGATAACAGCGGCGATTCCGCCGACGATGCCGATCCCGACCATGACGGCGCGTCCAACCTCCTCGAGCGCGCCCTCGGATCCGATCCCAAGGCCGGCGACGCCTCGGGCGATCCGATCCTCCACCCCGGGTCTCCCGAGTTCTCCTTCGGGTTCAATCGTTCCCGCGCCGCCACCGATCTGACGGTGGTCGTGCAGACATCCCCGGACCTCGCCGCCGGGTCGTGGCGGGACAGCACCCCGGCGGACGGCCAGGTCCAGTTGGTCGACGACTCCGATCCCGCGGTCCAGGGCTTCCGCTTCACCGCCGCCCCGGGCGGCACCCGCGGGTTCTACCGGCTGTCCGTCCGTTAGGTCCTGCCGCTCCGTCCCACTATCGCTTGCCTGCCGGGAAGCCGCTTCTATAGATCTCCGGCGATGAAATCCTAGCACTACCACAGCGCATCCGGCTCCACGGCGACGACGTCGGAGGAGAACCTGTCCGAGCTTGTCGAGAACGGCATCCTGACCCCGCAGACCCTGGTGTGGACGCAGGGGATGGCGGGCTGGGAGACGGCGGGCAAGGTCCTGCCGGGGCTCTTCACCGGGCCCGGTCTGCCGCCGGCGCTGCCCTCCGGTCCGCCGCCTCTGGCGGGCAAGCGCTCGCACGAGATCGACTACGAGATCATCGGCGAGTCGATCCAGATGGTCGAGGTCGAGCTGGATCCCGGCGAGACGGTGATCGCCGAGGGCGGGGCGATGAACTACATGGAGGACGGCATCGCCTTCGAAACGAAGATGGGCGACGGCTCCACGCCGGACAGCGGCTTCATGGGCAAGCTGATGGCGGTGGGCAAGCGGGCGCTGACCGGCGAGTCGATCTTCATGACCCACTTCACCAACCGCGTCGGCGGGAAGAAGCGGGTTACCTTCGCCGCACCCTATCCGGGCACCGTGGTGCCGGTCGATCTCTCGCAGCAGGGCGGCGAGCTGTTGTGCCAGAAGGACGCCTTCCTCTGCGCGGCGCTGGGCACGCAGATCGGCATCGCTTTCAACCGCAAGCTCGGGGCCGGGCTGTTCGGCGGCGAAGGCTTCATCCTGCAACGACTCCAAGGTGACGGGATGGCCTTCATCCACGCCGGAGGGACGGTGGTGCGCAAGGAGCTGAAGGGCGAGAGGCTCTACGTCGACACCGGCTGCCTGGTCGCCCTTCACCAAGGGGATCGACTACGACATCCAGCGGGCGGGGAATCTCAAGTCGATGGTATTCGGCGGCGAGGGCCTGTTCCTCCCGATGCTGCAAGGGCACGGCACGGTCTGGCTGCAAAGCATGCCCTTCGCGCGCCTGGCGCAGCGGATCACCGGGATTTACGCCAGCGGCCGCGAGCAGGGATCCGTGATCGGCGGGCTGGGGAACCTGTTCGGCGACTGAGGGGGATTCTCGTCATATGAAAAGGCGCGACCGGGAGATCCGGTCGCGCCTTGATTCGCGGGAATGATGAAGAGGCTTGCGGCAGGGATGCCGCAGCCACGGAGGTTTACTTGCCCCAGCGGGCCAACAGGGTGGTCGCCATTTCGCTGGGTGTCTCGGCGACGGCGATGCCGCATTCCGCGAGGATTCGCTTCTTGGCTTGGGCAGTATCTTCCTCGCCGCCCACGATGGCTCCCGCGTGGCCCATGCGTCGGCCTGGAGGTGCGGTCGCCCCGGCAATGAAGCCGGCGATGGGTTTCTTGCAATGCTCCTTGGCCCAGCGGGCGGCATCGACCTCGGCGCTGCCGCCGATTTCGCCGATCATGATGATGGCCTCGGTCTCGGGGTCGTTGTTGAACATTTCCAGCACGTCGAGGTGGTTGGTGCCGTTGATCGGGTCGCCGCCGATCCCGACGCAGGTGCTTTGGCCGTAGCCAAGCTGGGTGAGCTGCCAAACCGCTTCGTAGGTGAGGGTGCCGGAGCGGGAGACCACGCCGACATTGCCGCGCTTGTGGATGTAGCCGGGGGCGATGCCGATGCGGCAGCCGCCGTGGGATTTTTCGCCGTGGCCGGGGGTGACGATGCCGGGGCAATTCGGTCCGATGAGGCGGGACTTGGAGCCGCGGAGGGCCTCCTTGACGCGCATCATGTCCATGACCGGGATACCTTCGGTGATGCAGACGACGAGCTCTACGCCGGCGTCGAAGGCCTCGAGGATGGCGTCGGCGGCGAAGGGTGGCGGGACGAAGATCGCGGAGGCGGTGGCACCGGTTTCGCGCACGGCTTGGTCGACGGTGTCGAAGATCGGGACGCGGTCCTCGAATTTCTGGCCGCCCTTGCCCGGGGTGACGCCGGCGACCAACTGGGTGCCGTAGGCGAGGGAGAGCGAGGCGTGGCGGGCGCCGAAGCTGCCGGTGATGCCTTGGACGAGGAGCTTCGTGTTTTCGTCAACGAGAATGGACATGGGAAGAGGTGGGCTGGTGTTTGGTTCGGAATTCGGAATGGAGGAATCAATGCTCGAGGCGTTCCGCGACAGCGGGTGGCAGAAGCGGCAGCAGTTCGGGATAGGCCTCGATCAGCCGGGATATGTCGGCGAGGTCCTTCTGGCGCTTGCTGGGCCGGCGGGTGGCGTCGCGGTAGGCGGCGAGCTTACCGGCCAGCGTGTCTTCTAGGCTGGCGACGCGCATCAGGATGCCGTGGACGTCGGCGGGAACTGCCCGCGACGGGAAATCGAGATACATCGCCTCGGTGCTGACCCGGATGGTGACCTTCGATTCGCCTTTGAAATTGATGGACCAGTCGAAGCGGCTTTCGTCGAAGCCGATCTCCTTGAGGGTGGCCGCGGCCTCTTCGATCTTTTCCGCCGCGATGACGAGGTCGACATCGGCGGTGGCCATCGGTTCCCGGGACCAATGGTTCACGGCGAGGCCGCCAATCATGCACCACGGGATTTCGCCATCCTCCAACGCGGCGACCAAGCGGGAGACGTCCTTCGCGCCTCCCAGGGTCTGCCAGTCGTAGAATTGCCTCAGGGTCATGGAGCCGGGGCGGGATCGGTTCAGCTGACCGCGGCGACGATCTTCTGGGCTCCGTCTGCCATGGTGGTGGCGGACACGATGTTGAGGCCGGAGGCGTCGAGGGTGGCTTTGCCCATTTCGACGTTGTTGCCTTCGAGGCGGACGACCAGCGGGATGGGCAGGCCGGTTTCCTTGGCCGCGGCGATCACGCCTTCGGCGATGACGTTGCAGTCCATGATGCCTCCGAAGATATTGATCAGAATCCCCTTCACCTGTGGGTCGGCGAGGATGATCTTGAAGGCCGCGGTGACTTGTTCCTTGGAAGCGCCGCCGCCGACGTCGAGGAAGTTCGCCGGTTCGCCGCCATAGTGCTTGATGATGTCCATCGTGGCCATCGCGAGGCCGGCGCCGTTCACGAGGCAGGCGATGTTGCCGTCGAGGCCGATGTAGTTGAGGTCATACTCGGAAGCGGCGACTTCGCGGGGGTCTTCCTCTTCTTTATCGCGCATCGCGACGATCTCCGGGTGGCGGAAGAGGGCGTTGTCATCGAAGCCGAACTTGGCGTCGAGGGCGAGCACACGGCCGTCGGGCGTGGTGACCAGCGGGTTGATCTCGAGCATCGAGCAATCGAGCGAGACGAAGAGCTTGTAGAGGTTGCCGAGGAGTTTCGCGAACTGCTTGGCGATGTCGCCGCTCAGGCCGAGGGCGGCGGTGAGCTTGCGCACTTCGTAGGCCTGAAGGCCGAGCAGCGGGTGGACGAACTGGCGGACGATCTTTTCCGGGGTGTTGTGGGCCACGTCCTCGATGCTCATACCGCCTTCGGTCGAGGCGACGATGACCGGGCGGGAGGTGCCGCGGTCCATGAGGATGGCGAGGTAGTATTCGTGGGTGATGTCGACCGCTTCGGCGACCATCACCTTGCGCACCACTCGGCCGGCCTCGCCTGTTTGGACTGTGACGAGGGTTTCGTTGAGCATTTTTCCGGCGAACTCGGCGGCCTGCTCGGGGGACTCGATCAGGTGGACACCGCCTTGAAAGCCGTTTTTGAAGTGTCCCTTGCCTCGGCCGCCGGCGTGAACCTGGGCCTTGATGACCAGCTTGGCACCGGCGAATTCCTTCGCTGCGGCGGCGGCTTCGTCGGGGGTGGATGCGACCTTGCCCTTGGGGCTTGGGACTTGGAATCGATCGAAGAGCTCCTTCGCCTGGTATTCGTGGATGTTCATGGCCGTCGGAAAATCGCGGCGAAACTAGGGGAGAAGGCCTTGGGGTCAAGGAAAAGGCCGGAGCTTGTGGGAAAGAATCTGAAAGCGGTTGCGGGAGTTCGGCTGGCTTGTTTAGCGTCGCGCCGTGCCCGATACCGAGGAAGCCTCAAGCGCCGCCGCAGGGATGGATCGCGAATACGTGCGTGACATGTTCCGCGCGATGCTGAAGGCGCGGCTGCTGGAGAGCAAGTTGTCGAGCCTCTACAAGGCGGGCAAGATTGTCGGAGGGGTCTATCTTGGTAAAGGTCAGGAGGCTGTGAGTGCTGCCTTGGGGGCCTCGCTGGTGAAGGGGCGCGACATTTTTGCTCCCTTGATCCGTGATCAGGCGGGGCGGACGGCCTTTGGCGAGCCGTTGATCGATTGCACCCGGACTTATCTGGGATCGGTGCTGGGGCCGATGAAAGGGCGGGATGGAAACATTCATCGCGGTCGTCCGCTGGATGGAATGCCGGCGATGATTTCGCATCTCGGTGCGCAGGTTCCACTGGTTGGCGGGATGTTGATGGCGCGGCGTTTGAAGGGCTGCCTGGACGGAGTGGTCGGTGCGACCTGTGTGGGCGATGGCGCGACCTCGACGGGGGCCTTTCACGAGGGCGTGAACATGGTGGCGGTCGAGCGTTTGCCGATGGTGGTCGTGGTGAGCAACAACCAGTTCGCGTATTCGACGCCGAACGATCGGCAGTTTGCGTGTGAGGATTTGTTGGATCGTGCCAAGGGCTATGGGCTGGGCGGTCATGCGGTGGACGGAACGGATCCTCTGGCGTGTGCGAGGGTGATCGGGCGGGCGGTGGCGCTGGCGCGAGGGGGGGCGGGGCCACAGATGGTGGTGGCGCGCCTGCTGCGGCTGAGCGGGCATGGCGAGCACGACGATGGTAGTTACGTGCCGGGTGACCTGCGCGGCAGTTCGCTGGGGCGCGACTGCTTGGAGAACGGCATCGTCCAAATGATCGATGCGGGTTTCAGCACGGTGGAGGAGATCGAGGCCTGGCAACTCGAATACGCCGACGAGGTGCAGGCTGCGGTGGCGCAGGCTCAGCAGGAGCCGACGCCGGATCCTTGGCACGAAGACTGGCGGGCTTGTTCGGTCGAACTGGGAGGGAAAGCGATTTGACGATGAGTGTGACGTATGTCGATGCGATCCGCGAGGCGCAGGAAACCCTGCTGCGGGAGGATCCTCGGGTTTTCCTCTACGGCCAGGACATCTCCAAGTTTGGGGGTGCCTTCAAGGCGACGAAGGGCTTGGCCGAGGCCTTTCCCGGTCGGGTTTTGGATTCGCCGATCAGCGAGGACGCGATGATTGGGATGGCGGTCGGCGCGGCGATCGAGGGCATGCGGCCGATCGTGGAGATGCAGTTCGCGGACTTCTCGTCGGTGGCCTTCAATCAGATCGTCAACCAAGCGGCGACTCACTATTACCGGACCGGGGTGCCGGTTCCTTTAACGGTGCGTTTGCCTTCGGGCGGGACGCCGGGTTCCGGTCCATTCCACAGCCAGAGCATGGAGGCAATCTATGCTCACTATCCCGGTCTCGTGGTGGTGACCCCGGCGACGGTGGCGGATGCTTACCACATGCTGATCGATGCGGTGGCGATGGACGATCCGGTCGTCTATTGTGAGCACAAGTTTCTTTACCGTTGGCTGAAAGCGCCGCGCATCAACGGCGATGGCCTGCCGATCGGCAAGGCGCGGATCACCCGGCCTGGCAAGCATGCGACAGTGGTTGCCTACAGTGCGATGGTCCATGAGGCGGTCCGTGCGGCGGAGCGACTGCGCGACGAGGGCGGCTGGGAGATCGAGGTCGTGGACCTGCGTTCGGTCAAGCCGCTCGACATGGACACGGTGCTGGCGAGCGTGTCGAGGACGGGGCGTCTGTTGGCGCTTGGCGAGGCCTTTCCGTGGGGCGGGGTCACGGCTGAGGTTGTGGCGCGGGTTTGTGCGGAGGGTTTTCATCTGCTGGATGCTCCGCCGCGACGTCTGAATTCGCGGGACACTCCGGTGCCGTATCACCCGAAGCTGTGGGCGGCACATCGCCCGACACCGGAGTCCATTTGCATTGCGCTGCGCGAGCTGCTGTCGTTCTGAATTTCCCCACCGCCAATTTTCTTTCCCTCATCCCCTGCACGATGCCCACCGTACCCATTCTCATGCCGCAGCTCGGTGAATCGATCGCCGAAGCGACCGTCGTTCGCATCGGTATCACGGTGGGTGCCGCGGTGCAGACCGATCAGGAAATCATCGAAGTGGAGACCAGCAAGGCGACCATGGGGGTGACGACGCTGTGTCGTGGCACGGTCAAAGAGATTCTTGCGAAAGAGGGGGAGACGTATTCGGTCGGGACCCTGTTAGGCTTGTTAGAAGTCAGCGCGGAGGAGATCGCGCGGACAGGCGTCGACACCATGGAGGCGGCCGCTGATCGGCGGACCGCCGCGGCGTCATCGCCGCAGGAGCAGGAGAAGAATCTGCACTTCGCGCTCGATGACGATTCGTATGAGGAAGCTCCCGCAGTGGTGCCGAGTGTGAAGGGGCTGCCGGTGCCGGCGGGGGTGATGGGTGCGCATTACATTTCGCCACGGATGCGTGCCCGGATGAATGAGATGGGCTTGCGCGAGGCGGACATCTCGGCGGTGGTCGGGACGGGAGCGGGGGGGCGGGTGACGGTGGAGGATTTGGAGAAATTCCTCGATTACATCGCGACGTGGCCGAGCAGCAATGCCTCGCCGATGCGCTTGGCGGTGGCGGATGCGATGCGGCGCAGTTGGACACGGCCTTTGGCGACGGTGGGTCGTCCGGTGAAGTTGGACCGGGTGCTTGAGCATCGCCGGCAGCAGGAGCCCAAGCCTGGCCTGACACTCTACGTGCTGCGTGCCTTTGCACTGGCTTTGGCCGAAGATCCGGCGACCGCGGGCTTTCTGATCGGGCAGAAAGTGGTTCATCCGCGCGCTTTCGACATCGGGGTGGCGGTGCAGGTCGAGGACGGGGTGGTCGTGCCGGTGCTGCGGCAGGTGGATCGCAAGTCGCTGCCAGATCTGACGCACGAATACGCGGAGATGGTCGAGCGGGGTCGTCGTCGTCGATTGTCGGAGGACGACCTTCGTGGCGGGATTGCCACGGTGACGAATTTCGGAACCTTCGGGCTCACGTCGGGAACGCCTATTCCTTTGCCGAACGAGACGTTGATCCTCGGCCTGGGGGCCGGGGTCAAGAAGCCGGTCTGGAGCGATCAGGTAGAGGCTTTCCTGCCGGTCACGGAGGCGGAATTGGTGATGACCTTCGACCATCGGGTGGTCGACGGAGGCGGGGCGGGAATGCTTCTGGCTCGGGTGGCAGACTTGTTGCAGGATCCGGCGAAACTTTGAGCGCCATCAAAGCGGTCCGAGGCGCGCGGCGGCTTCGCCGCAGGGTGTCGGGTCTTCGTTGAATGAGGCCTCCATGACGTGAAATCGTGAGCCCAAGTGCCCGGGGTGCGTGAGGGTTTGAAAGGCGCGCAGGTCCTTGCGGGCAGAATCATCGAGGCGGCCTTCCATTTCGAGTAGCCAGGGGCGGGCGACCTCGGTGAGAAAGCGACTCTGCGGTTCGAAGCGGATCAGGTGGCCTCCTAGGGCGGCGATGTCGGTCGCGAGCGCGCTGAAATCGACATGGGCGGTGATGTCAATTTCGCCCGGTGAGTCGAGCGGGTCTTCGGCCGCGCGGTGGCGTGAGAAAGTGCGCAGGGTGCCGGTGCTACGAGATTCGTGGTAGTAGTCGTCGCGTGGAAATCCATAGTCGATCCAGAGCATTCTGCCGTGGCTAATGGCTGCGGTGAGTGGCTTGAGGAAATTGCGGACACAGGAGCGGACCTCGCTTTGATAGCCTGCCGGGCGAACTGGTAGCGCGGAGATGATCGCCAAATCGGCCGGGCCGACGGGATGCCAGGCAAAGGCGTCGTTTTCATCAAGGGCGACGGCATGGTCGATCCAATTCCGGCCGTCTGAGACGATGCGATGGAAGGGGAGCGCGTCGATGACTTCGTTGCCAAAGATAAAGCCCGGCAGTGGGTCGTTGCCGAGCAGCTCCGGGGCATCGAGCACGCGGGCGTCTGGAAGTCGCTTGCGCTGGGCGGTGGCGAGGTGGGGGAGGGGTTCGATGATACAGTATTCGAGTCCGGAATCCGCTGAGGAGGCTTTCAGTTCGGTGAGGATATCGGCGGCGAGCGAGGCATCGTTCGCGCCGCATTCGATGATCCGCCATCGTGCCGGCGATCCCGCGGAGTGATGCCAGGCCGCGATGTGGCGTGCGAGCAGTCGTCCGAAGAGCGGGCCGGTGCTGACGCTGGTGAAGAAGTCTCCTTCGCGTCCAACTTGGCCGCTGGGGCGGGCGTAGTAGCCGTCGTTTGGATCGTAAAGAGCGGCCGCCATGAACTCCGGGAAAGGCATGGGACCGCTGCGGCGGATGCCTTCCTGGAGGCGCAGTGCCAAGCCGGGGGTTGCACGATCGGTGGCGGGCGGGTATGCGGTGGGGACGCCGGATGAATTCCGGGCGCTGTCACGATGGGATTCCGGCATGGCCACGAGTGAGAACAGAAAGCAGAACAAGGTGAAGACGAGGCGTTTCTACAAGCGCAAACGTTTCTGGCTTGGGCTCTTCGTCTTGGGGCTTGGCGCGATTGCAGGTGGTCTGGTGGCAGCGGAGCGTTACACGCGGCCGTATCGGGAGCGCTCCTATCTTTACGATCTGAACCGGATCAATGAGTTGGAGATCCCGAGTTTGATTCTCGATCGTAACGGCAAGGAGATCGGTCGGGTGTTCGTGCAGAACCGGAGCGTGATCGAAATCGATCAGGTCGCCGAAATTTTCATCGATGCCCTACGTGCCGGGGAGGATCAGCGTTTCGACACGCATCAAGGCGTGGACTACATCGGGGTGCTTCGGGCGGCGTATCTCAACTATCGGGCGGGTGAGACGACGCAGGGGGCGAGTACGATCACCCAGCAGTTGGCGCGCAATGCCTATGATTTGGAGGCCGATCGCGAGAAGCGCGGCGAGTCGGGGATCGAGCGCAAGCTGGTGGAGGCCTTTTTGGCTCATCGGATCGAGAATCGATATTCCAAGCGCCGGATTCTCGAGTTTTACCTCAATCGGATTTACTTCGGCAGTGGCTATTACGGGATTCGTTCGGCATCCTTGGGGTATTTCGGGAAGGAGCCGAAGGATCTCAATGCCTTGGAGAGTGCGGCGATTGTCGGCTGCATCAAGAATCCGACCAATCTTTCACCGCTGAACAATCCCTCGGGCAACCGGGTTTCCCGGAATTTGGTTTTGGGGCGGATGGTGGACCTCGGGGCGCTGGGACGTCGTGAAGCAAAGACGCTTTCCGCGACGCCGCTGAAGTTGAATCCCAAGCCCTTGCAGCGAGGAACGAGTCATCTTTATGAGAGGGTCGCGGACGAGATCCGCCGAGTCATGGGCGAGGATGCACTGGCAGCGGGTGGTTTTCGGATTCACACCTCGATCGACGCGGATGTCCAGCGAGCCTTGGAGTCCGGTTTGAAGCGGAGCATGGAGCGGGCAGAGGGGCATCCGGATTATGCGCATGCCAAGGCGGCGGACTACAGGAAGGGATCGAGCACGGCACCCGAGTTTTTACAGGGGGCGGGCCTGATGATCGATCACGCCAACGGCGAAGTGATCGGCTACGTCGGCGGACGGGATTATGCGGCATCGCCGTTCGATGTGATCGAGCTCGGTCGTCGGCCCTTGGGCACGGCTTTTTTGCCGTTCCTGTATGCGGCAGGTTTGGAGAGAGGTTTGACCGCGGCGACGATGCTGGAGGACGAGTGGATGGACAATCGGTCCGTGATGATTGGCGGCCGCGAGGGGGTTCTGGGCGAATGGGGAATGGAAGTGCCGAAGCCGCCGGTGGAGGGGCGTATTACCGCGCGTCGTGCTTTGGAGGCATCGAAGATCGCAGCGTCCGTGCGTTTCGCGGGTTTGGCGGGCTTGGACAAGGTGGTCGGTACCGCGGAGAAATTTGGATTTCCAATGAAGGACGTCGAGTTGCTGCCTCGACTGGCGGTTGGTTGGGAATCGGCTTCCTTGAAAGATGCGGTGCGTGCGATTTCCGCATTTGCCCGTGGGGGGCTGACCGGGCCGGGTTCGCTGACATATGTGAATCGGGTGGAGGATGCGGAGGGTCAGACCCGCTACGAGCGTCCGATCCGCACTCCGGAGCGATTGCTGGCGACCGACGATGCCACGGCTTACATGGTGCACAGCATGATGCGCGGCGGGATGGAACGGGGTAATGTGGCGGGATTGCTGGAGCGCTTGGTGGAGAAGCCTTTTGGTGGGGCAGCCAAGAGCGGGACGACTCATGATTTCTCGGACAACTGGTTTCTGGGCTACAACAGTCGCGTCACCTGTGGCGTTTGGGTGGGCTTTTTGCAGCCGGGCAAGTCGATTTACGAAGGCGCCTTTTCGAGGGATCTGGCGATGCCGGTCTGGGAGGATGCCATGAACGCAGCAGCTAAGGATTTTCGCGGGGTGACGATTCCGCGGCCTACCGATGTTGTGGAGGCGGCGGTTTGTCGTGTTTCCGGTCAACGTGCCACGCCATACTGCTACGAGACAGTCGAGGATTCCGAGCGCGGTGTGGCGAGGACGCGGCCGGCGTCACGGATCGAGTTTTTTCGGGAAGGCAGTCAGAATTTGCCTTTCTGTCCGCTGCATTCGGGTGCCGGCGCCAGCGGTGCGGGGAACGGGACGGCGGAGCTCGGGCTTTCGCAGCTGGCGGTGATTGATAGCACGCCGGTTCGAGCTAAAGCGCCGGTGCTGCTGGGGGAGGACCCTTATTTCACGGAGCAGGTTCTTATGGAAAATGCCACGAATCCCTCATCGCGGCATCGGGCGAACGTGCTCGATAGCGTCGATCTTGGGGATGGCGAGGAGCCGGCGCAGCTGCCTTGGCCCGGTCGGCTTGAGATTTCGCCAGAGTGAATTCGGTCTCGGGTAGCGGGTCTTCGGGTGATCGAGTGCATTTGATTTTCGCTGCTTTGGCGGACGGCTCGAGGTTCTCCGTTCTTGCACCTGCCATCACTCGCGATCACTTTCCCGGCGTGCCGGATTCCCTGTCCACCACCAGGCGATGGAATAGCTTCGTTTGCCCGAAGTGTCGCTTCGTGTTCCGGGTTCCGCAGGATCATGACGGCAAGGGAGTGGTATGTCCCGCTTGTCGGATGATGCTGCGACTTCCGGGGCCGGGAGATGTGTTGGATCCCTTGGTGCGTTCATCGCGTGGAGCGGAGCCTGAGGTGGCGCCGGAACGGGTCGACGCTCCAATGGAGCCGGGCGGGGTTGAAAAAACGACTTTTCGCGATATGCGCTTCATCCTCGGGTTGGTCGTGCCGGCTGTCCTGCTGCTGGGGCTTTTGGGTTGGTGGATGATGCCTGACGAGGAAGTTGAGGCACCTCCTGCTGCGCCCGCGCCAACCGCTCCACCGATTGTCGAGAATTCCGCGAAGACCGGAATTTTAGCGTTGGAAGAGGTGATCAAGGCTTTCTTGGAATCGCCGTCGACCGTCGAGTTGCTGCGGCAGGTTCGCGATCCCGAGAGAATCGCGCCGAAACTGGAAGCGTGGCTTGCTGGCAAGGCCTACGTCGCGCCTGGCTTTACTGAGATCGTCAGCAGTTCATTCGATGCCGACGGCGAATCGGGAAATCTGATCAAGGCCCAAGTGCGGACGGCGGATTACGAAATGCGCGAGATCACTCTGGTGGGTGGGCAAAGTGGTTTCAAGGTCGACTGGGAAAGTTGGGTGGGCTGGTCGGAAATGTCGTGGGATCGATTCCAGAGCGAACGGCCGACGGAGGGGAAATGGTTTAGGGTATCGTTGACCCAAGTGGACTATTACAACTTTGCCTTCAAGAATGATCTCGAGTGGGCGAGCTACCGCCTTGAGTCCCCGGACAAGAGCGTTGCTTTTTACGGTTACGTTCCGCGGACCAGTCAGCTGGATCAGGAAATCCGTCCGATCGATAAGCAGGAGAACGTCAAGCTGCTCTTGAAATTGCGCTTTCCACCGGATCAGCCTCATGGCGACCAAGTTTTGATCGAAGGGATCTCGGGTCAGGGATGGTTCGAGCGTACACCTTTGGAAACTCCCTGATTCACCGCTCATGCCCAGCACCCTCGACAAGGCCCAGGAACTGAATCTCGACGGAGGGATTTACGGTACGTTCGCTGAGATCGGTGCAGGCCAGGAAACGGCCAATTGGTTTTTCCGTGCCTCCGGTTCGGCGGGATTGGTGGCCAAGAGCATTTCGGCCTATGACATGACGATGAGCGACGCCATCTACGGCAAGTGCGATCGCTATGTCTCCCGCATGCGGTTGCGGCAAATGCTGGATCATGAGTTTTCGATTTTGCTCGAGCGCCTCGGTCCCAAGCGGGGTGATAGCACCACCTTTTTCGCGTTTTGCAATACGGTGCGGGCCCGTGGTTATCAGGACAGCGGCGAATGTCATGGCTGGTTGGGGCTCCGCTTCCAACTCAAACCCGGTGATCCGCCCTCGGACATTTTCGTCCACATTCGCCTGCTTGATGCTTCGAATCCCGATCAGATGGAGGCACTGGGGGTAGCCGGGGTGAATTTGATCCACGCGGCATTCCATCATCGCGGTCACCTGTCGCGTTTCGTGGCATCATTGGTGGAGAACATCCGGCCCGGGCGGGTGGAGATCGACATGCTGAAGTTCCATGGGCACGGCTACGGATTTTTCGACAATCGCCTTTGCTCATTGGCACTGGTCGAGGCCGGGCTGACGGAGGCGGCGATGTTTCTGCCTGATGGCGAGGTGGTCCAAGCAGCCGAAGCCCTTTACAAGCGGCCGATCCTCTTGTTGCGCGGGAGTTTCGATCCGGTCAGCAAGTTGCATCTCCAGATGCTTGAGCAGGCGCGTGAAGTCTTCTCGACTAAACTGGAACCTGGAGAAGGGGACAGAACGATCGAGCTCTGTGAGATGACCATGGCGAATCTCTTGCGAGGTCGTGCGGTGGACCATGTGGATTTCATCGATCGCTGCGACGCCCTGCAAGCGCTGGGGAAGACGGTGTTGGTATCCCGCTATGCCGAGTTCCACCGCATTGCCGCCTACCTGAGTCGATCGACCGAGCGGCCGATCGGGATCGTGCTGAGCATCGGCCTGCTCAATGAATTGTTCAAAGCGAAGTGGTCCGAAAAGCTGGCCGGTGGCCTGCTGGAATCCTTTGGTCGCCTGTTTAAAAATCAGGTCACGCTTTACGTGTATCCTTGGAAGAACCGTCGGACCGGGGAAATGGTCGACGCCAACGGTTTCAAGCCGCCGGCGGAATGTGGCAGTCTTTATCGGCACTTTTTGGAGACTGGCCGGATCCGCCCGGTGCCTGCTGGGGACGAGGGCTTGATGCGATACACGGGCCGCGACATCCGTGCGATGATTGAGCGGGGAGACCCTATCTGGCGGAGTTTTGTGCCTGAGGCAGCGCATCGGTCCGCCTCGCATGCTGGCCATCACGCCGCGCGGCTACCCGAGTCGTGAGTGTGTTTCTTGGGAAACAGCTCGCGAAGCTCGCCCCCGCGTTCGAAAACCCAAGAGCCTGCGGCAAGGGTTCTCATCCCACCCCCTCCGGAGGCGACGTGGCCCGCGAGAACTGCGCAGCGAAATTTAGACCGGTTGCCAAAAATAATTGCCGAAACTGGGCATAAAAGACTGGTACGACTGTTTGAACTGGTACGGAATGGCGAATCCCTCGACCGCACCAG
>RDYP01000041.1 GCA_004293445.1 Verrucomicrobiota bacterium | reverse complement strand
TGAATAGCCCCTAGATTTGTAGACGCCTTGCTTGGTAACTTTAGAAGCAAGGAGGACGAGATGTCCGCAAACAAATTCACAGACGAGTTCAAACGCGACGCTGTCGCACAGGTTGTTGATCGGGGTTACCCGGTGCGCGAGGTGGCCGAGCGGTTGGGTGTCAGCACCAAGTCGATCTACACATGGCAGAAGCAGTTTTCGCGACCAGCAGCGAAGGTGGTGCAAGAGGTTGATGCCCAGGCTGAGGAGATCCGGCGCCTTAAGCGCGATTTGGCGCGGGTGACGGAGGAGCGGGACATCCTAAAAAACTGTTCCGGGCTGCAGCCCGCCTGTGCGCGGTAGTAACAGCCTGTGCTATGCTGCACCCGAAGGGCAGTTGCCGATCGCTTATTGGAGGTTCAGACCCCGTTAAAAAACGTGGCACATGGGTTGATGCGCACTTGAGAGTGGTGACACCGCTATTGCGGTGATCCCGATTAGGAAGATGACGAACTTGCATGGCCCACGCCCTTCTTCCCAAACGGAGGAGATGCCATGACGAACCCCACGACCGGCGGCCACCCGGATCTAAAGATGGTCAATCCAAATGCAGCGGCGATCGACATTGGGTCGAGCATGCATATGGCCGCGGTTCATCCTGATGCCTGCGACATACCCGTGCGCGCCTTTGGAACATTTACGCAGGATCTTCATGCGTTGGCGGCTTGGTTCAAATCCTGTGGTGTCACCAGCGTTGCGATGGAATCGACCGGTGTTTACTGGATTCCTGCCTTTGAGATACTTGAGGCCCACGGCCTTCATGTGATTCTCGTGAATGCGCGTTACGCCAAGAACGTGCCGGGCCGCAAAACAGATGTCAGTGACGCTGGATGGCTGCGTCAGCTGCACTCCTATGGCCTGCTGCGCGGCAGTTTCCGGCCCGAGGCCGAGATTGCCACTTTGCGCGCCTATATGCGCCAGCGCGAACGGCTGACAGAATATGCCGCCGCGCATATTCAGCACATGCAGAAGGCGCTCATGGAGATGAACCTGCAGCTGCATCACGTCGTGTCCGACATCACCGGTGCAACCGGCATGCGGATCATCCGTGCCATTGTCGGCGGCGAGCGTGATCCGGAGGCTCTGGCAGCGTTCCGCGATGTCCGATGCAAATCCTCTATTGAGGCCATCAAAGCGGCGTTAGTCGGCAATGACCGTGAGGAACACGTTTTTGCCCTGACACAGTCTTTGGAACTTTACGATTTCTACCATGTGCAGATTGAAGCTTGCGATCGCAGGCTGGAGGCGGCGGTTGGCGCACTTACAGCCCGGGCAAACGGTGATTTGGCCCCACTGCCCAAGGCGCGGATCAAGGGCAAGCAGCACAATGCTCCGTCGTTTGATGTGCGCGCTGCGCTTTACGGCGTGTTGGGCACAGACCTGACACGTATCCAGGGCCTTGGGCCATCGCTGGCGTTGAAGCTGGTAGCCGAATGCGGCACGGATTTGCGAGCATGGAAGACCGCCAAACACTTCACGTCGTGGCTCTGTCTGGCCCCAGGCAACAAGATATCGGGAGGCAAACTTCTGTCTTCGCGGACACGCCGGTCCTCAAGCCGTGCTGCGGCGTTGCTAAGGCTGGCCGCGACCACCATTGGCCGGAGCGATACGGCTTTGGGTGCATTCTATCGACGGCTATCATCGCGCATCGGCAAGCAGAAGGCCGTCACGGCCACGGCGCGCAAGATCGCTGTGCAGTTCTACAATGCCGTGCGGCATGGCATGACCTATCAAGATCAGGGCGCAGCAGCTTACGACGAGCGGCACCGGCAACGCGTGCTCTCAAACCTCCAGCGCCGCGCAAGAACCCTTGGGTTTGAATTGGCACCTATCCCACAGGCAGCAAGGCGACCGCGTACTTCGCCAGGGAATCCCGGTGAGGTATGCTTTCATTGCTGAGAACCGGCTTATCTTTGCGGTCCGTGCGATGTGCCGGATGCTGCTGGTTCATCCCAGCGGCTTTTATGCATGGCTGCGCGAACCCTTTTCCCAGCGGGCGTTGGAGGACCAGCGCCAAACCATACTGTTGAAGCAAGCGTGGGATGACAGTGGCGAGGTCTATGGATACCGCAAGCTGCATGACGATTTGTGTGATCTTGGCGAAGACATCAGCCCCAACAGGGCTTGGCGTTTGGCCCGTCTGGCAGGGATAAGGGCCCAAATTGGTTACAAAAAACGGCCCAGCTCCTATGGCGGCAGCCCCGCCTTCGTAGCAGACAATACCCTCAATAGAGAGTTCGATGTAGGTGCGCCCGACCAGTTCTGGGTCACAGATATCACCTACATCCGCACCCATGAAGGGTTCTTGTATCTGGCTGTCGTGATTGATCTGTTTTCGCGGCGGGTCATCGGTTGGTCAATGCAGGGCCGCACCTATACCGACCTGCCGCTGCAAGCCCTGATGATGGCTGTCTGGCGGCGCAAACCGAAGACAAAGGTCCACGTGCATTCCGATCAGGGTTCCCAGTTCACCAGCTATGAATGGCAGGAGTTCCTCGAACAGCACAATCTTGCTCAAAGCATGAGCCGCCGTGGCAACTGCTGGGACAATGCTGTTGTCGAGAGCTTCTTCAACCTGCTCAAACGCGAACGAATCCGCCGCAGAAAATACAAAACCCGCGAAGAAGCCCGCCGCGACGTGTTCGACTACATCGAATTCTTCTACAACCCGCAGCGCAAACACGTTAGAAACGGAATGCTGTCCCCGATCGACTTCGAACAGCAGCAGAAACTGAAACTGCAAGGCGTCTAGGAAACTAGGGGCTATTCA
>RDYP01000027.1 GCA_004293445.1 Verrucomicrobiota bacterium | reverse complement strand
CGCCTGCGCGTGATCGCCCAGTGCGGATGAACCCCAGCTATCAACCCACTCGCTGAAACCAAAAAATCGCCTCCTCCCCAATCTTTGGTGTAGACCCATTTATCGAAAGCCGCTGGTCGGATTTGAACCGACGACCTGCTCATTACGAATGAGCTGCTCTACCCCTGAGCTACAGCGGCGGGATTCCTGAAGGAACGGGCGAGACTCAAACAGACCGCAGGATTCACCGCAAGCGGATTTCCCGAGACCGCAGGCCGATCGCGCCACGCTCATTTCCCACGACACAAAACTCTCCCTCGGATGCGCCCAAGGACGATTCCCTCGCCCTTGACCCATTCGGGAGTCGTGACTAATGGTCCACCCATCCGTCACACCATGAACGTCTTCCGAATTTCCGCCGCGCTGCTCACGCTGTTCGCGGCATCCTGCGCCGAACTCGATGGCACCATGGCCAGCATGCGCGGCGAATCGCGCTATCTCAGCGGCTTCAATGGCAAGCGGGAACACGATTGGAAATCCAGCCCGATCCCCGATGACGTTTCTTACTGGGATGGTGACCACTTGACGGGCTCGCCGTTGATTCGGATCAACATCACCCAGCAAAAGGCATTCTTCTACAAGGGCGGGCACCTTGCCGGCGTTTCCCGCATTTCCACCGGCAAAGAAGGCAACGGTACCCCATCCGGCAACTACAAGGTGATGCGGAAAATCAAAAACCACCGCTCGTCGAGCTACGGCGTCTTCAAAGAAAGAGGCACCGACCGCATCGTCGACGACAATGCCGAAGCCCACAACGAACCCGTGCCACCAGGCTGCTACTATGAGGGCGCACCGATGTTCAATTATCTGAACTTCGCCCCTTCAATTGGCATGCACACCGGCTATCTTCCCGGTTACGCCGCCTCTCACGGCTGCGTGCGAATGCCAGACGGCATGGCCCAGAAATTCTTCGACAACGCGGCCGTTGGCACCCCGGTCATCGTCGAGCGATGACTCCGCTCCCAGCCATCGAAGACCTCGAAGTGAGCCCCGCCACGGTGGCCGATTTGCTCCCGGCCATCAGCCGCGGCGAAATCACTCTCGTCGACTGCCGCGAGGATGACGAGTGGCAGTTCAACCGGATCGCCGGCGCACGCCTTGTTCCCCTCTCCGGATTCGCCAGCGCCCCGGTTCCCACGGGCCCGACCATCATTTACTGCCACCACGGCATGCGGTCCATGCGCGCAACGAACTACTGGCGCTCCCGTGGCAATTCCCAAGTCTGGTCGATGACGGGCGGCATCCATCGTTGGTCGACGGAAGTGGATCCCGCGATCCCCCTTTATTGAAGCCCCCTCCCCTCACGCTCCTTGCGCGCCATCATACAACGCGTCGCCTCCGCCGCAGTCGCGATCGAAGACAGGACCGTCGCCGAAATCGGATGCGGCCTGCTGATCCTGATCGGCATCGAAGACAGCGATGGACCCGATGACATCGCCTGGCTCGCGCCAAAAATCGCGCGCATGAGAATTTTTCCCGACGAGTCAGGCCTGATGAATCTCGCCCTCGGCGACACCGGCGGCAATGCCATCGTCGTAAGCCAGTTCACCCTCCACGCATCGACAAAGAAAGGCAACCGCCCCTCCTTTCTGAAGGCTGCCCGCCCGGAAATTTCAAAACCTCTCTACGAGGCATTTTGCCACGCTTTGGAACAAGAACTCGCTCTGCCCATCGGTCGCGGCCGCTTCGGAGCGGACATGCAAATCACTCTCGTGAACGACGGACCTGTCACCATCGTCATCGATACCAAAAATCGTGAGTAGCGCAAATTTCCGCGAGACTCACCCGCCTTTCTAAATCCTCCGCTCTGAATCACCGGGCATGGCGGCGGCGTTCGCCGATACCCCGCAGGCCGCTCGCCGCGGTCTCGACCAACATTCCGAGACCCACCCCGGCAGCGTAGCAGAGCAAATCCGTGGCCACCCACCCCCTCCCTAGCACCAAGGCACCAAGCCGCGTTCTGCGGAGCCAAGTCAGCCACTCGAAATCCAAGAGTTGGCTGAACTCGACCGCAAAAGCACCACCCAGAGCCAGCGACGCAAGGGGCAGGGTCCGAGCGGATGGAAAGAAAAAGCCCAAGATCAAAAACAGCATCCATGCCCATAAAACATCGCCAGCATAAAGCCCCACCGCCTTCGGCAAAGGCCCGACAAGCGCCGACCTCGACGCCAAACCGGCACCGATGATCAAGGCCACCCCGCTCGCCTGCACCCACCGATTCCGTCTCATGCCCGATCCTCCACGACTCCCACAGGAGACACAAGCACCCCCAAGCAAACTTGCTCACCTCCCCGAAAAATGCGGGAACCGCCATGGCATGGGACGCGATGCCGTCTCACACGCTCTCTCATTCCGTGCTTGCAAAGCCCGGCGTTTCCGCTTTCTTCCGCGGTCCCGAACAAGGGCAGACCGGTCAAGTTGGCGGGACTGAACAGAATAAGAACATGAGCGAAAGCAATTCCATCAATCTCGCGGACTTCAAACTCCACGACACCGACACCGGCAGCGCCGATTATCAGGTCGCACTGATGACCCAACGGATCGTCCACCTGACCGCCCACCTCGCGCTGCACAAAAAAGACACTTCTTCGCGTCGGGGCCTCCTCAAGCTGGTCGCCCAGCGCCGCAAACTCCTTGATTACGTTCGCGCCAATTCCGAAGAGCGATATCAGAAGCTCCTCCAAGGCCTGAATCTCCGTAAGTAAGCAATCCCTTTCCTCCGACGGCCACGGTTCACCCCGTGGCCGTCGCGCTTGAAACGGCGGGCACCGGGAAACGTTTTCCCCTCCGCCGCCGGACATCTTCCCTTCATTCGCCCTGGCGAGAGAAAAGACTGTTCCGGAACCAAACACCGCCACCGGCATGTCGCCGATGGCATCCACACCGAAAGATAGACAAGATGAATATCCACAACGTCACGAGCCAGGTCGGCTCCAACCCCATCACCTTTGAAACGGGGAAAATCGCCAAACTCGCAGACGGCGCCGTCGTCGTCACCTGCGGAGAAACCGTGGTCCTCGTGACCGCCGTTTCACAAACCAAGGTCAAAGCCGGACAAACCTGGTTCCCGCTTTCCGTCGAATACAAGGAAAAGGCCTCGGCCGCAGGTCAGTTCCCTGGAGGCTATTTCAAGCGCGAAGGTCGCCCTACCGAGAAGGAAATCCTCACCTCGCGCATGACCGATCGGCCCCTGCGCCCGCTCTTCCCCAAGGGCTACCTCTACGATACCCAAATCGTCGCTCTGCTCCTTGCCGCAGACCAAGTCAACGACTCCGACATTCTCGCAATGAACGGAGCCTCGGCCGCGCTCGCCATCTCCGACATCCCCTTCGCCGGCCCCATCGGCGCGGTGCGAGTCGGTCGCGTCAATGGCGAGTTCGTCATCAATCCGGTCTTTGAAGACCGCGAACAGAGCGACCTTGACCTGATCTACGTCGGTAACAAGACCGACGTCATCATGATCGAAGGCGCCGCCAACGAGCTCCCCGAGGAAGACTTCATCAAGGCACTGCATTTCGCCCAAGCCGCCGTGCAGAAGTTGGTCGAAGCTCAGGAAGAACTCGTTCGCCTCGCCGGCAAGCCAAAGCGCGACTACACCCTGACCGTCGCCAAAGACGAACTCCTCGAAGTCGGCTACGAAATCGCCGGCAGCCGGATCGAAGAGGCCATTTACGCCGCCTCCAAGGTCGAGCGCGGTAAGAAGGTCGGCGTCCTTCGCGACGAAGTCGAAGCCGCCATCAAGGCCCGCTACCCCGAGTCGACCGACTTCGATGTCGAGCAAGTGTTCGAATACATCCAGAAGAAGGCCTTCCGCATCTCCATCATGGAGAAAGGCGTCCGCGCCGATGGCCGCAAAGTCGGCGATCTCCGCCCGCTCTTCGCCGAAGCCAACAGCCTCCCTCGCGTTCATGGTTCCGCCATCTTCGCCCGCGGCGAAACCCAGGCTCTCGGCATCTGCACCCTCGCACCTGCCGACGAGAAGCAGTTCTTCGACAACTACGCCGGTGGCGAGGACAGCAAGCGCTTCATCCTCCACTACAACTTCCCTCCCTTCTCCGTCGGCGAAACTGGCCGCATGGGCGGGCTCAATCGCCGCGAGATCGGCCACGGCGCCCTTGCCGAACGCTCGATCGCACCGGTCATCCCGGACGTCGAGGACTTCCCCTACGCCATGCGCGTCTCGTCGGAAGTGATGGAATCCAACGGCTCCACCTCGATGGCGACCGTCTGCGCCGGCACCATGTCGCTGCTTTGCGCCGGTGTCCCGCTCAAGGCTCCCGTCGGCGGTATCTCCGTCGGCCTCGTCACCGAGTGGAACGATGACGGCACGATGAAGGCCCACAAGGCCCTCCTCGACATCATCGGTTCCGAGGATTTCTACGGCGACATGGACTTCAAGCTCTGCGGCACCGAAGCCGGAGTCACCGGCTACCAGCTCGATCTCAAGCTGCCCGGCCTACCGATGGCGATCCTCGAAGAAGCGATCCACATGGCCAAGGCCGCCCGCTCCACCATCATCGCCAAGATGACCGAGGCCGTCTCCGGTCCTCAGGAGCTCAGCGCCCACGCCCCACGCATCGTCTCCGTCAAGATCCCCGCTGACCGCATCGGCGAACTCATTGGACCTGGCGGCAAGAACATCAAGGGCATCCAGGCCGAGTCCGGCGCCGACATCAACATCGAGGATGACGGCACCGTGCACATTTACGCCGCCAAGCAAGAAGGCTTGGAGCGCGCGAAGGCACTCATCGACCGGATGTTCCAGGAAATCGAAGTCGGCAAGGTCTACACCGGCAAGGTGGTCAGCATCACCAACTTCGGAGCCTTCATGGAAGTTCTTCCAGGCAAGGACGGCCTCATCCACGTCTCCGAACTGGCCGAAGGCCGCACCGAAAACGTCGAAGACGTCGTCAAGAAGGGCGACATCATCACCGCCAAGTGCCTCGGCGTGGACGAAAAGGGCCGCGTCAAGATGAGCCGCCGTGCGGTGCTCCGCGACGAAAAGGCCAAGGCCGCTGAAGGCGAACCCGCCGAAGCCCAAGCCTGATCCGCATCCCATTCCCAGCCCGGTCTTCCAAAAGGGAGACCGGGCTTTTTCGTGCCTACTACTCTCACCCATCGCCCCTCTCTCTCACCCGATCCCACCAACCCAGTCCTTGCCCCCACCCGGCCTCTCGCTTACGACCACATCGTGACCGACGCCCGCCAAACCGCCATCGCCATGGCCCGCCGCCTCCGCGACGCCGGACATCTCGCCTACTTTGCGGGCGGCTGCGTCCGCGACCGGCTGCTCGGCAAGGATCCGAAAGACTACGATATCGCCACCTCCGCCACCCCGGCCGAGGTCCTGCGGATTTTCCCCGGTGCCAACGAAGTCGGCGCGCACTTCGGCGTGGTCATCGCCAAGTCCCACGGCCACGCGGTCGAAATCGCCACCTTCCGCACCGACGGCTCGTATCGCGATGGTCGACGCCCGGAAAGCGTCACCTACTCGTCTCCGGAGGACGATGCCCGACGTCGTGATTTCACGATCAACGGTCTCTTCGAAGACCCGGAGAACGGCGACGTGATCGACTACGTCGGAGGCCGTTCCGATCTCGAAGCAGGCATCCTCCGGGCCATCGGCACGCCAGCCGAGCGCTTCGCGGAAGACTCGCTGCGACTGCTGCGCGCGCTGCGCTTTGCCGTCACCCTCGACTTCGAAATCGAACCCGCCACATGGTCCGCGATCACCGACCATGCCGACGGCCTGCGCCGCATCGCCGCCGAACGAATCCGTGACGAATTCTCACGCATCATCACCCTCCCTGCCCGCGCTCGCGCCCTCGAAATGCTCGTCCGCTCCGGCCTGATCCACCATTTCCTCCCCGAAATCATGGCCTTGATCGGCTGCGAACAACCACCGGAATGGCACCCGGAAGGCGACGTCTTCATCCACACGAAGATCATGCTGGCCATGCTGCCCGCGGAAGCACCTCTCGAACTCTGCCTTGCCGTCCTGCTCCACGACATCGCCAAGCCACCAACCCAGACTCGCGATGCCGACACCGGGCGCATCCGCTTCAACGGCCACGAGGCGCTAGGCGCGACCATGACCCGCGACATCCTCAATCGCCTGCGCTACCCGAACCAAGTGATCGACGACGTGAGCTTCATGGTCTCCCGCCACATGCAGTTCATGAACGTCCGACACATGCGCGTCGCCACGCTCAAACGCTTCATGGCGGCGAGCACCTTCCCGCTCGAACTCGAACTCCACCGCGTCGACTGCGCTTCGTCGAACGGCTGCCTCGACAACCTCGATTTCGTCCTCGCGAAGCGCACCGAATTTGCCTCCGCGCCTCTCATTCCCACGCCTCTGGTCACCGGTCGCGACCTGATCGAACTCGGCCTGACACCCGGGCCCCGCTTCCGGGAGCTACTGGACTTTCTCCAAACCGAACAGCTCGAAGGGCGCATGAACCATCGCGAATCAGCACTTGCCTGGATCAAGAACCAGCTTTCGGAGGGCCATTGATCCCAAGTCTCGCCAGCTCCTCCGACTCCACACAACAAGGATCCGGAGCGATCCAATGACCGGGCTCAAGTTCCCGCGGCGAAAGATCCAGACCCACCGTTTCCCCATAACGCGGATGAGCGATCCGGTGCCCAAAGGCACTTCCCGCAGGTGGATCGATCGGCGACGGCACGTCTCCCTCCAACAGAATTCGCTCTTTGGCACGAGTTGGATCCGCCTCCGGAATGGCCGATAACAAAGCCTTGGTGTACGCATGCCTCGGCCTCCGATAAATCGCATCGGCTCCGGCAAGCTCGACGATTTTTCCCAAATACATCACTGCCACCCGATCAGAGATATGCTTCACCACCGCCAGATCGTGGGCGATGAAAAGATAGGAGAGGCCCATGTCCCGCTGCAGCTCTAACAAAAGATTGAGCACCTGCGACTGCACCGAAACATCCAATGCTGAAACCGGCTCGTCGCAAATGATCAGCCTCGGCCGCAGTATGATGGCGCGGGCGATACCAATCCGCTGCCTCTGACCACCGGAAAACTCAAAAGGATAACGTTCCGCCGCAGATCGCTGAAGTCCCACCCGCTCCAGCACTTCGTCCACCCGTTGGCGCCGATCCATCGCCGAGCCGATCCCATGGATGATCAAAGGCTCCTCGAGGATCTCACGCACGCTGTGCCTTGCGTTGAGCGACTCGACAGGATCTTGGAAAATCATCTGAATATCCCGACGCAGTGGACGCATCTCGCGACGACCGAGCTTTGTGATGTCGCGACCGTCGAAGTGAATCGTTCCCGCATTCGCATCCGTCAGGCGGACGATCGCCTTCCCCAATGTCGACTTCCCGCAGCCCGACTCGCCCACCAGCCCCAAAGTTTCCCCCGGCGCGATATCAAAGGACACGCCATCCACCGCGCGAACCGCCCCCATCCGACGCATGAACAGCCCCC
Organism: Verrucomicrobiota bacterium; assembly: GCA_004293445.1. GTDB lineage: Bacteria > Verrucomicrobiota > Verrucomicrobiia > Verrucomicrobiales > Akkermansiaceae > Haloferula. Next base: position 25,071 of record RDYP01000027.1, on the reverse strand, counting down.
CCGCCAGCGGGAAGTGAACCTTAAGATCGCGGACAGCAAGGATCGGCTTCATGGGACGTGACAGATGGGACAGGCCTCAACCCAATGACCGGGCGAGACTTCGAGAAAGGGAGGGCGTTCCCGCAGCGTCGGCCCCTCGCGAGCCATCCTTTGGCAAAATCGGCAGCCCGGCACGAAGTCCCGCAAGGAAGCCACCATGCCCGGAATCACCGGAAGCAGGGACTTGCGTGGAGTCTCCAAGCGCGGAATCGATGCCAGCAAGCCCTTGGTGTAAGCGTGCCGCGGACGAGCGAAAATTTCACGGACCGGCGCACGCTCGACGACCCGACCACCATACATAACCAAGACTTCGTCGCAGGTCTCCGCAATCACACCAAGGTCGTGGGTGATCAGAATCACCGACATCCCCAGTTCCGCCTGCAAGCGCTTCATCAAGTCGAGAATCTGCGCCTGGACCGTCACATCCAGAGCCGTCGTCGGTTCGTCCGCAATCACCAGATCGGGCCTGCACGCCAGAGCCATCGCAATGACCACTCGCTGCCGCATCCCGCCGGAAAGCTGGTGCGGATAGTCCCCTGCACGCAGCTCGGGTGAAGGAATTTTTACCAACCGCAACATCTCAACTCCCGCCTCCCACGCCTGCCGCCGATTCATCCCCTTGTGCAGCAGGAAGCATTCGGCGAGCTGCTTGCCGATTCTCTGCACCGGGTTCAAGGCCGTCATCGGTTCCTGAAAAATCACGCCGATCTCGTTGCCGCGGACTTTGCGCAATTCGTCAGACCTGAGCCGCGAAAGGTCTCGCCCCTTGAAGCGCACTTCACCCTGCAAGATCCTCCCCGCAGGCTGCGGCAAAAGACGGACCAGCGACATCGCGGTCACGCTCTTTCCGCATCCCGACTCGCCGACAATCCCCAAGGTCCGACCGCGGGCAATGTCGAAAGATACCTGATCGACAGCACGAATCAAGCCGCCCTCCGTATCAAAGGCAGTGATCAAATCGCGGACCTGGAGCAGCGGTTCTTCCATCTTCAGTTCTCGGGGTTTCTAGGTCGATGCTGATCGAATATCCGGCTGGATTCCGGAAAAGCGCGACCTTCCTTTCTCGCCTCCAGGGTCTCCGCTTTCATGACGGGATCGATCCAATGGACATGGCTCATCTCGGGCTCATTGCCGAGGCGCACATTGAAATTCTCCGGCCAGCGAATCCAACGCCACGAACCCGCGCGGTAAAAAGGCCGATAGAACGCAGGCACCCAAACGGCGCGCTCATGCATGATCTCTTCCAGCCGATGACTGGTCTCACGGATCACGTCGAGCGAGCGGGCATTGCGATTCTCCTCAAGGATCTCGTCCACCTCGGGATCGGCAAAAATGCTGATATTGTTCGTCATCGGCCGCGGCTTCCGAGTGCCAGGCTCGAAGGCGTCCTTGGAGTGAAACTGCTGGTAGTAGTCCGGAAACGGGAGCTGATTCTGGAAACCGGAGAAAGCGATCTCGTGCTCCTTGCGCGACACTTTCTGGAACGACGCAGTGGGATCCATCGCCTCCAGCTTGAACTCCACCCCGGCGCGGCGGGCTTCTTCCTTGATGCGCAGCAAGATCGGATCCGCAGCCGGGTTCCGCGGATAAGTAATCGTGAACGACAGCCGCCGCCCCTCGCCATCGCGCAGAACTCCATCCGGCCCAGGCTCAGAGAAACCAGCGCGAGCAAAGGCCTCCCGCGCGAGCTTGACCGAGAAAGGACGGGTTCGCAGCGAGGGATGCGAAAACTCGCCGTAGCCGGCATTCAGGATATGCAATCGCTCGCCGTCGCCACGCAGGTCGAGGTCGATGACCTTCTGCCAGTTGCTCGCATGCTGAAGACCGATGCGGATGTCGAGCTGGTCCAGCAAAGGCCGACTGAGATTGAAATAGAGCCCACGCGACACGGCGGGATACTCGTTGTAGAAGACCGACTTCTCGATGTAACCATTGAAAACCTCCGGAACTTCGGTCTTCTCATACCACTTCTTGGCATCGCCCAGCAGGTAGGTGTCGATCTCTCCGCGGAGGAAAAGTTGGAAGACCTTTTCCTCGTCCCGCACTTGGAGATATTCGATGCGGTCCGGATTGAAACGGTATCGATAGTACTTCTTGTCCCGCGCCCACCAGTCCTTCACCCGAGTCAGTGCAATCGAGCGCCCCTTCTGGATATCTTCCGGACGGATCAGATAAGCCCCCGTGGTCGGCCGAGGACGCCAGTTGTAGCGGCTTTCGAAGTCCGGCCCGAACTCGCGGTAAAAGTCCTGTTGAAAGGGGACGATCCCTGCGAAACCCGCCGCCATCGGCTTCGGAAAGGCAAGACGGACGCACAGATAATCGTCACCATACGTCGCAATCCCCCAGAACTGCTCGCCGTAGTATGCCCGATAAAACGCCTCGGTAAGGTAAGGCGACAGATAAACATACATGCTCATCAGCCAGTCCCCGGAGGTGACCTCCTTGCCATCGGACCAGCGCGCATCGTCGTCGATGTGGAAATAAATCGTCTGCCCGTCGGCAGCCACCGCCCAGCGGTCGGCCAAGGCAGGAATCACCTTACCCGTCTCGGGGTGGAAGCCGGTCAGGCTGAGCTCGATGTCATCCCAGTGGTAGCTGCGAAATGAATTGTTCGCCTCTCGTCCCACACAGCGGAGGTTCGGCGGGAAGCCACCGCCCGGGATGTAACTATGGAAAGTGCCGCCCTTCTTCGCCTCGGGCGAACCGAGCTCCGGCTCATCCAGATTTGTCGTCCACTCCAACCCCGCCGGCAAATCAGACTCTTCGCGAATCTCGAAAAAGTCCGGTCGCTGCAAGCGTCGCAGCAAGTCGTCGTACTCCTGACGCTTCGCCTCCCGCAACTCCTCCGCCAAATCGCCGGCCAACTCCGACTCCAACCCGACCTTGCGAGCCTGCAACTTCTCCGCCACCTCCGCATTGTAGCGTTGATAGAAAGCCTCGCGCTCCGCGCTGTTGTCATAGGGCTCGAAGTCCGGCGCGCGGTCGCACGACGGAAGCAGCGCCAGCACCAGGGCCGCGACAGAAATCAGTAGGCGGCGAATCATTGGTAGGTCGTGAATTTCTTCGGATCAAAGGCCTCGCGAACCGCCTCGCCGATGAAGGTGATGAGAAGCAACACGCCGACCATCATCCCGAACACCGAGCTGACGATCCATGGCGAGGAAAGATTCTGAGTCCCGTCATCCAGTACCCGCCCCCAACTCGGATATCGATCCGGCAAACCGAAACCGAGAAAATCCAGCGCCGTCAGAGAAGTCGCCAAGCCCGCGATGCTGAAAGGCAACAAAGTCACCAGCGTCGACACCGCATTCGGCAGGATGTGCCGAAAGATCACACGAAACGTGCCGGCACCCTGAACCCGCGCCGCTGCCACGTAGTCCCGCGCCTTCTCACGATAGGTCGAACTCCGCAGGTAGATCGAAACCCCCATCCAAGAAAACAAGCAGAAGATCAGCAGCACCGTGCCCAGCGAGATCTTATCCAGCCCGATGTTTGCGGTCAGAATCATCACGATCAGCAGGAATGGCACATTGCTCAGCACTTCCGAAAATCGCTGGCTGACGATGTCGAACCATCCGCCGAAATAGCCCTCCATGCAGCCGATCGCGATGCCTATACCGTAGGTCAACACGACAAACAGGACCGATGCCTTGAGGATCACCTGCAGGCCCCCATAAACCTGCGCCGCGATGTCCCAGCCTTTGGAATCCGTCCCCAACACGTGCAGCCGCTCCCAAGATCCGAATGAGGGTGGCGCGGGCGGATAGATCAGCTCTTGCCAAGCTCCCCCTAACGCCTCCCCGGCATCGCCGATCACGCCGGATTCCACCAAATTCCCCGCACGCCATTCCTCGCGCCCCGCGAATTCGCCCCGCGCATCAAACAGCGAAGTCGTGCCATCCCGCAGACCCTTTCGGAAACGCGCCGTCCGCAAGGGCACGGAGGCATCTTCACCACGGAACTGCGTCGCCTGCCCGTCGTAAGCGAGCCTCCCGCCGGGACGATACCATTTCCCATCGCGCTCGACCAAAGCCCGCCGACTCACCTCGTCCGAATCAAAAGTCGGATCCCAAGGAATCGGTGCCAAAATCACCAGATCCCCCGAAGCCCGCTCACGAAAAGCCGCACGCATTTTCCGGTAATTCGCCTCCTGCTCCTCAGTCCCCCCGAAATCGCGATCGCTGTAAGCCCGCTCACGAAACGCAGGAAAATACCACTCACCCGCATACCTCACCGCCAGTGCCCGCTTGCCCACCAAAGCCTGATCCAACATCGCCAACAGCACCAGCAGCAGGAACAAACGGAACGAAAGCCAACCACGGCCAATCGAACGAAACCGCGCGAAACGCCGCACCGTTAAAGGATTCCACTGAAAGCTCCCACCACACGCCAGCAGCCAGCTTCCGACCAAGGCCATCAACCCACACATCGCATACCCGACAACCTCACGTTGCTGCTCCCGCCACCAAGGCAGATCCATTTCGACCCCCAGCACCCGCGTCACCTCGGCCTCTGCGATTTGCTCCGGCGTCGCACCGAAAGAGAAAAACCATCGCAACGAGGGCAAGGACCATTCCGCCCGCCACGCCAGCACCGCAACGACGGCCACCAGCAGCAAAAGCAATCCGACTTTGCGCGCGAAGTTCATGTCACTTGTAACTCACCCGGGGATCCACCAATGCCACGCACAGATCGGACAAAACATTGCCGACCAACATCAATACCGCTGAGAAAAACACCACCCCCATGATCAAGGGCTCGTCCCGCTCGTAAATCGCATTGAACTGCAAAAGCCCGAAGCCGTTGATATCGAAAACCCGCTCGATCAACATCGAGCCCGCAACCAGCAGCGAGATATTGTTCCCGAAGGTCGTCGCAATCGGAATGATCGAATTCCGGAACGCATGCTTGAAGACCGCCCGCGGGAACGACACGCCCTTCGCCGCCGCCGTGCGGACGTAATCGGCGGCAAGATGATCCATCAGGTTATTCTTCATCAGCATCGTCATGAAGGCGAAACTGGCGATCAAGTAGCACACCAAGGGCATCGCGGTGTGGTGAACCACATCCCGGACCTTCCCGAAGAACGACAATCGGTCGAAGTCATCTCCGGTAAAACCCCGCAAAGGAAACCACCCGAGCTTCGCGCCTAGAAAAACCACCAGCAAAGAACCCAGCGCATAACCGGGAATCGCATAGCCGGCGAAAACCGCAACCGAGCTGGCATTGTCAAACCAGGTCCGATGCCGGATCGCCTTGGCAATCCCCAGCGGCAAACAAACGCCGTAAATCACCACCATGCTGACCAAACCGAAATAGAGCGACACCGGCATCCGCTGGAAAATCATCGTCCACACCGGATCCTGATACTTCGTCGAGTCACCCAAACTCCCCTGCAGCAAGCCTTCCCGGCGCGACTGGTAGAGCACCGCACGATAGCCAGGCTTTTCCGGCAATTCCACTCCCTTCACCCACTTCGCCCAGCGCGCCGCCTGCTCCTCAGGCGTTCGCAAACGCACCTGCCAACCCGCCATATCCAAGCCCGGCTCCGGCACAATCCTCGCCCCACCCGATTCGTCGCGCTCGATCGTCGCCACCTTGACCGTCCCGGGCACCGCGACCTCAACCCGCATCTTCCCCGCCGGAAACTCCTTGCCCGCCTTCTTGCTGGCAATGTCCCGTGGCAGCACACCCAGCCACTCCAGATAAGAACGGAACGCATGCTTGTCGCGGCCAAACTTCTCTTCCAACTCCAGCACTTGGCTGGCGCTCAAGGAAAAGCCCGACTCCGCGCGGGAGCGCTTCGCCTGCCCCTCGCCACCGACCAGCGACGACAAACTCTGCTCCATCGGCCCGCCCGGGGCCAAACGATTCACCGCGAACACCAAGGCCGTGATCCCCAGCAAAGTGAAAGGGATCAGCAGAAGACGGCGAAGGAAATACGCTTTCAAAGCTCGCGGAGGGAAGAGGCCCCGGAGGTTCTAGCTCGACCACCCACCCTTGCAAGCTCCCGACGGCAAAAGACCACGCTTTGACCAAAGCACCCGCCAAAATTGACCAAGCCGCCAAAGACGACCGATTGCCGCAAAATTTCCCTGCAATCCACCCTCCGGAAACGCTACTCCTCGGTCGACTCATGATCCGCCGCGCCCTCTCCCTGCTTTGCCTCCTCCTCTGCCTCGCCGGCTGCCAGCGGGAAACCCAGGTCGAAAAGGCGAACCGGGACAAAATCCTCATCGTCGGAAATTCCACCGATCCCAAATCCCTCGATCCCCACCTCGTCACCGGGGTCATCGAAAGCAACATCATCCGCGCCCTGCTCGAAGGCCTCGTCGCCGACGACCCGAAAACCGACAACGCCTACCCACCCGGTGCCGCGACTTCTTGGGAACACAACCCGGAATTCACCGAGTGGACCTTCCACCTCCGGCACGATGGCCAATGGTCCGATGGCACACCACTCACCGCGCACGACTTCGTCTTCGCCTACCATCGCCTCCTCCACCCCGATCTGGCCGGCCCTTATGCCGAGATGCTTTACTTCCTCAAAAACGCCGAAGCCTTCAATCGGGGCGAAATCACCGACTTCGACCAAGTCGGTGCCAAGGCCATCGACGACCACACCCTGCACATCTCTCTCAAGGAACCCGTCCCCTTCCTCCCCGACATCACCCGCCACTACACCTGGTTCCCTATCCCCCGCCACGTCGTCCTGCGCTTCAGCAAAAACGGCAACACCATCAGCGACCGCTTCACTCCTTGGAGCGATGCCGGCAACCTCGTCGGCAACGGCCCCTTCATCCTCAAGGAATGGCGCTTCAACGACAAAATCGAAACCGCCAAAAACCCCCGCTACTGGAACGCCGCCAACGTGAAGCTCAACGGCGTCCGCTTCGTTCCCGTCGAAAACTTCTACACCGAGACCCGCGGTTTCCTCGCCGGCCAGCTGCACGCCACTTACCAACTCCCCCCCCCGCTCGTCGATAAATTGAAGGCCGAACACCCCGAGTTCGTTCGTCAGGAGCCTTACATCGCCACCGACTTCATCCGCATCAATACCACCCGACCCGTTCTCGACCAGCCCAAGGTCCGCATGGCCCTCTCGAAAGCCATCGACCGCAAGCTCCTCTGCGACCACATCCTGCAAGGCAACACCCCTTGTGGCACCATCACCCCCGACATGGGCGATTACCAGCCCGACCACATCGTCAGCTACGATCCCCAAGGAGCCAAAGACCTACTCGCCGAAGCCGGATTCCCGGACGGCAAAGGCTTTCCACGCTTCAAAATCCTCATGAGCAGTTCCGGCAGCCGCGGCACCGTCGAGGCACTCCAAGCCATGTGGAAACAGACCCTCGGCGTCATGATCGATGTCCAGCCGATGGACTGGGGCTCCTACATCAGCTCACAACAAAAGCTCGATTTCGACATCTCCCTCGCCGCGTGGACCGGTGACTACCTCGACCCCTCCACCTTCCTCCTCATGTGGACCAAGGACAACGGGAACAACAACACCGGCTGGCACAGCGAGGAATACGAAAACCTGCTCGCAGAAGCCGCCCACCAGTCCAACCCCGCCCAGCGCCTCGCCCTTTTCAAACAGGCCGAACGTCTCTTCATGGAGGCACAACCCGTCCTCCCCATTTCCTTCCGCGGCCGCAACTACCTCCTCCGACCCGAAGTAAAAAATTGGCATCCCCTCCTCCTCGACAACCACCCTTGGGGCGCCCTCTCTCTCGAACCCTGACCCACCCCACCCATGCTCAAGGTCATCCTCAGCCGCCTCTTCCAGAGCATCCTCGTGATGTTCGTCCTCTACACCATCACCTTCTTCCTCGTCAAAGCACTCCCCGGCAACCCGCTCCAAGGTGACAAAGCCATGCCCCCCCACATCATGGCCAAACGCGAAGCCTACTATGGCTTCGATCAATCCCCGCTCGAACAATACACCCGCCAACTCTCGAAATTCCTCCAAGGCGATCCCGGCTTCTCCTTCCGCCTCGAAGGCCGACCCGTCGCCGAAATCATCGGCCAGGCCTTCCCCGTCTCCCTCCAACTCGGCGTCATCGCGATGACCATCGCCGTCTCCATCGGCATCCCAGCGGGCTGCATCGCCGCTGCGAGAAAAAACGGGCTCCTTGACACGCTCTCGATGTCCATCGCGATGATCGGCATCTGCCTCCCGTCCTTCGTCACCGGACCCATCCTCGCCGAATGGCTGGGCCGCGCCCTGAAACTTGCTCCCGCCTATGGATGGGACCCCGCCAAGCCCGCCACCTGGTTCCTCCCTGCCCTCACCCTCGGCCTCGCCTATGCCGCCTACCTGTCCCGCCTGACCCGCGCGGGAATGCTCGAAACCCTCTCCCAGGACTTCGTCCGCACCGCACGCGCCAAGGGCGTTCCGGGCTGGCGTATCCTCGTTCGTCACTGCCTCCGCGGCGGACTCATCCCCGCCGTCGCCTACATCGGCCCCGCCTTCGCCGGCATTGTTTCCGGCTCCCTCGTCATCGAAAGCGTCTTCCAAATCCCAGGACTCGGACGCCATTTCATCAAGTCCATCGAGACGCGCGACACCCCCGTCATCCTCGGCGTCACCATGCTCTACGGCGCACTCGTCATCACCGCGAACTTCCTCACCGACCTCGCCGGCATCTGGCTCAATCCACGCCTGCGCAAGGCGGCATGAGCACCCTCCCGCTCCGACCCATCATTCTCCCATGAACTCCGACGAAAAAGGCTCCTCCCTCTGGCTCGATGCCTGGCTGCGCCTCCGCCGCAATCGAGCCGCCATGGTCGGCCTCTTCCTACTCATCCTCATCGGCAGCTCCTGCATCCTCCTCCCCGCCCTCACCGATTTCCTCAAAGACCCGAACAAAACCGACCTCGTCCACCGCAACCTCAAACCCGGCGCAGAACACTGGTTCGGCACCGACCACCTCGGCCGCGACCTCTTTTCCCGCGTCATCTTCGGTGGCCGGATCTCCATCGCTGTCGGCCTCATCACCACCTTCGTCTCCGTCACCATCGGCATCGTCTGGGGTGCGATCGCCGGCTACGTCGGAGGCCGCACCGACGCCTTCCTCATGCGGGTGGTCGATATCCTCTACGCCCTTCCCTTCCTCGTCGTCATCATCCTTCTCGGCAAGATCCTCGAACCCCTCACCGACCAACTCACCGAGTCCACCGTCCACCTCGTCGCAGGGGAAAACGCCGACACCAAACAACTCGTCAGCACCCGCAACTGGGTCGAACCCCTCACCACCCTCGTCCCCGTCTTCATCGCCATCGGCGCCCTCTCCTGGCTCACCGTCTCCCGCATCGTCCGAGCCCAGGTCCAAAGCGTCGCCAGCCTCGATTTTGTCGAAGCCGCCCGCTCCCTCGGCCTCGGCCACTTTCGCATCCTTTTCCGCCACATCCTGCCCAATACCCTCGGCCCCATCATCGTTTACACCACCCTCACCATCCCGGGCGTGATGATGTTCGAGGCCACCCTCTCCTTCCTCGGACTCGGCGTGAAGGCACCCAACAGCTCCTGGGGAGTCCTCATCCAGGAAGGTGCCAATTTCATGCTTACCAATCCCCTCCAACTCCTCTTTCCCGCCCTCTTCTTCTCCCTCACCCTGTTTTCGCTCAACTTCCTCGGCGACGGACTCCGCGACGCCACCGACCCCAAAGCAGCGAAAGACTGAAAACTGTTCAAAAGAACAAACTTCAGTCTCGCCAATCCAACGCGGCATCGCTTCACTCGAAGCATGATCGACCGCATCTCCGACCTCCCCCTCGAGGAACGCCCCCGCGAAAAGCTCGCCCAACTCGGTGCCGCCGCCCTCGACAACGCGGAACTACTCGCCCTCTTCCTACGCACCGGCACCAAAGGTCGCAGCGCGATCCGAATCGGCCGCGACCTCCTCCGCCACTATGGCTCGATCGGATCCCTCGGCAGCGCAGGAGTCGGTGAACTCGCCAAACAACCCGGCCTCGGCCTTGCCAAAGCCTGCCAACTGGTCGCCGCCTTCGAACTCGGCACCCGCGCCGCCCGCGAACAAATCCACCAAACTGCCCTCGACTCCCCGGAGCTCATCCACCACTTCTTCGCCCCCCAACTCGCCTGGCTCCGTCAGGAAAAGCTCCTCGTCGCCCTGCTCGACACCCGCCTCCGCCACGCCGGCACCATCGAAGTCAGCTCCGGCAGCCTGACCGAAACCTCAGCCCACCCCCGCGAAATCCTCCGCCCCGTGATCACCCGCGGAGCCTACGGCTTCATCATCATCCACAATCACCCCTCCGGCGACCCCTCGCCCAGCCGCCAGGACCAAATCTTCACCCGTCGCATGGTCGAAGCCGCCGACCTCCTCCAACTCCGCTTCCTCGACCACCTCATCATCGGCCGCCCCGACGCAGGCCGCAGTCCCTACTACTCGTTTCGCGAATCCGGGATTATCGCCTGAAAACCTCGATTCCACCGAACGCCATGGAACACGAAAAAGGCGACCCTCAGGTCGCCTCTTTTTAGATCGAATGCATTCGCCGTCGGACAAACCAACGGCCGGAACCTTCGGTCAGGACCTCACTTGACGCCCTGCTTCGAAAGGCGCGTGCCCTTCGTCGCACCCTGACGGGCCTTAAACTTCGGATTGCTCTTGCAGATCACGTAGAGCGTGCCCTTGCGCTTCACGACTTGGCAGTCGGCGTGGCGGCGCTTGGCGGAGGCGAGAGAGGAAAGAACTTTCATGGCAAAATGGTCGCTTGGTGGCGGGCCGCGGAAAGTAGGTAACCCGAATGGCTTGTAAAGCCGATTCTCACCCGAATTTCCCGCGAAGTCCGGCAGTCGCGAAAAATAGTGTTCACCCGAGCTCTGCCGTGGTCAGATTCCCCCGCCCGGATGAGCGAAAACTTTTATCAAAAAACGACCACCGCGCCGACCACGTCCTTCGACGTCTCCCTGCGCCCTCCCGTCTTCTCCGAATTCATCGGGCAGGAGAAAATCAAGGACCGCCTCCTACTCATGGTCGAAGCCGCCAGTCGCCGGGGCGATGTCCTCGACCACGTTCTTCTTTCCGGCCCTCCCGGCCTCGGCAAAACCACCCTCGCCAACATCATCGCCCGCGCCACCGGATCCCAACTCCACGTCACCTCCGGCCCCCAAATCGAAAAAGCGGGCGACCTCGCCGGCGTCCTCACGAACCTCCAGAAAGGCGACGTCCTTTTCATCGACGAGATCCACCGCCTCCACCCCGCGATCGAAGAATACCTCTACCCTGCGATGGAGGATTTCCGACTCGATATCATCATCGACTCCGGCCCCTCCGCTCGCTCGATCCAACTCAATCTACCACGCTTCACCCTCGTCGGAGCCACCACCCGCTCCGGCATGCTCACCGCTCCCCTCCGCTCCCGCTTCGGCCTGGTCAATCGCCTCGATTACTACACCCAAGACGAGCTCGCCCAAATCATCGAACGCTCCGCCGGCCTACTCGACATTCCGATCCTCCACGAAGGCGCGCTAGGCATTGCCGCCCGCTCCCGTGGCACCCCGCGCGTCGCCAACGCCCTGCTCCGCTGGGTACGCGACTATGCTCAGGTAAAAGGCGACGGCACCATCACCGGCCCCCTCGCCGATGCGGCGCTCGCCATGATCGAAATCGACGCTCAGGGCCTCGACGAAATGGACAAACGCATCCTCGAAGCCCTCATCTACAAATTCAACGGCGGCCCCGTCGGTGTCGGCTCACTCGCCGTCGCGGTCGGCGAAGACGCCGCCACGCTCGAAGAGGTGCACGAACCCTTCCTCATCCTCCAGGGATTCCTCCAGCGCACCCCCCGCGGCCGCACCGCCCTCCCCGCCGCCTACACCAAAATCGGCGCCACCATGCCCCCACCCACCGACGGCCAACCCACACTCCTCTGACCCACCCCAAAAAAGCCTCCACCATCCACAAGAAACCCCACAGCACTCTCCCACTTTTCCCATTTCTCATTCCCCGCTTTCCCATCTAGCCTCCCCGCGGATGTCAGAACTCGTCGCCCAAACCATCGACCGATGCCGTGCCGCAGGTCTCCGCCGGACCAAGGCGCTTGAGGAATTGATCACCACCCTGCTCGACTCCCCGCGGCCCATGACCCTCGGCGAACTCGCCGCCTCCCCCCGCCTGCGCGACCAATGCGACAAGGCCACCGTCTTCCGCCTCCTCCAGCGCCTCGCCGGCCACGGTATCGCCCGCCGCCTCGGCCTCCACGAACGCGCCGCCTACTTCACCCTCCTCGTCCCGGGCCGCCACCAGGACTACCTCATCTGCACCGGCTGCGGCAGCATCGAACCCGTCAAAGCCCCCTGCCCCGTCCACGAGCTCGAAGAAGAAATCCGCCGCAAGACCGGCTTCAAGAACCTCTATCACGAACTCGAATTCTTCGGCACCTGCCCCGCCTGCCCATGAACCGCCTCGTCCGCATCGCCGTCACCCTCTTCGCCTCGGCCAGCATCCTGATCTTCCTCGTCCTGCAGCGCCTCGAACGCGCCAAGAGCATGAACGAAATCGCAGCCGCCGCCGAACAACGGATGGCCCTCATCGGCATCGGCATCACCGGCTTCATGCTCCTCGCCGGCCTCAGCCTCATCATCACCGCCCTCATCCGCGCGCGGAAAAAATCGAGCACCGATGGATGACGCTCTCGAGAACGACTTCCTCCGCTTCATGGAAGTCGAGCGCAGCGCCTCGCCGCGCACCCTCGTCAACTACCGCCTCGCCCTCGAAAACTGCCGCACCTGGTTCGGCGGATCCTTCCTCGGCTGGCGCGACACCACGGCCGACGACTTCCGCCGCTGGCTCTTCGACATGATGAAGCAGGGCCTGTCCAAGGCCACCATCCGACTCCGATTCGCCGCCGTCCGATCCTTCTACAAATTCCTCGTCCACCGCCGCGGCCACCCCAAAAGCCCCGTCGCCGAAGTCCAGCTCCCCAAGCCCGAAAAGAAACTCCCCGTCGTCCTCAACCTCGCCCAGATCGACGAGCTCCTGGCCCTCCCCCTCCAAGTCCCGCTCCACAAGCAAACCAAACCGTGGATGCCACTGCGGGACGCGGCCATCCTCGAACTCTTCTACTCCTGCGGCCTCCGCATCGCCGAACTCCGCGGGCTCGATGTCAAAGACCTCGATTTCCTCGGCGAAAACGTCCGTGTCCTCGGCAAGGGTGCCAAGGAACGCATCGTGCCCATCGGCAGCCCCGCCCTCTCCGCCCTCCAGCGCTACCAACGCGAAGCCGCCGTGACCCAAGGCGCGCTCTTCCTCGGCAAAAATCACACCCGCATCACCCAACAGGCGATCGACCAGTTGCTGAAAAAGTACCTCAAGCTCAGCTCCATCCCCTTCCAGATTTCCCCCCACAAACTTCGCCACAGCTTCGCCACCCACCTGCTCGACGCGGGTGCCGACCTCCGTTCAGTCCAGTCCCTCCTCGGCCACGCCTCCCTTTCCACCACCCAAATCTACACCCACGTCACCAAAGAACGCCTCCGCCACGCCTACGACAGCGCTCACCCACGAGCCAAGTAGCGCCATGCCCGCAGCACTTCTTGTCCTCGCCTGCGTCCTCTGGGGATTGAGCTTCCCCATCATCAAGGCGCTCGATCTCGTTCAGTCGGAACGACTGCCCCACGCATCAAAAGAATTTCTCGCCGCCTGGCTGCAATCGGCCCGCTTCGGCCTCGCCGCCCTCATCATGAGTCCGCTCATGATCCACCTTCGCCCGAACCGCCGCGAGCTCACCCAAGGAGCATGGCTCGCCCTCTGGGGAGGCCTCGGGATGGCCCTGCAAGCATGGGGACTCGCCTTCACTACGGCCTCCACCTCCGCCTTCCTGACCCAAGCCCACTGCGTTTTCCTCCCACTGGTCGCCTGCCTGAAATCGCGACGCCTCCCCACCGCGCGCACCCTCGCCGCCACGACGCTCGTGCTCGGCGGCGTCGCCATTCTCTCCGGCGTCCACCCCGGTCGATTCCAGCTCGGCAAAGGCGAAACCCTCACCCTCCTCGCCGCCTTCGTCTTCACCTTCCAGATCCTCACGCTGGAAAACCCGCGCCATCAGGGGAACCGAGGCATCGTCGTGACCTTCGTGATGTGCTCCTTCATCGCACTGATCTTCTTTCCGATAGCGGCCATCCTCGCTCCGAATCCCCACGCGATGCTCGATGCCGGACGCAGCGCTCCCGTCCTGCTGCTGATCACCGGGCTCGCCCTGCTCTGCTCCGTCGCCGCCTTCAGCCTGATGAATACCTGGCAACCACAAGTCTCCGCGACCGAGGCCGGACTCATCTACACCATGGAGCCGGTCTTCACCGCGCTCTTCGCCCTCTTCCTCCCCGCCTGGCTCGCCCTGATGACCGGCTCCGGCGGCGAAAACGAATCCCTCACGAGTTCCTCCCTCATCGGCGGCGCGCTCATCCTCACCGCAAATCTCATCGTGCAATGGCGACGCCCACCCCACCCGCCCGCCATTTCGCCCATGCCCTGAGGCAAGGCGCAGCTTCGATCTTGGACCCGCCCTCTCCTCCGTTCACACTCCCGCCATGACTCCCTCCGCTCTCGGTTACGCGATGCCTCCCGAATGGTCCACCCAGGATGCCGTCTGGCTGTCCTGGCCGGTCGACGATCCACGCCACTGGGGCGGTGCCAAGCGCGACTTGATCCACGCCAAGTTCGCCGAAATCGCCGCCGCCATCAGCTGCCACGAGACGGTCCGAATCAATGCCCCCGGCAAGGAGCACGACGCCATCCGCTCACTCTGCAACCGCGCCAAGGCCGTGCCGGAACGCGTCGAACTCTTCGACCACCCCCACAACGACGTGTGGTGCCGGGACCACGGCCCGATCTTCCTCAAACACCGCGAAAGCGGCGCACTCGCGGTCAGCGACTGGGAATTCAACGCCTGGGGCGGCAAGTTCCCGCCCTTCGATCTCGACAATTCCATCCCGCGCGCCGTCGCCGAATCCCTCAAGCTGCCTCGCTTCGAAGGCGGCATGATCCTCGAAGGCGGTGCCATCGAAATCAACGGCCTCGGACAACTCCTCACCACCGAGGCCGTACTGCTCAATCCCAACCGCAACCCGCAACTCTCCCGCCGCGACATCGAACAAAAACTCCGCGACACCCTCGGCGTCCACGAGATCCTCTGGCTCAAGCAAGGGATCGAAGGCGATGATACCGATGGCCACATCGATGATCTCGCGCGCTTTGTCGATGACACGACGATCGTCGCCTGCGTCGAGAAAAACCGCGAATCCCCCAACCACGCCGTGCTCGCCGACAATCTCCGCCGCCTCCGCGACTTCGCAGGCCCCAAGGATCGGCCCTTCGATGTCGTCGAAATCGCTCTCCCCGAAGCCTGTGCCGTTCCCGGCTGGCGACTCCCCCTGCTCCCCGCTTCCTACGTCAATTTCCTCATCGTCAACGGCGGCCTCCTCGTCCCCACCTTCCGGCAAACACGCAACGACGACCACGCCCTCGGCCTCCTCCGCGAGCTCTTCCCCGGCCGCGAAGTGACCGGCATCGACTGCCTCGACCTCGTCGAGGAAGGAGGCACCCTCCACTGCATCTCACAGCAGCAACCCGCCTGAAATCCGGCGCGCCACCTCAAGAGGCACGTCCGATATACACCGCCGCCACGCCGAAACTCAGCGCCAAGGCCTCCGCGTCCGAGAAGCCTTCCCGCTCCAGCAATTGACACATCGACCGCCCCCGCGGGAACTCTTCGATCGATCCGCCAAGGTATTCGTAGGCATCCGTCTGCCCCGTCAGAAACCCCGCCATCCGCGGCAACACATGATGGAGATACCAACGGTACGGAATCTTCAAAGGGCCCTCCGGCAAGGAAAAATCGAGGACCAACAAGTGACCACCGGGCTTCAAAACCCGCCGCATCTCACGGATCGCCGCAGCATAGTCGGCCATATTCCGCAGGCCGAAGGCCACCGTCACCACGTCGAACTCCCCGTCTCCGAAAGGCAGCGCCAAAGCATCCGCCACCAAGGTCTTCGCCAAGCCGCGCCGACCCGCATGCGCCAGCATCTCCGCGCAAAAATCACTGCCAATCACCTCCGCCCCCGGACAGGCATCCTGTATCTCCAAAGCCAAGTCCCCCGTGCCAGTCGCGACATCCAGGACCCGACCCGGCTTCCACCGCCGGACCATCCTCGCGACCTTCCGCCGCCACAAAATGTCCGTGCCCAGACTGAGCACATGATTGGTCGTCACGTAACGGTCAGCAATGCGGGCGAAAGCCTCGCGCACATACGACGGATCTTGAATGGTTCCAGCTCCCACGGGCCAACCCGTAACCCGGATTCCCCGCCTGCCAAGCCCCGAGTCCCACGCTTTGCCTCTGGCCTCTGCCTCCCCGGGTGCTATCCTCATCGCCAAAGCCACCCAGATCCACCAGTCGCCATGAAACGCCGCCAGCTCCTCGCCCTCCTCCTCACCATCCCCAGCCTCGCCTCCTGCGAACCCGAAAAGACCATGACCTCCGACGCCAAACTCCCCGCTCCCGCCCCGAAGGTGCCCGCCGGTTCCCAAGTCATTACCCTCGGCGCCGGCTGCTTCTGGTGCATCGAAGCCGCCTACCGCCAGCTCGATGGCGTCCACGCCGCAGTTTCAGGCTACATGGGCGGCACCCTCGCCAACCCGACCTACGACGACATCTGCACCGGCGGCACTGGCCACGCCGAAGTGGTCCAAGTCGTCTTCGACCCCACAAAAATCTCCGCCGAAAAAATCCTCGCCTGGTTCTGGGATCTTCACGATCCCACCACGCTCAACCGCCAAGGCGCAGACGTCGGCACCCAATACCGCTCCGCGATTTTCTACCACGACGATTCCCAGAAAGCCCTCGCCGAAGCCTCGAAAAAAGCCGCCTCAGCGAATTTCAAGGACCCCATCGTGACCGAAATCACCAAAGCCTCAACCTTCTACCCGGCCGAAAACTACCACCAAGACTACTACTTCCAAAACAAGTCCAAGAACGGCTATTGCCGCGCGGTCATCACGCCGAAACTCAAGAAACTCAAACTCGACCACTGACCCCGCCCTCTCGGGAATTTGTCTGGCCTCCCGATTCGCGATTCTGGTCTCTTCCTCCCATGTCAAAATACGCCGGCGAACAAGTCCTCGTAGTCCCACGCGCCCTCTTCGATGCCATCGGCAGCTTCCAGGGCATCCGCACCCACGAACTGCAAGCCGCCATCGACCGCCTGCTCGACCCTGCGAACCATTTCTTCATGGACCGCGCCGAGGCGGAAGAGGACCCCACCCACAAGCAACTCATTCCTTACTGCCTCATCCGCCAGGGCTGCTCTATCCTCCACTACACGCGCGGCAAGTCCGGCGGCGAAGATCGACTCCATGCCAAGCTCTCTGTCGGCGTCGGCGGCCATATCAACCCCGTCGACACCGGCAACGGCCGCACCGGCAGGGAAGCCTATTTCGCCGCTGTCGAACGCGAACTGAGCGAGGAGCTCGTCTTCGACAGCACCCACACGAACCGCATCGCCGCCCTGCTCAATGACGACAGCAACGAGGTCGGCCGCGTCCATCTGGGCATCGTCCACGTCATCGATGTCGAAAACACCCGCATCGCCTCGCGCGAGGACGCCCTCTGCGAACTTCGCTTCAGCGAGCTCGCCGAACTCCAAGGCGGCCTTTTCCCACGCCTTGAAACATGGTCGCAGCACGTGATCCGGGACATCGCGAATCTGTAGCCGACCACGGCTCGACCCTCTCGCACGAAAACAGCCCGCCGGAATCCTCCGCGCGGGCTGTTTTCTTTGATTCTACCGGCACCCTCACCAGTCCGTGCCCAGACCGTGCCGACCCGCCAATGCCAGCAGGTCCTCACGCATCGGCCACTCGTCCGGACGCTCGCTCACCTCATGCCGCTTGCTGGCCCCCTTCAAGGTCATGCAGCCCGTGTTGTCGCCGATCGCACGCACCTGCTCCACCTCCTCCGCGCTCAGCCGGAGCTCCGGCAGCGCGGCGAAGTCGCGGATGCGATCTTCAATCGAACGCACCCCCTCGCCCGCTTCCTGAATGAAGGTCGGCACCACGCTTTCCACGGCTGGCTGGCTCAGGTTCCAGATCGCCGCGAACTGAATCAAACTCAAGCCGTGCCTCTCCGCGATCGGCCTCATCTTCTCAATCTTCGCCAGCCCGTGCTCCACCCAACCCTCGGCCCGATAGGCGCGATGGTCTCCCGGCTTGAACACGTGCCCCGCCTTCATGTCCCCGTGAAACAAGCCACCGTAGTCCGCCACCCGCGTCATCACCTTCACCCCATGCTGCTCGCAAAGCGGCAGTGCCAAACCGACCGGCCAAGGCTCCAGCGGATTGAGGATCAACATCGCCCAGTCGATATCGGCGCCGAAACGCTCGATGCAATCGATGATATCCAAGGTAAAACCATTCGCCGGCCCCGGGGCGAGACCCAAACGATCGGTCAGGCCCTCCGCCTTCACCGCCCGCAGCCCATCCCAAACCGCCTCGCTTGTGTAACCCGTCTCGTCCGGATTGTGCAGCATCAACAAATCGAAGCGGTCACTCCGACAGCGCTCCAGCGACTTCTCCGTCGCCACCCGGATGTAATCGCGGAATTTTCCCGCCTCGTGCAGTTCCGTGAAGCGCGGATAGCCACGCGCCCCCTGCCGCTGCCCTTCGTAGAAGTCATGGCCGATCATCCCGACCAGGCAGTACTCGTCGCGCGGAACCCCTTCCAAGGCCACCCCCAGCAACTCATCGGCCTTGCCATTGCCATACACATCCGCCGTCACAAACGTCCGCATCCCCGCTTCCCAAGCGGTCCGAATGCTGGAGACGAAGCGATCCTCCGGCAAAGTTTCGCCGAAATGCATGAAGCGGCCGCCGCTCCAAGTTCCATAAGCCGTGGTGGTGAGATCCATGCCGCGATTCCTAAAGCGGCAAGCCGCCGCGGTCAACCGACACGCAAGATCCGCGCGGCTTCAGGAAGAAAATGACCATCACTCCCACTGCCCCACGCAATTCTCCCGTTGCACACTCGCATTCCCCGCTCTTGATCAGCCCAGCCCATGCCAACCCACCCACTCCAGCCCTTCTTCCGCCAGCGCGGCTGGAAACCCTTTCCCTTCCAGAAAGAAACCTGGGCCGCCCACGCCGCCGGAAAATCCGGCCTCCTCCACGCCCCTACCGGCCTCGGCAAAACCCTCGCCGTCTGGGGCGGCCCACTCATCGAGCACCTCGTCGCGCGAACCCACACCAGCCCCACCCCCTGCTCCGTCCTCTGGATCACGCCACTGCGCGCCCTCGCCCACGATACCCTACGCGCCCTTCGCGAACCGCTCGAACTCCTCGCGCCCGATCTGAAAGTCGAGGCACGCACCGGCGACACCAGCGCCGCGATCCGCGCACGACTCCGCAAAAAGCTCCCCTTCGCGCTGATCACCACTCCAGAGAGCCTCTCACTGATGCTCACCCACCCGGAAACCCGCGAACATCTCGCAGGCCTCAAGTCCGTCATCGTCGACGAGTGGCACGAACTCCTCGCGACCAAACGCGGCGTCCAGACCGAACTCTGCCTCGCACGCCTCCGCGCCT
Organism: Verrucomicrobiota bacterium; assembly: GCA_004293445.1. GTDB lineage: Bacteria > Verrucomicrobiota > Verrucomicrobiia > Verrucomicrobiales > Akkermansiaceae > Haloferula. The sequence goes on along the minus strand of RDYP01000027.1, from coordinate 5,419 downwards.
GGCTCCCCGGACTCCGCATCTGGGGACTATCCGCCACCCTCGGCAACCTCGACCAAGCCCGCGATGCCCTCCTCGGCGACCAATCCGCCCACGCCATCACCCTTTCCGCCGACCTCAAAAAAGACCTCCGCATCGAAACCCTCATCCCCCCGGAGATCGACCGCTTCCCTTGGGCCGGTCACCTCGGCACGCGCCTCGCTCCCCAAGTCGTCGCCGAAATCGAAAAGTCCGCTACCACCCTCGTCTTCACCAACACCCGCTCGCAGACCGAAATCTGGCACCAAGAGCTCCTCGCCCTCCGCCCGGCTTGGAAAGACCGCCTCGCCATGCATCACGGATCGCTCGATCGCACCGAGCGGGAGGCCGTCGAACAAGGCCTGCGCGACGGCACCCTGCGCTGCGTCGTCTGCACCTCGTCCCTCGACCTCGGCGTCGATTTCTCACCCGTCGACCAAGTCATCCAAGTCGGTTCTCCCAAGGGCGTCGCCCGCCTCCTCCAGCGCGCCGGCCGCTCCGGCCACCAGCCCGGCAAAAGCTCGCGCCTCCTCGGCGTCCCCACCCACGCTCTCGAATTGGTGGAATTCGCAGCCGCCCGCGACGCCGCGCAGACCCGCGACCTCGAAACCCGCCCGCCACTCCTCAAACCCCTCGACGTCCTCGTCCAACACCTCGTCACCTGCGCCATCGGCGAAGCCTTCGACCCCGCCGAAATGCTCCGCGAAATCCGCTCCACCCACGCCTTCCACAGCCTAGACGACACCGAATGGCACTGGGCCATCCACTTCATCTCAAACGGTGGCAAAGCCCTCGCCGCCTACCCCCGCTATCAAAAAGCCCGACTCGAAAACGGTCGCTTCACCGTCGACGATCCCCGCCTGATCCAACAGCACCGGCTCTCCATCGGCACCATCTCCGCCGACCCCCAAGTCAGCGTCCGTTTCGCCAACGGCCAAAACCTCGGCAGCGTCGAGGAAGGCTTCGTCAGCCGCCTCAAGCCCGGCAGCCTCCTGATCTTCGCAGGACGCAAACTCGAGCTCGTCCGCTTCCACCAGAAAATCGCCACCGTACGCCCGGCTCGACGCGACGGAAACGGCCAGGTCGCCATCTGGGGCGGCAGCAAAATGCCGCTCTCCAGCGAACTCGCAAACGCCATGGCCGCCCGCCTCCGCGGCGAGGGAACACCGACGCCCGAAATGAAGGCCATCGACCCCATCCTCGCCATCCAACGCCGCTGGTCGACCCTGCCCGACAATCGCAGCCTGCTCGTCGAGCACACCCGCTCCCGCGATGCGGAACACCTCTTCTTCTACCCCATGTCCGGGCGCCTCGTGCACGAAGGACTCGGCGCCCTCATGGCCTACCGATTGCAACTGAAGGACGATGTCACCGTGACGCAAAACGACTACGGCTTCTGCCTCAGCGCACGACGCGGCCTTCATCTCGACGAAAAGAGCATCCGTTCGAATCTTTCGGTCGAAAACCTGCTCGAAGATCTCGTCGCCTGCCTCAACACCGCGGAACTCGCCCGCCGCCAGTTCCGCGAGGTCGCCCGCGTCGCCGGCCTCGTGCTCCAACCGCTCCCAGGCCGCCAGCAACGAGGTCAACGGGAACTCCAATCCAGCGCCCGACTGCTCTTCGAGGTGCTCGAACGCTACGATCCCGACAACCTGCTCCTCCAGCAGTCCCAGCGTGAAATCCTCGAGAAACAACTCGAATTCAGCCGACTCCGCCATGCCCTGATCGATCTCCAACAGCGCCCCATCCACCTCGTCGAAACCGAACGCCTCACCCCCATGGCCTTCCCCCTCTGGGCCGACCGACTCTCCGCCCTGCTCCCCGCAGGCGATGCCGCCACGCGCCTCGAACAAATGCTCGCCGAGCTCAACCGCGCCGCCCGTCTGTGAAGATCTCCCACTCCCACCACAGCATCACCCTCTTCCCGGAAAAGGCCGCGCTACTGGCCGATGGCAGCCTGATCATCGCCGACCTCCACCTCGGCAAGGCCAGCGCCTTCCAAGCCCACGGCCTCGCCATCCCCGAGGGCGACAGCGCCGCCGATCTCGAACGAGCCCGCATCCTCTGCCAGCAAAGCGGCGCCTCGCGCCTCCTCATCAATGGCGACCTCTTCCACTCTCCCGCAGGCCTCAGCCCCGAGGTCAAATGGCTGCTCGAAGACTGGCTCGCTGCCATGCCCATCCCGGTGACACTCATCCTCGGCAATCACGACCGCTCCATTCGCGGGATCCCCCCCGCTCTCCAGCCCGTCACCTCGATGGAAGCGGCCGGCTTCACCATCGTGCACGATCCCGCAGACGCCCCGCCCGGCGAAGCATCGATCACCGCCCACTGGCACCCCGTCGCGCGCATCGCCGATGGCAAACGCAGCCGCCTCCGACTCCCCTGCTTCCTGCTCCGCGGCCCCACCTTGGTCCTCCCCGCCTTCGGCAGCTTCACCGGTGGAGTTCCGATCGCGCCCGATGCCCACGACCGGGTCTTCGTCGCTCCCGGCGAACGCGTGATCGAGGTCCCGCACGCCTTGCTACGATGAGGCCGGCCACCCGGCGCGGATCATCCACCTGCGACGTTGCGCGCCCTCCATCCACCCCCTAGCCTCACCCCGTGCCGGAACTGGAGCAGATCGAAAACATTGCCGAATTCGTGAAGGTCGAGTCGATCTTCGTTCGCCACCGCAACGCCCTCGTGCTCCGCGCGAAATTCGCGCCGATTTACACCGACTACTACCTGCACCTCATGCAGCACGGCATCCGGCACCCCGGCGAGCTCGACCAGATGCTGAAGGACAGCCTCGCCGCCATCACCCTCCACGCCGTCGCCCGCCCCTGGGCGGAAACCATCGCCTGGACCGTGAACCTCCGCGCCCCGCGAGTGAACATCTTCGTCACCGCCGGCTCGATTGAGGAAACCGTCACCGGCCGCATCTTCACCGAAGACGTCCGCGAACCCGACCGGAATTTCTTCTACTCACAAGTCATCACCCGCCAACAAAGCGAACCCCGACGCTCCACCCTCGAGGTCGATGACCGCGACCCGCTCCATTGGGTCGAACGCTATTACGCCCAGTCGGAGCAACGCCCCGCGCGGATCTTCCGTCACGACGACGAGCTCTTCACCCTCGTCACCGCCCAACCCGACTGCGACGAGGAATGGCTCCACGCCCTCGACGCGGATGCCGCGGAGAGGATCGAGGAAAACGAAGAAACACGGCTGCTGGAGACCCGACGCTTCCGCTTCCACTGCGGTTGCGATCTCGCGAAAATTCTCCCCGTGCTTGGCACCTGGCGGGATCGACCCGACCAGCTCTTCGAAGGCGCCGCAGCCATCACCGTCCAGTGCCCTCGCTGCGCCGCGCGCTACGAGGTCACACGCGACATGATTTGACGCCCACCCAGGCCCGAAACCGGGCACCGATCACGGACGCCTCGCCACCTCCTGGAGCAGACGAAGTCGCGCCAAGGCGCTGCCGTCGTCAATCAGACCGCGCGCGATCTCGATCCCATCCCCGATATCATCCGCCAGACCGCAGCATGCGATCGCCGCGCCGGCATTCAGCAGCACCATATCGCGCTTCGCCCCCGTCTCCTTGCCGCTCAAAATCGCTTCGAGAATCGCCGCATTCACCTCGGCATCCCCGCCCTTCAAGTCCTCGACCGCGGCCAGCTTCAGCCCGAAATCCCCGGGCCTCACCTCGTCGTCTTGGAATTCCCGATACCTCCCCGCCTTGCACACCCGAGTCGGCCCCATGAGGCTCAGCTCGTCGACACAGCGCCCATCCCCCGTCGTCCCGTGCACCGCCCAGACACTCTCCCGGCCCAGCCGCTGGAGGATCTCGGCAAAGGCAGCGCACATCGCGGGCTCGAACACGCCGACCAACTGGCACTGCGGCCTCGCGGGATTCAGTAAAGGACCGATCAGGTTGAAAATCGTACGCACCCCCTTCTTCGCCAAGCCCTGCCGGACCCCCACCACCGCCTTGAAGGCCGGATGATAGGCCGGCGCGAACAAAAAGCCCACGCCCGCGCGCTCCAGACATTCCCGGAAACCCTCCGGCGGGAGATCGATCCGAATCCCCAGCGCCTCCAAGACATCCGCCCCGCCACTCTTCGAAGTGATGCCACGATTCCCGTGCTTCATCACCACCGCCCCCGTCGCCGCGACCACGAACATCGAAGTCGTCGACACATTGAAAAGGTCCAGCTTGTCGCCACCCGTGCCGCAGACATCGATCGTCGGCGCATCGAGATCCAGACTCCCGACCTCCGGGTCGACCGCGCGCTCCAAAAACACCTCCACGAAGCCCGCGATCTCCGCCGGCGTCTCTCCCTTCGCCGCCAAGGCCTCCAACAACGCAGCCTTTTCGCCCTCTGCCACCGCAGGATCGAGCAGCAATTCCGCCGCAACCCGGACCTCCGCCGCGGAAAGCTCCTGCCCCTCTTCCAAATGTTGCATCATCGCGTCCATGAATTTCCAGGCATCCCCGCCCGCCCCGGAAAACTACCGCGCCCCACAATCCCCTGTCGAGGGCATCGGCATCCACAAACCAAGCCTTCCCCCCAAAAACGGTAGGGATGGACCGCCAGGCCGTCCCACTTCGCATCCCATCACCCAAATCCCCCAAAAAATGGTAGGGATGGACCGCCGGGCCGTCCCACTTCACATCAGAATTCGGCTATGACGCACGGACCGACATTGACGCCGGAGGATCGTCCATAGGCACGGTACCCGTAGCTCTGGTTGCGGACTCGCTAATCGGCAGGCTTAGGGGCTTCAGCGCACAACTGGCGACCCGACATCAGACGGGACCACCAGAGCGCCTAAACCTCTCCCCTAATTTCACAAATGACTGGTTTTCAGTATTTCGCAAAGCCAACAGCAACCACCGGATGCACGAAATGCGATGTCAGAGTCGTGACTCTAGTCCTAAGGTGCTTTTTCAAACCGCGAGAGGTTCAGACCTTATCACGACTCGCCGATTATGTATCTTTCATAGCGTCTTTCACGGGCGTCCGGTTGTAACTAAAACAAATTCAACCGGTTAGGATCAGGACCCATGCGAGATCTGAGATCGAATTCCATAAGTAGCTCATTTAGAGCAATTTACCCAAGAGGGGAACGCTCAATACCTGCAAAGTTCTGTGGAGAGTGCCGGGCAGTTTGAGCTGCTCGGAAGCGCTGCTCCGCAAATGGCCGAATGCGACCCGGGAATTGGCATGGCAATACCTCTTCGCCTCCGCCACCATCTCCACGAAAGCTCCATGCAGCGCCAGTTCAAGGACGCCGTGTGCGAGGCGGGAGTCTCGAGGCGGGTCACCTGCCATACCATGAGACACTGCTTCGCGACCCATCTTCTCGAGTCCGGGATGGACATACGGACCGTCCAGTCACTGATGGGCCACGGAAA
>RDYP01000045.1 GCA_004293445.1 Verrucomicrobiota bacterium | reverse complement strand
GAGGGCCGGGAGATCCGGCTCGTGAGGTTTCAGGGAAGCGGGCCGCCGGACGCTCGCAACGTAAAACGTCGCGCTACTTCGAGCGGGAGATTCTGGGCGTTAACGTCAAGGAGAGGAACGGGCATGGGAAACAGTTTGGGGAAGAACGAGGCCTAATGGTTAGCCAAGTGGCAATAAACGGAGTCGAACTCTCCCTGCGGAATAGGTGACCATGCATCCAGCTTCGAGATCGACACGGAAACGACGGGCAATCCGAAGAACCCATTCTGCGACGGCCTCGCCTTTGAGGCCTTCTTCCCGGACCCTTCCCGGTGTCATTTGCGTTTGAGTCAACGGACGGGAAGAGAAGCTGCCGGGAATGGCACTACGCCTTCACCACCTGGCCGTCGCGGGTGGGGATCGCGGCCATAGCGTTGCGGGTGTCGATGATCAGGTCGGCGCAGACGGCGAGCTGATCGAGATCGAAGGCGGCGTGGTGGGTTGAGATGACGACGCAGTCCTGCGCGTGGAGGTTTTCCGGCGTCCACTCCAGCGAGCGATGGCCGGCCCAGTCCATGTGCTCGCGGGTCGGCCCGACGACTGGGACGTGCGGATCGTGGTAAGCAAGCTCGGCGCCGAGGCGCTTGAAGCCATCGAGCAGGGCGAAGGTCGGCGACTCGCGCATGTCGTCGACGTTCGCCTTGTAGGCGAGGCCCAGCAGCAGGATGCGCGAACCTTTGACCGGCTTGCCGCGGGAGTTGAGCGCCTCCATGGTACGATGAATGACGTAGTCGGGCATCGCGCGATTGACCTCGCCGGCAAGCTCGATGAAGCGGGTGTGCACCCCATACTCGCGGGCTTTCCAGGTGAGGTAGAAGGGATCGATCGGGATACAATGACCGCCGAGACCGGGCCCGGGGTAGAAGGGAGTGAAGCCGAAAGGCTTGGTGGAGGCGGCACGAATGACTTCCCAGATATCGATGCCCATCCGGTCGGCAGCAATCTTGAGCTCGTTGACGAGGCCGATGTTGACGGCGCGATAAATGTTTTCGAGCAGCTTGGTCAGTTCGGCGACCTTGCAGGAGCTGACGGGAACGACTTTCTCGAAGGCGGCTTCATAGAGCGCGACACCCGCATCGAGGCAGGCAGCGGTGACGCCGCCGACAACCTTCGGGATATTCGTCGCAGAAAACTTCGGGTTGCCCGGGTCCTCGCGCTCCGGTGAATAGACCACATGGAAGTCACTGCCGACGGTGAAGCCGGCTTTCTCAACACGGGTGACGACTTCTTCGTCGGTGGTACCGGGGTAGGTGGTGCTTTCGAGGCTGAGAACCTGGCCGGCCTTGAGGTGCGGGACGACCGCGTCGACGGTATCGGTGACGTAACTGAGATCAGGCTCGAAGTGCTCGTCGAGGGGCGTGGGCACGCAGAGGATGATGGCATCGAGCGACGAAATGACAGCGAAGTCGGTGGTGGCTTCGAGCTTCCCGGAGGCGAGGGCTTCGGCGACTTCGGTGCCGGGGATGTGCTTGATGTAACTGCGACCGGCGAGCAGGGCAGCGGGCTTGGTGGGGTCGATATCGATCCCCACGGCGCGGAAGCCGGCCTTGGCGTAAGCAAGCAGCAAGGGCAGGCCGACGTAGCCGAGGCCGACGACACCGACGGCACCTTGTTTCGATTTCAGGCGTTCAAGCATGAGTGGAATAGCGGGAGATCAGACGTGCGGACTCAGCGAGGGCCATGCCGGTGACTTGGTCCATATTGTAGTAGCGGTAGGTGGCGAGTCGCCCGATGAAACTGGTGTTTTCCTCAGCGGCGGCAAGCTCGGCGTAGCGGCGATAGGCTGCTTTCGCATCGTCCGCGGGGACGGGATAGAAGGGCTCGTCATCCGGAGTCCAGTCTTTCGGGAACTCGCGGACGATACTGCTGCCCGACGGCAGGAGACCAGTGACGTGCTTGAACTCGAGGATGCGAGTGTGCGGCACGTCCGCGTCGGGGTAGTTCACCTGGACCGCGGGCTGCCAGAAGCCGGGCTTGCCGGAAGTCGGAGCGCGGGCATCGAGTTGCTCGCGGGTGAAGCTTTCGTGCTCGAATCGAAGCGAGCGGTAAGGCAAGGCGCCGAAGCAGCGGCCGAAATACTGATCGACCGGGCCGGTGAAGATCAGGTGGCGGTAACGCCAACGGCGGCGAGCTTCGTGGAAATCGACACCCAAGTGGAGTTCGACACCCGGCGAGGCATCGAGCATGCGGCCGAACATCTCCGTATAGCCATTTCTAGGAAGGGCTTGAAATTCCTCGGCGAGGTAGCGGTCGTCGCGATGGGTGCGGACAGGAATGCGGCCGCAAACAGAGGGATCGAGCTCGCGCGGATGACGTCGCCACTGCTTGAGTGTGTAGCCTTCGTAGAACTTTCGGTAGAGCTCGGGGCCGACGACGGAAAGCATGAGCTCCTCGGAATTCCGCGGCTGCTCCACGGGGACGCGGCGAGCGGAGAGCCAGGACTCGAAGTCCGCGACACTCGCCGGATGGCCCACGATTTCTTCGAAGGTATTGAGATTGACCGGGAAACTCCAGTAACGGCCTTCGGTGAAACTCTTGATTTTGTAATCGGCGTCGAGCCAGCCGGTGAACTTCGACAAGTAATCGACGATCCTCGGCGAGTTTGTCCGAAAGTAGTGGGGACCGTAGTCGTGGATACGAACTCCGGCGGCATCGATGCGGTCGTGAGCATTCCCGCCGAGGTGGTCGCGCTGATCGACCACCACACAGCGAAAGCCGGCGTTCGACAATTGCTCCGCAGCGACGAGGCCGGAGAAGCCGGCACCTACGATCAGGAAATCGACGCTGGAGTCGGGTGACAAGAATCAGGTGGGTTGAAGCTGGCCGCGAAAATACTCGATGGTCTCGCGGATTCCTTGATCAAAGGAAACCATTGGCTCCCAGCCGAGGATTTCCTTGGCGCGGGTGATATCGGGTTGGCGGACTTTCGGGTCGTCCGGCGGGAGTGGCTTGGGATCGATTCTGAGCTCGATCTCGAAGACACTGGCGATGGCTTCCGCAAATTGCAGCATGCTCATCTCGTGAGGATTCCCACAGTTGACCGGCTCGTGGAAATCGCTGAGGGCGAGGCGCCAGATGCCGTCGACCAGATCCGATACATAGCAAAAAGAGCGGGTCTGCGTGCCATCGCCGAAGATCGTCAAGGGCTCGCCACGGAGGGCCTGACCGATGAAAGCAGGAACCACACGACCATCATCGAGCCGCATGCGGGGGCCGTAGGTGTTGAAAATACGGACGATGCGGGTATCGAGCCCGTGGGCGCGATGGTAAGCCATAGTGGCGGCCTCGGCATAGCGCTTTGCCTCGTCGTAGCAGGATCGGACGCCAACCGGATTCACATTGCCCCAGTAGCTTTCCGGCTGCGGATGGATTTCCGGATCCCCATAGACCTCTGAGGTCGAGGCGACGAGATAGGTCGCCTTCTTGCGGAGTGCGAGATCGAGGGCATTGTGCGACGCGTAAGACCCGGCCTTTAGGGTCTCAATCGGGATCTGAACGTAGTCAATGGGACTGGCGGGCGATGCCATGTGGAACACAAAGTCCACCGGGCCTTCGACGTCGAAAGGCTGCGCGACATCGTGCTCGATAAAGCGGAAGTCCTCGCGTCCGGCGAGGTGGGCCAAGTTCCGGGCATGCCCGGTGACGAAATTGTCGAGCGCGATGACCCGCAGGCCATCGGCGAGCAGGCGATCGATGAGGTGAGAAGCGACGAAACCGGCGCCGCCGGTCACCACGGCGATTTTACCTTTTTGATCGGAGATGGAGCTCATGGTATCGGGGGGCAAGGAGTTTGGTCACGCTACCGCCCGTGGTCGCATGCCCGAGTCCCGGACAAAACCAACGGCGCAGGATGGAAAAATAAAAGAACGGGCGAAGCAGTGATCGCCTCCCGAGCGCCCTGAGGGATCGAAAAATCCGACGTTTGTTCAATCCAAAATGAACAAGGTGGCTGGCTCGTCACGTCATGGCAGGGGTTTGCGCGGGAGTAACAGCGAGAAAAGATCGACTTCGATAATCTGCTCGCGACCTAGGAATTCCAGCAGCACCTTCACCCGCTCCCGGGCTGGGAGGACCTCGACGACGGTGGCACGAGCACCGCCAAGCGGGCCGTGGGCCAGCTCGACCTCCTCGCCTTCGACAATCCGGGGGCCGACGGTGAGCACTTCCTCCGCTCCCTGCTTGGCGACTTCTTGGCGAAGGGCTTCGACAAAATCATCCGCGACGGTCGGAACCTTGTCGCCGAAGCGGACCAAGCCTCGGACACCTTGGCTGTACATCACCGCGCGTTCGTCACTGGCCAAGGTGAAGCGAGCCAGCACATAGCCGGGAAAAAGCGCCTCGACCCACCAGATTTTCCCCCGCCGAGTGGCCTTGCGATAGCGTAGCATGGGGCAGAAAACCGTCACCCCTTCCAGCTCGCGCAGATGGGCGGCGGCGATGGCCTCCCGCTTGGTCTGGGTTTTCAGGCAGTACCACGCCGGCTCGTTGGTGACGTCGTTCCTCATTCGCCGAGAACTTTCTGCAATACTGGCAGCACGATGCGACCTTTCTTGATCCACGACTCCAGCTGTTTCACCCGAGACTCGAAGAACTCGCGCTGGCGCGGATCTTCGTGGTCACCAGCGACATCGACCAGTCGACCGATCTTCGATTGCCCACTCTCGAGGTGAGGGCGGACCTGCTCACGGATGAAGCCGCCAACCAGACGCTTCAACTCGGTATCCGCCTGATAAAAGGCGCGTCGCGAGCTTTCCATACTGATTTCACGGACCGCACCGAGCCCCCTGAGGGAGCGCAGCCCTTGGCTGGCCGAACCCTTGCTGATCCCGAGCAAAGAGACGAGATCGTCCAGAGACAGAGGCTCCGGCGAGATGAAAAGCAGTCCGTAAATTTCTCCGAGCGAACGAGGGAGACCGAGGACCTTCACGCCATCGACGAAGACCTGAATGACCTGCACTTCAATCGGTCCAAGCGACGGAAATTCGCGGATATCGTCTTCTTCGCGGACGGGAGGCACGGCTGGGAGATAACTGGAAGGGCGGATTTGTTCAATCTGAATTGAACACCAACCTTTCAGTCGTCCGCCACCAGCAAACCGCGCTTGGCGAGGTAAGCGAGCCATCGATCGAAATCGAGCTCGGGAAATTCCTCGTCCGCACGGGCCGCGAGTTCGGCCACCGAGAGGCTACCATCCATTGCTGCGAGCAAGCGCGCATGGCCCTGGGGGAAACGGCAGCTCGCATGGCGGGCATCGACCACCGGCTGCTCGTTCGCTGCAAAATGACGATTCAGTCGAGACAGGCAGGGGCGAGCGATGGGCTCCGGTAGAGCTTTCACAGGCTCCGTCCTGAGCTCGATACCACCCAGCCGCGCTGCCTTGAAAATCCACAGCGCCAACTCACGAGCATGGCGAATTGACTCCCACCCGGCGCCAAGTCGCGCGGCGGTGCTTTCCATGAGTTCCCGAACCTCCAGGTAGTCGCCATCCGCCTCATCGAGCACTTCGCAAAACGTGCGGATGAGCGGCAGGTCATCGCCCGGCGGTAGAATCCCCTCCCCTCGCCCCGCAGCGAAATCCAAAAGCACCGCGGTGGTGGTTTCCTCGAGGGGCGTGTCTTGGCGGCAAAGAAGGCTGACCCGATGGGTGCGACCGGATAGCAGGTCGAGCGTTTGCTGGAGCAAGACCGGATCCGCCGCGAGTGGGGCAAGCTGCTCCCAGGAAGCAGGATCAATCCCCTCCGGCAATTCATCCCGCAGCCGGGCCTCGCCGAGGTAACGAAGTCCGCGCTGGCTGGCCCAATCCGCGAATTGGGCGAAATAAACCGGGTCGCAGACCGGCGCAAAGTCATCGAAGGGCAGAACCTCCGGCCCTTTGCGGATCATGTCGCGGCAAATGGCTTGAAGGTGCGCCGAATGAGCGCTGCCCGCCCCTGTCATGGTGGCCAAGCTTTCCGCCACCGCCGGAACACTCCGGCCAAGGCCCGAAGCCAACGGATTTCCCGCCAAGGCACGGAGCAATGGCACCACGTCGCGCCGCAGCGACCACCCCGGCAAAGTATTGTAGCTGATGCAAGCCACCCCCGAATCCGCCAACACCTGACCACAAAGATCCATGACCCGCGATTTCACCGGATCCGGGACCCAGGAAAACACGCCATGAGCGATCAGGTAGTCGCAAGGGTGAGACGGCCGCCAATGCTGGAGATCCGCAACTTCGAAGCGGATATTCTCCAGTCCCGACTCCCACGCCGCCCGACGAGCCTCGCGAATCGCACTCTCGGAGTAATCCAGCCCGGTAAAATCGCTATCCGGATAACGCGCCGCGAGAGGCAGGAGATTGTGACCCGATGCACAGCCGAACTCGAGCACGCGGCAGGCGGATGGCGGGGCAAGTCGGCTCATCCCCGCGAGCCGGGCGCTGACTGCCAAGCGCGAAATGTCCGTCACCGGATGACTCAGCGCCGGATAGCGCTGCTCGGAATACAACTGCCGCACGGGATCGTTCACATCCTTCTTTTGGGTCGACTACAACCGCGTGAAAATCGAGAAACGCAGCATTTCGGAAAAACCCGCGAGGAAGCGATCTGACGACAAGAGGCGACGATGCCAGCCTTCCTTGCTTTTAAATCCCGATTCCCGCCTCCTCATCGAATTCCTAGGGGAGCGAGGAAGTCCGCCGTCATCCTCAAGATTTTCTCCCGCTCGGGAACCGGGGCCTTCCGATACGAATAAATCGGATGCCCGGCACCGGGAAAAAGCCGGACTTCACATCCGACATCGGCAGCCTTCATCCGAGCTTCGAAGGCGCGAATCGTCGATACCGGAATCAAGGCATCCTCCGTCCCCAGAAAAACAATGGTCGGCGGGCTGTCCGAGTCCACGTTGTGCAGCGGCGAGATTTCCCGATAACGAGCCTTCACCGTCGCGTCTCCATAGCCGCTTGGACCGTTGTCGATCACTGGATACCACAGGGCCAAGGCGTCAGGCCGGGATGAAACCTGCAAATCCTCGCCGGGTTCATCGAGCCCCTGAACCATCCCCGCAGCGGCAGCCACCTGACCTCCCGCCGAGCCGCCAGCAGCCACGATCTTCCGGGGATCAATACCCAACCGCGCGGCATGTTGCCGAATCCAACGCAGCGCCGATTTCCCATCGGCCACCGACTCAAAAGGTGTCGTGCCATGGGTGAAGGACGTCCGGTAATCCGCACTGATAGCAACAAAGCCACGCTCGGCAAACCAAGCGCACTCAGGGTAGAACTGGAGCGGCGTGCCGTGCGTCCAGCCACCCCCAAAGAAAAACACGATCGCTGGACATACCTTTTTCGTGTCAACCGCGGGTTTGAACACATGCAGTTCCAAATCGCCCTTCGTCGTCTTCTTGTAAGGCACCCGCAAAGGCACATAGGCGCGCTTCGGCTTTTCCAAAACCTCCGCCAGAGCCTCGAACCACCGTTCGGTCATTTTCGCCGCGCCACGGGCATTGGGATGGACCAAATCCGCTACCGTGTCCTTCACCGGATCGAAACCCTCTCCCTGGGGGACGATTCGGATTGGTGAATCCCGGCAATCGAGACGCTTGGCCAACACCTCAAGCCCCCGATGAAGCTCGGGAATGTAGGAATACTTCGGGAGTTTGCCGCTTGGAATCGGCTGAGCGAGCAAGATCACAACTCGCGGATTCACCGCTCGAAACGCTTCGATCATCTTCTCCGTGTCACGAAGCATGCCGGGCACCGGCTTCTGCTCGGCAAACTGATTGTGCCCTGCATGCAGCAGCACGATGTCCGCCGGGTGCTGTTTGAAGTTCGTCGGCACGGTACGAGCAAGGAACGCGGAATTCTTGCCGCCATAACCCTCATGCGCGAGCGGACCGATCCTGGACGAACTTTTCCGCGATCCGACATATTCGATCTGATAACCCGCTGCCTGCAATTTCTCCCACAAAGGAAAACGCCAATTCGCGAAAGAACTCCCCCCCTCGGTAATCGAGTCCCCGACGGGCATCACGCGATAAACCCGAGCCGTGACGGCCAGTGGGGAGAATATCGCCAAAAGCATCGTGCCCCTGCGCAAACACTCGCGCAGGAACCAAGCCGAAGCGATGGAAAGATAGCGGGAAGGCATCGACGGCAAGGCGATCATTTCAAGGAATCCACGGGGATCAGTGGAATCGCGACATTAAAAGAATGATTCAGATCCGCGCGCTCTGCAGCCGCGCAAAAAAGAACGGCCGGCTTGCCATTCTGCAACCAAAGCTGCGGACGCTCCAGCTTGGGCAACACCTGCCACTCCTTTCCTTCCCAACGAATCCCAACCTTGGACACCAGCGGGTGCTTCGAAAGCTTCCAATCAATCCCATCCCGCGACTCGAAAAGGGCCAGAGAAGTCCCAACCTTCGTGAAATTCCCACCGAAATCCTTCACGATCGCCCAGTATCGGTCCTCACCGCGCCAAATAAAGGGATCCTCGGCCGCAAAACTCGAGCCCGGCGAAGTGAACACCGGGTCCGGATGCTTCTTAAATGGACCAGTCGGGGCATCAGAAGTTGCGACCACATGGACCACCGGACCACCAAAGGGCTGCTGACCTTTATCCGCGATCGCTTTGTAAACCATGAGGTAACCGCCCTCGGGCTTCGCAACCACGCTTGGATTCGCCAAACATTGCGCGTCATGGAAGCCCGGTGTGGTATCGATCAATGGCTTATCGGAACGCGACCAAGGCCCCGATGGCGAGTCCGCCACCGCCACACCGATTCTCTGCTTGTTCCGATGGGACCAGTTCAGCCCAGAGACCACCTTTCCGTCGCCCGTATTCCCCATGTAGTACAGGTAGTATTTGTTCCCAAAACGCATGACGGTCGGATTGTGGGTGCAGAGCCCGTCCCAGTGCTCCTGGCCACGGGGAGGCAATACCACTTCAACGTGCTTGTAAGGCCCCAGCGGATGATCGGCAACCGCTCTCGCGACTTCTGAATGACTCACCCAAGCGAGATGCCCGAGCTTCTTTGGCCATCGTGAGTAGAAGAGATGACATTTCCCGGAATCATCGCGAACCATGCTGCCACACCAGACATTGAACTCCGAATCGCTAAATTTGGCGAACTCCGGCACCGGCTGGATTTGCTGAGAAAGGTCCAATTCAGGTGTCGCGCTCTCAGCTCCTACAGACAGAGCAGTAAAGCAAATGAGGCCGAAAAGCGATCGAAGTGAAGCGGTCATGAGTGGCCGGAAAGTTCACAGAAGCGACGGGAAAAGGAAGTCATGATCCCAATTTTCGACCCCGAATTCCGCGCAAAAAAACTAGGAAATTCCGCACCTGCTAAATTCTCAAGAGAAACAGAAACGAGCAATGGCCATGACATGGTGGTCTCGATGATGGGAATCCATAGGCTTTGGGCCTGAAGACCTACCTCGTCGTCATGTGCCGCTGAAGCACCTGGTCCATGGAAGTCAGTCGTGCTCGAAAACTTCTAGCGATGCTCGAATCGACTTCGGCCCCGGCTTGGGTTCCTTTTTATTGCCTCTACCTGAAGTGGACTGAAGTGGCCTGAGGATGCGCCGTGCGAAGGTGGTTCGCGCCAAGTTCGCATGTCGTTCGCGTGTCGTGTGCACCTCGTATCCACCTCGTGCCGTCTT
>RDYP01000008.1 GCA_004293445.1 Verrucomicrobiota bacterium | reverse complement strand
TCGATTTCGATCCCTACCCCGACCACGTCATGCGGGACAAACGGCGACGCCAATCCCCCGTGGAATCAGGAATCCGGGCCTTAACCTGACGCGAATGGCTGTATTGCTTGCTCTCATAGGATACATTGGATTTATTGCCGTCGCTGACGACTACACAAAGGCAGCATCAGATGGCGTAAGCGTAGTTGCACAAAAATACCTCAAGAAATCTGAGGATGCAGGGGAAACCCTAAGTCAACATGAAGCAATTCAAAAAGCTAAAAAAGATGTCAGGATAGGGAATAAAGTCAAGGCAGCGCCGACATCAGTCATTCAAAGAAAAGCAGTATCCATGGCAATGGTTGGGGGGGGGGTGGTGGATTTGTTACTTGGATCATAGTATTTTGGCTCACGATTATAATGACTAAACCCATGGACACTTTGTTGGATTCGGCTTGGGGCAACTTTGCACGTTTTTATTTAGGTTCAACCACAATAACTTACATCATCATAGGGGGCTACATGTTTTTAAACGCTGAAATTTTCTTTGAAAATCTCTAGATTGGGTAAATACGAAAATGGCAAACGGGCTGGCAAGCGGTCATTGGGCAAGGCTCAGGATATCAATAATTCTCGTGAAACGACCTCCAGTCCGTTTTGTCACAATTTGTCGGCTATTCATGCAAATCTTGCGCCTCCGGTGCAGCAGAATGCCCGCCGCCCGGGAACCGCAGACAAGCCGAGGCAGGGCCCGGCCCGAGCCACTGAAAGCGTGCTGGCGGGCGACAGGAGATTGTGCCATCCAATTGCTTCCCTCGAATTGAGCGTTTGGAATCGCGTGGAAGCAGGTGCCGCCCAAGCAAGGGATGCCGTTATTCCGACCCCTCACAAAACCATTCCGCATCTCTCCGGCCTCGTTGGCGCGCGGATTGAACGGATGGTTCAGGAGTCCGCCTGGCCGGGCAGCGTGACAATCCTCGCCCGGTGGTCCCACTGGTAGGTGTTTTCCCACTGGCCCTCCTTGGGCAGGATGCCGAACCACTCGTCCGCCTGCTCTTCGGTCGCCAGCTCGCGGTAGTTCTTGAAGATCACCGACGGCGAGTTGCCCGCTTCGAGGGCCACCTGGTCGGCGCTCTTCACCTTGGCCACCCGGTAGGTAATGAAGGAGTGCCGCAGCACGTTGCGCGGCCATTCCATCTTCAAGGCGCGGACGAGCGCGGTGACTTCCCGGTGCAGCAACTCCGTCCGGACCACCTTGCCCGAGCGCGGCAGCGGCTCGATCCAGGCCCGCAGGTTGTCGGTGATCGGGATGAGCCGGCGGGAGGCTGTTTTCGCCTGCCCCGCCCGCAGCTCGATGATGCCCCGGTCAAGATCGAAGGCGGACCAGCTGATCCGGTTCAACTCGGCCATGCGGATCCCGGTGAACGCTCCGATGGCGAGGATCGGGACGATGTGCGGCGGGGCGGCGTGAAGGATCTTCCGCATCTCCGCCGGGGTGAAGGTCGAGATGTCCTCGTCGTTCTTGACCTTCATTTTCTTGATCTGCTCGGCCGCCGTCATCTGCTCGGCGGGCAGGCAGTTCCGGGAGCGGGCGAAGGAGAACAGCACCTTGACGCAGATCAGCATGCCACTGCGGGCCTTGGGCGCGAGATTGAGACCGCGCAGCCAGCCGTCGTTCTCCGACGAGGTGATGCCGAGGATCTCTCCGGGGAACGCAATGCCAAAGCGGGTCAGCACCGTCTTCAGGTTGGCGAGGTAGGCCTTGCTCGCCCCGTCCTGCTTCTTGGCAGCGAGCATTTCCGCGACCAGTTCGGGCACGGTGGCGCGGCGTGTCAGCGGTTTGAAGACCCGACGGTAGTCATTGGCCATCGAGGTGAGGGACTCGTTCTCGGCCAGCTTGCGGGCCTGGACGTAGTCCTCCACCGCAGCAACCAGCGGGATTCCGAGCTGATCGAGCAGCTCGACCGCCTTCTTATAATTGTCGCGCTCGTGCGGCTTGAGATCGGTCACGTGCTGCATCCCCGACTGGATCCGCTGCGCCACGAACTTCGCCTCCTTCTTCGCCTCGTCCAATTGGCTGAAAATCATTCGTTCCCGCCGACCCTCGCGGTGGAAGCTCAGCATGTAGCGCACCCTGCCCTTGGATTCCGTTCGATAGATCGGAACCACCGCCGAGCCGAATTTTACCTCCGCGAACGGCCCGCGCTTCTTCCTCCCTTCGGCACGCTTTGATTTTTCGGAACTTGCAGAAGCATTTCCCACATTTGTCACCATTTTGTAACCATCCGTGCTCATGACCCGGATTTGGTGTCGACTTGGGCGGCAACCAAGACTCGCAACCTATTGAAGGTGAGTCGATGCCGAAGAAATACGAGGACTGGGACTCGAACCCAGGACCAATTGGTTAAAAGCCAACTGCTCTACCGACTGAGCTATCCTCGCCTTCGGTGGGCCGACTTAGGCGGATGCCAGCGGTCGGGGCGGCGATGGGTAATGAGGCACCCCGGGCTTGGCAAGTTCATTTTCGATCGAATTCAGGATCGCCTCATTTCAGGAAAAGATCGGGAAATCCCGGAAATCGGCATCCAAGGCATCAAAGGACCTGATCGATGGCATCCTTCAAAGCCGCAAGTCCCCCGCTTTCGACCCCGCCGTGGTTTCTCTGCAGCTCCAAAGAACTCGACACAGCCCTTTCCATCAAAACCGGAGGAGGCCCCCCTCCTTCCGAAAAACGAGTCCCCACCCTTTTTCTCCTACCCCTGATGGAACGACTCTCCTCGCGTGCAGGCAACGCACGGGACAATCACCGGAAAGATCGACCCACTCAAAATCCCCGATCACCAGCGCCGCAAAAAACGCAGGAGGGGTGCCTCCCCCGTTCCGGAAGTCGCGGATTCATCAACCATCAGGTCGGATCATCAGCACCAAGCTCGCACCGGGAGCGGAAAATCCAGCAGGCGCTCGACCGATTCCCTCCCATCACCACGCCCCGCGTCACCGCCCCCTTCATCATCCTCTCCCACGCAGCCGCCAGCCCGACCGAGATTCGGCTTGCATGGCAAAGCGTTTCCTCCTAATTCGCCGCAGATCAATCTTCCGACACGAAAGAGCGGGTCACAAAATCCGCTCTTTCGCGTCTCTGGACATACGGAGCGCTCAGCGCCGCACTGCCAGCCATGACCAACGACATCGTCGCACTCATCGATTACTACGAGAAAGAAAAAGGCATCGACCGTGATAAGGTCGTTGCCGCTCTCGAGTACGCCTTCATTTCCGCCTACCGCAAAATGGTTCCCGGGGCTGACGCCATCGAGACCCTGCGCGCCGACGTGAACACCAAGAAAGGCGAGACCCGCATTTTCGCCAGCCTCCGAGTCGTGCCCGACGAGGACTATCGCGACAAGTTCAACGAGGTCCCGCTCAAGCTCGCCCAGCGGCGCAATCCGGACGCTGCGCCGGAAACTCAGCTTGAGTTCGATGTCACTCCGAAAGACTTCGGCCGGATTGCCGTCCAGACCGCCAAGCAGACGATGATGCAGCGGCTCCGCCAGGCGGAGAAGGAGATGATCTACGAAGAATTCAAGGACCGTGCCGGCGATATCGTTTCGGGTACCGTCCGCCGCTTCGATCGCAGCGATGTATTGGTCGATCTCGGTAAATTCGAGGGAATGATGCCGTCCCGCGAGCGCGTCCAGACGGAGGAATACAATATCGGCGACCGCATCCGCGCCTACGTCGTAGCCGTCGAAAACGAGGGCCGGGGACCTGAGATCATTCTTTCCCGAAGCCACCCCAACTTCGTGCGCCGTCTCTTCGAAGCCGAAGTCAACGAGATCTCCGATCACACTGTGGAAATCCGAGGCATCGCTCGCGAAGCGGGCTACCGCACCAAGGTCGCCGTCTGGAGCAATGACGACAAGGTCGATCCCGTCGGCGCCTGCGTGGGACTCCGCGGAGCACGCGTCAAAAACATCGTCCGCGAACTCAACAACGAGAAGGTCGACATCATCCGCTGGAGCGAGGATCCGGAAGAATTTGTCCGCGAGGCCCTCAAGCCGGCGGTGCTGCGAAGCATCAAGGTCGATACAGAGAATCGCGTCCTTCACGTCACCGTTGACGAGGAAGACCTCAGCAAGGCCATCGGCCGCCGCGGCCAAAATGCTCGCCTTTCCTCCCGTCTCATGGGCTGGGACGTGCAGGTTCGCAAGGACGAGAGCAAGCTGGAGCAATTCGAGAAAAAGATTGCTGGTGCGGCCCACTCGATTGCCGAGCAACTCGGTCTTGACGACGACCTCGCCGACAAACTCTTCCGCGCGGGTGGCATGAGCGTGGAACTTGTCGCCGACATGGATGTGGACTACATTTCCCAAGCGATCGGAGTTTCCGAAGAGCGCGCCGAAGACATCCTCTCCCGCGCGAAGGCCGGGACTGCATCCGCCTGATTTTCATTTGATCCGAGTCCGATCCGAGGCCTCGAAACGACGACACGACCCGCCTGATGGCCAAAGACAGCGATAGCACTCCTCCGAAGCGCAAGGTTCTCGATCTCATCGAGCCTGCCAAAGCACCGTCGCGCCGCGAGCGCCAGCGCTCCGCTGCCGCCCCGGCCAAACCGGAGGTCCCGGTAACGAGTGCGCTCGATACCGCCAAAGCGAACGCCTTGGACATTTTCGACGACAGCGGAAAGAAAAAGCGCAGTGGAGTCAGGAAAACCGAGCAGTCGGGCAAGCCTGTCCTGCCAGTGATCTCGAAATTGCTCGACGATGAGGAACCTGCCGCTCCCGCGGTGGACCTCACGCCGCCACCTGCACCGATCCCCGTGAGCGAACCCGTCGCAAGCGTTGAGGACAGCGCGGGCGAGCAGGGCGAAAATTACATCAGCATCAAGCCACCGATCATCGTCAGCGAACTCGCCGCGCGCATGGGCCTCAAGCCCTTCGTGTTGCTCGCCGATCTGATCAAGCTGCAAGTTTTCGTCGCTCCCAACCAAGCGATCGAACCCGATATCGCCGCGAAGGTCTGTGAACTTCACGGATTCTTCTTCGAACGCGAAAAGCGCGAAAAGGGCGGTGGCGTCCACAAGGTCGAGGAAGTCATTGTCGAGCCCGAGGCTCCTCAGGACGAACCCGAAGACGTGCTGCAACTTCGTCCACCGATCATCACGATCATGGGTCACGTCGACCACGGGAAAACCTCCCTCCTCGACTACATCCGCAAGTCCTCGATCACCAAAGGCGAAGCCGGTGGCATCACCCAGCACGTCGCCGCCTACAAGGTGGAACACGAGGGCAAGCCGATCACTTTCATCGACACCCCTGGTCACGCGATCTTCTCAGACATGCGGGCCCGTGGTGCCGACATCACCGACATCGTGGTTCTGGTAGTCGCCGCCAACGACGGCATCATGCCGCAGACGCTGGAGGCCATCGAACACGCGAAGAAGGCGAAAAAAACGGTCATCGTCGCCATCAACAAGTGTGACCTTCCTGCCGCAAACGTCATGCGGGTCAAAACCCAGCTGGCCGAAAAGGGACTCCAGACCGTGGATTTCGGCGGCGACGTCGAATGCGTCGAAATTTCCGCTCTCACGGGCTCCGGCATCCCCGACCTCCTCGAACTTCTCGCGCTTCAAGCCGAAGTTCTTGAACTGAAGGCTAACCCCAAGGGCAACGCCCGCGCCGCGATCATTGAAGCCCGCGTCCAACCCGGCCGCGGCGCCACAGCTTCGGCAATCGTCGAAACCGGCACCCTCAAGGTCGGCACTCCTTTCATCTGCGGACCATTCGCCGGTCGGGTGAAATCCCTCATCAACGACCGCGGCGAGTCGGTCAAGGAAGCCAAGCCGGGCACCCCGGTCGAAGTCGTGGGTTTCGAAGAAATGCCCCACGTCGGCGACGAATTGGTCGAAATGGACTCGGTCCGCGCCGCGCAAAAGCTGGCCGATGAACGCCAGCTCGAGCGCCGTGCCGACCGGCTTAAGATGCCGCAGAAGAGCCGAATGGAGGATCTTTTCTCCAACGTGATCGCTGGCACCGAGAAAGCCGTTCTCAAGCTCGTGTTGAAGTGCGACGTGCAAGGGTCGGTGGAGGCCATCCGCAAGGCCATCGGCGACATCCAGTCCGACAAGGTCAACACTCAGATCATCATCGCAGGTGCCGGTCCCATCACCGAAGGCGACGTCCAGATGGCCAGCTCGGCAGATGCGATCATCCTCGGTTTCAACGTCAAGGTCGAGGCGAACGCCGTCAAGGTGGTCAAATCCGAAGGCGTGCAGGTGAAGCTCTACTCGATCGTTTATGAGCTGATCGACCAGGTCCGCGAGGCCATGCTCGGCCTCCTTGAACCGCTGACCCGCGAAAAGATCATCGGTCACGCCGAGGTGAAGATGATCTTCAAACTCTCCAAGTCCAAAGGCCGTGCCGCCGGTTGCTACGTCAAGGACGGCAAAGTTCATCGCAAGGCCCACGCCCGCGTTCTCCGCGGAGGTGTTCCGGTCTTCGACGGCAAGATGTCCACCCTCCGCCGCTTCCAAGACGAAGTGGAAGAGGTCAAGTCGGGCGTGGAATGCGGTATCCGCCTCGGAGAGTTCAACGAGTATCAGGAAGGCGATGTCATCGAGTGCTACACGCTCGAGAAAATCCCTCAGTCGCTTTGAAGAGACTGAAGACGGCAGGACTCACGACTGAAGACTTGAGTCCTCCGATCGGTTTATCTGCTTCTTCTCTTGCGTCTTGCGTCTCCAAGTCTTGAGTTTCTCCCTATGTCCCACCGCATCAACCGGGTCAACGAACTGCTGAAGCGCGAAATCGGCACCGTGGTCCAGAAGGATTACGAATGGCATGGTGCACTCGTTACCGTGAACGCAGTGGAGACGACTCAGGACATCAAGGAAGCGAAGGTTTGGATCGGCGTGCTCGGTGGCCGAGTGGAGCCGGTGCTCGAAAAACTCAACCACGACCATGGGAGCATCCAAAAAAAGGTCTCCAAGCGGGTGGTGCTGAAATCAACGCCGGTTCTTTCTTTCCGACACGACGGGTCGGCCGAGCGCGGCGTGGAAATCGTCAATCTGCTCGACGAGGTCGCGAAGCTCCCTACTGCCCGCGACGAGGAAAGCTCCTGAACATCGTGGCTTCGATCAAAGCCTTGCCAGGCGGCCTTGACGAAGCAGGCAGCGCCGAATTTGTTCCTGACATGCATTACGGCGTCTTCGGCTCGCTCCTGCTCCTCAAGTCGCTCAGCATCGCCGCTTTGATCGCGCAGTGCATCGGACTCATCGGCCTCCGACGTGCCGGAAAAAACGCGGCGTGGTGGACGATGTGTGCCGGATTGATCCTTCAAGCCGTCAGCGTTTTGGCATCATTCGCCTTGGGGATCATTCCCACCGTCCCGATGGTTCTGACGATCGCCTTCAGCCTGCCTCTTTTCTCCTCTCTCATATTCGCCATCGGCTTCACCCTCCACGGTTTGCGCGCAGCACGCGCTGCTGATCGCTTGGCGGAACTGGAGAACCTCGCCAGCGCGATGTCGGAGGAAATCACCCGCCTGAGAGAAGGAGGGACGACGAAGTGAGTCCACAAAGCATCGCCTTTCTCGACCTACCGGACGGCCGCTCGATTGTCGGTCACGGACCCTTTCGTGTCGCGCCTACGCCGCCCGCAAGTGGTGCCGCTTTCTATCGCAACGACTTCGGGCTCGGATCGAGCAAGCCTTGGTGGATTCCCGAACACTGGGAAATCCGGGATCGCTCCGATACCAGCCGCCTGCCCGCCGACAGTCAGCGCTCCTCGGCATGCCACTGGGAAGCGCCGGACGCATCCGCCTTCGCCGCCGTTTTCCAAGAAATCAGTGCATCGATCCGCGCCGGAACTTTCGAAAAAACCGTACCCGTCGCCGTCGAGCGGGGACAACTCGCATCCTCCCCCGGCCATTCGTTGCTCGCCGCTGCTGCCGGATGCCGCCCGCCCCTGATCGGCTACGGCTTTTCGGACGGTCAGGAAGGCTTCGCCGGAGCCACTCCGGAACGACTCTTTTCGCTCACAGGACGCTTGCTGCGAACCATGGCACTCGCCGGTACCGCGCGCACCGAGGAACGCGACGTGCTGGCGGTGGACGAAAAAGAAATTCGCGAACACGAATACGTCGCCCAATCCCTCCTCTCCAAGCTCGGCGACATCGGCCACGTGACCCGCGGGCCAAGGGAGATCATGGAACTCGGATCGATCGTCCATTTCCATACCCCTTTCGAAGTCGCCCTTGCCGCAGACGAAAACCCCGATTCCCTGATCCGCCGCCTTCATCCAACCCCTGCCCTCGGCCCACTGCCCCGCACGCCCGAAACACTGGAACGACTCATCCAGTGGCGACGCCGACTCGGCACGCCCGATGGCTTCGGTGCCCCCTTTGGTGCGCTTGTCGATGACGAATTCCACGCCATCGTCGCCATCCGCGGGATCTGGTGGAAGGACCGCGAGGTCCTGCTACCCGCCGGCTGTGGCGTGATCGAGGCCAGCCGTCTCGTGAACGAATGGCGCGAATTACGGCTGAAACGCGAAGCGGTGAAAACACGCTTCGGCTTCTGATCTCATACCATCCGGCCCAGTTCCAAGGCAAGGCTTGCAAACGCCTCCTCCCCCATTACTGGCGCGGCTTGATCCAACAGGTCCGAGGAAGGCTCGGGCAATGCGACCCAACTACGACATCCGCCGTATTTGGCCTCGTAGGCGAACTCCCAAGGCTCCGCCAACTTGAACACCCGCACCAAGGCGACATGGATGCTACCTGCCGACATCCCCTTGCCCTCCCAATCGAAACGCTGGCGAATCGTGTCTTCCGTCCACACGTGAAATGGAGCCAACGCGGCCACCTGCTCCCAATCGTTCAAGGTCCTCGCCCAGGACGCCTCACACCAATGAGTGATTCGGACCGTCTCGCCCGGAACCCATTCGGGCAGTAGTTCCACCCGTCCCTCGCGCACGAACTGATCCTGATTATGAAATCGGGTCGGGAATAAAAAGAAGGACTCCTCGGCAAACGAGAACCCAGCTCGACCCTCATGAATCCCCCCCTTGCGCAGGATCAATGACTGCCGCCCGCTCGCCAGTGCATCGCATACCACTTGCCATTCCTTGAAGCCGTTTGCCATGCCGCCAAGCTTGATAGCCCGAACGCGGGGCTCAATGCAGAAATCCCCGGGCCCTCAGCATGGCACTGACACTCTCAAAAAACATTCTCGACCCGTCTCACCAGAGGCGGCTGGCCGTCGCTTAAAATCACCTCGATCACATCGAATCGCCACGGCAGCTCCCGCGTTCCCAACAAACGCAACCACTCATTCGCTCCACGCTCGATCAGCCGCTGCTTATCCCGATCAACCGCATCCAGGGGACGCCCGGCCCCACCCGAACGACGCGTCTTCACCTCAGTGAAAAGCAACAATCGACCCTCACGCGCCACAATATCCACCTCGCCACCACCGGGTGCCTTGAAATTTCGATAAAGCACTCTCGCGCCGCGTGCCCGCAGCCACGCCCCTGCAATACGTTCACCCAGCACCCCGATCGCCGCCGATCCAATGCCGCGTCCATCAGGCCCCGTCAAACGACAGGGCGAGTTGAGCAACCGGCTGAAACGAGCGACGATGAAGGCGACAAGGCCCATGGACACGGAGCGCTTCAAGATGCAGTTTCGTACCATACCCCATGTGCCGTTCAAAGCCGTATTGCGGAAACTCCCGCGCAAACTCGAGCATCAAGCGGTCTCTCGTGACCTTTGCAATGATGCTCGCCGCAGCGATGGACAAGGACTTGCCGTCTCCCTTGACCACCCCATCGTGCTCCCACCCGAAACCCCGCACCGGCAGACCATCGATCAAGCAGTGATCCACTCTCACCGACAAAGCCTCCACCGCACGTGCCATTGCCATATGGGTCGCCCGCAGGATATTGACGCGATCGATCTCATCCGCATCAACGACCGCAAAGGCCCAACGCACGCGGGTATCCGCGGTGATCCGCTCGTAAAGACGCTCCCGCCGGGCCGCTCCGAGCTTCTTGGAGTCGTCGAGTCCGTCGCAGCGCCAAGCTTTCGGCAAGACCACCGCGGCGGCCACCACTGGACCTGCTAGAGGACCACGCCCGGCCTCGTCGATACCAGCGATCGATTTCATTCCCCGGGCACGAAGCGCGCGTTCCAACAAGTCATCAGGCATCGGATGCAGCTAGAACTGCCGCATTCGATCGACGGTTGTCATGTGCGAATGATTCTTCGATGCGAAAATCTGGGTCGCAAACACGGCGCCATCAGCATCGACCACCACCCCCACTCCCGTCAGTTCCCAGTTCCCACGCATGTTTTTCGCATGCCCCGAAGACTTCTGCCACGCTTGGATCAAAGTCGCGGCGGGATTGCTGTAGCGACCACCGCAGGTTCCGATATTCTCCGCCACGTTTTGCATTCCCATCAAACGCTGCGCCGCAAGCGTGCGTTCTTCAAATCCGACGTGGCTGATATCCGCGGAATCCCCGAGTCGGAATTTGCCGCGATTTTGCCGCATGTACTCACTGTGTTCACGAGCCAACCGGTCCAGCCCCGGGTGCCGACCAAGCGCTTTCGCACCGACCGAGGAACGATGTTCGTTCACTTTGGTGTAGATGGTCGCAGCCAATGGAGTGTCAGCGGACGATGCCGCAGAAGCCGGATTCGTCATTTGTGAACCACAAGATGAAACCAGCACCGCCACCACCATCGACGCGAATTGGGGAATGATCGTTTTCATAGGAGTTAAGCAGTAAACGCATCTCACACCCACGACGAAAACTAAAGGAATTTTTACAATCTCATCCGAGATCGCCTGCGACAATCACGCTAATTTCAAAACATCCTCCGCCATCCTCAACGCGCAGCTCGACCCAAAACTCCAACATAAGGCAGATTCCGATAGCGACCTCGGTAGTCGAGACCGTAGCCCACCACGAACTCATCCGCGATGTGAAACCCGACGTAGTTCGCTTCCACATCCGCGGCGCGCCGCTTGGCCTTCGCCAACAAGACCCCAGTCCTCACCTCCAGCGCACCATCGCCCAGCAAACGATCCACCACGGCCCGCAAAGTGCGCCCGGTATCGAGAATGTCATCGAGCACCAAGACCCTCCGCCCACGAACGTCCGGCAGCTCCCGATCCAAAAAACTCACCACGCCACAGCTATCGAGCCCACCATGATAGCTGGCGACGCTGAGGCACTCGATCTCCAACATACGCGGCATCCGGCGAAGCAGGTCCGCAGCGAACACCAGGGCACCTTTTAGAAGGACCACCACCAAGAGCGGTTCACCCGGAAAATCACCCTCAAGCTCCAGGGCCATCCCGTCGAGACGCCGCTGAATCTCCTGCTCGTCGACCAGCACTTTCTCGATGTCGTTTTCCATGACCGCAGAATTCTCGCGGCCGCTGGACCGATCAAGCGACAAGTCCCCACTCAATGCTCGCCACGTTTGATCCGATAAACCTTCTGACCACTCGGGCGAAGATTGAGCCGGTCCATCGCTTTCAGCTCCATGAACGCAAGGTCCTCCTTGAGCGCGCGATACTCCGTCTCGCGGTATTCCTTCTCGATCAAAATGGCCTTTTCGCGCTCAAGCGTCTCGGCAAGCCGCTCCTGCAAATCCGCCAGATCCCGCCTCTGCGGCAAAGCCAAGCCCACCACCAGCAGACCGAGAGCCAGCCCCATCACCGCGAGCAACACTCGATTGAATGTGCGAATCGCCTGCGTCTGGGCCTCCAGTCGCTTCAGCTTCACATTCGGAGTGGTCTTTCGCCGCGCAGCCATTCGCAGGCGTTTCATTAGCATCACCGGAATATCGACGATAGAAAAAAATCCGCGCCTATTGAGCTTCTTCCCTCCCACCATTCATCCGTGAAAGCGCTCCCAAGAGCGAGCCTCTCTCGTCCGCGATTGACCGGCTACGCCCGCGAAGCTTAGACCCTTCGCCGTTCCATTCGCTCCGCCACTCATGAAAGCTCCCATCACTGTCTCCGTGACCGGCGCCGCCGGCCAAATCGGCTACGCCCTTCTCTTCCGCATTGCTTCCGGTGCCGTCTTTGGCCCCGACCAACCGGTGAATCTCCGCCTGATCGAAATCGAACCCGGCATGCCCGCACTCCAAGGTGTGGTGATGGAGCTCGATGACTGCGCGTTCCCACTGCTGCGCGAAGTGGTCCCCACCTGCGATCTGAACGAGGGCTTCCGCGGCAGCAACTGGGCCCTACTCGTCGGTTCGGTCCCTCGCAAGGCCGGGATGGAACGCGGCGACCTGCTCGGGATCAACGGCAAGATCTTCACCGGCCAAGGCCAAGCGATCGCCCGCAATGCCGCGGCGGACGTCCGCACCCTCGTCGTCGGAAATCCCTGCAACACCAATGCCCTGATCTGCGCATCCAACGCCGACGGCGTGCCTAAAGACCGCTTCTTCGCGATGACCCGCTTGGATGAGAATCGCGCGAAAAGCCAACTCGCCGCCAAAGCCGGTACCCACCACTCCCAGGTCACCAACCTCTGCATCTGGGGCAACCACTCGGCCACCCAATACCCCGATTTCACCAACGCGAAGATCGCAGGCACCCCCGTCACCGAAGTCATCGCCGACCACGATTGGCTCAAGGGTGACTTCATCAAAACCGTTCAACAACGCGGTGCCGCCATCATCGCCGCCCGCGGAGCCTCGTCGGCGGCCTCCGCCGCCAATGCCGCCATCGACACCGTCGTCAGCCTTTGCAATCCCACCCCGACCGGGGACTGGCACAGCGTGGCGGTTTATTCCGACGGCACCCACTACGGCATCGAAAAAGGCATCATGGCCTCGATGCCCATCCGCACCCTCGCCAACGGCAACTGGGAAGTCGTCGATGGCGTGCCAGTGGATGCCTTCAGCCAGGGCAAGATCGACGCCACGATTGGCGAACTCCTCGAAGAGCGCGAGGCGGTCAAGGACCTCATCCCCGCCTAAGCTCTCAGCCGCTGACCTTGGACTGCGGCAGCAGGCTGCCGTAGTCCATGCCTCCACTCCGAAAAAAGCCGCGGGACACCTCGCGGCTTTCTGCTTTATTGCCCGGCAGATGCTCAAGCTCCCCACCATCACCGGCCTGATCCGACGCCGCCTACTGGTGAACTACCGGGTCGATCCCTCCGCGCTTGAGAAAATCCTCCCTTCACCCTTCCGACCGAAACTCCATGGCGACCACGCGATCGCCGGTATTTGCTTGATCCGTCTCGAATCCATCCGCCCCCGCGGCTGGCCAGTTTGGGCCGGCATCGCCAGTGAAAACGCCGCTCACCGCATCGCCGTGCGCTGGACCGATGCCCATGGCCGCGAACAGGAGGGCGTCTTCGTTCCTCGCCGCGACACCGGTTCCCTTCCGAACCACCTCGCAGGCGGCCGCATCTTTCCCGGCGAACACCATCTCGCGGACTTCGATGTCCACGACCACGAAGGCCGCATCAAGCTCTCGATCCAGTCTCGCGATGGATCGATGCAGATCCGCCTCGCCGCCAACGAAAGCCCGGGATTCCCCTCAAGCTCCTGCTTCC
Organism: Verrucomicrobiota bacterium; assembly: GCA_004293445.1. Classification (GTDB taxonomy): domain Bacteria; phylum Verrucomicrobiota; class Verrucomicrobiia; order Verrucomicrobiales; family Akkermansiaceae; genus Haloferula. The sequence goes on along the minus strand of RDYP01000008.1, from coordinate 113,090 downwards.
GCTCATTGGAGGAATCCTCCGCATTCTTCGAACCCGGTCGCGTCGGATTCTCCGTGACCCGAGACAGTCACCGACTCGATGGCATCCGCCTCGAAGCCCACCAGTGGCAAGTCCGCAACCTCGCCATCGAATCCCTCGAGTCCTCGTTCTTCGAGCACTCCGCCGGATTCCCTCCCGGCAGCGTCCTCTTCGACCACGCCCTGATCATGCGGGACATCTCCCACGACTGGCACCAAGTCCCCGCCATGACCCTCCCGCCCGGCACATGATCGCTGGCTCGCCGACCACTCACACGCCGCTTGCATGAGCGGTCGCCTTTCCTACAGTCCGCCGCCGATGTCCCAACCTCTCGTCATCGCCGGCCGCGAGTTCTCATCCCGCCTCTTCACCGGCACCGGGAAATTCCCCTCCAACGAGTCGATGCGCGATGCCCTCGCCGCCTCCGGCACCCAGATCGTGACCGTCGCCCTGCGCCGCGCCGACCTCACCGGCACGGCCGATCCCTACGCGAACATCCTCGATTTCATCGATCCCGAAAGATACTTGCTCCTCCCCAACACCAGCGGCGCGATGAACGCCGAGGAAGCCGTCCGCCTTGCCCGCCTCGCCGCCACCGCCGGCCTGCCGAAATGGATCAAACTCGAGATCCACCCGGACCCCACCTACCTTCTTCCCGATCCCATCGAGACCCTCAAGGCCGCCGAAATCCTGGTCAAAGAAGGCTTCACCGTCCTCCCCTACATCAACGCCGACCCCGTCCTCGCGAAGCGCTTGCAAGAAGTCGGCACCGCCACCGTGATGCCCCTCGGCTCACCCATCGGATCCAACAAAGGCCTCACCACCCGCGACCAAATCCGCATCATCGTCGAGCAGGCGATCGTCCCGGTCGTCGTCGATGCCGGGATCGGCGCTCCCAGCCATGCCGCAGAAGCGATGGAACTCGGAGCAGATGCCGTCCTGATCAATACGGCCATCGCCATCGCGTCGGATCCCGTCCGCATGGCCATCGCTTTCAAAAAGGCCGTCGAAGCCGGCCGCGAGGCCTACGAACTCGGCCTGCCCGAATCCAGCGACCACGCCTCCGCCACCAGCCCGCTCACCGGCTTCCTCCACCCGTGAGCACCCGATGCTGCTCTATCTCCACATTCCTTTCTGCCACCGGGTCTGCCCCTACTGCTCGTTCTACAAGCACACCCCGGGCGATACGCCGATCGGCGAATTCATCGACGCCCTGCTCGCCGAAGCGCGCCACCGCATCGCCGACTTGCCGGAAAAACCACGCACCCTCTACCTGGGCGGCGGCACGCCCTCGATGCTCTCGCCCACCCACCTCCGCAAGCTCTTCGGCGGTCTCGCCGAACTGCTCGATCTCTCATCCCTCGACGAGGTCACTCTGGAGGCGAACCCCGCCACTTTCGACGTCGCCAAAGCCCGCATCTTCCGCGAACTCGGCGTGACCCGCATCTCCCTGGGCATCCAGTCCTTCGCCCCCCACGTCTTGAAAACCCTCGGCCGCGAGCACGATCCCGCCCAAGCCGCGGAAGCCGTCCACACCCTGCGCGATGCCGAAATGCCGGTCGTGAATATCGACCTCATGTTCTCCATCCCCGGTCTCTCGCTCGACGACTGGCGCGCCACCTTGCAAAGCGCCATCGATCTACGGCCCGACCACATCTCCGCCTACAACCTCACCTACGAGGAGGACACCGCCTTCTTCGACGGCCTCCGCCGCGGCGATCTCGACGCCGATGAAGACCGCGACGCCTCGCAATTTCTCCTCGCCCACGAGCTTCTAACAGCCGCCGGTTTCGAGCACTACGAAACCTCGAACTACGCCCGCCCCGATCACCGTTCTTCCCACAATCGAGGCTATTGGCGCGGCGAAGACTACCTCGGCCTCGGCCCCTCCGCGGTGTCGACCGTTGGCAACATCCGCGTCAAAAACATCCCCGACACCGCGGGCTATGTCCGCATGGTGAACTCCCTCGGCCACGCCACCGTCGAAAGCGAAGCGCTCGATGCCGAGCAACGCCGCCTCGAACGCCTCGCCCTCATGCTGCGCACCGACGAAGGCATCCCCCTCTCCCTCGCCGATCCCGCAGCCATACAAGGACTGCTCGATCACCACCTCGCCGAAATCCGCGGCGAAAACCTCGTCCTCACCCTCGCCGGCTCACCACTCGTCGACCCCATAGCCGCCGAACTCGCCTGACGCCGTCATCACTCGCAAGTTCGGGATTGGACCGCCCGCCTCCCTCATTCACGCTTCGCGCCGTGCCCGACGCCTACGACTTCGCCCGCTCGCTGCTGTTCCGCCTCGACGCCGAAACAGCCCACCACCTCAGCCTTCGCGGCCTCCGCATCGCCGAGAAATCCGGACTCCTCCCCCTGCTCTTTCCCGCCCGGGAGTGCATCGCACCAGTCGAAGTCATGGGCCTGAAATTCCCCAATCGAGTCGGCCTCGCCGCCGGGCTCGACAAGGAGGGGAACACCATCGACGCCCTCGGCCGCCTCGGCTTTGGCTTCGTCGAAATCGGCACCATCACCCCACGCCCCCAGGCCGGAAACCCCAAGCCACGGCTCTTCCGCCTCGTCGAACACGAAGCCATCATCAACCGCATGGGCTTCAACAACCCCGGCATCGCCGCTGGCGTTGAAAACGTCCGACGATCCAAACACTTCAAAGGAGTCATTGGCTTCAACATTGGCAAAAACAAGGACACCCCGAACGAAAACGCCGCCGACGACTACCTCGCCTGCCTCCGAGCCGCCTACCCCGTCGCCGATTACATCGCGGTGAATCTCTCCTCACCCAACACCCCCGGCCTCCGCGACCTCCAAGGAGCCGAGGCCTCCGCCCGCCTCTTGGAGCAACTCAAAAACGAACAGGCCCGCCTGGCGGCAGAACACGGCAAACAGGTCCCCCTACTTTTCAAAGTCGCGCCCGACCTCGACCCACCACACATCACCGACCTCGCCCGCGTCTTCCTAGACGGCGGTCTCGACGGCCTGATCGCAACCAATACCACCCTCGACCGCACGCCCGTCGCCAGCCACCCACGCGCCAGCGAAGCCGGCGGACTCTCCGGCAAGCCACTCACGCAGCGCAGCACCGAGATCATCCGCGCCTTCGCCCGCGAATTCGCAGGCCGCATCCCCATCATCGGCGTTGGCGGCATTTCCTGCGCAGCCGACGCCGTCGCCAAAATCCACGCCGGTGCCAGCCTCGTGCAAATCTACTCCGCTTTCATCTTTCAAGGCCCGCGCCTCGTCCGCGACTGCGTCGATGCTCTCGATCTTCTGCCCGATTGAATAAATTCCCGCCGTTCACGTCCCGAAGCAGGACCATTTCCCCACTTGCGCCCGACGTCATTCGGGGAAAATATCCAAACGCAAACATCGCACCAGACCTATGAAGAAGTCATTCGCCATCGCCGCCATCGCCGCCGCTCTCCTTGGCCCCAGCTGCCAAAACTACGGCCCCAACGCGAATCGCAACGCCGCCATCGGGGCCGCCGCAGGCGCCATCGGCGGAGCCATCATCGGCAACCAATCCGGCCGCTCGGGCGAAGGCGCCCTCATCGGCGCCGGTGCCGGTGCCCTGATGGGTGGAGCCCTCGGCACCGCTCGCGATCAGGAACAGCGCGGCTATTGATTTCAAGCGCTTCCCTGCTCCATCTTCACGCCGGGCAGCCCAGCAGGGCCCGCCCGGCGTCTTTTTTGCCCCCAGGCCCTCCCCCAAATTCCGATTCCCACTCTGCACCATGCGCCTGACCCTTCCCACCCTCATCGCCGCCCTCGTCACCGCATGCCCTGCCCGCTCTGCCGATGCCGCAGCGCCATCCCTCGCCTTCGCCCCCGCAAAGGAAGCCCCCGCCCGGGCCGAACTGATCTCCGAGGTCCTCAGCATCGCACCAGGCGAACCCTTTCGCGTGGCACTCAAAATCAAGCACGCTCCCCACTGGCACACCTACTTCCTCAATCCCGGCCAAGTCGGCATGCCCCCTGCCGTGAAATGGGAACTACCCGCCGGCTTCAGCGCCAGCCCCCTCCTCTTCCCCGTCCCCTTGCTCGGCAGCTTCGCCGGTGCGCCTTTCTACGGCTACGAAGGCGAGACCTATTTCCTCCAAACCCTCACCGCGCCCGACTCCATCCAAGCCGGCGAACGCATCACCCTGACCGGAAAAGCCTCATGGCTCGCCTGCAAGGAACAATGCGTCCCAGGCCGCGCCGCGCTCGAACTTACCCTGCCGGTCGCCACCACCACCGAAATCGATCCCACCCGCTTCGCCGACTTCGCGGCGGCCGATGCCTCCCTGCCGCAATCCCACCCCGCGTGGACCCTCACCGCCAGTGAAAGCGGCGATACCGTGACCCTCCACCTACGACCCGGTCCCGGCGCGGTGGCCAGCCCGGAAAAGGTCCACTTTTTCAGCCGCGACTCCATCGAGGACGCCACCCAAGCCCAAACCCTCACCAAAGAAGGCGATGCCTGGAAGCTCGCCATCACCCGCAACCCCGAAACCGATCCTCGCCCTACCGCGCTCAACGGCATCTTGAAGTCCGACACCGGCTGGACCGAAGGAAATCCCTCCACCGGCATCGATGTCCGCGACCTCGTCATCGGAAATCCGCCCGGTAACCCGGCGTCCACCACCGCGACCGATGCACCGGCCATCCCGCCCGGCCTTTTGAAAACCCTCGCCCTGATGTTCGTTGGCGGCCTCATCCTCAACCTGATGCCCTGCGTTTTCCCGGTCATCGGCCTCAAGATCATGGGCTTCGTCCAGCAATCCGGCCACGACCGCAAACAAGTCGTCAAACACGGACTCAGCTTCACCTCCGGCGTCCTTTTCTCCTTCTGGATCCTCTGCGCACTCCTCCTCGCGGGCGGCATCCGCAACTGGGGCGGCCAGCTTCAAAACCCCTGGGTCGTTCTTTCGCTGCTACTTGTCATGCTGGTCTTCGGCCTGAGCATGTTCGGCGTATTCGAACTCGGCAGCTCCGCCACCGGCGTCGGCGGTAAGTTGGCCAACAAGGACGGCCTCTCCGGCAGTTTCTTCTCCGGTGTGCTCGCCACCGTCGTCGCCACTCCTTGCTCCGCCCCCTTCCTCGGCAGCGGACTCGCCGCCACCGTCGCCCTGCCGCCGCCACTCTTTGTCACCAGCTTCACCTGCATGGCCCTCGGCCTCAGCCTGCCCTACCTGCTGCTCTCATTCTTCCCCTCGCTGGTCGACAAGCTACCACGCCCCGGCCCCTGGATGGAGTCCTTCAAGCAAGGCATGTCCTTCCTCCTCTTCGGCACCGTCGCCTTCCTCACCTGGGTCTATCTGCTTCAGGTCGGCGACCAACTCGCCGGACAAAAGAGCCTCCACGTCCTGCTCGGCCTCACCGTGATCGCCGCCGGCTTCTGGATCTACGGCCGCTGGTCGGTCCCCTACCGATCCCCCAAAGCCCGTATCCTCGGCCGCATCTTCGCGACCGCCTTCCTGCTCGGCGGCTTCCTTCTCAGCAAGCCCTCACCCGCAGCACCGGTTGTCGCCGACGCCCCGGTGATCCACTGGCAAGACTGGTCGAAGGAAAAGCAGGACGCCCTGCTGCGAGACGGCAAGTCGGTTTATGTCGACTTCACCGCCCGCTGGTGCCTGACCTGCCAAACCAACAAGGCCGCCGCCTACACCGAGGCCACCGCGCGGCTCTTCCAAGAACACGGCATCGTCGCCCTCAAGGCCGACAAGACCACCGACAACCCGGAGATCGACGCCGAGCTGACCCGCCTTGGGCAGGTCGCCATCCCGGTCAATGTCTTCTACGCCAAAGGAAAGCCCCAGCCGCACATCACCCAAACCGTCCTCAGCGCCGGATACCTGCAAGATTTCATCCGCCAGCATCTGGGCAGCCCCTGACACCGCCCGACTCGCAACTGAAAAATCGCCCACCTCGACGACGACGTGGTCCCGAGCGCTCTTTTCAAAAGGCTTGCCAGCCTGCCCCCCGCCACCTACTCCCCCCCCATGGCTCTCGAGACCACCCTGATTCTTTTCAAACCAGACGCCGTCGCGAAAAACATCGTCGGCACCGTGCTGTCCCGCTTCGAAGCCCAAGGCTTCAAGATCCGCGGCATGAAGATGCTCTTTCTCAGCGACGAAATCCTCGCCGACCACTACTCGCACATCGCCGACAAGCCCTTCTTTCCCTCCGTCCGCGAGTTCATGCAAGAGACCCCAGTCATTGCACTGGCCCTCGAAGGCGACGATGTGATCGGCCGCGTCCGCGACCTCCTCGGCCCCACCGATTCGAAGGCAGCCGCCGCCGGCACCATCCGCGGCGACTTCGGCGATAAGGAAGGCGATGCCAAGATGCGCAACGTCTGCCATGCCTCCGACAGCCCGGAAGCCGCCGCTGAAGAGATCAAGCGCTTCTTCAAAGACGGCGAAGTGTTCTAAGCCACCCCTCCACTTTTTCCAAAGCCCGGCATCCTTCGCGGAGCCGGGCTTTTTCGTGCCCAGCGATCAAGAATCGCGCCAACGCCACCAAGCCGCCAAGAGACTGCCGATCAGACAATGATACACGGCAGAGATCGCCGAAGGCACCGGTGCCAAGGCATACTCCGCGAAATGCCGGGTCGCCAAGGCGCTCCCCAGCCCGCTGTTCTGCATCCCAACCTCGATCGACACCGTCCGCCGCATCGGCTCGTCCCGCCCCGCCAACCACATCGCAAGGTAACCGAACCCGAAACCGGATGCGTGCAGCAGAAACACTGAGAGGAACAGCGGAGCGGCCGCCGCGGCGATCTCTGCTTTCTTCAACGCGAAGATGCAGCCGACGATGAGCACGATCACCACCACGCTGAGCACCGGCCCAAGCAGGCCCACCGCCCGCCGCACCGGCTCCGGTCGTTTCATGCGACCAACCGCCGTGTTCACCAGCAAACCCACAAGCAAGGGCAAGAGGACGACCAACAGCATCGATCGGAACAAACCCAAGGCATCGATCGGCAGATCCATCCCCAGCATCACCAACCCAAGGCCGGGCTCGATCCATGGCTTGAACCAAATCCAATCCGCCGGGCGAAACCATGCCCAAGCACAACCGAGCACGATCCAAAAAGGAAAGGCCGCGGCAAACCAGGAACAGACACGGGACATCATCGGATCGAACGTTTGCGGCCGGCGTCGTCCACACTGACATAGGTCACCGAAGTCGCGAAAATCGGCGGCGATCCAAGCTGGCGACGATCGAACACCTCCACTTGATAAGTCACCGAACTCAGCCCCTCCCGCTCGCGCAGGCAGCGAATCGCGAGAATCGTCCCCTGCCTCACCGAATGCCGGAACTCCACCTTGTCCATGCCGATGGTGACAAACTGGCAATGCGGAAAATCCAACGACGCCGCGATCCAGCACGCCTCGTCAACCCACGCCAACAAACGCCCGCCAAACAGGAACCCGAAATGGTTCAAGTCTTCCGGAAGGACCAGTCGATGCGTTTCCATGACTCAGCGCCGACGCCGGCGTTTCCCAAGGGCGAAATTCGCATCGCACGACCATCTGCCAGCGCCAGTGATGATCAGGACGAAGCAGGGCACGAGGTAAAGCACGGCCAACTCCTTGGCAGCGCCACCCTTGGAGAAAAACGGATCGCTCCCATGATGCTGGAACGCCGCCACCACCATTGCGAAGCCCAGCGCGAAAGCCGCCGGACGGGTCAACAAACCGAGCGCCAGCAAGGCCGCGGCGAAGACCTCCACCGCGATCACCGACATGAAACTCATCGGCTCCGTGAGATAGGACAGCGGCCAGATACCGGGCACCGTCTTCCAGTTACCCACGATGGTGCCATAATTCTGCCATTTCGGAATCCCATGACCGAAGAGCATCATCAAACCGGTGGCCAAACGCAGGAAAAGCAGGCCGGACGAAGCGACCGCATCCCGCGTGCCGCAATCAAAGAGGAACTTTTTCATTCGTGACCAGGAGTCGGAGTCTCCACCTCACCCTTCCCGCGTGCCCGGATCAGGATCCGCTTGAGGCGATCGTCCCCACTCGGGGAGACGCTTTCAATGTCGCTTTCATCGACCAAAGCGTTGTGGACCAGACGCCGGTAATAGGCGTTCAAAGGCCGCATCTTGTAAGGCTTGCCGGTCGCACGGACGCTATCCGCAGCCGCGCGCACCTCAGCGGACAGCTTGTCCTCCTGGATCGCCCGATAGTGCTCGCAATCAATTCGAACCCGCGGGGCCTTGGGGAAATGCTTCCGCAGCACCCGGTTCACCAGATACTGCAAATCGTCCAAACGCTCGCCATCCTTGCCGATCAGTAACTCGCTCCGCGGCGTCAGGATTTGCAGGCACGGCTCGTCCTCGCTGTCGTGCACCTCGATTTCCGGATGGAAGCCGAGATGCCCGAGCATCGTGTCGAGTATCTTCTTCGCTGCCTCGACGGGTCTCATGTCGTTTATCTAACCATCCCCCACCCGCCGGTCAATGACCGGGCTCGCCCATGCCGGAATTCGCCGCCCAAGCCCTCCCCACCGAAGCCGCGACCTCGGCCAAGCGCGCCTTTTCCTCGTCCGAAAAATCATGCGGCTCCCGCATCCCTACCCCCAAGGTCCCCAGCACCCGCGAGCCATCCGGCGAAAAAACCGGCACCGCCAGAGATCCCGCCACCTTGGTTTCACGCGCATCCGGCCGCGCCACCCCGCCCAGGTCCTCCTGAAGATTGCACAGTTCCACCGGGCCTCGCCGCTCCGCCGCCACCCCCGCGATCCCTTTGCCGAAAGGAATGCGCACAATCTTTGGCAGCAGGAAATCCGGCACCCCGCGGTGAACGACCAGATCGAGAAAACTACCATCCGCCCGATGCAGGGTACCCGTCTCGCAACCAAAGTCCGCCAGCACCTGTGCCAGCCAGTTCGCGGCGTCCACCGCCCGCTCGAAGTCATGCGTCATGCCCGTGATTCCGCCGCCCCCAGCCCGAATCGACAAGCAAATCCCAAGCCGAGGCCATGCCAATCGCTTGCCTTGCCAGCACCCCACCCCACGCCGCAAGCTGCGGCACAGAATCATGATCCACGTCGAATCTTTCGGTAAGCTCCCCGACGGCCGCGAGGCGCAACTCTTCACCCTCGTCAATGCCCGTGGCCTCCGTGCCCGTATCAGTGACTTCGGAGCCACCCTCGTCGCCATGGAAACGCCCGACCGCCATGGCGACCTCGCCGACATCACCCTCGGCTTCGACGACGCCGCCAGCTACCTCGACCCCGCAAACCCCTACCTCGGTGCCACCGCAGGACGCTTCGCCAATCGCATCCGCGACGGGAAATTCAGCCTCGACGGCAAACGACACCAACTCGCGACCAACAATCAACCCGGTGGCATCCCCTGCCACCTCCACGGCGGTGAGATCGGCTTCAATCGCGTTCTCTGGACCAGCGAAGTGGACGAAGCCGCGAATGCAGTGACCTTCATCCACCTCTCGCCCGATGGCGATGAGGCCTACCCCGGCACCCTCCTCACCCGCGTCACCTACACCCTCACCGCCGACGATGAGTTGAAGTGGGAAGTCAGCGCCACTACCGACGCGCCGACCATCGTCAACATCGTCCATCACAGCTACTGGAACCTCGACGGCAATCCCGCCGCCACGATCAACGACCACCTGCTGAGCATCGAAGCCGATCACTTCCTGCCCACCGACGCCGGACTCATCCCGACCGGAGAAATCTGTCCGGTCGCCGGGACCCCGCTCGATTTCACCAACCCCACCCGCATTGGCGACCGCATCGATACCGATTTCGCCGCCCTGCAGCTCGCCGGCGGCTACGACCACGCTTGGGTGCTGCGCCCTGGCTCCGGCGTCCGTTACGCCGCCCGGCTTTTCCACCCAGCCAGCGGCCGCACTCTCGAAGTCCTCACCGATCAACCCGCCATTCAATTCTACGGCGGCAACTTCCTCGGCGACGGCCCGCCCGGCAAGGGCGGCGTCCACCACTCCCACCGCGGCGGCCTTTGCCTCGAGACCGAAAATTTCCCCGACGCACCCAACCAACCCGGCTTCCCCAATTGCATCCTACGCCCCGGCGAAACCTACTGCCACACCCTGATCCACCGCTTCTCCGCCCACTGAAGCACCCGCCAATTCGGGTGGCAAACGCGTTCCCGCCTTGTCCCTGTCCCTGAGCAGACCCTGACTGTCCAAACCTCGAAGATTCAAGACCGCCCACCATGTTCATCGAAATCACCTCATATCTCGCCTCCATCGGTGGGGCCGTCTCTGTAGAAGGAATGGCCAGACCCGATCTCAACCTGATCGACTGGTTGATCATGGGGATCTACCTAGCCTTCGTCCTAGGCATCGGCTTCGCCCTAAAGAAGTATATGAACAGCGCGGACGACTTCTTCCTGTCCGGCCGTTCCATCCCCGGCTGGGTCTGCGGCCTCGCATTCATCTCCGCTAATCTCGGCGCACAGGAACTCATCGGCATGGCTGCCTCCGGCGCGGAATACGGGATCATGACCTCCCACTTCTACTGGGTCGGAGCCATCCCCGCCATGGTCTTCCTCGGTGTGTTTATGATGCCCATGTACTACGGTTCTAGGGCCAAGTCGGTGCCCGAATACCTGAAGATGCGCTACAACGAGCCGACCCGCGTCTTCAACTCGGTCTCCTTCGCATTCATGACGGTAGCCTCGTCTGGCATCTCGATGCACGCGCTCGCCGACCTACTCCACGCGCTGCTCGGGTGGGACTACTACTTCTCTCTCGTGATCACCTCAGTGATCGTCCTCGCTTACGTGCTCAAGGGCGGCCTGAGCTCGGCGATCTACAACGAGGTGCTGCAGTTCTTCATGATCGTTTTCGGTATCGCTCCGCTCGCTTATATCGCGCTCAAGGACGTTGGCGGATGGCAGGGACTGATCGGCAAACTGCAAGCGTCCGAGCAAGGCCAAGGAGCCCTCCATTCGTGGGCGCAAACCGGCGGCACCGACAACCCGATGGGAGTCCCTTGGTACGGCATCCTGCTCGGCCTCGGGTTCGTGCTTTCCTTCGGCTACTGGACCACGAATTTCGCGGAAGTGCAGCGCGCGCTGGCCGCCAATTCCATGGGAGCCGCACGCCGGACCCCGATCATCGGTGCCATCCCCAAGATGCTCTTCCCCGCGGTCGTCATCCTGCCAGGCATGATCGCCTACGGGCTGACCAGCGACGCGGTCGCTGGCGGCTACTCGATCCCGCTCAAGGACGGAGTTCCCAATTACAATCAGGTGCTGCCGTCGATGATCTTCCACTACTTCCCCAACGGACTGCTGGGACTCGCACTGACCGCCCTGATGGCCTCCTTCATGTCGGGGATGGCTGCCAACGTGACCGCTTTCAACACGGTCTGGACCTACGACCTCTACAAAACAATGAAGCCGAACCAGACTGACGCCCAACTGCTCACCATGGGCAAGCTGGCCACGATCTTCGGCATCATCGCCGCCATGGGCTTCGCCTTGGTGGCCTCGAAATACAACAACATCATGTCCGTCCTGCAGCTCGTGTTCGGCTTCGTGAACGCACCGCTCTTCGCGACTTTCCTGCTCGGCATGTTCACCACGCGATCGAACGGCACGGGCTCTTTCTGGGGACTCGTCGTCGGCACCGCCTCAGCGGTAACCTTCCACGGCCTCAGTTACGCCATCGGCAACCCACCAGGCGTCAAAGGCGGCTGGATCAGCCAGTCCATCGATTTCCCGAAGGAAATGTCGCAGAACTTCTGGATCGCCATTGTGGCCTTCAGCGCGACCTTCTTGATCAATGCAGGCCTCTCGTTGGTCACCAAGCGCAGCAAGACCGACGAGGAACTGCGCGGCCTCGTTTACTCGCTGACGCCAAAGCATCGCGACGAGAACGAGCATTGGATCTTCCGTCCAGCCGTCCTCGGGTCGATCGTCATGGTCGCCGTTGTTATCCTGAACCTCATCTTCTGGTAAGAAACCCCAACCCCGCACGATCATGGATCTCCGTCTTCCCATTGGCTACGTCTTCACCATCTATGGGCTCATGCTCGCTGGCTACGGCCTCTTCACCGAAGGCGACGCGATGTATAGCAAATCGCTCGGCATGAACATCAATTCCGTCTGGGGCGTGGTGATGCTCGTGTTCGGTTTGATCATGCTCTACTTCGCGAAAAAAACCGGTAAAAACGACGCTTGAACGCGGAGCCCGGGGAAGCCTGAAACCTCGCACGAGATGAGCATCCCTACGACATTCGCCCCTCGCACACGCTCGCCACTCAGCATGCCAGCCGCCCGTTGATTCATTCCTTCTAGGTCTCCAAGCCATGTCCCTCGACCTCGCACCATCCCTCGCCGATCTCGCCGCCGACGCCGCCGTCGGCCTCCAACAACGCTTCGGCTGCGAAGCATCCATCACCGCCGCCGCCCCCGGCCGCGTCAACCTGATCGGTGAGCACATCGACTACTGCGACGGCTTCGTGATGCCCTTCGCGATCGACCGCTACATCGTGATCGCGGCCGCTCTCAACGGCAGCCGCGAGGCACGCATCGCCACCGCGCTGGGCGGAGAACACGCGAGAATCGAGCTCGATCAAGCCCAGAAAATCTCCGATCCGAGCTGGGCGAACTACCTCCGCGGCGTCATCCAAGGCTTTCAAAACCGCGGCCACCATCTGCCCGGGTTCGACGCCTTCATCCTCTCCTCCGTCCCCGGCGGTGCAGGACTTTCCTCCTCCGCCGCCCTCGAGTGCGCCATCGCCACCTTGCTCGAAGGACTGCTCGATACCGTCCTCGATACCCGCGAAAAGGCCCTCCTCTGCCAAAAGGCCGAACACGACTTCGCCGGCGTTCCCTGCGGCATCATGGACCAGTTCGCCTCCGCCTTCGGCAAGACCAACCGGCTCGTTCTCATCGATTGCCAGAGCGGAGAACCCGAATTGATCCCCTTTGAAAATCCCGACCTCACTGTGCTCATCGCGAACACCATGGTCCACCACCAGCTCTCCGATGGAGGCTACGCCGCTCGCCGGAAAAACACCGAAGATGGTCTCGCCACAATCGGCAAGACCTCGTGGCGCGATGTCAGCCCGCTCGATGTCGAAACCCATTGGGAACAACTCGGCTCGCCGGTAAATCGCCGCGCCCGCCACGTCGTAGGGGAGATCGCGCGGACCATCAGCGCGGCACAATCTCTTGCCAAAAACGACTTCGAAGCCCTCGGCCCCCTCATGGCTGCCAGCCACGATTCCCTGCGCGACGACTTCGAAGTCTCCTGCCAGGAACTCGATCTGATGGTCGACATCGCCCGCGCCATCGGTCGCGCCGGCGGCGTCATCGGAGCCAGAATGACCGGGGGAGGATTCGGCGGTTCCACCGTCACCCTTTGCGAATCGAGCAAGGCACCAGCCATCGCCGCGACCCTCGCCGCCGAATACCAGGCCGCCACCGGCATCCGACCCCAGATCTTCGCTTCACGCCCATCGAACGGAGCCCACCTCCTGTAGGGCGAAAACGAACACTCAGCGCGCGAAGTACGACGCGCGGAGTTGCTTCATTACGGACTCGAACTCGTCATCCGCGAGCGGACGCGCCCAAACCAGAAAGCGCGCCAGCTCACCGTCGAAAGACTCGTGGCCCGGATGCTGGATCGCATCCCGCTCTTGGCCGATCGCCATCCGCGACGGATCCGCCGCGGGATTCACCCGCACCTCGCCGACCGCAACCGGGCACCCCCCGTCGACGAAAAGCTCCAGCTTCACCGTTCCCGTCCCCGCACCCATCCTGCCGGCGAGGAGATGGAACTTGCCAAGCTCCAGACGCGGTCCTTGGAGCTTCGGGTTGTTCGCATCGAAGCGGCCGAAGGTCACGCCGTTGCGCGCGCCCCACCACACCGTGTTGTCGTCGTTCAGGCATCCCCAAATGCCCTCGAACTTCCCACCCTGGTTGCGCAGGTTGCCAAAGAACGAGTTCACATCTTCGAGCCCGACCCGCTGCTCGTGGGCGGCCAGCAGCGCGATCCACGTGTGACCCTTGCCCGTGCTCAAGCCGTCGAAGGCGTCCTCGTCCAAGCACACCAGCTCCTGCTGGCGAAACACCAGCGCCGGCTTGCCGCCCAGCTCCGGAACCGACTTGCGCAAGGTCGGCCGGCCACCGCCCGGCTCCACTCGTCCCTCGTCACGTTGGACAAAGATGTACCCGCCCTCGCCTTGGCTGGTCCAGCCCGCAACCCGGTTCCCGTCCTCCACCCGCAAGCCCTTCGCCGCATCGAGATCGATCACCAGACCGGCCGATGGCAGGTCCGCCGCACCGAGCACCGCAACCATACAAACCCAAAGTCCCAGTGCCACCTTCATCAGCCTCAATACGCCCAGACCTCCCCATTTTCATCAACTCAGCAAATTTCCACACCCCCCAAAAAACCAGCCCCGCCTTGCACCAAAGACCCTTCTCCCCTTTCATCCCCCACATCGAATGATCACCGGGGAACTCAAATCCAAAATCGACCGCATCTGGGACGCCATGTGGGCCGGCGGCATCGCCAACCCGCTCACCGTCATCGAGCAGCTCACCTACCTGCTCTTCATCAAGCGGCTCGACGAACTCCACACCCTGCGCGAGCGCAAGGCCGCCCGCACCGGTCAGCTGATCGAGGACCCGATCTTCCCCTTCGGCCTCAATCCCGCCTCCCGCGAAGGCCGGCGCTACGACGACCTCCGCTGGTCCCGCTTCCGCGACTACGCCCCGGAGACCGTCTTCGAGATCGTCCGCGACGAGGTCTTCCCCTTCCTCAAGACCCTCGGCAAGGGCACCGGCGAGGACGGCAGCGACTCCACCTACGCCCACCACATGAAGGACGCCCTCTTCATGTTCCCCTCGCCCCGTCTCCTCGCCAACGTCATCGACCAGCTCGACGGCATCGACATGGCCGACCGCGATACCAAGGGCGACCTCTACGAATACATGCTCGGCAAGATCGCCGCCGCCGGGCAGAACGGTCAGTTCCGCACCCCGCGCCACATCATCCGGCTGATGGTGGAAATGATCGACCCCAAGCCGCAGGACCTCATCTGCGATCCCGCCTGCGGCACCTGCGGCTTCCTCGTCGCCAGCGCCGAGCACCTGCGGGAGCACCACGGCGCGGAAATCTTCGCCGACGAGAAATCCCGCCGCCGCTTCAACGAGCAGACCTTCCACGGCTACGACTTCGATTCCACCATGCTCCGCATCGGCAGCATGAACATGCTCCTCCACGGCGTGGAAAACCCCGACATCCGCTACAAGGACAGCCTGGAGGAAGCCCACGCCGGCGACGAGGAAGCCTACACCGTCCTCCTCGCCAATCCGCCCTTCGCCGGCAGCCTCGACTACGAGGCCACCGCCAAGGACCTGCTCCAGATCGTCAAAACCAAGAAGACCGAGCTGCTCTTCCTCGCCCTCTTCCTCCGCCTGCTGAAAACCGGCGGCCGCGCCGCCGTCATCGTGCCGGATGGCGTCCTCTTCGGCTCGTCCAAGGCCCACAAGCAGCTCCGCCGCCTGCTGGTGGAGGAGCAGAAGCTCGACGCCGTCATTTCCATGCCCTCCGGCGTCTTCAAGCCCTACGCCGGCGTTTCCACCGCCATCCTGCTCTTCACCAAGACCAACTCCGGCGGCACCGACCGGGTCTGGTTCTACGACATGAAGGCCGACGGCTTCAGCCTCGACGACAAGCGCACTCCGCAGGACAAGTCCGACCTCCCCGACCTGCTCCAGCGGTGGAAGGGATGGCAGATGGGAGATGGTGGATCGAAGATGGCGGAGACGGAGCGCCAGCGCACGGATCAAAGCTTCCTGGTGCCGAAAGCCGAGATCGCCGCCAACGACTACGACCTCTCGCTCAACCGCTACAAGGAAGTCGTCCACGAAAGCATCGAGCACGACACCCCGGGCGACATCCTCGCCCGCCTCGCGAAACTCGAAGAAGAAATCGCCGCCGGGCGCAAGGAACTGGAGGGGTTGCTGGGATGAGCGTGAACCACCGCCACCAGGGAATGCGGTGTCGCCGCCACCGACTCTCCCGGCCCAAAGGGCCATCATCCCTCAGCCCGGGGCATCGCCCCGGGTTCGCAACCCACGACGACCGGCGGCCCGAAGGGTTGCGACACGCTTCCCGGCCCGGCATCACGCCCCCGGATCGCACCCCCTTGGGGCGCGGGGATGTTTCGGGGGGCTGCCACCCGGGGCGATACCCCGGGCTGAGGAATCCCGCGCCCTTGGCACTGAAGAGAATCACGATGAGGCACGAAGAAGAAATCGCCGCCGGGCGGAAGGAACTGGAGGGGTTGCTGGGATGATCTCTCGCTGGAAATCCACCGCGCTCTCAAAGGTCGCTGTCATTGAACGGTCAGCGATTCAACCAGCAGAGATCGAAGAAGGAACGCCTTACCTCGGCCTTGAGCACATCGAGAGCGGCGGCAAGATTCTCGGCGCGAAGCCTGTCGACGCCGGAGAGCTGGCCAGCTCGAAATTCAGATTCTCGGCGAAGCACGTGCTATACGGGAAGCTTCGCCCTTATCTGGCCAAGATCACCTGCCCCGATTTCACCGGGATCTGTAGCACGGACATTCTTCCAATCCTTCCCGGTTCGAACTTGGACCGAAGATTCCTCTGCTACTTCCTGCGCCAACCCTCGATGGTTGAGTATGCAAACTCTCGGACATCCGGCGCAAACCTCCCTCGCCTAAGCCCAACAGCGCTTGCTGAGATCGAAATCCCCCTCCCGCCCCTCGCCGAGCAAAAGCGGATCGCGGGCATCCTGGATGCGGCGGACGCGCTGCGGGCCAAGCGCCGCGAGTCCCTCGCCCAACTCGACTCCCTCCTCCAATCCACCTTCCTCACCCTCTTCGGCGATCCCGTCTCGAATCCAACCCATCCGACGATGTCCATCGAAGAATCCGTCGGTCGGATCATCGACTACCGAGGCAAATCTCCGGACAAGACTCCTTCGGGAATCCCTTTGATCACAGCTAAAATCGTGAAGAACAAAGGCGTGGACGAACCGAGCGAGTTCATCGCTACGGAAGCCTATGAATCTTGGATGCGCCGCGGGATACCGTCACCTCAGGACGTGATCATCACAACAGAAGCACCGATGGGTGAGGTTGCTTTGGTTCCCGACTACAAGGCTGCTTTTGCCCAGCGCCTACTTGTTCTCCAACCAAAGCGCGATCTGCTAGAGCCGATTTATTTGATGTGGGCACTCACGATGCCATTTGCGACTCGCCAAATGGATCAGCGGTCCACGGGATCAACCGTCACTGGAATTCGCTCCAAAGAATTCCGAAAAGTCGCAATCCCACTTCCCCCGCTTCCCCTCCAACGCCGTTTCGCCGCCATCGTGGAATCCGTGGAGCGTCAGAAGGCCCAGCAGCGCGCCCACCTCGCCGAACTGGACGCCCTCTTCGCCTCCCTCCAGCACCGCGCCTTCCGCGGGGAACTTTGACCATGAGCACTCCCGATAATCCCCCCAAACCATCGATCAGGGACAAGGCCAAGTTCCTACTCCAGCCGGAGAATCTCGCAAAGACCATCGGCACTCAGATTCCCGGGGTCTCTGCAGCGGTCGAAATGGCGAACCAACTCGCGGGTCAGGAGATCGACCAACGGATTGCAGCCCTGGAATCGGAACCCAAAGCTGCGGCCCTTCTCAAGAAACTCGAGGAGTCGGTTGCCCGACCTGATCCCGGCCTCAGCGACTGGTCCACCGCTGTCGCTGAATACCTCCAGCGAACGATCGATCTGACTGTAGTCTATGATGGCGGCTTCCATTCCCGCGAGCTGGCAGGAAGGGAACTCGTCCAGTCGGTGGCACACGGCTGCATCCTCTCCGCAACGGAAATTCTCGTCGGCGACGAAGCATTGCAACTGGCGACGCGGGTTGCTGAAACGAAGGGTGGCCGGGTCGTCATCTCGGCAGGCATGGAGAGGTTTGAATTCGATCCGGGGGCTGGTAATCGCGCGCTCGGCTTGCGCGTGTTTCCCTTGGGCGCACGAGATGAAGCCGCGTGGCAGCATGTCCGGGAACTCTGGCGCGAACATGGGCTTGGCGAACTTGAATCGAATCTCATCCGCACGCCGGTGCAATTTGCCGCCTCCACGTGGATGGGTCAGGAGATCGGCTTTATCCATTCCGGCGAGGCGGTCGACGTGATGTCCGGCGAGCGGTCATTCTCTCCCGTGCAATTCGACGCCAGCGTGATCTCGCACTTCCGCCAGTCCACCTCCGAATCATTGAAGACGTTCGTCACGGGAGTCCTCTCGGGCCGAATTCTCCGCCCCGGATCGCCCGCTTTCGGCCGCGACGGAACTCTCCTCGGCATCCTTTCCGGCACCGAGAGCTATCCATCCGATGCCGGCCGCCGGGCCTACGGGAGAAGCCTGCTCGGTCACCCGCGTTTCATGAGGTAGCGCAGGTGAACGGCTTTGACCGCGTGCAGATTCCCGACAAACGCGCTCGACCCATAAGCCCGGAATCCAAAATCTCCCGACATGTATCTGATGTATGTCGACGAGAGCGGTGATGCGGGCTTGGGCGCCTCGCCGACCCGCTACTTCGTGCTGTCCGGGTTGGTGGTTCACGAACTCAGGTGGAAAGCATTGATCGAGGAACTCATCGCTTTCCGGCGCGACATCAAGGCACGCTTTGGCTTCAAGCTGCGCGAGGAGATCCACGCTGGCAAAATGCTCAACAGCCCGGGAGAGCTGGTCCGTATTCCGAAGCATCAACGACTCGAGATCCTCCGGCTCTATGCGGACGTTCTCGCCGGCTTTCCCGATCTTGCGGTCATCAACATCGTCGTGGACAAGCAGGGAAAGGCATCCGACTACCCCGTTTTTGACCGGGCGTGGCAGGCACTGGTCCAGCGGTTCGAAAACACGATCTCAGCGAGAAACTTCCCCGGCCCGCGCTACGCGGACGAGCGTGGGATGCTCTTCCCTGATGCCACCGATCAGAAAAAACTGAATCAGCTCCTACGCCGGATGCGATCCTACAATCCCGTCGCGAACCAAGCGCAGCATGGGCCAGGCTACCGGAACCTCCAGCTCCGGACCATCATCGAGGACGCCAACTTCAGGAACTCCGAAACCTCCTACCTCATCCAGTCCGCCGATCTCTGCGCCTTCCTGCTTTACCAGCAACTCGCCCCATCCGCCTACATGCGGAAGAAGTCGGGCCAGAACTACTTCAACCGCTTAGAACCCATTCTCTGCCGTCATGCGTCGCCCCGTGACCCGCATGGAATCGTCCGTCTTTGAAAGAGTAAGGGGATCCTTTCGGATCCCCGGTTGAATCCTACTGACCAGTCGAGCCGGGGTTCAGATTCGCCGGCACGATACCGCCGGCGCCGCGATCGGCAAGCATCAAGCTCTATTTTTTCGATTCACCAGAATCTTGATGAATCAACAGAAGAGCCAATCAGCGGTCGACCCGAAGTCTTAGCCGGCTAGTGCTGAATCTGTCGAAAGCGCTGCCGGCAGAAATCTTCACGGCTCACCACCAGGGTCCACAGATTTGGGAAGGAGGTCCGAAGATTTGACGACTCCCGCACCCCCAACCTTGAAATCTCCGGACCTGCGGTCATCTTCAGAGCTTTGATGAAGCGTCTCCTCATTCTCCGCGATAGCTTCGGCCCTTCGGTTGCCGACGGAGCGGAAGCGCACGCCTTCAAACAGGCAATCCTCGCCCCGCTGCTTGATGGCGTTGACGATGTCATTCTCGATTTCTCCGGCATTCGGTCGGCCAACAGCTCCTTCGTCAACGGCTTGCTGCGCGGACTCTTCGCGGAGCATGGCGAAGGGCTGTTGCGCCGCATCACCTTCAAAGGATGCCTGCCAGCTGTTCAAGTGCTGGTGCAGGGCGCGATTGAACTCGGTCTGATGAATCACGGCGAAGCCGCCAAACCGCGGCAGGCGCTTCGTTGACGCCCTCCTTCCTAACATGTAGGGAAAGGGCGCTGGTCGGAGGGCACATGCGCTTGCCCGGCCGACCATCCCGCCCCCATGCCACCGGACGCTTCCAACTTCTCCTTCCTCTCCCCGGAGTTCGCCGAACTGGCGGAGCCTTGCCGGCGGGCGGAGCGGCTGGCGATGCCGGACCCGCGGGCGGCCTGCTTTTACGCCCGCTTCGCGCTGGAGGCGGCGGTGCGGTGGCTCTACCAGCACGATCGCTCGCTGCGGATGCCCTACGACCAGGCCCTCGGCGCGTTGATCCACGAGCCGAGCTTCCAGGCCGCGGTGCCGGAGGCGGTCTTCCAGAAGACCCGGGTCATCCAGCGCTCCGGCAACCAGGCGGTCCACCAGCAGCGGCCGGTCACGCAGTTCGAGGCGCTCCAGACGCTCAAGGAGCTGCACCACGTGCTCTATTGGCTGGCCCGCACCTACACCCGGCAGGGCGCCGCCCGCTTCGCCGCGGTGGTCTACGATCCGGCCCTGGTCCCGACCGCAGCGGCGGCCCCGCCGCTCGACCGCAAACGCTTGGCGGAACTCGAAGCGGAGCTGGAAGCTTCCGCACGGGCGGCGGCGGAGAAGGACAAGCGGCTGGGAGAGCTGGATGCCGAACTCGAACAGCTCCGCGCGGAACTGGCCGCCGCGAAGGCCGCCAACCAGCAGCAGCCCGATCCGCACGACTACTCGGAAGCCGAGACGAGAACCCATCTCATCGACCTGGAACTGAAGCGCGCCGGTTGGCCGCTCGACCAGCCGCGCGACCGGGAATTCGAACTCCGCGGCATGCCGAACGCCAAAGGCATCGGTTACGCCGACTACGTGCTGTGGGGCGACGACGGCCTGCCGCTGGCGGTGGTGGAGGCCAAGAAGACGACCGCCGATGCCCGCGCCGGCCAGCAGCAAGCGAAGCTCTACGCCGACTGCCTGGAAGCGATGACCGGCCGACGTCCGCTGATCTTCTACACCAACGGCTACGACACCTGGCTGTGGGACGATGCCTTCTACCCGCCGCGCCGGGTGCAGGGCTTCTACAAGAAGGACGAGCTGGAACGCCTGATCCAGCGGCGGACCTCGCGCAAGGCACTCGCCGTCTCGGCGATCAACGCCGCAATCATCGACCGCTACTACCAGAAGCGCGCCATCGGCTGCATCGGCGAAACCTTCATGTCCGGCCGCCGCAAGTCGCTGCTGGTCCAAGCCACCGGCACCGGCAAGACCCGCACCGCGATCGCGCTGGTCGATCTGCTGCAACGCGCGAACTGGGCGAAGCGCGTGCTGTTCCTCGCCGACCGGGTCTCGCTGGTGAACCAAGCGGTGAACGCCTTCAAGAAGCACTTGCCGGAATCGAGCCCGGTCAATCTGGTGACCGAGAAGGACAAGGAGGGCCGCGTCTATGCCTGCACCTACCCGACGATGATCGGGCTGATCGACGACGCGAAGAACGGCACCGCCCGCTTCTCGGTCGGGCACTTCGACCTCATCGTCATCGATGAGGCCCACCGCTCGATCTACCAGAAATACCGGGCGATCTTCTCCTACTTCGACTGCCTGCTGGTCGGCCTGACCGCCACCCCGCGCGAGGAGATCGACCGCAACACCTACGAGCTGTTCGACCTGGAGCCCGGCGTCCCGACCGATGCCTACGAGCTGTCGCGCGCCGTGGAGGACGGCTTCCTCGTGCCGCCCCGCGCGGAGCAGATCGACATGCGGTTCCCGCGCGAGGGCATCCGCTACGACCAGCTTTCCGACGAGGAGAAGGCCCACTGGGAAAGCCTCGACTGGGGCGACGAAGGCGAGGAGGGGCTGCCCGACGCCGTCAACGCGTCCGCCGTGAACAAGTGGCTCTTCAACGCCGACACGGTGGACAAGGTGCTCCAGACCCTGATGGAACGCGGCCACAAGGTGGCGGAGGGCGATCGGCTCGGGAAGACCATCCTTTTCGCCCGCAACCACGACCACGCGGTCTTCATCGAGGAGCGCTTCAATTTCCACTACCCGCACCTCAAGGGCCACTTCGCACGGATCATCGACAACAAGGCGAAGTATCCGCAGAGCCTGATCGACGATTTTTCGATCCCGGACAAAAATCCGCACATCGCGATCTCGGTCGACATGCTCGACACCGGGATCGACGTGCCGGAGGTGGTGAACTTGGTATTTTTCAAGCCGGTCTATTCGCGGACGAAGTTCTGGCAGATGATCGGCCGCGGCACCCGCCTCTGCCCGGATCTCTACGGCCCCGGCCTCGACAAGCAGGACTTCCGGGTCTTCGACTTCTGCTTCAACTTCGACTTCTTCCGCGAGAACCCGGAAGGCATCGAGGGCAGCGTCGCCCAACCGCTCGGCGTGCGGCTTTTCCACTCGCGCGTCCGCTTGATCGGCCACCTGCAAGGACAGCCCGAACTCGCACCCAAGGGCGAGCTGCTGGGCTCGGTCAAGGAGACCCTGCGGACGGAGATCGCCGGGATGAACCGCGACAATTTCCTGGTCCGGATGCATCTGCGGACGGTCGAGCGATTCCAGCAGGACGGCACCTGGGAAGGAGCGATCGACAAGAGTTCGCTCCACCAGCTCGCCAACGAGGTTGCCGGACTGCCGAGCGCGGCACCGATGGACGACATCGAGCCGAGGCTCTTCGACCTTACCCTGCTGAGGATGCAACTGGCCCACGTCGAGGGCATGGGCGGCCATTTCGAGACCTTGCGCAATCAGGTCACCGGCATCGCCTCACAGTTGGAAGAGAAGACCGCCATTCCCGCGGTGAAGGCCCAGCTCGCCTATTTGCAGGCCATCCAGGAGCCGTCGTTCTGGGAAGGCATCGACCTCGACCTGCTGGAGGAAGTCCGTCTGCGGCTGCGCGACCTCACCCGCTTCATCGACAAGTCGAAGCGCCGCAACGTCTATTCCAACTTCAAGGACGAGATCCAGGGCATCCGCGAAGGCGAGCCAATCCCGATCCCGACGATGACCGGCGCGCAGTATGAGAAGAAGGTCCGCGACTACCTGCGGAACCACCTCGACCACTTCGTCATCGGCAAGCTGCGGCAGAACCAGCCGCTGACGCCGACCGATCTGGAGCAGCTGGAGACCTTGCTGGTCGAGATCGGGGAAACTCACGGCCCGGTCCTTCTCGACGGCCTGCTGCGCCGGACCGAATCGCCGTCCCTCGCGCATTTCGTGCGGCGGACCGTCGGCCTCGACCGGAGCGCGGTGCTGGCCTTGTTCTCCGACTTCCTCGAAATCCGCGACCTCAATCCCGCTCAGATCCGCTTCATCGGAACCTTGGTCGACCAACTCGCCGCCCGCGGGATCGTCGATGCTTCCGCACTTTACGAACCGCCATTTAGCGATGTTCACGCGGGTGGCCCCGATGAACTTTTCGCAGGCAAAGACAGCGTCATCGAAGGGATCTTCGACCGTCTGCGGGCGCTCGAACCCGATCAAGCGGCTGTCTGATCGGAGAAACATGCTCCCGCCGGGAATCGAACCCAGATCTAGAGTTTAGGAAACCCTTGTTCTATCCGTTGAACTACGGGAGCGGAGCGGCGGGAGATTACGCGCGGGGATCATTGACATGCAAGCCCCGGAGCTTGCCGAGGGAGGGGTCGCCATGGAGAGTCTCGGAACGATGCGCAAGGCCAGTGACCACCGGAGAATCCCCACCCTCGCCCACAAGGTGGAATTCATCCTCTACCGAGCGGCAGAAAAACTGCTCGGGCTGGCATCGCTTACGACAGTGGTCCGTGTCGGCCAAATCCTCGGACTTGCCGCTTGGGCTCTCTCAGGAAAGCACCGACGTCTGGTGACGCGAAACATCCGGATCGCAACCGCTAACGCCGCACCATCGCCCATCGCCTTGCAGCAATGCGTCCGCGAAACCTTCCGCCAGGCTGGCGGGAATTTGCTCGGAAGCCTGCGCGCGGTGATCATGGACCCGAAGCAGTTGCGCGATCACATCACGATCGAAGGCTTGGAACATCTGCAAAATCCGGTCGAAACCGGCCGAGGAGTGATCATCGTTTGGTCGCACATGGGCAATTGGGAGGTCCTTGCGCAATTGGTCCCGGAACTGGGTCCGATGATCCGCGGCGGCCCGATTTATCGACCGCTTTCCAATCCACTCCTCGACCAATTGACGCTGCAACGCCGCACCCGTCAGGGAGCGATCGTATTCAGCAAAGAGGACGGCTTCATGGGCCCCGCCGCACTCTTGCGCAGTGGTGGAGTGCTCAGTGTGATGAGCGACCAACGCGCCGGCGGCCATGGCGACCTCTGTCCCTTCTTCGGACGCCTGTCCTCCTGCACCCCCCTGCCAAGCCTCTTGGCGCGTCGCACCGGAGCCGCCATGGTTAGCTTAGCGATCGCGTCGCAAAGCTCCGGACACTGGCGATTGACCTTACGACCGATCCCCGACAAATCGGGAACGCCGGTCGTGATGAAACACCTTGAGCTCGCGATGCGCGACAGCCTCCCGGACGTGTTCTGGTTCCATGATCGATGGCGTGTCGATTCAACCCGTCCGCTGAGCTTTTACACCAAGGAGAGCCCAAGCGAATCGGCAGGACACGCGACCGTCCCGACTCGCTTGCTCGCAAGTCTGCCAACGGGAAAAACGGACGCGATCGCATGCCTCACCACGCTGCTCGAATTACGGCCGGATATCCGCATCGACCTCCTCGAGCACGGCGAAGCGATCACCGGCCTGCCGGGAGATCCCCGGATCGTACTTGTCCCATACGATCCATCGACCCCGGATGAGCAGATGGATGGCTTTCTTCAGCGATGCGATGCAGCCCATCCCGCTCCCTTGGACTTCGTATTACTGCTCGATGGCAACAAAGCCCTCGCCCGTGCCGCCCGTCGCCTGCACCTGCGCGGCATCATCGGCGCCGGGGTCTCCGGCAAGCCTTGGACACGCTCATTCCCACACCCCGAAAGCGCGGACGAATGGCGCGAACTTGCGAGCGCACTGGTCTTCAACCACAAAGGCGCCAACGCATGACAGCACCCCTTCACATCTGGATCCTGTCCGACGGCAAACCAGGTCATGAGAATCAATCGCTGGGACTGACCGAAGCACTCGGCCGCCGTCGCGAGGTGCGGATTTCCAAAATCAAGCTCGGCGGCAAGAACAGTCATCTGTCCTGCTTGAAAACCGCTTGGCTCGCCAGTGAGGCACTGCGTCCGCCGGGGCTGATCATCGGCGCGGGACATGCTACCCACGCTGCGATGCTCGGACTCACGCGAAAAACCGGAGTCCCCTGCGTGCTTTTAATGAAGCCGACCCTGCCGTCAGCATTCTTCGACCTCTGTCTGATCCCCGAACACGATCTCCGGGGCCGCCGCGGCGCGGATTGCGTGATACCCACCAAGGGAGCCCTCAATCGAGTGCCGCCCCCGGGCACAGCACCACGCCACGGCGGTCTCATCCTCCTGGGCGGCCCCTCCGCCTCCCACGGATGGGACGCAGAGGCTCTGCGGTCGGCGATCGATGCCATCGTTCTCGCCGGCAAGGACCGTCCTTGGCGGATCACCGATTCGCGACGGAGTCCGGCTGGATGCTTGGAAGCACTCTCCCGTGCCTGCCCGGCGCTGGCAGCCTACCCCCATGCCTCCACCGGCCGCGACTGGTTGCCGCAACGATTGGCCGAAGCAGCGGAAGTCTGGGTCACCGAAGACAGTGTATCGATGATCTACGAGGCTCTTAGTAGTGGCGCACGGGTCGGACTGCTGCCAGCACCCGCCTTGAAAAAATCGGGGCGCATCGCACGGGGAATCGCCCGATTGGTGGACGAAGGCTTTGTCACCCGCTTCGCCGACTGGTCGCCCGACAGCGACCTTTCCGCGCCACCGCGGATTCTGCGCGAGGCCGACCGCTGCGCGGAAATCGTGATCAAACGCCTGCTGCGCGCATGAAAGTCATCCAGCTCATCCCTGAAATGGAATCCGGTGGCGTCGAACGCGGCACCCTAGAACTCGCCCGCCACCTCGGCGCACTCGGACACGAGTCACTGGTCATTTCCGGCGGCGGACGACTGGTCGGAGCGCTCGAGTCCTGCGGTACCCGCCACCTCAGCCTACCCATCGGACGCAAGCGACTTAGCTCGCTCGCTCTCATCCCGCAGCTCCGCCGACTTTTCAGGAAAGAGCGGCCCGACATCGTCCACGTCCGCTCGCGAGTCCCAGCCTGGCTGACCTTTCTCGCCTGGCGCGGTATGGACCCGGCCACCCGACCACGACTGGTGAGCACCGTTCACGGCTTCAACTCCGTCAGCCGCTACTCGGAAATCATGACCTGCGGCGAGCGGGTCATCTGCGTATCGGAATGCGTTCGCGACCACGTCCTGAAACACTACCCACGCGCCACGCCGGACAAGCTGAGGGTCATCCATCGTGGGATCGATCCGGCAGAATACCCTCACGGCTACCAGCCCAGCGCCGCTTGGCGGGAATCCTTCGCGAAGGAATTTCCGGCGACCATCGGCAAGCGGCTCATCACCCTGCCCGGCAGGATCACCCGCCTGAAAGGCCACGAAGATTTCTCCCAAATTTTCAAAGCGCTATCGGATGACAATAGCCTGCACGCCCTCATCGCCGGCGGCGCACACCCGCGGAAGACCGCCTACCTCGCCGAAGTTCAGGCGATCTTCGCCAAGGAAGGACTGGCGGACCGCGTGACCTTCACCGGCGGGCGCTCCGATCTCCGCGAGATCCTCGCCGCATCCACCTTGGTGCTTTCACTGACCACCCAGCCAGAAAGCTTCGGCCGTACCACCTTGGAAGCACTCGGTCTCGGCGTGCCGGTCGCTGGCTACGACCACGGCGGCGTGGGCGAGCAACTCGCCCTTCTTTACCCCGAGGGCCGAATCCCACCGAACGATCCGACCGCGGCGCTGCCGGTGATTCGACGACTGTTAGAAAGTCCGCCGCCAGTCCCCACCAAGCATCCCTTCACATTGGAGGCGATGCTCGACGGTACGCTTGCGGTCTATGCCGAACTCCTGAGCGTGTGCCGTTAGACCGAGCAGACGAAGTGATGCGCCCACACCGGTCGGTCTTCCCTGCAAGATGCAGCATAGGCTTCCCAGTTTCGAAGCTTTGGCAAATCACGCTCTTCCCCGCGAGCCAGCATTCGCAAACGTCGGACCTCGGGCTCACACCAGACAAAGTGCAGCAGCGGCCTCACCCCGAGTCGCGCCGCCAAGCGATCGGGCCAGTCGGTCTCGCCACCCTCACGGGTAAAAGGCCCCGCCAGAACCACGGGAACCTGCGGCAAATTCGCCACGGCGAGATCAAACATTGCCTCGTAAACTGCATCGCGAAAAGCCCGCTTGTAAGCCGCTGAATCGCGATCGTCCGGGTCCATGCCGGCCAGCGCAAGACCCGCGCGCACCAAGCGCTCGGTTGCGGTATCGCTATCGATCAGACAGGCGCCGATCGATGCCGCCAAGTCCCTCGCGTGTGACGATTTCCCTGCCGCGGCAGGACCGGTGACGATGTGGCACTCTCTCACGAAATGAAACGGATCGTCAGGGGATAGCGATAGGACCTACCCTCGTGCGCCTTGATGCCCGCGATGATGGTCAGTACGAGCCATACAAGACCTAACAGATAGAGGATCGGCAGCAGAAGGAATCCGATAAGCACGAGCATCAGGACAGCAGTCACGCACCCCAGAACGCGCCCCCAAAGGAGCCACGAGATATTGAAGTTCAGCGCTTCCTTCGCCTCGGCCGCGGCAAAAGGCAGGCTGTCCTTCTTCGCCTGCCACACGATCAAAGGCCCGACTATGTTCCCGACACCGCAGGTCATCAGACCGCTGAGTGCGGACAAATGGCCAAGCATGCCCCACAAGCGTTCATCGGAAGACCTCCCGGAAAACGGCGGAGGCGGCGGCACCGAATTGGGCGGAGTAGAGTGAAGGTTCATGATGAAGTTACCTTAACAGCTGCTCCGCCGATGGGAAAGAATTCCCTAGCTGCCAGCCTCGGCCTCACGAGAACCGCTCAAGCCCTCATTTTCGAATAGGCACGAAGAAAGCCAACGCACTGGGCAATCTCCGGAACATTGTGATCCCAGTTGTGCTCGTATTCGATCGTCACGTTACCGGCGAAGCCATGCTTGCGGACCTCGTCGAGAATCGCCGCCTGATCAATCACCCCCGTGCCGAAGGGACGGTCGTGGGTCGGCCTGCCAACGGCTTCGCGATCCTTCATGTGAAAGGCGAGAACACGCGGCGCGATCTTACGGATCACCTCCAGCGGCTCCAGCCCCGAAGTGGCCCAGTGGCCGACGTCGGCGCAAAATCCGAGCCGGGCATCGCGGCCTTCCAGCGCCTTGGAAATTCGATCCGGATGCCAGAGCAAGGTCGGCTTCGGGTGATTGTGGAAGCAGACCTTGATGTCGTATTCCTTCGCCAGTTTCTCAAGGATGTCGATCGAGCCGATCGATTCGGTAGTCACGCCATAGAGGCCGAGTTTCTTGGCAAAGTCGAAGGTCTTTCGTGCCTCGGCTTCCTCCTTGGAAATCGCAACCACCCCGAAGTTGAGCGGCTTGATCTCATGCTTCGCGGCGTGTTCGAGCAAAGTCGCGATGTGGGCATCCGCGAGCGAGGGATCCAACACGATGTCGCCAATCGGCCCACCGATGCGCTGGCCGGCGAAGATCTCAACGCCATCGGCACCCGCGGCGGCCGACATTTCGATCGCTTCCCACAAAGTGAATTTTTTCAGCGACCAGCACTGCACCGCGATGCTGAAAGCGGCCGGCTTCGGAGAGGGAACCGTCTCCTCTGCCCGCGAACGAAGACCGAGCAGGGCGGAGGCAGCGGGGATCATGGTGAGGAGCGAACGACGTTTCATCATGCTTTGAATTGAAGGCTCGGGACGAATGTTCGGCGAGACATTCCTTTCGTCCAAGTCATCCGGCCATCGGCTGACCTCCGGCGACTTCAGGCGAGAATGCCCTTCACCAGCTTCGCCGGTTTGACTCCGGTCAGCTTTTGATCGAGCCCCTGGAACGGAAAGGCGAGCCGCTGGTGTTCGAAGCCGAACAGGTGGAGCAGCGTCGCATGGAGATCGCGCAAGTGGACGGGATTGGAGGCGACGTGATAGCCCATTTCATCCGTCTCACCGTAAGTCATTCCCGGCTTCACCCCCGCACCGGCCATCCAGATGGTGAAAGCATTCGGATTGTGGTCGCGGCCGGTAAAGGCATTGCCGGAACCCCCGCGATTCTCCTGCATCGGCGTGCGACCGAACTCGCCCCCCCAAACGACCAAGGTGTCTTCGAGCATGCCCCGCTGATCGAGATCGCTGAGCAAGGCGGCGATCGGCCGATCGATGTCGCGGCATTTTTTGACAAAGCCATCGTTCAAGGACTCGCCTGCGTTCGATCCGTGGGAATCCCAGCCCCAGTCGAAGAGCTGGATGAAGCGAGTCCCGGCCTCGGCAAGCCGACGGGCAAGCAAGCAGTTGTTCGCGAAGGAATCCTTGCCCGGCTCGGTGCCATACATCGCGTGAATTTCGGGCGGCTCGTCCTTGATGCTCATCACCTCGGGGACCGAAACCTGCATGCGATAGGCCATTTCGTATTGGGCGATGCGGGTAATGGTCTCCGGGTCGCCGAAATCCTCGTGCGCCTTGGCATTGAGACGGGCCAGCGAGTCGAGCGCAGCGCGGCGGATCTCGCGATTGATCCCAGCGGGATTGGTGGTGTTGAGGACCGGATCTCCGACGGAGCGACATTGCACACCTTGATAGACCGATGGCAAAAAGCCGCTGCCCCAAAGCGAAGCTCCGGCACGCGGGAATCGGCCGCCGGAAATCAGCACCATGAAGCCCGGCAGGTTTTGATTTTCGGTACCGAGCCCCCAGGTCAGCCAAGACCCCATGGCGGGGTAGCCCAAATTTTGGTTCCCGGTGTGCAGTAGCAATTGGGCCGGGCCGTGGTTGAACTGATCGGTCTGCATCGTCTTGATGAAGCACAGCTTGTCGGCGTGCTTCGCCAGCTCCGGCAGGCGGTCGGAGATCCAAGCGCCGGACTGGCCGTGCTGCTTGAAAGAGAACTGCGGGCCCAGCATTTTCGGCACTCCTTGGATGAACGCAAAACGCTGGCCTTCGAGGTATTCCTGCGGGCACTCCTTGCCGTTGTAGCGGACAAGCTGAGGCTTGTAGTCGAAGAGCTCCAACTGGCTCGGCGCTCCGTCCATGTGGAGAAAGATCACCCGCTTGGCCTTCGGCGCGAAGGATGGCAGTAGCGGGGCAAGCGGTGCGGAGGGATCGTGCGCAATCCGCAATTTACCCGCGCCCGCCGACAGTCCTTGAGTCGCCAGCCAAATCGCGCCGAGACCGGTCGGACAATCGCGCAGGAAACGCCTGCGAGTGATGTGATGGAGTTCTTTGGAACGGAGTTGGTGAATCATGGAAGTGCGGCGGCCAGGGTTCGCTGCTTGTCGAGAGAATGTCGGGAAGTCATCGGATCAGCGCCTCATCGAGATTGAGGAGAACGGAGGCGACCACCGTGTAGGCAGCGCCATCTGATGTACCGGCCATACCCTGCTTCAGGGCGGGGTCAGTGGCATACGTTTTCTCCAGCTTCAGGAAGAGCCCGCGCAACTCCGCGAGCCGCTCGGAGGTGATCATTCGCGAGGTGGCAATCCGATAGCCAAAGGAAAGCCGGGCCTCGAGATCGCC
The DNA here is from genome assembly GCA_004293445.1 of Verrucomicrobiota bacterium. Lineage (GTDB taxonomy): Bacteria > Verrucomicrobiota > Verrucomicrobiia > Verrucomicrobiales > Akkermansiaceae > Haloferula. The sequence continues at coordinate 82,412 of RDYP01000008.1, read as the reverse complement.
CTCCGCCTCATACTTCATCCGCCGAGCCAAACCTTGGGCGCACTCGTGGAATGCCGGATCATTCAGAACGGCCAAGGCTTGGAGCGGCGTGTTCGATAAAATCCGTCGCTTCGAGCAAAGCTCCCGGGCAGGAGCGTCGAAGGTCGTCAGCGCCGGATACGGGATACTACGTTTCCAGTAAGTGTGAACCGCCCGACGATAGCGATCGGCCGCACCCGGTGGTGGCGTAGTCCACGCATCTCCAGCGTCGAAGGGCCGCCACACGCCGTCCGGTAGCGGCGGATGAACGGGCGGCCCTCCATCGCGATGCGCCACCAGCCCGCTCGCCACCAGCGCCTGGTCGCGGGCCATCTCAGCGCTCACCCGCTGCCGAGGGCCGCGAGCCAGCAGACGGTTGTCGCCATCGCGCGCGGCAAGTTCGGAGGAAATCGTGGCGTCCTGACGGTAGGCCGCACTGCCAACGAGTTCACGCAGGAGCGACTTCACACTCCATTTCATCCCGGTCTGGAAACGGACCGCAAGGGTATCGAGCAACTCGGGATGGGTCGGAGCCTCACCCGCAGAGCCGAAGTCCTCAGGGGTCGGCACGATGCCAACACCAAACAGCTCCAGCCAGAAACGATTGACTGCGACCCGAGCGGTCAGCGGATTTTCCGGCGATGCCATCCACTCGGCCATCGCCAATCGAGGCGCACGACCTTCTTCAGCAAGCGGCGGGAACAAGGCGGGAGTGCCCGGCTTTCCGATGATTTCACCCTTATTAAGCCAGTTACCTCGCACGAACATCCGGGTTTCACGCGCCTGCCCAGCCGGCAAGTCGCGGATCACCGGAGTGGTGGTCGAAGGAATCGCCGCCAGCGTCTTGCGGAGCGCAGCAATCTCGGTCTTCAAGGCATCATGCGAAGGCTTCGCCTCAGTCCACCCCGGCTCGTCGCTCAGCGCGATGCGACCGCGCTTGGCGATCAGGGGAAAGGAACCACCGGCAGCGTCATTCGCATGGGCGAGAACGAGGCGAAGCGTGGAGCCCTCTGGCAGCGCGAGCGGCTGCCGCAGCGTGACGATGGCCTGCCGAGGCTTGAAAATCTTGGTGTATTGTCCCCAGCCACGATCGGAACCGACGAGAGACGCGTTGGGATCGAAGGCCGGATGCGGTTCGTCCGCAATCACCTCCGCCAGTGGCACGGAACTCACCGAGCCATCGGCGAGCACCGCTTTCAGCTCGATCTTGCGGATCATCGCACCCCACTCCGGGCTATGACGGGCCTTTGCTTCGTCAAGCGGGCGAAGCTCGATCCGAAAAGCGGTCAGCGCCGCCAGATCGGCAGGACGCGGGATGTCCAAGCTGTGAACCGCTCCTGCCGCGACGTTGCCGACGGTGCGGAATTCTTCGACACCATCGACTTTGACAAGCTCCAGCTTCGCTCTGGTCGCGCTGGCCGACATGCCGGACGCAGGGATCCAACGACTCCGCGCAGCGAGGGTCATCCGACTGCGGAAAAGATCTTCTTCCAGCGAGGCGATCCTATCTTGCAAATCGCCCGCTTCATCGTATCGGGCGGGATCCAGCGGCACTCTCAGCAGCGGATGATTTTCCGGTACGTCGCTGTCCGCCGCTTGGTTGAAATAAGCCATGAACGAATAGTATTCTTCGTGGCGGATGGGATCATACGGATGGCTGTGGCACTGCACACACCCCATGGTCACCCCTTGCCAAACTTCCCAAGTCGTCGCCACCCGATCCATCACCGCGGCCACCCGGAACTCTTCGTCATCGGTGCCTCCCTCGTTGTTCGCTTGAGTCAGGCGGTGGAAGGTCGTGGCGATGCGCTGTTCAAGCGTGGCGGACGGAATCAAATCCCCCGCCAACTGCTCGATGGTAAATCGGTCATACGGCAGATCCCGATTGAAGGCGGAGATCAACCAATCGCGGTATTTCCAAACGTCCCGCCGCTTGTCCAAGCCAAGGCCTTCCGAATCGGCGTAACGCGCCAAATCCATCCACACACTGGCCCAGCGTTCCCCGAAACGCGGCGATGCCAGCAAGCGCTCGACCTGCTTTGTGTAGGCGTCCGGCGAGGTGTCGGTGAGAAAGGCATCGAGCTCTGCCAATGACGGAGGCAGTCCTGTTAGATCGAGCGACAAGCGACGCAGCAAGGCCGCCTTATCAGCTTCCTTGGCGGGCTCGATCCCCTCCCGCTCCATCCGCGCGAGAAGGAAGCGATCGATGTCGTTGCGCGGCCACGCGGCATTTTTCACGACGGGTGCCGGATGTTCCTGCGGCGCGACAAATGCCCAATGCTCACCCCACTCCGCGCCTTCCTCGATCCATCGGCGCAGGATCGCAATCTCAGCATCCGGCAAACGTGGACCATGCGCGGGCTTCGGCATCACCTCGTCAGGATCCTCCGAAAGAATGCGCCGCATCATCTCCGAGCCATCGGGATCGCCGGGCACGATGATCCGCTTGCCGGACTCTCCCTCGCCGAGCGCCTGCTCACGATAAATGAATGACACCTCGCCCGCTTCTTTCACTCCACCATGACAGGCGGTACAGTGCGCGTTGAGGATCGGCCGCACCTCGCGGGCGAAGTCGACCTTGGCGTTCGCGACGGTCGCCAATAGCAGCACGACAGAGACTCTCGGAATCATGCGGATCATCGGGCAAAGATGCGGATTTCGTTCAGCCCCCCGCTTTGATGAGGATCATCGGCAGCGCGAGCCGGATGGCGGAAATGCCGGATCACCACGATCTTGACGTAGCGGACTCCGACGGGATCGAAGTGGAAGTCATGGAACGGAAAACCCTCCCCGCGCTCGGCGACGACCCTCGGCAATTCGGCGGCGACCAGCGGGAAGAACGACTTGTTATCCAGCGAACCATATGCCTCGAAGGCCGCCGTGCCACGATCGCCGATCCCACGGTTGTCGGTGTTCTGCAGCGACAACCGGCCCACCGTCTCGACCTTCAACAAATCCACCGTGAACTCACCACCCACTCCGTCCGGCGCGAGCCAAAAGGACCAGTCGCCGGGCACACCACCATCGTCGAGGCGACCGTCTGTTAGATTGTCCGGCGGAAAAACCGAGCCATGCGGGCGGGTGCAGTAGCCGGGACTGAAGACCGGCTTGCCCAAGGCCAGATTGCCATCCTCCGCCGACGAACCGCGCCGGACCTCACGATGATTGACCAAGGTGACTGGCGACTCGTCGAGCGACGCCAGCAAAGTCGGCCGCCCGGATTCGCGCACCAAGGCCCGGCTCTCGCCGACGGTCAGCCGCGTGCTGTCGCGCGGCGAAGACTGAACCTCGACCTCACCCTTGAACACCTCGGTGAGCACGACCGGCGCGCTGCCGTCGCTGCCGACCGCTAGCCCGAACTCGGTGCCGAGATCAACAAATCGGCCACCAGGGGTGTCGATGCGAAATCCCTCGGCACCCTCCGGCGTGTGAACCGATGCCCGACCATGAAGCACGGAAAGCGCTTCATTTTCATCGAGCCGGAAGCGGCACGGCCCCTCCAAGGTTACCTCTGCCCCGCTTGGGAAACCGAGCCGCAGGTAACCCCTGCCGAACTCGAGCGGCACCGCCGCAGGCACTCGGCCCGATTCCGGCGCGGCAGAACCCTCCGTCCACGAAATCCCGCCAACCTCCAAGACACGGGCCACCGGCACCCGCGACCGCATCGCGAAAAAACCCGCCAAGCTCACAAGCAAGGCAAGCAGCGCCGCCACAGCCATTCGATTTCCACGAAAAGGCAGAGGCCGAGGGGGACTCGGTGCCTCAAAAAACGAAGGCTCCGCCACCTTGCGCGACAAAGCGGCATGAAGCGCAGACGCCCGACGATAACGGGCACGGGCCAGCGGATCAGCCGCAAGCAGGGCGTTCAATTCCCCACGCTCCGCCTCATCGAGACTCTCCTCGAACAGCGCGTGCAACAAGTGATCGATCCGGTCCTCCTTCATGACATCGCGAGCTTGCGTTCAACGCATTGTTCCAAGGCCTTGCGAATCCGCAACAAAGCCAGCGAGAGAGCAGTCGGGCTCTGCTTGCGCTCCGCCGCCAATTCCCGGACCGAAGCACCGGGAGCGTAGCGCGCAAGAATCAGTTGGCGCTGCCTGTCCGGCAACTCGCGGAGACAGCCATCGAGCGCCCGCTCCAGATCACCCTCCGCCGGATCCGCCACGCGATGCTCCGCAGCGAGAATTTCCACGAGCGAATCATCGAACACATGACGATCGCGACCCGCATCCCGGCGCGCTGCTTTCACTTGATACCAAGCAATCGTCAGCGCCCACGGCAGAAAAGGCTCCGCCGGATCGTAGTCCGCAGCCTTCCGCCACAAGACCAGATTCGTCTCCTGCACCACGTCGTCCGCAAGCATCCGATCCGGCAAAAGCGACAGAACGTAACGATGCAATTCCGCCTGATGGCGGGCGATCAGACCGACGATTCTCTCCTCGGCAGTGTGCGGTGCGGCAGACATCTCCACCGGGAATTACCGGATTCTCTCGAAATCTTTCAGGGAAAGTTCCGGGAAAATGCTCAAACGCCCGGAAAACTCCGTCGATCGTCCGCTTCCAAGAAATCGAACAAACTGCTCGCCTCGGGATCGATCCCGACTTCAGCGCAAACGCCAACGAACCAGTCCTTCATCTCAGGATCCTCGAAAGGCATCGATTTCTCCATCTTGTCGGACCAGTTGTTGATGTCAGCCGTGCTTTTCGACTTCCCATGGGAATCGAACCATCCGGCGACCTCGAGGTCGTTCGACCCTTCGGCGATGACCGCCCGCACGTCCTCGACCTTCACACCTTTGAACTCAAACAGCGCCTTATCGAGCGGGCAGTCGAAGTGATAATCGCCCAAGGTCCCGGCGATTTCCGCGCGCCCCTTGTCCGCCATGCGGGAGAGAATGGCGTAACCGCGAGTGCGGAGACGAGGGCTTGCAGGGGCTTCTTTCGAGAGATCTTTGGCGGCGGTCATCGTTGAATTCTGGTTGGATCCCCGGCGCAAACGGCCGGGCACCGCACCATGGACCGGATGCGCGGCGCGACAAAGGGAAGAATCCCGCAATCGTAAAATCGTTCCAGAAATCCCAGCGTCTCAGTGTCCGCCGCCGTCCACACCATGCTGGCGATAGTGCTCACCCAACAGGTCGCGACCGAAATCGCCCGTAAAATCACGCCAGGTCGCATGGACATGATTCGCGTCGTTCTGAGTGTTCGCCGCCTCCATCAAAAAAGTCGGACCTTGGATTCGGTAATACCACGCCTCCCCCGGCCGCACACCGCCCGCCCAGCCAAAACGAATCTTGCCAATCCCCGCCTTGGCGATCCTCGCCATATCGGCCTCCGCCAGATCCTTGCGATGCCGACCGCTGTATTCCGAAATCAGATCAAACAAGGCCTTCTTCTGAGCCGCGCTCATCTCGGCGGCCGCAATCCCCACCGGCTCCAAGGCCTTGGCCTCGCGATGCTCCGCACTCAGGATTTCGGCGGGTGGACGATCGCTGAAAATCACCTCTTTCTTCCCCTCCTTCAGCAACACCAGGACCAAGGCGCGGGCCAACTCTTCCTCCGCCCGCAGCACCCGCAATCCCTTGTGCTCGCCCTCTCGAACCTCTCCCGGGTTCGATCCGTAGAACGATGGCGTGACCGCCACCTCTTTGCCCCCGACCACCGTGTAGTTGAGCGCCAAATGATGCCCCTCGAATTTCCAGCCCCATGCGACCGGATCACCGGGCTTTCCAAAAACGGAAACATAGTACTTTTCCGGATCCCGCACATCGGGCCTCTGCTCGATCTCACGCAAAACGCTTTCCAACGTGATGATCTGCATCGCCTTGAGCTTGCCTCGCTCGCTCAGCACGGCATCCAGCAACTTCATGGCCGCGGCACGCTGGAGATCGTTCATTTCCTTCAGCGGCAGACCGCTGCGAACCTGCGGCGTGAAGCGGAAATTCTCGCGCTGCTCGCTTTGAAACGGGAACGACGCCTTGCCGCGACCAGCCTCGTCCAGAGTCCCTAGGAATGACTCGGCGGCGGCCTTCATCGCGTCGATGGACGATGCCTCGTCCGCAGCGAGCGGAAGAACTAGCAACAATGCGAGCAGGGAGCTTTTCATCATGTGCCGACTACAAACCGGAACCACCCCTACTTTCAAGGCCGGGCTGCGCCACGCCGATCACATCGACAGCACCGCTTCCCTCGCGGTTTTCCGCCCCGCCGCAAAATAACCGCGCGCCCGACCGCCATGCCAGACCCGGGGACGCTCGTGGATCGTCTCCAGAAACAGCAAGCGCTTGCCGGAACGCTCAGCCTGCTCCCTGCGACGACGCTGCAATTCCTCAGCAGCCAAGCCATGACAGGCCGCGACCACCCCGAAAGGCGTCCACCGTCGGGATGCCCTCCGATCCGCACCGCGTCGGATTCGATGAACCACAATGCTGTGTACCGTCGGATCGTCCAGCCAGTGATCGAAGGGGCTTTCGTTCGCCACCCCGCCATCGACGAATGATTCGCCACCGATCTCCTGCGCTTGGAACAACACCGGAATCGCACAACTCGCGACCATGAAGTCCGCCAAAGGACCATGGTCCCGAATTTCCGGAAGCGCCGTATTCAAATTCGACACCGCGATTTCCAAACGCGGATTCCGCAGATCCTCGATCCGCTGTTCGCCAAGCCGCGACAGAAGATAACGCCGCATCCGCCGACCCGACAAAAAACCCGAGCCGGCCAACCCCGTGAGCACACCCACCCCGCGAACCAGGATCCCCGGTTCGTAAAATGCCCTCAGAAATCGAGGATCGAAGAGCATGTCCTGCAATGCCGCACCCCGTAAACCCGCAGCCCACAAGCCGCCGGCCATGGCCCCGGCCGATGCTCCTGCGATCCGTCCCGGCGAGAGACCCCGCTCTTCCAAACCCGCCAGCAACCCCAAATGCGCGTAATAACCGAAAAACGAGGACGACAGACAAAGCGCCAAACCCGGATCGGGTCTCAGGTCAGCGGTAGTCCGATGCATCGCGGGCGACAGATGACCCATACCCGACTCAAGGACAAGAGCATCATTCCCACCCCGACCCAACCCGCCTGCCCGGCTTGCGATGAATCAAGCGGTTTTCCGCAAATTCCGCGTGGCCTGCCCGACTTTCCCCCCCTAGTTTCTCCGCCATGCACACCGTCCCCGTCGAACACAACGACCCGATCAATGCGCAAATCCTTGCGGTCTCCGAAGACCTTGTCGCCGGCTTTCAACGCCAGCCCTTCCACGTCATCGCCGAACAAAGCGGAGTGCCACTCGAAACCGTGCTCCAGCGCATTCAAGCGATGCTCGAAGCCGGAATCATCCGCCGCGTCCGCCAAACCCTCCTTTCCACCAAACTCGCCCACGGAGCCCTCGTCGCTTGGAAAGTCCCCGAGGAGAAGCTCAACGCCGCCTTCGATTTCATGTCCAAGGAGGATCCCTTCTCCGGACACGTCGTCATCCGCTCGACCGATACCGAAGTCTCCGGCTCGGGATACCGCCTCTGGACCACCCTGAAAGTTCCGGTCGGCGAATCCCTCGACGAACACGCGACCGCCCTGCTCCGCCTGACCGGTGCCACCGAATATCTCCTCATGCCCGCAAACGGCGTCTTCGCCCTCGGCGTCGGCCACGTCCGCCGACGGGCGCTCGAACCCGGCGACAAGTCCGACGCGCCCGCCGTGATGATGACCACCGCGACCGTCGAACTCTCCGCTGAAGAATGGCAGGTGCTGCTCTCTCTGAAAGAAGAGCTCAAGCCCGACGAAATCCGCGCCAACCCCTGGGACAGCCGCGCCGCGGACCTCGGTCTCGAACTCGATCGCTTCTGCGAAATCGCCGAGGGCCTGAACGCCAAAAAAGTCATCGGCCGATTCTCCACTTTCCTCGAACACGTCAAACCCTCGGCCACCGGCGAAAGAGTCACCCGTTTCAACGGCCTCTTCCACTGGGCCGTTCCGAAAGGCCGCGAAATCGAAGCAGGTGCCGAAGTCGGTCGCCACTTCTGCATGACCCATTGCTACTGGCGCGAGGGCGGGCCACAATTCGGCGACGTGAATATCATGGGCGTAGTTCACGGCACGGAAAAACCCCGCGTCCTCGAACACAAGGCCGCGATCGACCGCCACCTCGAAGCGATCGGCATCCCCGTTTCTTACACCAATGTCTTCTGGGGCGGACGCTCGGAAATCAAACCGTCCGAAATTTCCCCTCTCGTTTATAAAGAGTGGCACGCAAGCCACTAAAATGCCGCGCTCCGGATCGAACACCCGCTCTTCGCCTGTGCGACGATAACGTCACAAGCCTTCCGTTCCCGGCATCGGCCAGCCCACCTATCCCTCAGCCCGCATGCAGAAAATCCTGATCGTCGAGGATGAGCGGGACATCGCGGATCTCGTAGGCTTCAATTTGGAGCGAGCGGGTTACGCGGTGCTGAAAGCCCACGACGGCATCACCGGTGCCGAAATGGCGATCCAGCAGCGGCCAGATCTGATCATTCTCGATCTGATGCTCCCCGGCAAAGATGGCTACGGCGTCTTCAAGGAAATCCGCCGCGACTCACGGAGCCGCGACATCCCGGTCATCATGCTGACCGCGCGCGCCCAGACCGAAGACCGCATCCAAGGGCTCGAGGCCGGTGCGGACGACTACCTCACCAAACCATTCTCCCCCAAGGAGCTGATGCTCCGGGTCCAAGCCGTCCTCAAACGCGCCGACGGCCCACCCGGCCTTGTCGAGTTCAGCTTCGGCCCCTTCCGCTTCGACAAAAACGCCCTCAAGTTCTATCTCGACGGCCACCCGGTCGAACTCACGTCCACCGAGTTCAAGCTCCTCCTCTTCCTCACCGAACGGGCGGGTAAGGCCCAGGATCGCAACGATCTTCTCCGCACGGTCTGGGGCTACAGCGACGAGGTCCACAGCAGGACACTCGACACCCACATGAAACGGCTCCGCCAGAAATTGGGCGAACATGCAGCGATGGTTGAAACAGTCCGCGGCATCGGCTACTGCGTGTCCTCCCTTTGAGGATGCCGGAGCTTTTTGTCATCATTTCCATCCTAGCCACCTTGGCGGCCCTTGTGGCTCTGGGGCTCACCGTACTGCGCTTGCAGCGAGCCCGGAAAGACTTCATGGCCGATGTGGCGGCGTGGCGACTGAAGTCCAACCTCGACCTTCGGCACGCGCGCGAGGAACGCGATCAACTGCTCGACGCTTTGGGAGACGCTTTCATTCTGGTCGATTCCCACGCCCGGGTGCTCTTCGCCAACAAGGCGGCACGAAACCTTTTCCACGGTCGCGATCTCACCGGACGCACCGTGCAGGAAGCCTTCCTCGACCAGCGCCTCGCCGCCGCCCTCATGCGCTGCTTGGAAACCGGCGAGCCCACCGTGACGCGGGCGGTTCTGGCCCAGCAATCCTCACCCCTCGGCAATCAGGAACGCCGTGGCATGAACGCTTGGGTGATCGATGCCGCACGTCTCTCCGACTGCCCCGCGGAGGAACCCACCACCCGAGTCGTAATCCGTGACGTGACGCCCGAATACCAGACCGAACAAATCCGGAAGGACTTCGTCGCGAACGCCTCGCACGAACTGCGCACCCCGCTGGCCATCATCAATGGCTACTTGGAGAATCTCATCGACGACGACCTCCTCGACGACAAGGACCTCAGCCGCCGCTTTCTCAAGATCATGCGCAAGCATACCGAGCGGATCTCCCGCATCGTGGAAGATATGCTCGTGATCTCCCGACTCGAGTCGGGCGAGGCCGCAGCCCTCAAGGTGAAACCCTTCCGCCTGCACTCCTGCGTCAGCGACGTGCTCGAACGTCTCGAATCGATGATTCACCAGCAAGAGGCTCAAATCCGGATCGAAATGCCGGCTGGCGACCTCAACCTCGTGGGCGACCGCTTCTACTGGACCCAGGTGCTCTTCAACCTCGTCGAAAACGCGCTCAAGCAGAATCCGCGAAAAGGCCTCACCGTCACCATCGGCTGCGCCCGTGACGACCATGGAACCCGCATCTGGGTGGCAGACGACGGAGTTGGCATCCCCAGCGCCGACCTCGCCCACATTTTCCGCCGCTTCTATCGGGTGGAAAAACACCACTCGCAGCAGGAGATCAAAGGGACCGGACTCGGCCTCTCGATCGTCAAAAGAGCCATCGAAGCCCACGGCGGAAGCATCGCGGTCACCTCGATTCCCGGCCTCGACACCCGCTTCACCATCGACGTCCCGCGCGAGGCAGAGGCAAAGCTTCTCGCCGAAGCCGAGACCCACGAGCTGCCGGAGCTCGCCCAAGCAGCCCACTGAGGCCGCTTCGGTTCTTTAGGACCCCGTCCGGGAATCGCCCCCCGGCCTTCGAGACAAGCGGCGCGAAAAACGGCATCAGTCAGGCAAGCTCGGAATTTTAGCATCAAATTCGTTCTTGCATCTTTTTTGCCTTAGCGCCTTTTTCGCATCAATGATCCGCTTCGCCGCACTCCTCCTCGCCCCCACCCTGATTCCCGCCGCCTCGCAGCCGATCTGCGAACACCCCGCTCATCCGAGCAGCTCACAGCAGGCGCATCTGGAGCAAGGGGAAGAGGGCTGGTTCCAGTTTCATCCACACCTCAATGCCGCGCTCGCTCTCGGCGGATCCACTGCGGAGAAGAACTTCAGCCTCATCCCCGGTAGCCACACGCCGATCGACGACGGTTTCAACCTTCAGGGGATCGAACTCGGCGCGGTGATGGAGTTCGGCGAAATGCTTTCGGCACAGGCGAATCACAACGTCTTCTGGGACCGCTTCGACGGCTGGGACAGCGAGTGGGAAGACGCCTACGCCGCGCTCGATCTCCCCGGCGGCATCGTTCTCCGCGGCGGACAGTTCTTCGCCCCCTTCGGTCAGGAAAACACCTACCACCTCCACGAACGCCCCTTCGTCGAGCCTCCGATCTCGATGATCCGCCTCCTCGGCGAGGAAGGACTCATCCTTCAAGGCGCCGAACTTGCCCTGCCGCTCCCCGGCTTGGAGGAATCCTGGGTCTTCCGCTTCGGCTGCGGCCGGAGCCGCGAGCACGGCCACGGCGCGACCCGCGAACTCCGCCGCGAGGCCTTTGAAGAAGCAGGCGAGGAGCCTACGGAAGGCGAGGAGGAACACGAGGAACACGGACATGGCTTCGCAGGAAACGGCGGCGTGTACGACGCGGAAGAGGCCTATCTCGACAAGGGTGTCTTTTTCGGACGGATCGAACACAGACTGGGCATGAGCGGCATCGATCGCGTCGGTCTGTCCTTCGCCACCGGCGACAACGGCTTCGAGCGCAACACCTGGGTCTCGGGGGCTGATCTGCAAGGCGGAACCCAATTCGGCGGACGACCAGTCGAGTGGCAAGGAGAACTCTTTCACCGCTCCGTCGAAGCACGGGACGCCGCAGGCATGAACGGCGACTACACCGAGCTCGGCGCCTACCTCGCCAGCAGCCTCGAGTTCGTGAAGGACTGGACGGTCGGCTGCCGCCTCGAATGGGCATCCGGCAACCGGCTTTCAGGCAACGAGCGCCGTTGGCGAGCCTCGACCCACCTCGGCCGCGAGCTCCACCTTGCGGACAACAGCAACATCCACACCCGACTCCAATATTCCTACGACCGTCTCGGCGGCTATGCCGACGAACACAGCGTGTGGCTCCAGTTCGTGCTGAATTTCGGCGCCGCGGAGCACGGGCACGCCCACTGAAGCCTCACCACAGCCCGTACTTCCCGTAGGCCACCGCGAAGAGGCCCATCAGCAGGTTCGCCACCGCGTGCATCACCACGCAGGCCCCGAGGTTCCGGCTCCACACGCAGAGGAGGTAGGTCAAGGAGCCATAAACCAAAGCACCGGCATAGTCGACCGGCGCGTGGGCCAGCATGAAGAGCCCGGTGACAATGCCGTAGGTCTTCCACGACGCCTTGCCAAAGGGTCGTTTCCAGTAGTCGCCCTCCCAGTCGGCGGCGAAGCGCATGATGTACGATCGCCATAGGATTTCCTCGACCAGCGCGACCACCACGACCGCTCGCAAAAAGCGCAGCGCCAGCGCAACCCAATACGCTCCGGTCCCCTCACCAAAGGCTTCCGCCGGATTGAACCCCTCACTCCGCTCCGCCAGACCCAGCCACTTCTGCCAACCGCTGGTCTCACCCGTCAGACCCAGCCGGTCGTACATCACCGTCGGCAGGAGCCAAAATCCGATCCCCACCGCGCCGAAGACGACACCGACCAGCGACCATCTCCACGACCAACGAAATTCGTAGTACTTCCACCAGCGGACCAGCAAGCCGAGCGTTACCAGCGTTTGCACGGGATAGAGCCACTGCTCCGGCCAATGCCGCCACCACGGGGCCGACGGATGCTCCCACGCACACAGCGAAGAGAAAAGCTGAAGTGCGAGCATGAAGCCCAGAAACACCGCAAAGGGCAGAACCTGGGCGCGGACCCAAGCGTCGGTCCGGCCAAGCCGCAGGGCATCGGGGTCCGACTCGCGCGCGCTCATGAGATCGCCATCACAGTCGGCCCACGAAGCGCTCCATCTTGTCCATCGCCAGCTTCAAGTCATCGAAACCGGTGGCATAGCAACAACGCAGGAAGCCCTCGCCCGACTCACCGAAGGCACTGCCCGGCACGGCAGCCACGCCTTCTTCCTCGAGCAGACGCATGGCGAATTCCTTCGATCCCAGCCCGGTGCCCCGGATGTCCGGAAACACGTAAAAGGCCCCGCCCGGCGAATGGCAACTCAAGCCCATCTGGTTGAGCCGCTTGACCAGGAAATCACGACGCTGGTGGTAGGCGTCGCGCATCTTGGCAACCTCCGGAGCACCATTTTCCAAAGCCTCGATCGCCGCCATCTGACTCATGATCGGCGCGCAAAGCATCGAATACTGGTGAATTTTCATCATCGCCTCGGTGATCGGCTGCGGCGCACAGGCATAGCCCAAGCGGAAGCCGGTCATCGCGAAAGCCTTCGAGAACCCATGCAGCAGTACGCAGCGCTCCTTCATCCCGGGAAGGGAGGCGATGGACACATGCTCCTCCGCCACATCGTAGCGCAGCTCGCTGTAAATCTCGTCGGTCAGCACGATCAGGTCATGCTCGATGCAGAGCTTGGCAATGCCCTCCAAGTCCTCCCGACTGGCAGTAGCCCCCGTTGGATTGGTCGGGAAATTCAGCATCAGGACCCGGCTTTTCGGCGTGATCACTTTCGCCAATTCTTCCGGTTTCAGGGAGAAATTGTCCTCCTTCCGGGTTTGAACGCCGACCGGCACCGCGTAGGCCATCGCGATGCTTGGCGAATACGACACATAGCAGGGCTCGTGGTAGATGACCTCTTCACCCGGATTGACCAGCGCACGGAGGGCGATGTCGATCGCCTCGGAAACCCCTACCGTGACCAGCACCTCGGTGAGCGCGTCGTATTCGACGTGGAAGAAATCCGAGACGTAGCGGGCGATGGATTTGCGCAGCGCGGGCAGGCCGAGATTCGAGGTGTAGCTCGTATGGCCCTTTTCGAGGGCATAAATGGCGGCTTCGCGGATATGCCAAGGGGTCGTGAAATCCGGCTCACCGACGCCGAGAGAGATCACGCCCTCCCGGCCCTGGACGAGCTCGAAGAAATCGCGGATTCCCGAACGGGGGATCCTGGCGATCTGATGGGCAATTTTCTGCGAATAATCCATACTCAATCCCGAACCGCGCCGGGCCCGGCATTTCAGAAGGGAATCCGGGCCGCGTCAACGGCAGGGATGGGGAATCCGAGGAACCCCGTTTTGCCGCCCGCCACTGAAACTCCAATACTCCGAACACCAAACACGAAGCCGCCCCCGCAACCCCGGGCGCTCAGAGGAAACGAGTCAGACCGGACACGGTGGCATCGTCCAAGCGCCGGACCAGCGATGTGGCCAAAGAAACTAGGTGAAGGTAGTCGTTGAGATCGATGATCGAGTTGTGGGAATGAATGTAGCGCGCCGGAACGCCGAGCACCACGCACGGAACCCCCTCGCCTGCGAGATGGAAGGAACCCGCGTCGGTCCCACCGCCACGCCGCACCGTGATCTGATGAGGAATTCCCTCCTCGCGCGCGGTGCGAATCGCCAGTTCGGCCAAACGCGGATTCATGATGGCACTCGGGTCGAACAAGCGGATCTGCACCCCACCCCCAAGACGTCCCTGACTTTCCAGTCGAGAAAATCCGGGAGTGTCGTCCGCCGGCGGTCCCTCAAGCACCACGGCCACATCCGGCCGTGAATGCACCGCCGCCGTCCTAGCCCCACGCAAGCCGACTTCTTCCTGCACCGTTCCCGCCAACACCACTCGATTCGGTCGCGCGGCAGACGCCAGCCGCTGGCCTGCTTGAATCGCCCCCGCCATGCCCACTCGATTGTCAAAAGCCTTTGCCAAAAACCAATCCGCCCGCTTCATCGCCATAAAAGGCGACCACGGCGCGATCGGGTCTCCTAGCGAAATGCCGAAGTCCCGCTCCACCTCCTGCCGCGAGGTCGCACCGACATCGAGAAACATCTGATCGAGCGCCATCACCTGCCGCCGCTGACCTTCCGGCAAAAAGTGCGGCGGCTTCGAAGCCACCACCCCGATGACCTTCTCGCCCGAACGGGTCCGAATTTCCAAACGCTGCGACAGCAAACTGTGCTCCCACCATCCACCCAACGCGAGGAATTGGATAAAACCGTCGGGCGTGATGTTCTGCACCATGAAACCGACTTCGTCCATATGGCCCGCCACCAAAACCCGCGGACCCTCACCCGCCAGCTCGCAGAACACCCCACCGGAACGATCCGTGCTCAGCTCGCCGCAATCCTCCAGCTCATTGACGAAAATCGCGCGGACTTCTTCCTCATGACCCGGCACCGAGTGCGCCTCCGTCAGCTCCTGCAATAGAGAAATCGCCTTTTCTTTCACGGGCTCGAGGCTATCGGGCCACGGATCTCGCGCAACCCCGATCCGGAGCAGCGCCTCCGAAAGCCCGCTACTTCCCGACACCCCGGCCATCCCAAGCTCCCAGCTCGCAGATTCGCTCGAAGTGCGGCGGCTCCACCGGAGTGATCGACAGTCGCGTGCCTTTCTGCAAAACCAGCATTCCCTCAAGCCCGGCCTCCTCCTTCATCTGCGCGAGAGTCACCGGAGTGGGGAATTTCGCGACAAACTCGAAGTCCACCAGCATCCAGCGAGGCCTCTCCACCGTGGACTTGGGATCGAAATACTCCGACTGCGCGTCGAACTGCGTCGCGTCCTGATACGGTGCCCCGACCACCCGCGCCAAACCGACCACACCGGGCGGAGTTGCATTGGAGTGATAGAACAAAGCGAGGTCGCCCGGCTGCATCGCATCACGCATGAAATTCCGCGCCTGATAATTGCGCACCCCGTTCCAAGGCTCGCGACCCACACGCCGCAGGTCATCGATCGAAAACACATCGGGCTCGGATTTGATCAGCCAGTACCTCATGCCCGCGAATGACGGCCCTGAAATCGCGCCGTGTCGAATGCAGAATCCGCCAATCCTCCAAACATCCGTTCCCGCCCGAAAACCTTCACCTGCGAGGGCGCAGCATGAGGATCAAGCCAAGCAGCCCGGCACAGACAAGCGCGGCAGGCTCGGACAGCATTGCGAACGAATCCAGCCCTCCCGACACCGAAAACCCATCGGCCCGAGCTTGAGCGATCAGGAGACCTGAGGACAAGAGCCCCAAACCGAGGCCGCCGCAGCGACCGCCGCAGCGGAGTGTCGCACACCGGGATCGCTCTCGATCCTTGAACGACCCCCTCGTTCGCAACGCTCTGATCCAGCACGGCCGCAACTTTTTCATGGCGTTGCCATACCCAAGGTCCTCCGCCTCCAAAACCCCCGAAACTACGCAGTACGAAACCACCCGCCACAAACAGCGATCCAAGGTTTCCCTTTGACCAGCCTCGTCTCTTTGCTACAGCGAGGGGCGATGAATCGCCAAAAAACGGGCACGATTCTATCCGGATCGCCGACCACGTCCCATGCACCGACCGCCGATCGGGAAGTCCTTGCCGCGGAGCAGAAAATGCGGGCCGGCAACCAACGAACGGCGGAAAAACTCGCGGCCCTCTGCGACTTGTTGGACGCCGCAGGCTGGGGCGTCGCCCATCGAGACCTCACGACGGGCAAGATCCGACTCGGCAGCACAGCGAGGAAGCGCACGACCCTCGACAACGAGGAATGGAAGGCTCTTGAAGAACGCATCTCCCCGCGACACATCGCCATCGCCACCCAGCAACTCATGGTTTGGCGCATCGACGCCAGCAACTCGGACGCGCACGATAGGATCGCCACTTTGTCGGATCGGGAACGCGAGATCACCGGCTGGACCATCGCCGGCAAGACCGCGCCGGAGGTGGCAGTGATTCTCAACTGCTCGACCCGGACGGTCGAAAAGCACCTTGCCAATTCCTACCGCAAGCTCGGCGTCCACGACCGCGCATCCCTCATCCTGGATTTCAGCATCGCGGGCGATGGCCTATAAACATCTCAGCGAATCGAAGGCGGCAAAGATCGCACGCATGATCGCCGACCTGTCCTTCTGCGCCGATCTTTCGGAACTGGAGTCCCTCTTCGTCCAGCAGGCTCTGACCGTTCTTCCGGGAGAATGCCTTGCTTGGAACAACTGGGCCCCAAGTTGGGAATCGCTGATCTCGGGTCGGCTGAACGGCGGCTACCACGAGGAATTCCACCGCCATCTGGATGCTTTCAGCGAAACGGTCAGCCACCACCCGGTGGTGCGGGCGAATCAGTTCGCGGCAAGTTCCACCGCCGTCCTGAAGCTCACCCACTATCAATCCTCGGCCCGCTTCCGGGAAAATCCGCTCTATCGCGAAGTTTATCGACACATCGATTCCCGCTTTCAAATCGCCTTCGCCCCCAGTTGCCTGAGCGACCGCAGAATTCTACTCACACTCAATCGGAAGCAGGCCGATTTTGAAGAAGAAGACGAGGAGTCCTTGGATTTTGGGGGACGCTGCCTCGACCGCATCGCCCGCGCGATCGATGAAAAACAAACGCTGGAACGCGCGTGGCTCCGCCTCTGCAGCATCGTGGGCGAGCAAACCGGAATAGGCCCCATCCAATCCCTCGGGGAATCGGAACTCCGACTGCTGACCGACCTTCTGCAAAAAAAGAACATTTCCCAAATCAGCGTCGCCCGGAAAATTCGTCGCGATACCGTGGACAAACGAATGGCCTCCATTCGCGAGCGTCTGGGCTTGGAAAACAACCGACAGCTGCTCAGCGCGCTCGCAGAACTCCAAACATCGGGACCGCTCCCACACGAATGAGCGACCGCGGGACTGGGACCGATTTCGGATCACGCCCACCCATCCCGCAAAAACGCGGCGCGGACCCGTGCCTAAAAACTTGTGAAGCGCCACTCCGGCTCCGAGTCTCGGGGCGCGCGGCCCACCGCCGATTCCCGGACCGCCCCCGCCCTTTCCTTTTCCTCTCATGTTCTACCTCACCACCGCCATCGACTACACCAACGGCGCTCCCCACATCGGCCACGCCTACGAAAAGGTGCTCGCTGACGTGATCGCCCGCTACCGGCGGCTCCGTGGTGAAGAGGCCTATTTCCTCACCGGCGTCGATCAACACGGACAGAAAGTCCAGCAAACCGCCGAAAAGGAAGGCATCCACCCCGCCACCTTCGCCAAAAAGAAGACCAAGCTCTTCCTCAACCTGTGGAAAAAGCTCGGAGTCCAGTACGACGGCTGGGCCGAAACCACCGACGATCGCCACAAGGTATGCGTCCAGGCCATCCTCTGCGATCTCAAAGAGCGCGGCGAACTCTACAAGAAGGCATACAAGGGTCACTACTCGGTTCGGCAGGAGCAATTCCTCACCGACCGCGACCGCAACGAAGCCGGCGAATTCGGCGCGGAATGGGGCGAGGTCGTCGAAATCGAGGAGGAAAATTGGTACTTCCGCCTCAGCGCCCACGCGGAGTGGCTGAAGTCCTTCGCCACGAACCACCCCGACTTCGTGATCCCCGGCTTTCGTCGCAATGAACTGCTGGGCGCACTGGCCAATTCCGCCGAACTCGACCTCTGCATTTCGAGGCCCAAGGAACGACTGCGCTGGGGCATCGAATTTCCCTTCGACCCCGACTTCGTCACCTACGTCTGGTTCGACGCCCTCATCAACTACGTCTCGTTCGCAGGTTACCTCGCCAAGAGCGATGCGGGCCTGCCCGACTTCGACCAACTCTGGCCCCAACAAGGACCCGTCCACGTGATAGGCAAGGATATCCTCGTCCCCGCCCACGGCATCTACTGGCCCTGCATGCTCCACGCCATGGGCTTTGCCGATGCGCGAATGCCGCAAATCCTCGTCCACGGCTGGTGGAATATCCGCGGCGAAAAGATGTCCAAGTCCCTCGGCAACGTCGTCGACCCCGACGAACTCGCCGACAAGTTCGGCACCGATGCCCTCCGCTACTATCTCGTCCGCGACATCGTCACCGGTAAGGACGCCGATTTCGATCTCGACCGGCTGGTCATGCTCTACAACCAGGAGCTCGCCAACGAACTCGGCAATCTCTGCAACCGCGCCCTCAACATGACCGCCCGCTACTCCGGTGGCATCGTCACCACCAACGGCCCGGTCGAACCCGATGACCAGCTCGTGCGCGACTCTCTCAAGTCCGTCCTCGGCGAATACCGCGCCGCCATGGATAGCTTCGACATTGCGGAGGCACTCAAGGCCATCAACCGCCACGTCACCGTCTGCAACGCCTACGCTGAACGCAACAAACCTTGGGAACTCGCCAAAGACCCCGCCCACAAGCCGCGGCTCGACAGCGTGCTCGCCCACCTCGTCGAAAGCCTCGCCCACTGCGCCGTGCTGCTTTCACCCGTCCTCCCCGACCCCGCCGCGCGGATCGCAGCCCAGCTCAGGATGGACGGCCTGCTCGACCTTAAGCTCGACGACCTCCAGTGGGGACTCGTTGCCGACGGCCACGAAACCGGCAAGCCGAAGCCAGTTTTCCCGAAAATCCTGAGCGAAGAAAGCTGAGCCGATGGCGGCCGCTCAGAATTTCGTCGGCTGCGCCGCACCACCCGACTGGGTCGGATCCACCAAGCGCCTCACGTCCTCCATCAATCTCTCGGACAAGCGGTCGAGATAATCCTTCTCACCCGCGACCCCGCGAAATCCGATATTCAGGGTGTGCGCCGGAACGCCGCTGAAAATCATTTCTCCCGCTTCGACGAAAACCCGCGCTTTGAGCTCCGCCAAAGCCGCTTCTTCGCTGGCCAAATCCCATCGACCCTGGACGTCGCAATCTCGCGCCACGCCGGTCAGAATGGGGTCGGTCAACAAGCGACCCCGCATCTCCGACACACTGCGATCCCGCTGCTCCGCGTCGATTTCCGGATGAAACGGTAGGGGCACCCAGCGTCGATCTGGCAGGTTCTGCCGATACATCCAGTAGCCGACGACCGATCCGACGCCTAAAAGACACAGAACCAAAGCTCCCAGCACGATCCACCGTTGCATGTCATCGGTGTATCCTCCATTTCTCTGGCTCCAAGCCGGAAATTCATGGAGTACCCCGCCACTGCCGCCCTTCTCGACCGCCTGCCGAACGGACTCACCCTCGTCCTCGACCCCGACCCCGCCGCGCCGGTCGTAAGCACGCAGCTCTGGGTCGAGAGTGGCAGCATTCACGAAGGTGCCCAGCTCGGCTCCGGGATCTCCCATTTCCTCGAACACATGGTCTTCAAAGGCGGCGGCCGCTTCGGTGCCGACGAACTCGCCACCACCGTCCAAGCCGCCGGTGGTCACTGGAACGCCTACACCACCTTCGACCGCACCGTTTATTACATCGACGGCCCGGCAATCGGTCTGACGACTTTCCTCGAAGTCCTCGCCGCGATGGTCTTCGCGCCCGCCTTGCCCGAGCACGAGTTCGAGAAAGAAAAAGACGTCATCCGCCGCGAGATCGATATGGGCCTCGACGACCCCGACGACCGGGCCAGCCGCCTCCTGTTCTCAACCGCTTTCACGTCCGACCCCCGACGCCATCCCGTCATCGGCCACCGCGCCTTGTTCGACGCGATCACTTACAACGACCTCACCGACTACCATCGCACGCGCTATACCCCGGACCGCTGCTGCCTTTGCATTTCCGGCGATTTCGATGCCGAGGAGGTCCGGGCGAAGGTCGAGGAATTCTACGCCGCCTTCCCCCGCGGCAGCGGTGCCGAACCCGTGGTCCCGGAAGACAGCGCCCAGCTCGGACCACGACGCGGACACCTCCACTTCGCCGTCCCCGCCAGCAAGCTCACCCTCGCTTGGAAAATCCCCGCGCTCGGCCACCCCGACGTCCCCGCCTACGACCTCGCCGCCGCCGTCCTCGGACGGGGCCGTTCCGCTCGCCTCTATCGCCGGCTCCGCGAGGAAAAAGGCCTCGCTCTCGAAATCTCCGCCTGGTCCTGGAGCCAGGCCGGCCGCGACGGCATCTTCGCCGTCTCCGCCGAGGCCGAACCAGAAAAGCGCGACGAATTGATCACCGCCATCCTCGCCGAACTCGCGGCAATGCCGTCCAGCGAGCTCGATGCCGAACTCGCCAAAGCCCGCCGCCAGATCGCGGCCAGCCAGTTCAAAACCCTCACCAGCGCTTCCGGCCGCGCCACCGACCTCGCATCAAACTGGCACGAAGCCCGCGACCTCGACTTCACCCGCCGCTACCTCGCCGCGCTGGAAACCACCACCGCCGCCGATGTCCGCCGCGCGATCGCTCACCTCACGCCCGACACGGTCACCATTTCCATCGTCGATCCCGAAGACGCCCCCGCCACCGCGACATTGAAGGCCGCCGCCCGCCGCCGTCAGGAACCGGAATGCGTGACCTTGCCCAACGGTGCCACCATCGCACTCCTGCCCGACCCCCGCGTCCCGATCGTCGCCGCCCAGGTCGCCATTCGAGCCGGCCTCGTCTCGGAAATCCCCGAAAACGCCGGCCTCAATACCCTCCTCGCCGCCACCCTGCCCCAAGGCACGATCCAACGCAGCGCCGCCGAACTCGCCGATACCCTCGAAGCCCTCGGTGCCACCCTGGGTGCGGGCTCCGGCAATAACGCCATGCTGGTTCAGATGTCGGGCCTCTCCCCCGACCTCCCCACACTCCTGCCAATCCTCAGCGAAGTCCTCGCCGAGCCCGCCTTCCACAGCGACTCGATCGAACGCGAACGCGCCAGCCAGCTCGCCTCGCTGCGCGAATCGCTCGATGACCCGCTCTCCACCGGCTTCCGCCTCGCACGCCAGCACCTCTTCGATGGCCGCGGCTACGGCCTCCCTTCGCTCGGCACCGAGACATCGCTCGCGACCCTCGACCGCCTCGCGCTCTCCGCCCATCACTCCCGCCACTTCCAAGGCAGCAACCTCGTCGTCGCCCTCGCCGGGGCCTTCGACCCCTCTCAAGCCCGCGACCTCCTCGCCGAAGGCCTCGCCGCCCTCCCCACCGGCAGCCCTTGGACCGCCCCGGCGGCCAGCATACGCGGCGACTTCCAGATCGAGGCCTTCTTGCCGAAAAAGCAGGCCGTGCTCGCCCTCGCCTACCCCGGCTGCGGCGCGCTCGATCCCCGCCGCTTCGCGCTGCGCATGATTCAGGAATGGTGCAGCGACATGGCGGGCCCCCTCTTCATCCGCATCCGCGAGGAACTCGGCCTCGCTTACCAAGTCGGTGCCACCCAGTTCCACGGCCACGATGCCGGATTCTTCGGCTTCTACCTCGCCACCGATCCCGCCCAGCTCGACTTCGCCCAGCGAGAACTCGCCGCCGAGATCCAAAAGATCGCCGAAAACGGGATCCCGGCCGATGCCTTCGAACGCGTCCGCGCGACCGTTCTCTCAAGCCTCGCTATTGGTATGCAGTCCCCTGCTTCCATCGCCCGCCTCGCCGCCATCGACGTGCTCTTCGGCCTGTCCATCGACCACCACCGCGAAATCGCCGGTATCTTCCAAGCCCTCAGCGCCGAGGAAGTCCAAGCCGCAGCCACCCAACTCCTCGCCACCCCGCCCGTCACCGTCCGCGTCCTACCCTCAGCCTAAACCACCCTCCCAAAAGGGACACGGGCGGCCCGCCCGCATCAACCCTTCCATTCTTCACTCACCCACACCGCGCAAAACCAGCCCGCCAGCTCACCATTACCATCAACAAACTGCTTCAAACTTTTCCCTTAGAACCGCACCCTTCACCCATGCCCACCGCCGATCCCCGCTTCAACGAGTTCATCCTCTTCCAAGCCCAGAACGCCGGACTCTTCCTCGGGCAAATCCCCCACCCAGCCTCCGGCGAGAGAACCGTCAACCTCCGTGCCGCCAAGTCGGTCCTCGACTCTCTCGAAATGCTCGCCGCGAAAACCACCGGCAACCTCACCGAAACCGAACAAAAACTGCTCACGACCGCCCTTGCCAACCTCCGCCCGCTTTACGACAAAGCGGCAGGCTAGCCGGATCCCGCAGCTCCTCTTTCCATGAACTTCGAACCCTTCCAAATCGGCGACGTCCCCGTCGGCGGCCCCGCCCCCTTCTTCATCCTCGGCCCCTGCGCCCTCGAGTCCGAGGCCTTCGCCTGGGAAATGGCCCGCGCCATCGATGACATCGCGAAGCGCACCGGCATCCACTACCTTTTCAAGGCATCCTACGACAAAGCCAACCGCACCTCGGTCAAATCTTTCCGCGGCCCCGGCGTCGCCGAAGGCTGCCGCATCCTCGGCGAGATCGGCAAAGAACTCGGCGTTCCCGTCACCACCGACATCCACAGCGCCCAGGACGCAGAAATCGCCGCCGAGCACATCGACCTCCTCCAAATCCCCGCCTTCCTCTGCCGCCAGACCGACCTGCTCGAAGCCGCCGCCAAGACCGGCCGCGCGGTCAACGTGAAGAAAGGTCAGTTCCTCGCCCCTTGGGACGTCGTGAACATCGCCGACAAGCTCCGCGCCTTCGACTGCCGGAACTTCGTGATCACCGAACGCGGCACCACCTTCGGCTACAACAACCTGGTCGCCGACATGCGATCGCTCTTCTGGATGCGCAAGGAAGGCCTGCCCGTGGTCTTCGACGCCACCCACTCGGTCCAGCGCCCCGGCGGGCTGGGCGGCACCACTGGCGGCGATGGCGAACTCGCCCCCGTCCTCGCCCGCGCGGCTGTTGCCACCGGCGTCGATGGTATTTTCCTCGAAACCCACTCCGATCCCGCCAACGCATTCTCGGACGGCCCCAACCAGATCCCCCTCGAATTTCTGGAAGATCTGCTCGTGCGCCTCGTCGCCATCCACCACGCCGCCCACGGCGCCTGATCCGCGCCCGATTTACCCGTCCCGTGTCTCCGTCACGCCAGCCCTACCGCAGCCACGCAGCGCGCCTCATCGGCCGCGGCATGGCCTGCGCACTGGCTGGCCTCAGCCTCACCCAGGCCCAGGGCCTGCTCCCCGGAGATCACGAAGCGCTCCCTGGCGAGAGCGAATCCACCGGCTTCCTCGCAGGCTCCCTCCTCCCCGATGGCGGCATCCTCAAAAACGTCATCATTCCCCAATACAAAAGGGACCTCCAGCTGGCCTCCACCTTCCGCGCCGAAGAGTTGGTCATCGTCACCCGACGAAACATCGACGTCCACCGGCTCCGGATCGATTTCTTCAACCCCGACCAGTCCCCACGGGGCCACATCCTCATGAACCGGGCCGGCTACGATGCCGACCGCTCCATTCTCGAGACCCAAGAACCCGTCTCGCTCGTCTCCAGCGACCTCAGCGCCGACGGCTCCGGCCTCGTCTACGACGTCAAAAATTCCCGTGGTTTCCTCCACGGACCCGTCACCGCCATTACCAAGGCCGACCACAGCACCGCGATGAATTCCAAACCCGTCCGCCACGCCCTCGCTGCCGGCGCCCTCGTCCTGACCACGGCCAACCCGCTCCCCGCCGAGCCAAGCAGCACCGACATCAAGCCACAAATCGAGGCCGCCCGGCTGAGCCCCGCTCGCGTCGCACAACTCGACACCGACGCCGCATCCCAAAAGCCACAGGCCACGGCAGCAGCACAAAAAGGCGAGGAACAACTCCGCCAAAACAGTGAAGCGGAAAAACAAGCCGCGGAGAGGCTCACCCAGTTCTTTCAGGACACCTCGCTGAGCCCCTCCCAAGCGGCGCCCAC
Source organism: Verrucomicrobiota bacterium (assembly GCA_004293445.1). Taxonomy (GTDB): domain Bacteria; phylum Verrucomicrobiota; class Verrucomicrobiia; order Verrucomicrobiales; family Akkermansiaceae; genus Haloferula. The sequence continues at coordinate 58,177 of RDYP01000008.1, read as the reverse complement.
CAGCGGCGAGGTCCCCCGTCCCGAGGTCGAACCCGACCCCACCAAAACCCGAATCACATCCGACGAAGGCGCTTTCTTCGACTCCGAGAATGGCCTGCTGGTCTTCCTGAAAAACGTCAAAGTCGCCGACCCTCGCTTCAAACTTTCAGGGGCAGACGAACTCAAAGTCTTCTTCGAACCCAAAAAAGCCGTCAAAGCCGCTCCCGACAAAAAAGACGACAGCCCTCTCGGCAGCGGTGGCTTCGGCAAACCCACCCGTATGGTCGCCAATGGAACCGTGGTGGTAGACTACCAGTCGGAAGACCCCGCCGAACCCGCGCTCAAGGCTTCCGCCCGCATGCTCGTTTACGACATCACCAAAAAGGAAATCATCCTCCGCGGCGGCTCCCCTTGGATCCTGCGCGACGGCCAAGTCAGCTCGGTCCCAGGCGATGACGCCTACATCGTCATCCAAAAAGACGGCAGCTTCGTCACCGGCAATGGCGGCATCGACGCCAGCGTCGACACCCAGCCTCGCAAAAAGGCCACCAAAAACCGCTGACATGTCCTCCTCCACCGCCACTCGCGACACCCCGCTGCTCACCGCGACCGGCCTCCGTAAATGCTACGGCGGACGTGCCGTGGTCGATGGCGTCAGCCTGAGCGTCTCACCCGGCGAGATCGTCGGCCTGCTCGGCCCGAACGGTGCCGGAAAGACCACGTCCTTCTACATGATCGCCGGCCTCGTCCCACCCGACACCGGCAGCGTCCACTTCAACGGCAATGATATTTCTCACATGCCGATGCACCTCCGCGCCCGCCTCGGGCTCGGCTACCTGCCTCAGGAGGAATCGATTTTCCGAAAACTCACCGCCTTCGAAAACCTGCTCGCCGTTTTGGAAACCCGACCGGGCCTCTCGAAAAAAGAGCGGATCGAGCGCGCCGAAAACCTGCTCGAACGCTTCAAAATCACCCGCGTCCGCAATTCCGAAGCCATCGCTCTTTCCGGTGGTGAAAAACGTCGGCTCGCCATCGCCCGCGCCCTTTGCACCGACCCTCGCTTGCTGATGCTCGACGAACCCTTCGCCGGCATCGACCCCATCGCCGTCGAGGACATCCAAGCCATCGTGCGCGAGCTCCGCGAACGCGACGGACTCGCCATCCTGATCACCGACCACTCCGTCCGGGAAACGCTGTCGATCGTCGACCGCGCCTTTCTCATCCACGACGGCCGCGTCATTCTCGAGGGCGCTTCCGAAGCCCTCGTCAACGACCCCATCGCCCGCAAGCACTACCTCGGCGAAGACTTCCGGATGTGAAACCGTAACGAAAAAACGGCTGCGGTCCTGATCCCGCAGCCGTTTCGTCCCAGCATCCAATCCAAAGTCTCTCCGCTCAGGAATGCGCCAAGCCCTCCGCCAGAGGCTTCGGCAGCGGCTTGTCCTTCCGACGCAAAGCCTTGCGCATTTTCGTCAAAGCCACGTTTTGCAATTGGCGAATCCGCTCCCGAGTCACCCCGAACTCACGCCCCACTTCCTCCAGCGTCATCGGTGTCTTGCCGGTCAGACCGAAACGCTCGTCGATGATTCGCCTCTCCCGCTGGTCAAGCACCGCCAGCAAGCCGTCCAGCTCGCCGTGAAGGTTCTTCTCCGAGAGGGAATCCAGCGGATTCTCGGCACGATCATCCCCGATGATCTCCCCATACTCGGTGCCCTCACCTTCGTTGATCGGCGCATCGAGCGAAGTCGGGCGCTGCGAAGCCTGCTTCAGCATCGCCAGCTTGCGACGCGGCAAACCGACCTCGTCCGCCAGTTCTTCATCGGTCGGCTCACGCCCCAGCGCCTCCGCCAAAATGGTCGAAATCCGCCGCATCTTCGCAATCTTGTCCACCATGTGAACCGGCAAACGGATGGTCTTGCCCTGATTCGCCAAGGCGCGCTTGATCGACTGCTTGATCCACCACGCGGCATAGGTCGAAAGCTTTCCGCCCTTCTGCGGATCGAAGCGCTCGACCGCCTTCATCAACCCGATATTCCCCTCGGAAATCAGATCGGAAATCGGCAACCCATACCCGGCATAGTCTTGGGCGATCTTCACCACCAGACGCAGGTTCGCATTGATCATTTGCGTTCTTGCCGCCTTGTCACCCCGCTTGATTTGGCGGGCGAGTTTCACCTCTTGTTCAGGGGTGAGAAGCGGGGTCTTGGAGATTTCCCGCAGGTAGACTTTCAAACTGGAGTCGGAGTCGTATCTCATGGCAAGTGCCCGGTATCTCCGGGTTCTATGGATTAAACGTCGCCACGCTTTGATTTATTCTGGAAATCACAGGGGATTTTGTAATCAGCCCCACATGTCGAAAAACCAAAATGACGACAAAGGAAATATCAGCAATCAGCATGCCGGAATCGATTTCAGATCAACACAAACCACTCACCATCAAATCAATAAAAACATTATCAACTTAAATTAAGCAATCATCCCACAAAGAAAACGCGCCATTTTGCCGCGGATTTCGCGCCAATAAGATCCAGATTGAGAGTCAGAGTGTCGCGGCCATCATCCCTCCCGACCATTCCGACGAAGCGGCGCGACATCGATGTTTCGTCGCGTACCCGGAGATCCTGAGCGCCGAAGCCAGATTTCAGTTTTCACCCACCCCGCACGGAGCGACAATCCCTCCGCGATGTCGGCCCCTTCGGTGAATTACAAAGTCGGAAACGAAAAACTCGTCCGGGTCATGGATGCCGCCTCGGCTCACCTTCGTGGGTTGCTCGAAAAACAAGGCCGACCCGAAGGAGGCCTGAGAATTGCAGTGATCGGCGGCGGTTGCAGCGGACTCCAATACAAAATGGATCTCGTCGACGGCCCGCGCGACCGCGACATCCTCGTGCCCAGCAACGGAGTCAAAGTATTGATCGATCCCAAAAGCGCGCTCTTCGTCAGCGGCAGCGAATTGGATTGGTCGGACGACCTCCAGCAAGGCGGCTTCAAGGTCAGCAACCCGAACGCGGTGGTTACCTGCTCCTGCGGCGAAAGCTTCTCAGCCTGAGTCCATGAATCCCTTTGGGCAACTCGGGCTCACACCCACCCTCACGCTTTCCGACGCGGACCTCCGCGAAGCGTTCCGCACGGCCGGCAAATCCGCCCACCCCGACGCAGGCGGCAACAGCGATCATTTCGCCGTACTTCAAAAAGCCTTCACTCTGCTCAGCAGCCCGTCACGCCGCCTCCGCTGCTGGCTGGAAGCCAAGGCAATCAGCGGCGAAGAACGCGGTGCGATCAGCCCGGAACTGCTCGATCTGTTCGCAAGGGTCGGCCAAGCTCTCCAGCAAGCCGACAGCGTCGGCAAGCAGCGCGAGGCCGCTCTCAGCGCGCTTGCCAAGGCGATGCTGGAACCCGCCACACAACAGGCTCGCGAGACGCTGGAAGATTCACTGGAAGCCGTTGCGACCGCTATCGATACCGAGACCGCCCGCTTTCCCGAGCTCGAAGCCGGCCATGGCGATCCCTGGCGGGTCGCGCGCGATCTCGCCTTCCTCGAAAAATGGCAGGCCGAGCTGAAAGCGCGCTTCGCCGCGCTCTGGTGAGCATCCGCCACCAACCAAGCCGTCTCACCCGCCACGCCTCGGGACGGCCGCAGCGCGATCCTCCGGGATCGTGGTGCTTCACCGCCACGATCCCGCCCTCGCGAGAACCGCTCATCCTTTTTTTGACGCACAGGCACAGCGCCATTCCGGACGACTGCATGGCTCGCAATTCTTCGTGTTGTAGTGAAGTCGCGCGGTGAAAAGCTTGCCCGCGGCATCGGCCTTGAACTGGAGAATCAACCACTCGTTCTCTCCCGGAACCGGCATTGCAAATCCCTCGGCGTCCTTGGCAACTTCCAGCTTCGCAGGCTTTTGCCGAGTGCCCGCGGTAGCGACCAAACTCTGCGCCTCGACCCTCACCGGCTTCATGTCCTTGTCGAGCAGCGCTACGCGGAGCTTTCCGTCTTTTTCGGTGATCTCGCCGTGCATGGTTTCATTGTCGCTGAATTCGACGATGCGGCCCTGATTCGGCCCGAGTTCAATCCCTTCATGCCCGAACGCAAGGCCGGAACATAAGGCCAGGAGCAATGCAGTCAGTTTCGTTTTCATACGGTATTATGGTTCGCTTATTGCAGGTTTCTAACGGGCGGCAGGAGCGTCCAGCCGCAAAGCTTTCTCCGCTGCCTTCCGCCCGATCAGGAAGAAGACCGCGGGGGTGACGACGAGGTCGAGAAGGGTCGAGGAAACGAGTCCACCGACGATGGCAACCGCCACTGGATGCAGGATCTCCTTGCCAGGTTCCCCGGGAGCCAGAACCAGCGGGATCAAGGCGATGCCCGCCGCCAGCGCGGTCATCAGGACTGGCACCAAGCGCTCCTGCGTGCCGCGGGTGATCAGTCCAATGCCGAAGCTCTCGCCCTCATGGCGCATCAGGTGGAGATAGTGGGAAATCATCATGATGCCATTTCGCGCGGCGACCCCGCCGACCGCGATGAAGCCCACCAAGGTCGCAATGCTGATGTTGTCGATCCTCCACCAGGTGAAGGCCAGCGCGCCGGCAAGGGCGAGCGGCAGATTCAGCATCACCTGAAGGGCCAGCGAGACGCTGCGGAAATAACCGGTGAGAAGGACACCGATCACTCCGATCACGATCGCGAACAGCATCAAAATCCGCCGCGACGCCTGCTCGCGGGCCAGGTATTCGCCCTCGAAGCGCAGCGTGTAGCCGCGCGGCAGCTCGACTTTCGCAGCCACCGCTCGCTGCCATTCCTCGACCAGAGACTCGAGATCGCGCGCGCCCGTGTTAGCTCCAATGACGATCCGCCGCTGGCCGTTCTCGCGATTGATCACGTTCGGTCCCTTCACTTCATGAACCTCGGCAACTCGGGAAAGAGGCACCTGCCGACCATCGGGCGTCCCGATCGGCAGCTCTCCGATCGTCTCCGGCCAAGTCCGCCACGTTTCGGGGAGACGCAGCACCAGATCAACGGTGGCCTCGCCCTCGCGCAGTTCACCAAGCGCGCGGCCACCCAGCAGCGTCGACACCTGCTCGTTGATCTCTCCCGGCGCCAGTCCCTCAATCCGCGCATTCTCCCGGTTGACCTCGATCCGGATCTGCGGGATCGGCACCTGAGCTTCGAGGTTGATGTCGGTAAGGCCGGGAACAGCTTGACCCGCTTCTTTCACCTGAGCTCCCAGCTTCCTGAGCGTATCGAGATCAGGCCCGTGGATCTTCACCGCGATTTTCGCCGAGACCCCACTGAGCATGTGAGAGAGGCGATGCCCGATCGGCTGTCCGACATTCACGAAGGTTCCCGGAATCCGACCCAGCGACTCGCGAATCTCCGCGAAGACCTCCTCACGATGCCGCCCACCTTCGTGGAACTCGACGTCGAACTCGTTCACCGAGACCGGCATCACATGGTCATCGCGCTCCGCCCGGCCGGCACGACGCCCGACAGATTTCACTTCGGGAATTTGAAGCAGCAGCTCGACAGCCCGCTTCCCGACTTCATTCGACTGCTTCAGCGACGAACCCGGAGCGCTGGCAAAGGATATCGTCGCGCTGCCTTCATTGAAGGTCGGCAGGAATTCCTTACCCATGCCTGGGTAGAGCATCCCTGCGGCGACAAGCAGCATCACGACCACCCCGATCACCGCCAACGGCGCGCCAAAAGCAGCACGGAGAAAGGTCACGCGGGTCGCAGCTTTCAACGCCCGGACCAGCGGCCCGTCAACTTGGGCTCTTCCCTCTTTCGGCTGCAAAAGCAACGAGCAAAGTACGGGAATCACCGTAAGTGACACCACGAAAGAAGCGATCATGCTCACGATCGTCGCGATCGCGATCGGCCGGAACAGGCGACCTTCCAACCCCGCAAGACCGAGCAGAGGGACAAAGACCAACACAATGAGCAGCGTTGCGTAAAAGATGCTCGACCTCACTTCCCCCGAGGCGGCCGCAATGACCTCCAACCTCGGCCGCGGCTCGGCCAGCGCGGCATTTTCGCGCAGGCGACGGAAGACATTCTCCACGTCGACAATCGCATCATCGACCACCATGCCGATTGCCACCGCGATGCCACCGAGGGTCATGCTGTTTACCCCGGTGCCGAACCACTTGAAGGTGAGTAGCGTGATCGCGAAAGACAGCGGAATCGCCGTCAGGGTGATGAAGGTGGTGCGGAGATTCAGCAGGAAGAGAAAGAGGACAATCGTGACCATCACCGCCCCGTCCCGAATCGCTTCCTTGAGATTGCCAACCGCGTGCTCGATGAAATCGCCTTGGCGAAAAAGAACGCCTGCCTCGACCCCCGCGGGCAAACTGGGCCGGATTTCATCGAGCGCCTTCTCGATTTCCGCCGACAATTTCAGGGTGTCGAACCCCGGAGCCTTGTCGATGCTGAGCACCACGCCGGCACTTTCGCGAACATCACCCTCGAACGCGATAGCCGCATCGCCACGCATGGTGGCAACACCGGGCTTCACGGTCGCGACGTCACCAATACTGATGATCCGATCGCCATCGCGCTTCACAACCGCCGCCGCGATGTCGGCGGGGTCGGCACTCATCGCCAGATTGCGGACCATGATTTCCCTCGGACCGGACTGGAGATAGCCGCTGGTGGCGTTGCCGGCGGACTGCTCGACTGCTTTTTCCAACTCGGCGAGGGTGATACCCTCTGCTTGCAACTTCAAAGGATCCGGCTCGACTTGGACCTGCTTGACCCCGCCGCCGATCGCCAGCACCTCGGCCACACCCGGAATGCTCTGCAATCGCCTGGCAAGCGTCCATTCGGCGAAGCTCCGCAAGTCCATCGGCGCGATGCCACCATCCTTCGATCGAAGCCCGACAAGCAGGATCTCGCCCATCAGCGAGGAAACCGGCGTCATCCCGGAACGCGCGCCCTCGGGCAATTTGACGGTTTGCAGCCGCTCCTGAACCAGTTGGCGCGCTTTGTAAATGTCGGTGCCCCAGCCGAATTCGACAAAGACCAGCGATAGCCCGACGTCGGAGTTCGAGCGCAGCCGATCCAGCCCGCCGACCCCTAACAGCGCGTTCTCCAGCGGCCGGGTTACCAGCGCTTCCACTTCCTCCGGTGCAAGCCCGGGAGCCTCGGTCAGCACGGTAACCGTCGGCTTCGTCATGTCGGGCAGGACCTCGACCGGCAATTCTGTCGCCGTGCGCAGCCCCATGAAAAGAACCAGCAGAGCGGCGGCAACGACCAGCGCGCGGTTCTGCAGCGAAAAGCGGATGAGATGATGAAGCATGATCGTCAGGCTTTGGCGCGAGCACGGAAGAAGAAGGGCGAAGCGAGCAGCAGCAAAAAGAGCACGCCACAAGCGATCGCGAGGAAGAGCGTCAGTGGACCATGCGATCCGCTGGCATGCTCATGATCGTGAGCCCGCCCGGCTTCACCGGCAGCGGCCGCGATTTGCTCCTTCGTCATCTCGGTCCCGTCCTCATTGTGCGGATGGCCGTGGGCGGCATCGAGCGCCTCCTTCAAGGAGGCACTGCCTTTACCGGCGAAGGACAGCGCGTAGGAGCCACGGGTCACCACCTCGTCGCCAGGAAACAAGCCACCGAGGATTTCGACACGATCTCCTCCCGTTTCGCCGACCTTCACCGGCGTGCGGACGAAGGTGTTTTCCAATTCGTAATCCTTGATGAAAACGAAGCGTTCACTGCGGTCGCCTTGCAGGGCTTCGCGAGGCACACTGAGGACTCCATCGCGCTGTGAGGCGGCCAGCGAAAGCTCGGCACGCATGCCGGGGCGGAGTCGTGCATCCGGATTCGGCAGCGCGAAAACAGCCTCGACCACGCCCTTCGCGGCATCGGCTGCCACTCCCAATCGAAGATATCTCGCCTCTCTTGCTTCATCACCGAGCGCGGGTATCCGAACCTTCGCCACCAGCCCTTCCGCCAGCAACGACGCCTGATGCTGCGGCATCTTCGCACTCACCCACACGATCGAAAGATCGAGGATCTCCATCAGTTCTTGATCCGGCTCCACCGGCGCACCGAGGTGAGCTTCGGAGCGGACGATCAGCCCGTCGGCAGGAGCTGGCAGCACGATCATGGGCGGCGGATCACCGGGCTGACGGCTTTCTACACGGACTAGCGTTTCGCCTTTTTTGACAAAATCGCCTTCGTGTTCGAAAACCTCCGCGATCCGACCCGCGACGCGACTGGAGAGGACGGCATGGCTTTCACAAGCATGCTCGATCTCGCCGAGGACGGTGATCCGACGCTCGAACACGGCTTCCTCGGCGGCGACGATTTCAATCCCGAGATTCGCAACGCCGGTTGCATCGAGGACCACCGTCGTTTCATTGCGGGCGGGACCGTCGGCGGCCATGACGGACGCGGTGACGAGGGAAAGGATGAACTGAAATTTCATGAGTTTCGCAGATTCAGGGTTGGCCAATGGCAGCTTCGTAACGAACGCGGGCGAGGTGGAAGCCGCGAAGGGCATCGAGCCGCGACGAGGCGATTTCCAGCCGCTTGTCACGGGCGCGAAAGACCGTCTGGAGATCACCTTGACCCTTGCGGTGAGCTTCCTCGGCGGCGGCCGACTGAGCTTCGGCAAGCGGGATCAGGGTGCGGGTGAATTCGTCGAACAACCCCGCCCACTCCTCCATCTCAGCGCGCGCGGCTTCAGCTTCCAGCTGGATCGAGCGACCGAGCGCCATCGTCTCCAACTCCTTGCGTTCCTTGATCGCCTGACCCTCTTCGATCGCTCCTTCGTTGCGATTCCAGAGCGGTAGCGGAATCTTCAATCGCAAGCCCAAAAGCGCCTCGCGATCGAAGCCATTCGGAGCGTCCTCGCTGCGCTCCGCCGCGGCGAACAACCCCGCTTCCACGTCGTCGTAACGCAGCGCCCGCCGCAAAGCCAAACCCTCTTCGGCAGCCCGAACGCCCAGCACCGCCGCTTGAAAATCGGGCCGATGCGCGGGATCGGACGGCCCCGCGGGCAGAGCCGGTTCCGGCAAGCCACCAGCGACATGCAACGGCTCACCCGGGAGGATTCCAAGCAGCGGCTTCAGCGCGCCGATGGCCTCAATCTCAGCAGCAGCGAGTCGGCGAACCTCGACCGCTAAGCCTGCGGCTTCGAGCTTCGCTTGGCTGGCATCGAGCCTCGCCCCCTCGCCTTTGGCCACCGCCGCGGCAAGCATTCCCGCAAACTCTTCCGCCACGTCGGCCTGCTCGGCCAGCAGACCGCGCCGCAGACCAATCGCAAGGACCTCGACCGCCCCGGCACGGGCTTCGGCGATGATGCGACGCTCGACCTCACGGACCTCGGCCTCGGCGGATTGGAACTCGGTCAGGCTGATTTTTTTCTCCAGTGCCAAACGACCCGTGATGGGAAAACGCTGGGTGAAGCCGAGCTCGATCCGCTGCTCCCGCCAACGAGGATCGTGCTCCACACCCAACTCCAGTTCAGGATGCTTCATGCGACCGGCTTGCTTCATGCGACCCAGCGCTTCACCGATCCGCAAACGGGCAGCGGCAAGCTCGGGATTCCGGGCACGAACACGTTCACCGATGCTGGTGGGCGAGACCACCACCCCGGGCCGGGCGGCGAGTGGCAGGGAAAATGACAGGACGGCCACGACGGCCACGAAAGAAGGACAGGACATGATCAGGGAAAGATGGTCCCCCGCGCCAACTCGGACGCGGGCTCAAAAAAAACACGAATTCAGCGCTGAATCCCGATGGGCCATACAAGCCAACAAAGGGGAGACATCGAGCCACAAGGGCACGATGGAGCACACTTGTCGCGCGCTCAGATCAGCGGCGGCTTATCCAAATCAAAAACCGGTCCCTCAGGCGGCACGAGCCGCAGCAACTGCAAGCCGAGCCTCAGAGAATCAGGATCAGACAAGAAGCACACCGCTCCGCCATCAACCGCCCACGGCTGCGAAAGGCAGCAGGCGTGGTGGTGATGCTCACCATGGGGGCAGCTCTTCGGGCACTCGCCATCATGATCGATCGGCTCCGCCGGGTCATCATGCCCGTGCCCGGAGGCTCCGTGTTCGGAGGCATGGTGGTGCTCATGCGAGTGACCGAAGTCCACGGCACGGACCGAAAGCCCGGCGAAAACACCGAGCATCATCAGCCATGTCAACAAGCCGCGCACGACGTGAGAAAACGCCATTCTCTCACCTCGGCAAGCGGATTCTCCGGCCGCGCTTGGCACTTGGCAGTTCCCGCCTCGACCGTCACCGTCCAGTTCATGCCCGTCGCCGAACCCTCCAAAGAGCTGCGCTTCACCCGCGCCGGCCAGGCCACGGGCTTCTGGATCGCAGCGGCGACCCTGTTCATGGCCGCCCTCGTCTTCTTTCTGCTGACTCCCCATCGCGCAGAAAATCCAGCTCTCCCCCATCCCGCTTGGGGACTGGTCCCGCTGACCCTAGCCGCCATCCTCGCCCGGCTCGCATGGCATTGCACCCGGCACGCCTACCTCATCCTCAGCCCTATCGGCGTCGAAGTCTTTCCCCTGCTCCGCCCCGCCGCCTCCATGCAAGTCATCCCATGGCAGCAAATCGACTCCGCGGAGATCGATCCCCTCCGCCTGAGCCTCCACTTCAACGCCGAAAAATCCGCAGGCATCCACCTTTCGCTCTCGCCCATCGCCAAGGATCGGCGCGAACTTCTGGCCCGCGCGATCCGCGGCCGCTTTTCTTCCAATCCTACGGCTTCCAACTCCCATCCACCATCTCCCTAGATGCGCCCACCGTCCCGTCAAATCCTCTCCGTCGAAGAAGCCTTCGGGCGCAATGGCTGGCACTGCGAACTGGTCGAAGGCCGCGACGTGCTCCGCGCGGTTTTTTCCGGCCACCACACCCGGATCGAGATGGTCGTCCAAGCCTACACTCCGATGAACGCTCTCGCGGTCATGGGCGAAATGCCGCTGCCCCTCGACGAGGAGCATCAACCCTATCTGCTGGAGCTGCTGACCCGCGCGAACAAGTCCCTCAACCTCGGCGGCTTCGAGTTCGACCTCGACCGCCAACGCCTGGTCTTCCGCATCACGAACATTTTCGAAAAGGAACTCTACGACTCGGACATCGTGTCTTCCATGGTCCACTGCGCCGTCGCCGAGACCGATCGCATCGCACCCTACGCGATGACCGTGGTCCGAACTCCGGAAGACCTGCTCGAAGATCTCGACATCAAACGCCTGCTGATGCGCGAGGACCTCATCCCGCCCGTCCCCGGCGACGAAGAGGACTACCTTTGACGCAAGTCCCCAGCCGGTGGCAGATCAGCGCCAGAGTTCGCAGGCATGGGCGGAAAATCCCGCGCCAAAGGCTGTCAGCCACCAGCGACGGTCCTCGCCCGCGGTTTCCAGCGCGCGATCGAGAGCAAAGAGCACCGAAGGGCTGCTCATGTTTCCATGCTCGCGCAGCACACCGCGCGTCTCGGTGAGCCGATGCGGCAGCACCGCCTCCAGCGACTCGATGACGTCGCGGCCACCCGAGTGGGCGAGCACCCGCTCGGGCTCGCCCTGACGCAGCGCGTAGAGCCCGGCCACCGCTTCCGCCGCCAAACCGGGAACCGCCTTGTCGAGCTGGTTGCGCAGCTTGCCACCCGCGTTGACGAAGCGGATTTTTTCCCGCTGCTCGGGGCGATGCACCGTGGTGAAATGACCCGCCTGCCATTTGCCCACCCCCGACAGGTCGGACCAGACAGCGGCCGCCGCACCATCGCCGAACAGACAAAGCGAAATCAACACGCCCGGATCATCGTCGACGAAAAACGCCGCGGAGCAGATCTCGACCGCCACCGTGGCGACTTTCGCACCCGGATGCAGCGCCAAGAACCCCGCCGCCGCACGCAGCATCGGGATCGCCGCGCCACAGCCGAGTCCGACGATGTCCTGCAAGTACGAGTTCTCCCGTAGCCCAAGCGCCTCCGCCACATGGCTCGTCACCCCGGGGCAAAGATAGCCGGTGCAGGTGCAGACAAACAGCGCGTCCAGTTCAGCAGCATCGATCCCCGCCTTCACAAGCGCCCCTCTCAATGCCGCGGCCGCAAGAACGGGAGCCTCGGCCTCGAAGCCTCGGTTCAACTGTTCCGCATTCTTGTCCACCACCGGCGCGATCTCCGGCAGGCAGAAGGAACGGGTGACAATGCCCGACGCATCATTCCCGAGGATTTTCCCGACCAACGCACGAGACCGCGGCTTGAGCGCGGCGAAGGCCGACGTGGCATCGAGCGCCGCAAGGCATTCCCGCTGAGTGAAGCGATACGGCGGGACGGCGGTGGCGGTGGATTCGAGGAACATCAACGGACGAGGGAAAGGAGCGGACGAAAGGGCAGCAAGCCAGAGCGGGCAAGCACTTCGAGAAAAGTTCGTCCACCGCGACGCAGCAGCACCGGATGCAGGATCGAAGCGGCTAACAGACGACGACGAAAACGCTGACGCAGCCCCTGACGGATCTCCGCAACACTGCGCTCCCACGATTGCCCGCCCCGACTCCACCGGAGCAGAGGCTCCAGCGCCACCTCCGCAGACTGAAATGCCATGCTCATCCCATTGCCCGTGAAAGGCGGGATCATGCTCCCGGCATCGCCCACCGCGCAGAGCCCATCCGACGCAAGCTGCCAGCCGAGCTCGAAACCGGCAACCGCGCGAAACGAATCGCCATCGGCGCGCGCAGCACGCAAACGCTCGACCAAAGCGCCATTTCCACCGGCCGACAGGTAGTCCAGCAGCAACTCGAAGCCCGGTGCGCGCCGACCGCGCTCGACCCGAAACAAACCGCAAACATTGACCCCTCCATCCTCAATCCCCGCCAAGCCCGCATAGCCGTTCGCTCCCAGATGCATCTCCAAATCCGAGCCCATCGCGAGTCCATGAAAATGGCACTTCAAACCAACCCACGAACCCGGCCGTGGAATCCGACCCGCCGACCATACCAATCCCTCCCTCGGCTCGCGCGAAAGCCGCGAGCGCTCGTGGACGATGCCACCAAGCGCTTCCACCCGATCTCGCAGCCGGAGATCGAGCCGATGCCTCGATATCCCAAGCGCCGGCTCGCCTAACACATCCTCGTGGATGCGTCGGCCCTCGCGAAACCAGGCCACACTGGAATGACGACGCGCATCGGCCAACTCGGCGCGAATCCCCAAAAGCTCGAGCGTCGAAGCCTCCACGCCGGAGATGAATTCTCCGCAGACCCGGTGCCTCGGATACGTTCCCGCCTCGTGAACCACCACCGGCACACCACGCAGGCGCAGGCCGGCAGCCAGCGAAAGCCCAGCCAATCCACCACCCGCCAACGTCAGTTCCCGCATCAAGCGCGGCACGCTAACACGCGCAGCCCTCCGCGCCAGTCGCTTTCCTCACGAATCCGCCACGCGGCGGAATCCAGTCCGAGCAAGGCAGGCAATTCCCCGAGACGAAAGCCGGCACGAATGCTGACCAGCATGTCATGACGAGTCACGCGACCGACAAAGGGCAGCATGACCCGCGCATTGACGAGCGTCGCCTCACCGCGCAAGGGCTCATTGATACAGATCACCTCGAAGTTCCTCATCAGCTCCCGGAACCGCATGAGCTGCGGAGCCTCAAAGTGATGGAGGAAAAGATTCGCCACCAGAATTCCGCCCGAGACCCCGTCCCGCAACTCGAACACATCATGCCGATGCCATGCAATTTGCCCGGGCAGCCCCTGCGGCCGCGGCGCCAGATCGCAGCCGGCAAGCGGGATAGCGGGATACTCCTTCGCCAAGCGCCGAAGAAGATCCCCTTCCCCCGCACCGATCTCCAACACGCCTTTCTCACGCGCCATCGGCAGGTGTCCTACTTGACGCGCGATCCAACGCTCGTTGCCCATCAGGAAATTGATCACCCGGAGATCGCGGCGACTGCGAAGCACCTCCGGATCATCCGGCGGCAGCTGATCCATCATTTCGGGCTCCACAATCCGCTGCATCACGGATAGACCCTGAGCCCTCCCCTCCCGATGCGCAAGTTCCACGCCTTTTTCACCCGACTCGTCACCGGCCTCGCCTGCGTGGTGAGCAGCGCCTGCTTCGACATCCGCGAGGAACTCTGGATCCACCCCGACGGCTCCGGCCGCGCCCGGCTCGACTACCAGATTCCCCTCTCCGCCCTGCGTATCGGCGGAGGAACATCCGGCATGGAGGAAAAGATCCGCAACTTGATCGCCAGTCAGCCGAAACTGAGAATCGATTCATTGGCAGTAAGCGCCAACCAAGAGCAGGCGAAGATCGAGCTGGCCCTGTCCACCGATTCCATGCGCTCACTCCTCGAACTCCGGGAAAGCAGCGCCTTTCAGCAACTTCCCAAAGCAGCCGGGGAAATCGTCGGCGACATCGACGCCCGCCTGCGAGGCCTCGACATCGACTTCTCCCGCCAGATCCGCGTCCGCGAGGCCCTCGGCTTGGCCGCCATCGGCATCGGCGGCCAAGATCGACGCGAACGCCGCTTGGAGTACATCATCCATCTCCCCACCCCGGCCCGCGACTCCAATGCGACCCGGACCAGCGACGGCGGGAAAACCCTCGTCTGGAGCGCCAGCCTCGGCGAGGCCTTGGCAAAGCCCATCGTCACCCGTTTCCGAGCACCACTCGCCATTCCCTGGTTCGTCCACCTCATCGGCATCCTTCTCCTCACGGGCACGATCTCGCTCCTCCTGCGAATCCGCCGCAAGCGACGCCAAAAACACGCGCCGCCTAGTGACGAGACGATCTAACAACGTGCTATGACCGAACCGGATCAGCGCTTCAAGGCCACCCGCAGCACGCGATCATCGGCCGTGAGGTAAAGCCATCCACCCTCCGCATCGATCGCCACGTTAGCGGTCGGACGGCCGCAGAGGATGCGACCCAGCAACTTGCCCGATGCATCCAAGATCAAGCAGCCACCAGGCCCCGTGGCGAAAACATTTCCCCGAGTATCAACTTTCAGCCCGTCCGGCGCCCCCGGCCCTTCCAGTCCCTTGCAATCGAAAAACAAACGACCCGCGCCGGCCACCCCTTCCAGATCCAAAGGATAGGCCATGATGATCGGCGCTGGTCCGTGCGACTGCGCAACATAGAGAGTGCTTCCATCGGGCGAGAGTGCCACACCGTTCGGCCGCTCCAGCTCGCGAGTCACCAGCGAAACTTCTCCGTCCGGTTTCACGCGAAAGACCCCGCAAAAAGCGAGTTCGCGGAAACCGTCCCGCTTGCCACGCCCCGGCAGCCCGTAAGGCGGATCGGTAAAATACACGTCGCCGTTCGCCGCGATCACCAAATCATTCGGCGAATTGAAGCGCTTGCCCTCGAAGCGATCCGTTAGAGTCCGCTTCCCAGCACCGGGCTCCATGACGGAGACCCGACGGTCGCCATGCTCGCAGCAAAACAAACGACCCTGCGCATCGATCGCCAATCCGTTCGAGCCGGGCTCCGAACCATAGGCATCGACTCCCGTGTAGCCGGACGGCTTCATGAAAAGCTGCGCCTCCCGATCGCCCTCGCGCCACTGATAGATCGTATTGCGAGGAACATCCGAGAACAACAAACGATCACCCTTCGCATCCCACACCGGGCCTTCGGCCCATTCAAAGCCGCTGCATAAAGTTTCCACCACCGCGTCTGACGCGATGATCTCCTCCATCGCTGGGTCCAACCTTTCGATGCTCTCGCCAGCCAGCGAAATCGCGGAGAGCAGGGGAAGCAGACGGAGCGCGTGGGTCATGACGCCGATACTAAAACACCCCCAATAAGCGAATCGCCCGAAATCGCCGTCATTCCTCTAAAAAATTCACTCACGAAGGCTTCATCCGCAGCTTACGAGTTGCCGCATTCCTGCGATCTGCGATAGTTCCGTCGCTCCGTTCCGGTTTGGGACTTGGGTAATCTGGGGGGAGAATCCGAGTTCCCCGGGGCGGAGCACCTCTTTTCCACATCGCCCGCGACTTGTCGCTTGCCTGCGGGGTCCAGGCTCTCTTACAACCGCCCCACCGAAGGGCGGCTTGGCGGAATTGGTAGACGCGCTCGACTCAAAATCGAGTTCTAACGAGTGTGGGTTCGAGTCCCACAGCCGCTACGGTAGTTCTCTCTCCAGCCTCTAGAGCATGGCGGAATCAAGGATCATCGGCATCATCGCGGGCAATGGCGTTTACCCCGAGACCTTCGCCCGCGCAGCTCGTTCGAAGTCGCCCGGGATCCGTTTGGTCGCCGCTGCCTTCGAAGGCGAGACCTCTCCGTCTTTCCTCGAACTCGCCGACAACTCCGCTTGGTTCCGCGTCGGCCAACTCGGCAAGCTGATCAAATTCTTCAAGTCGCAGGGCGTGAACGAGGCAATTATGGTCGGCCAGATCGCCCCGAAGAACCTCTTCGATCTCCGGCCCGACCTTCGCACGCTGATGCTTCTGGCCCGTCTGAAGGAACGGAATGCCGAATCGCTGTTCGGCGGGATTGGCGAAGAACTCGCCAAGGACGGTATTCACCTCCTGCCAGCTACGACCTTCCTCGAAGACCTGCTGCCACCTGTCGGCCACGTCTGCGGCCCCTCATTCAAGAAACGACAACTCGAAGACGCTGCCTTCGGCTTCCGCATCGCCAAAGAAAGCAGTCGTCTTGACATCGGACAAACCGTCGTCATCCGCCACGGCACGGTGCTGGCGGTCGAGGCCTTCGAAGGCACCAACGCCTGCATCCGCCGCGGCGGCGAACTCGGCCGAGGCAAGGACGTGATGCTGGTGAAAGTCTCCAAGCCCGATCAGGACTTCCGCTTCGATGTGCCAGTCGTCGGCCCACAAACCATCGAGACCTGCCTCGCTGCAGGCATCCACTCGATTGCGATCGAAGCCGAAAAAACCCTACTGCTCGATCGCGATCTGGTTTTCCGCCTTTGCGAAGAGCACGGGATCGGACTCCACGCCGTGGCCGCTTCGACCGCAGGATAAGGCCTCCTTCAGGATTTCTCCCAGACTCGGGTGCGCAGGGCCTCGCTGGCAGCGCGGGCCTCGGCTTCCTTCTTGCTCTTGCCCTTGCCCGTCGCAAGCACCAGCCCCCGCCAGGAAACCTCGGCTTGAAAAACCTTGCGGTGATCCGGTCCGCTCTCGCCCAGCACCCGATAAGTCGGAGCTTGGGGATGAATCGCTTGCAAACTCTCCTGCAATTCGCCTTTGGGATTCCGCTCCTCAGGACTGCTGGCGAGCGCCTCGATCTCCGACTGAAAAAGACGCAGCACGAGATCGCGCGCGCCGGTGTAGCCGATGTCCAGATAGACGGCACCGATCAGCGCCTCAAAGCCATCCGCCAAGGTCGACATCCGGCGGCGACCACCAGTCGCTTCCTCCCCCTTACCGAGCAGCACGTAACTGCCGAGATCGATCGTCAAGGCGAAGCGGGCAAGTGCCCGCCGCGACACCAACTGCGAGCGCAGCTTGGTGAGTAAGCCCTCCGGAAAATCCGGGAACATTCGGAAAAGATCCTCCGTGAGGATCAACTGAAGGACCGCATCCCCCAGAAATTCGAGCCGCTGATTGTCGAAATGTGGTTTCTGCGATTCGTAAGCGAGACTCGGGTGGGTCATCGCTTCAGCAAGCAGAAGCGAATTTCGAAACTTGTAACCGAGGCGACTCTCGAGGCTTTCCATACGATCGGTCCGTGCAACTACCGCCCCTTCCAACCAGAACTCGGATTAGCTCCCGATGGAAAAGGTGGGGTGACCGACGGGACTCGAACCCGCAACAACCAGAATCACAATCTGGGGCTCTACCATTGAACTACGGCCACCATTTTACCGGCGGGCGGGAGAACTACGCGATGCCGGGCAGCTTGCAAAGGTAAAAATTGCCCTCGCTGAAGCAGGATTCCGCACTTCCAGCCCATGCTCCATACCCCGGACTCATGCCTTCCGCGCAAGAATCCACAGCAGATCGGAAAGGCGGTTGAAAAAGAGCCGCAAAAATCCGGGAACCGACTCGCCCGACTCATGAAGCTCCAGCACCGCCCGCTCGGCGCGACGAGCGACAGTCCGTGCGAAATCCAAACCCGCCCGCGCCATCGAGTGCTCCGCGCCGGGCCGCGCCCAGCCTTTGAACACCACACCGCGCTTTTCAAAATCCGTCGCGACAGCCACCAACCAGTCCAAATCCGCCTCCCGCACCGCCGCGAAGCCAGCTGCTTCATAACGCTCCTCATCACCCGGCTGGCAGGCGAACTGACCCATCAGGCCGACGAGCAGCTCCTGCACCCGATCGATCACCTGCTCGACTTCCTCCTCCGCACCCGCCGCCCTTGCCAGCCCCAGAGCCGCATTCAATTCGTCCACAGCCCCCAGCACCGCCACCCGCCTCGAAGTCTTCGCGATCCGACGCCCGAACAGCAAATCCGTGTCTCCTTCGTCGCCCCGACCGGTCATGATACTCACGGGGGCAGTTTAATGGACCAAAGCTGCGAGCCCTCAAGGCCTTTCGCTTTTCCGCTTCTCAGCTTTTCCGCTTTTCCCCATGTCTTCACCCATGCTTCTCGCTCGCCTCGACGACGGCCCGGAAATTTTCTTCACCCTTCAAGGCGAAGGAGTATCCGCAGGACTTCCAGCCGTCTTCGTCCGCTCCGCCCTCTGCAATCTTCACTGTCGCTGGTGCGATACCGACCACACATGGAATTTCGAAGGCACGCCCTGGACCCACGACAAGGATGCCACACCCGGCTACCGGAAGCACCGTAAGGCCGACGTCACCCTCGAGCTCCCGATCGCCGAGGTAATCGCGCGAGTGGCCGCCTTCCCCTGTCGGCGCGTGGTCCTCACCGGTGGCGAACCGCTGATCCAGCAAGATGCGTGGCTGGAGGTGGTCGCCGGCCTGCGCGCCATCGACCCTGCCTACCGCTTTGAGATGGAAACCAATGGCACCCGCACGCCATCCGCCGCCTGCCTCGCCACGATCGACCAGTTCAATGTTTCGCCCAAGCTGGCCAATTCCGGAATGGAAGAACGGCTGCGCATCGCGCCGGAAAGCATCGCCAGCTTCGTCGCGGAACCCAAGGCCTGGTTCAAATTCGTCGCCCGCGACGATGCAGACCTCTCGGAGATCGAGTCTTTCACCCAACGCTTCGCGATTGCTTCCGAGCGCGTGCTGGTGATGCCCGAGGGCCGCGACGCCACCTCCCTCGATCGCCATGCTCCAGCCATCGCTGCCGCGTGCATCAACCACGGCTGGCGTTTTTGCGACCGCCTCCATGTCCGACTTTGGGGCGACCGACGCGGCGTCTGAAATCCTGCCCGCAACTTTTTCAGCGCCTGCTGGTTTTCTCCCGCTGCAGGCACCGACCCATTCCATGAAACGCGATCCATCTTCCGGCGACTTGGAGCAAGACCCCATCTGGGATCTTCTCCGCCAAAGCCCGTCCTCACGACCGGCTCCCGATTTCGCCGCTCGGGTCACACGCGCCGCTCGCCTCGCTGGCATCGAGCCGCGTTGGTGGAACCGCCCATGGTTGCCAGCCACCCTCGTCGGCGGACTCGCCGCGGCCGCAGCCATCACCTTGGCGCTGCTCCCGGCAGATCCTTTCAACAGCCCCACCCCGGCGGACTCCGGGGCCGCCGATTCACTCGCGGGCTTGCAAGAAGACTACGAAGCCGAAGTGCTGCTCGCGGCCTCCGAACATCTCGCGAATTACAGCGACGAGGAACTGGTGGCGATGGTCGGTTTCTGAGTCGGCATCACTCGGCCAGGGCGTGCTCGCCCATCAGCACATCGTCCGCCGTCCACATCACGCGATCCGGCCCAGCGGAGCGCACGCCGACGTCGTTGCCTTCGACGAAATGAAAAAACAAAGGGACCTGCCAACGGTCCACCAGTTCGCCATCCGCATTGAGATGCCCGGCAGCAGGATCCAGCAGACGAATGCGATAGGCATTCTCGCCCGCCAGCGCGGCGACCAATTCGCGATTGCTCCCGGTCGGCAGCGCACCTGGTATTTTAACAGAGCGGACGAAGGCATCGACCACGTCCTTGACCTGCTCCAGATCCTTCTCCGGTGTGGAGTTTTCCGACGCATAGCCTTGCAGGTATTCGACCGAGAGATCCTCGGTAAAGCGGCTGGTCTCGCTCGCAGGCTCACTTTTCGAAGGAACTGGAGCGGAGGCAGTCACCGAACGCGCCTCCTTAGGCCGGAACGTGTGCCAGGTGAAAATCCCACACCCGAAACCAAGAACGGCCAAAAGGAAACGATACCGCCTCGATTTCATCGACGTCGACGCGCAAGGCTTGCAAACAGTGCGAGGGAGATTGCCGACCACGCGGTCGGCTCCGGCACTGCGGCGATGACGAACTCGATCTGATAGGTCGACGCCAAACCTGTCTCATTCAGCCAGCCGACATAGTTGCCAGCCGACAATGCGGCCACACCTTGAAACGGCGGACCGGAAGCGATGGTCGGCAGAACGTCGCGATCCACCGCCGCATCGCTCGCGGAGATGATCGCGTAACCGATCGGATCAGGAAAACCGGACGAGGGCACCGGGCTGGCACTCAGCTCGACGCCCGATTGGATGCCGAGAAAACTACCGCCGCCCCCACCGGTGAAACCGAGAATGCGGATCGCGGCCAAGTGATGTCCGACGGGCACCGAGAAGCGAAAGAGATCGACGTCATTCTCCCCGCCGGCCAGCCCACCGGTCAGCAGGTTCGACCCGAGGTCCATCGCGACCGGTGTGGGCTCGATGAAATCGTTCGAGAGTTCACCATCGATCGATTCGCTGTAGGTCGCGGCCGAAAGCGGCGAGCAGCAAGCGGCGAGATGAAAAAAGACCCTGAAGAAACGTCGTGCATTCATGGAATCAGAGGAGGAAGCCGAGTGGCGGGCTTCCCGCGGAGTAGGAGTAAAAATTGCCGATGTTCGGGAAAATTTCCGGAAGCTCGGAGGGAGCGAGACCGAACCAGAGCGCCAACTCGGAAAAGTACTGATCGCAAGAAGTCGTGGGCAGCAAGCGGCCGTTGAAGCCGACGTCCAAGCCGGAGCCAACCTTCAATTGAGAGGCATCCGGATAGCTGCCATAGATTTTCGAACCATTGACCGCCCCACCCATCACAAAGGCATTTCCCGCCCAGGCGTGGTCGGTGCCCTGACCGTTCGAGCGCAAAGTACGACCGAAATCGGAGCAGGTGAAGAGGGCGACTTCGTTTTCCACACCCAATTCCACCAGCGCATCCCAAAAGGATTTCAAAGCCGCATCCACCGACCCGAGCAGCCCGGCTTGGGTATTGAGGAGCTCGGCGTGATTGTCGTAACCACCCGCCTGAACATAGAAAATCTGACGCGAATGACCAAGCGGCCCACGCGAGGCAATGGTTTTTGCAACCGCACGGAGGTCGCTACCGAGGCCGCTGCTCGGAAAGATCGTCGAAAGCGGGGAAGCGTCGAAAATCCCGGCGAAACGCTCGGCGGTCTCGTAGCTCCTTTTCGCCTCCTCGGAAAACGCGCGGCGCAAGACATCGCGGTAGGTGTGCTCGACCAACGACTTCGCACCTTGCACGCGATTGAGCTCAGCCTCAACCCCGCCGGTCGCGCCAGTCAGGGTCTTCGCGCCCCCCGGATCGATGGTGTAGGCGAAGCTGACGTTCCCGGTTTGGAGTAGATTGCTTCCCTCCAGCGAAATGTTCATGGAAACCTGATTGGACGAATTGAAGGCCATCATCCGATCGGCGAGACGGCCGCCCCAGCCGGTTTTGAGCGAACTCTGCGGGACCGATGTCTGCCACTCGCGGCGCTGATCGTTGTGCGAGAACAGAGAGAGCGGCAGTTTGACCGAGTTGCTCTTGAATTGAGCCACAGTCGTCGGCTGGACCAAAGTGCCGACGTTCGCAATGAAGGCGGCCTTGCCGTTATTGAAAAGCTGCTGGAGCTGCGGCATCGCATGATGAATGCCGAAACTCCGCCCCGGGGTATTGGTCGAGTTGAGCGGCAGCAAGGCCTTGGGCGAGCCGCTGCCAGGAGCCGGAAGAGCGAGATTGGAGCGAATTGCCGCGTAGTTCGTATACTCGTTCCCCATGGTTGGGGCGAGCAGGTTGTAGGAGTCGTTGCCGCCGTGAAGAAAGAGACAGATCATGGCCCGATAATCCCCCGGAGCGGCGGGAGGGGCGGCGACGGCATTACCGATCAGCTTGAGATTGACCAAGGTGTTGAAGATCCCGAGCGAACCGAGGGCTGCGCAATTCGCGGACCCGAGGAAACGGCGGCGGTTGATGGGATTCGACATGGTGGCGGTAGGTTTATTTCAAGACAGCTCCGTCCGGAGAGACGAGCGCGAGGTAGATGGCGAGATCGGCACGATCCTTCCAATTCGCATCGCTGGCGATCCAGTGATCGATCGTTTCCCGCATGCGCACGCGGCCCTCGGGAGAGAGCGATCCGTGACAAAGAAGCAGATTCACCCGGTCCAACAATCGCCCGGTATCGGGCGTCAAGCCACGCAAGGGATCGAGCTCCAACTTGAAGCTCGGCGTGACGGCTGGATTGCCGTTGTGGAATCCATTGCGCACGAAGGACCAGAGTCGATTCGGCACCGTGGTCGCGGTCAGGGCATTCATGATCTCGAACTCGGGGCTGAACAGGCCGAGATCGCGAATCTCGCCCGGACGGCTGTAACCGGGTTCGTAGAAGTTGAAAACCGAAGGGTACTCGAAAGGGTATTCGAGGAAGTCGCTGAATACCGATTCCTTCGCCGGCGACCAGAATTGAATGCCGGTCAAATCGTGCAAGGCCGGTGTCGCAGAGCCCGCCCCAAAGGCTCGAGCAACGGCTACCGTGCGTAGCATCGGCTCCTTCAATCGGCCAGCCACGGGATCCAGCGAAGCCGCGAAATCACGCGCCTCGGGATCAAGCAGGATCGCCTTGATCACCGCCGCCAAATTGCCACGGGTTCCGTTGCCATCGTCCGCGAAGACCGCGGACACGCGACCGACATAGGCGGGCGTAGGATTCGAAGTGACTAGGTGCTGGATCAGGTTGGTGCAGACGAAAGGCGGACAGCTCGGATGGTTGATCAGAATGTCCACCGCATCATTCACATCGTCCAAACCCGTACGGCCGGGATCGTTTGCAAAAGACGGCAGCGATGCCCCCAAGAAGTTCTTCTCCGCCGCGCCATAAACGGACACGGAAACCGCATCGCCGATGTCGTGACGACTGTCGATCATCCGCATCGGTGCCACCGCATAGGCCCCCTGACCGGTCGCGCCGGCTTGAAGATCGAGCCCGGTGAAGACGCGCGCGAGTTGTTCGATGTCGTCGCTATCGTAGGTCGGAATCGGTCGGCCCTCTGCGTCCAGCTTGCGAGTGCCGTCCATATTCAGCTCCCACAGGCCGATCGAGAAAAGCTGCATGATCTCGCGGGCGAAGTTCTCATCCGGCATCTGATTGAGATCCGGATTGGCCTTTCGATTGCCGATGTGGCTGAGATACCAGCCCATCCACGGATGGACGGCGATTTCGTAAAGAAGGGTCCGATAGCTGCCGAGCGAGTTGCGGATCACGGTGTCGTACCAATCGGCAGCGGCGATGCCGTAACTATTGCACTGCGGACCCACCACCACGATCTGACTGAGCGCCCACGCCGTCCGCTGGCGAAGTTCATCCGGCGCGAACAAGGCCTGTCGCATCCATACCGTGTTCACATTTTCGCGATACATCGCGAAGCTGGTCTGCGGTGTAACGAAGTGGGGAAAGACCGTGTAATTCGTGGCCGCCGCATCGCTGGCCATCCGCGAGGTCAGCAGATCGATGTAGCTGCGTAGAAAACTCGGCGGCACCGCGAGTTGCGCATCGATCCATTTTTCGTAGGCATCCGGCCCGAGTGCCTTGAGGCCGGCGATCTTTGACATCGTCGGACCAAAGCTCGCCTGCGCGAGAAAGCGACTGGCCTGCTCGTCTGAAGGAACGCCCGCCGAGGAGGCGCCAAAGAGACCTCCAGCCACACTGCCCCCGGACATCAATTGGACATACTGCTGCAAATCTCCGCCGCTCGCCGCATCGCGCACGCTCGCCGCATGATTCGGATCGAATCCGAGAAACAGCTCCAAAGCGTCTTCAAGACCATCGCCATCCGCATCCACCGCCGCTGCCACTTCAGCACGTACGAAACTGCTTTCCGCGGCAGGCAGCGCGGCCAGGGGCAGCATGACCGTGGTGTTCGCCGAAGTCGCGATGACCGGATTTCCAAGCTGCGACCATGTCGCCAGATCAGCGCTGGCAGAGATCCGATAACGGACGCCAGGTACGCTGGTGAAAGCGAATTCATAACTTCCGCCTTCGGCATTGGGCCGGATCCGCGTCGCCCGCAATACCGAATCGGCGGAGAAGGGGTCGGTGCGGGCCACGCCTTCCTCCGCATTGCTGAGGCCGTCCCGGTCCTCGTCGCCCGCCGGAGCGAGATCCGAAAGTCCCGGATGTGCGAGTTCAGAGAGATCGGTGAGGCCGTTCCCATTCACATCGGCTTGGCCGAGGAAAGGCGGCGGCACGACGCCGGTGACATGGGCGAAGGATCGATCCTCATCGGAATCGTTGCAGAATCGTAGATTGTCGAAGGCCGCTTCGTAAGCGGAGTCGCCGTCATCAACGACCCCGAAGCCGATCCAGTCGAGGCGGCTGCGGCTCGATGTCGCCCGCAAATCCACCGCCGCAAAGAGCGCCGTGCGGGTGGCGAGCGTCGGATTGAGCCACAAGTCCACCTCGGAGCCCGATGCCTTCAAATCAATCCGCCCGACCACCAGGACCGTCTGGCCGGAAAAGTCAGACGGGATCGTCGCGACTGCAGCGCCAGCCATGCTTCCCAAATCATCGCTCCAGAACAGCGCCGTGCTGCCCGTCGCTGCATCCGGCCGAATCCCAAAGCCCGCCTTGCCGCCGAGGGTGGCATCGTCCGCATTGCCATCGATCACCACGGCTGCAGCGCTCCCGTCCGCAGCACGAATCAGAGCAGAAAACCATGTCGGACCATCCCCCGCCGCGACCCGATGGAATTGACCGCGATAAAGATTGTCACTTCGAGCCAGCATCACACGCCCCGCGATACCGTGGCTCGATGCGGCATAACGCGTTGCTGTCGGCGCGATGAGGTCGCCTGCCTCGACCAGGGGAATCTGTGAGATGCCGGTCCAAGCCCCCAGCACCTGTGGAGAATCATCGGGCCGATC
Source organism: Verrucomicrobiota bacterium (assembly GCA_004293445.1). Taxonomy (GTDB): domain Bacteria; phylum Verrucomicrobiota; class Verrucomicrobiia; order Verrucomicrobiales; family Akkermansiaceae; genus Haloferula. The sequence goes on along the minus strand of RDYP01000008.1, from coordinate 33,008 downwards.
GCGCAGAACACCCGGTGCCAGGTCGTTGAAATCCAAGTCCAGCGCGATCCGGCCAGGTAACACAGGTGGCTCCGGCGGCAGGGGCAATCCGGCGATTTCGGCAAAGGCGATTTCTTCCGAAGCCGCATTGCTGAATGCCAGATTGTCGAATTCCACTGTGTAGCCGACGAGGCCGGTATTCACAGCTCCCGCCCCCACCCAGCTCATCGAAGTGCGGGTGGTCGTCGCCTCCAAAATCCCCGTCGTCCCAAGGTCAACGGCACGGGTCAGAACCGGATTCACCCAAAGATCGACATTTTTCCCGGCAGCACCAAAGGCGATCCGCGCGACCACCAATACGGTCTGGCCGCTGTAATCGACCGGGAGCATGACCCTTTGGTTGGCGGCCATGCTGATCAAATTTTCGCTCCAGAACAGCTCGGTGTTCCCGGCTGTCGCATCCGGCCGAATTCCGAATCCCGCCTTGTTTTGCAAGGTGTAACCTTGGTCATTTGCCGTATCAGCCCCCTCGATGACCACCGCCGCAGCCGATTGGTCAACCGCACGGATCAAGGCCGATACCCACATCACCCCCGCCGAGCTCGTCACCCGGTGAAATTGCCCACGGAAGGCATTGTCGGTACGGGTCGCACGCATCCGACCAGCAGTCAGCGATGGAGCCAACGCGTAGTTCGTCCCAGCAGGCGCGATCAAATCGTCGGCGATCACCTGCGGCACGCCGGATTTGCCGACCCAACCGCCACTCGCGTTCGGTGAATCGTCAATCTGTGCAATCAGATTCGCACCCGTCGACATGCCGTTGAAATCGAACAAAAAACGGGGTTCAGCCGCGACGAGGGCAATGCCCAGCAAAAAGGTGGTGGCGATCGCGAGAGGCTTCATGGACGGTGGATTTTTCGACAGCGGACGGCGACCGCTGCAACTCAGACACTTCAAGCAAGCAGTTTGCTCAATCGCGGCAAGAAATATCACGAGGGTGCTCCGCAGCCTTGCTCTCGAGTCAAAGATTCCAGGCTCCTTCGCCCCCTGTTCCGCTGACATGACCAAGCCGCGTGATCAGAGCTTTGCCGCCGGGCGGATCCGCATTATCGCAAGGACATGCCCTTCGCCGCTTTAGGCCTCTCGATTCCCCTCCTTCGTGCGACCAGCCGATACGCGACGCCCAGCCCCGTGCAGACTGACGCCATCCCCCGCGTGCTCGAAGGTCGCGACCTACTCGCCATCGCGCCAACCGGCTCCGGCAAAACCCTCGCCTTCGTGCTTCCCCTCCTCCAACGCTGGTCCCACACCCATCGGGATCAACCCCGTTCCCTGCACACTTTGATCCTCGTCCCCACTCGTGAACTGGCGGCCCAAATCGCCGAGACACTGAGGCGCTGTGCCGGACACCTGCCGGATCGGATCAAGGTGGTCAGCGCCGTCGGCGGATCATCGATCAATCCACAAATGATGGCCCTACGCGGCGGCGCAGACTTCGTCATCGCCACCCCGGGCCGCTTGCTCGATCTCGTCGAACGCCGCGCCCTGCACCTCGACCGAGTCGAAACGCTGGTGCTCGACGAAGCCGACCGACTGCTCGACCTCGGCTTTGCGAATGAATGGTCACGCATCGTCGCACTGCTGCCCGCCCACCGCCAAAACCTACTCTTCTCCGCCACCTTCGCCCCGGCTCTGCGCACGCTTGCCGAGAGCCTGCTGCGCGACCCCGCAAGGATCGAAATCAGTCCCGAACCCTGCGAAACTCCACTCATCCAGCAACGCGCGATCGAAGTCGACACCGCGAAACGCACTCCCCTGCTCGTCCACTTGATCAAGTCGGAAGCCTGGAAACAGGTGCTGGTTTTTGTCGGTCGGAAATACACTGCCTGCCACCTTGCCGACAAACTGCGAAGGGCTGGAATCAGCGCGATCGACTTCCACGGCGAACTCAGCCAAGGCGCCCGCAGCCAGGCGCTCGATGACTTCAAGCATTCCCGGGTCCGAGTCCTCGTCGCCACCGACCTCGCCGCCCGCGGGATCGACATCGTAAAGCTTCCGGTCGTACTGAACTACGAGCTTCCTCGCTCCACCAGCGACTACCTTCACCGCATCGGCCGCAGCGGCCGCGCCGGCGAACCCGGACTCGCCGTCAGCTTCCTGACCGCCGACGCGAGAGCCCATTTCCGCCTGATCGAAAAACGCCACCAGCTCAGCATCCCGCGAGAACGGATTGCAGGCTTCGAGCCGACCGAAGCCCCGCCACCCCCGCTCACCGGCGGTATTAAGGGCCATCGAAAGAGCAAGAAGGACAAACTCCGCGAAGCCGCCGCGCGCCGTCCATCACCGCCTCAAACTTGATCCCCGCGAACAATCTCCGCTCATCATCCGCGGCGAACCTTACCACTGGGATCGGATGATCCTCGTGATCTCCAGCGCCAGACTTAAGGCCGCAGTGCCTTGCTGCCCCGTCACCGCCGGATCTTCACCGCGGGCGACGCTGGCGACGAAGGCCGCGAGCTCCAATTTCAGCGGCTCTCCCTTTTCCACTTCCACCTCCGCTCTCTCGATCCCCATCCCCTCCCGCCAATGGATCTGGCCGGCCTGCTCTTGGTAGTCGAGCGATAGGTAGCAGTCGGACTGGAAAACCCGGATCTTGCGCATTTTCTCCGGACTGATGCGGCTGGCCGTGACATTGGCCACGCAGCCATTGGCGAAACGGATTCGCGCGTTGGCGATGTCTTCCGACGGCATCAGCACCGGTACCCCCACCGCGTCGATGCTCTCCACCGGAGACCGCACCAGATGCAGGATCACTTCCAAATCATGGATCATCAGATCGAGTACCACCCCGATATCGATGCTTCGATTGGGAAACGGCGACAATCGATGGGCCTCGATGAATTTAGGATGGGTCAGCCTCTGCTCAAGCTGCCGCAAGACCGGATTGAAGCGCTCGATGTGGCCGACCTGCAGGATACGGCCGAAGCGACGGGCGGCATCAACCAACGCCCCGGCATCCTCCACCGATGGTGCGATCGGCTTCTCCATCAACACATGCGCGCCCAGTTCCATCAAACGGCAGCCCACCTCGCGATGCGCCACGGTGGGCACCGCCACGCTGATGGCATCCGCCCGGGCCGCCAGTTCCTCCAGCGAAGAAACCGGCACCGCACCAAATTCGTCGGCCACTGCTTTCGCCCGCTCCGGGTCCGCATCATAGACCGCCGCCAGCGTGACTCCGGGGATCAGACTGTAAACTCGAGCATGGTTCCGCCCCATCGATCCCGCCCCAGCCACTCCCGCACGCATGATTTCCATGGCGCTAGCTACTCCCCCAGCACGATGACCGGCAAGCCTGCTGCGATGCATCCTGCCCCCGAAAGGCGACCGAATGCAAAAATCCCAAAATCCCTCAAAGATCCCGGCGCGCGATTCGTTTCCCAACTTGAAATCATCGCCGAAACTCCGGTTTTTCGACTGGCCAGTCCGGCCGCTCGATCTAGTTTTCCCGTCAACAACCCCACGATTCATGAGCCTTCACGCCCAGCTTAGTCCAGAAGCGCAAGCCCGCCTGCAAACGCAGCAACGGAACTCGACGATCTCCGCCATCGTCATCTCGATCCTCGTGATCGTGCTCCTCTGCCTCATCCTCGCCTTCATCCTCCTGCCCAGCTGGGTCAAGGAAACCCCGGTCATCGTCAGCTACCAGGGCACCGTGACCGAGGACACGAACGTCGAGGTCAAAAAGATGAACACCTCCGTCGAGCGGAAGCCCTCGGCACCTTCTTCTTCGATGGCCAAGGTGATCGCGGCCAACACCGCATCGCCAACCGCGGTCCCCGTTCCGGAAGTCGACATCCCCAATCCCTCGACCGACTTCGGCAATGGCGAAGACTTCGGCGAAGGCTGGGGCTCCGGCGGAGAAGGCGGCGGTGGTGGTGGCTTTGGCAGCATCCCGGCCACCATGCGCAAGCGCTGCTCGACCGATGACCGACTCGCCCGTCTCGCAGAAAATGGCGGCACTCCCCAGTGCGACGAGGCCGTCTTGAAAGGTCTTCGCTGGCTGAAATCCACCCAGAACTCCGATGGCAGTTGGACCGGCGACAAGCAATGCGCCATGACCGGCCTCGCTCTCCTCGCCTACCTTGGACACTGCGAAACTCCGCTCTCCGAGGAATTCGGCGATTCCTGCCTCAAGGCGATCACCTACCTCGTGAACCGCGGGATGAACAACAACGGCATCCTCGCCTCGGCCGCTGACACCCAACCTCTCCCCTACGAGCACGCCATTGCCACCTACGCGCTGGCGGAATCCGCAACCTTCTGCAAGCAGCTCAATATCACCGTCCCCAACCTCATGGAAATGACCCAGAAGGCCGGACAGTTCATCATCAACAACCAAAACGAGAACGGCGGCTGGGCTTACGGCTATGCCCAGAGCGGTGGCCATACCGACCTTTCTGTCGCAGCTTGGCAGATTCAGGCTCTCAAGGCCTGCAAGCACACGGAACTGGAGTTCACCAACCTTCCCAAGTGCATCCGCAAGGCCATGGATTACGTTGAGGACCGCCAAAGCGGCGACGGCGGTTTCGGCTACGCCGGCAAGGGGGACACCCACGCGCCCAACGGCTACCTCACCCTCACCGGTGCCGGCATGCTTTCCCTGCAAATGTGGGACAAAGGCTCCACCTCCACCGTCCGCAACGGTGGCAAATACATCCAGAAGAACTCCAAGTTCGACTTCAACACTGCCGACTGCGACCTCTACGGTCACTACTATGAGAGTCAGGCAATGATGAATCGCGGTGCGGATTTGTGGAAGAGCTACAACAACATGTTTCGCGACCAACTGCTCAACAACCAGGAAGCAGACGGATCGTGGAAAACCCCGGGCGGCGGCCAGAAACCCAACGCAGTGGGTGCCAACTTCGTCGGCAATGCGCATTACCGCACCTGCCTCTGCGTCTTGATGCTCGAGGTTTATTACCGCTTCCTCCCCGGAACCGGCGGTGGGCATTGACGCCCTACCTTTCACGAGCGGCCATCCTTACCGAGGGTGGCCGCTTTTTTGTGTAAGCCCGGTGAAACCTTACAGCCCTACGGAAACAACTCCGAGAGCGAGGCGACCACACGATCCGCCCCGGCGTCGCGAAGGGCATCAACCGTAAACGCCCCCGTGGCAACCGCGAGACATGGCGCGCCCAAGGCCCGGGCGCAGGCAATGTCCTTGGGAGTATCACCGATCACCAATGCGTCCTCCGGCTTGAAATCCCGCCCGACATGACGCGCCGCCCGCTGGAGCGCCACGGGACCGAGCACATTCCGATCCGCGTGGTCGCAGCCATAGGCACCGAAGCCAAAATGCCCATCGAGCCCGAAATGCCGCATCTTCGCTGCCGCTCCGCCCGCGATGTTCCCGGTCAAAAGCCCCACCGAGACCCCGGGCTGTGACGCGAGATGATCCAAAAGCTCAAGCACCCCGGGTAAAACCCTGCCTCCAAAACCACCATGGGCCAAATTCCACTCGAGGCGGCGGAGGTAGCTCGCGAAGAACGCATCCGCATCCGCCGGACCACAGGCCTGCCCGAAATGCCCGAAAATGCCGGCTAACACCCCGAGATCGGTGCTGCCGGCCAAATCAAGCGCGGGACCACGATCGCCGAAACGCTCGATAGCGGCCTCCTGCAAGGAACGCATGCCGGCACCCCCGGTATCCACGAGGGTGCCATCAATATCGAACAACCAGAGCGTCGCCGAAAGCACGCGAAATCAGGACTGATCACCGTTCTCCGGCGAAGCCTCATCGGACGCATCGACCTCGGACGAATCGTCGGCCTCGATGCTTTCGTCGAAGCCCTCTTGATCATCATCGTCGTCGAAATCATCTTCCTCCATGAGCTCGCCATGGAAGAGGTGGAACTTCCGCTTGCGCTGATGCTCGGGCAGTGGTGAGAGCGTCATCCCGACCGCACGACCATTGAGGCGGGGCTCCTGGTCGACATGGGAGATCTGCTTCAAGTCTTCGATGATCCGCTTCATCATCACAAAGCCCAGCTCCTTGTGGGCGTTCTCACGACCGCGGAACTGCAAAACCATCCGGACCTTGTGCCCCGTATCGAGGAAGCCCTCAGCCCGGCCCATCTTGATATTATAGTCGTGCTGACCGGTGCCGACGCGGAATTTGACTTCCTTCATCCGCGTCGAGTTCTTCGACTTCACCTTCTTCAGCTTCGACTGCTCATACTTGTATTTGCCGTAATCCACGATCCGGCACACTGGCGGATCGGCATTCGGAGCGATCTCGACCAGATCGAGCCCGATGAGCTTCGCCTTTTCAAGGGCTTCGCGCGCGCTCATCACGCCGAGCTGGTCGCCGTTGAAGAGCACGACACGCACCTTGGGCGCGCGAATCCGGTCGTTCACGCGTGTCATGTCACGCTGCTGACGACCCCTGAAGTTGCTTTTTGATGGCTTAGCGATGGCTTTGTCCTCCGTAGGTTCGATGCGACACAGGCAGGCACGGCAGAGCCGAACCTTCGCCTGCGAAGGGGTAAGGGAAACGACACTCCGGATCGACGATCATACGGAGACTCGCGCGCGAATCCGTTCGCCGGGAGCGGATGGCTGGTTTTTCAACTGTCGTTCCAAAAAAAACATTGTTGGGCCCGAGGGCCGAGAATCGCGCGGGCCGCGGCATCATGCAATATTCGCAATGATTCGCGGGCGACTGGGTGGAGTCTATAGGCCGCGAGGCATCCAGCCGCAAGCGTGATTTTACGGTCCACGAATGACTCACAAACGCCGCTCGCGAATCTCGGTGGTGATTTCCTCAATAAACAGGTCGAGCGGTTTGGCTCCCAAGTCGTCCCTCTCGCGATGACGGACAGAGACCGTCCCCTCTTCCACCTCCTTCGCTCCCAGCACCAGCATGTAAGGGATCCGCTCCATCCGCGCGTTGCGGATCTTTGCCCCCACTTTGTCAGAACTGCCATCGAGCGACACCCGCACTCCCGCCTCGGCAAGCCGGGTCGTGACGGCATCGGCCGCTTCCAAAAATTTGTCGGAGATCGGCAAGACCCGAACCTGCTCCGGCGCAAGCCAAGTCGGAAACTTGCCTTCGAAGTGCTCGATAAGAAGACCGGTAAAGCGTTCCAGCGAGCCGAAGGGCGCACGATGAATCATCACCGGCCGATGAGTCGTGTTGTCGGCACCCACGTATTCCAATTTGAAGCGTTCCGGCAGATTGTAGTCCACCTGAACCGTGCCGAGCTGCCAGTCGCGACCGATCACATCTTTGACCACGAAGTCGATCTTTGGCCCGTAGAATGCGGCCTCACCGAGTTCTTCGGTGTAATCCACACCCAGCACCCGCACCGCCTCGCGGATCGCCGCCTCGGCCTTGTCCCAGTTCTCCGGCGAGCCGACATACTTGTCGGAATCCGGATCCCGCAACGACAGACGGACGCGGTAATTGTGCATCCCCAAGGTATTCAGCACCTTCTTCACCAAATCCAGGCAGCCGATCAATTCCGCCGCCACTTGGTCGGGCGTGCAGAAAAGGTGGGCATCGTCCTGCGTGAAGCCACGAACCCGGGTCATCCCGCCCAGTTCTCCGGACTGCTCCCAGCGGTAAACCGTGCCGAATTCGGCGAGACGCACCGGCAGATCCCGATACGAGCGATGCTCGCTGGCGAAGATCTTGATGTGGTGCGGGCAGTTCATCGGCTTGAGCAGGTAGCCCTCGAAGGTGCCATCGGAGAGACCATTGATCAGCGTCGCACAGGTCGCATCCTCGTCGGCCAGCTTCTCCAAGGTGTCGCGCTCGGCGATCGGCGGATACTGGCTTTCCTGATAATAGGGGAAATGCCCGGACGTCCGGTAAAGATCGAGCTTGCCGATGTGCGGCGTGAAAACCTGCCAGTAACCCTGCTTGTCCAGCTCCTGGGTGATGAAATCCTGCAGTGCACGACGCACCAAACCACCCTTCGGCTTCCATAGGATCAGTCCCTGACCGACCGCTTCATCGATGTGGAACAGCTGGAGTTCCCTGCCGAGACGACGGTGGTCGCGCTTCTTCGCCTCCTCCAAACGGTTGAGATGCTCTTCCAACAACTCCTTGCTCTCGAAAGCCGTTCCGTAAAGCCGCTGGAGCTGTCCTTTCGACTCGTCGCCAAGGTAGAAGGAAGACGACACCGACATCAGCTTCACATTCTTGCACTTCGAGGTGTAGCCGACATGCGGCCCCGCACAGAGGTCGATGAACTCGCCGTTCTGGAAGCAGGAAATCGTCTCGCCCTCGGGGATCTTGTCGATCAGGTCGAGCTTGAAGCGACTCGGATTCCCAGGCCGCTCGGAAAGCCCGCCAAGCCGACCACTCTCGGCCATCGCCTTCGCCTCATCACGGGTGATCGCCTTGTATTCGAACTTCTGGTTCTCCTTCGCGATCTTCTTCATCTCCGCCTCGATCTTCTCGAAGTCGTCCGGCGTGATCCGGTGCTTCAGGTCGAAGTCGTAATAGAAGCCATTCTCGATCGGCGGGCCGTATGCGAATTGGGCGTCGGGCCAGATCCGCAGGATCGCGGTGGCCATCACGTGGGCGCAGGAGTGCCGCAGGCGCTCCAACTCGGTCATCTGCGCACGCTCTTCGAGGGTCTTCCGTTCGGACATGGGGCCGGGAGATTGGCCGGGTCGCTCGTATTTTCAATGCCGAATCCATCCGCCCGGACGCATCGTGCTTTTCAAGCTTCCCGACTTCCCTGCTTTCGGACATTCCCGACCCATGCCCGATTCCGCCGAATGGATCGTCCTCGCCGCCGGCTTCCTCGCTGCGGTGATGAATTCCGTCGCCGGCGGCGGCACCATGCTCACCTTCCCCGCTCTCCTTGCCGCGGGCCTTCCGGGAGTGCTCGCCAACACCACCTCGACCGTCGCCCTCTTCATCGGCATGCCCGGCAGCGTCTGGGCCTTCCGAAAAAAAATCGCCGAGGTGAAGTACTGGATGCTCCCCCTCGGCAGCGCCAGCCTGCTGGGCGGACTGGCAGGCGGCTGGCTCCTGCTCCGACTGCCCTCGTCACTCTTCGATGCCGTCGTTCCCTGGCTGCTCCTTTTCGCCACCTCCCTTTTCGTTCTCAATCGGCCCATCCAAGGCTGGCTGGCACGACGCCGCGGCAGCAGACTGGCACCCGAAGCCTCCCACCCGAAATCCTGGGGCATCGTTTTTCAAGGCATAGTTGCACTCTATGGCGGCTACTTCGGTGCCGGCATCGGCATCATGATGCTCGCCGGACTCAGCCTCCTCGGCCTGCGCGAGATCAACCGAATGAACGCTCTGAAATCCCTACTCGGCCTGCTCTGCAACGCCGCCTCGGTGGTCTATTTCATCGCAAAAGGCAGCGTCGACTGGAGACTGGCCGGCTTCCTCATCGCTGGCTCCGTCCCCGGCTACTTCCTCGGCAGCCATTTCGCCCAGCGAATCCCCGCCGCCGCTGTTCGCAGCATCGTCGCGGTCATCGGACTCGGCATCGCCAGCTATCTACTCTGGCAGCGATTCCTCTGAAAAAACCGTCACCACCATCCCTTCCGCAGGGCTTGCCAGCATAGCTCCCGGCTGCTAGGCCTCCCGGCGTCATCCCCAATTCCCACCCCCCACCTTTATGAAAATCAGTATCATCGGGACCGGCTATGTCGGACTCACCTCCGGAACCTGCTTCGCCGAAGTCGGACACGAAGTCATCTGCGTCGACAACAACCCCGAGAAGGTCAAAACCCTCCTCGAAGGCAAAGTGCCGATCTATGAACCCGGCCTCGAGGAACTCGTGAAATCCAACGTGGCAGCCGGCCGCTTGAAGTTCACCACCTCGACCGAAGAAGGCGTCCGAAACAGCGACGTGATCTTCATCGCGGTTCCGACCCCACCTCAGCCGGATGGCTCGGTCGACCTCTCCTTCATCGAAAAGGTCGCACGCGAGATCGCTCAATGCCTCACCCCGGAACTCGGCTATCGCGTGATCGTCGACAAGTCCACTGTCCCGGTGAAAACCGGCGATAAGGTGGAGCAAACCGTGCGCCGCTACGCCCCTGAAGGCGTCGAGTTCGGCGTGGTCTCCAACCCCGAATTCCTTCGCGAAGGCTGCGCTGTCGACGACTTGCTGCACCCCGACCGCGTCGTGATCGGATCCAACGACGACCGCGCGCTCGCCTTCATGCAGAAGATCTACGAGCCCTTCGTTGCCCCCGTTCTGGTCACCGACATCAACTCGGCCGAGCTCATCAAGCACGCCGCCAATTCCTTCCTCGCGCTGAAGATTTCCTACATCAACGCCGTCGCCAACATCTGCGAAGCCTCCGGGGCTGACGTCGAAAAAGTCGCGGAAGGCATTGGCATGGACAAGCGCATCGGCCGCTCCTTCCTCAATGCCGGACTCGGCTACGGAGGCTCCTGCTTCCCGAAGGATATCAAGGCCTTCATCCACATCTCCGAGACTCTGGGCCAGCCCTTCGGACTGCTCAAGGAGGTCGAGAAGATCAACTTCGACCAGCTCGATCGCTTCCTCAACAAGGTCCGCGAAAAGCTTTGGGTCTTCCGCGAGAAGAAAATCGCCCTCTGGGGACTCGCCTTCAAACAGAACACCGACGACGTCCGCGAATCGGTCGCCATCAAGCTCGCCCAGAAAATGCTCAAAGAGGGGGCAATCATCGCCGCCACCGACCCGGAAGCACTCGGCACCGCTCAGAAATTCGGCGAACTCCACGGCGAGATCAGCTACCACGAAGACATGTATGCCACCCTCGACGGTGCCGACTGCCTCGTCATCGCGACCGAATGGCCCGCCTTTGCCAAGGCCGACCTGAAGGAGATCAAAAAGCGTCTGCGAACTCCTCTGGTGTTCGACGGCCGCAACCTGCTCGACCCGAAGGATGTCAAAGCCGCCGGCCTCGAATACATCTCCATCGGTCGATAAACAAAGACGCAGGATTCCGAGACTCGAGACAGAAGACTTGAGTTCCGAGAGGCACGAACCTTTGGTTCGTGCCTCTTTCGTTGGAATCTGCCAGTTTTCCATCTCTTCCATGAAATCACCCCGCCGCGCCGCCGTCTCCATCCTCCGGGCTTGGTCGAAGGGCCACGTTTACGCTGAAAGCCTCATCGAGCGACACGCCTCCCGCAACAGCCTCTCATCCGCGGATCGAGCCCTGCTCAATGCCATCGTGCTCGGCGTGCTGCGCAATCTCCGCCTGCTCGACCACTGGATCGCCGAACTCCGCAAAGGCAAGTTGGACGACGAGACCCGCGACATCCTGCGCGTCGGACTTTGCCAGTTGCTCATCCTCCGCCTCCCCGATCACGCGGCAGTCTTCGAAACCGTTGAGCTCGGAAAAAGCGGCGTTCGCGGATTGATCAACGCCGTACTACGACGCGCCATCGCCACCCGCAAAAAACTCTACGACTTCGAAAACGTGGCACCCGAAATCCTCCACTCGCACCCCGACTGGCTCTTCAAACGCTGGAAGAAAGCCTTCGGCAAGGAAGACGCCGTCGCACTGATGGATTTCAATAACTCGCCCGCCCCAACCTTCGCCCGCATCAATCCTCTCGCCCCGGGAGCCGCCGCACCAAAGCACGCGGCCTCCTCCGAGCTCCCGACAGGCTTCTACGAAATCGACGGCCCCATCCCGACCGATCTCCTCGCGAAAGGCGAAATCTACATCCAGGACCCTGCCACCCATCACGCGGTCAAGCTCCTTGCCCCACGCCCCGGCGAAAAAGTGCTCGATGCCTGCGCCGCCCCCGGAGGAAAGGCATTCCTCATCGCCTCCGCACAAGGATCGGCCAAGGACCTGCTTTGCACCGATTCCAACGACAAACGCCTGCCACGACTCCAAGGCAACCTCGAACGACTCCACTGCGCCGAGGCAAGCATCGAAGTCCACGACTGGTCCCAACCCGCGCCGGAAAAGTGGCGGGGCGCCTTCGATGCCATCCTGCTCGATGTCCCCTGCTCGAACACCGGAGTTTTTCGCCGACGCGTCGATGTCCGCTGGCGACTCCGCCCCGCAGACATCAGCGAGCTGATCAAACTCCAGCGACAGATTCTCGAAAACGCCCTGCCCTGCCTGAAACCCGGCGGCCGGATCGTGTATTCGACCTGCTCCATCGAGCCCCAAGAAAACGCGGAACTCATCGCCGCCTTTCTCGCGGATCATCCCGAATTCGAACTCACGGCCAGCCATCAAGCCCTGCCCCAGCGCGACCAGAGCGACGGCGCCTACGCCGCACTCCTGCAAAAGGCCAACCTTGCCGCGCCCGCCGAGAACTGACATTGTTCCTTCGAAGCAAATCCCATGAAATCCTGTTTCGGCCTCCTCGTGACCCTGATCATCCTGATTGCCGTCATCGGTACCGGCGCTGCGATCTGGTACATGAGCGACACCGCGGAGTTCTCCCGCAAAGACTTGCCGGCCGTCCGCTGAAGCAAGGCCAGCGCAGGATCGATCCTCAGCCGTCCCGATCGGCGGCGAAGGCGGTCATCACCCCGGAGGCGATCGCCAGGCCGCAAAGCAATGGCGAGCCTACCAAAAAGTAGCCGGCCCCCGGATACGCCGAAATGAAGGCGCAAAACGTGCCCGCCACGTAAACCAGCAGTGGCATGCCGACACCCCAGAAGACTGGATTGCGACCCGCGATCCATGTTCCCGTGAGAGAAACGAGCGCACCCATAGCGACGGTTCCAAGTCCGACTCGAAGCAACTGCGGCACCCACGACGCGGAATCCGGCGCGAACCAAACACCCGCGGCACCGCCAAAAACCAAGGCCGCAACGACCGCAATCGCGGTGGAAATCAAACCCTCCCGGGTACCCGTCCAAAAACCGTTCCGTAGCTCGGTGCCCTCAGCCACATCTTTCAAATCAGCCCTGGCGTGACGCCGACGGGCATTCAACAGGGCATCGCTGGCTGGAAATTTGGTGGTCATGATTTCTCAATCGAAAGCCGACAGTCGAGATTTTCAAAAAAACCAGACTTTCGTCATAACTAGAAACTCAGCGCCTGCTGCTCTTTCGGAAAGGATAAATGATCGACGCTCAAGGCCCCCCTATCACCCGACCCAACCGAGCTTCGCCGTCGGTCAAGCCTTGGAAGAGCACGGTGCGAAACCGTCCACGCAGAACGCACCCATCACCCCGGCGGCAATCGCAAAGCCGATCAGCAGAGGCGCACTGAAAAGCAGAGCCGTCGCGCCGCTACGATCCGTCAAAAGCGCCATCAACGTGCCTCCGACGTAGACCATCAAAGGCATTCCCATCCCCCAACGGATCGGATTGCGCCCGAAAAGCAGTGAACCCGGGATCGCCACCAAAGCGCCCATCAACGAAGCGCCCATACCCAGCTGCAGACAACGCACCCAAAAAACACCGCCGGACAACTCCACGGCGAACCAATCCCCGGCCGCACCTCCAAAAAGCAGCATCGCCACCAGCACAAACAAGACGCCGCAGGTTTTACAGACTCGACCCAACGGCGAAGAGCGATCCCCCAGCGAAACCTGCTCGTGATTTGAAATGTGCGACCCCCCGATCATGGAAAAGACTCAAGCGAAGGGCCCTGAAGACGGCAAGCTTAATCAGTCTGAAATTTTTAGAAAAACTTCCCATTCTGAGATCCTTCTAAAAAAATTAGACCCGATCCCCTCTCAGAGCCGTATAAGCCCCCGCTGGAGCGAGACCGCCACGGCCTCCGCCCGATCATGAACGTCGAGCTTTTGGAACAACGACTTCATGTGGGTTTTCACCGTCTCCTCCGAAATAAACATCGCCGCCGCCATCTCCTTGTTGCTCCGACCGCGCGATACCAAGCGCAGGACATCCAGCTCACGAGGCGTCAGGCGCGGGCGAATGAGACGGTCAGCCAAGCGCGAGGCCACTGCCTGCGACAAATGACGCTCGCCCTTGTGAATCTGCCGCACCGCAGCGATCAGCTCCTCCTTCGTCGTATCCTTGAGAAGATAGCCGCGAGCACCCGATTCCAGCGCTTGGAAAATGTCCTCTTCGTTGTCGTAGGTCGTCAGCACCAGAATCTTCGCCTCGGGATCTCGAGCGATCAATTGTCGGATCGTCGCAATCCCGTCCCCGTCAGGCATCCGCAGATCCAGGATGTAAAAGTCCACCACCTCGGTCGTCGCCATGACTTCCGCACCACTCCCTGCCTCGGCCACGACGCGAAAATCCGGCTGACCATTCAGGATCGCAGCCAAGCCCGCCCGCAAGGGCGGATGATCATCGGCAAGCAAGATGCGAATCGGATGTTTCATGTCGGTAAAGTAGCGGAGACTTCCGTCCCATCGCCAGGCTTGCTGTCGATCGAAAGACTGCCCCCCAAGGCAGCCACCCGCTCGTGCATCCCGGTCAGACCATAACCTTTGCCGACCCGCTCGACGACATCAAAGCCACGCCCGTCATCCCGAACCGTGAGGGTGACCCAGCCCGCCCCGAAACGCAAACGGACGATGATCCGGCTCGCCCCGGCATGCCGCACCGCATTCGTCAACGCTTCCTGCCCGATGCGAAGCAAGGCACTCTCGTGCTCTGCTGGCAGCGGCCGCGGAACCCCCTCGATTTCTTGCGAACAAATCACCCGCCCATCTCGGGTCAACACCGCTGCCTGGCGCTGCAGGGCCGTTGCCAAATCCGCCTCGCCAAGCGCTAGCGGCCGAAGATTCCACACCGTGCGCCGCGCCTCGCCGAGACTTTCGCGAACCAAGGCCCGCGCTGTTTCGACGTGCGACAAGGCCCTCACCGGATCCACCGCGATGTCATCCCGCAAGCACTCCAACTGCAGCGAAATCGAAGTCAAACCCTGAGCCAGCGAATCGTGAATCTCACGCGCAAAACGGCCGCGCTCCGCCAAGACCGCTTCGAACTCACGACGCTGCGTCTCCTGCTCACGACGACGACGAATCTGAGCCAATCCATAGATCAGCAGAAGCAGCACCAAGCCACTTCCCACCGCCCAAGCCGCACGCTGCAAATTCCACCACGGCGGCCGCGAGAGCACTTCCAGGTCATCGAGCGAACGCGATCTCAAAAGCAGCCGCGAGTCCTCCCGCAACGGCTGCTGGACTTGCGCCGATGACGAAATTTCCGCAATCCCCGTCACCCGAATTCGGGACCCCGGTCGCAAATCGTCGGGCAAATGGGGGAAGCTCCCTGTTAGAGACGCACGAAAAACCAAATTCGTGTCCCGCAATTCCAAAGTAAGTCCTTCCGGAGTCCGAATCACATCGAGCAAATCCGCTTCCACGGCCAACAGCTCCGAATCGTAGCGGGAATTCAAAGCATCGCGCGCCGCCAATGCCAGCGGATCGGAAGCCACTCCGCCGCCCACGATGGTCGCACGACGCGCCCGAATGAAGGGCTTCATCTTGCCCGCCCGCGGCCAGCCCTCCACCTCGATCAAACTTCCCGGCACCGCCGCGATCGGCTGCGCGGTTTGCACCCAGATACTACCCACCTCGGTCCTCAGATAGAATCCGCGCCCCGGCAACGCGAGGTGGACGATTCCGCTCAGCCTCACCAATTCGCCCGGACCCGGCCCATCGACTCGAAACAAGCGATCGATCGTTACCATCCGCGGCGGCCCCGATCCCTCCGAATTCGTATCCAAGGGCACCACATCGGACACATCGTTCACCCGAACCAATCTCCGCGTCATCTGGCGGCCCGTATTGAAGATGGTCGCGGCCACCCCCTCGATCCGAACCCGGCGATCCGCCAGATCCCACGGCACGACCTCCTGCGCCCCCCCGCTCTGAATGAGAGTCGTGAAATTGCAAGGCCCCGCCTGACACTCGAGCAGGATGTCAGACCCCGCCTGCGTGACCTCGCGCACATCGGCCTCGACCGTGACCCAGTTGCTATCCTGATCAGGGCGCGACAATTCCTCACCGCTGACCCGAAGCGATGCCGGCAGCGGCCCCGAACCCAGCACCCGGATTTCGCGCGCCCGAATCACCGGAGCGAAAAGCCCCGCTCCAGTGACGCCCTCGATCTCAATCAGATCCCCCGCCACAAGTCGCACACCTTTCAAATCCGCATCCTGCTCGACGAACAAGCCCGCCCGCCCGTCATGCACGAACAATGTGGCAAAACGCGGATTCGAAAACGTCACGGTCGCACGCAGCGAAACCGGCAAACCCTGCCCCGCCCGCTCCGGTGACATGGCCCGAATCCCTTCAATCGTACCCGACTCCGCCCGCAAGTCCCCGACCGCAAACCCAACCCAAAGGAGGGAAAGCGCGATACCGCGGAACCGAGAAATGGAAACGATCACCCCGCACTGACAACCCAAGTTTCGCTCCGATGCAAGACCCCAAGCGATTCGAGTTCAAATCCCAAACCAGGCCCCGCGCTCCCGGTGCCATCAGTCCGTAAGAACCTCAAAAAGAAACGCTCAGTCCGAAATGACTCCGGTCCTCAGACGCATCCAGCCGCCACCCGTGATCCCATCGAAGGTCCAGCCGCTCCGCGAGCTTCATCCGCACCCCCAGCCCGGCACCTCCCAACGACGAAGCGCTGCCCCCCAAGTTTTCCACACCCGCATGATCAAAAAACCCTAAAACCCGCAAATCCCAGCCCTCGAATGGAACCATCCGCGGACCGTACAGCTCCACGCTCGCCTGCCACCCCGTGTCGGCGGAAAGCTCTCGTTCGCCCACACCGCGCACGGTCTGATGCCCTCCGACCGCGAACTGCTCCGCCGCCAAGATCCGCGAATCCGCCATCTGGGCCGAACCTCGCAGCTGAAGCCGCCAGTCACCCTCCATCGACCAAGAGGCATCGCCAGCCAGCCGGGCGATCCCATAGCTTGCATCCGCCGCGGGATCATAAGCCGCAAAAACCTCATCACGATTGTTGCCGCCCAAAGCGCCTGGAGCCACCAACACACTGCTTTCCACCGATGCGGCACCGCCATCCCAAACGCGCGACCACTCGCATCCCAGCTTGGCATGGACCAACAGCAACTCACCCACCGAGAAGGAATCGCCGCCGAATAGCAGAAGCTGATCGGTGCCCTTCAATTCGAAACCCGCACCCGCCTGCTGACGCCAGCCCGACAAACCCGGCAGTGGCACTTTATGAAAAGCAGCCAGCGACCAAGACGTCCCACCACGCTCCAAAGGCAAGCCCGTCACCACGTCACGCGATCGCAACTCAGCGTAAGCGGCATCGATCTGCAAAACCTGGTGACTTCGATGAAACGGCAACTCCCAGCGCAGCGCATTGGCCATCAAGGATGATGCGGGAAGCCCGGCAAGCCCCTGCCACGCAAAAAAATGCTCGCGGGCATTCATACCGGCGAACCCGAGCAAGAGCCGCTCCCGGCCCAAAACATCAGGCCCGCTGTTTTCATAGCCGCTCGTCACCCGCCACGGGCGACTCTCCTCAAAGGCGATCAATAAATCCGCACGATCCGCCTCCACCCCGGGCGATACAAACAAGCGAGGTCGACGAAACACCCGGCGACCATACCAGGCCAACTGCTCGTCGAGATCCGCGCGCCGCACCTGATCGCCCCGACGCAATCGCAATCCCGTCCGCACCGATTCCGGATCACCGAACTTAGGCCGCGCCACCCCAACCTCACCATAACGGCCAATGGCTATCGTCAGCCGCAATGCTCCATCGGAAGCCTCCTGCTCCCCAACTGCCAGCGAGACCATCGGAAATCCCTGCTTGTCATAATGAATCAAAATTTCATCCGCCAAAGCAGACAAACCACCCTCCGTCAGAGGTCGCCCCAAGCGACCCACCAAGCGCGCCGCCAGAACCTTCGGGGCCGGTAAAGGCAAAGTGCGACCCACCGAAATACCCGGGAGAACCTCCGATTCACCTCCCCCCTCCGGCGGCAAGAGCCGAATCCGCTCCAATCGCGCCACAATCACAGCACTCTTTTCCACACCGACCGCCGACTCGCGGACGCGTGGCAGCGAATCCACAAGCGGCACGTCCGGCAGACGCGGCCCCACTTCGGGCAACAGTTGGCCGCCAGCACTGGCAACGAGGAAGATGGGTAGAAATCGGCGCATTCGAAACAATAGCCAAGGTCCGGCAAACAGGCCGCTCTTCCGACCAAAGTCCAGCGCCGAACCTCAAGAGCGCGAATGCTTAGCCATTCCGTGCTATCAAGGCAAATAAAAAGAGATATCAAAATAACCCAAAACCAAATGATCCGGATTGGTTTATTTTTTCAAAAATTGAATTCACACATTGACTTATTGTTGTGAATTTTTGATCTTAAAGTTAAATATGCGAATCATGACTATTTCTGGACAAATCATAAAAATTTCAGTTAGGGATTTCAGCGTGTTCCCACTCACGGGATTTCACCATGAAAGTGTCCTTCGTTCGGCAGATTCTCCGCTTTGCGATCTCCGCCCCTTTGTGGGGGCTGAGCTCCGTGGTCGCGAATGCCTTTCCGCAAGGGCCGACGGAGCTCGCTCTGCAACCGCACGGGGCCATTCCTCAGGCAGGCTGGGCGCTCGCCCGGATGAACGATGGAGCCGACCTATCACGCCAGGCTTTTGTTTATCCCGAAACTCAAAAAGCCGTTCGGCTTTATCTGATCGATACCGCCGTTGCGCACACCGACACATGGTTTTCCGCAAATCCGAACTTCAAATCCTTTAGCACTCGACTCATCCGCGGCAGCAACGATCCCGGCACTTCCTCCGCATTCTCCCACGGGACCCGATTGCTCTCCCTCATCTGCGGCCCTGAAACCGGCGCGGCCCTCGGCACGCCGATCCACGTGGTCAACTACGACATTTATCCGAATGGCGAGGGCAGCAGCAGCAGCTCCGCCCTGCTGGCGAATGCGCTCAGCGAGGCGAGACTGCACCATCTTTCCAAGAAGGGCAGTGACGCGATGCCCGGGGTGATTTGCATCGCCAGCGGCTCCACCAGTCAAAGCGACAGCACCCTTTTACAAAACCGGATCCAGGCCGCAGTCAGCGCAGGATTGACCGTTATCGTGTCCGCAGGAAATTTGGGTGTGGATGTCGCGAGTTACCTCCCGGCAGCCTACGGCATTCAGGACAACGGTGTGATCTGCGTCGGAGCGAGCAGCGCCGGCAACGGCATTTGGTCAGGCTCGAACCTCGGTGCCGCGGTCGATCTCTACGCGCCAGGCGACCAGGTCCGAGTTCTGAATTTCTCCAATCCCGCGCCCGGGTCCTACGGAACCATGTCCGGAACCAGTCCCGCAGCGGCACTCGCCACCGCCGCGGCGCTCGTGGAGCTCTCAAAAAATCCCAGCCTCAACCCCAGCCAGGTGGAGGCCACCCTCGCCACCGTCGCCTACCCAGCACCCCTCGCCAGTGCCGGCCTCGTCCAATTGCAAACAAACCCCGAGAGCGATTCGGATCACGACGGCAGCAGCGACCTCATGGAGTCGTTCTTCGGCAGCAATCCTGCCGATCCAGGCAATGCCCCGGAGCCCATGTCCCTCACCCGCATCGGCAACGAGGTGCGGCTCCATTTCCCCATCGCCGATAGCCTCTTCGTCAGCCCATCCAACCAACCTGCCAACGCGCCGCACAGCCTGTCGAACGGCTGGACATGGCAGGTCCGTTGTTCGGAAAATCTGCTGGATTGGCAAGATGCGAGCGGCAGCGTGACCGCAGGGCCCTCGAGCGAAGGCAAACGCTCGATCACTTTCTCGATGCCCAGCAGCGCGTCCTCCTGCTTCTTGAGGATCGATATCAACCCCGCGCCCTGATCCGGCGCAGGCCCTTCACGATCGAGATCCACAAAAAAGATCCCCGGAACACATCCCGGGGATCTTTTGAAATCAGAGCGCACTCGCGGGCATCCGCCCGCCCGGCTCACTTCGCGTATTTAACGCCACAGCCATAAGGCTGGGTCTTGGCATTCGCCACCGCTTTGCCGGCAAGCACCGCATCCAATGCCGCCGCGACGTAATTTTCGGCGCCGGCGATATCCGCAACGTCGGTCGACGCCTTGGAATCAATGGCTCCGTTGTAGGCGACCTTCCCGTCCTTACCGATCACGATCATGTGCGGTGTCGTCTTGGCACCGTAGGCCTTGCCCACAGCACCATCGGTGTCGAGCACCACCTCGCTGGCCTTGTTGCCCTCTTTGCTCGCACGAGCACCGAGGTCGGCAGCCGACAAGTAACCCTGCGCGCCTTCGGCCGAAGAATTCACGGAAATCCACACCACATCCTTGCCCGTGTAAGCCTCCTGCAGTTTCGGCATGTTGCCACTGCCATAATGCTTCTTCACAAAGGGGCAGTCGAAGTTGATCCACTCCAAAACCACCACCTTGCCTTTCTGAGCGGCGAGACTGACTTCCTCACCCTTCACGTTCTTCACAGTAAAGGCAGGGGCTTCGCTGCCGGGATCGACGGCATATGCCGTCGCACTGCAAATCATAGCGCCAAGAATGGCTCCGAGGAATGTGTTCTGTTTCATGAATTCGAGGTATAGGGATTCAAGGTTGCGATTTTGACGGTGGCGAGCAGCGGCGGGCTGTCCAATGAAAAACCGTTCATTTCTCCCGTCGCCATGTCACGGCGACAGGTCGGACCAGCTTGCCGCCAGCCAACACCACATCCACCAGCGACACAGGATCGGCAGCATATTCATTTTTTCGGAACTCTGCGATCCAGACCTCCCCCTCCCGAACGAAACTCGTTCGATCCGCGGGATTCACCACCTGAGGAGTGGCCACGAAAACATCACAATCCGAAGGATCAAAGCCCGCCGGCCCGCGAAGGAGGAATCGCAAGGTCGCCCCCTGCTCAACGAGCTCCAACGCGAGACCTTCCAGCGCCACCGGGATCTTCGCGGCCGCCGCATCGATCTCCGGCGCGTCCACCCCCGCCGCCCCGTCGCCTTGAGGCACAGTCAAAGCAAGCTCGACCTTCCCCGGCACGCAGGCGTCGTCGCTGCAGGTCAACCACGACAGCTTCACCTTGCAATCCGCCACACCAGCCGCATCCGCCGGAGGCAGCAACTCGGTCAAGAACACCACTTCCCCCTCGTAACCAAAACCCGGCAAAGCACCCGTCATGAAACGCCGCGGAACCGGCTGCTTCAAATCACCGACCCGCCACCCCGCGGGCAGAGTCCACACCGCTTTGAGCGGCATCCCGCCCTCCCCCGGATTCACCCAGTAACTGTGCCAGCCGGGATCCACCACCATCCGGATCGCCACCGGCAAGGGACGACCCGGCCGATACGAAGACAGGCCCGATCGCAAACCGGCACGAGCATGCCCCGATTCGACCTCCGCCAGCAGAGGCGCGACCCATGGCAGACCGGCAAGCAACACGGTGACGATTCTCATACACCCCGTCTAAGCGAGAACAGCTTCCCGGGCCACTGGTTTTCAACGCGCCCCGGACTTCGCCCCCGCCGCCCGCTTGTCCCGCCGATAAGCCGTCGGTGCCAGTCCCATGTGCTTGCGGAACTGACGGGAAAAGTCGCTGTGATCATAAAACCCCGACTCCAGCGCGATCTCCGTGATCTGCAAGTTCGTCGTCGCCAACAACTCGCAAGCCTTGATCACTCTCATCCGCATCAAATAACTGCGAGGCGTGGTCTGAAAGGTCTTGCGGAACTTCCGCTCGAACTGGCGCACCGAGAGCCCTGCGATCTCCGCCAACTCCGAAACCTCCAGCCGCTCCCGGAAGTTCGCCTTCAGATGCTCCGCCACATCGGCGAGTTCCAGATACGGCTGAATCGCCGCACGCTGCTCTTCATAGCTCCGCACCGTACCGCAAAGACCACACACCTCACCCTCCCGGTCGAACAACGGCAACTTGTCCGTGATAAACCACTCGGGTCGACCCTGGGCGTTCGGGAACAATTCAATCAAACCCAACAAGGGCTCACGCGTCGCCACGACCTTGTCGTCGTCGCGATGATACTTCTCGGCAAGCCGCGGCGGGAAAATCTGCCGATCGGTCAAGCCGACGATCTGCTCCTCCCGCAAAAACCCACAGCGCTTCACGAACGCCGGATTCCCCGCCATCAAACGGCCCTCCCGATCCTTGGCAAAAAACAAGGTGCCCGACAGGTGATCGAATAGATGCCGGAACTGCCCGGGCGGGAGTTGCTCCATCCACCGTCGACGATCACTCGGAAAATCCATTGGCAAAATCATACAAAAATTTCCCGCAATCCTACAAGATCGGAATCTGCCCACGGATCAGCTTGAAAGGCCGCCCGGGTCAGGCACCGTAGGCGCGTTCACCGATTCACCAGCAACCATTCATTCATGCAAACGCTCCGACTCTCCATCCTGCTGCCCCTCGCCGCACTCGGCGCGGTGCTGGCGAAACCGCTGGTCACCCCGAAACCCGAGGCCCGACGACTCGAAGTCCTCTTCTTCGGCGCTCCCACCGCCGCCCACCCCGGCCACGACCCCGTGACCCGCTACCGCGTTCTGAAGCGCAAGCTCGGCACCGAGGGGATCGATCTGACCTACACCCAAGACCCGGCGGAGGCCTTCCAGTCTGAAAACCTGGCGAAGTACGATGCCCTGATGATGTACGGCAACTGGTTCCAAGGCGGCCAAATGCCAGGCGATCAGCTCAAGGCCCTCACCGACTACGTCGAAGCCGGCGGTGGCTTCCTGCCCATTCACTGCGCCTCCGCCTGCTACGGCGGCTCACCGGAGTTCGTCAAACTCGTCGGCGGTCGCTTCAAGAGCCATACCAACGGCGTCTTCAAGGTGACCAACGTCAACAAGAACCACCCGATCATGCGCAGCTACGGCGGCTTCGAGGCTTGGGATGAAACCTATGTGCACGACCAGCATGGCGACGACCGGGTGATCCTCGAAAAACGCGATGCCGAACCTTGGACCTGGGTCCGCCAACAAGGAAAAGGCCGTGTCTTCTACACCGCCGCTGGCCACGACCACCGCGTCTGGGACCTGCCCGAATTCCAAGACCTGATGAAACGCGCCATCTTCTGGAGCGTCGGTCCCGATAGATACAAGCGACTCCAGGCCCTCAAGCTGCCGAAGCTCGAACAGGAGAAAGTCGAACTGCCCGGCTACCTGAAACGGGAAATGATCACCATGGCCCAAAAGCCATTGTCTCCCGAAGAGTCGATCAAACTCGCCCAAGTTCCCGCCGGCTTCGAGCTCGCGCTCTTCGCGTCCGAACCCGACATCGTCAACCCCATCCATATCGGCTGGGATCACAAGGGCCGCGCCTACGTCGTGCAGACCGTCGACTACCCGAACAACCTCCACGAAGGCAATATCGGCAACGACAAGATCATCCTCTGCGAAGACCAGAACCACGACGGCCGCGCCGACAAGTTCACCGTCTTCGCCGACAAACTCTCCATCCCGACCTCGCTGGTCTTCGCCAATGGCGGGGTGATCTGCACCAACGGCAGTGAAATGCTCTTCCTCAAGGACACCAATGGCGACGACAAGGCCGATGTCCGCAAGGTGCTCTTCAGCGGCTTCAACATGGGTGACACCCACGCCGGGGTCTCCAATCTGCGCTATGGTCACGACAACTGGATCTACGCCACCGTAGGATACTCCGGATTCAAGGGTATGGTCGGAGGGAAGGAACACACCTTCTCCACCGCGGTCTTCCGCTTCAAGCCCGACGGCTCCGAGCTCCAAGCCCTCCAAAACAGCACCAACAACACCTGGGGTCTCGGCACCAACTCCGACTTCGATCTCATGGGTTCCACCGCCAACGGCAATCCGTCGTTCTACCTGACCCACGCCCACTCCGACTACGCCGCCGCCGGCCTGTCATCGCCCCGCACCCCGCGCGCCGATGACAATCCATTTTACAATCCAAGCTCCGACGACATCCGTCAGGTGGATCAACACGGCCGCTACACCGCCGCCGCCGGCCACGCCTTCTACACGTCCGAACGCTTCCCCGCCCCCTGGCGCGAAAAAACCGCCTTCGTTACCGAAGGCACCGGCAAGCTCGTCGGCACCTTCGAAATCACTCGCGAAAACGACGGCTACAAAGCGGTCCAAAGCTTCAACAATCTCTACAACAGCGCCGACGCCTGGTCCGGCCCGGTCTGCGCCGAGGTCGGTCCCGACGGCGCGGTCTGGATCTGCGATTGGTACAACCTGATCATCCAGCACAACCCCACTCCCAACAAAGCCGGCGCCGGCATGGACGCCACCAACGGCAAGGGCAACGCCTACGAAACTCCCGTCCGCGACACCCGCCACGGCCGCGTTTACCGGGTCTATCCGAAAGGCTCCAAGGACGAGGTCAATCCACGCCTCGACCCCGCCAAGCCCGCATCCCTGGTCGCTGGCCTGAGTCATCCGAACCTGCTCTGGCGCCTCCACGCCCAGCGCCTGATCGTCGAAAGCGGCAACAAGTCGTTCGTCCCACCGCTCGTCGAACTCGCCTCCAGCGACAAGCGCGGGGCATCCCACGCGATCTACACCCTCGCCGGTCTCAGCGCCCTCGACGACGCTACCGCGAAGATCGCCCTCAGCTCTCCGCTCCGCTCGATGCAGCGCGCCGGCATTTCCTCCGCCAGTCCCCAGCAACTGAAGGCCTCGCTGATCACCGATGGCAAGTTCATCCAACTCGGCGATCGCGAACTCTCCGATGCCCTCGTCGCGATCTCCCGCGGCCCGGTGGCGCCCGAAATCGGCAAGGCCCTCGTCGCCCTGCTTACGGACGATGCCGACAGGATCACATCCCGCTCGTCCCTGAGGGACGGCTGGCAAATCGCCGCCAACCGCCAGGCCGCCGAAGTGATCAAAGCCGCCGCAGCCTCGGGTTTTGGCGGAAAGCAAGCCGCACCCGCGATGCCGAACCTGATGCCCAACCCCGACTTCTCGCAAGTCGCCGACGGCAAGCCAAGCCACTGGACCAACCTCCAAACCTACGGCGGAGCCGGCCCCGATCAGGTTAAGCTCAGCTCCTCACCCGATGGCCGCGGCGGCTCGCCCTGCCTCTCGATCTCTTCCGAGCAAATGTCCGACTCCGGTGCTGCAGTGACCATCCCGGTCAAACCGCGGACCCGCTACCGCCTCGCTGCATGGATCAAGACGATCAATCTCAACACCCTCGGCAGCAACCCCGGCGCACTCCTCAATGTCCACCTCGGCCAAGAACGCAGCGAGAGCGTGAAAGGCAATCGAGACTGGACCCAAGTGTCCCTTGAGCTGGATTCCGGCGACCGCTCTTCACTCATCATCAACTGCCTCTTCGGTGGCTACGGCGGAGCCACCGGTACTGCTTTGTTCGACGATATCTCCCTCACCGAACTCTCCAGCAGCTCCGGTGCCGCGGGGATGATCGATCAAGCGACCGCACGCTTCGTCGCCACCGCCGACGCCACCGCCAAGCAGGCTCTCGCCGGAGAACTCGCGAAGTTCGACAGCCCCTTCACCAAGAAAGTTCTCACCGACCTCGGTGCCGCCCCCGCCGTCACCGAGACCCCGAAAGAGAAGAAGTTCAAGGCCGACCCCGCCGTGCACGAACGCGGCCTGGCGGTTTACGGCATGACCTGCGTCGCCTGCCACGGCAGCGACGGCAAAGGCGTCCCCGGAGCCTTCCCTCCCCTCGATGCCTCAGAATGGGTTAGCGGCGACCCATCGGTGCCCGTCCGCATCGTCCTCGCTGGCCTTCAAGGCCCCATCAAGGTTGCCGGTAAGGACTTCAACAACGTGATGCCCGCCCACGTCGACCTCGACGACCAGAAAATCTCCGACGTCCTGACCTACGTTCGTCAGACCTGGTCAAACGACGCCGAAACGATCAGCCCCGCTCAGGTCAAAGCCCTGCGCGAACAGCATAAGGACCGCAAGGCCCCTTGGACCGCTAAGGAGCTGGGCCACTAAGAGATCACCAAAAACCAACGGCGGCGGGAACCCATCCCGCCGCCGTTTTTTTGTATCAAGCGGAACCGATCAAAAGGGGCGTCGCACCTTCGGACGGTTCAAGAAGAACAGCAGTAAGCCTAACACCGAAACCACAAACACCCCGGCGGTGAGGACACCGAGCACGAGATCCCGCAGGTTTTTGTCTCGGATGAAACCGAGTTTGTGAAAGCGGGTAAAGGCATCTGCCTCGAACTGCTTTGCGTCATCGGTGTGCCGAGTCACGCTGCCAGTCACCGTCGAGACATACACCCGCGTCCCCTTGCCGTCCGCCACGGCGAAACGGTGGACCGGCAGGATACGGAAGATCCCGATGTATTCATCGTCGAAGGCTGTGAGGTAACCGGTCTTCACGACCCTTGCTTCCCCGAGGAAACCCGCCGCGATCTCCGCAGCGTACAAGTCCTCCAACGAATCGTCCACCCGCCCTTCCATGGCGTCCACGTAACGAGGCCCGCCTCCCTCTTTGAGGAAAATCTGGTAGCAGGGCCGCCCCCCAATCGTTCGCAGATTGATCGCATGCACCGTCTTGCCGAGCGCTGCGACCGCTTCCGCCGCGGACACGCGGATCGCCGCGGCATCGAGACCGCCACCCGACGGACGCGCCGGCGGCGGCGGCGCTTGGCCGCGGGTCATGACGATGTGCAGCACGCCGCTGCCCGAGGACATCAGCAGGGTGATGCTGAAAACCAGGCCCAGCCAACGGTGGGCCTTGCGGATCCAATTCGGTTTCATGACAGGATCGGAGGAAGAGCTTCACCAGCGGCACTCGATGCCCGCGAACACCCCGCGGCCGTCGCCCGGCAGGAACTGGCGCTGATCCTTGCCGTCGGCATTCTCGATGACCCCGGTGGTGGCCGCGTAACGCTCGTCGAGGAGGTTCTTCGCTTCGATAAACCATGAAACCCCCTCTTCCACCCGTCGGCCGAACTTGAAGCCGAGCAACGCGTAAGCATCCGCCGAGAAGGTATTGCGATGATCGATCCATGACTCAACCGGCACCCACTCGAAGGTCGGTCCCGCATACCATCCGCCGTCGTTCTCCCACATCAACTCGCCGCGAACCAGATGCCGCGGAAGTCCGGCGATGCGGTTGTTTCCATACATCTCGTCGCCGTCGAAGCGATAGTCGCCCCAAGTCCAAGCACTCCGGAAAACCACGCGCCGCGCCGGGTCATCATCCCACGCGGCACCTAACAGATCGACCTCGCCGGCGAGCTCGACACCTTGGTGAATCGTTCGATCGGCATTGATCGTGCCCGTGGCTCCGATCGCCGCCGGCGCGGGCAGTTGGATCGTCAGCAATTCGTCGGTGAGCTCCGAGCGGTAGATCGATGCATCCCAGCGAAAAGCTCCGCGCCGCCCGCGGCTACCAAGCTCCACCGTCGTCGCCTCCTGCGCCGAGTTCGCCACCACCGCAGTGCCGGACTCGCTGAACGACGGCGGCTCGTAGCTACCGCTCACGTTGCCATACAGCTGCACGTCGGCTTTTTCCCAACGCAGACCCAGCTTGGGAGCCAGGTCATCGTAGCTGCGATCGTAGCTGCTGTTCGCGGGCGTGGAACCGAAGACCCGCTGCGTTTCTCGATCATTCCGCGAGGCCACCACACCGAGCACTCCGGTGAAGCCCGCACCCAACTCCAATTGCTCTTCGACAAAGGCCTCGAGATTGCTGGCAGTCTGTTCGTCCGCTTGCAGCAAATTCCCGCGGCCACCACCAACATTCTGGTAGTTCGCCGCATCGGTCTCGCCGCGCATCAACAGCAGCCCGGCACGCAGGCGTTGGCCGCGGCCGAAAAGCTCGCCGTCCTCGGTAAAGATCCCACCGAGCAGAGCATCGTTCGACTTCTGATCGAGCACCTGGAAAATCGGGTGGTCGAGGTCTTTGTAAGTCCATGCCGCGAGCAAATCGAAACGCTTGTCACCCACAGCGACCGTGGTTTTGCTGGCCACACGGAAGAGTTCGAAATCGCGCTTCTGGTCACCGGTAATGTTGGCCGGCGCAGCTTGCCGAGGATCCAGCTCCAGCTCGGCCTTCGTCAAATTTCCCGGCAGCTCGGAGTCGGTCACCACGGAGCTCAGATAGACGCGGGTCTCAATGTGATCCGCGAACTTCCATCCGTAATTGGCGAAAAGCCTCTGGTTGTTCTGCTCGGCATGCCGGCGAAATCCCTCCTGCGACTGCTGGGAAAGACTGAGATACAGATCCTGCGAGCCCTCGCTGAAACCTCCGGCCAGGCGCGCCCGCAGGTAGCCGAAAGAGCCGGCTTCCAAGCGCGCCGAGCCACCGGGCGCGCTCAACCCCGTATGCGAGAGATAGTCGATCGCTCCGCCGAGCGCGGATGATCCGTAGGCAAGCGCATTCGCCCCGCGCCACACCTGAATGTGCGACGCCGCCAGGGGATCGATCGCTTGAAAATCGAATCCGCCGTCGGCGAGGTTAAGCGGCACCCCATCCTGCAGCACGCGGATGCCACGACCGTGGAAGGTTCGTTGCAGGCCCGAACCGCGGATCGACAAGCGCGCCTCGTCTGAGCCAAAGCGCGGCTGGGCGAAAACTCCAGCCGACAGTGCGAAGACATCGGCCACCGTACTGGCACGACCGCTCAGGTAACGCTCGGGATCAACGACCTCGACCCCACCCGGAGTTTTTTCAAGGTCCGCGCGACTTGCCGCAAGACCCGGCACGGTGAGCGATTGCTTCTCATCCGACGCCGCTTCAACCACCAACGGATTGAGCGCTTGCGGGGACTGGGCGATCACAGACGGAAAGATAAAGCCGGTCACACCGGCAACAACCCATGGAGAAAAACGAAAAAGAGTCATCAATTTGAAAAAGTTGGAACGGGATAAAAACGCGCCGACAGGAAACATCCGTCGCTCTCCAGCGGAGAGAAATGCGCAGGTGAAGCCACGGCAGAGGATCCGCAGGGCTTCGGGAAAAAAGGGCACAATGGGACCACGCGAGGGCGCGATCAACCGAGGCGACGCGGCGGCGGCGTAGGCGGTGCGGGAATACCGAGCTGCCGCAGCAGCGGCACACGCGGAAAGCCCGCGACCTCGAAATCGGCCGCGCATGGAGGTCCGATCTCAACCACTTCGGAAGCGATCATTTCCTGCAAAAGCTTGCCAGCGCGGATCGCTAACAGCGGCTCCTCGTCATCGGCAGGATCGCTCTGCTTGGCGGCGGCGATCTTGTGACACAGCTCGCAGGGTCTATCGCCGCTGAAGGTATCCTTCGCCGCCTGCAAGAGCCCCTCGTCCTGCGAATAGCGGACCAACATCCCCGTCCACGCATAGACCTGCATCAGCGAATAAGGCCCACCCGCCAGATGAAGGCAGCCAAGTGAGACCAGCAGCAGTTGGAGGAGCTTTTTCAGAACGCTGGCGTGGGGGATAGACCATCCGCTTTCGTCGGCACAAGCAGAAACCCCGGCTTGATCACAAACCAACCCGCGTATGGGTTCTTCACCAAGTCCCATGAAACGCGCCCTGCTCCTCGCCTGACTCGCGCTGCGGCCCTTCGATGACAAACTCAAGCTCCTGATCCTCCGCATCGAGTTCCCCACCACGGCGCGCTGAGACCTCACCCACGCCGAGGCCACCCGGACCTAGTCCTCCGCCGAGTTGCGGGCGAGCGTGAACCTCACCAAAGACTTCGAGAAGCATCCGCTGCGACCCGGAAGGTACCGCCGACCGCGCGGCATACGATCGCGATCACCGCGCAATAGTGCCCACATCGAAGCTCAGGGGATCACAAGTAGCGCTGGGCTACGGCGTGCCGATCAACCGAACACACCCTTCCGCAACTGCCGGAAGTTAAAAAGCCGCTCATCACCAGGATCCCCATCCAGCCCGCGTATCGGCCTTGCGCCATCCTTGCGCTTCGGCCCGAAGCGGTCGCGGACCGCCGCGAACATTTCGTTCACGAAGGCTTTCCCACCGATCACCGCGCCATCGCTGAAGTAGCGGACCTTGCAGCGCAGGTAATCCGCCTGGGACAGCTTCCCGCCCCGGGCCAGGACCTCCAAAGCCTTCTCCCGTGGGATCCGCTCGCGATGAATGGCAGCCATTTCGCCTTTCAAAGCCTCTTCCGTCTGCCGGGCTTCGTTCTCCGGAATCCCGAACAAGTGACAGCGCCAGCGGCGCAAGGCTTCTTTCGATAGGATCGCCCCCTCATCCGGACGCACCCCACCGTGCGGATTCAGCGAGGAGAGAAATTCGACGACCTCCCGCGCTTCCTTGCCGCCGGCCACCGCTTCCGCGTAGCCGCACCAGCGGTAGTCCTTCGGGTCGTCACAGATCTTCGCGCGGACCGGATTGAGGTCGATGTAGGCCGCCATCGCCCGCAGCGCCTGCCCTTTACCTTCCACCAGCACAGAGCGGAAGCGGTCTTCCCACAATGTACCGCGGCGGGCATGGCGGCCATTGAACCATTGGGAGAAGCGCTGTTTCAGCACCTTCATGAAAGCGCTGACATCCCACATGCGAGCGAACCATCGATCCCGCAGTTCCTCGGCCGCCGAGTCATTGTTCTGCTTCCGGTGGAGATCCAGTTGCCGTTCCAAATCGTTGGCCAACTTGTCGCCGAGACAGCTCCGGACTTTTGCGACGAGACCTGCATCATCGGGCAAGGCAGCTGCATCTGGCCGCTGGGGCACCTCTACGAGGATATGGAAGTGGTTGGACATGATGCAGTAAGAGATCACCCGCAACCCGCCGAAGCGTTCATAGAGGCGCATGTACCCGACCAGTTTGTCCTTCTCTTCCTCGCCGAAAACAAACTCTCGGTTCACCACCCGCGAGACGCAGTGGTAATAAGCAACGGGGAGGAAAGCAGGAGCTTTGAGGCGTGGTCGACGCATGAAGAGAGAATGGGAAAACGAAGGATACAAAGCGAGCTTCTTTTCTTAGGGACAGGCAATTTTTGCGGTTGGTGGTGCTGTTGCACTTGGAATGAGAATCCACAATGGATGACAGCCACCTTTGGCGGCGCGCGTATCCCCGGCATGCGATCCTATTCTTCGCTTGTGGCTGCCGGCCTCTGGAACATGGCCATGGCCACCGCCGCCGTCCCAGCGGATGTTCCCCGCCTTGATGCCCCTGTCCGCTCACCGGAAAACCATGTTTACCAGTTCATGGCGACGCGGTCATTCGCCTTCAGCGGTGGCAAGACCCGCCAAGCGACGGCGTACCTTTGGGTGCCGCCATCATGCGTGAACGTACGCGGCGTGCTGGTGGCCTGCCGAAATGTAACCGAACACTGGCTCATCGGGCACCCCGCAATCCGCGATGCCTGCGAGAAGGAAAGCCTCGCCCTGCTCTGGAGCTGTCCGTCATTTTATCCCGGGATGGACTCCGAGGACGACGGCCGCCAGCTGGCCGCCTTTTTGCGGGAAATCCTCGGGGAGCTGGCGGCAACCACGGGCTACACCGAACTCGCGCGGGCTCCTTGGCTACCCATGGGAGGGTCCGCCCACTTGCAGATGGTGAAACGCCTTGTTGATGCCGCGCCCGAGCAGTGCATCGCCGCCATCCAGATCAAGAACGGACGCATGGACATCGGATTCCGGACAAACGTCCCGGTTCTCACCATGATCGGCACCAGCTACGAATGGGATCAGGCAAAGGCCGATCTTCTGGTGCAATGGAAAACCAACAAAGATGACGCGGCCCACCAGCGGCGGCGGGAAGCCACTCCGGATTGGCCGGGCAGCCTGATCGTCGAGGGGGGTAGCGGGCACTTCGAGTGTACCGAGCCAATGGCCGCCTACATCGCGCGCTACATCAACGCCGCAATGCGGGCCCGCATGCCCGCCGATGCCACCCTGCCGCAGCCGCTCAACCTGCGGGAAGGATGGATTGCCGGGCTCGGCCTGCCTGGCGGCGTGGACCTGCCGCCCAAGCCATTCACGGACGCGACACCGGAAGAACGCGCGTTGCCCTGGTTTTTCAACAAGGAACTGGCGGAGCAGGCGCGGGCCATGGCACGGATCAACTGGAACGCCGCGACGCAGGTTCCCGTCTTCGCCGACGCCGGCGGCAAACCGCTGCCATTCGGTTACCGCTCCATTTTCTCTCCCTTGCCCTTCGCGCCGGCGCACAACGGCATCACGTTTCCTCTGCACGCGGGATTCCTCGACGCCTTGCCGCCGGACTTTGTGAATGCCGGCGCCACTCTTGGACATTCGGCGACGGGCGAACCGCGCATCGATTGGATATGCGGGCCCATCGCGCCGTCGGGCGGCAACCGGTTCCGTGTCGCGCTTGATCGCAGCTGGCCGGATTCCCCGGCGTTCCTGTGCGTCTGGCACCCCGGCGACGGCGATTTCCGCCATTCGGTGCAGCCGGGGGAGGTCAAACTCGTTCCCAACACGGCAGGCAAACCCCAGTCCATCACCTTCACGCTGCCCGCGGAACTGCCAGCGGGAAGCACCATGCTGCCGTTGCAGGCCACGTCCGACCAGGGCATGCCCGTGCGGTTCTTCGTCCGTGCCGGCCCAGCCACGATCGAGAACGACTGTTTGCACTTCACGCCGATTCCGCCACGCACGAAATTGCCCTTGGCCGTGACCGTTGCGGCCTGGCAGTGGGGCCGGGCGGGCAATGAACCGATCCAGACGGCCCCCTTGGTTGAACGCACCCTCTTGCTCACAGCCCCGCCCAAACCGGAGAGCCGCTGAGGCCGGGGCAATGGGCTTCGAGATGGAAATTACTGATAGGGATCCGCGTGTGGTAGTGCCCCGTTGGGCGGACCGGGGTCTGGGCGAAGGAACTTGGTTGCCGCCGGGCAAGCGCCCGTCGGCGAGTATCAAGTCAGCGCGTGTTTCCCGCTTTGCGCCGACCGCGTGCATGACAAGCGCGCAGGCCGTATCGCCAGGCAGGCGAAAGCTTTGACGACCGGTCACGAAAGCGTGAAGTTCTTCACCGGACACCGGATCGAAAACCGCCGTTGATTCCTTCCAGAGAAGTCCTCGCAGATTCACATCCTTGGATCGGATCGATGCACTCGGATAGACTGGTTGCCAAAATTCCTTACCGGTTGAGGGATGGCAGAGAGCAGATGGAGCGGACGAGTTTCGAGTCGTCGAGCACCCCTTGGAGTGATTGGAG
>RDYP01000044.1 GCA_004293445.1 Verrucomicrobiota bacterium | reverse complement strand
GGTGTTCGGGGCTGGTGTTCGGGGCTGGTGTTCGGGGCTGTGCCCGGGCCAGCAGGCTGGCTCCGGGAAAGCTGCAGCAGGCTGCAGCAGTCCAAGGGGGGATTTGGATTTTCACATGGCGGAGGGGGTGGGTGGGGTTTTAGGGTCTTGGCATGGATGAGACGCCGCGGCCGCCGCGCCGGAAGCGTTATGCGGGGAAGAACCCGCGTCGCTTCGAGGATCGATACAAGGAACTGGATCCGGAGCGCTACGGCGAGACGGTGGGGAAGGTGCTGGAGTCCGGTAAGACCCCGGCCGGGATGCATGTGCCGATTCTGGTTGCGGAGTGTTTGGCGGCCCTGCACTTGGAGCCCGGGCAGTGGGGGATCGATGCCACCCTCGGTTACGGCGGGCATGCCCGGGAGATTTTGGCGAGGATCGCGCCGGGTGGTCGTTTGATCGGGCTCGATGTCGATCCGATCGAGCAGCCGAAAACGGAGGCACGTTTGCGGGCCTTGGGGCATGGGGAGGATGCTTTTGTCGCGGTGCGATCGAACTATGCGGGAATTCGCAAAGTGCTGGATGGCATGGGATGGGATGCGGTGGACTTCGTATTTGCGGATCTAGGTTGTTCTTCGATGCAGTTTGACGATCCCTCCCGGGGTTTCTCCTTTAAGACGGCGGGGCCGCTGGACATGCGGATGAATCCGGGGAGGGGCATTCCGGCGGGGGAGTGGTTGGCGAGGGTGGGCCCAGAGAAACTCGCGGAGGTGCTGACCGATCATGCGGACGAGCCTTTGGCAGGGGAGATCGCGCGGGTTTTGGCCGGTCGTCGTTTCGACGGAACGCGAGAATTGGCAGCCGGGGTTCGCTCCGTGCCAGAGGTCGCAGGTCTGGATGTGGAGCGGGTGGAACTGGCGGTGAGGCGTGTTTTCCAGGCCCTGCGGATTGCGGTGAATGAGGAGTTTTCCTCGTTGGATGCGTTTTTGAGGGTGCTGCCTAGCTGTCTGAAGCCCGGGGGGCGCGTGGCGGTTCTGACTTTTCATTCCGGCGAGGATCGACGGGTGAAGCGCGCCTTCCAGCAGGGGCTGCGGGAGGGCCTGTGGTCGGAGATGAGCGACGGTGTGATCGTCGCGGGTCCGGAGGAGCGGCGGAGCAATCCGCGGAGCACGCCGGCGAAGTTGCGTTGGGTGGTGAAGTAGCGGAACGGGGAAGAGTTTTGCTTTTCGTGGCGCGGGGAAAGGGGCCACCCTTGCGGCGTGCCCGTTGTTACGAACATCTCCTGTTATCGTTTTGCCCGGATGGAGGGACTGAAGGTCCTGCGCGAGGAATTGGTCGCTTTTTGCAAAGAGCGGGCGCTGAAGGGGACCATCTTGCTCGCGCCGGAGGGAATCAATTTGTTCGTGGCGGGGAGTGCGGATGGGATCGAGGAGCTCATGCAGCGGCTGAGAGGCTTGCCGGGCTTGGAGGACCTTGCTCCGAAATACAGCACGAGCGAGGAGCAGCCGTTTTCGCGGATGCTGGTGAGATTGAAAAAGGAGATCATTGCCTTCGGCGTCGAAGGGATCGATCCCGCAAGCTACACGTCACCACGCTTGGAAGCGCGAACGCTGAAGCAATGGCTCGATGAGGGGCGGCCGGTGTTGCTTTACGACACTCGCAACGACTACGAGATCAAGTTGGGAACCTTCCGTAACGCGATTCCGGCGGGGATTGACCATTTCCGGCATTTTCCCGAGGCGGTGGCGAGATTGCCGGAGGAAATGAAGCATGCGCCGGTGGTGACTTTTTGCACGGGAGGGATTCGTTGTGAGAAGGCGGCGCCGTTCATGGAGGGAGCGGGATTTCGCGAGGTGTATCAGTTGGAAGGTGGAATTTTGAAGTATTTCGAGGAAGTGGGAGGGGAGCACTACGATGGCGAGTGCTTTGTTTTCGATCAGCGGGTGGGAGTGGATCCGGCGCTGCGCGAGACAGGGTCGGCGGTTTGTTTCGTGTGCCAGGCGCCGTTGACGGCGGAGGAGCAGGAGGACCCGCGGCATGTGCCGGAGCGGTCGTGTCCGCACTGCTATCGATCGGATGCGGAGAAGATCTCGGAGCGGATCGCCCGGCGAGAGGCGGAGTTGGCGCGGGTGTCGGAGCCTTTGCCGGGGAGTGTGGCGTATGAGAATCGGCGGCCTTTGCGGGTTCCGGAGTGGCTGGACGGGCGGGCGATTTTGGAAGTATTGGAGGGATTGTTTCCGCAGATGTCGCCGGAGGACTGGTTGGAGCGAATTCAGGCTGGTTTGGTTTTGGATCCGCAGGGAAGGGTGGGGTGCCCGGAGCAGATCGCGCGTTCGGGTGAGGAGTGGACGCGGGTCTTCCCGGGGACGGTCGAACCAGCGGTGAATACCGCGATCCGGGTGCTCCATGAGGACGAGGCGATTGTGGTCCTGCACAAGCCAGCTCCCTTGCCGATGCATCCGTGCGGTCGTTACAATCGAAACACCTTGGGCTTTTTGCTCCATGCCGCGTGGCATCCGGAAAAGCCGCGTTTGGTGCATCGGCTCGATGCCAATACGACTGGTCTCGTAATTTGTGCCCGGACTCGGCATTTTGCGAAGCGATTGCAGCCGGAATTCGAGCGAGGAGAAGTCGAGAAGTGTTACCTCGCGCGGGTTCAGGGGCATCCGGTGGACGATGAATTCACGATCGATGCTCCGATTCGGGTGGAGGCTACGGAACTCGGGGCGCGCGAGATTGGGCCGGATGGACAGGCGGCGGTGACGCGGTTCCGGGTGTTGCGGCGCGATGGGGATGGCTCGGCGTTGCTAGAGGCGCGCCCTTTGACGGGGCGGACGAATCAGATTCGGATCCACCTGTGGCACGCGGGCTTTCCGATTGTGGGAGATCCGGTGTATCTGTCGGGCGGGCGACGTGGGGAGAAGCAGACTTTGGCGCTGGAGGATGCTCCGATGGCCTTGCATGCGTGGCGCTTGGCATTTCGGCATCCGCTGGATGGACAGCGAGTCGAGTTCGAGGCACCGGCGCCGGCGTGGGCCGATTGAGTGGTATCGATTTGTTAGAGCGCGATGAGTTGGAGGAGATCGGTGATGACGAGGTCGGCGCCCGAGTTCTCGAGGCTTTTGCCGCGGAGTCGGAGTGAAGTGGCGTCGCCTGCGAAGAGGGCGGTGCGGAAGCCGCTGGCTCGGGCGGGTGCGATGTCGTTGCGGACGTCATTGCCGACATAGAGGACATCGTGGGCGGCGATGCCTTGGTGGGCGAGTAGGTCGCGCGGGATTTCGAAGAGGTGGGTGTCGGGCTTGGCGCGGCGTTCGAGGTAGGAGAAGACTTGGAGGGTAGGATCGATGCCGAGCTCGGCGCGGGTGAAGCCGAGGGTCTGTTCGAGGATGGGCGCGGTGTGGCATTGGGCGTTGGAGATCAGTCCGAGGCGGATGCCTTTGGCTGAGAGTTGCCGGAGGGTGGCTGCGGCACCCGGCATGGGGTCGACGGGGTTGCACCGTTCCTCATGCTCGCGCGCGAGGGTTTCGATTTCGTGAGGACTGAGTGTCGGATGGAGTTCGGCGTGGATGTCGCGGATGTCGATTTCTGGATGAGGGTAGGGGGATGCGGCGTGGTGGCGGGCGATGATTTCGCGGAGGCGAGGGTCGGGGTGGAGATCGCTGGCGGTCGAGCGGATGAGGGTGCCATAGATGTCGAAGAGGATGGCGCGCGGGCTCATGTCATCAGGAAGTGGAAGGAGGCGGGGTGGAGGAACTGGGTGAGGACGGCGGAGGGTGGAAGGTAGTCGGGTGGGCTGGGGGGGGCGGCGAGGAGGTCGCGGTGGATATCGCGGAGGCGGCGGGTGTGGGCCTCGGGGGAGTAGGGGGCGAGCAGTTCGGGCCTCGTGGTTGGGGAGCGCTCGGCGAGGTGCCGTGCCAGCCAGTGGGCGAGGGGGAGAATGGCGTCCGGGGTTTCGGCAAGAATGGCTTCGCGTTGGCTGGGGTCGAGGGCCCGCCGGATGACTTGCCGCTGGAGGTCTTCGGGAAGGTTGCCGAAATCGAGGTGATCTCCGTGGATGAGGCTTTCGAGGGTTTGGTCGAGGCGGGTTTCGGTCATGCTTTGTCCGTAGCTTTCGAGGGTGTCGCGAAGGCTGCGGGCGAGGTTTTCGCGCAGGGTATCGATGCCGATCCAAGAGATGGGGATGAGGAGTCGATCGTAGAGGCGGCCGGGCAGAATTCCTGCTTTGGCGAAATCGGTGGTGACGGCGGGAAGGTTCCGGCCGAGCAGGGGTTTGCCGATGGATACGGGCTCGAGGAAGGCAAGGCCGAATCCTTCGGAGACGGAGGTGGTGAGGCAGTGCGTCGAGTGGTGGAGCCAAGTTGTGTAGTCGCTCGCGAGTCCGGGTCGGGCTGCGAGGCGGTCCACAACACCGAGAAGAACGGGTAGCCGGGATTTATGGGCGAAGGCGATCCACGCGTCGTAGATCGTTTTCCAGCGGCTATCTACCGGAGCGAGAGTGGTGGCGTAGCGGGTGCCGACAGGAGAGAGGGCGGCGAGGAGGAAGAGTTCGCCGAGGTTCTTTCGGCGGATGCCGCGGGTTGGGTAGAGGACGAGCGCGGAGTCGGTGCTGCTCGGGTTTTGGGGTAGGAGCGAGGGTCGGACGATGGGATTGGGGAGGAGGCTGGCGTGCGCTCGTGGCAGGCCGGCCGTGAGAAAATACTGTTGGTCGCGAGCATTGAGGAAGGCGAGTCGGACCCGTGGTGAGTGAGGGTAGAGCTTGGTGTGCTTGGCGATGGCGGCGTGGTTTTGTGGACGTCCGTCTTCGGCGAAGTCGTGGCACTGGAGAATCATCGCGGCGCCGGATTCCGCGAGAATGGCGACGGCTGAGGCGAGGGCGGGATTGCGTCCCAGTGAGTGGTTGTGGAAATGCCAAACGATGGGTCCGTCGCCTAGGGCCGTGGTGGCAGCCAGGAGCAGAGCCTGTGCGAGTTGAGCTCCGTCGGTCGATGGGGCGGCCTCTTGGTAGCCGAGACCATCGATCACGTGCACGGGCCGGGGGTGGGGTTGCGATGGTGCTTCACCGCTGAGGATTAGGTGTGGGATTCCGGCGGAGTCGAGGCCTGCCGCGGTGGCCTCGATCACCCGGGTCACACCACCGGGTCGCAGGTGGTAGTGGACGAGGGCGACGGAGTAGGGCGCGATCATCGGGGGCGCTTTTTGCGGAGGTTGCCGGGTTTTCAATCCATCGAGCGCCGACGGTTCAAGGCGTCGGGGAAGCGATCGAGGTATTCCGGCAAGGAGATCATCGGCGGGCGTTCGTGCGACTGGGTCGATGAACCGGCTTCGTCTTCCTGCGGATTTTTGCTGCGGGTGAAGAACGCGTCGAGAATCTCGCCGGACATGCGCCCGAGTTGGGCAAGCGAGCGATTGCGATGGATGCGCTCGTCGAGATCGGTTTGTGCGATGGTCGAGATCCCACGGGAGCGGAGGGTATCGAGGAGGTGCGACGTTTCCACGCCGTAGCCGGTGGGGAAGGGCAGGGTTTCGAGAAGGCTCCGTCTTGCCGCGTATTCGCCGGCGAGGGGCTGATGGAGTCCAGCGAGCTCCGGGTAGAATCGTGCGAAGAGCGGGCGCACGAGGATTTCGGTCACACGGCCGCCGCCGCGGGGATCGACACCTTCGGCGGCGAGGAGGGGGCGCTCGTAGAAGCCTTTCACGTATTCGACATCCTCGTGATGAATGAGGGGACCGACGGTTCCATAAACGAAACGGGGGTGGATGTTTCCGATATCGCCATCGACGAAGCAGAGAATATCGCCGCGAAGGTGGTGGACCGCCTTCCAGAGATTTTCGCCTTTGCCGCAGCGATGGCCGTGGTGAGGGAGGATATCCGCTGCCAGGATTACCTCCGCGCCTGCTTCTGCGGCCAGGGCACGGGTTCGGTCGCTTGATCCGGAATCGATGACGACCAGTTCATCGAGCAGGGGATGACGTTCGATCAAGTCGTGCTTCAGCAGCGCGACGATGCGGGCAATGGTGCCCTCTTCGTTGAGAGTCGGGATGCAAAGCGAGACCGTGAGTCCTGCTGCCCGTTTGGCATCGACGAGCGTGGGCAGGTCGGAGAAGTCGCGGTGGTGGAAGCTACGGACCATGGTGGGTCTGATTTCAAAAAATCCGCCGCGCCATGAGTGGGCGCGGCGGACTGGCTGCGGACGGCATGGAGTCCGTGCCGTTCGGTGGCTGGGGGCTCAGCCTTCGCGACCGCAGCACTGCTTAAACTTCTTACCCGAACCGCATGGGCAGGGCGCGTTGCGACCGAGTTGATCGATGTCGAAGCTGGGCGGTCTGCGTTTCGGCAAGTTCAGTTTGAGGGCACCGGCATCGGGGTCCTCGACCATCACGTTGCCGGAGCTGCCGGTGGAGGCGACATTGGCGCGGGTGATGGGTGCTTCTCCTCCTTGGAGTTGGCGAGGTGCCTGGTGGAGTTGGCGGAGGATCGACTCCAGGTTCGCGGCTGAGCGAAAGAGGTTTTGGAGTGCCTCGCCCTCGATGTTGGCCATCAGCTGGGAGAACAGCTCGTAGGCCTCGTTCTTGTATTCGATCAGCGGGTCTTTCTGGCCTTGGGCACGGAGGTGAACGCCTTCCCGGAGCGCATCCATGTTGTAGAGGTGGGCCTGCCACTGACGATCGATGGCGGCGAGCATCATGCGACGCTCCTCGGTGTCGAGGATCTCGGGCGGGAGTCCGTCGACGCGAGCTTGGTAGGCTTCCTTCACGCGCTCGACCAGCAAGTTGGCGATGTATTCAGCGCTATTGTCGGCCTTGCTCAGGTCGTCCGCGGTGAAGCGGATGGGCAAGGTCGCATTCACCCAGTGGACCAGCTCGTTGTAGTCGGGATTCGCCTCATCGCGGTCGGCGAGGAACTCGGTGACTTTCTGTGGGATGACCTTGCCGATGATCTCCTCGACCAGATCGCGAGGTGACTCGGTGGCGAGGACTTCGTTGCGATAGCCGTAAACGACTTCGCGTTGTTTGTTCATCACGTCGTCGAACTCGAGCACCCGCTTGCGCCAGGTGTAGTTCCGTTGTTCGACGCGTTTCTGGGCGGTTTCGACGGACTTGTTCAGCCAGGCGTGCTCAAGGGCTTCGCCTTCCTGCATGCCGAAGCGCTCCATCATCGAGGTCATGCGGTCGGCGGCGGCGAAATTCCGCATCAGATCGTCCTCGAACGAGATGAAGAACTGGCTCATTCCGGGATCGCCTTGGCGTGCGCAGCGGCCTCGGAGCTGACGATCCACGCGGCGGGATTCGTAGCGTTCGGTGCCGATGACGAAGAGGCCGCCGACTTCGGCGACGCCCTCGCCAAGTTTGATATCGGTGCCGCGTCCCGCCATGTTGGTCGAGACCGTGACGGCACCGTGTTGGCCGGCCTTGGCGATGATCTCGGCTTCCTGGCGGTGGTATTTCGCGTTGAGAACCGTGTGGGGGATTTTGCTACGCTTGAGCATGCGGGACACCGTCTCCGAGGCATCGACTGAAGCCGTGCCAACGAGTACCGGTTGGCCTTTTGCGTGGGCTTCTTCGATTTTCTTAATGACGGCGTTGTATTTCTCGCGGCGTGTTTTGAAGACTTGGTCGTTGTGATCGGTGCGCCGGTTGGGTCGGTTGGCGGGGATCGGTAGGACATCGAGCTGATAGATGTCGGAGAACTCCGCGGCCTCGGTTTCGGCGGTGCCGGTCATGCCTGCGAGCTTTTCGTAGAGGCGGAAGTAATTCTGGATCGTGATGGTCGCGAAGGTCTGGGTCTCCTTCTCGATCGCGACGCCTTCCTTGGCTTCGACCGCTTGATGAAGGCCGTCGGACCAGCGTCGTCCCGGCATTTCGCGTCCGGTGTTTTCATCGACGATGATGACCTTGTCCTCTTTGACGACGTATTGGACGTCTTTCTCGTAGACGCAGTACGCTTTGAGGAGTTGGGAAATGTTGTGCATCTTCTCGGCCTGGGAATCGAGCTTCTGCTGAAGCTGTTCCTTGCGGATGACGCGTTGTTCGTCGCTCAGTGAGCTGTCTGCCTCGATGTCGGCGAAGAGCGTGCCGATGTCCGGAAGAACGAAGGCCTCGGGATCGGAGGGGGAGAGGAACTCGCGACCTTTCTCCATGAGGTCGGAGTCGTGACTTTTCTCATCGATGGTGAAGTAGAGCTCCTCCTTGAGGGTGAAGAGCTCCTTCTTCTGGGTGTCTTGGTAAAAGGAGAGCTCGGTTTTTTCGAGGAGTCGGCGGATTTCCGGTTCCTCCATCATCCGCATCAGTTGGCGGTTCCGTGGTTGGCCGAGTTTGACTTTGAAGAGAGCACGGCCGCAGGCTTCCATGTCGCCCGCCTCGTGAGCTTTTTTTGCTTCGGCGACGAGGTCGTTGCAGAGGCTGGTTTGTTGCCGAACGATTTGTTCGACGAGGGGCTTGTAGCGGTCGAACTGGTGGCTGGAGACCGAGGAAGGCCCGGAGATGATGAGTGGGGTGCGGGCCTCGTCGATAAGAATGGAGTCGACCTCGTCGATGATCGCGAAGTAGTGGCCGCGCTGGACCTGCTCGTCGCGGGTGGACGCCATGCCATTGTCCCGCAGGTAGTCGAAGCCGAACTCGGAATTCGTTCCGTAGGTGATGTCGCAAGCGTAGTGTTGCCGGCGGTCCCATGGGGGCATTTGATTTTGAATGCAGCCAATCGTGAGGCCGAGGAAGCGGAAGAGAGATCCCATCCACTCCGAGTCGCGGCGTGCGAGGTAGTCGTTGACGGTGATGACGTGGACACCGAGCCCGGTGAGGGCGTTGAGATAAACGGGGAGGGTGGCCACGAGGGTTTTGCCTTCGCCGGTCATCATTTCTGCGATCATCCCGCGGTGGAGCGCGATGCCACCGACCAGCTGGGTGTCGAAGTGGACCATTTCCCAAGGGAGGGGTTGGTCGCAGACGTCGATGGTGCTGCCGCACATTCTGCGGGCGGCGTTTTTGACGACGGCGTAGGCCTCGGGCAGAATTTGATCGAGGTATTTGGCGCGGAGGGAAATGAAGTTCTCCTCAACTTCGTGGAAAGCGGCCTTGGCGGTTTCGATCGATGCCGCGGTGGCTTCGACCTTAGCGGGCAGGTTGGGGAAATGATCGCGGAGGCGGTTGAGGCGCAGATTCATATAGGCTGCGGCCTCGGCGAGCCCTTCGGCGTCCATGCGCTCGAGCTCGGGTTTGGTGGCGACCTTGAGCTCGTGGTAGCGCGAAAGGTGATCCTGCCACTTGGCGGTCATGTCCCGGAGTTTTTGCTCGGGTTCCCCTTGGAGGGCCTCCTCGATTTCCTTGATGCGTTCGACGGTCGGGCGGATCCGGCGCAATTCACGCTGGTTCTTGGAGCCGACGATTTTCTGGAGGATCCACTTGATCATGAGAGAAGAAGGTAGCGGTCCCGAGTCGGACCGGAAGGAGGCCATACACCCGGAACGCGCGGGGTGCAAGCGGCACGGCAGGTTGCTTTTCCTAGCTCGGCGGACTGGGGATTTCAGCGGAGCCCATTGCTCCGGAGAGAACAGTAATTAGAAGGAGGCGCTCATCGAGCGATCGAAGGATGGTGTGGGTGAGAGATCGACTGGCTATCCAAACGCCTCGCTCTCATTTGAATCTCGGCGTGCCGACTTCATCACCCGGGCGTCGTGACTCAATCGTGCGACACAAGTGGGGTAATGGCTTTGGCGGCCCATGTGTGAACCGACTATCGAAGAGAACGATCCACTGTGACGCTCATTTGCGAAGAGTCCGGCTCTTCATCAAAGATTGGGGACATGAGGCACGAATGCCATCATGTCCCCGATGTTTGTTAACCTAAATCTAGGCCTGAAGGGTTACGACCTCCTTC
>RDYP01000026.1 GCA_004293445.1 Verrucomicrobiota bacterium | reverse complement strand
GCCTAGCAGCCTGTTGAAGAACCCCGGTTTTCCAACCCCTGGGAGAAGTCTTTTCCGATCGATTCCGCGTTCGTGATCGTCATGCCGCGGCCGGGGTTTCGAGGCTTGGTGCGAACAAAAGGGCGATGGTCGATCTCACGACCAGGCGGATGTGCCCGAAAAGGGCCTTCCCTGCCATGGCCAGCCACTGCTTCGGTGTCCCGTGGCCCGTGAGATGACGCATTAGCAGCGACAGGTCATAAACCAGCACGGCGGCGAGGTGTCGTTTGGTCAGGTTGAGCGTCCCGCGCAGTGTGGCACGCCGCAGTCCGCCTTGGTCGAGGACATGGGCAAAGCTGCGCTCAATGTGTTGCCCGCGCTTCCTGAGCAGCGCCTTGCCGCTGGCGCTCTTCACGGCCCGCCGCGCCTTCATCAGCACTTCTTTGACCGCTCCGTCCTGCCGGTCCTTGCGGCGCATCGCCGCGTGGGGATCGCCAACCACG
This sequence comes from Verrucomicrobiota bacterium, assembly GCA_004293445.1. GTDB lineage: Bacteria > Verrucomicrobiota > Verrucomicrobiia > Verrucomicrobiales > Akkermansiaceae > Haloferula. The sequence goes on along the minus strand of RDYP01000026.1, from coordinate 37,016 downwards.
GTGCGGATCTTGTCCGCCTGCAAGGAGCAGATCTCCTCGACGCTGAAGTATCCTTCATCCGCAGTGAGGCTTCGCAGGACCTTGGCCTGCTCGGGATCACCGCACGCACGGGAGAGGGTCGCGCCAGCAGCCAGCACCCGCTCCGCGAGTTCCTTGGTATCGCCTTCGTTGCCGTGACGCACTACCGCCGCGACGATCGCACCGCTTTCCAAGTCGGTGACGTGCTCGGGCTTGTAGATCATGTCGCAGGCCCCGTGCTTGGTCATGCCGACCTTCGCGTCGGGATCGTGCGGATTGACCCACTCGGCGTTGGAGGTCTTTCGGCCCTCGCGCTTCTTGTCGAAGCGGCGCACGGCTTTGGTGTCGTCGGGATCGATCCCGGCTTCGGCGGCGAGACGTTTGACGTAGTCCCAGTAGCTTTCCTCGGTGTTGCGGTGAACCAGTTCGCGCAGCGAGGCATTGGCCTCGATCACGCTGGAGTCGATGCCGAGATGACGGCCCTTGAGTAGGCCATGGCCGTGAAGCGCGCGCAGGACGAGCTCGAGCGCCGCCTGGAAGATCTCCGTGCCGAGCCGGCTGCGGATGACCGAAAGACTGGAGTGGTCGGGCGTTTCTTCTTCAAGTCCGTAGCCGAGGAAGGCGCGCAGCGAGAGCGAGTCGGCGCAGCGGCTGGCGATCGAACGCTCGCTCGGGAGGTTCTCGAAGAACCCGATCATGAGCATCTTGAAATAGACGGCGGGGTCGATTCCCGGCCGGCCGCCCTTGGCAGCGTCGGCATAGGCCGGGCGGCAGATCTCACGGACGCCGACGGTGAAGCCGATGCTTTCCAGGGTGGCGTCGAGCTTGCGATAGAAGGTGCTTGCAGTGGCCCAGAATTGCGGCTGGGACTCGTTGCGGGTGTCGCGGCTCTCGAACATGCTCGCCGCGAAGCGAAGCAGATCAGGAAGGGTTTTTCAACAGGCTGCTAGCCGGCGATGACTTGTTGGAAACGCAGGTAGGCGGGTTGCCATTGCTCGGGATTCCGAGGGGTGTAGGTCTGGAACTCGAAGGAGTCGCGGATCAGGCGGCGACCGGCGGCCAGGTCGGGCACGTGGCCGGTGGCGATCATTTGGACGACGAGGTTGCCGCAGGAGGTCGCTTCGACCGGTCCGGCGACGACTTCGATGCCGAGTGCATCGGCGGTGGCTTGGGCGAGGAAGGCGTTTTGGATGCCGCCGCCCCCGGCATGGAGACGGGTGAAACGTCTGCCGGAGAGATCGCAGAAGCGTTCGAAGACAACGCGGTATTTCAGGGCGAGGGACTCGGATGCAACTCGGAGGATACTGCCTTTGTCTTGCGGGACTTGCTGACCACTGCGCTCGCAGAAGGCGCGGATTTTTTCAGGCATGTCGCCGGGAGAGGCGAATACCGGATCGTCGGGGTCGATGAAAGCCGTGAAGGCGGGCGCGTTTTCGGCCAAAGTTGCCATTTCCGCGTAGGAGAGGTTTTCCCCTTCGAGGGCCCATTGACGTTTGCATTCTTGGATGAGCCAGAGCCCTGAGATGTTTTTCAGGAAGCGGACGGTGCCGTCGGCACCGAGTTCGTTGCAGCAGCGGGCGGCGAAGGCTTCCGGAGTGCGGATGGGTTCGCGGCGTTCCAGTCCCATGATCGACCAAGTCCCTGAGGACAGCCAGAGTGGGTCCTCGCCTTCCATGGGAATGCCCGCGACAGCCGATGCGGTGTCGTGCGAGGCGCTGGCGACGACCGGGATGCCTTCGAGTCCGATAATGCGGGCGACTTCCTTGCGGATGGGGCCGAGCACGGTGCCGGGGGCGACGACTTTTCCGAAGATGCTTTGGGGTAGGCCGAGCGCTTCGATCACGCCCCAGGCCCAGTCACCGGTGGAGGAATCGAGCAGTTGGGAGGTGGAGGCGATGGTGCGTTCGACGGCTTGAACGCCGCAGAGCCAGTAGGCGAGGAGGTCGGGAATGAAGAGGAGCTTGTCGGCCGCGGCAAGGGCGGGGGAGGAGATTTGCTCTTCGGCGAGGAGGTGGAGGGAGCTGTTGTAGAACTCGGTGGTGATGCCGGTGAGCGAGTAGATTTCGGCCTCGCTGAGGCGGGAGTGCATCACGGCGGGCATGCCTTCGTGGCGTGAGTCGCGGTATTGGTGCGGCATGCCGAGGAGGCGGCCGTGGCTATCGAGCAGGCCGAAATCGCAGCCCCAGGTGTCGATGCCGATGGCGACGATGTCCTTGCCGTATTTTTCGACGGCGCGGCGCAGGCCTTCGACGATGTCGCGGTAAAGTCCGACGATGTTCCAGAAGGATCCGCCGGGGAGGTCGGTGCCCGGGTTATCGAAGCGGTGGATTTCTTCGAGGCGGAGGGTTTTGAGGTCGGTGATGCCGGCGATGACGCGGCCGCTGCCGGCGCCGAGGTCGATGGAGAGGAAGACGGACATAGGAAGGAAAAGTTGGGATGCTGAAAACTGAAGCGCTGAAATTCAGCGGGCGAAGCGGAGCTCGTAGGGAGGGTTCTTGAGATGGGATTTGATGTAAGATTTCGAGTCGCGGTCGGTGATCACGACATCGAGATCGGCCGGGGTGGCGAAGAAATGGTCGGCCTTCACGCCGAGCTTCGAGTGATCGATGAGGGCGCAGTTCCAAGCCGCGTGCTCGACCATTTGGCGTTTGAGGCGGGCTTGCTCGTGATTTGGTTCGCCGACGCCTTGGGCGGGGTCGAGGCCGGCACCGGAAAAGAAAAAGCGGTCGATTTTCAGCAAGCGCAGCGCGGACTCGGTCAGCATGCCAGAGAAGCGGCGGCCGCGCGGTTCGTAACGGCCGCCGAGCTGAACCAACTCGACATCGTCGTTCGCGGCCAGCCGTTCGACCACGGCCAGCGAATAGGTGACGACGCGCAGCGGCATGCCGGCGGGCAGCTGTCCGGCCAGCTCGAGGGCGGTGGTGGAGGCGTCGAGCAGGATGGTCTCGCCGGGCGCCAGCAGCCGCGAGGTCTCGCGGGCGATGGCCACTTTCTCCTCAAGGTGGCGGGCTTCGCGTTCGGACTGCGAGAGTTCGCCGAGAGGCATCGTCACATCCATCGCCCCACCATGGGTCCGCCGCAGGTGGCCGCGCCGACCGAGGTAATCGAGATCGCGGCGGATCGTTTCTTCAGTCACCGCGAAATCCCGTGCAAGGTCCGCCGTCCGGACGGTGCCATCGTGGCGCACCCGGTCGAGGATCTGGCGTTGGCGTTCGGCCGCGAGCATGTGGGATTCTGTGGGAAATTGCTTGCTTTCGTGGGTTTTGTTCGCCACACCGCGCCCCGTCAATCCCAAACATCAACGACTCATGGCTACCGATTTCAAGCATGTGAATTACTCATGGGACGACGCTCACGCTGCGTCTCTCGACCCTGTTGCCCGCCTCGTCTATCGTTCGAATATCCTTGGCGACGACCAGCGGGTGACCAATACCGGCGGCGGGAATACCTCCTCGAAGATCGTCGAGACCGACCCGCTCACCGGTCAGCCGGTGGAAGTGCTGTGGGTGAAGGGTTCCGGCGGTGACCTGCGCACCAGCAAGCGCGACAATTTCTCATCGCTCTATCAGGACAAGCTGATCGCGATGCAGGGCCTTTACGCCGCGCGTGCCGACAAGGGTCTGAAGTCGCAGGCTGAGGATGAGATGGTGGCGATGTATTTCCACACCACTTTCAATCTCAATCCGCGCGCCTCGTCGATTGATACCCCGCTGCACAGTTTCCTTCCGGGCAAGCACGTCGATCACATGCACCCGAACGCGATCATTGCGATCGCTGCCTCCAAGAATTGCCAGCAACTCACCAAGGAGATTTTCGGCGGTGAAATGGCCTACGTTCCTTGGATGCGTCCGGGCTTCGAGCTCGGTCTCGCGATGCAGGAAATTTCCAAAGCGCAGCCGGATGTGAAAGCGATCATGATGGGGCAGCACGGCTTCATCTCGTGGGACGACGACGACAAGGTCTGCTACGTCCGCACGCTTGAGTTCATCGAGAAGGCGGCAGCGTATATCGAGGCCAAGTACGACGCCAAGGGTGGTGACGCGACGGCATTCGGCGGTCAGAAGTATCAGACGCTGCCGGAAGCGGAGCGCCAAGCCACGCTTGCCGCGATTCTCCCTTGGTTGAGAGGTCAGGTTTCGCAGCAAAAGCGCTTTATCGGCACCGTTCAAGACGACGCCAAGATCCTGCGCTTCGTCAATTCGGCCGATGCCCCGCGCCTCGCCGAGCTGGGCACTTCCTGCCCCGACCACTTCCTGCGCACTAAGATCAAGCCGCTCTACGTCGACTGGAACCCGCAATCCGAAGACGCCGCCGCGCTCAAGGCGAAGCTCGCCGCCGGTCTGGAACAGTACCGCAAGGACTACGCCGCCTACTACGCCGCCTGCAAGCATGCCAACAGCCCGGCGATGCGCGACCCGAACCCGACCGTCGTCCTCATCCCCGGCCTCGGCATGATCGCCTGGGGCAAGGACAAGTCGGAGTCCCGCGTGACCGCCGAGTTCTACAACTGCGCGGTGGAAGTCATGCGCGGTGCGGAGGCGATCGACGAATACATCTCGCTGCCACAGCAGGAAGCCTTCGACATCGAATACTGGCTGCTTGAGGAAGCGAAGCTCCAGCGCATGCCCGCCGAGAAGGAACTTGCGCGCCAGGTGATCATCGTGATCGGTGCCGGTTCCGGCATCGGTAAGGAAACCGCCCACCGCCTGGTGAAGGACGGCGCGCACATCGTCTGCGTCGACCTCAACAAGGATGCGGCCGAGGCAACCGCCAAGGAGATCACCGACAAGTACGGCGTTGGGATTGGCGTGGCCGGCACCGGCGTCTCCAACTGCGGTCAGGCGATCGGCTTCGCGGCGAACATCACCGATCGTGCCAGCATTCGCGCGATGCTCGATCAAGTGGCTCTCGCCTACGGTGGCTTCGACCACATCTGCGTGACTGCCGGCATCTTTGTGCCGAGCGACACCACGGGACACATTCCGGACGACAAGTGGGCCTTGACCTTCAACATCAACGTCACCGGTTCCTACTTCGTGGCGGATGAAGCGGCCAAGACATGGAACGAGCAGGGTTTGCGCGGCAACCTGGTGCTGACCACCAGCGCCAATGCGGCGGTGGCGAAGAAGGGCAGCCTCGCCTACGACACCTCGAAGGCAGCGGCCAATCACTTGGTCCGCGAATTGGCAATCGAGCTGGCTCCTTTGGTTCGCGTCAACGGCGTCGCCCCGGCCACTGTGGTTCAGGGATCGGCGATGTTCCCGCGGGACCGAGTCATCGGTTCCTTGGCGAAGTACAACATCCCTTACACGGATGACGAGGCGACCGAGTCGCTGGTCGGCAAGCTTGCCCAGTTCTATGCGGATCGTACTTTGACCAAGGCACCCATCACGCCTGCGGATCAGGCGGAGGCTTACTTCCTGCTGGTAACAGGCCGTTTGAGCAAGACGACCGGCCAGGTGATCACCGTCGATGGCGGTCTGCACGAGGCCTTCCTCCGCTGATTGGGTTTCCCACTGGCCTTTGTTCAACGATCGGGCGGCTCCTTCAAAGGGGCCGCCCTTTCTTTTTATGGATTGGAGGATCGCAGGCCTGAAATCGGCGAGGGTTGATTTTTCAAGTGCGGACCCGGCCCACCGTGTTTATCCCATGGGCATGCTTTTGGGTGTGAACATCGATCACGTGGCGACCTTGCGTCAGGCCCGTTACGCTCTGTTGCCGGATTCGCCGAATGCGGAGCCGTCGCCCTTGCAAGCGGCGCTGGATGCGCGCGATGGGGGCGGGGATTCGATCACCATTCACGTTCGCGGCGACCGCCGTCACATGCAGGATCGGGACGCCTTTGAGATTCGCGAGCATTGTCCTTTGCCTTTGAATTTGGAGATGGGGGTGACGGCTGAGATGACCCGTCTAGCTCTGGCCTTGATGCCGGACTTTGTCTGTCTGGTGCCCGAAACCCGCGAGGAGGTGACGACGGAGGGCGGTTTGGACGTGGCGGGTCGTCTGGCCGAGGTTCAGGGCTGTGTCGAGACCTTGCGGGAGCGGGGCATTCGAGTCTCGCTGTTCATTGATCCCGACCTGCATCAGATCGAGGCAGCAGCGGCCACGGGCGCGGAGATGGTCGAGCTGCACACGGGTTGTTTCGCGAATGCTTTGGATGGTTGCTGGGAGCTTGAAGTGGATCGCCTAAGCGGCGCGGCGCGGGCGGGACATTCGGTCGGCCTGCAGGTGAATGCAGGGCATGGGATCAATTATTCGAACCTTCTGCGGTTGTTCACGGTGCCGCACCTCGCGGAGTTGAACATCGGACACAGCATTGTCGCCCGTGCCATGCGGATCGGCTTCGGTCCGGCGGTGCGCGAGATGAAGGACCTGATGGCAGCCTATCCCGGAGCATGAGTATTTTTGGGATCGGAATCGACGTCGTCGAGGTCGCGCGAATCGCGTCCTCGATGTCGGAGTTTGGCGAGCGCTTCGCGGTGAAAATTTTCACCGATGCGGAGCGTGCTTATTGCGACGCTCAGAAGCGTCCCGAATTGCACTATGCCGGGCGTTTTGCGGCGAAGGAGGCGGTGGCCAAGGCCTTTGGGACGGGCATTGGTAAGGACTTGGCATGGCTCGATATGGAAGTCTCGCGTGGAGCGTCCGGAGAACCGGTGATGCTGCTGAGTGGTGCGGGCAAGGCCTTTGCAGAGCGGAATGGCATCCGCGAGGTAAAGATCAGCCTGAGCCATGCCGAGCACTACGCCGTGGCCAACGCTCTGGCTATGCTTTGGTAGTCAACTCGTGGGCTTGCTGCCACGCTGTCCGTGCTGGCAGGAAGGCTGCTCCCGGAGATTAGTTCAGGAGGTCCTGGAGTTGGGATTCTTCGAGGATGGGGACTCCTAGTTTTTCCGCTTTGTCGCGTTTGGAGCCGCCACCTTCGCCGCAGAGGAGATAGTCGGTGTTGCCGGAAATGGAGCCGGAAACCTTCGCACCATGAGTTTCGAGGAGCTGCTTCATGTCATCGCGGCTGATCGAAAGGGTGCCGGTAATGACGAAAGTTTTGCCCGCGAGAGGCTGGTCGGATTGCGGGCCGGTCGGAGGGGTCGGGCGATAATTGGCGGATCTCGGGTCGATGCCCAGCTCGCGAAGGCGGATCAGGACATGCTGGCCCGCTGGTGATTGGAAAAAGGAGCGGACGCTTTCGGCGACTACGGTGCCGGCGTCGGGCGACAATTTGAAGGCGGCGAGGTCGAGTGAAAGGGCGTCCGCTCGGGCCTTCAGGCGATCGTGCTCATCTTGGCGTTGTGCCTTTTCGACCTCGTTTGCGGGCGGGCTCTCTTTGCTGCGGGGGGAGACGCGCTTTCGCCGGGCCTCGAGATCGGCGACTTCGAGCACGGCGCGGAGGACGGTGCTGTCGGCGACCTCCTCGAGATTCGCGTGGAGTCTTGCCAATTCTTTGGCTGCAGATTCACCGACTTGGCGGATGCCCATGGCAAAAAGCCATCGGTCGAGGGTTTGGGTGCGAGCGCGATCGAGGGATTCGATCACTTTTGTCGCGTTCTTTTCCCCGAAGCGTCGCGGGTCGGATTCGTCGCCGAGATTGAGGGATGCGAGAGAGTCGCGATCGAGGGTGAAGAGGTCGAGGGGGGTGTGGCACAGGCCGTGGCGGACGAGCGCCTCCGCGACCGTTTCTCCCATGCCGGTGATATCGAGAGCCTTGCGCGAGGCGAATTGCTTGATCTTGGAAACCGCTTGGGCGGGGCATTCAAAATTGCCACAGCGCCACGCGACAAAGCCCTCCTCTTTGGAGATCGGGCCACCGCATGAAGGGCATCGTCCACCGACGTGTTCCACGAGGGAAAAGGGACGGGCGTGCGTCGGTCGTTTTTCCGTCACGACCTTGACGACGGCGGGAATGATTTCGCCTGCTTTTTCGACAACGACGGTGTCGCCGATTCGGATGTCCTTGCGTTGGATTTCCTCTTCGTTGTGAAGGGTGGCCCGGGAGACGGTGGTGCCGGATAGGTGGACGGGCTCGAGTTCCGCGACCGGTGTGAGGACTCCGGTTCGGCCGACTTGGATCGTGATGTCTTTGAGAAGAGTTTCGCGTTGTTCGGGCAGGAATTTGTAAGCTGCGGCCCAGCGTGGGGCGCGTGATGTGAAGCCGAGTTGGTCGCGCTCTTGGCGGGCGAGAACTTTGACGACCGCGCCATCGGTGGCGTGGTCCAAGGCGTGGCGGTCGTGGTTGAGGCGGCCTACGGCAGTGAGAAGAGTATCGAGCGAGCCGGCCTCGATGATCGGCTGGTTGCGGGGGATTCCGAGGCGCTGCAGGAGTTGGTGGAAGTCGTGTTCGGTGGGGAGTTCGGGGCCATCGTAGGCTCCGAGGCCATGGGCGAGGAAGGCGAGTGGTCGCTTGGCCACGACTTTCGGATCGAGCTGTTTGATGGTCCCTGCGGTGGCGTTGCGCGGGTTGGCGAAGGTTGGAAGTCCGGCCTCGTCGCGTTCTGCGTTCATGGCGGCGAAGGCTTCGTTTGGCATGAAGATTTCACCGCGGACCTCGAGGAGAGACGGGTATGGTTGCGGGAGGCTCAGTGGAATGGAGCGGATGGTGCGGACGTTGTTGGTGACATCGTCGCCGGTGGTGCCGTCGCCTCGTGTCGCCGCGTAGGCGAGACGTCCTTCGCGGTAAACGAGACTGACCGCCACCCCGTCGATTTTTGGTTCAATGGTGACCGTGACTTGCTCGCGTCCGAGGTTTTTTTGGATCCGCCGGTAGAACTCGATCAGTTCGGCTTCGGGAACTTCGGCGTCCTTGAGTTCGAAGACATCGTCGATGCTCAGCATCGGAACGAGGTGCTGGATCGATTGAAACGATTCGAGCGGTGCGCCGCCGACCCTGCGGGTGGGAGAGTCGAGAGTCGCTAGATGCGGGTGGGCTGCCTCCAGCGTCTCGAGCTCGCGGAAAAGTCGGTCGTAATCGGCGTCGGAGATTTCGGGAGTGGCCTCTTCGTAGTAAAGGCGGTTGTGGCGAGCGAGTTGTTCGCGCAGTTCGCGGACGCGGCTTTCGGGGCTTGGCGCATCGAATAGATCGTTCATGGGAGGGGCTGGGTACGACGGGAGCGGGGACGCGATGCTGCGGGTCAATCCGGAGTGCTGGCATCGAGTGAGCCGATCTGGGAGTCGAGAGGTTCGGTCCCCAGTGCCCAGTCGTCGGAGAGCGCTCTTGTGATTTCGAACTGCCGGTGATCGCCCGTGCCTGAGTGCAGCATCGAGAGCGTCATTCGCTGGGTGCGGGAATCCGTGGATCCCAGTTTCCGCTTCAGGGTGCTGGCGATGGCTAGGTGCTGGCGGCTGCCACGTTTGGCATAGCCGTAGAGCAGGGTTTCGTGATCTGGGGAGACCATCGCAAAGCAGGCCCACTGGCGATCATCGCGGTAGCGCCCGTTGTAATAATTGTCGTGGGACAGGTAGACGCGGACCGTGCTTTCGGCGGGATTGCTGGAAAGAATGGTTTTCCAATCCGGGGTGACGTGGCGATCGAAGGCGTCGAAGTCGATTCGCCATTGGCCGGCATCGTCCGGAGAGAGCAAGGCAACGCGGTTGCGGCCGCTATCGAAATTCACGGTCACGGCCTCGGCTTGAACGCAGCCGCTGTCGACCGCTCCGAGGTGCCGGATGGCGCTGATCTTTCCGTCCTTGGATTCCAGTTGGGCCAATTTTTCGGCGATCACCTCGAAGCGCTGGCTGCTGCCTCGAACCAAGGGTTCGAGGCTAACGCGATCGCGGCTCGCCACGAAGCTTGCGACGATGCTTTCGAGATCGCGGGGGGAGGGTACGGGGACCTTGGGGATGGCGGTGGTTTTCGGCGACGGGGGCGGAGTGACGTTCGGGCGAGCGGCTTTTTGGGGATCGTTGGCGAAGCGGATCACGAGTCCTGTGATGCCGGCACCGAGTAGGAAGATCATCACTCCCAGAAGCACCAAGGGGATCTTGCCAGCGAAGCTGATTCTCGCACGGAGGCCCTTGGCGTTCGGATGCATTCGTGGCACGCTGCCCATCGTGGGCGCGTCGCCGAAGGTCCGCGTGGATTTTTTCCTTCGCTGGAAACCGAGGCCTTCGCGGGAAAAGCTCATACAACGGGGTGGCTAGCGGGGATAGAGCGTGATCCGATGTGGATCGTAGTTGTCGTCGGGGCGGAAAAGCCATCCCGGTTTCCGGTTCACCGCCTCGTAGCCGGTGAGCATGAACTCGGGAAGGAATTGATTGCTGTTGGGATCATAGGCTTCCCGTCCGGTGAAGTAGCCTTCGATGCGATATTCGTAATTTTGGTCGAAGCCATAGCGCTGTCCGGGCGGACCGTTTTCTGGCAGACGGTCCGGAGCCCGCTTTTGGTCTTCGCGGAAAATCACGAGCCGGGACTTGTTCCATGCCTCGCGGGGGCGGCGCAGGTAGCCCCAGAAGCGGGTTTTTTCGACGTGGTAGCGCCGCCCGTAAAAGTGGGAACCCGCGGGTTCGGAGGCGATCGCCATCTGGCGTTCTTCGAGAGTCGGTCCACCCATATTACCGGTCCCCATGCTGCCGCAGTGGCAGAGGAGCCCGGTCCCGAGTATGGTCAAACCGCGCGTCAGTAAGCGCATAAGGAGGACAGACTAGATTCGGCACCGATGCCTCCGCAAGTGCCAATCCGGTCGCTGCCGTGGCCCTGTGCTGCGGTTGAATCGGCTTGCAAAGCCGCGTGCCGCCCGGTAACCCGTCGCCTCTAGTCCCGCGGGCACAAGACCTTACAACGGAAGCATGAAGCTGGCGAATCTCCTCAGTCCCGATCGAATCCTTCTCGAAATGAAGGCGGGGGAGCACTGGCCGGCAATTGTCGAGTTGATCGATCATTTGGTGTCGGTTTCGTCACTAGAGGCGGGTTTGCGGGATGAGATTCTCGATGCCCTGAAGGTCCGCGAGGAGCAGGTGAGCACCGGGGTGGGCTATGGAGTGGCGATTCCCCACGCGTTTTCGGACAAGCTGGACCGGGTGGTGACCATTTTGGGGCGCTCGCGGGTGGGGATCGACTTTGAATCGCTGGATGAAAAGCCGGTTCACTTTGTGATCCTGTTTCTCGTGCCGAAGAGAGACTATCACCTGCACCTTCAGACACTGGCGGCGATTGCCAAGATGTTCACCAATATCGAGATCCGTCGGCGGCTGGGAGCGGCCGAGTGCCATCAGGAAGTCCTCGATATCTTCGCAGGAAAGGCATCGAAGCCTTCCACTCCGCCTCTGGTGTGAGGGAGTTCTTTGCTTCGATTCCCGCGCTTCGGGCTTGGCTGTAGCGTCATCATGGCGATGAATCCGCTGCCTGCCCATTTCCCAATTTCCCATGACTCTGATCCAGGAACTCGAATCCCGACTCGCGGCTGCTTTTCATGTGGTGCTTGGCGAGCCCGTGGTCGCTCCGGTGGTTGCGGCCGCCGACTTGCGCTTTGGTGACTATCAAAGCAATGCCGCGATGGCCTTGGCCAAGCAGCGCAAGACGAATCCCCGCGCGCTTGCGGAGCAGGTGATCGCCGCCCTCGATCTGGGAGACCTCGGGGTGGCTGACATCGCGGGTCCGGGCTTCATCAATTTCAAGATTGCCGCCGGCACCTGGGCCGTCCGAGCGCGGACCCAGTTCGCAGATCCACGGCTTGGCGTGCCAGTGATCGGTATGGGGCGCACGGTGGTCCTCGATTTCTCCGCGCCGAACGTCGCCAAGCCGATGCACGTCGGGCATATCCGTTCCACCATCCTCGGCGATTCGCTCGCACGGATCGCCCGCTGCCTCGGCTTCACCGTCATCACCGACAATCATATTGGCGATTGGGGTACTCAGTTCGGCATGATCACTTGGGCTTGGAAAAGTTCGCTCGACGAACAGGCCTTGCTTGAGAATCCGCTGCAGGAGCTTTTGCGTCTCTATCGCCACGCGAGCGACTCCGCGAAATCGGACGAGGCGATTCGCGAAGCCTGTCGGATGGAACTGGTCAAGCTCCAGCAGGGCGATGCGGAGAACACTGCGATCTGGAAGCGTTGCATCGAGCTATCCCGGGTGGGTCTCGATAAAATCTACGATCGGCTTGATGTCAGCTTCGACCACTGGCTGGGCGAGAGTGCTTACAACGAGGAATTGGCTCCTTTGGTCGATCGTCTGGTTGCCGACGGACTGGCCCGTGAGAGCGAGGGTGCGATTTGCGTCTTTTCCGATGGATCGATCCCTGATCCGGCAAAGGATCCTTTTTTGATTCGCAAGGATGGCGAGTGGACGGATTTCCCGATGATGGTGCGCAAGAGCGATGGCGCGTTCAATTATGCGACCACTGACATCGCGACACTGGAATTCCGCCGTCGCGAGTGGAAGGCGGACGCGGCTTGGTATGTCGTCGATCACCGTCAGTCTTTGCATTTCCAGCAGCTCTTCGCTGTGGCGGGGCGGATCGGTCTCGGCGATATGGATCTGCGCCACATCGCATTCGGGACGATCCTCGGGACCGATGGCAAGCCGCTCAAGACGCGTTCGGGAGACCTCCCTCAACTGGCGGACGTGCTTGACGATGCGGTGGCTGCCGCGGCGACCGCGGTGGCTGAGCGCAGTCGGGTCGATAGCGAGGAAGAGCGTGTCGCGTTGGCGGAACTGATCGGGATCAGCGCGGTGAAGTTCACCGAGCTCGCCCATCATCGTCTCTCGGACTATGTCTTCGACCTCGACAAGATGCTCGCGCTGCAGGGTGATACAGCACCTTACCTCCAGTACAGCGTGGTGCGGAGTCGGTCGATTTTCCGAAAATTGGAGGAGGCGGTCGATCTCTCCGCTGTGGTGCCGGTTTTCACCGAGGATGCCGAGCTTCACCTCGCCCGTTTCCTCGCTCGCTACGGCGAGGTGGTTCCCATGATTCTGGAGGACCATCGTCCGAACCTGCTCGCAAACTATCTGTTGGAACTTGCGCGGGCGTATCACTCGTTCAACGAGGCCTGTCCGGTGCTCAAGGCCGAGCCGGCCGTTCGCGACAGCCGACTGCTGCTGTGCGAACTCACGAGCCGCGTGCTGGTTCACGGCCTCGGCCTGCTTGGAATTCGCTGCCCGGATAAAATGTGATCGGGCCCCCAGCGTCGCAATTCGCCATCCCTCCCAACCCGTTCGCTCGAACCTTTTTCCTCCGCCATGGAAACGCCCCGCCGCCAACTGCCCTTCTATGTGATCGGTCACAAGAATCCTGACACGGACGCGATTTGCTCCGCCATCGGCAACGCCGCCTTGCTGCGTGCTACTGGCGAACCGCAAGCGATCGCCGCCCGTTGCGGCGAGGTGCCTCCCCGCACCGCGTGGGTGCTTGAGAAGGCGGGCATCGAGACCCCGCCGCTGGTTACCGACGTCCGTGCCTCCGCTGGCATGATCTGCCGTCGTGAGGTCGTGCAGGTCGCCCCTTGTGATACTTTCCTCGACTCTTATCGTCGGATGCACGCCAGCGGTGTGCGCTGCGTGCCAGTGGTCGATGCCGCCGGCGCGGTTCACGGCATGTTGCGTTACCTCGATCTGCTCGGTCTGCTGGTTCCGGGTGATGCCTCCGGCCTGCAGGTGCGGACGGTGAACGTCGCGCTGTCGAAGATCGCCGATACCTTGCACGCGGAGCGTTCCGGGGCTGACATGCCAGGCGATGACGAGGAAGAGGAACTGATCCTGCTGGTCGGTGCATCCTCGCAGGCAACGGTTGAGCGTCGTCTCAAAACCGCGGCCAAAGAAGGGAATGTCGGGCGATATTTGGTGATCTGTGGCGATCGTCCGGTGGTCCAGCATTATGCGATAGAGAACGGCGCGCGTGCGCTGATCGTTACGGGTGGCAATGGTGTGGAGCCCGCCTTGTGCGAACTCGCCCGCAAGCGCGGGGTCGTGGTGCTGCGCTGTTCGCAAGATACGGCGAGCTGCGCCACGCTGATCCGCTGCTCGCGAACGGTTCGTCACGTGATGGATCGGAATTTCACCGCAGTCTCTGGCGACGAGCCAGTCTCTCGCTTGCGCAAATCGCTTGCTCCGTTGGAGCAGGATCTCTTCCCGGTGCTCGATCCGATCAGCAAAGAAATGGTCGGTGTGTTGTCGAAGTCCGATCTGGTCGATCCTCCCCGCACCCGCTTGGCCTTGGTGGATCATAATGAGTTCGCCCAAGCCGTCACCGGAGTTGAGGAGTCGGAGATCGTCGAAGTGATCGATCACCATCGGCTCGCTGGCGATCTGGTATCGCGGGAACCGATTCGTTTCCTGAACGAACCTGTGGGTTCGACTTCCACCCTAGTCGCTCGAAAGTTCCGCCATCGTTATCTGGAGCCCGACCGTGGCACGGCACTATGTCTTTGCGCGGGGATTATCGCCGACACTTTATGCCTGACATCGCCGACCACGGCAGAGCTGGACCATGAGATGCTGGAATGGCTGAGCGGCTTGGCAGGGATCGATCCGGCGAAGTTCAAGGCGGAGTTCTTCGCGGTCGGTTCGCTGCTGGCGACAGGCACGGCGGATGCGGTCTTGAATGCCGATCGCAAGGAATTCAGCGACGATGGTGTGCGGGTGGCGATTGCCCAAGTCGAGGAACTCGGGCTGGAAGGATTCGCCCCGCGTCGTGAGGAGTTGGAGGCTGCGCTCAAGGCTTTGGTCGCTGACAACGGCTACGAGCTTGCGGTGCTGGTCATCACCGACATTGGTGAGCACCACAGTTTGGTCCTCGCAGCTGGGGATCCGGCCTATGTCGCGAACCTTCCTTACGCGCGGGTCGACGCGAGCCTTTACGACGCGCCTGGCGTGGTCAGCCGTAAGAAGCAAATTTTCCCTGCGGTGTGTGAGGCTCTGCGCAAGGCGCGCTGAGCGGTGTTTGTCATTCCGACCTACCTCCGGTCTTTGGCCCGTTGGTAGCGGCTGCTGCGTTCGCTCGGTTTTGTATCGGCCGCCGGGTCTTCCGTTTCCAGTGCCTTGATGGATGCCGCAGCCGCAACCTTTGGTGGCTTGGGCTTCGTCGGTTTCACGACTTTTTCCCGCGGCTTGAATTTGGGTAGGCCAGAAACGGGCAGCTTCCAGCCGGTGCGGGTCATCAGTGCTTCGATGAGCAGGAGGCCTAACAGGGCCGCGGCGATCCACCAGCGGAGAGAGACGTCCTGACGGTTGGGTGGCCGCAGCCACGCATCGTTGAGATTCGTCAATTCCCGGCCGTTGGTCTGGGCGGAAACGCTGCGGAGTTCGGAGAGGCGCTCGGGCTCGAAGGCCCACTCCACGGATGATCCGACAGTGATCGGTCCGAAGGGGAGGGCGTGTTCACCGACTTGAATCGCGCCGCGTACGACGGCGCCTTCGTCGAGATCGCGGGTGACTGAGAAATGGCCGGGTGCGATCCGTTTCCAAGGGACTTCGTAGGGGCTTGCGCCGCTGCTGTTTTCCAAGAGGCGAAGGCGGGGCGGATTGATTGCGAGCTTATCGGCCCACAGCTCGGGGTCGTACAGCAGGTCGAGGCTGAGGCGGGTGCCGTCCAGCCGATGTTTCAGGCCGATGCCGGGCGGCAGGTCCATGCCCATCAGCCAGCGGGTCAAGGTCTGGACGAAATCGCCGTAGCCTTTCCAGTCCCGGATCCGCTGGGAGAACTCGCCGCCGAGTGGAAAGGAAACCGCCGCACTACGGCCGAGACCGCGGCGTGCGTGGGCGACCAGCGGAGCGACGTATTCGTCACGGCTGACGAGGGAGGTGGTGGCGTCTTCGCGGGCGTAGGAAAGATTGTAGCCATCGATCTCCGGCAGCCATTCTAACAGCTTGGGCGAGATCTCCGCCCAGCGACCGGTCGCTTGCGCTCCGAGGGCTTCCTCGATGAAGGCGGAGCGGGCAATGGTTACGGTTTCCTGCGCGAAGAACTTCGGGATGTCGACGGGGCGGTCGGCGAAGAAGATCCGTCCGTCGCCGCGCTTGGCGATGTCCTCCAGTAGTTTGGAATCGATGTCGGCCTTGGTTCCCATGCCGATGACCGACACGGTGCAGCCTTCCTTCTTCATCGTCTCCAACAACCGCTTGTAGTCGCCTGGTTCCTCGGAGTCGTTGGCGTCGGAAAAGAGGATCACGTGGCGGGTGCCGACATTGGTTTTCTTCAGTTCGTCCCAGGCTGCCTTGAGGCCTTCATAGACAAAGATCCCGCCGCCCTGCGACTGGACCCGGCGGACGCGGGCTTGGAGTGCGGCTTGATCGCCTTTGATTTCGGTGAGCGGGATGACGGTTTCCGGCGCACTGTCGACGGCGTGAACGGAGATCCGGTCCATCGGTCCGAGGAGGCCGATCGCCTCGGCGGCGCCGTTATTGGCGAGGTCCATCTTGGTCATGCCGCCTGCCACGCCGACGGACATCGAGCCTGAGCGATCGAGCACGATGGCGAGCGCGACGGCTAGTTTTCGGTGTTCGTTTTTCAGCTCCATCGAGACCGGTAGCAGCGGGTCGATGGACGACTGGAAATAGCCGCCGGAGCCGAAGGATTGCTGGCCCCCGGCCATCAAGAAGCCGCCGGCTTGTTCGCGAACGAAGAAGTCGAGGGCATCGAGGAAATCCTGGGGAACTTCGAAGGAGGGGACGTTGTTGAAGATCACCGCGCGGGCACCGGTCAGTCGGCCGGGCTGGAGTTCGGCGGGGTTGGCGATGTCGACGCTGAAGTCGAGTGAGGAGAGGACCTTGGCGACCGGGTCATCGAGGTATTTCGTTACGAGTAGCACGCGCGGTCCGCCGGCGATTTCGATCCAGCGGGCGGCCTTGTTATTCCCGGGGTGGGTGTCTTGGGCGGTGGTGGTCTTTCCGATCACGACCTCGGCTTCGTACTGGAAAGATCCTGCCCGCGGGATGCGGTCGGTGAATTCGGCGCGGCCGACGCCGTTGGTGAGTTTGACGGTTGTTTCTGTCAGGGTCTGTCCACCGCGGCGGATGATCAGCGCGACCTCGGTGTCGCTCGAACCGCGGACCGTGGCAGCGAGCAGGAAAGGTTCACCGGCTTGGACGCGCTCCGGGAGTTCGAGGCGGGCGATGCGGAAGTCGTCGAGCGTTTCTTCTCGGATCAGGCGGAAGTCGAGCGGGATGCCGCGGGCTTTGAGTTGGCTGGCGGCTTCATGGAGGGGTTCGGTCGCGAAGCCGTCGGTGAATAGAAGTATGCGCGCCGGGCGGTCATCCTTGGCAAGGGCGGCGACATGGGAGAGGGCGAGGCTGCTGCGGGTCAGCTTGCGGGAGCCCGTGAAGCGGTCGCCATCGCCCCCGTGCTCTGCGATTTCCGCTGCGTAGTTGTAGAAGTGAAGACGGTCGTTGCGGCCTGGTTTGGCCTGCTCCAGAAGTCGCTGCCATTCGGGTAGTCCTTTGTCGACGAGGTCTTCGGTCGAGTCCGAGCGGTCAAGCAGCACCCAGAGGTCGAGGACGTCGTCCTGGACGTTGATCTTGGGATCGGCGAGGGCGAAGGCGCAGAGAAGAACGAGAAGAAGTCGGAGGGGAGAGGTGAGGTGCAGGCTTTTCCAGAACCAGCCGGCAAAGAGGCAGGCGGGGAGCAGGAGGAACCATTCTGGTGAGCCGAAGGTCATGGTTGGAGAAAGATCCAAGTTCGAAGTTCCACGTGCGAAAAAAGAAGGGCCGGCGGCTCAGGGGATGAGCCAGCGGTAGAAGGGGCGTGGCTTGGTTGTGTCGACGAGCTTGTGGCGGCCGTTGAGGGGGAATGCTTGCCACATGCTGCCTTGTTGTTGGGCGAGTCGAATATCGATGCAGCCCTCGTGGCGGGTATCCACGAAGCCCGTGCATTTGAGGGGAAAGTTCGTTTTGTCCGGGCGCATGGCATGAATGCGGAGGTCTTCGGTTGCGTTGATGGCGTCGGGCCTGCTGCCGATGATCCAGTAGTTTTCTGGCATCGTGCCGATGCCTTTGCGGTGGACGGTGATGAGCTGGTTCTCGCGGCGGTAGGCTGTGGTCGAGGCGCAGGAGGCTCCGATGAAAGGGATCAGGGCGACGAGCAGCGAGTGGAGGGGAGATTTCATTGCGTGACGTCGGGTGTGCTGCGGAGTGATTCCCTTTCCCGAGTGAAATGCCAGGAGACGAGGAGAGCGAGGAGCAGGAGGAGAAGCCAGATGCGCCACCAGTGGTCTTCTTCGGTGTGGCGCTCGACCGCGGCGGCGCTGCCTTCGCCAAGGGTATTGGCGGGGGCGCAGGCGCGGAAGTCGGCCTCGCGGGTATCGGCGAAATGCAGGGCGGCATCGAGCAGAACGGCGTCGCCTTGGTGGACTTGCAGGAAGCCGGGATCGATGGGTGCCTCGAGGTCGACTCGCGCTGCGGCGGGGCGGGTGCTGGTGGAGAGGACTTTGCCGTCGAGGTCGAGAGTTTCGATTTTCAAGGGGGCGGCGTCGCTGCCGTTGCGGGCCGCGAGAACGATGGGTTGGCTGCATTCCAGAAGTTCGGTCGAAGCTGCGATTTTTGCCGTGCGGAGTTCTTCTGCGAAACGGTGGAGCATCACGATGAAAGCCGGCTGGGTGCTGGCATTTGACAAGCGGAGGTCGAAATTGAAGCCGAGCATGCGGCCGGCGGGTGAGGTGGCGGTGGCTTCGTTCTCGCGGAGCAGGATGAGGGGGCGGCTGCCTTGCCAAAGAAGGACGGTGTCGGAGGGTCGGCGTTCGAGTTGAATGGTCTCGCGAACGAGGAGGGACTGCCAATTTAGGCCATCGATGAGCGGGTGGGCTGCGGCGACGATGCCGCCCTTCAGGTAGCTGCCTCCTTGGGTTTCATCATGGACGAAGAGCACCGAGTTGCCGGAGGGGGCGACGGGGTCGAGGGGATCGTAGGAAAGCAGCGTGAGATCGGCTTCGGCGGCATCGTTGGTGGTCTCTGTCGCTGCGAGGGAGCGCCTGAGTTTGATGACCAGTTCTTCGTGTGTTCCGCGGGTGGCGGAGAAGAGTTTGAGGGTCTTGGGTTTTGGGACGACCATCGGCAGCGAGTCGTCGAGGCTGAAGCGATCGGGCGAGAGCACGAGGCGGGCGCGCGTGGCGTTTTCCGGGAAGGCGGCCTGGAGGGTGAGGATCGCGCCGGGCCCGAGCTCGAAGGATTTTGGTTGGCTGCGGCCGCCGCCGGGCCATTCGAGCTGCCAGCTTCTTGTAGTACGATGTTCGGAGTAGTTTCGAACAAGGGCTTGCCAGACCGTGCCGCCTTCTTTTTCGACGATGGTGACCCCGGTGAAGCCGACGTTGTCGATCGGTTCGCCGATGGAGAGTAGGCGTGCGTCGAAGGGCGGGTTTTCCAGCGGGGTGTCGGTGGCGTGGATGACGAGGCCTTCGCGGGCGACGAGTGAACGGGCGAGGCGGAGGCTGGGGGCGGGATCGGTCAGGCCGGCTCGTGGTTGCCAGGCATCGAGCGCCGCGGCGAAGTCCTGCGTCGAGGAGCCGGCGTAGAGCCGGGATTTGCCGGGTGCGGAGTCGAGCAAGGTGAGTTCCAGCGCCGTGGCTTGGCCTTGGAGGTCGGGTAGTGAGGCGACGAGTTCTTGCTTGAGCGCGTTCTTTACGACGGACATCGAGGCGGAGGAATCGAGCACTACCGCGACTCGCTGGGTGCTCCGGGCTTTCTGGTAGCGGGGTTCAGCGAGCAGCCAAGTGAGGAGCATGATGCCGAGGAGTTGCATCCACAGCGGAACGGAATTCATCAGGCGGTCGAAGCGTCTGCCGCTGGCGGACTCGCGCTGGGTTCTTTCTAACAAAAAGAGCGTCGACGATGGCAGCACGACCGCCTGGCGTTGGAGGAAATGGATGGCGAGCACCGCGGGGATTCCGAGGAGCGCCCATAGGCCGGCGGGGTTGGTGAGGGTGAGCAAGGGGGAGTTGGATGAGGGATGGTGGATCGTCGATGCGGGAGCGCTGGCTTCAGCCTGCGTTCCGCCGGAGGGGGCGGTCTTCTATTGGTAGCATCATGGTCGCTGTTGGCCCTTGGAACTTCTCACTTGGAACTTTCCAGCGCGCCGCTGGGGACGGCTTCGGCGAAGAGGGAGGTCTGGAAATCGGGCTCGCAGGGGACGCGGGCCATGCGGGATTGGTGGCGGCGGCAGGCATTCTTCCAGAGGGCGAAGTGTTGGATGTAACTTTCGCGGTAGCGCCGGAGGACCGAGGGCTCGATGCGATGCGGGTGGCGTGACTTCCGTTCGGCATCGACGAACTCGTAGTTGCCGGTCCACTCCGGAGCGGCTTCGCTTTGGAGGAAAGGTGCCAGCAGGATGGGGCAGCCTTGGCGGGCGGCGAGGCAGCGGAGGGCAGGTTCGGGGTCGCCGGGGAAGAGGAGGTCGGAGATCAACACTCGGATCGCATTGCCGCGGAAGGGGATGCGGGAGAAGTCGGGCGGGGCGGCGGAATCGCGTGCTGAAAGAGAGCGTGCTTCGTCGAGCCAGCGATGGGCGGCGACGAGCTCCGGCGGGATGGTGCGTGTGGCATCGCCGCGGACGAGATGAACGCTGGTGGCGGCACCGCTGTGGCGGGCGGACTCGACCGTGAGGTAGAACAAATCGGCAACGCGGGTGGCTTTCAGGGGCTCGAAGAACATCGACTCCGAGGCGTCGAGCACGACATCGACGACCGGTCGCACTTCCTCGCGGTAGAGCTTCATTGTGTACTGGCCGGTCCGGGCGTAGGCCTGCCAGTTGATGTGGCGGGGATCGTCGCCGGGAACGTAGGTTCGGTGGTCTTGGAAATCGAGCGACGACCCTGTGCCGGCTCCCTGAAACTCACCGGCCTGGCCTTTCCAGACGCGGGAGCGCAGCGGCAGACGCAGGCGGCCGGCGGCGGCGAGCGCGCGGGCGTGGCAGTGTGCGAGGTCGTCGGCGGTCACGGGGTGTCGGTGGATTTCGCGGCGGCTTCGACTTCGCGGATGCTCGGGAAATGGCGCAGGGCGGCGACGAGCAGGGCGAGGAAGTAGAAGGCGGTGATGCCGAGGGACGTGCGTGTGAGGAGCGAGTAGATTTCCGGGTTGCTGTAATTGCCGATGAGGTAGCTTGAACGGCGCAGCCATTCCATGAGTGGCAACTGGACTGGCGGGATCCACGAGAGGGCCCAGAGGAAGGAATCGTCTTCGCTTTGTGCGGCGACGAGGCCGGCGAGGATGGCGAGCACGCCGAGAATCGCCATGATGAGTAGGTAAATGCCGAAGCCTTGGCGGAAGCGGTCCGGTAAAAATCGTTGGATCAGGGCGGGTAGCAGCAGAGTGGCGAGACTGCCGCTGAGGGCGATCTTCATTTCTTCCGCGAACTCCGGTGTGAACGAGTGTTTTGGCAGCAAGGTTGCGACCGAGGCGGTGCCGATCAGGAGGCCGGTGAAGAGCACGCCGCTGGGCCAGCCGGGGTAGAGGAAGCGCCCGGCGAGGCGGCCGATTGCACCGCGGCGGACGAAGTCGCGACAGATCGGTGGCAGCAGGTAGAATGGTTCGGTAAGGGCGATGACCATGGCGGGTGTGACGAGAACGGCGAGCATGATGGCGAGGAACTCGCGTTCAAAGGCGGCGAAGTGATTCAGCGCGCCGAGTGCGATCGCGGCGAGGAGGGTGATCAGGCGGCGGGCGCTGCTGTGGTTCTCGGCCTGTGGTGCGATCATGGAGGCGCCCAGCGCGAGTGCGAACCAGCCAAAGTAAGCCAAAAAGATCAGGATGGTGAGGAGGACCCAGCCACTCTTGGGTTCTTGGAGGGTGCAGAACTTCACCACTTCGTCGATCCCGTTGCCGAAGCAAACGGCGGAGATGCCGCCGGCGAGGTAGACGGCTCCGACCAGTGGCACGAGGCCGCGGATGAAGATTGAGGGCACGGCGGAGAGTCCGACCGTGAGGGCGGTGAATGCGGCGGAGCCGATGAAGATGAGCGCGAGCAGGTGGAGCTCGGCGAAGAGGTTCATCCGGCCGAAGAAGTAGCGGAGGATCAGGTAGGGTGCGATGGCCGCGAGGAGGAGAGCGGACTGGCTGACGATGGCGATCCACTTGCCGAGCACGATTCGCCAAGCGCTGAGGCGGGTCAGGACCATCAGGTCGATGGTGTTGCCCTTGATCTCGCTGTGCAGCGAACCGATGCCGCGCAGTGGCTGGACGATCAGCACGGACATGGAGAAAAAGAAGAAGATCACCGAGCTGACCGTCTGGCCTGCGCGCTCAGGGGCGGCTGCGCCGATGGCTGACAGAAGGATCACGCCGAGGAAGGCCTGAAGGGCGAGGAAGAGGATGACGAAAGTCCGTGCGCGGAGACCTTGGCGGAGCTCCTTGACGAGCATCGGTGAGAGGCGGTCGCTGAACTCGTCGGGACCGCCGGCCTGTTTCGTGGGTGCAGTGCTCATGTCAGGGTACGATTTCCGTTGAGGTGCTGGCGGGAGCGGTGGGAAGAGCGCCTTCACCGCGGTCGATACGACCGAGCATGTCGATGAAAGCGTCTTCAAGATTGCGTTGCTCTTTGTGGAACTCGACGACTTGGAGGCCGTCCTTGATCATTCGTGAAAGCACTTCTGCCGCGCGATCGAGATCGGTGGATTCGATGCGGATTCGGCCACCCGTTTTACGTGATTCGAGGAACTCGACGTGTGGGTGGACGGCGCACCAGTCGGAGAGGGTTTGCGGAGCTCCAAGCAGCTGGACGTCGAAGAGCATTCCGCCCATCGAATCAGTGCCTTGCTTCAGGGCTTCTGCGTCGCCGTGGTGAACGATGCGGCCGCCGTTGACGAAGAGCAGGGAGTCGCACATCTCGCCGAGCTCGGAGAGGATGTGGGAGGAAATGAAGATGGTCTTTCCTTCCTGGGCGAGGACGCGGATGAGGTGTTTGAGTTCGACGCGGGCCTTGGGGTCGAGACCGGCGGCGGGTTCGTCCATGATGAGGACTTGGGGATCGTGCAGCAGTGCGCGGCCGAGGCAAAGGCGCTGGGTCATGCCTTTGGAGAGCTTGTTTGAGAATCGGTCGGCGAGGGTTACGAGGTCGGTGAACTCCATGACCTCGCGGACGCGGTCGCGGCGCTCCTTGCCGGAGAAGCCGAAGGCCCGTGCGTAGAAGTCGAGGTATTCGACCACGGTCATGTGTTCGTAATTCCCGAAGTGGTCGGGCATCCAGCCGATGAGCTTGCGCACTTCTTCGGGGTGGTGGACGACATTGATCCCGCAGATTTCCGCGCTGCCCATGGTGGGGTAGTCGAGGGATGCGAGGATTCGCATGGTGGTCGTCTTGCCCGCGCCGTTGGCACCGACGAAGCCGCAGACCGAGCCGTGTGGGATCTCGAAGCTGATGCCGTTGACGGCCTTCAAGGGGCCGAAGTAGCGGTAGAGATTGGTGACTTTGATGGCGGCGGTGGACATGCGGGAAGGCGTCGATGAAGGGATTTGCGGAGCGGTGGCTTTAGCCGACGTTGTGATGGCGGTGGGATCGCGGCGGGAAGATCTTGCCTGCGGAAGTCGGCACTCTCTCCCCGGGGTGGCGTGCAGGCACTTTCATGGCCGAACGATGGGCCCTGTGAGATAGGTTCGGGTGCGCTGCCATTTGATGCCGCGGAAGGTATCGATGCCGGGTGCTGCATCGGTCACGGCGATGAAATGGCCGGGGCGGGAGGCGAGCGGAGTGAAGGCTTTGCCGCTGCGATGGCTGAGGGAGGCGGAGGCTTTGGCGACGAAATCGGCGAGATCGGAGGTGCTGGCGGGTTGGCACTTGAAGGTCTTGCCGGGCTCGATTTGATCAGCGCGCCAGATGCCGCCGGCATGGTCCGAGAACCACAGGGTTTCGATGGGAAAGTCGAAAGTGGATAGCATGGACGGTGGGCCAGCCTCGTTGTGTGCCTCGATGCGGCCGCGTGTGGGGATGATGGCGCGGACGAGGTGGCCTTGTTCGGAGCGGCTTTGGAACCAGTCGCCGTCGAGGAGCAATTTTCCGTCATCGGGCTTCACCTCATAGCGCATGCCGCCGCCGTAGTTCGATGCGGTGAGACGGGCCCACTGGCTGGATGCGATGGGAAGAGGGGCGAGGGTGGCGGGTTCGTCGAGGCTGAAGCCGCCGCTGAAAAGGACACCGGTGCGGGAAATTTGTTCCTGGAGGAGATAGGCGGAGTGCTCGTTGTCATCGGGCCGGACTTCCATCACCACCGTGCGCATACCACGGCCACCGAAGCCATCGATGGCGATGATCAGACCGATGAGAAGGACGCTGGTGCCAAGCGCGATGATGGGTGTGGTGATGAAGAGTCGATGGCGGCGGCCGGACTTCGCGAAGACGAAGAGATTGACGGGGCCGACGAGGATGCCGAAGGCGATCAGAATGAGGATGAAAAGCGTGTGGTTGTAGCGGGCGCTGCCGAATTCCGTCTGGAGAGGCCAGTTTCCGTTGGAGAAGTCTTCGCGGATCGAGGCATTGAGGGTTGGGAGCTTCGCGGCGGCATCGATTTCCGCGACGGCCTTGGCGGCATCGAGCTTCAGGTCGGTTGCGATGGGATGGATGGCGACGCTGCCGAAGCTGCGCTCGGCGGAGCGATGACCCTTGCCGCCGGAGGCGATGCCCAGGGTGGCGAGGTCGGAATTACTGGAAGTGGCGTAGATGATGATGCTGCCGCCAAGGCGGTTCCAGCGGAGGATGGCGTTGCGCGCGCCGGGACTGGCGACGCCCCAGTCGGTGTCGGTGAGGACGATGGAGTCGAAGCCGGAGTAAGCCCGCCAGTCTTCGGGTAGTTCGCGGGGATCGAATTTCGCCGCGAATGATGTGCTGCCGAAGCGTGCGGCGTGGCCCGCGCTTGCGGCGGCGTCGAGAGCGGAGGCGTTCGGTGTGAAAAGAGGTTCGCTGAGAAGAATGGCGGGTTGGGTATCGCCCCAAGTGGCGCTGAGGTGGCCGTTGGCGAAGCCGAAAGAGCCGGCGAGGCGGATTGCGACCGACGGTGAGTTGCCGCTGCTGAGGCCGGTGGTGCAGGGGATCAGAATCTGATGGCGGCTGGTTTTTCCTGCCGGAGCGGTGAGGTTGAAGCTCGAGGTGAGTTCGCTGCCGTAATTGCCGTAAGCGTTGTCGGAGGAGGTGGCGGAGATTTCGAAGTCGCGGTCATTTTCCGAAGGATTCGTTACCGTGACGAGGACCGGCAGGAAGCCACCGGGTGCGGGGCGGTTGAAAAGAGCGGTGGCTTCGACCTTGGCCTTGGACTTCGGATCGGGGACGTGGAGAAAGAGGTTTTCCTGCGCCAGAAGCGGGAAGGCGGCGAGAAGGAAGAGGAGGAGGCGCATAGCAGAGGGGTCGATGGATGATTGACGACGGGTGACGCGGTCGGATCAGGCAGGCTTGAGGGTCTTCGGGGTGGGATTGCCTTGGAAGGGGATTTCCTCGAGGAGGGAGCGGATGAGGTCGTTGTGGGTGAGGCCCTCCACGCGGGCGTTGTATTCAAGGACGATGCGGTGGCGGAGGACGGATGGGGCGACGAAGCGAACGTCTTCGAAGGAAGCGTGGGTGCGTTCGTTCATGAGGGCTCGTGCCTTGGCTGCGGAGGCGAGCGAGAGCGCGGCGCGGGGGCTGGCTCCGAAGCGGATGCCGCGGGCGGCGCTGCTCTGTCCGGGGTGGGTGCCGTCGACAAGCCGGGCGATGTAATTTGCCACGACATCGGGCAGGTAGATGCGGCGGACGAGGTTCAGGACTTCGTCGAGCGTGGTCGCGTCCATGATGGGATCGACCTTCGGTTCGCTGCCGAGCTCGCGTTGGGTAACGATGCGCTCGAGGGTTTCGACGCGGTTGCGGGTGACTTCGAGCTTGAAAAGGAAGCGGTCGAGCTGGGCTTCGGGCAGTGGGTAGGTTCCTTCGAGCTCGATCGGGTTCTGGGTGGCGAGGACGAAGAAGGGTCTGGGCAGCTCGTGGGTTTCGCCGAGGACCGTCACCCGGCGTTCCTGCATGGCTTCGAGCAGGGCGGACTGGGTCTTCGGCGAGGCGCGGTTGATTTCGTCGGCAAGGACGATGTTGGTGAAAAGGGGGCCTGGTTGGAAAATGAAGGCGCGGCGGCCATCGACCTCCTGAAGGACGGGATTGCCGGTGATGTCGCCGGGGAGGAGGTCGGGGGTGAACTGAACGCGCTTGGTGTCGAGGCGGAGCAATTTGGAAAGGCCTTTGACCAGCTCGGTCTTGCCAAGGCCGGGCAGGCCTTCGAGCAGGATATGACCACGGGCTAGAACTCCGGTGAGGACGAGGTCGATAAGTTCCTCTTGGCCGAACAGCACTTGATTGAGCGCGGCGGAGAGGGAGCGGACATGTTTGCCGGCGGTGCTGACTTCGGTTTCGGATGCGTATTCCATGCGGAGGAGGTGGCAGGGGTGTATCGTGCGAGCTGTATCTGAAATCCCTGTGAACGGGAGATGAAAAATCGCGTCGAGGTGAAGGCCTCGCTGCTCAGCGGGGAGTGGCGAGGCGGGAGAGGATGTCGCGTCGGACTTCGGGCGAGAAGGTCATCAGCGGATGGAGGGGGCAGGGGATGCTGAGGTTTTCGGCCCGTTTCCAGACGGAACTGGTGGGAGGGAGAATGATCAGGTCAGCCGGTGTGTGGTAGGACACCACGGGCATGTCTCCGAGGCGTTCCTCGGTCTCGGCGAGCTGTTTTAGGAAATCGCTATCGGGCCTCATTTGACGGGCACCTTCGCCGTAAAAGAGATGGGCGGTTCCGGTTCCGTGATGGGGGCTGGAGATAGTGAAGAAGCCATCGCATCGCTCGGATCCCCCGAGTTCTTGAAGGTAGTAACGGCTTACCAGGCCGCCCATGCTGAAGCCGATCAGGACGAGTCGTTCGTGCGGTCCGAAGCGGGCGTCGATCTCGCGTTTGAGTTGTTCGGCCATTTTGGGCAGGCCATCGCGCCCGTCCGCGGGTTTGAGCGAGGGAGTCAAGCACTCGACTCCCTTGCGTTGGAGGTCCTTGCGGAGGAATCCGAAGCAGCGCCACTGGGTTTGGAAAATACCATGAACCAGCACAACCCGGCGCGCGGGAATTTTCTGCGATTCCGCCGAGTGGGCCAGCGAGGCGCTGGCGAGGGCTGAGCAGAGCAGGCGTTTGAACATGCGACGAGCCAAGCAGGCCGGGGAAGGTCCTGAAAGCACGAAGTCTGGCGGCGATAGTTAAGTTTTAATGATCGTGGGTGCTATTTGTTTTCTGAGTTTAGATAATATCTTATTTTTTTGATCTTGGCGTTTTTAATGGTGCTTTTCGGGTTTTGATGGGTCTTGTGTAAGATCGTTCTTGCGAAATCGGTTATTGGGGCCCAAGCTCTGGGCGTCATATGCAACAAATTCCGTCCGATATTATCGCGCAACTTCTCGATCTCCGTAGAGCCAATGGCCTCGAAGCTACGGAAGCTGCTATTTACTCCGACCTCGAAAAGTCGAAGTGCAAATGGACCTTGTCCGACACGCCGCGATATCGCCGTGCGGGTCAGTCTCCATTGTGGGTTTCCGGTAAATATCTCTCATCCTATGGCACTTGCCCCGCCAGTGGCGAGGCGGACCAAGGTCGGAGTGTCAAGCCGCTCCGCGTTCCCAAGGCGGCTCCTCGTCCGGTAGTCAGCGTGGCGTCGAAGATCGACGAGGGCGCCTTTTATAAGGTACTTCACGGAAAGGGTTTCCCTGTGAAAATCACTCAGGACCTCCTGACCGGTGAAATTCAGACCCAATTGCCGGATGCGGTTCGCAAGCTGGAGTTGAATTTCAGTGCGATTCCGTCGAACGCGTCCTCGTTGCACGTCATCCAGACATCGCCGCAGATACAGATCGCGATGTCGTTGGACAAGTTCCTCGAACTTGCCGGGATTCGCGCCTGATCGGTGGTTTCTTTCTTATCGCTCCTGGCGGGATTCGTTCCCCCCGGGAGTTTTTTTTGCACTTTTCGTTCGAAGCCCGGGCTTTTCTGAGATTGCGGGTTGCCCGCGGCGTCCGATCGTTCTAGCGTCCGCGCCCCGCCACCATGAGCGTTTCCTCCGAAAAGACCGTCCAGCTCTACGATACCACCTTGCGCGATGGCACGCAGGGGGAGGGCTTTCAGCTTTCGTTGCTCGACAAGCTGCGAATTGCGGAGCGTCTCGACGCTTTTGGGGTCGACTACATTGAAGGTGGGTGGCCGGGTTCGAATCCGAAGGATGTCGAGTTCTTCCAAGAGGCGAAGAAGCTGCGCTTGAGTCATGCACGGCTTGCTGCCTTCGGTTCGACCCGCCGGGCGGATACCCCGGTGGAGGAAGATTCGCAGGTGCGTTTGTTGCTGGATGCCGAGACTCCGGTGGTCACGATTTTCGGAAAGAGTTGGGAGCTTCATGTCACGGAGGTTCTGAGGACAAGTCCCGAGGAGAACCGCGCGATGATTCGCGATACGGTGGCCTATCTGAAAAAGCATGGCCGTGAGGTGATTTACGACGCGGAACATTTCTTCGATGGCTACAAGGATTCTCCGGAGCATGCCTTGGCCTCGTTGAAAGCGGCGGCGGATGGCGGTGCGGATTGCCTAGTGCTCTGCGATACAAATGGGGGAACTTTGCCTTCCGAGGTCGTTGAAATTTGCACGGCGGTGCGTGCGTGTATCCCGGGAACGCCGATCGGTATCCACACTCACAACGACTGCGAACTGGCTGTCGCGAACGCGATTGCCGCCGTCGATGCTGGCGCGGTGCAGGTCCAGGGTACGGTGAACGGCTACGGCGAACGCACGGGGAACTGCAATTTGACTTCAGTGATTCCGATTTTGCAGCTGAAGATGGGACGCGAAGTGGTCCCGGATCTGGCGAAACTCCGGGAGCTTTCGTATTTCGTCGACGACGTTTCTAACAATCCTCACTTCGCCCGGGCGGCGTTTGTCGGTCGCACGGCGTTCGCGCACAAGGGGGGGATGCACGTGAATGCCGTTCAGAAATTGGCGCGCAGTTACGAGCACATCGTGCCGGAGAGTGTCGGCAACTCGCAGAACATCCTCGTTTCCGAGTTGAGCGGGCAGTCGAACATCCTGATCAAGGCCGAGCAACTCGGGATTCCTCTGGATAAGGGGTCGGTCGAAGCGAAGGCGGTGCTGCACAAGGTGAAGGAGCTTGAGAACGAGGGCTATGCTTTCGAGGCTGCGGGTGGTTCGTTGGAACTGTTGATCCGCCGCGAGTTGGGTCGCTATGAGAAGCCTTTCGAACTTAAGGAATTTCACACCAGCTTCCGTCAGTATCGCGACGGTCATGATCCCGTCTGCGAGGCGACGGTGAAGCTCTACGTTGGCGATGTGGCGGAATATACCGTAGCCGAAGGTTTGGGGGTGGTGAACGCCTTGGACAAGGCCTTGCGCCAGGCTTTGCTGCCTTTTTATCCCGAGATCGCTGGGGTTTCGCTAGTGGATTACAAGGTGCGTATCATCGACGGTCACGACGCGACCGCGGCGAAGACCCGGGTCTTGATTGTTTCCACTGCCGACGGCGAGAACTGGGGGACGGTCGGAGTTTCGGAAAACATCATCGAGGCATCGTGGATCGCGCTGGTGGATGGGATCGACCTCTTCCTCCAGCGGCGGCGGTCGAAGCTCGCGTGACATTCCCGGAAAAACGACTGTCGGGGGAGCGTAGGGTGATGATGAAACCTTTCCTTGTTTGCGCGTTGGTCCTTTTTCCATGGCTGGCCTCGGCGAGTTTGGAACCCCTGTTCAATGGCCGCGACTTGGAGGGCTGGAGGGTCGCGGGTGCGCCGTGCTGGAGCGTTGTCGATGGAGTGCTGACCGGGCGGAGTGATGCCGCGAAGCGGAATTCGATTTTATGGACGGCGAAGTCTTATGCGGATTTCAGGGTTGAACTGGAATTTCGTTTTTCTGGCGACATTGACTCGGGGATTTTTCTGCGTCGGGAGAACGAGCAGATACAGATCGGCACCTCGCGGTCCTTGGGGCGTGACATGAGTGGGTCGCCCTACATTGCCTCCCGGGGGGCTTACCCGGTCGAGGCCGCCGGGGTGAGTGAGTTGCTGAAGAGGGGCGAATGGAATCGCATGAGGATCGAGGCGCGAGGGCAGAATTACGCCGTGTGGCTGAATGGAAAGCGGGTGGTCGAGTATCGGTCTGAGACGGCGATTGAGAGCGGTCCGGTCGGGCTCCAGGTTCATCCCGGGGTTGAAATGAAGGTCGAGTTTCGAGGTTTGGGGATCGAGGCGCTGTAATTTAAGCGTTGGATTTCCCCGCGGCGTGGTTTCGGGCGCCGGTTCGGCATGGGCGATGCTGCGATGACGCCTGTCGCGTCCACCGGGGGATTGACGCCCCGAGAAGTGCGTGCACAATCCCGCCGCCGGCGGCTTATCCGTCGGACCATCGGCTGCTTGCTGCGGCCACTACGACCTACCACCATGACCACCATCGCCATCAACGGGTTCGGACGCATCGGCCGTCTCGTCTTCCGCGCCCTCGTCGAGCAGGGCCACCTCGGAACCACCTTCAACGTCGTCGCCGTCGGTGACATCGTGCCAGCCGATAACCTCGCCTACTTGCTGAAGTACGATTCCACGCAGGGCAAATTCAACGGCACCGTGTCGTCGAAGAAGTCCAATCCCGAGTTGGAAGAGGACGATGTCCTGGTGGTCAACGGCCACGAGATCAAGGTTGTGAGCGCTCGCAGCCCCGAGGGTCTCCCGTGGGCTGAGCTCGGTGTGGAAGTGGTCATCGAGTCGACCGGTCTTTTCACCGCCGCCGACAAGGCCCGCGGGCACATCACCGCCGGTGCCAAGAAGGTCATCATTTCGGCTCCTGCTCAGGGCGAGGACGGCACCTTCGTGCAGGGCGTCAATGACGAGCTTTACGATCCCGCGAAGCATCACATCATCTCCAACGCCAGCTGCACCACGAACTGCTTGGCACCCGTCGTGCACGTTCTTCTCAAGGAAGGATTCGGCGTCGAGGAAGGTCTGATGACCACGATCCACTCCTACACCGCCACTCAGAAGACGGTGGATGGTCCTTCCAAGAAGGATTGGAAGGGTGGCCGCAGCGCTGCGATCAACATCATCCCGTCGACCACCGGTGCCGCCAAGGCAGTTGCGCTGGTTTGCCCGGAAGTGAAGGGCAAGCTGACTGGTATGTCGTTCCGTGTGCCGACACCGACCGTTTCGGTCGTCGACCTTACTGTGAAGACCAGCAAGGCGACCTCGTTGGCCGAGATCAAGACGGCCTTGAAGAATGCTTCCGAGACCTACCTCAAGGGAATTCTCGCCTACACCGAGGACGAGGTGGTTTCCACCGACTTCATCCATGACGCGCATTCGTCGATCTTCGATGCCAGCTCGTCGATCGAGCTGAACCCGACCTTCTTCAAGCTGGTCGCTTGGTATGACAATGAGTGGGGTTACTCCAACCGTGTGATCGACCTTCTCACCGACGTGGTGAAGAAGGGTCTCTGAGATCCGGCCTGAAAGGCTCTTTGCAAAAACGCCCCGCCTCGAAAGAGGTGGGGCGTTTTCGTATCCGGACGGAACGAGGGTTGATCGCCGGGCGGCGTTCAGTCGCGGCGGCGGCGAACCAGGCAGAGGGCGAGGGCACCGAGGCCGAGGGCGGCGCTGGAGGGTTCCGGAACCGTGATCGAGGTACCAGGCTGGACGAAGGTGGTGCTGATGGGGACGCCCTGCTGCTGCAGGTAGCCGCCATTGACGAGGGTGGTCGGATCGATGAAGCCGACTCGGTCGCTGCCGCCATCGGTCATGGAGCCGGTTTGCAGGCCAACGTAGAGGACCTCGCTTGAATTTCTACCGATGAGCACGGAATAGGGGACGAGGATCGCGATATCCGCCTCGTTCGAACCCAGGGATGAGAGCCCGTTTGAATAGACGCGTTTCGGGTCGGACCCGTACGGCATGGCATCGCCTGCGACGTTCAATTGTGGGTTGGCATTTTGTTGGTAGATGAGATCGATGCCCTGGGCGGAGTTGGCCGGATTATTCTCCATGGTGCGGATGCCGCTTTCCCACGAGTTCTTCATCTGGTTGGTGGCGGAGGTTGCCCACGTCAGAGCTCCGATGTTGGGATCGTTCTGAATGGCGACGGCGAGCGTGCTGGCGCTGGCTGGGCCGACCCAGAGCATGAGGTTGACGACATCGAAGTCGGAGCTGGAGCCCGTCTCATTGAAGTCGACGCCGAGCGCGATGTAGTGGAGTCCTCCGTAGGAAATGACGGGAACTTGATGGATAGGCAGAGGCTCCATGTCGGTGGAGCTGCTGAAGCCGCTGATGTTGTCCTTGGACCAGTTGGTCTTGCCATCTTCCACCTTGAAGGCCGGGTTCACGTTGATGCCGGGCTGGATCAGGTAGATCGAGTCGCCGTAGGCAGTGGCGACCGCTGCATTGTTGCCGGCTGCCGAGCTGTCTAGGAACACGGAAGTCGCAGCGGGGGAGCTGGCGGCAAGTAGCGAGGCGATCACGAGGGATCGGGAAAAGAACTTTGCGGAGGGAGCAGAGGGCGGGGTGGACATGGTGTAGGGGCTTGGTAATCAGTTGTCCCCGGTATTCGATCAACCTTTATTTACAATGAATTTCGGCTTTTGGGTCTTCGGGTTGACGGAAATTCAGAGCGGGGAGACATCGACCGAGACCTTCAGCGAGTGGCTGGCACCGCCGACTGTCACTCCGCGGAGGGGGGAAACGTCGCGGTAATCCCGACCGGTGGCGACGGTGATGTGTCGTTCTCCGGGGCGGACGTTGTTGGTGGGATCGAAGTCCAGCCAGCCTTGTCCAGGGACGAAGATGGAGACCCAGGCGTGGGATGCATCCGCGCCGACGAGTTTGGGCTTTCCGGGTGGGGGAAGGGTTTCGAGGTAGCCCGAGACGTAGCGAGCGGGCAGGCCGAGCGAGCGGAGAGCGGCGATCATCAATTGGGCGAAGTCCTGGCAAACGCCGCGGCGGTTTAGGAGGACTTCGGCGACGGGCGTGGCCACGGTCGTGAAGTCGGGGTCGAACTTGAAGTCGCGGAAGATCCGCGCATTGAGGGCGGCGACGGCTTCGAGGATGCAGCGATCGGGTGGGAAGTCGGGCCTGGCGAAATCGGCCAGTTCCGGCAGGACGGGGATGAGGGGGGAGGAGAGGGCGAAGGCGCGGGCTTCGAGGGAGGCGGGGTCTTTCGAGGCGAGCAGGGTTTCGCGCAGGCGGTCCCAAGGCCCGCCGGTTTCCAGGGGGAGTTGGCCGGCGGAGAGGACTTCGACTTCGCTTTCGGCGGTGATGTCGAGTTGGGGGTGGGGGCGTTGGATCGAGAAGTAATCGATGAAGTTTCCGAAGGAATCGCGGCGGGTACGGTGGAACTCGGGTTCAGGGTCGATGCTGAGTTTCCATTTCAAGCAGCGTTGGCCGGGGAGATCGAGTGGTCGGAGCCGAGCCTCGTTGTGGCAAAGATTGGCCGGGACATCGTAGCGGTAGGTTGTCCGGTGGCGGATGCGGTAGCGCATGGGGTGGGAAGGGGTGGGTGGGATCGCCTCGCGGAGGTCAGCCGTGAAGGAAATGCGGGCGGTCGGCGTGGCGGAAGTAGGTGAGGGTCAGGGCGTTGGAGAGGTTGCCCAAGGAGCTGCTCATGTGGTCGACGAAGGCCTCGAGTTTCCTTCGTCGGCCTCCGCTAGTGGCTGCGAGGATGGTGATGTCGGCGAGGCGGAGTTGGCTGCTGGTTTCGATGAGAATGCGCTGTTCTTTCGTCAGGCGCGCGCCGTCCTGTTGTCGTGGCAGGTGGTCGATATTGCCGCCGAGTCGCTGGACTTGGTAGAGAAGGGAGCGGGCGTTGTTCGGTTCCATCAGGAGCAGTTCGAGCACGAGTTCGATGCGGGGATGCGTGCGGTAGCGTTTGCGATAGGTGACTAGGCTGTCTGAGGCGGCGAGGACCGTTTCCATGACCAGCTGTTCCTCGGCGGCGGGGCGTGCTTCGACGAGAAAACTGCGGATGATCCCGAGGAGGAATTGGGCGCGTTCGATGCGGCGGCCGGAGTCGAGCAATCGCCATCCCGCATCGCGGGTCATGCTTTCGAGGTTCAGTCCGAGGAGGGCGGTGAAGTGGATGATGAGTCGGTTGAGCGGGTCGGTGTAGCCGTCGAGGTCGGCTTGGACTGAGGGCGTGTCTTCGACCCATTCGCGGATGACGGCTTCGATCACGCGCCAGGAGTCGGGCGACCAGAGATCGCGCACGGTGTAGGCGGCGTTGCGGAAGGAGCGGAGATTGCCGGCGAGGGAGCCGATGCGATGGGCGTTGGTGAGGAGTGAGATCACTTCCTCTTCATCGCTGACGGCGGCGAAATCTTCGCCGGGGTGGACGGGAGCGGCATTGGTCGTGGCGAGAAGTCCGCCCATCAGGATCTCGCGGTGGCGGCGGAGTTGGTTCTCGTCGTCGCCAATCGCTTCGACGAAGCTCATGACGGCGCGTCGCAGCAGGCGGGCGGTGCCTTCGGCGCGTTCTGCGTAGCGGCCGGTCCAGAAGAGGTTTTCGCCGGATCGGCTGGGGACGTTCCGCGAGTCCGCTTCGGCGGCGATGTCGTCATTTTCGGACCAGAGGCTGACGAAGGGTTCGGCGTCGTTTCCTTGGACCCAAGTGTCCTTGGAGATCCCGCCGAGCTGGCTGGATACGATGAGGGCGTCGGGGGAGGCAGCGATGCGGGTGAGGCCGCCGGGCATGACCATGTAGCGGCCGTCGGGGGTGGAGGTGGCGAAGCCGCGGAGCACGCCTCGGCGGGCTTCGATGTTGCTGCCGTTGAGGCAGGGTTGGGTGGAAAAGCCGACTTGTTCTTGGCCGACGAAGCATTCCGGCGCGGCGAGGATGCGGTCGCGGAGTTTTTTCAGTTCGCTACGGTCCAGGGTGGAGCCGAAGATGGTATCGAAGGTGGGGGCTCGGTGGATGGCTTTAACGACCATTTTATCGAGGCGGGCGAGGACGGTGTCGCGGGCTTTTTTCTCGCCGCACCACCACGTGGCTGCAGCCGGTAGGATGAGTTCTTCGCTGCGGAAGTGGCGGCAGATACCGGGTAGGAAGGCCATGAGGCCGGGGTTTTCCAAGACGCCGCTGCCGGGGTGGTTGACGACGGCGACGTGGCCGGCGCGCATGGCTTCAAGCAGGCCGGGTACGCCGAGTTGGGAGTCTTCCTTGAGTTCGAGAGGATCGCAGAACCAGGCGTCGACGCGGCGGACGATGACGTCGACGGGCTCCAGTCCGCCAAGCGAGCGGAGCCAGACGCGGCCATCGCGCACGGTGAGATCGTCGCCTTGGACGAGCGAGTAGCCGAGGTAGGAAGCGAGGAAGGCGTGTTCGAAATAGGTTTCGTTCTGTGGACCGGGGGTGAGGATGACCACGCGGGGTTCGCGTGCGCCGGCGTGGGCGGGGAAGGATTCCAGGGTTTGGCGAAGGGTTCGGAAGAAGCCGGCGATGCGGCGGATGCCGGTGCGGTGGAACAGTCGTGGCATGGCGCGTGTCATGACGCCGCGGTTCTCGACGACGTAGCCGCTGCCGGAGGGGGCTTGGGTCCGGTCGTTGACGATCCACATCCTCCCGTCGGGACCGCGTGCGAGGTCGGCGGCGTAGAGGATGAGTTGGCGTTTTGAGGCCAGCTTCATGCCGTGGCAGGGCCGGAGGTAGCCGTGGTGGGCGTGAATGAGTTCCGGGGGGAGCCAGCCGTCGCGGATGAGGGTTTGTTCGCCGTGGAGATCGGTGAGGACGAAATCGAGCAGCTCGGCGCGTTGAATCAGCCCATTTTCGACGTTTTTCCAATCCTGTTCGGAGACGACCCAGGGCACGGCATCGAGCTGCCAAGCGCGGTGTTCGCCATCGGGTGCGCCGTGGACGCTGTAGGTGACGCCGTTTTCGCGGAGTAGGCGGCGGATTTCGGCACCGGTAGCGCCGGCTTGTTCGGGGGAAAGCTTGTCAAGCCATGCGGCGATGTGGGCCCAAGAGGGGTTCACTTGGCCGTCGGCCGCGACCATTTCATCCCAGGTCCCGCGTTGATAGGTGGCGGGCAGGGGGCTTTGGGGAGCGATGGACGCCGACATGGGATTCGGTATGCCCGGATTGCTGCTGCTTGGCAATGGTCGGGACACTGGCGGTGGCATGGGGCGAGGTGAATCAGGTTCCGTGCCGGATGCGGCGCTGAGGTGCGGGGCTTTTGGCGTTGGGGTGGCAGGATGAAGCGGCGTGATGTGAAGCGCGTGGGTGGTGGCCCTGCGGGATTGACGGGGGTGTCATACCCGGGGCATGAGACTGGTGCGCAACGCTGTGCCATGACGCCTCTCCGCTACCTTTTTCAGGACGAGTTTCTCGTGGCGATCGACAAGCCGGCGGGAATGATCGTGCATCCGGGGCGGGAACCGGAGGGTCCGGAGTGGATTGCGATGAAGCGCTTGAGGGATGAGTTGGGCCGACCGGTGTATCCGATTCATCGCTTGGATCGGCCGACCTCGGGCGTGCTTTTATTCGCGCTGGACCGGGCGACCTCGACGCGGGTGCAGCAGGCATTTGAGCAGCGTCGGGTCGCGAAGCGCTACCTTGCGGTGGTCTGTGGAGCGACCGAAGAGGAGTGGTGCTGTGAAATGCCGCTGCGGAAGAGTCCTGAGGAGCCGGAATTGGCGGCGCGGACGGAATTTCGACGGGTGGAGCTGGCCTGTGGCTTTCCGGGAATGGCCGATTTGACGTTATCGCTGCTGCGCGCGGAGCCCTTCACGGGCCGTTTTCATCAGATTCGCCGACATTTGCAGCAGGCGGGATTTCCGATCGTGGGCGACTATCGATACGCCGGGCGGGAGCGGAGCGATGAGTTGGGGGCGGCTTTGGGGACGGGAACGAGGATGCTGCTGCAGGCGAAGTCGCTGCGTTTGGAGCATCCGTGGAACGGCGGGGCGATGGAGATCGTGGCGCCGCCCGATGCTGACTTCGTGCGTTGTTTCCCGTCGGCGCGTTTGAGTTTGGCGGATGCCTAGCAGCCTGTTGAAGAACCCCGGTTTTCCAACCCCTGGGAGAAGTCTTTTCCGATCGATTCCGCGTTCGTGATCGTCATGCCGCGGCCGGGGTTT
>RDYP01000025.1 GCA_004293445.1 Verrucomicrobiota bacterium | reverse complement strand
CCGAACACCAGCCCCGAACACCAGCCCCGAACACCAGCCCCGAACACCAGCCCCGAACACCAGCCCCGAACACCAGCCCCGAACACCAGCCCCGAACACGCAAGCGAATCGCCAATGCATTCGCAAAACCATCGCCTCCACAGCCGC
The DNA here is from genome assembly GCA_004293445.1 of Verrucomicrobiota bacterium. Lineage (GTDB taxonomy): Bacteria > Verrucomicrobiota > Verrucomicrobiia > Verrucomicrobiales > Akkermansiaceae > Haloferula. The sequence goes on along the minus strand of RDYP01000025.1, from coordinate 37,199 downwards.
GGGTAAAGTGGGACCGCCCGGCGGTCAGTCCCTACCATTTATCAACCAGCACCGACCCCCGACCCCCGACCCTCACCTCATTCCACCAAGCCCCAGTTTGACAGGATCGGATTGCTCCCTAACTTCAGCCACACCCGATGGGCCACTCAAACGACCTCGAACCTTCCTTTCGCTCCCACAGCCCCGGCTATTGGCCGGAGTCGGTCATGCCTCACTGGGACGATGCCACCTGGCAGCTCAAAAACCGGGTCTCGACCCTCGCAGCACTGGAGGAACGCCTCACCCTCACCGATGAAGAACGCGCCGGAGTTCTCCTCGCCGGCAACAAGCTGGCGATGTCGATCACCCCGCACTTCTTCAATCTCATCGATGCGCAAAATCCCGACTGCCCGATTCGCCGCCAGGTGATCCCACGCATCGAAGAAGGCTGGGACGCACCCGAAGAAATGGCCGACCCCTGCGGCGAGGACTCCCACATGCCCGTCCCCGGCCTCGTGCACCGCTACCCCGATCGCGTCCTCTTCCTCGTCACCGATCGCTGCGCTTCCTACTGCCGATACTGCACCCGCTCACGAGTCGTGTCCGGCGTTGGCGATCAGCATCTGGAAACCCAATGGGAACCCGCCTTCCGCTACCTTGAACAACATACGGAAATCCGCGACGTCCTCCTGTCCGGCGGCGATCCCCTTCTTTTCTCAGACGCCAAGCTCGAGAAAATCCTCGCCCGCCTCCGTGCGATTCCCCACCTCCAGTTCCTCCGCATCGGCTCGCGCATCCCCATCTTCCTGCCGCAAAGGATCACCCCGGAGCTCTGCACGATGCTTCAGAAGTATCACCCGCTCTTCATTTCGATCCACACCAACCACCCCCGCGAACTGACCCTCGAGGTCAAACAGGGCCTCGAACGCCTCGCCAATGCCGGCATCCCGCTTGGCAACCAAAGCGTGATCCTCAAAGGCGTCAACGACTCGGTAGAGGTCCAAAAGGCCCTCGTCCACAAGCTCCTGATGTGCCGCGTCCGTCCCTACTATCTTTACCAGTGCGACATGATCCGGGGATCCTCCCACCTCCGGACCCCCGTCTCCCGCGGAGTGGAAATCATCGATGGCCTCCGCGGCCACACCACCGGCTATGCCATCCCCCAATTCGTGATCGACGGCCCCGGCGGCGGCGGAAAAATCCCGCTCAACCCCAACTACATCGTCCACCGCGATCCCGACAAAACCGTGCTCCGGAACTACGAGGGCGAGATCTTCGAATACCCCGAACCCAGCCCCATCCCCGCCTCCGAACTCCTCCGCCTCCGCGATCAAGCGACTAGCTCCTGCGGTGCCCATTGATTCCCCACTCCGTCCTCTCATGTGGAACGACCGCTTCATCGACCTCTTCCAACGCTGCGTGAACCGCTATCAAGCCGGCGATCGCGACTTCACCCGCTATTACGAAAGCCCGCTCGATGCCGCCCTGCTGGCAGAGATCGGCTACCAGCCCCGGGAGTTTTTCGACTTTGTCGAAGACTTCTGCGAGGAAGGCGATCCATCTCCAAGCACCGCCCTCCTCATCGCCGCCGTTCGCCGCGACTACTTCCATGTCGTCATGAAAGGCCAGCCGGGCACCCGCCAGCTCACCGCGAACGATCTCCCGACCTTTGGTGACGAAATCCATGGCATCGCCTACCTCCCACGCATTCTTGCCAAAGCCCGCGCCAAACTCCGCGGCGAGCTCGATCCCAACCTGATGTTCGGCTGCGGGGGAGATCGTGCCTTTCTCGCCCGCCATGGCGATCTCCACCCGGCAGACTTCCTCCGGCAAGTCTGGGCCGCTGGTGATGACGACTCGAAGCTCGTCGCGCGCCTCCTCCGCCACTGAACCCGTCGACCCCGGGAATTTCAGACAGTAGCCCCTCCCAGCCACGCTTCGTGGTCAGCTGACGCGGATTCACACTGGCAGGAACCCAGTCACCCAGTCATCCTTCTCCAAGCCATCCATGACGACCGAAGAACTGCACGAAAAAATCGCCGCCACCAGCGGCTGGATCAGCGCCGTGAAAGAGGAAATGGGCCGCGTGCTGGTCGGCCAAGACCGCTTGGTCGACCGACTGATCATCGGACTTCTCTGCAACGGCCACGTGCTCCTCGAAGGCGTCCCCGGCCTCGCCAAAACTCTGGCCGTCAAGGCACTCTCCGGCTCGCTCGATGCCTCATTCGCCCGCTTCCAGTTCACGCCCGACCTTCTCCCCGCCGACCTCCTCGGCACCATGGTCTACAATCCCCAGGAAGCAAAATTCTCCCCAAAACTCGGCCCCATCTTCAACAACTTGATTCTCGCCGACGAAATCAACCGCGCTCCGGCCAAGGTCCAGTCGGCGCTGCTGGAAGCGATGCAGGAGAAGCAAGTCACCCTCGCCGACACCACCTACAAGCTTCCCGAGCCCTTCCTCGTCCTCGCCACGCAGAACCCCATCGATCAGGAAGGCACTTACCAACTTCCCGAAGCCCAGCTCGACCGATTCCTCCTCAAAGTCAGCGTCGGCTATCCCTCGAAAGATGAGGAACTCGAGGTCCTCGATCGCATGGCCACCTCGGTCGCACCTTACCAAACCAAGACCGTCGCCACCCCCCAGCAAGTCGCTGAGTCACGCTCCTACGTGAACCAAATCTACATCGACCCCGCCGTCCGCGAATACATCGTCGACCTCATCCGCGCCACCCGCTTCCCCGCCAAGATCGACAACGGCCTCAAGCACCTCATCCGCGCCGGAGCCTCCCCCCGCGGCACCATCAACCTCGCCCTCACCGCCCGCGCCCGAGCCTTCTGCGCCGGCCGTGCCTTCGTGACCCCGCAGGATGTCAAAGATATGGCGCACGACGTCCTGCGCCACCGCATCCTGCTGAGCTACGAGGCCGAAGCCGAGGAGGTGAATAGCGACCAAATCCTCGACCGCATCCTCTCCAAAGTTCCGGTGCCGTAAATCGATTCCGACACCCGACTGGCAGACTCAAGACCGCAGACTAGAAGCCATGCATTCGAACAGAATCCATCTTCACGCCTCGAATCATCTGATCCCCTTCGGCCTCTCATCGTCCGTCGTCACTTCTTCCGCCCTCCACCCATGACCCCCGATGAACAGATCGAGGAGGTGATGGACCGAGTCCGCAAACTCGAACTCAAGGCCCGCCGTCTCGTAAGGGAAACCTTCGCCGGGGAATACCAATCCTCCTTCCGCGGCCAAGGCCTCGATTTCGACGACTTCCGCGAATACCAGCACGGCGACGAGATCCGCTTCATCGACTGGAACGTGACCGCACGGATGGGCAGCCCCTACATCCGCAAGTTTCGCGAGGAACGCGAACTCGCTGTGATCCTCGCCGTCGATGTCTCCGGCTCCGCTGACTTCGGTAGCAGCCATTTCTCAAAACGCGAAGCCGCAGCTGAAGCCGCCGCCATCCTGGGCTTCAGCGCCGCAGGCAATGGCGACAAGGTCGGCCTGCTGCTCTTCGCCAAGGAAGCCTTCCTCTTCATCCCCCCTGCCAAAGGCACACGCCACGTGCTCCGCATCGTGCGCGAGATCCTCATGGCCGAGCCCCCGCAACCCGGCACTTCGATCGCCGCCGCCTGCGATTTCCTGATCCGCACGCTCCGCCGCAAGGCTTTCGTCTTTCTGATCTCGGACTTCTTCGACAGCCCCCTCGACAAGCCTCTCGGAAAACTCGCGCGCAAGCACGAAACCATCGCACTCCGCATCACCGATCCCCTCGAAGACACTCTTCCAAAGGCCGGCAAGGTCATCCTCAGCGACCCCGAAACCGGATGGGTCAGCCAAATCAACACCAACAATCCCAATCTTCGCATGGGCTACGAGAAGCTCATGCGCCGTCAGGCGGAAGGCATCCGCGACACTTGTAAAAAAAACGGCATCGATCTCGCCCACCTCTCCACCGAGCGCGACCGCCTCGGCGACCTCCACCGGCTCCTGAAAAAACGCGCTCGCAAGCTCACCCGCTGACGCCCGATGGACAAGCAAGCCGACGACACGCTGGTGCTCCGGGAACTGGTTCCCGTCGATCCCCTCCTTCCCGAGCCCGCCACCCCCGCCTGGGTCTGGCTCGCCATCAGTGGCAGCATCATCGCAGCCATCGTGCTCACGCTCTTGCTCGCCCGACGCAGAAAGAGAATCGAGGATCCAACCCATGCACGCCAACAGGCCTACCAGATCGCACGCGATGAACTTGCTGCTGGGCACGATGCCGACCCGCGCGTCGCCGCCACCCGAGCATCCTCCTCCCTCCGACGTTACCTGGCCGCTGCAGTCGGCGACCCCGCCCTTTTCGAAACCCACGAGGAATTCGTCGCCCGCCACTCCGCCCTTGCCACCTACCCGGAAACTCTTCGCATCGCCACCTCAAGCCTCTTCACACGCCTCGCCGCTCTGAAATACGGACGCGAAGCCGCCACCTCCCCCGGAGATCCACTGTCCGACGCCCGCCAGTTGCTCGAACAACTGCACCAGCACCCACCCGCATGAGGGACATCCTGGAACATTTCACCTTCGCCCAGCCGCAGTGGCTCCTGCTGCTGGTACCCTGCGCATTGCTCCTCATTCTCCGCCGCGGTCGCGGAGCCGAGGCCGCCCTCAGCTTTTCCACTCTCTCCGTCCTCGCCAGCCTCGGCAGCAAGGTCCGCCACGGCCCCTTCGCCCTCGGTTTGCCCATCGCCACCCTCGCCCTCGTCCCCGCCATCCTCGCAATGGCACGACCCGTCTGGCTCAGCGAATTCCAATCGAAAACCGCCAGCGGGATCGATATCGCCATCGCCTTCGATGTCTCGCTCTCGATGAGCATCGATGACTTCTTCACCCCGGATGGCCGGCCGCTGAAGCGGATCGATGCCGCGAAAGCGGTGGTCAACCGCTTCATCGAAAGCCGCCCCGACGACCGCATCGGCATGGTCATCTACTCCGGGCGCCCTTATTCTGTCAGCCCCATCACCCTCGATCACGACTGGTTGCTGAGCAGCTTCCGCCAAGTCGACCTCAACATCCTCAAGGAAATGGGCACCGCCATCGGCTCCGCCATTTCCGCCGCCTCCACCCGACTGGAGTCTCGCGATGCGAAGAGCAAAATCATCGTACTGATCACCGACGGCGCCTCGAACTCTGGAAAAATCTCGCCCGTCGAAGCCGCGGAAAATGCCAAACTCCTCGGCATCAAGATCTACACCGTTGCCATCGGCACCAAGGAAGGCCGCGTCAGCGAAGAGATCCAACGCTTCGCACGGCAGGAATTCGACCTGCCCACCCTGCGCAAAATCGCTGCGATCACCGGTGGCGAACACTACTGGGCACAAAATGTCGCTTCCCTCGAAGAAACCTTTCAAACCATCGACCGCCTGGAGAAATCTGAGACCGTCTCCCGCACCGTGGTCGAGGACCACGAACTCTTTCCCTGGTTCATCGGTGCCGCCACCCTTGCAGCTCTCGGTGCCGCCTTTGTCTTGGCCCTCAACCCGCCACCCGCGCCATGACCCTCGCCCAACCCGCCTGGCTGGCCCTGCTCCTGCTCATCCCGATTTTCGTCGTCGGAGCCCTCCTCACCGGACGCCTCCGCCGCAAGCAATGGGCCGCTTTTGTCTCACCCCGCCTGCGTGGTAAACTTCTCCGCCGCTCCAGCCCACTCCCTCGCTGGCTTGCCTTCGCCTTCCTCCTCACCGCCGTCGCCCTCTTCGCGATCGCCCTCGCACGACCCCAAACCACCAAGGGCTCTGAAATCGAGACCAGCCGCGGCCGCAACGTGCTCCTCGCCATCGACCTCTCCCGCAGCATGCTGGTCGCCGATCTCAAGCCCGACCGCCTCACCCAAGCAAAGACCCTCTGCTACGAACTGATCGAAGCCCTCCCCAAGGACCGCCTCGGCCTCATCGGCTTCGCCGGCGAACCCTACCCCTTCGCCCCACTCACCGTCGACCACGCCGCCGTCCGAGAAAATATCGACCAACTCGACATCGACTCCATTCCCGTCGGCGGCACCAATCTCGAAGCCGCCCTCGAACTGGCCATCAAGATGCTCAAGGAAACCGGCCAAAAGGAAAACGCCCTGATCCTTCTCACCGATGGCGACGAAACCAGCGGCCGCCTGATCGAACTCGCCGCCCAGGCAAAACAAGCCGGCGTTTATGTTTTCACCATCGGCTTCGGCACCGATGCCGGGGATTTCGTTCCCGATCGGAATTTCCCCGACGGCAAACATCGCGATCGCGCCGGAAACATCGTCCTCAGCGGACTCAAGCCGAACGCCCTCCGCCGCCTCTCCCAAGAAACCGGTGGCCGCTTCGCCGTCGCCACCTCCGCCGCGAGTATCCCCGACATGGTGAAACTCGCCATCGCCGACCTCGAACAATTCGAAATCACCGGCCGCGAACGCTCCGTGCCCGTCGAATACTACCAATGGTTCGCCCTGCCCGGCCTCCTCTTCCTCATGGCCTCCGTCATCGCCGGCACCCGCTGGCGAACGATCGGCACCAGCGCCGCCGCAGCGACTCTCCTCATCTTATCCCCGCAGCCACTCCATGCCCGCGCCGAGCACGACGCGCGCCGCGCCCTCGCCGACGGCCGACACGAGCATGCCATGGGCCTCTTCAAAGAACTTACCGAGAAGGAACAGGATCCCGAAAAAGCCGCCCGCTACCATCTGGGACTGGCCACCGCCGCCCACCACGAAGGCGACCTCTCCACCGCACGCCACTCTTTCAGCGAAGCGCTCAGATCGCGGGACCCCCAGGTCCGTGCCGCCGCCCACCACGGCCTCGGCTCCCTCCTTTTCAACAGCGGCTGGCAGCGACTTTCTTCAGGCAACGCCTACCCCAAAACCACCCCACCAGCCCCCCCTGGCCTCATCGACGCGTTCCGCCGCATCGCCGAGGCCCTCAGCGGAAAAAGCAAGCAGCCCAAAGACGACGATCCGATGGCAGACTTCGACCTCATGGTCCGCGAAGCCCTGGTCGCATGGCTGCAAGACGAGCCGGGGGACAATGCCGAAAGTGACGGTGCCAGCCGCTTCAATGGCACCCTCGATGATTGGATCGATGCCGTGAAGCACTTCGACTCCGCCCTCCGCTACCAGGACTCTCTCGACCAGGCCCGTCACAATCGCGCCCTCACCGTCAAACACCTCAAACGCCTACGCGAAATCCTCGAAGAGGTTCAACAAAACGCCCAACAACTGGAACCCATGCCCCAGCCCGGCGACGGCGAGGGCGATCAGCAAGGCGAGCCATCTGATGGCGAGGGCGACGGCGATCAAGAAGGCGACGGGAAAAACCCCAAAGACCAAGGCAAGAATGGCGACGGCAACCGCAAAAACCAAAACGGCAAAGGCGGCGATCGACCCGACGACCAAGACGGCAAGTCCGACCAAAAACCGAAACAAGGCCCCAAACCCGGCGAGTCGCCACAAGACGCCGCCCGCCGCATCCTCCGCGAAAACGCCGACTTCGAAAAAGGCGCTCTCACGCCCGGCCGACTCGACTACAACCAGCCCGAAAAAGACTGGTAACACCGACCTCTCCTCATCGTGAACCACCTCTTCCGCACCACCCTCATTCTGCTGATGATCCTCGCCGCCTCGGGCGCCGCGCAGGCCGCGTCGATGGTCGACGCCGTGATGACCAGCCGCTTCCTCGTCCGCGGGGAACAGGCAGTGCTCGAGCTTATCCTCCGCGGCGAGGTCGCGCCCGACGAAATCCCGGAGCCCCCGGTGGTCAAAAATCTCTCGATCCGCCCCCTCGGCATGGGCCTCCAACGCCGCGCGGGAATGGGCCGCCGCGCCGAATTCTTCATCCCCTACGTCGTCTCCAGCTACGATGCCGGAAATTACGTCATCCCGCCCATCGAATTGAGCTTCGGCGGAAAAATCCACGAAACCGCCCCCATCGATCTCAGGGTCATCGATGACATGAAGCTCGAATGGTCGGAAGCCCTCGTCGGCACCCAGAAAATCCGCTACGCCGCCGCCTTCCACGCCCTCAAAAACCAACCCTATCTCGGCGAAAAACAGCCCGTAGAACTGAAGATCTACTTCCCCAGCGACCAGATCGTCCTCGACTGGGGCATACCCGATTTCGAACGCGACGGCCTCTCCGCATGGCGCTTCCAGCCGCAGCCCCGCCTCGGCCGCGCCACCCTTCTCGGCCGCCCCTACTACGCCGTCCCTTACCCCAGCACCGTCTCCACCAATCGAGGAGGAACCTCCACCCTCGGCCCCGCTTCCCTCCGACTGCAACTCCAGATCGCCTCCGTCGAGAACTTCGGCCGCGCCTACCCCCAACCCGTGAATCTCAAGGTTCCCGCGATCCGCTTCGATTCCCGCCCACTCCCGGCAAACCCGCCCGATGGCTTTGAAAACGCCATCGGCAGCTTCGATCTGAAAGTCCGGTCCAGCGAAACACGAATTCGCGAAGGCGACCCGCTCACCCTCGACATCACCGTGACCGGCAGCGGCAATCTCGACGCGCTGGAAGCCCCCAAACTGCTCGATACCGAAGGCTGGAAACTCTACGACGCCACCTCCGCCGAACGCGGCGACGAACGACGCGAACTCTCGGGCGAAGTGTCTTTCCGCCAATTCATCCGCCCCCTTCGCCCCCAATCCTCCATCCCTCCCCTCCGCCTCGTTTATTTCGACCCCGCACTCGACCGCTACGAAACCATTCTCTCCGACGCCATCCCGCTCGAAATCCTACCCGCCACCAGCGGAGCCGCCCCCCTCGCCCCACCTCAGGCGCTGCCCATGCCGATCGAGGAAATGACCGACATCCTCGGCATCGTGAACCCGACGCCCGGCCTGCTCTCAGATCGCAAGGACCTGCCCGGCTGGCTCTGGCAAGTCCCACCCGCACTCGTCACCCTGCTCCTCCTTGGAAAAATTGCAGCCCGCCAAATCAGCCCGCGCCTCCGCAAGGACCCCAATGCCACCGCCCGGGCACGCGACTGGCGCAGCCTCGAGAAATCCCCCGACCACGACGCCACCTTCTACCGCAACGCCGGCCGCTTCATCGAACGCTGGCTCGGCAATCACCCCGACCCATGCGTCCGCGAGATTCTCGAAAAACGCGACCAACTCTGCTTCCGCAACGACCCCGCCGCGGGAGCGATCGACCGCAGCGAACGCCAGCGTGTCCTCCGCCAGCTCCGTCGCCTCGCCCTGCCCATTCTCTTTTTTGCCTCCCTTCTCAGCGCGCCGCCCGCCCGTGCCGATCAAAACCCCGGCCAGCTCTTCAGCAAGGGCCTCTACAGCGACGCCGCCCGCAGTTGGCTGGAAAGCGGCCCCTACCCTCAGCTTCACGCCGACACGCTCTTCAATATCGGCAACGCTGCTTATCGCCTCGGCGCACCCGGCGAGGCCGCCCTCTACTACCGCCGGGCGCTGCAGCGCGATCCCTCGCACCCCGAAGCCCGTCAGAATCTTCGCTTCCTCGAACGCAAGTTCGGCTCGATCACCGTTCAGCGTCCCGACTACCAACACCAACTCGCACGCTTTCCACTCAGCACTTGGCAAGGCCTGGTCTCGGCCGGCGCCTGGCTGCTGGCGATCTCACTCCTCACCTTCCCCGCCACCCGCCAAGGCTCCCCACTCCGGATCGCCGCCGTCGTGGGCCTCATCGCGGCACCCCTCATGGCCGCCACCGGTAGCATCGCCTGGCGCTACTACCCCGACGATGCCCACTTCGCTCCACTTCAGGAGCAGGTCGTCATCGTCGCCGATCGCAGCACGATCCGCACCGATGCCGCCCGCACCTCGCCCACCGTCATCGAAGCCCCGGCCGGATCCCTTTGCCGTCTCGTGACCCGCTCCGGCGACTGGGCCTACGTCGCTTTCACCAATGAAAGCCGCGGCTGGGTCCCCCTCGTTGACATCGAGCCCGTGCTGCCCGAAACCACCCCGCAAGCACCCAAGCCACGCCCCGCTGAAAGCGGCGATGGCAATGCCTGATCTCTTTCCCAAACCACCAACAACACCAACTCCATGAAACGACGACTCCTCCTCGCCCTCGCCCTGCTCGCCCCCTTCGCCTTCGCGGAGGAAGCCAAGAAGGAAACCGAGGCCGCCAAACCCGCCGCCATCACCGACATCAAAATCAAGATGGTCACCAGCAAAGGCGATATCGAGGCCACCCTCTTCGCGTCCAAGGTCCCGATGACCGCCGCCAACTTCCTCAACCTCGCCAAGCGAAAGTTCTACGACGGCCTCACCTTCCACCGCGTCATCCCCGATTTCATGATCCAAGGCGGCGACCCGCTCGGCAACGGCACCGGAGACCCGGGATACAAGTTCGGCGACGAATTCCTGCCCGAACTCAAGCACTCCAAGCCCGGCCTCTTCTCGATGGCCAACGCCGGCCCCGGCACCAATGGCTCGCAGTTCTTCATCACCCACGTCCCGACCCCGTGGCTCGACGGCCGCCACAGCATCTTTGGCGAGGTCACCAAGGGCCAGGACGTCGTCGACAAAATCGCCATCGGCGACAAGATCGAGAAAATCGAAGTGCTCGATTCCACGGACGCCCTTTTTGCCGCCCAAAAGGAAAACATCGCCAAATGGGACGCTGCGATGAAAGCCGCAGGTAAATAATCACGCTTGCTCCCGGCGCGACCCTCTCCCCGGGGGTCGCGCTTTTTTGTAGGTCCCAACGCGCTAGGAACCCATCCACCTCCAGAGGTGACACGCCACCCACTTTGCCCTAAGCCCTTCCGCACATGCAGCTCTGGCTCTGTCCCATCCTCGCCTTCCTCCTCGGATCCATCCCCTTTGGCCTGATCATCGCACGCCTGAAAGGGATCGATATCCGCCAACACGGGTCCGGCAATATCGGTGCCACCAATGTCCTGCGCGTCATCGGTAAAAAATACGGCATCACCTGCCTGCTGCTCGACGCGCTGAAGGGCTTCATTCCCGTCGCGATCGCGGTCAATCTGATCCAGATCGAAAGCCGCAGAGCCGGTATCCCAGTCCCGGCTCTCGACTCCTTCGCCGTCCACCTTCCTTCCGCACAACAGCTCACCGCCCAGTTGATCCACGTCCTCACAGGACTCGCAGCCATCCTCGGCCACAACTACTCGCCTTGGGTCGGCTTCAAAGGCGGCAAAGGCATCGCAACCTCCGCCGGAGTGCTGCTGGCCCTAATGCCCGCCGCCGTGATCCTCCTGATCGGCGTCTGGCTAATGTTCTTCACCGCCACCCGTTACGTCTCGGTCGCAAGCATCGCCGCCGCCGCCGCGCTGCCCCTACTGACCCATGTAGGCGCTCGCTTCCACCACGTGAACAACGACAAAAGCCTCCCCACGCTCTGGGAAGCCGGCACTTGGAACAAGCCGCTCTTTATCTTTTCCGTGATCATAGCGATCCTCGCCATTTGGAAGCATCGCGCCAACATCCAGCGCCTGCTGAACGGCACCGAGAACCGCTTCCAGCCCAAGAAGAAGAAGTCCAATGCCTGATCAGCCATTCTCCTCCGCCGCCATCCTCGGCACCGGCTCCTTCGGCACCGCTCTCGCCGTCCTGCTCGCACCCCGACTCGATGCCGTCGAGCTGATCGGCCGCGACGCCCAGGTGGTGGAGGCCATCAATCAGCAGCACCGCAACCCCCGCTACCTCTCCCACATTCTCCTCCCGGAGCGAGTGCGCGCATCAGTCCGGCTTGCCGATGCCATCGCACACCCGCTGGTCCTCTTCGGCGTACCCACCGCCGCCACCCGCGAGGTCGCGAACGACCTCGCCAGCCTCGGCCTGCCGCACTCCACCGTCCTGCTTTCCTGCGCCAAGGGCATCGAACGCGACAGCGGCGAACGCATGAGCGAAGTGCTCCGCGAAGTCTTCCCCGCCAATCCCATCGCCGTCTTCTCCGGGCCGAACCACGCGGAAGAAATCGCCACCAAGCTCGCCACCTGCGCCGTGATTGGGACCACCGATCCCCAACTCGCCCGCCAGCTTCAGGATCTCTTCACCGCTCCCCACTTCCGCAGCTACACCAGCGACGATCTCGCCGGCATGGAACTCGGCGGCGCGATCAAAAACATCTACGCGATCGCCGCAGGCATCGCCGCAGGACTCGGGCTTGGCGACAATGCGATCGCCGCCCTCGTCACTCGCGCCCTCGCCGAAATGACTCGCCTCGGCGTTGCCCTCGGAGGACGCGCGGAGACTTTTTCCGGCCTCTCCGGCGTCGGCGATCTCATCGTCACCTGCTTCTCCGTCCACTCCCGAAATCACCGCGTCGGCCTCGCACTGGGACACGGCAAGACCCTCGAGGAAGCCACCAGATCGCTCGGCATGGTCGCCGAAGGCGTGCCCAATACCCTCTCCATCCACGAAGCCGCACACAAGGCCGGGGTCCGCACTCCGATCATCGACGCCGTGCACTCCATCCTCTACCAGCACAAGCCCGCCGCCCAGGCGATGCATGAGCTCCTCAACCGCGACCCCCGCCCCGAAAACGCCTGAGCCATGAAAGAAATCATCGATTTCATCCTCCACATCCAGGAGCACCTGACCGACTTCACCCGTGCCCACGGCTCCCTTGTCTACGGACTCCTCTTTCTGGTCGTCTTCTGCGAGACCGGCCTCGTCGTCACCCCCTTCCTTCCGGGCGATTCCCTGCTCTTCGCCGTCGGCGCGCTTGCCGCCGACCCCGCGACAGGACTCAATTTCTGGTTCGCGGCAGTCGTCCTTCTCGTCGCCGCCATCCTCGGCGACACCGTCAACTACTGGATTGGCCGTAAGTGCGGCGAGTGGATGATGCGGAAATTTCCGCGCATCGTGAAACGCTCCCACATCGAGAAAACCAACGAGTTCTTTGTCCGCTACGGTGGCAAAACCATCATCCTCGCCCGCTTCGTCCCCATCGTCCGCACCTTCGCCCCCTTCGTCGCCGGATCGGGGGAAATGGACTACAAGCGCTTCATGTTCTTCAACGTGAGCGGTGCCCTCCTCTGGGTCCTGCTCATTCTCCCGGCCGGCTGGTTCTTCGGAAACATCCCACAAGTGAAGGAAAACTTCGAACTCGTGGTCCTCGGCATCATCGGCTTCTCCGTCCTGCCCATGGTCTGGGAAATCGCACGCGCCAAGCTGAAGAGCAAAGTACCGACCTCCACCGCCAGCGAGTGATCCGACACCGGACCGGGAGCACACAAGGCCCCCGGCTCCGGCAGAAATCGCTCAGGCAAAAACATCGGTGACCGGGACACCTTTGTCCGCCACTTTGAAGGGGCGACCGGATGGCGACATGACCACTAGGTCGTGGGGCAAGCCAAGTGCGTGGGCAATGGTTGCATTGAAGTCCTGAACCGTCACCGGATCCTTCTTCACCCGCTCGCCCTTGGCATCGGTCTCGCCATACTTGAAGCCACCCTTCACCCCGCCCCCTGCGAGCAGGCAGGTGAAGGCCGACGGATGATGATCCCGTCCGCTCTGGTGCTCCGTATTGATCGTCGGCGTGCGACCGAACTCGGTCGCCACCACCACAAGCGTGTCCTTCAGCAGCCCGCGCTGATCGAGATCCGCGATCAGCCCCGCGTAGGCCTGATCGAACTCCTTACAACGCCCCTCGACCGCTGCGAAATTGTCGTAGTGCGTGTCCCACCCGCCCAACTGCACCTCGACGAATCGCACACCGTGCTCCACCAGGCGCCGGGCGAGCATGCAGCCTTGGGCGAAACGCCCGCTGCCGTAGGTCGCGCGAACCGATTGCGGCTCGTCGTTGATGTTGAAGGCCTTCAAATCCTTGCTGTTCATCAGCCGGATCGCCTCCTGATAGAGCTCCTCATAGGCCTTCACGTCCGCGTTCTGATAGCGCCCGTGAAACTGCTTGTTGAGGCGATCCGCCAAACTCAATCGACGATCGAAGTCTTCCTGAGTGATCACCGCCGGCTTGCGCGAATCCTGAAGCCCTTCGCTCGGGCTGCCAATCGGTGCCGCCGCATACTTCGCCCCGAAAAACCCACCGCCCGTGCTGTCCTGCGAGGCATCGATCGCGACAAATCCCGGAATCTCGGGATTGAGCCGCCCCCCCAGCTTCATGACCCACGAACCGAGCGATGGATGCTTCACCGTCCCGCGCATCTCGTAGCTGGTGTGCATGATGTAGGTGCCCTGCTCGTGCGCTCCCTGCCGCGATGTCATGGAATTGATCACGCAGACCTTGTCCATCACCGCCGCCGTCTTCGGCAGATGCTTGCCCACGAGGATGTCGGTGGCCTTGCTGGAAATCGCCTCCATCGGTCCCATCACGTCCTTTTTCTTGGGCTTGGGATCGAAGGTATCCAGATGGCTCATGCCGCCCGACATGAAGAGATAAATGACGTTCTTCGCTTTCGAGGCGGCAGCAGCGGGCGCGGCAGAGGCGACACTCGGACCGAACATCGGCAGCAAATTCACCCCGAGATACAAGCGGGCGGCGTTGGAAATGAAACGACGGCGACCCAGTTCGTCGCAGCGGTTGAAATCGGATGGGTTCATGGATTCGAAATGGGTTCGGATTATTGAAGGAAAAGAAATTCGGAGGACATCACCAGAGCGGACACGATGTTGCGGTAGCCCACATCACCCGATGCCTTGACCTCATCCAGCATCCAGCCCATCTCCTCCGCACTCGGCGGACGGCTTAGAATCGTGATGTAGAGCCGCCGGATCTTCTCCTCGTCGCTGCTGGCCCCATCGAGGCTTTTGTAAAGCCGGGCCCCGGAATTGTTCACCAACTGCTCTTGGACATAGCCGTTCATCAAGGAAAGCACCTGCCCGACATTCGGCTCGCGACTCGCACCATCGACGATTTCACGATCGGACTGGCCGAACAAATACAGCAAATGCGAACGCGGGGCCGGACTCGGCAACTCCGACGCCCTCACCGGAGAGTTGGCTCCGTAGCGGTGAATCTTCCCGGCCATCATCATCGCGTCAGAGCCGCTCGCCGCGCTCCCACTCTCCTTCCGGACATCCGAGAGCAAGGATGCGAAGTATTTCCGCACCTCCGCCTCGGACTCCAGCGCGAGCACCTCTTTCGAGAGCTGAATCATGTTTTTCTTACCCACCAGCACCGGCTTGTTCGCCACGTAAATCCGATCGTCCATCGAACGACGCGGTGCTTTGTCCGGATCACCCGCCGCCAAGGTAATCAGGGAATCCCACAATTGCTCCGACGACAGCCGAACAAGCTGCCGCCCATGGAAATCATCGCCCGCCTGCACCTTCGATGGCTTTGGATTCGGAACGAACTGAAAAGTCCGCGTGTTGAGCAGCACCTTCTGGAAGGCCCGCAAATCATAGTCGAGATCGCCCATCAGCCGGATCAAAGTCGCCATCAGCTCCGGATGATGCAGCTCCTTAGTCGGCTTGTATTCATCCACCGGTTCGTAGACTCCCTGACCCATCACCCGTTTCCACATCCGGTTGGCCGCCACGGATGCGAACTGCTCACCCGTCTTGTCCGTCACCCATTCCGCCAAGGCCTCCCGCCCGCCTCCGCCGTCGCGTTTCTCGGAAATCCGCACCGTTTTGCCAAAGGGCGTCCGCGCCCCGATCAACTGACCGGGATCACCATCGCGATACTGATAGTCCTGCGGCAAATGGATCTTCCCAGCCCCGTCCCCACCAAGACTCAAACCATAAACCCGGTCCCACATGACCTGTGCCACGTTGTAGTCGATCGTTTGCCGACGATCCCCATCCCGCAATTCGGCCCACAGCTTGTTCATGTAGCCCTGGCGCAGGGCGCCCTGACCCTCGGTGAACGCAGCCAACTCGTAGAAGTCATGCCGCTCGGTCTCACCAAAGGGATCATCGTGGCACTGCGCGCACTCCATGCGGGAACCCAAGAAAATCCGCATCGAATTCGCCAAGTTGTCCAAAGGCATGCCTCGGTCCCGCGTGTAGTATCCCACCGCCGCCGTCTTCGGATCCCAGCCGTCGCCATTCGACGACAGCAGCGATCGGGTGAATTCATCCCAGGCCATGTTTTTCTCCATCGCCCGCCGCACCCAGTCCCGGTAGGGCTCGAAGTTTCCGGCAAAACCCGGCTTGCCATCCGTCACCCGCAACAGGTCGAATACCCAATTGCTCATGTGACTCGAATAACCCGGCGACGCCATCAAGTAGTCGATCAACTGCACCCGCTTCGCCGCATCGTCGATCTCAAGGAAAAAGCGCCCTTCCTCGGCCGTCGGAATCCGACCAATGCTTACCAAAAAAGCCCGCCGCAAAAAGGTCGCGTCATCCGTCACCGCAGGCACCGCCAGCTTCTGCTTCCGATACCACGCCGCGACGTGGGTATCGATCGCACGCGCCGATTTCGCGATGAAAACCGGATCCTCCCCCGGCGGCAATTTCTCAGTCGGTGCCCCGATCGCGACGGATACCAGCAGGCAGGCAGCAACACCGAAATGGATGGTTTTCATGGGCTTATTCAAAAGGTTTGGAAAACTTAGCCAGTCCCGGAACCGAGTCAATCCAGCATCGTCCGCCCCACAAACCGCCGTACTCGACATCATCGCCGCTCAAATCTCGCACGCGGCACCACCCGGACCCGCCGCACGATAAGTCGCCAAGGCGCCGCACAGATCCCCGAGAGCACAGCCGACCGATTTGAACATCGTCAATTCCTCCGCACTCCGGCGACCCGTCACACTGCCACGACACAGTTCCGCCAATTCCCCCACCACGTCCGCCGCCGCGAAAGCCCCTTCCCCCATCGGCACCAGCAACTCACCCGCCTCCCGCAAGCAGTTCGCCCGGGTATCGACGAAAACCCGCGAACGCGTGACCACCTCCGTATCGCACTCGCGCTTCGTCGCATGATGATTCCCTAAAAAATCACAATGCGTCCCCGGCCGCAGCCAGGCACCACGAACCAAAATCTCCACACTGCCCGTCGCCGACACCACGATATCCGCCGCCTCGCAAGAGGCCGCCAGATCGATCGCCACCCGAAACCGAATCGCAGGAAACTCGGCCGCCATCCGCTCGACCACCGCTTCCGCCTTCCCACGATCCCGTCCCCACACCTCGACGCTTGCCAAAGGGCGCACGCTGGCGTGAGCCCGGATCAAATACGGTGCCAGATTCCCCGTCCCCAAAAGCAAGAGCGACGAGGATTCACGTCGAGACAGGAAGCGCGACGCCAAGGCCGATACCCCCGCCGTCCGCCAACAGGTCACACTGACTCCATCCACCAGGGCCAGCGGCTGGCCATGCGCACGATCGAACACCAGAATCTTTGAATATAGGGAACGATGCGGTGCCCGATTCTCCGGAAAATACGTGAACGCTTTCAAAGCGATCACCTCGTCATTCCACGACGGCAGCATCGCAAAGGCCTCATGCCCGCCCGACGAGGGGTCCAGCGCCAGCACCTGCCGCGGCGGCATCGTGAACCCGCCCGCGAAACAGTCGCGCAGGGAATCGATGAACTCCGGAAACCGTAAAGCCGCATGAACGTGATCGTCGGTGAGAATTTTCATGACCGCCACCAATCACCCCGCCACCTCCACCGTGGCAAGCCTCCATGGCCCGCCACGCACCCACGCATCCGCCATTGCAGCCACTCCGCCAAGCTCGCAAACTCCGCCGCATGCACGCCGCGCTCGATCTCCTCCGCACCCTCGCCCGCGAACAAGCCCTGGTCGCCAGCGCCGCTTCCGTCATCGGCTGGGACCAAGAAACCTACCTCCCCGACGCCGCCCATGGCTGGCGCGCCGAGCAGCTGGCATGGCTCTCGGAAAAAGCCCATCAACTCGCGACTTCCAGCCGCTGGAGCGACGCCCTCACCGCTGCAGAAAACGAAGGCTCAGCCCCCGCCCTCACCGCAGCCATGCGCCGCGAGCACGACCGCGCCACCAAGCTCCCCGGCGAGCTCATCGCCCGCGAGGCCCAAGCCGCTTCCCTCGGAAAACAAGCCTGGGCCGCCGCGCGCAAAAATTCCGACTTCAACACCTTCGCCCCGCACCTTGAATCCCTCCTCCACATCGCCCGCGAAAAAGCCGAGCGATGGGGGTATCCGCACGAACCCTACGACGCCCTCCTCGACGGCTACGAACGCGACACCCGCGCGTCCGACATCGCCACTCTCTTCGACAGCCTCCGCCCCCGTCTCCGCGAACTCGCAGCCACCGCGGTCGAACGCTCCGCAACACGCCGCGCCCAGCTCCCCGCCGGTCCCTACCCGATCGCCGCCCAGCAAGCGCTCAACGCCGAAATTGCCGCCGCCCTCGGCTTCGACTTCCAGGCGGGCCGCATCGACACCACCGCCCACCCCTTCTGCACCACCCTCGGCCCACGCGACATCCGACTCACCACCCGCTACGACGAGACCGATTTCACCTCCTCCCTCTTCGGCGTCATGCACGAGGCCGGCCACGGACTCTACGAACAAGGCCTGCCCACCAGCGAGTTCGGCCTCCCTTCCGGTCAAGCCGCCTCCCTCGGCATCCACGAATCCCAATCCCGACTCTGGGAAAACCACATCGGACGCTCCCGCCCCTTCTGGGAAAAATGGCTGCCCAAAGCCGCACAACACTTCCCCCAACTTCGCACGATCGAGCTCGACGACTTTCTCTCAGCCATCCACCGCGCCGAATTCTCGCCCGTCCGTGTCGAGGCCGACGAAGCCACATACGACCTCCACATCCTCCTCCGCTTCGATATCGAACGCCTCCTCGTCGCCGGTGAACTCGCCGTCAAAGACGTCCCCGCGGCGTGGAACGATCGCTTCCGCGACCTCTTCGGTTTTCTTCCACCCGATGACGCTCGCGGCTGCCTCCAAGACATCCACTGGTCCATGGGCGGCCTCGGCTACTTCCCGACCTACACCCTCGGCAACCTCAACGCCGCCCAACTCTTCGCCGCCGCCAATCAAATCCCTGAGATCGCGACCGCCACCGCTCACGCCGACTACGCCCCTCTCCTCGGCTGGCTGCGCGAAAACATCCACACCCGGACAGCCCTCACCAGCCCCGCCGACCTCATCCAAGCCGCCACCGGCCGAGCACCCTCGCCCGACGACCATCTCCACCACCTCGCCCAGCGCTACACCGCCTGATCCCGCGGCCCGGACTTGTCACTTGCCACAGCCCGCCACCGCCAAGACTCTCCTTCCGTGCATCGCAACTGGACCGCCCTCCTGCTCGCTCTTTGCCTCCCGCCATTCGCGGTCGCCAAAGGCGCGGACTTCGGCTGGTCGCCACCGGCGATCGGCGCCGGGCTATTCACCGAACAGCTCGGCATGCTCGAACGCGAACGCGACGAATACGCCGACAGCCTCGCCACCCACGCCGCGAACCGCGTCGCCACGGCGAAGGCCGACAAAAGTTCCCTCACCGAAGCTCGCCGCCTCGTCGCGCTTGCCCTCCACCTCGCCCCACGCAACCGAAAAGCATTGGTTCTCAGCTTCCAACTCGCCCGCGGAGTGCTGCCAGAACCGCAAGCAGGAAACTACCAGCCCGAGGTGCTCGCATCCCTCCTCGCCACCCGCGCCGAAGTCCTGAAACAGCAAGGCGGCGAACAGAATTCATATCTCGCCCGCATCTTTACCGAACTCGCCGCGGAAATGAACCCGACCAATGACGACGCGGTCTATGCCAGCGAGTTGCAACGCATCGACCACGGCCCCATCGACTGGTCGCGGCTCACCGATGCCAAACCCAGCCCAGTTCTGAGCGAGCCTTGAAGCCCTCCTTCCCTCGTAAGGTCACACGAGGGGCTTGCCAGCCCGAGAAGCAACTCTAGGCTGGCCCCACTTTTCCCATGAAAATCTGGCTCGACGGCGAATTGGTGGAGGAATCCGCGGCGAAAATTTCCGTGTTCGATCACGGTCTGCTTTACGGCGACGGCGTCTTCGAAGGCATCCGTTTCTACAATCGCCGGGTTTTCCGGCTCGAAGAACATATCAAGCGTCTCTTCGACTCCGCCCGCGCCATCGTGCTGGAAATCCCTTGGACCCAGGAAGAAGTCTGCCGCTTCGTAGTGGAGACGGTCGCTGCAAACGGCCTCGACGACGGTTACATCCGCCTCGTCGTCACCCGCGGTACCGGCAGCCTCGGCCTCAGCCCCTATCTCTGCAAGCGGGCCAGCATGTTCATCATCGCATCCACCATCAGCCTCTACCCTGAGGAGCACTACGAAAACGGGCTCTCCGTCATCACCTGCGCCACCCGCCGCCCCGCACCGGCTGCCCTGATGCCCCAGGTCAAATCGCTCAATTACCTCAACAATGTGATGGCCAAGGTGGAGGCGATCCAAGCCGGCGCCCTCGAAGCCGTCATGCTCAATGAACAGGGCTACGTCGCCGAATGCACCGGCGACAACGTCTTCATCCTCCGCGACGGCGTTCTTCACACGCCACAGGTGAACGATGGCGCCCTCGACGGGATCACCCGCCATGTGATTCTCGAACTCGCCGATCAACTGGGCATCCCGAAGGTCGAACGCTCACTGACCCGCTACGACCTCTTTGTCGCGGACGAATTCTTCCTCACCGGGACCGCGGCGGAGGTGATTCCGGTCGTCTCACTCGACCGACGCAGCATCGGCGATGGCAAGCCCGGCCCTCTCACCAAACGCTTCATCGCGGCCTTCAAGGAGCTGGCCTCGACCACCGGGACACCCATCGATTGAGAAAAGCCGGGCCGGTAGGGAGATTTCTTTTCGCATTCCGGCCGGACCCCACCTAGTTTGAAGAGTTCATGGACTGTGACATTTGCGGAAATAAGGCGAAAGTGCACCTCACCCAACTGGTGGGCGGGCAGATCAAAAAAATCGCCCTCTGCGACAGTTGCGCCAAGGAGAAGGGCGTGACCGATCCCACCGGCTTCGCTCTCGCCGAAATGCTACTCGGCAAGCCCGGGGGCAAGCCGGCCGTTCCCATGCCCCCGAGCGCTGGCCCCACCCGCCACTGCCCCACTTGTGGGTTCACGCTCGATGACCTCCGCCGCATCCGCCGCTTCGGCTGCGCCGATTGCTACGCCACCTTCCATGACGAGGTCGCGCAGATGCTTCGCGGCATGCACAAAGGCACCCACCACTGCGGCAAAGTGCCCGCAGGACTCATGGAGCAACACGCCCGCACCCAGCGACTCGACGAATTGCGCGGCAAACTCGAACTCGCCGTTACCGCCGAAAACTACGAGGAGGCCGCGGGCCTGCGCGACGAGATCCGCCGGATCGAAACCCGCGCCACCCCCGTTACCGACTGATCGCCATGATGCGCTTCTCCACCCTCGTCAAAAACCCCGCCGACTGGATGACCGGCGAAGGCGCGGATACCGCCATCGTCCTCACCTCCCGCATCCGCCTCGCACGCAATCTCAAAGGCGAATCCTTCCCGGGCTGGGCGAAAAAAGAACAACGCCGCCACGCCCTGGAACTCATGCGCCCCGCCGCAGAGGCGCTGCCCTGCATGAAGGATGCCTTCTCCCAGGAACTCGACGACCTCAGCTCCGTGCAAAAGCAGGTGCTCGTCGAACGGCACCTCATCAGCCGCGAACACGCCGCTCGCGGCGAAGGCAGTGCGGCGGTCATCGAACGCCGCCAATCCATCGCTCTCATGCTCAATGAGGAGGACCACCTCCGCATGCAATCGATCCGGCCCGGCATGGAGCTCCGCTCCGCCTACGAAGCGCTAGCGGCCATCGATACCCAGCTCGAGAATTCGCTGGAAATCGCGTTCGACCACGAACTCGGCTACCTCACCACCTGCCCGACCAATCTCGGCACCGGCATGCGCGCTTCCGCCATGCTCCACCTGCCCGCCCTCGTCCTCAGCGACCAAATCGGCCAAGTCCTCCAAGCCGTGAACAAAATCGGCCTCGCCGTCCGCGGACTCTATGGCGAAGGCACCGAATCGCTCGGCAATCTCTTCCAAATCTCCAACCAGTCGACCCTCGGCGAAAGCGAGGAGACCATTCTCCGCCGCCTCGAACGGGTGATCGCCCAAGTCGCCACCCACGAAAGAAACGCCCGCGACAAACTCCTCGAGGACGACCCGGAAATGGTCAGCGATAAGATCGGCCGCGCTTACGGAGTCCTCCGCCACGCGTGGATCATCGATTCCAAAGAGGCTCTCAACCACCTTTCCCTGCTCCGCCTCGGCGGCGACTTGGGATTTCTCCCCGCCGATACCGCGAGGACTTGCGATTCCCTCCTGATGGACATCCAGCCCGCCCACCTCCAACTGCACAGCGGACGCAAGCTCTCCCCCGAGGAACGCGACTCGATCCGCGCGGAAATCGTGCGCGCCCGGTTGCAAAGCCTCGAGGCCCCTGATATCAGTTCGACGAGGAAAAAGAACGATTCACCCGATCCCAATCCCGATCTCCTATGAACAATTTCACACCACGGGCCCAGCAGGTTCTGGCACTCGCACGCAAGGAGGCCGACCGCTTCAACCACAGCTATGTCGGCACCGAACACCTGCTCCTCGGGCTCATCAAGCTCGGCCAGGGAGTCGCCGTGAACGTGCTCGAACGCATGGGCCTCGACCTCGAAGGCGTCCGCCTCGAAGTTGAAAAGGAAGTCGGCAGCGGCACCGGACAGAAAATCTCCGGCAGCATTCCCTACACCCCCCGCGTCAAAAAGGTCCTCGCCCTCGCCAACAAGGAGGCAAAGGCACTCAACCACAGCTACGTCGGAACCGAACACCTGCTCCTCGGACTACTCCGCGAGGGAGAAGGCGTCGCTGCCCGGGTCCTCCGCCGCATGGACGTCGATATCCAGCGCACCCGCAACGAGATCCTCGCTGAGATCGATCCGAATTTCAGTCCGGACGATGACGAGGAAGACGATGCAGATGACGAAGAGGGCTTTGAGGACGAAGCTCCCGAAGGCGAGGAGCCCGACGCGGAGGGCAAAACCAAAACCCCCGCTCTCCGTGCCTTCGGCCGCGATCTCACGAAGCTCGCGCGCGAAAGCGACCTCGATCCGGTGATCGGACGCGAAGCGGAGATCGAGCGTGTCATCCAGATCCTCTGCCGCCGCACGAAAAACAATCCCGTGCTCATCGGCGAAGCCGGGGTCGGCAAAACCGCGATTGTCGAGGGCCTCGCCCAGGAAATCGCTTCCGGCAATGTTCCGGAAATCCTCCGCGACAAGAAAGTGATCACCCTCGACCTCGCCCTCATGGTCGCCGGGACGAAGTACCGCGGACAATTCGAAGAGCGCATCAAGGCGGTGATGGACGAGATCCGGAAGGTGAAGAACGTCATTCTTTTCATCGATGAACTCCACACCATCGTGGGCGCAGGCTCCGCCGAAGGTGCCATGGACGCTTCGAATATCATCAAGCCGGCTCTCTCCCGATCGGAACTCCAGGTTGTCGGTGCCACCACCCTCAACGAATACCGCAAGCACATCGAAAAGGACGCGGCTCTCGAGCGACGCTTCCAGCAGGTCAAGGTCGATGAACCTTCCGTCGAGGATGCGATCAAGATCATGCGCGGCCTTCAGGAGAAATACGAAACCCACCACAAGGCACGCTTCACGCCGGAAGCCGTCGAGGCATCGGTCAAGCTGACGGCCCGCTACCTCACCGGCCGCTACCTCCCAGACAAGGCCATCGACGTGCTCGATGAAGCCGGCGCACGCGCCCGGATCGGCACGATGACCCGCCCGCCGGAGATCAAGCAGCTCGAAGCGGATATCGAGGAGGTGAACCGCGAAAAGGTCGGCGCGATCAGCGAACAGGATTTCGAGAAAGCCGCCTCTCTTCGCGATAAGGAGAAGAACATCAAGAAGACCCTCGATGACACTCTCAAGAACTGGCGCGCCAAGTCCGAGGAGACCGTCGTCGAAGTCGGCGATGAGGAAA
Organism: Verrucomicrobiota bacterium; assembly: GCA_004293445.1. GTDB lineage: Bacteria > Verrucomicrobiota > Verrucomicrobiia > Verrucomicrobiales > Akkermansiaceae > Haloferula. The sequence goes on along the minus strand of RDYP01000025.1, from coordinate 13,358 downwards.
TCATGGCCGTCGTCTCGAAGTGGACAGGCGTTCCACTCCGCCGCATGGAGGAAAAGGAGGCCGAGAAACTCCTGAAAATGGAGAGCGAACTCGAGGGCCGCGTCATCGGTCAGGACGAGGCGGTGAAAGCCATTTCCAAGGCACTTCGTCGCTCCCGCGCCGACCTCAAGGATCCCCGCCGCCCGATCGGGTCCTTCCTTTTCCTCGGACCCACCGGCGTCGGCAAAACCTATCTCGCCCGCAATCTCGCTGAGTTCATGTTCGGAGACGCCGAAGCGCTGATCCAGATCGACATGTCCGAATACATGGAGAAGTTCACCTCGAGCCGCCTCATCGGTTCCCCTCCAGGCTACGTCGGCTACGAGGAAGGCGGCCAGCTTTCGGAAGCGGTCCGACGCCGCCCTTACTCGGTCGTCCTCTTCGACGAGATCGAAAAGGCTCACCCCGACGTCATGAACCTCCTCCTCCAGATCCTGGAGGAAGGGATGGTCACCGACTCGCTCGGACGAAAAATCGACTTCCGCAACACCATCATCATCCTCACGTCCAACGTCGGGGCCTCAACGATCAAACGCCAAACCTCCCTCGGCTTTGGTGCGATGTCCGCGGACGAAGGTGACTTCGAGGGCATGAAGGAAAAGATCCTCGACGAGTCGAAGCGGCACTTCAAACCGGAGTTCCTGAACCGCCTCGACGAGCTGGTCGTCTTCCACCTGCTCGAAAAAAAGGACCTCGACCAAATCGTCGACCTCGAGATCAACAAGCTCCTCAAGCGCCTCCGCGAAAAGGAAATCACTCTCGAGCTCGACTCCAGCGCCCGCGACCTCTTGGTCAAAAAAGGCTATGACCCCTCCTACGGCGCACGCCCGATGCGCCGCGCCGTGGAACGCTACCTCGAAGACCCGCTGGCCGAAGCCCTGCTCCGCGGGGACGTGAAACCAGGCGACGCCGCCAAAGTGGTTTGCCCGGAGGGCCAAGACTTGTTGGTATTCGAGCCGATCCGCTCGACTGCCGAGCCCGACGGCGCGGGCGTCTGAGCTCTCGCGAAAAACCAGTCTCGATCAAGGGCGACCTCCTCACCGGGGTCGCCCTTTCAATTTCTCTCCCCCCTCGGCCGAACGACACAAAGCATTTTCCTCACTCCTCAGCCTCGAATGACTTTCCTCCCGCGCCCTTCTCGGAGATGCTGCGCCTAGGATGACGCTCCCTCCCGATGCCTCAGCACTGGCCGCCACCACTTCCACGGTGACGCCTTTCTTCGGCATGCTCGCCCTCGTTCTCGTACTTGCAGTCTTCGTCTCCCTCGCCGTCGTCAAACTCCGACAAAGCCTTCTGGTCGGTTATTTTCTCTCCGGCGTGCTCATCGCAAACAGCGGAGTCCTCGCTCTGGTCGGAGTCAACACGGACGATCCCATGATCGCCAATCTCGGCGAACTCGGTGTCATCCTTCTGATGTTCACGCTCGGGCTCGAATTCTCGCTCGCCGAACTCCGCCACCTCTGGCGCGCCGCACTCATCGGCGGCGGAGTCCAGGTGGCCCTCACCGCCAGCATCGCAACCGCGGGCGCACGATTCGCAGGACTCGCTTGGCCGGAGGCCATTGTGCTATCGGTCGCGATCGCCCTCAGTTCCACGGCCGTGGCCATGAAGTCCTTCCAGGAAATCGGCCAGCCCAACAATCCCGGTGCACGAGTCGCCCTCGGCGTCGCCCTGTTTCAGGACATCCTCGTCATCCTTTTCATCCTGCTACTGCCCGCCATCTATGGCAGCAACGACGGATCCACCATCGGCCAAATCGTTTGGGCCCTCGCCAAAGGCACCCTCTTCCTCGCCGCCGCGATCCTGCTCGGGCGCCACGGCAACACCATTCTCCTCCACGCCGTCGCACGCACCCGCAGCCGAGAGCTTTTCACACTGACGGTCATCGGCACCTGCGCTGCGGTTGCCCTCGCCGGAGAAGCGCTCGACCTCAGCCTCGCCCTCGGTGCCTTCGCCGCCGGCCTAGTCCTCAGCGAATCGATCTACTCCCACCGCATCCTGTCCGATATCCTACCCTTCAAGGACCTCTTCCTCACCATTTTCTTCGTCTCCGTGGGGCTGATGATCGATCTCCGCGAGCTCTTCGCCGAATGGCGCTTCGTACTGATCGGCACCATCGCCATCCTCAGCGTCAAGGGTGCCATTGTTTTCGGCATTACCCGCCTCCTCAGACTCCCTCTGCGACCGGCCCTGCTTACCACGGCCAGCCTCGCCAGCACCGGCGAATTCTCACTGGTTCTGCTGAGAAAGGCCGATGGCTTCCAACCATTCACCCCCGCGGTCGAACAGCTCCTCCTGGCCTGCACCGCCATCACCATGGGGCTCGTTCCCTCACTCATGCGCGGTACCGGGCCCTTCGGCCGATGGCTGGAAAAACATGGCTTTAGGTCCCGCCCGGCCCGCCCTCCTCAAGGACTCGCCCCCTCTGCCAGCATCCGAGGCATCAGCGATCACGCCATCATCTGTGGCTACGGCCCCGTCGGCCGATCCCTCAACACTGCCCTCCGCACCTGCGACGTCCCGACCTTGGTGCTCGAACTCAACGCCCAAACCGTGCGCGAGCTGAAACAGATCGGCCAAGCCGTGCTTTTCGCCGATGCCGCCCACTCCGAAGCCCTCGATCTCGCCGGGGTGGAACGCGCCCGCTTCGTTGCATTCACCTTTCCTGCCGTGAATATCACCCTCGCCGCACTCCCCCTGATCCGCGAGAAAAACCCCGGCATCCAGATCTTCGCCCGCGCGAAATTCCAAGCTGAAGTCGAACAACTCCGTGCCCACGACGTCCACGTCATTCAGGATGAACGCGAGAGTGCGATCGCCATGATCGAGTCCGCCATGGGCGCGTATCAGCGGGCCGATCTCTCCCACACCGAAGTCCTAGGGATCGTCGATGGCAAGGAGAGCCCTCCCCTGCGCGAAAGCGCAGCGCGATCCCGCTGAGCTCTCTCGCAATTTCCATCGCCACTCCGTTCAGTTGGCACGCCTTTCGCTACTCAACACCCACATAGGTCGTGGCGAGCTTTTGGTTTTTTTGGGTTTTACCATCTGCTTGTAGCGACCGATCTGGAACACGGTCGGCACGGGGTTTTTTGGGTTTACCCCGTGCCGGCCGTGAGTTTCAGCCCGGTCCGGCTGCACTGGGAAAAAATCGCGGAGTCTCTTTGAACTCCACCTCTATCACAAGTTCCTCGCTGCGCGCTTGGCGGAATCCCTCTTCCCGCCTTTTCTCAGGTCGTGTCATCGCTCGATCCCAGCATCACCTCCCGCCCGGTCCTCATCCGCAATCCCACCGTCGATGACATTCCGGCCATTCTCGCCCTGCATCGCCGCTGCTTTCCCGAGGTAGACAAAGCCCGCGTAGCCTGGGGAGAAAAGCACCTCCGCTCCCACCTCAACCTTTTCCCCGAAGGTCAATTCCTCGCCGAACGCGACGGGACCCTCCTCGGTGTCGCCTCCTCACTCATCGTAAGCCTCGGCCGCGATCCTCTCCGGAAGCACACCTACGATGGCATCACCGACACCGGATTCTTCTACAACCACGACCCCCAAGGTGACACCCTCTACGGTGCGGACATTTACGTGGACCCCGATGCCCGGAAGCTCGGTATCGGAGCTGCTCTCTACGACGCCCGACGCGCACTCTGCCGCAGCCTCAATCTCCGCCGCATCCTCGCCGGAGTGAGCCTTCAGAACTACGACGACCATGCCCCACGCCTCACGCCCGATGCATACATCCGCCAAGCCCGCGATGGCAAAATCGTCGAACCCCTTCTCGCCTTCCAGCTGAAGCAGGGCTTCGTCGTCCGCGGCATCATGCCCGACTACCTTCCCGACCACCGCTCGCATGACCACGCCGCGATGATGGAATGGATCCATCCCGGATACCAATCGCGCGAAGAAGATGGCAAACGGGTCCGGGTCGCTTGCGTGCAATATCAGATGCGCAAAGTCGGCGACTTCGATGAGTTCGCAAAACAAGTCCGCTACTTTGTCGAAACGGCCGGCGAAGACTATGGCGCGGAATTCGTCCTTTTCCCCGAGTTCCTGAGCGTCCAACTCCTCAGCACCCTCGAACCTCTCGGCTCGCGCGAAGGCATTCGAAGACTCGCGGACTACACCCCCCGCTTCATCGCCCTGATGAGCGACCTCGCCCGGGAACAAGGACTCTATCTCATCGCAGGCTCCCATCCCGTCCTCCAGCCCGATGGTCGGCTCGAGAACACCTCCATGATTTTCAAGCCCGACGGCACTCACGTCTCCCAACCCAAACTCCACATCACGCCCTCGGAGAAAACCTGGTGGGGGATCTCCGGCGGCGACTCCTTGATCGTCCTTCAAACCCCGAAGGCCAAAATCGGCGTTCTCATCTGCTACGACGTCGAGTTCCCGGAAACCGCCCGCTACCTCGCCGACCAGGGCGTGGAAATTCTCTTTGTCCCCTACTGCACCGACAATCGCCAAGGCTACCTCCGCGTCAGCCTCTGCGCTGCCGCCCGCGCCATCGAAAACCAAATCTACGTCGCCACCGCCGGTGTCATCGGAAATCTACCCGACGTTCCCGCCATGGACATCCATTACGGGCGCGCCGCGGTCTTCACGCCCAGCGATTTCGAGTTCGCGCGCGACGGCATTCAGGCCGAAGCCGACCCAAACGTGGAAACCATGCTCATCACCGATCTCGATATCTCCAACCTCTATCGCTCCCGCCTTCAAGGCAGCGTCACGCCCCTCACCGACCGCCGCCGCGATCTCTTCGAATTCCACCACAAACTCTCCAACGAAACGATCGTAGCCAACAGCCAGCTCGGCCAACTCTGATCCACTCGCCACCCGCTTCGCCACCCGCTTCTCTTCCATGGACAAGCCCCTGCGGCGACCTAGACTCGCCACCGTGATCCGTCCGACCCTTCTCTCCCTCATCCTGCTGGCCGGCCACGCGACGGCAGGGGAACCCGAAGCCCCTCCGGCACCCGCCACAGAGCAGGCCGCCCCTGTCATTCGCGATGGCCAGGTGACGATCGCCGGCAAGAAAATCGACTATCAGGTCAGCACTGCGAAGCTCGTCCTGAAGAAAGACGATGGCAGTCCGCGTGCCTCCATTTTCCACGTCAGCTACCTCCGCAAGGACGTCGCAGACATTGCACAGCGTCCCGTCCTCTTCGCCTTCAACGGCGGCCCCGGCTCCTCCGCCGTGTGGCTCCATCTTGGGATCCTCGGCCCGAAACGTGTGGAACTCCCGGGCGACGGCACTAGCGCACCCATGCCTCCCGCACGGATCATCGAAAACGAGTTTTCCCTACTCGACGTCGCCGATCTCGTCTTTGTCGATCCCGTCTCTACCGGCTACAGCCGCATCGAAAAAGACGGCAAGGCTGAGGAATTCCACGGCGTCGAAGGCGACATCGACTCCCTCGCCGATTTTATCCGGCGCTGGGTCACCGACCATGGTCGATGGTCCTCACCCAAGTTCCTCCTTGGCGAATCCTACGGCGGCATCCGCGTCGCCGGCCTCTCCGCGAAACTGCAAACCCAACACGGCATGCCCCTGAATGGCATCGTCCTCCTCTCGTCCCTGCTCGACTTCCGCACCCTCAGCCCATCCCACGGCAACGACCTCGCCTACCAAGTCTTCCTCCCCACCTACACCGCCGTTGCCCACCACCACGGCAAGCTACAAGGGAACCGCGACGATCTGGTCCGCCAAGCCCGCGAATTTGCCGCAGGAGATTACAGCCTCGCCCTCCAGGCAGGTGCCTCGCTCGATCCCGCAAAACTCAAAGCGGTCGCGGAAAAGCTCGCCAGCCTCACCTCCCTCCCCGCCGCTCTATTTGTCGAATCGAAGCTCCGCATCGATCCCTCACGCTTCCGCGGCGAACTCCTCCGCGCCGAAAGCAAGGTGCTCGGTCGCTTCGACGCCCGCGTTGCCTGGCCCAGCACAGATCCCGCCTACCCCTACGTGGACTACGATCCTTCTTTTTCCCTCGCCCTCGGAGCCTATTCCACCGCCATGCTCGCCTACCTCGGCCAGGACCTCGGTTGGAAAGAGGACTCCCCTTACGAAATCCTCACTACCAAGGTCCAACCTTGGAAAATGGGCGACGGCAATGGCTTCGTGAACCTCTCCGGTCGCCTCGCCACCGCCATGCGCGACAACCCCCACCTCCGGGTCCTCGTCATGGGTGGGAAGGCCGACCTTGCGACTCCGCCCGATGGCATCGAGCACTCTCTCAAGCACCTGCTTGAGCTCCCTGACTCCGCCCGCAAGAACATCGTCCGCGCCCACTACGATTCCGGCCACATGTTTTACCTCAACCCTCCCGATCTCGCACAGAGCCGCAACGACCTTGCCGAATTCATTCGCGCGAGCCACTGAACCGCTGCAGCACGACGAAGGCAATGAACCTGATTCATCGCCGCCCCTCATTTCTTGCACGCATCCATCACCACCAGCCAATCATCTTGGCAGGCCTTTAGCTCCAATTTCCCACGACGATTCCATGAAACAACACACCATAAACACCCTGCTCGCCTTGGCGGCCATCACCACCGTCAGCCACGCGGGCACCGCACCACTCGCCGATGTCACCACGACCCCGGCGACTTCTTGGCTGACACCCACCCTCGACATCCGCGCCCGCTACGAGTTCGCCGATGTCGATGGACTGGACCCATCCCACGCCTTCACCACCCGCGAGCGGGTCGGCGTCAAAACCAGCGCATGGAACGGCTTCTCCGCCCTCGTCGAAGGCGAATTCACCCAAGACCTCGTCGATGACTACCACAGCGGCACCGCCGACACGAAGCCATCCGATGCCAAGAACTCCACCATCGCCGATCCGCAAAACAACGAGCTCAACCAGGCCCTCATCCAATACAGCGGCTTCGACAGCACGGTAAAAGTCGGCCGCCAACGCATCATCTACGACAACGCCGCCTTCATCGGCAATGTCGGCTGGCGCCAGAACGAGCAGACCTACGACGCAATTTCCCTGCTCAACACTTCCATTCCCGACCTCACCCTCAACTACGCCTTCATCGATCAGGTGAATCGGATCTTCGGCGAGGAAGCCAGCGGCACCTTCCAAAACGCTCCCGGCGAAATCCACCTGCTCAACGCCTCCTACGCCGGCATCTCAGGCCTGACCCTCGGCAGCTACATCTATTCGATGGAGTTCGACGACGCCGGCACGACCGGCTGGAACAACGAGACCTACGGCATCAGCGCCAAAGGCAGCCTCGCGGGCCTCAATCTCCACGGCGAACTCGCCTTCCAAGACGAAGCCGGCCCCCTCAACGACGGCGAAGGTCTCTACGCCCACTTCAATGCCACCAAGGCCTTGGGCAGCCAAACCCTCACTGTCGGTATCGAACACCTCGACGCTGGCGTGCAAACCCCGCTCGCCACGGTCCACGCCTTCAACGGCTATGCCGATGCCACCGATGCCCGACGCATCTCCGGCGACCACGGCGGCCTCACCGATACCTACGCCAGCCACACCTTGCCCATCTTCTGGGGCATGAAGTGGACGAATGCCGCCCACGTCTTCGGCGACAACTCGATCAGCAGCGACCTTGGCTTCGGCGTGGACTCCGTCCTCGCGAAGAAGTTCGATGACCACCTGACCGCTATCACCAAGCTCGGCTACTTCGACACCAGCGACGCTCTCTACAAGTCCACGACCCGCGTCAGCATGGAGCTCAACTACAGCTTCTGAGCGCGTCTAACAGACCTGCCACCTCAAAACAAAACGCCGCGGGATTTCCTGCGGCGTTTTTCTTTTCCCACAAAGGCACCCCGAATCCTCAAGCCACCGCATCGCTCAGTTCACCACCCACCATCTCGGCGATCCCCGCGAAGGTCTCCTCGATCAAACTCAACTTGCGGTCCGATTTGAAAAAAATCCCCCACTCCCGCTCGATCGCATCCCCCGCCACCGGCACCCGCACCAGCGAACCCTCATCGCACTCGCGCTTCGCCACCCAGGGCGCCACCAAGCCGACTCCCAAGCCGATCTTCGCCATGCCCTTGATCGCTTCCATATCCCCCAGCACCAGCGGTGGCCGTGTCCGCACTCCCATCTTCTCGAAATGCTCCTCCACCAAACGATGCGTCTCGGTGGCCCGGGCATAGATGATGAACTGCACCTTCCCCAAATCCTCAGGATCCGCGACCCCGCTCTCCGCCCATGGATGCATCGGCGGCACGACGAAAGTCATGCGATCCTTGAACAGCGGACGATAGCCCTCCGCCATTCCCACCCGCGGACGCAAGCCGAGCACGATGTCCAGATCATGGTCCGCCATCCGCTCTAACAGCTTCGACGTGTCGTCCGCCTCGATCGCAGGCTCACAACGCGGAAAGCAATCACGGAATTCCCGAAGCACCGTCGGCAGCAGGAATTGACACAACGAATGCGGAGCACCGATTCGAATCCGCCCCTGCCCCCAACGCTTCAAGCCGTCGAGCTCGCGACCCGCTTCCTCCAGCTCTCCCAAAATCCGCCGGCAACGCCGCAAAAACACCTCACCCTCCTCGGTGATCACCGTCTTCTTGCCCAGACGCTCCAAGAGTCGACAACCCAAGCTGTCCTCCAAGGCCTTCATCGAATGACTGATCGCAGACTGAGTCAGAAACAGCTTCTTCGCCGCGAGCGTGAAACTCCCCTCATCCGCCACGAAAACAAAGGCACGAAGTTGGCGGAGATCAGGAAGGAAATCAGTCATGAGCGGGCTTCATCAAAATTACAGGTCCTTACCAGCAGAGGACATGCCAAGCCCCACAGGTTGGCATCCTTCGCGCTAGGCAGGACGCATGCACACTCCCGGCATCCTCGATTCCCGCACCCCGATCCGCCTGGGCTTCGTGCCTCTCAACGACTGCGCACCCATCGCCGTCGCCCAAGAACTCGGGCTCTTCAAAAGCTACGGTCTCAATGTCCGCATCTCCCGCCAACCCGGCTGGGCCACCGTCCGTGATATGCTCTCGTATGGAGAGCTCGATGCCGCTCAATCGGTCGCCGGCCTTGCCTTCTACCTCGCCCTCGGCCTCAACAAAACACGGCGTGAAATCGCCGTCCCACTCATCCTCAGCGCCCACGGCAACGCGATCACCCTCTCCAAAGAACTTCCCCCGGAAGCCATCCGTAGGGGCGAGGGCCTCGCCGCCCACTTGTCCCACCGCTGGAAAAAGAACCGCCCCTTCACCCTCGCCGCCGCCCACCGCTTTTCCTCCCACCACATCCTCCTCCACGCCTGGCTTCGACGCCACGGCGTGCAACCCGGCAAGGACGCCGAGATCGTCTTCCTACCCCCACCCCTCATGCCGCGGAACCTCGCCGCCGGGCACATCGATGGCTATTGCGTCGGCGAACCCTGGAACTCGGAAAGCATCCTCAACGGCCACGGATGGTGCCCCGCCACCTCCGCCGAACTCGCCACCGGACACCCCGAAAAGGTCCTCCTCGTCACCGGCGAATTCATCGCCGAATCCCGCGAACCTTCCATCCAACTCGGCGCCGCCCTCCTGCACGCCTGCCGGATTTGCCAAGACCCCGACTTCCGCAACGAACTGATCTCCATCCTCGCCAAGCCCGCCTACACCGGCGTCTCCGCCAACACCCTGCGCAATAGCCTCGGCCCGCTCTTCGATTCCGGACGCGGCGAGCTCGATGCCTCGGACTTCCACCTCTTCTACGGCGGCGACCTCAACTGCCCCAGCCCCGACAAGGCCTCGTGGTTCCTCTCCGGCATGCGCGGCGCCGGCCTCCTGCCCGAAACCACCGTTGCCCCCCTCACCCGCCTCTATCGCCAGGATCTCTTCCGCGCTTCGGAAAAGATCCTGCTCCCGGCATGAAGAGCACGATGAGCGCGACTCATTCCCACGATGAGAATTCAAGCGCCCCTCTTCATGCCAGCGCCCCCATGCTGGTCCGCACTTCGCTTTGATCCCCCCGTCCACACGGACTCCAAGCCATGAACCAAAGCCAAGCGCTCTCACGCCGCAACTTCCTCGGCCGCTCTACCAAGGCCACCGCCCTCGGACTCCTCGCCTCCGGCCTACCCGCCGGATGGGTCGGTGCCCAGACCGCCTCCGACAGTCCCGAAACCGCCGACGTCAATTTCGGCATCATCGCCCTGACGGACTGCTCGCCCATCGTCATCGCCCACGAAAAGGGACTCTTCAAAAAATACGGCATCAACTCGACGATCACCAAGGGTGCTAGCTGGGCCGCGATCCGCGACTCGCTCGCCAATGGCGACATTCAGGCAACCCACATGCTCATCGGCATGCCCATCGCCTCCACCATGGGTCTCGGCGGCGCGCCAAAGGTCCCCATGGTCATCCCCTGGCTACTCAACCGCAACGGACAGTCGATCAGCCTCGCAAAATCCCTCAAAGGAAAAGTTGGTGCCGACCCGAAGGCCCTCAAGCCGCTTGTCGATGCCGCCAAGGCCGCCGGCAACCCAATGTCCTTCGCGATGACCTTCCCCCCCGGCACCCACGCCATGTGGATCCGCTACTGGCTCGCCGCAGGCGGCATCAATCCAGGCGACGCCGCTGGTGGCGGAGCCGATATCTCCCTCATCACCATCCCGCCGCCACAAATGGTCGCCAACATGCAGGTCGGTAAGATGGACGGCTTCTGCGTCGGCGAACCTTGGAACGCGAAAACCATCAACGACGACATCGGCTTCACCGCGATCAACACCCAGGCCATCTGGAAAGATCATCCGGAAAAGGTCTGCGCCTTCACCGAGGCCTTCGCCAACAAGAACCCGAACACCGTCAAGGCCGTCCTCAAGGCACTCCACGAAGCCAGCGTCTGGCTCGATCAGATGGAGAACCGACCCGAGCAGGCGAAAATCGTCAGCGCCACCAGCTACATCAACTGCCCACCGGAACTCATCCTCGGCCGACTGCAGGGCAAATACGACATGGGCGATGGCCGCAAGTTCCGTGACCCCGATTACATGATCTTCAGCGAACGGAACTGCAATTATCCACAGCCGAAATACTGCAAATGGTGGCTCACCCAGCTCCGCCGCTGGGGCTTCACCGAAGGCGCGCCCGACTACGAAGGCGTGACCAAACAGGTCATGCGCACCGACCTCTACGAGTCCGCCATGAAGGAAATCGGCCACACCCACGGCGGCCTCGACAACGGCACCGAAAGCTTCTTCGACGGATCGAAATTCGACCCCTCCACCAGCCTCGAGGCCTACGCCGCATCCTTCGCCGTCAAGTCCCTCAAGGGCTAACCGCAAACCGCCTCACCGGGAGCCGTCGATCATCCCGACGCTCGACGGCTCCCCACGCCCTCTCCACGCCTCCAGCGCCATGAAGTTCTTCCATTCCCTCAAGCTCGACACCCTGCTCCTGCCTCTCGTCGGCATCCTCCTCTGCCTCGGCGGCTGGGCCATCATCGCCGGCAAGTCCACCATCACCCGTAGCGTCGACGACTGGGGCGACCCCATCACCAAAGTCGAACGCCATGGCATCGCAAAGAACCTCCCCTCGCCCACCGAAACGTGGGAGGCCAGCAAACCCTACCTCGTCGAACCGCTCGCCAAACGCGGCGAACTCGACCAAGGCATGCTCCGCTTCGCCGCGCTCTCACTCGAACTCGTCGCGAAAGGCTACTTCATCGCCCTGCTGATCGGCACCCCGATCGGCTTCCTCCTTGGCCTATCGAAGAATTTCACCCGGGCCTTCGATCCCATCATCCAGATCCTCCGGCCCGTCTCGCCCCTCGCCTGGCTGCCTCTCGGCATGGTCCTCTTCGCCGGCCTCTCGGTGGTCGATGCCAACGGTCGCGTGACCTTCGGCACCTCCGATGCCGCCGCCCTGTTCACGATCGCGATCTGCGCCATGTGGCCCACCGTGCTCAATACCGCCGTCGGTGTCCGCGCTGTCCCTCAAGATTACCTGAATGTCGCCAAGGTACTGAAACTATCCCCCGCCAAGACCCTCTTCAAAATCCTCATTCCCTCCGCCTTGCCCTACATGTTCACCGGCTTCCGCCTCTCCCTCGGCATCGCCTGGCTGGTCATCGTCGCCGTGGAAATGCTCATCGGAAAGCCCGGCGTCGGCGGCTTCCTCTGGCAACAGTACAACGCCAACAGCTACGCCCACATCATCCTATCCATCCTCACCATCGGCGTCATCGGCTTCGTGCTCGACCGCCTGATGAGCATGATCGAGGCCCGCTTCCGCACGGCCTGAAGCCGATGCCCGTCGCAGCCCGGCGAATCCTCCACCCTCTTCCGAAATGCCTCCGATCCTCGAACTCACTCAAGTCCACAAAGGCTTCGGCCGCGGTGCCCAATACACGAAGGTCCTCCGCGACATCGAACTCCTCGTCGAAGAAGGCGACTTCGTCTCCATCATCGGCTACTCCGGCAGTGGCAAAAGCACGCTCATCAACCTGATCGCCGGCTTGCTGAAACCTGACAGCGGCCAAGCTCGCATGGACGCGGTTCCCATCACCGGCCCCGGACCGGAACGCGGAATCGTGTTTCAGAACTACTCGCTCCTCCCCTGGCTGAGCGTGACCGAAAACGTCCGCCTCGCCGTCGATCAGACCCACCCGAACCTCTCGGAATCGGAACGCGCCGAACACGCCGCGCGCTACATCGACATGGTGAAGCTCAGCCATGCCGCCGCCAAACTCCCACGCGAGCTCTCCGGCGGCATGCGCCAACGCGTCTCCGTCGCCCGCACCCTCGCCGCCAACCCACGCATTCTCTTGCTCGACGAACCCCTGTCAGCACTCGACGCCCTCACCCGCGCCACGCTGCAGGACGAGATCGCCGAGATCTGGCAAAAGAATCGTACCACCGTCATCTGGATCACCAACGACCCCGACGAAGCCCTTCTCGTCGCCGATCGCGTACTGCCCCTCCTCCCCGGCCGCGACGGAGCGACCCTCGGCAACGAGATCCGTGTCGATCTCCCACGCCCTCGCAACCGCAAGCAACTCCTCGCCGCCCCGAGCTTCAAGGACCTCAAACTCCAACTCGTCAACGCGCTACTCGACGCCAAAAAAGGAGGCACCCCCTCCGTCACCCGCAAGCTCGCCGCCCCCGACATCCTCCCCGAGGACCTCGGGAAGCCGCGCAACTTCTCCCTCTTCGACCACCCCGCCCCCCGCCGCCGCTCCCAACTCCAGCGCGAGGAACTCAAAGTCGAAGTCTCATGAGTAGCCCCCGACCCCCGACCCCCGACCCCTGACCCCTGACCCCTGACCCCTGACCCCTGACCCCTGACCCCTGACCCCTGACCCCTGACCCCTGACCCCTGACCCCTGACCCCTGACCCC
>RDYP01000043.1 GCA_004293445.1 Verrucomicrobiota bacterium | reverse complement strand
TCGCAGGTTCAAACCCTGCAGCGCGCACCAGTTGCAACGGATTCGCCTGAGATTACCGAGAGCACCTCGGCTCACCGTTCGAGCTATATTTAGAGCGGTGAACTAAAATCGACTCGCCAGGTATCCAAGCTCATCGAAGAGCAGTCGTCCGATCCTCATCCTGCTGATTCGAATTCATCTGCATGAATTTGATACAGAACCACTGGAAAACAGCCTGTGGAGAAATGATCGAGCCATTTGAAGCCTGCGTTCGAACCGCGGCAACAGATACTCTTCGCAAATGAGACCACTGAGAGCGGCGAATGGGACAATGAAAGTGGAGGATAGCGGATTCGAACCGCTGACCCCTTGCATGCCATGCAAGTGCTCTACCAACTGAGCTAATCCCCCTGCTTCCAGCGACTATCGAGGTGCCGCCTGCGGGCGGCTTGGTAGGAGATGCACCGAGACCGTGCAAGAGGTTTTTTTCAAGAATCTGACAAGCGCTGGATCAAAGCCTGCAAGGCGAGGGTCGCCGCAAGGTGATCTGCCACTTCCGGAGCACGATCATCCACTTCTGCCGCTTGCAAGGGATCACGCGTCGCCACACGCAAAATCGGCATGCCCATTCGCGACAGTGCCACCGCAAAATCACCCTCACCAGCTGGCCCGGGCCAGTTCAATAGCCTCATTTCACCGCGCGCCTCGATCGACGAAAGCGCCGGATGGCCGGAATTTAAAGCGGAGATCCTCAAACTTGCAGACGACCCGGTGCCCTGAAGCAGCAGCAGCGCTTCAGCATCATCGATCCGTTGTCCCAGCAGTTCGGCAGTCTCCACACAGGGGGCTGCACGATCATGAGCGTGGGGCACAAACGCGAAGTGTACCGCGCGTCGCGGCAGCTCATTGGCCATCGAATGGGCGATCGCCAGAAGACTTGCCACCCCGCTCGCGTTTGCTTCCGCCCCCAGCGATCCGGCGCGGGCGTCGTAGGAGGCCACCACCCACAGCGGCTTCATCTCCCTCTCCCGTCCTTTCAATGTCGCAATCAATATCGGCCAGCGTTGACTGCCCGAGGCCGGCCCCGCCAAGCGCTCGACGGCGAACCCTGCATTTCCGGGGCCGAGAGAACCCTCGATCATCGCCGCCGCCCGCGCCAGCCCCCGCTGTCCCAAAGGACTGGCCGTATGACGCTCGCCAACGAAGCCGAGAAGCTTCGCGACATCGTCCGCCAACCCACTTGAAGTGATCTCTCGGGCGAAGCGAATTTGCTCTTCCTCAGCAGCCGCAGCCTCCTTGCGGAAATACAGGTAAAGCCCGCCACCACCGGAAGCCACGAGCCACAAAGGGAGCATCCATAACAACAAAACGACACGGCGGTCGCGGCGTGGGGCGGAGGACTCGTCAGACACACGCCACCCGTCCACCACGATGAAGGCCAGCGCAAGACTGGATCGTCCATTCCTGATCCACCAGAAGCCCGTCGTAGCTCTGGATTTCAGACTTTTTTCTTTGCTCGGACCCGGTGCCAAGCATCCCTTGGACCCATGTCGTCGCTTAATATCCCCCGGACCTGCGGCGTGATGCTGCTGCCCGACTGCACACTTTTCCCCCACGGCGGCTTGCCGCTTCATCTCTTCGAACCGCGCTACCGCGAAATGCTGGCCGACACGCTGGCGGGCACCTGCTTTTTCGCCGTCGGCCGACTGACTGGCAAGGAGACCAAAAAGCTCGAACGCTGCGTCGCGCCAGTGGGAACGGTGGGCCTAGTCCGAGCCTCCCGTGAACTCGATGACGGGACTTCAAACCTCCTCCTGCACGGGGTCATCCGCATCCGCTTCGTCGAGTGGCTCCAAGCACCCTACCCCATGGCGCGTATCGAGCCCATCCCGTCAATCTTCGAGCCCGAATCCCAAACACGCGCCGCCCTCGAGGCACTGCAGGAAGCAGCGGAGGCGGTCACGCGTGGAATGCCCGCCGGCTTTCGGGAAACCGTTACCGCGATGACTTCGCAAATCGACGACCCGTCGATTCTTGCAGACGTGATGGCCCAGCAATTTCTCCACGATGCCAACGAGCGCCAAACCTTGCTGGAAATGGAGTCTGCTGCTGCCCGCATCGCTTGGATCTGCAAGAAATTCGAGGCTGGCCTGAACGAATGAGCCCGGTGCGCAAAGGCGTAGCCTCAGCCATCGGAGCCTTTTTCCTCTGGGGCCTGCTCCCGATCTTTTGGAAGTCGCTCCACTTCCTGCCTCCCGCGACCATCATCGCCCAGCGCACCTTGTGGTCGATGCTGCTGCTCCTTCCTTTGATTGCGTGGCGTGGCCAATTTCGCGAGGTATCCCGAGTCCTCATCACCCGACAGGGATTCACCTGGCAGCTCCTCTCAGGCTCGCTTCTGGCATCAAACTGGCTTCTTTATGTCTGGGCCACCCTGAATGGACGCATCCTTGAAGGAGCCCTAGGCTATTACCTCAATCCCTTCTTCAATATGCTCTTCGGCGCTCTCTTTTTTGGGGAACGCCAGACCCGACGGCAACTGATCGCAGTGGCTGTCGCACTCGTCGGAGTCGGCTGCCAGTTCCCCTCGGTCAACGGCCCGCCTTGGGTCGCTCTCGCACTGGCCCTCACCTTCTCGCTCTACGCTGTCGTGAGAAAAAAAGCCGCACTTGGCGCTCTCGGCGGCCTGGCGGCGGAAACCGCGCT
Source organism: Verrucomicrobiota bacterium (assembly GCA_004293445.1). Classification (GTDB taxonomy): domain Bacteria; phylum Verrucomicrobiota; class Verrucomicrobiia; order Verrucomicrobiales; family Akkermansiaceae; genus Haloferula. Next base: position 7,882 of record RDYP01000043.1, on the reverse strand, counting down.
GCTAGCACCCATCGCCGCCTCCTGGCTACTGTGGCAGCATCACCAAAACAACACACTCGCTGGCCACTCCATCGGTGAATTCTGGCTGGTCGCCGCAACCGGATTGGCCACGGCGACTCCCCTGCTACTTTTCAACCACGCCACCCGTAGCATTCCTCTCACCACCCTGGGCATGCTCCAGTTTCTCGGGCCTACCCTGCAGTTCATGGTCGGATGGGGCTTCTACGGAGAACCGATGAATGGCAGTCGCCTCATTTCTTTCGCACTCATCTGGCTGGCGATCGCGATCCACACCAGTCGGTTTCGCAGCCGTCCCGCCATCGCACCCGAATAGGCCCGTGCGTCGCCCGCGGCATGGCTCATCGCAGGTCGGTAGCACGTTCATCCAAGCCTGCCTCCGCCGGATTTCTACTCATCCCGTTTTCCAATCAGTAAGGGCCTTCGATGACTGCAATCGGTTGGTCCTCGAACGAAACGCATCATCAACTCGCACAAAGAAATGCGGGGCACCCCCAATCACGAAAGACCACTTTCCCGCATATCGGAGAGCCAAAAAAAGACCGCTCGATCATCGATCAAGCGGTCATCCCAAAAGCGATTATCGACTGAACCCAATCAGCCAATTTCCGTCCGACCCGACAATTGCGCGCCCTCCTCCATGGCGAACATCTTCGCCTTGATGTCGCCATCAAGCCGGGACTTGGTCTTCAGCTCGCAACGCTCGGAAGTGATCTTGCCCTCGACCTTGCCGAAGACCCGCACATCACCGGCGGTAACGTTGCCCTTGATCACGGCATTTTCTCCGATGGTGACCCGGCCCTTATCCGAGAGAATCTCGCCTTCGATCTTCCCGTCGATGATCATATCATTGGAAAAGCGGATGGAACCGGTGATTTCGATCCCGCTGGCGAGGACGTTCGTTGCATTGGCCATGATTCCCGGAGACCAGCAGAGTCCCCACCGATTGGCAATCGGATTCCCGGCAAGATCCGTTTGGAAGAATCGGTGCCAAGCATCGCCGCACCCTACGCGTTCGCGTGCCGGAAACGTCTTGGCGAAGACGATATTCCGAGTTTCTGTATCGACGTTCCTCACGGAACTCCCTCGCTGTCGGACTCCCCCGGGAATGTCAGCTCTGGGATCACATCGACCGAATCTCGGATGCCCCCGCTCTGGATTCGGCCTACAACGACACCGGCTGCGATGCTCCCCCGATCACTGCTGCCGACCTTCCCCCCGAGGATCGTGTCAACGTGTCAGCCGCCCGGCGGGTCATACCCCCGATCCGCCGGGCGGACTGCTCCCCGGAGCACCACGGGTCGAATCATCCAGCCGCCCGCGCCCGACATGACACAAGCCAAGGCTCCCGATATTTTCAGCCTTCGCCTGCCGCGCAGTGAGGTCCATTCCTTGCCGCCCCTTCCTTGCAAGCGATCGAATCCCGCACTAAGTCCCCATCAGATGATTCGATTCCACCTGCTCGGCATTCCGGTCGAAATTCAACCTTGGTTCTGGCTCACCCTCGCCCTTGTCGGTGGCGTCAATAGCGCCTCCACCCCCCTCGGCCTTCTTGCGATGATGCTCTTCATTCTGGCGGGCTTCATTTCGATTCTCGTCCACGAACTCGGCCACGCGCTCACTGGACGACATTTTGGAGCCCGGACTGCGATCACCCTCCATGCGTTCGGTGGCTACGCGAGTTTCCCGGCAAGAACCTTTACCCGAACGCAGGATTTCCTCGTCACGGCCGCAGGCCCGGCACTCCAGATGGGGCTTGGTGCCATCTTCTTCGCCATCGACGCCACCGATCCCGAGCTCTCTCCCATGCTCCGGATGTTCATCCGCGACACTTTCTGGATTTCGATCGCTTGGGCCGTTCTCAATCTGATTCCCGTCCTTCCTCTCGACGGTGGACGATTGCTAGCGTCAACGCTCGGACCGCGGCGCATCAAGCTCACCCTTCAAATCAGCATGGGAATCGGTGCCGTCGGCGCGCTGCTTCTCCTCAAATTCACCAACGGCTTCCTCTTCCCCATTTTCCTTGCCCTGATGGCTTATCAAAACTGGCAGGAGCTGCAGCAACGCCGCCGCAACGGGCTATGAGAAAAACAGTAATCGTCCGGCAGCAATGATCGAAAATCCCACGATCATGCCCTCGAAAATCCGCTGCGAAACACGTTGAAGGAGCCATTTCCCCGCGAAGACTCCACCAAACACCGCGGGCAGACATTTCACATTCTCGGCGAGGCTATCGATCGTGATGAGATCCAGCTGGTGGGTCAGGGGCAGTTTGAGGAGATTCACCAGCAGAAAGAAACGCGCACCGATTCCGATCAGCTCCATCTTGGGCAAACGCCGCGACAGCAGATAAAGCTGGATCACCGGACCCGCCGCATTCGCCAGCATGGTGGTGACTCCCCCGGTCACTCCGGCCGATGTCCCGAACACCCGCGAGGCGATCCACCGCTCGCTCAAGGCCGGCTTCCATGAGCGCAGCGCCTGCAAACCCACCATCGAGAGAATACAGACTCCAATCGCCTGCCGCGCCAACGCCTCGGAAATCGCATCCAGCAAGCACCATCCAACCGCAAGCCCGACCAATGTCGCAGGCAACAACTTCCAGACCGGCTTCCAACTGCCATGCCGGATGAATGCCGGATACACCGCGAGATCGGCAACGATCAGAAGCGGCAAAGTAATCCCGACCGAAGCCTTCGCCCCGTAAAGATCCGCCATCAGAAAAACCGAAATCAACGAGATCCCACTGAATCCCGCCTTCGACATGCCGATACAAAACGCCGCCAACAGCATGAGGCAGGAAGCAAGGGCGGCATCGGACACGAGCGAAGCGGTAGCCCTACCACGAGTACGATGCAAGACCAGCCGCTTGGCGAGGCCGTCGAGTGCCTATAGCGCCTCGATCGCCGCCATGATGCGATCGGCTACATGCTGATAGCCGTGCTTGCCCTTCGCCATGGCCAATTCCTCCGGGGTCAAATGGATCGCCGGACCGATATGCAAAGAGATCTGCTTGAAGCGGATGCGCCCCGAACCCCGCGGCAAGGCTTCGCGCGCGCCCCGGATCCGAATGGGCTGGATCACCGCATTGCTCTTCACCGCGATCAATCCAACACCCGGTTGAGCCCTGCCGATGACCCCATCCAGGCAGCGCTCTCCTTCGGGAAAGACCAACACCCGCTTGCCGGAACTCAACAGCTTGATGATCGCCTTCAAGCTGGTCATGTCCGGCCGATCCTGATCGACGGGAATCGAGTTCCACGAACGATAAATCCAAGTCAGCAAGGGACCCTTCATCAACGTCTTGCGAGCGAGGTAGAACATCTCGTCCCGATAAAGAGTACCGATCAACGGCGGATCGAGAAAGCTCTCATGGTTGGAGGCCACCAGCACCGCTCCGTCCAGAACCAGATTTTCCCGGCCAACCACTTTGAGCCCGAAAAGCGAGCGGTAAGCGCAGCCGAAAATGGACCATCCAAACCAGTAAATCCAACGCATGGCAATGTGGGGAAAGTCAACGAATCGGCATCGAAAAACCCTGACGTTCGAGAATTTCAAGGGCAGCCTCCGCGCCGGATTCGATGGTATGGCCAGAAGTGTCGAGGATTGCGGCACCATCCGCAATCTTCAGCGGAGCGGTGCTGCGGCCACTATCAGCACGGTCGCGCGCGAGCACGGAATCCACCTCGCCGGCCTCTTCCCGACGCGCGGAACGCACGCCCGGGTCGGCATCCATGTAAATTTTGTAAGGTGTCTCAGGAAAAACCACGCTGCCGATATCGCGACCTTCCATCACCACATCGCCAAGCTTGAGGTAATCCCGTTGCAGCGAAACCAAACGCTCACGCACCTCCGGCACGGCAGAGATCGCCGATACATGGGCATTGACCGCCTCACTGCGCAAGGCATCGCCCGGAAACACGCCATCCACCCGCACAGTGGAATTGAAATCTTCCACCCCGCACTGGAGGTCGATCTCCCGCAAGGCTGCCGCCACCGCAGCACGATCATGAGGATCAACACCCAACTGCAGAAGCTTCCAAGTCACGGCACGATACATTTCGCCGGAATTGACCATGATCAGGTCCAAGCGACGCGACAAGATGCGCGCAAGCGTGCTCTTGCCGGATGCGGCAGGTCCGTCGATGGCGATGGCGCGGTGAAGGGTCATACGGGAACGTGGGGCAAGTCGTAGTCGGCCGGGTTGGCGCTTTCCGCAAGGACCGCGGCAAGTTGGCGGGCAAATCCGGGATAAGAGGTGTTCACGCAATCGGTGTTCCGAACCACGGTCTCACCACTGGCAAAAAGCCCGGCAATCGCAAAGGCCATCGCGATGCGGTGGTCGCCATGACTTTCAATTGTTGCCGCATGGAGCGGCGCACCACCAACGATCTCCATCCCATCCTCAAATTCCTCGATCTGGCCGCCCATGGCGCGCAAACCTTCCACCACTGTGGTAATCCGGTCCGTTTCTTTGACGCGAAGCTCACGTGCGTTGCGAATCACCGTTCGCCCCTCCGCGAGCGCGGCAGCAACTGCAATTACCGGGATTTCGTCGATCAGATTGGGAATCTCCACCCGAAGCAATTCCGTGCCTTTCAGAAGGCAACCACGGATCTCGATATCTCCAATCGGTTCTCCGGCTTCCGTGGACACGAGGCGACGCGTGATCTTGGCACCCATCCGCTCCACGACGTCGAGGATCGCCGTTCTCGTCGGATTCAGCCCGACATTTCGGATGATCAATCGCGAACCCGGGATCGCCGCGGCCGCCACCACCCAAAAGGCAGCACTTGAAATATCACCCGGCACCTGAAATTCGCGAGCCTGCGGAACCTGCCCACCTTCGATCGAAATTTCATCGCCTCTCACCTCCACCGTCACGCCGAAGGACTGCAACATCCGCTCGGTATGATCCCGCGTCTCCGCAGGCTGAACCACCGTGGTAGTCCCTTCGCAAAACATCCCGGCCAGCAGCACGGCACTTTTCACCTGCGCGCTGGCCACCGGCAATTCGTAGCGAATGGGACGAAGGCGGGTGCCATGAATTTTCAGAGGCGCACATCCCGCTTTGGCTCCCAGGCACTCGATCTCCGCTCCCATTTCGCCGAGCGGAACCGTGATGCGTCCCATCGGACGGCCCGACAGCGATTCATCGCCAAACAGCTCGCAATCGAAAGACTGGCCCGCGAACAGGCCGGCCAAAAGCCGCATCCCTGTCCCCGAATTCCCACAATCGATGGGCCCCGCGGGAGCTGCAAGGGCCATCTTGCGACCATGGATCTTCATCGCCGTGGGACCGAACCCAGGCATCTCCTCAAGCACCTCCACTTCAACCCCGCAGGCCTTCATCGCACCCAGGGTGTTCAGGCAATCCTCACTCGGCAGGAAATTGCGCACCGTGGAAATTCCATCCGCCAAGCCGGCGATCATCGCCGCGCGGTGGGACATGCTCTTGTCGCCAGGCACCGGAAACGCGGCATCCAGCGTGCGGATCGATCGGACTCGGAACTCGCTCATGAAAATCGTTCAGATACTTGGAATTTGGGCGGCATCGCGACGGCTCTTCGCCTCCCCAAGCCAGTGGCGCAAGGCTTCTTGGTCACCCGCGTCCAGCATGGCAAGCATTTCACTCAATGCGGCAAGACCCTCGGCCAAGACGCCACGCAAAGCGTCACGATTCTCGATCGCGATCTCCGCCCACATTGCCGGATCACCACCTGCCACCCGGGTCGTATCACGCAGCCCACCTCCCCCAAATCGAGCATCTGCAGGGCGCTCGAGAGCTACCCTCGCGGCAGCCGCCGCCACAAAATGAGGAAAATGACTGATCCTCGCCACCAAGGCGTCATGCGCCATCGCGTCCAACCACGATACCCGACAACCCAAGCCCGTCCAAAAAGCCTCCAGTCGATCCGTCCACGGCATGCCCACGCAATCATCATCCGTTAGCAAACATGCCGCCCCCTCAAACAATCCCACCGCCGCCGCCGAGATCCCCCCCTGCTCCGATCCCGCCATCGGATGACTCCCGATAAAGACCCCGCCAGTCGCCGCCAAAAGTGGCCGCAGGGAACGATGTGGAGCCGCTTTCACACTACCGACATCGGTCACCAAGGACCGACTCGAAAGCCCGGCCGACTGCGCCGCAGCAAGCACCCCAGGCATCGCTCCCACTGGGGTCGATAGAACCACGAGATCCGCCCCTGAAACCGCTTCCGCCAAATCCGAGGTGGCACCCTCGATCCCCCGCTCCCGTGCGAGACCCACCGTTTCCTCCCGCCGCGCCCACAGCGAAACAGAGCAAGACGGAAAGCGCCGCATCGACGCAAGCGCCAGCGAACCACCGAGAAGTCCCCCGCCGAGGACGGCTACCTTTTGAAAATCCATTGCTCTCTCGGGAATGAAGAAGCCGGACCCTGAGGGACCGGCTCCTCGAAATCACGCACCGCCATGCCGGCCAAGCGCTCAGGGAACACGGAAATGCTTCTTCTCCGAGGGTGGATAGGTCGGATCAGCCACCAAACGGCCACTCGGGATCCCTTTGACGTCGATTGGCTTGTTGTTGAACGGACTGAAAACCATCCCGACCTTGCCCGGAATGGGTCGTGCAACGGGGATCACAGGCTTCTTCTCGGTCGGCGGCAGAGTCACCGCATCGGAGGAACCCTTTTCCTCACGCTCTTGGGGATCAGGACGCGGCTTGATGGACATCTCCTGCTCGGACTCAGAGGTCCTTGTAGGCTCGGGAACCTTCACCTCGGCATCCTGCCGCTTGATCGCCTCTGGCTGTGCTTGCGACTTGTCGGGCTCCGCAGCTCTCACCTGTCGCATCGCCGGATCACGGGGAGCGGGCGGCGGCAGCTCGCGATAAGGAGTGCAAGAAGTCGCTGCGACAAGCATCGCGGCAGTGGCTGGAAGAATCAGTCGAAGATTCATGATGGGTCGGCAAGACATTCGATTCGACGTCGAAAGCACGAAACTCTCGGGTCGGGGCGGGACGATGAAGCCCCTGCCCGCCTCCGTCAAGCCGGGGCCTCTCGATGCCTCCAGCAACTTTCCTCGCGTGCAAGTCCTCTCCCGATCAAATAAGGGCAATTCAAGCGCGCGCGCTGCGAAAGCAGATCGATTGGCAAGGCCTCAAGCGTCCGCTCCTGATTTCCAGCTCTCCGCTTGCTGTCGCTCCCGAGCTTGCAAAAACCGCCAATACCGTGATCCATCGAGGCCATGCGAAGCTCTGGATCCCAGCCCGACGACTGCCTGCGCCCTCTCGGCACCATTGCCCAAACCCTCGCCCCGGGACTTTTCACTGCCACCCTGCCAAACGGCAAACCCCTCACCGCGCACCTTTCCAAGGAACTCGCCGCCCTAGCACCCGAACTCCCGGACGGCACCAGCGTCTTGCTCGAGATCAGCCCCTTCGACCTCGACCGCGCCCGTATCGCGAAAGTACTCGCACCCGGCTGCTAAATCCTAATCAGTCCAGTGTAGTATACAACCCCGAGCGAGAGTTGTGGGAATTCGCGCACCCAAGACAACTCGACACAAAAAAGCCGCGAATCTAAAAATTAAGCGGCCCGATCGAATCACCTCCGGAAAAACCCAAAAACCGGGCAGATCTTCAATCGGGCCGCCTATTAATGTCGCGACGGGCAGAAGATGCACGCATATCTCATCGACGTCAATCGAGTTCTGCATTTTTTTTGCCAATCAACGCCACAGCCTAAAATCCTCCAAAGCATCCGAGCGCCGCCGGAGTTTTTTCCTGTCGGGGCCGGAGCAAAACGGGACAGCACCGGAGCAAAACGGGACACAGAGACGGAGCAAAACGGGATTATTGGAGCGAGTGCGATGAAGTGGCTGG
>RDYP01000007.1 GCA_004293445.1 Verrucomicrobiota bacterium | reverse complement strand
CCAGAATCTCCCGCTCGAAGTAGCGCGACGTTTTACGTTGCGAGCGTCCGGCGGCCCGCTTCCCTGAAACCTCACGAGCCGGATCTCCCGGCCCTCACCTGATGCAACTTACAAAGTTGCGCTACTTCCCATGCCCGTTCCTCTCCTTGACGTTAACGCCCAGAATCTCCCGCTCGAAGCCGAACTGAAGGCGGTCTTCGATAGCGTCCTCCGCTCCGGCCGCTTCATCCTCGGCGAGGAGGTGGAAGCCTTCGAGCGCGAATGCGCCGCCGCCCTCGGCGCGAAGCATGCGATCTCCATCTCTTCCGGCACCGATGCCCTGATCGTTGCCCTGATGGCGCTCGATATCGGTCCCGGCGACGAGGTGATCTGCCCCTCCTTCACTTTTTTCGCCACTGCTGGCAGCATCGCCCGCACCGGCGCGACGCCCGTCTTCTGCGACGTCTGCCCGGTCTGCTTTGGCCTCGATATCGACTCCGCGAAAGCCAAGCTTACCCCGCGCACCAAGGCCATCGTCCCGGTCCATCTCTACGGTCAAGCCGCCGATATGGATTCGATCACCTCCTTTGCGAAAGAACACGGACTGGCTGTCGTCGAAGACGTCGCCCAGTCCTTCGGTGCCACTTACAAAGGCCGCGGCTGTGGCACCATCGGTGCGCTTGGCTGCTTCAGCTTCTTCCCTTCGAAAAACCTTGGTGGCTTTGGCGATGGTGGCCTTGTCACCACCGAGGATGATGCCCTCGCGGAAAAAGTCCTGCGCCTCCGCAACCATGGCATGCATCCCCGCTACTACCACTCGATGGTCGGCGGCAACTTCCGCATGGATGCCCTCCAGTGCGCCCTGCTTCGCGTCAAACTGCGCCATATCAAGGACTACGAGGCCGGTCGCGCGCGCAACGCCGACTACTACCTTTCCCGTATCCCGGAACTGCCCGGTGCCGTGCAGGCCCGCGAGGCCGATTGCTGCTGCCCTGCGCGCCAGGCAGCCCGTCTCGCCGATGCGAAGCTCGTGCTTCCCGTCGCCTATGCCCACAACGGTCACGTCTGGAACCAGTTCACCCTACGGGTCTCCGGCGAAGGCCGGCGCGACGCTCTCAAAGCTCACCTCAGCTCCCTCGGTATCGGATGCGAGATCTACTATCCCGTTCCGATGCACCGCCAGCAGTGCTTCGCCAATCTCCCAGCGCATTCGCTATCCGGCTGCCCGGTGTCCGATCTCCTCGCCAGCGAAGTCCTCAGTATCCCGATCTATGCCGAGCTGGTCGAAAGCCAACTCGCCGAAGTGGTCGCTGCTCTCGCGTCCTTCGCCGGTTGAGCGTTCACCGCGGCTTTCAGTTCATCCCAACCATTTTTTTTGCCAGAGACGGCTTCCGCTTCTTTTTCTACAGCAACGACCATAAGCCGATCCATGTTCATGTCCGCAAAGGCGATGGAGAAGCGGTGTTCGAAGTTGGCGACTCGGTCGCGCTTCGGGAATCGGTTGGTTTGAAAACGGGAGAGCTTGGAATTGCTGAATTCTTGGCATTTGAGCACAAGGAGCTTATCATTACGAAGTGGCATGAATACTTTGATTGATACGCCGAGGTCAGCCTGCCTCGAGGGGCCTGAGATCGTCATCGAGATGTCGAGCGGTGAAACCATCCGTTTTCCCATCGAGTCGAGCGTCCGCTTGAAGTCTGCTACATTGGAAGAGCTCTCAGAGATTGAGCTCTCGCCGTTCGGTTTGCATTGGCCGCGTTTGGATGAGGATCTCTCCATCCGTGGTATTTTGGCGATGCAGCTTCGTAAAGATTGATCGACTCGCCGCTCTCGCGTCCTTCGCTCCGCGCGGAGATTCTCGACGACTCTCCTTCCGCTCTTTCCTCGAATCCCATGAAAAAAGTCTTCGTCTCCGGTTGCTACGACATCATCCACGGTGGCCATGTTCAGTTCTTCGAGGAAGCCCGTGCTTTGGGGGATCACCTCACGGTGTCCTTTGCCTCCGCGGAAGTTCTTTGGATTCACAAGCGCCGGAAACCGTCGATCCCCGATGAGCACAAGAAAGCTCTGCTTGAGTGCCTTCGCGTCGTCGATCTCGTCGTCGTCGGCCGCGGTCATGATGAGGGTATCGATTTCCGCGAGGATTTCCTCGCCCTGCGTCCCGATATCCTCGCGGTGACCGAGGACGACAAGTATGCCGACCTCAAGCGTGCTCTTTGTGCCGAAGTGGGTGCCACCTATGTCGTCCTCCCCAAAACGCCACCGCGTTTCGAGCCGGTCTCGACTTCGTCGATCGTCCGCTTCGTCCAGGCTCCGACCGAGGCCCCTCTGCGGGTCGACTTCGCCGGTGGCTGGCTCGATGTCCCACGCTTCGCTCGCGAAGGCGAGTTCATCGTGAATTGCGCGATCTCCCCATTGGTCTCGCTCCGCGAATGGCCTTTCGAAAAGCAGGCTGGTCTCGGTGGCAGCGGCGCTTGGGCGTTGCTGAATGGCAAGGATAGCTTTGAGTCCGAGCTCGACCTCGGCGTCGGCTGGCAAGATCCCGCCGTCATCCGCGAGACGGGTCTCTGCGTCTGGCGTTCCGGCCCCGGCCCCGTGCTCGACTTCAAGCACAACGGCGATTTCCTCAAAGGCCGCATGGCCATCTACTGGACCGGTAGTCCTCATGACACACCGGCCTCCGCCCATCTCGTCCACGACTTCGATCGCATTGCCGAGTCTGCCCGTATCGCCCGCGAGGGAGTCCTGAAAACCTGCATCACGACCCTCGCCCGTGGCGTAGATCTTTATTACGCCGCCCAGCTCAGCGAAGGCATGGCCAGCTTGCCTGACATTGCCGGAGCCCTTGCCAAAAAGTACTGTGGTGGCGGTCACGGCGGTTATGCCCTCTACCTCTTCCCCGACGAGCCCGCCCGCTCTGCTGCACTCGCCGAGCACAGCCCGCTCCGCCCGATCGAGCCTTTTTGCCGGGTCTGAAGCAAAGCTGAACGCGGCGTGCACGCTGGCGACCGCATCAAAAGCCACGAAACTCTCTTCGTGGTCCCAACAGAGGAATCGCCAAAGCATTGCCCATCGGCGGTAGCCGCCCAAAACCCGGTAGGGCTGGACCGCCGGGCCGGCCGATTCTTCCCCTGAGGGTGAGGCGCGAAAGAACCCGCCCAAGAACCGCCTCCTTCGTCGCCGGTAAAGTAGGACCGCCTAGCAGTCGGCCCCTACCATTCATGGTCCGCCTCCTCCGTCGCCGGTAAATTGGGACCGCCTAGCAGTCGGTCCCTACCATTAAAAAAGGGTAGGGCTGGACCGCCGGGCCGGCCCATTTTCCCCACGAGGGCGAGGCGCGAAAGAATTCGCCCAAGCCCCGTCTCCTCCGTCTTCGAGAAATTGGGACCGCCTAGCAGTCGGTCCCTACCATTAAAAAGGGTAGGGCTGGACCGCCGGGCCGGCCCACTTTCCCCTGAGGGTGAGGCGCGAAAGAACTGCCCAAGCCCCGCCTCCTACGTCGTCGGTCAAGTCGGACCGCCTAGCAGTCGGTCCCTACCATTAAAAGGGTAGGGCTGGACCACCGGGCCGGCCCACTTTCCCCAAAGGGTGAGATGCCAAAGAACTGCCCAAGCCCCGTCTCCTTCGTCGTCGGTAAATTGGGACCGCCTGGCAGTCGGCCCCTACCATTCATGGTCCGCCTCCTCCGTCGCCGATAAATTGGGACCGCCTAGCAGTCGGTCCCTACCGGTAATGATCCGCCTCCTTCGTCGCCGACAAATTGGGACCGCCTAGCAGTCAGTCCCTACCATTGATCCATCGCCGACCCCGACCGCTCTTCCCTCTTCATGCACACCCACCCCGTCATCGGCCTCCCGATCGCCTGCACTGACTACGCGGGTGCCGTCTCCTGGATTCTTGCAAAAGCATCCGACGGGGCGGCGACGTATGCCGTCGAAGCCGCGAACACCCATGTTGCGGCCCTCGCCCGTTCCGATCGCGATTTCCGGGACGCCATGCGCCGCTTCGACCTGATTGTCCCCGACGGCATGCCGCTCGTCTGGTCCCTGAACGCTTCTCTGCCTCCTGAAAAACGCCTCAACGATCGCGTTTACGGCCCCACCCTGATGCTCGAAACCCTGCGCGCCAGCGCGGGTCGCCCGGAGTTCCGTCACTTTCTCTTCGGAGGTAAAGAATCCACCCTCGAAAAACTCCGTGCCTCTTTTGCCGAGCGTTTTCCCGGCGTCGAAATTGCGGGAACTTACTCACCACCCTTCGGCGAATGGCCGGCGGATGAGACTGAGCGAGTCTGCGAAATGATTCGCGCTTCCGGAGCCAATCTCGTCTGGGTGGGCCTTGGTTGCCCGAAGCAGGAGCACTGGATTGCACGTCACAAGGATCGCCTTCCTCCCGCCGTGTATTTTGGAATCGGTGCCGCCTTTGCCTTCCACGCCGGCGAAGTCTCCCAAGCTCCGTCCCTACTCCAGAAGTTCGGCCTCGAGTGGGCTTACCGCATCGCCGCAGAGCCCCGTCGCCTATTCAAGCGCTACTTCACTTACAATTCGCTATTCCTCTGGTACAGTCTCTGTGATCGGAGGAAGTAGCTGGGGAGCAGTGGTCAGTGGTCAGTGGTCAGTGGTCAGTGGTCAGTGAGTGGTCAGTGGTCAGTGGTCAGTGGTCAGTGGTCAGTGGTCAGTGGTCAGTGGTCAGTGGTCAGTGGTCAGTGGTCAGTGGTCAGTGGTCAGTGGTCACCGCTCACTGACCCCCGACCCCGACCCCCGACCGCCGCTTTCCGCTTTCTCCATCGCCGCATCTCAGCATTTTTTTCCCATGTCCAATATCCACCCCCACGCCACTCTTCCTCGTCACGATAAGGAAAAGCTCCTCGGCCAGCGCGGTATCGTGCTCTGGTTCTGTGGCCTTTCCGGCTCCGGCAAGTCGACCATCGCTTCCGGTGTCGAGCAGGTCCTCCACGATCAAGGCCGCTTCACCGTACGCCTCGATGGCGACAATCTCCGCACGGGCCTCAATGCCAACCTGTCCTTCTCGGATGAGGACCGTCTGGAAAACATCCGCCGCACCGCAGAGATTGCCAAGATCCTCGCATCCAACGGCGTGATTGTCCTTTGCTCGCTGATCACTCCGCGCGGTATTCACCGTGATCTCGCCCGTGGCATTCTTGGCGAGGACTTCGCCGAGATTCACGTCAAGGCCAGCTTTGAAGCCTGCGAAAAGCGCGACGTCAAGGGTCTCTACGCCAAAGCCGCCAAGGGTGAGGTCGCTCATTTCACTGGCCGCGACAGCAGCTTCGAAGAACCCCTGGACCCCGATCTTGTCCTCGATACCGAGCGGCTAAGCATCGCAGACGCCGTCTCCGAAGTCATCGGATTCGTGGAGGGAAAGAAGGGGAGAGCCTGAAACCCGGTAGGGCTGGACCGCCGGGCCGGCCCACTTTTCCCCACGAGGGCGAGGCGCGAAAGAACTGCCCAAGCCCCGTCTCCTTCGTCGTCGGTAAATTGGGAGCGCCTGGCAGTCGGTCCCTACCATTAAAAAAAGATAGGGCTGGACCGCCGGGCCGGCCCACTTTTCCCGCGAGGGCGAGACGCGAAAGAACCTGCCCAAGAACCGTCTCCTTCGTCGTCGGTAAAGTGGGACCGCCTGGCAGTCGGTCCCTACCATTAAAAAGGGTAGGGCTGGCCCTACCCGAGGCCCGCTCACATCGCTTGCCGCTCTATGACAGCTGTGTCATGGATGGCTCAGAGCTTCCGCCCTTGGGCCCTTGCGCCTTACCTCTTGCCTTGGTGGGGTGGCCGACCTATCCGATGAACTTGCCATGAAACGTGAAACCATCATCCAAGCCATCCGTGAGATCAAACCGGAATTGCGAACTATGGGTGTCATGAATCTTTGGCTTTTTGGCTCCCTGGCTCGCGGTGAAACCGCTGCCCATGATGCCGATCTTCTTGTCGAATTCTCGGACCGAGCCACCCTTACTGGGTTCATGAATCTCAAGTTCTTCCTCGAGGATAAACTCGGATTGGCTGTCGATCTTCACACCCGGAGTTCCTGTCCGGACCGATTCATGCGCCGGATCCAACCTGAGTTGCTCCATGTCGCGTGATCCACAGCTGAGGCTTGAAGACATCTTGGAGGCGGGGCAGAGGATCGAGTCTTATATCGATGGCTTTGATTACGAGCGCTTTGTTGAGGATTCGATTGTTTGGGATGTGGCGGAAAACCACAACGTGGCGCTACGGATTGCAGTCCAGAAACTGCTCGGCACCTGAGAAGGCAAGCGGCTAAAGCAAAAAGCTGAAAATCGACAGCCATCTGAAACCCGGTAGGGCTGGACCGCCGGGCCGGCCCATTTTCCCCGAGGGCGAGGCGCGAAAGAAACGCCCATCGGCAGCAGCCGCCTAAAACCGGTAGGGCTGGACCGCCGGGCCGGCCCACTTTTCCCCGAGGGCGAGACGCGAAAGAAACGCCCATCGGCAGCCGCCGCCTAAAACCGGTAGGGCTGGACCGCCGGGCCGGCCCACTTTCCCCGCGAGGGCGAGGCGCGAAAGAACCGGCCCAAGAACCGTCTCCTTCGTCGTCGACAAATTGGGACCGCCTGGCAGTCGGTCCCTACCATTCATGATCCGCCTCCTTCGTCGTCGGTAAAGTGGGACCGCCTGGCAGTCGGCCCCTACCATTCATGATCCGTCTCCTTCGTCGTCGGTAAAGTCGGACCGCCTGGCAGTCGGCCCCTACCATTCATGATCCGTCTCCTTCGTCGTCGGTAAAGTCGGACCGCCTGGCAGTCGGTCCCTACCATTGATCCGACCCCCGACCCCAAAATCCTACGACAAGGGTGCGGTAGCCGCTGAAATCTTTCGGCATTCCCCACCTCATCCATCATTTCATTACCAAGTTGCTAAACTAAGTAATTTAATCTTGTCGTCGTCCGCCCTCACCCGCTTTTCTCCCGCCCTCCCCCCGCACGGCAGTCCGCCGTGTCCGGTCATCTCACATTCGAACCACCGGCCTGATGCCTAGCTACCAACTGTCCCACCTCGACCAACTTGAGGCCGAGGCCATCTTCATTCTCCGCGAAACCGCGGCCCAATTCCAGAATCCCGGACTGCTTTTCTCCGGCGGCAAGGACTCCATCGTCATGGCCTGGATCGCCCGCAAGGCCTTCCACCCGGCCCGCATGCCCTTCCCGCTGGTCCACGTCGATACCGGCCACAACTTCCCGGAGACCATCACTTACCGCGACGACTTCGCCGCCAAGCTCGATGCCCGCCTGATCGTCGGCTCGGTCCAGAAGTCGATCGATGAAGGCCGCGTGGTTGAGGAAAAGGGCCCGAACGCCTCCCGCAACCGCGCTCAGACCACCACTCTGCTCGACACCATTGCCGAGTATCAGTTCGACGCCCTCCTCGGTGGCGGCCGCCGCGACGAGGAAAAGGCTCGCGCCAAGGAACGCTTCTTCTCCCACCGCGACGACTTCGGTCAGTGGGATCCCAAAAACCAGCGCCCCGAACTCTGGAACCTCTTCAACGGCCGCAAGCACTCCGGCGAGCACTTCCGGGTCTTCCCGCTGTCCAATTTCACCGAAATGGACGTGTGGATGTACATGCACCGCGAAGGCATCGTTCTCCCCAGCCTCTACTACGCCCACGAGCGCGAAGTGGTCGTCCGCAATGGCACCATCCTCGCCGTCTCAGAATTCGTCCAACCGCGCGATGGCGAGACCGTCGAGCGCAAGGTGATCCGCTTCCGCACGATGGGTGATGCCACCATCACCGGAGCCATCGAGTCCACTGCCACCACCATGGAAGACATCATCGAAGAAGTCGCCGCCGCCCGCCAGACCGAGCGCGGCAACCGCGCCGATGACAAGCGCTCCGAAACCGCGATGGAAGACCGCAAGAAGGAAGGATATTTCTAAAGTGACCGGTGGTCGGTGGCCAGTGATCAGACGCTGGTCAAACCGACACGCAACGCTTTCAACACCCCACTTCAACTGAACCTCGGGCACTGGCCGCTAGCCACTGCCCACTGAACACTCTTCTTCCATGGACCTTCTTCGCTTCACCACCGCCGGTTCCGTCGATGACGGAAAATCCACCCTTATTGGCCGCCTGCTTTACGATTCCAAATCGATCTTCGAGGACCAGCTCGAAGCCATCGAGGAAACCTCCAAGCGCCGCGGCGACGGCCATGTCGACCTCGCCCTCCTCACCGATGGCCTGAAGGCCGAGCGGGAACAGGGCATCACCATCGACGTCGCCTACCGCTATTTCGCCACTCCCAAGCGCAAGTTCATCATCGCCGACACCCCGGGCCACATCCAGTACACGCGGAACATGGTCACCGGCGCTTCGACCGCCAACCTAGCCATCATTCTCGTCGATGCCCGCAAGGGCGTGATCGAGCAGACCAAGCGCCACAGCTTCATCGCAAACCTCCTGCGCATCCAGCACGTCGTTGTCGCGGTCAACAAGATGGACCTCGTCGATTACTCCGAAGAGGTCTACAACAAGATCATCAAGGATTATCAGGAATTCGCCTCGCGTCTCGACAACATCGTCGACATCACCCCGATCCCGATCTCCGCGCTCAACGGCGACAATGTCGTCGACAAGTCCGAAGCCATGCCTTGGTTCCAGGGCCCCTCGCTGCTCTACCATCTGGAGCACGTCTACGTCGGTGGCGAGGAGAACCACGTCGACGCCCGCTTCCCCGTCCAGTGGGTCATCCGCCCGCAGAGCGACGAGTGGCACGACTTCCGCGGCTACGGCGGTCGGGTGGCTGGTGGTGTCTTCAAGCCCGGCGACGAGATTTCCGTCCTGCCTTCCGGCTTCACCACCAAGATCAAGTCCATCCACACCGCCGACGGTGACCTTGAGGAAGCCTACGCCCCGCAAAGCGTCACCCTGACCCTCTGCGACGAGATCGACATCTCGCGCGGCGACATGATCATCAAGCGCAACAATCCTCCCGAAGTCTCCCAAGACATCGAGGCCATGATTTGCTGGTTCTCCAACAAGCCGATGGCCCACCGCGCCAAGCTCCTGCTCCGCCATACCACCCGCGAAATGCAGGCCGTGGTCAGCGAGGTCAAATACCTCGTCGACATCAATACCCTGCACAAGATCGAGCAGCCCGGAACCTTCGCGATGAACGACATCGGCCGCATCACCCTGCGCACCGCCCAGCCGGTCATCCACGACTCTTACCGTCGCAACCGTCAGACCGGCTCCTTTATTCTCGTCGATCCCGGCACCAACGAAACCGTCGCGGCGGGGATGATTATCTGAAGAGCGGACAAGCTAAGACAAACGGCGGCAGCCGCCGGAAAGGGTAGGGCCGGACCGCCGGGCCGGTCCACTTCACCCGAGGGTGAGGCGCGAAAGCATCCGCCCAAGCCCCGTCTCCTTCGTCGTCGGCAAAGTGGGACCGCCTAGCAGTCGGTCCCTACTATTAAAAGGGTAGGGCTGGACCGCCGGGCCGGCCCATTTTCCCCACGAGGGCGAGGCGCGAAAGAACCCGCTCAAGCCTCGCCTCCTTCGTCGTCGACAAAGTGGGACCGCCTAGCAGTCGGTCCCTACCATTTTAAAAGGTAGGGCTGGACCGCCGGGCCGGCCCACTTTCCCCAGAGGGTGAGGCGCGAAAGCATCCGCCTGAAAACCGCCTTCTCTGCTGCAAGTAAAGTGGGACCGCCTAGCAGTCGGTCCCTACCATTAGAAAGGGTAGGGCTGGACCGCCGGGCCGGCCCACTTTTCCCAGAGGGCAGGGCACGCGAAACCTGCCCGAGCCCCGCCATCAAGTCTCTGTTTCGCTTTTTAGCGGCACTCGTTTAATCTACGTTCAAACCATGAAGCCCACACCGATTCCTCCTCGTGGGATGCCTGCCTGGAGAAAGGCGCAAAGACTACTTTCCATCGCTGAGAAAGTGGAGTTGATCGGTCGTTTCATTCTTGAAACCCGCCAACTCGAGACCATTAAGAAATCATGCATGCGGTCTGCGACTCTCTCGAAAGACTCCTCCGAGATGGGGTTCTGAGACAATATGCAATTGGTGGAGCCACTGCCGCTGGATTCCATGGCGAGCCTCTCGCCACAAGGGATATCGACGTTTTGCCGGTAAAGTGGGACCGCCTGGCAGTCGGTCCCTACCATTCCTAAAAAAGGTAGGGCTGGACCGCCGGGCCGGCCGATTTTTCCCCGGAGGGTGAGGCGCGAAAGAATTCGCCTGAGAACCGCCTTCGCTGCTGCAAGTAAATTGGGACCGCCTGACAGTCGGTCCCTACCGTTAAAACGGTGGGCCGATAAATCCTCCTCCGAACCGACCCTTAATATGAAGCAAATTGGTCGCGTCTCTTTGCCTCATCAGGTCCCGATCGATGTCTGCACCTCGCCGGAAGACGAGGTGTTTTTCATCACGATATGCTGCATTCCACGAGGAGAGAATCAACTCGCTCGCGCGGACGTCTGGCAGGTCATCGATGAGACACTGGGAATTCGGGAAGCCAACGGCGAAATCCGTGTCGGGATGGTTCTGGCGATGCCCGATCATCTCCATGGCTTGTTTAGCTTCCCGGGACGGAAACCGATGTCCTTGGTGATTCCATCTTTCAAGGAATGGATCGCTAAAAATAGCCATGTTCGATGGCAGAAAAATTTTTTCGACCATCGACTTCGAAACGGTGAATCCGCTGCAGAAAAAGCGAATTACATTCGTCTCAATCCGGTTCGTGCTGGCCTCGTTGAAAACCCGTCCGATTGGCCTTATCAGCGCTTTCGGTAGAGCTCAAGCCCGGTAGGGCAGGACCACTTTTGCTGCGCAAATAAACCGCCATCGAAACGCCAAACGGCAGCCGCCGCCTAAAACCCGGTAGGGCTGGACCGCCGGGCCAGCCCATTTTTCCCGCGAGGGCGAGACGCGAAAGAACCCGCCCAAGCCCCGCCTCCTCCGTCGTCGGTAAATTGGGACCGCCTGGCAGTCGGTCCCTACCATTAAAAAGGGTAGGGCTGGACCGCCGGGCCGGCCCACTTTTCCCGCGAGGGCGAGGCGCGAAAGAATTCGCCCAAGCCCCGCCTCCTTCGTCGTCGGTAAAGTGGGACCGCCTGGCAGTCAGTCCCTACCGTTAATGATCCGTCTCCTTCGTCGCCGACAAAGTGGGACCGCCTAGCAGTCAGTCCCTACCGTTAATGATCCGTCTCCTTCGTCGTCGGTAAAGTGGGACCGCCTAGCAGTCGGCCCCTACCATTCATGGTCCGCCTCCACCGTCGTCGGCAAATTTGGACCGCCTAGCAGTCGGTCCATACCGCTAAATGGCACCCCAATCCAAGCCCGCTTTCTTTGTTCATTTTAAATTGAACAATCCAAAATTCCCGCCAGAGTCCTCTCTCGGATGGTGGTTTTAGACCTTCAGTCTGCTGTGATGGAAAGGCCGCTTGGGAGGGGGAAAGTCCCGATGCGACCACGGGCGGTAGCTTGCCCAAAGGAAAATGAACCGCGGGAAAGCAGATGATAGATCGTGGATCAAAGCCAAATAGCGGCAGCCCGCTCAAACCCGGTAGGGCTGGACCGCCGGGCCGGCCGATTTTCCCCTGAGGGTGAGGCGCGAAAGAAAAGCCCACCGGCAGCCGCCTCCTAAAACCCGGTAGGGCTGGACCGCCGGGCCGGCCGATTTTTCCCGCGAGGGCGAGACGCGAAAGAACCCGCCCAAGCCCCGCCTCCTTCGTCGTCGGTAAAGTGGGACCGCCTAGCAGTCGGTCCCTACCATTAATGATTCGCCTCCTCCGTCGTCGGTAAATTGGGACCGCCTGGCAGTCGGTCCCTACCGTTAATGATTCGCCTCCTCTGCTGCCAGTAAAGTGGGACCGCCTGGCAGTCGGTCCCTACCGTTAATGATTCGTCTCCTTCGTCGTCGGTAAAGTGGGACCGCCTGGCAGTCAGTCCCTACCATTTCTCAATCGCCGACCGCCGACCCACATTCCATGTCTTTTCTCAAGCAAGTCGTCGACACCTACGGCGCGCAGTATCCTTGGGCGATCTTCCTCGCTCTGGTCCTGCTGCCGGGGTTCGCGTTTCCCGCCAGTGCCTTGCTGCTGCTGGCCGGGGCGGTGTGGGGGAGCACCGCCAGCAGCTGCGGCATCGCCTTGGGTGCGATCCTGTTGAATGTCACCTGGACCCACTTGTTGGCGGCCGGCCCCTGCAAGACCCTTGTCACCCGCATCCTCGGCAAGCATGGCGAGCGCCTGTTCGCCATGCCGCAGGCCGACCTGATGAAGCTCGCTTGGATTCTCCGCGTCACCCCCGCCGTCCCGCTCTTTGTCCAGAACTACGGACTCGGCGTCCTCGGCGTCCCGCTCCGCCACTCGCTGCTGACCGCCATCCCGGTCACCGGCCTCTACATCTGCGGCTTTGTCCTCACAGGCGGCGCGATCTTCAACGGCCGCTTCGGCCTGGTCGTCACCGGTGCCGGCCTCCTCATTGCGGCTACCGTCGCCACCCGCTTGCTTCGCAAACGATACGCGGAGGGGAAAGCGAATGGTGGATCGTAGATCGTGAATCCAAGCCAAACGGCAGCCGCCGCCTAAAACCCGGTAGGGCTGGACCGCCGGGTCCGCCCATTTTTCCCCTGAGGGTGAATCGTTAAAGGAACGCAAATCCGCCTCCTCCGTC
Organism: Verrucomicrobiota bacterium; assembly: GCA_004293445.1. GTDB lineage: Bacteria > Verrucomicrobiota > Verrucomicrobiia > Verrucomicrobiales > Akkermansiaceae > Haloferula. The sequence continues at coordinate 173,292 of RDYP01000007.1, read as the reverse complement.
GTCGGTAAATTGGGACCGCCTAGCAGTCGGCCCCTACCATAAATGAGGTAGGGCTGGACCGCCGGGCCGGCCCACTTTTCCCGCGAGGGTGAATCGTTAAAGGAACGCAAATCCGCCTCCTCCGTCGTCGGTAAATTGGGACCGCCTGGCAGTCGGTCCCTACCATTCATGGTCCGCCTCCTCCGTCGCCGATAAATTGGGACCGCCTAGCAGTCGGTCCCTACCATAAATGAGGTAGGGCTAGACCGCCGGGCCGGCCCACTTTTCCCGCGAGGGTGAATCGCCAAAGAATTCGCCCATCGGCAGCCGCCGCCGAAAACCCGGTAGGGCTGGACCGCTGGGCCGGCCCACTTTTCTCGCGAGGGTGAATCGTTAAAGGAACGCAAATCCGCCTCCTTCGTCGTCGGTAAAGTGGGACCGCCTGGCAGTCGGCCCCTACCATTCAACTAAGCTTTCCCGAGCGTCGACGAACTACTCCCGAGCGTCGACGAACTACTCTCGAGCGTTGACGAACTACTCCCGAGCTCTGACGAACTACTCCCGAGCGCCGACGAACTACTCCCGAGCGCCGACGAACTACTCCCGAGCGCGAACGAACTTCTCCCGAGCGCGCGCGAACGAACTTCTCCCGAGCGCGAACGAACTTCTCCCGAGCGCGAACGAACTTCTCCCGAGCGCGAACGAACTTCTCCCGAGCGCGAACGAACTTCATCGGTGCCTGCCAGCGGGTCTGACTCGGGGAGCGGCCACTAGCTCTTGGATCGCCCATCGGCAGCCGCCACCTAAAACCCGGTAGGGCTGGACCGCCGGGTCGGCCGACTGCGCTTCCAATACCCACGACAGGATTGCCGTGGCTCCCAAAAGCTGCCGTTGCAGATCATCTCAATCACTTCGCGCGTTTCCTTCAAAAAGCCTCAGCCCATGAATCCCGTCGAAATTCCCGCCCGCTGTCTTGGTGTGGTCATTCCTGTCTACAACGAGGAGCGGACCCTTCACCTGATCGTCGAAAAGGTGCTGGCCCGGCCTGAAGTGGCGGAGCTGGTGATGGTCAACGACTGCTCGAAGGACGGCACCTGGAATACCATGCAAGCATTGGCGAAGACCGATGATCGGATCCGGATCTTCACTCACGAAGTCAACCAAGGCAAAGGCGCGGCGCTTCGCACCGGCTTCCAGCACGTGGCCTCCGACATCGTCATCATCCAGGACGCGGACCTCGAATACGACCCGGACGAATACCCGAAGCTCCTCACGCCGATTGTCGGCGGCAAGGCCGATGTGGTGTTCGGGTCCCGGTTCCTTGGCGCGGGCATGCACCGGGTCCTCTATTACTGGCACTCGGTCGGGAACCAGTTCCTGACCCTGATCTCCAACATGTTCACCAACCTCAACCTCACCGACATGGAAACCTGCTACAAGGTCTTCCGCCGGGAGGTCTTGCAGAAGATCACGATCGAAGAGAACCGCTTCGGCTTCGAGCCCGAGATCACCGCCAAGGTCGCCAAGCTGAAAGTTCCCTTGTACGAAGTGTCCATTTCCTACTATGGAAGAACCTACGAAGAAGGTAAGAAGATTGGCTGGAGAGACGGCTTTCGCGCTATCTGGTGCATCTTGAAATACAATGTTTTTTGATTATGAGCGTGGAACCCAATTCAATCGCTACTACGGAAGATTTCGAATTTGCAGCTCTATCCGAAGCTGTGAATTATCGCGCCGCGATCGTGGATGAGTTTGCGCCCTATTTGCGCGGGCGAGTTCTCGAGGTGGGAGCTGGTATTGGCCAGACCACGGAGGCAATGATGGCCCTGCCTGAAGTCGATGAACTTGTCGGTGTTGAACCTGATACCAGGTTCCAAAACGGATTTCGCCAACGTCTTCCCGAAGTACGCTTGGTCGCCGGCACCACGGCGGATTTAAACCCGGGGGAAACGTTTGATGCTGCCGTCATGGTGAACGTGCTCGAACATATCGAACATGACGTCCAAGAACTCCGCCGACTTAGAGAAATCCTTAGTGAACGAAGTGGGCATCTCTGCATCCTGGTGCCCGCTCGGCAAGAACTCTATTCGAGATTGGATGCCCATTTCGGGCATTTCAGACGATACGACCGCCCCGGATTGAAAGCGGTCTTGCTTCAGGCTGGATTCGAGATCGAGAGCCTCTTCTATTTCAATGTCATCGGGTATTTTGCTTGGGGCTTGCGCTATACCCTGCTGCGAGGAATGAGTTTCGACGTTCAACAAGTTCGGGTGTTCGATCGGAAGATTTTCCCGATTGCCCATCGGCTCGAACGAGGGTTGGTGCGCCCGCCCTTCGGGCAGAGCTTGGTCGCAATTGCCAGGGCAAAATAATTGGTAAAGCTACAAGGTGATGCGCAGGTCCCTTTTCATATTCCTGTTGGCTAGCTTCCTTCTCACGGTGTTGGTCTACCGTGGAGCGCTCGTAGGGACAGCATTACTCGCGCCGCTCGACCAGGGTCCGACATTTTTTGAGAACTTCGAATATGCGAATCCAGCCGCAGGCCGAGTTCCTCACAACCACTATATCAGCGATCAGTTTGCCTATGACCTTCCGCTTCAGGCTGCCATCCACAAGGCCTACCGCGATGGAGAAATTCCCTGGTGGGATCCATGGACCTATGGTGGAAGGCCACTGCTGGCAGATGCCCACGTGAATGGAACCGATCCGATCCGAGTTCTTTGTAATCTGCTTCTGCCTTTCGAGCTCGCTTACAACTGGAACATCGCGCTGCGCGGTATCCTCACGGGTCTTGGGATGTTCCTACTCCTGCGCTTTCTGAAGGTCGGGTCCGCGGTTTCCACCCTTATTGCCCTAAGTTACCAATTCGCCGGATGGTTCACCCTGTTCTTTGGTCACCCTTGGATTCAAGGATCGTTCGCCTATTATCCATTCCTCTGGATCGTCTGGGCTGCAGCCCTCGGCAAAAGGCCCGGCCGGCATGATGCGTTGGCCGCAATTCTCGTTGCGTTCATCTTCGCGTCGGGAAATCTTCAGTCGCACACCTATTTGCCTCTATTCGCTTTTGCCTTTTTACTGGGCTCTTTTTTCGGCGATCGGGCCCGTTTCGCCAGAGCGTTCAGTGTAGTGGCCATCTCCGGCTTGCTTGGAGCTTTGCTGACCTTCCCGCTACTCGGGAACCAACTGGAATTCTTTCTGAATAGCAGTCGGTCAATTACCGGGGATTCCCGAGGGATTCTCGGACTGCTAGCGGTACCTTTCAGCATGATCAGCATCCATCCGTGGGCTGCGGGGACCTTCCGTTCCCTCGAGCTTGGTAAGCTCTTCGGCCAAGGAGGCATTGCTTTTCTTCTCTTTTTTGGAGGTGCGGGAACTGTCATCGCGGTTGCCGGACTCCGTAGGCTCTTTTCGTCGTCAGATTCGGATCGAAGTTTCGTGTTTACCTCCATGGCATGTGTGGTGATCTATTTGATCGTCATTGCCAGCCCCTTGAACAAGATCCTCTACCCGCGGATGGCAGGGATGGCAGGGATGGGGCTAGTCGTGTTGACAGCGCTTGCATGCCGCGAGTGGGCCCTGAAGGGCCCGCTCCTTTCCATGAAGTGGGCCCGGCGATGGACCTTGATCCATCTGACCTGGGTAGTGACTGCATCCGGAGTGCTCCTTGTCGCTTACCCTCACGCAAAAAATAGGATTACGGCCAAGGTGTTTGCCGCCGGTGTGAAAAACAGCGGAGGACTAGGCACGGAAGAGCTTCGACTTGCCCAAATCGAGCGACTTCCGCAGGAGGGCAGCCTGCTCAATCCGGAAGCCTCAATCGGGTTGGTGGCGACTCTATTGGCTCTGTTCGCGATGGGGCGCCCCCTCACGGACAGTTCCGCCCGAAGATATTGTTCCGCGGCCCTCTTCCTTGGGCTTGTTTCCTGTGTCGCGTTTCACCACCGGTTTCGGCCAATGCATGATGTGGCCATCTGGGAGAAATTGCGGGAAGGAGGTCCCGCCCAGAGATCGGCCATGCAATTGACCGAGGGCGGCAAACGAATCGACGAATCGATGCTGCCTCTCGAAGATCAGGTCTTTCCTTTCGCTTGGGCAGCTTTCTATCGCGTCCATGCAGTCCAAGGGTATTCCGCCCTCCAGCCCAATTCGTTTCAGACCTATCCAGCGAATCAGCCGCCACTTGCCGATACATGGCGAGCCGACTTTACGGGAGATGGGAAGGGCGGCTTTATCCCGAGCTCAGGGAACGGCGGACCGGCCCGGTTTCGGGACGTGCGGAATGGTGAAGGCTTTCCGCTTGAAATCAGCGGTGATTCCCACAATCGCATGGATCTCATTTACAAGGGCGCAGCTTCCGCCACCGGGTTTATTCAGACGGACACGCGCTATCCCGGGTGGCACCTCTCGCCTCAGGGTTCGTCCCCAAGGTCCGAGGGTTTCGCCTTCAGCCGTTGGAACCTTCCAATGGTTTCCGGGGAAGGACTCGCACTGGTTTATGAGCCTAGCTTGCGGAAATTTTGGTCGATCGCTCTCAGCATCGCCCTCATCGCCCTCGCGGCGTTAATCATACCGCGAACGGCGGGAACGACGGGCCAGTGCCAAAAAGAGTGAATCTTGAAAGCATTCCTACTTTAATCGTAAGCAGTCGAATTCGAGGTGCTGCGGCTTAAACGGTTCGCAGCCGAAACAGGCCTTCTTTGAGGCCAATCGGCTTTCAGTCTGAACTTTTTTCCACGACCGTCTTCGCCTCTTCCCCATCGCGGCCGTAATCGAAGCCGCCTCGCTCGTCTCTCTCTTTGTATGGTTGGCGGTCGCGTTCGGATTGATCCGGCGCTTCAAGGCTGCCAGAAGCGGCCCCCAAGCCGTCGCGGCTACTTGAATTCGCCTCTGCCACACGGGTTTAACGCCAATTCAAATCTTTTAGCCCGATTCGCGGGCAAATCTCTTTTCCATGGAATCCTCCAAGATCAAAGCTGTCCTGATCGTCGTGGTCGCGATTTTCGCGGCGCTCTACCTCGGTATTTCTGCCGCCACTGCCCAGATGGAGACGGTTCTATGGGTGCTCGGCGGCGTGGGCTTTGCGGTTTGTCTTTTGCTCGGGCGCAAGATCTGGCTCTTGCTTCCTTTCCTCGGCGCTCTGGGGCTGACGCTTCGCCTTCCCGGTCTCCCGTCGTCGCTGCTCCTAGCGCAGGTGCTGGTCATCGCATTCTCGATTCTTTTGCTGCTCACTCGGAAGCTCCCATTTCAGCTCAAGTGGACGGAGCTCGAGTTCTGGTGTGCCGGGCTCGCTGCCCTAGTGGCCCAAGCCTACCTGCGAAACCCGGTCGGGGTGAACATCTTCGGTGGCGCTACCGTCGGCGGGAAGGCGTACTTTATCTTCGCCCTCACCTTCGTCGCCGCCGCCCTCTTAGCCGGCCTTAAGGTATCGCCAAGCGAGCTACGGACAGCGTTGAGGCTCTCGATCCTCGGTGGGATTCTGAATTTCTTCGTTGCTGCTCTTGGTCGCTTCGTGCCCTCGGTAGCCTATTGGACCGGTGCTCAGTATGCCTCGGCGGAGGTAGACTACACGACATTCGGCCAAGAGGTTGACAGTGGTCAGGCGACCCGGGAAAGCTCTTTGGTGACCCTTGCCCAGAATCTCTCGCTTTGGGTCAGTTCGTTCAAGTCTCCACTGAGGGCCTGTTTTCATCCCTTATGGGCTCCACTCGTCCTGCTATCATTGGCCGCGGCGACCCTGAGCGGGTTCCGGAATTCCGTAGCCATGGTGGGCCTCACTTACTTCGTCGGTCTCTGCTACCGGGGCGGCGGGATTCAGGTTATGGCCTCGGCTTTGGTGGGAGTGGTCGGGCTTGCGCTTCTCGCCCTGATCAACCTGACGAGCCCTCTGCCACCGAACACCCAGCGCGCCCTGTCCTTCCTCCCAGGCACCTGGGAGGAGCGCTACGTGGGCGACGCCAAAGGGTCCAGCGAATGGCGCTTCGAGATTTGGCGCGAGGTTCTTTTTACCGACCGCTGGATCTCCAACAAGTGGCTGGGAGATGGGCTCGGCTTCTCTGCCCGGGAATTGCAGTATCAAATGTCCGGTCAAGACACAGGGGTGGGCGTCTCAGGCTTTGATGCCCACCGCGAGAGTATTCTTGCGTCAGGCGACTACCACAGCGGTCCTGTTTCCAGTGTGCGGGTGGTTGGTTATGTAGGACTGGTTTTCTTCGTCCTTGCCCAGATTCGTTTGGCAATAATCGCCCATCGGCAAATCGTATCCTGTCGGAAAACGGAATGGTTCCCCATAGCGCTCTTTTTTGGCATCCCTCTTCTTTGGGCGCCAATTTTCTTTGTTCTTATTTTCGGAGACTTTAAAATGGCTGCGGCAAGTTTCTTGATGTCGTGCGGTATGCTGCGCTTGCTTCAGAATAATCTGCCGACGCCCCGCATTGTATGGTAGTATTCGATCATATTTAGGGCGAGTAATGATTTTTGATGCAGGTCTCAAATATCGATGAAGAATCACACATGAAAAATTGCGCCTGCGAGGCGGGGTGCAATTGCCCAAAGATTGGCCATTTCTAATCTTGCTCAAAATAAAGTCTCTTTGATCCGAGGCCCCCACGGATCTAATCGCCTCTTTCTATTTTTTCGTTCAATTTCTCTCGATTTCGTTGCGACACGTGCGCCAAAGCAATTTGTGGCAACTAAGATTTCTGGATTTAGCGCACGAATCACCCTGCTTATTTCTCGCCAATGTCTCGTTCCAAGCGCTTTGTTGCCGGTCTGTTTTCGAGTTATGCGGCAACCGGTGTAAATATTTTGTATACCTTGGCCTCAGTGCCGTTGGCTCTTCACTATTTGAACAAGGAAGAGTTCGGGCTTTGGGCATTGGTCACCCAGCTTTCCGGCTATTTGATGCTGCTGGAACTCGGAATGGGGGGGGCTGTTGCTCGGTCTTTGTCTGACCACAAAGATCATATGGAGACTGGAATGTATGGGAGCATTCTTCGCACTGGTGGGAGGGTCTTCGTGATTCAAGGGATATTCATTGCCATCGCAGGCCTGATTTTGGCCTGTTTTGCGCCTGTATGGTTAGATCTACCAAAACACCTACACCAATCCTTTGCAATCTTGATGACCGGGCAGGCCGTGCTTGGAGGTTTACGACTTTCCTTCGGTTCGCTTACCTCTCCGTTATGGTGTCACCAGCGCCTCGATTTAAATAACGTTTCAAGTATTGTTAGTATGGCTGGCGGATTTTTCGTGCTCTGGGTTGGGTTTCATTTCGGCTGGCATCTCAATAGTTTAATCGTAGCCACCGCGGCAAGTTCTTTTCTTAGCACTTTTTCAATATATGTGTTTTGCCGTCGCTATGGATTTTACCCTACTAGGCAGCACCGCGGGCACTTCGATGGCCAAGTTTTTCGAGATCTGTTCAAGTTCGGGAGTGGGCTTTTCCTGATGAATCTAGGCAACCAACTAGCTTCCGCTAGTCAGCTTGTTGTGATCAGCCGGTTGATGGGCGTGGAGGCAGCTACGATCTGGGCGATTGCCACTAAGATATTTGCAATGTGTCATCAATTCGTGGCAAGAATCATGGATTCCGCAGCCGGAAGTCTTGCGGAAATGATGGTTCGTCAAGAATTCAAGGGAATGCAAGTTCGGTTTCGAGATTTAGTGGGCATAACAGCGGTGGCAGCGGTCATAGGGAGCAGTGCAATTGCGCTATGCAATGGGGCCTTTATGGAAATCTGGACCTCTGGGCGTATTCGGTGGAGCTTATTGAACAATTTGCTACTCGCAATGACATTTTTTAGTATCTCCTCGACAAGATGTCATTTAATTTTGGTTGGCGTTACCAAACATATTCGTGGGATGAAGTATATATTTTTGGTTGAGGGGGGGGCGTTTGTTTTGATTTCTCTAATTCTCGTGCCCCGACTGGGGTTCTCGGGAATGTTATTGGCTACTTTGGTTTGTAATGCTGGGATCAGTGGATTTTACGGCATTATCCGGACTTCGAGCTATTTTGGAGTCTCGTGGCGGCGGGTTACTGGGTGGTTCTTTCGGCCTTTGGTAATTATGGGTCTTGTGACGATTTTGTTCTTGTTGAACTGGTTTTTGATTACCGGGGATGTGGGTCCGGCCGCACATCTCCTTTGGGGGTTCTCTCTAATTTGTGGGGTTGTAGTTCCTGCATCTTGGTTTATTGGCGTTGAGCCTTGCTTGAGGATAGAAATACATAGACTGGCAAAAAGCGTAATATCAAGGCTTTTCAATGCATCTTATTTGAAAAAGCTGGGGTGATATTTGTGAAGCGGATCAGCGCTTGCGTTAGGGTGATGTTGTTTCTTCGCAAGGCTTAGTCCTGGCCTAAAATTAATATTATTAGACGGCCTATTATGGAACTTCGCAATTTTGAACGTTGATTGATTCGCTTGTTCTCAGGTCGGGTCGCTATTTGGTTGAGCTTGCGCGGCCATCCGGGTTAAGGTGCATTGATCGTTATATCGCCTTAGTTAATCAAGTGTGATTTTTCATTCAATGAAAATTGTTCAATTAACTAGCGATAATCGGCAGTTGTATGGAGATTTTGAATGTCGCGCCCCACTCTTCGGCACAGCACCGGAGGCGTTGCTTCAGGGATTTGCTGGGATACGTAATGCTGAGGTCCACGTAGTTTCTTGTTTAAGGCAAGAAGTGAGCTCTCCCGGCAAATTAAATGACAATATTTTTTATCATTCCCTTGTTGTTCCCAAGTTGGGATGGATTCGTACAGGGTATCAGGGCTGTGCACGTGCTGTGCGGGCACTCCTAACGCAGATTGCTCCAGATGTCGTCCATGGCCAGGGGACAGAGAAAGAGTGTGCCATCGCGGCCGTTTATTCCGGTTATCCTAACGTCGTGACATTGCATGGTAATATGGGACGGATTCAGCGCTTGGGCCATCATGGGAACTGGCTTTTTGGCGCGGCTGCGTCAATTTTAGAGAAGCACGCACTTAGTCGGACCAATGGTGTCTTTTGTAATTCGGAGCATACCGAAAATCTTGCTCAGGTATCGGCTAGAAAAACATGGCTAGTGCCGAATGCCGTCCGAGCTGAGTTCTTTCGAGAACAGCCCGATGTTAGAAATAATGCAGTCCCGGTCCTTCTTAATGTTGGTCTAATTTACCCCTTGAAGCGGCAACTTGAAATCCTTCGCTGCCTCCGAAAGGTGAGGCAAGCAGGGCGGGAATTCAAGCTGGTTTTCGTCGGGGCGCTTTCTGAATCTACGGAGTATGGAAAAATGTTTTCCCGGGAAATAAGGGTGGCGGAGAAAGAAGGATTTGCTGAGTATGTAGGTTTCCTTGGGCTTGATGCCTTGATAAATGTAATGGATTGCGCTGATGGGTTAATTCATTTCCCTTCAGAGGAAGCATTTGGCTTGGTTGTGGCTGAGGGGCTGGCGCGTGGATTGAAGTTCTTCGGATCAAACCTTGGTGGAATCGTTGATATCGCTAGTGGCATCGAAGGGGCCGAGCTGCACGAAAATTTTGAGTCCTTGGGCACAGGCGTTTTGCGTTGGCTTGACGCAGGGGCTCCTACCCCTCAGTCAGCATCTCGTGATGTTGAATTACGGTATCATCCTCATGTGGTGGCTGAACGACATCTTGAGATATATCGTGAATTAATCTCCGGGCTTTGATTTAAATGGCCCGCGATTATCCTGTTTTCGTTAAGTTTTTTCATCTTGATGGTCGAGCGATGGTGAATTAAGATTATTTTTAATCTTTGCTATTTCAGTTAAATGACCATTCACCTCGTATGTTATGCGACGCAGCGCTTTCGCTTGCGCCAGTTACTTTTAGGCTTTTCGGCGCGGCTCAATGGTGTCGTTGATACGGTGAGCACGTGGAGCCCTTCCTGTCTGCGTGTTGCTGGTTTCGAAGACCGCTGCAAAACTATTAATTTGAGCGAACGCGGTTCAGGCTTTTGGGCGTGGAAGCCCTTTATTATCGATGCCAAACTGCGGGAGATCGCCGATGGCGACTTGGTTCTCTACTGCGACGTGGGCCGCCTCTACCCCTTCAAGTTACTCGACCAGCCGCTACACCCTTACCTCGATTGGATGGATGAACAGGGCCAGGACGTGATGCCTGGAGTCGAAATTCCTTGGGACGGGCCCAATCTCGCATGGATCAAGCGTGGGGTGCTGGTTGCTACGGGAATGGATCGTCCCGAGGTGCTTGCGGCAGCTCCGATTCAAGCCAGTTTCTCCCTGTGGCGGGCGGGACCACAAAGCCGCGACTTCGCGGCAAGTTGGCTTGATGCCTGTTCTCGAAGGGAATGGGTTAGCGATGATCCCAGCCGGGGCGGCATTGCAGAGCATCCCGGGTTTCGTGCTCATCGCCACGATCAGGCTCTGTTGAGCCTTGGCTGTCTCGCCGCCGGCATCCGCGGGCTATCGATCGGAGAGGCGAAGCCCTCGATCGATACCCGCCACCCGTCGCAAGTCTCGCGGTTCCATTTTGGGGCGCTCCCCTCCTGTCCAAGTCAAGGCGGCCGCCTGCTGTGCGCGGCGGTTCGGCCGATCGAGTGGATCGAGCAGATTACCCGAAGCAAGGTCAGGTTTGGCAGGCCGATCGTCGAATAATCCATCCGCTTTTTGCATCAGTTCTCAAACTTTAGTGGATTGCTTTGTTCCTAGGCGTTTCCTTGTGAACCCATGCCTGAATCCCTGATGAAGATTTATACTTGCGCCTTGATGCCGTTTGAGGCGGACGCTGCGTTTTTTGCGCGGGACTCGGGCTTGCTCTGTCGTGCGCTGCAAGCACTAGGGGGCGAAAGTCGTGTTGTGATGCCGGCGCGCGACGGGATGGATCCGCCCGATGTCATTCGCGCCAATGCTGACGAGTTCATCGATCCAACTTGGTGGAAGTCGCTTGGGATCGACGGCGTTGTCTTCATCGCTTGGGGATTCGCCGAGCATAGCCCAGTGATCCAGGCAGCGCGCGCTGCGGGAATCCGCACCTGTGCACTTTTCGACTGCAACGGGGATCCCTTCCCCTATGCCGATCATTTTGCAAAGCCTCGGATACTCTGGCGCAAGGGGAAGTTCATCGGAAACGCTGCTGCGCGCTTCGTCGGGACGGGGGCGCGGGTCGTGCTGTTGGCGATCAAAGGGATCCGTGCTCATTATCAAAGGAGCGTGCAAATGGGGATCCCCCACGTGGCTGCATTCCAGACCCCCAAGACGATGGAGCGGTGTTTGCACGTCGCGCGGCTCTTTCCTTGGGTTGAGGTTCGTTCAATGCCGCTCGTCCTTGGGTATGCCATCCCGGAGATCCCCGCGGTTTCTGAGTTCTTGGAGCGCCGACCCAATGTGGTGGCGGTGGCAAGGTGGGACGCCTTGCGCCACAAGCGGCCACAGGTGCTCATCCGAGTCGTCGAGATGGTTCTTCGTCGCCACGCGACGGTAACCTTCGAGGTCTACGGTCGCTTGATACCTGCTATCGAGCAGTGGCACTCGCAATTGGATCCTGAGTTAAGGGCTCGTGTGTCAATTCAGGGGGTCAGGCCGAGCCGGGAGGTGATGGATTCGGTTGGGAGCAGTCGGATTCTCTACTGTCCCTCGGTGGAGGAAGGAGTTCCCTTGCCAGTGGTTGAGGCCTTGTGTGCGGGCTGCTCGGTTGCCGGTTTGGGCACCCCAGCGGTGCCCGGACTCTATTGGGCAATTTCCCAGGGTGATGGGACTGCGGCTGCAGACGACTCCATTGAGGCGCATGCCGAGGCGGTCCTTTCCGAACTGAAGGCATGGGAGGAGCGGCGTCGAGATCCGTCGAAAATCTCCCAGTATTGGAGGCGCTGGTTTTCTTCCCCTGAGGTGGCCCGTCGGGTCGTTGAGCTCATGTCGGAGCCATCTGTCCGAATCTAGCTTTATTTTATGATTGATTCAGAATTGTCATCGGCTTCCGCGGCTCCGGGGGTGTGTCTGGTTGTTATCTACAATCACAATTACGAGAGGAATATCGAGAAAATCGAGAGGCTTTACAAGGGTAAGTTTTCTGATGTGTATCATTTGATGCCATTTTATCAGGGCGACAGCCCCCGGGTAATTGGTGTTTACGATTCTAGTCATCAGTTCAATAATTATATCACGCAGGCCTATGATCGGCTCGCGTCCAAGTGTTATAGTCATTTTATCTTTGTTGCTGACGACATGATCATTCGCCAGGATTTGAACGAATGTAATATCCTTGAGAAATTGAACGTTGGCCCAAATAGTGCTTTTGTTCCTTTTCTCCGAGTAATTGATAACAAGTCATTCTTTACGTGGCCGTGGGCCCTGAAGCAGGTTGGAAAGCTCAACTTCCCAACCCCGGCCTGCGAGTTTCGGAAATTCATGCCGGATTTGGAGACCGCACGAAGGCTACTAGAAAGACATGGGATCGACTGGAGGCAAGGGTATACCCGGAGTGTGTTGGTGCACGCCTTGCGCGGTTGCATTAGTCCTTTTCCTATGCAGCTAATGCGATCTTATCTTAGTTCGTCTATTTTAGCATTGCGCTTCAAGTTGACGCGAGCGTTTCGTGGCTTCTTCGGGCGCAAGGTAGGTTGGGAAGATTTTATTGAAGAGAATGCCAAGAGGATCGCAAAGAGGGGTGAGGAGCCGGAATATCCATTGTTGTGGGCGTATGTGGATATGTTCGTGTTACCCGCCTCCCGGTTTAAAGAGTTTTGTCACATGTCGGGGGTTCTGGCAGGGGGGCGCGTGATGGTCGAGGTGGCTATCCCGACTGCCATGGCATTCACGGTAGACCACATTGTTCAATCGGATGCTGGCGATATGTTGGATGGCAGGTTCGAGGGATCTCCTCAGGAAATCTTTGAGCGGAATCATGGTTCTGTGTCCTCACTGATTAAGAACTGGAAAGAGGGCGTGCTTTTTTATCACCCGATCAAGTTGAGTCAGTGGAAGCTGGATTTGGATTAATTGCGATTAAAATTTATGATGAATTTGTCTTGGTTTGGCCCGGATTGGTTGTCTAGGTGGCAGGCGAGCCACGCGGTGAAAAAAGAATATGAGGTTATTGATGGGCTTAGGGGTATTGCGATTGTGCTTGTGATAGCTTGTCATTTGCTGACCTTTAGTAAGAGTCAGTCAACGGCAAATCAATTTATAGGTGAAATTTTTTCGGCCGGAAGGTGTGGTGTTTTGTTGTTTTTTGGTCTCTCTGGATTCTTGATTTCATTGCCTTTTTGGGTTAGAAAGCGGCAAGGGCAGCAGGCGCTATTGCCGCCAGGATACATGTCAAAGCGATTCTGGAAGATCTATCCGGCATTTGCCGTTTCGATTTTTTTCTGCGTTCCGATTTACGCGAAGATATACGGGGTTGACTATGCCTGGGATGCTGCTTGGCGCTGGATTATTGGGTATCCCTTATTTGCACCCGTGAGTCCCTATTTTAATGGGGTGATGTGGACTCTTGTTGTTGAGGTTCATTTTTACCTCACTCTTCCTATTTTGTTTTTCTTGACGAAGTCTCTCAGTTATAACTTTGTTTTGATCTTCATGTTTTTTGCTGTATTTTTGGCGCCGGGTTGTTATTTAATGCATTTGGAGTCACAAGGAGAGGGGCCATCCTTCATTCCGATGATTGATACTAAGTATCCATCTTTGTTTGCTGGGTTTGGCTTTGGTGTCGTGTTGGCCGGGTTGGAAGTTTCACAAAGACTCCGTCGTAACTTTGCGTCTCTGGCGGTGATGGGGTGTATTATTCTCGTCCTGTCTATGATTGCTCAGGCTTGGTCAGTTGTTTTTTTGGGGGGGGCGTGGGGCATTTCCAAAATCGTATATTTTATCCAGCTTGGGGCGGTGGGTCTTATGATTCTTTTGGTGTTGGACTCCCGGCATTGGTTGTCCCTTGGCTTGTCTGCACGGCCGCTTCGTTGGCTTGGGATTATCAGTTATGAATGGTATCTGTTTCACCAGCCAATTCATCACTTGTATTCGCATTTCGTCGGTGCCGCAGATGGAAGCTTAATGAAGTGGCTCCTGCGGATCTCAGCGGTTTTTGCTTCTAGCTTGGCAATTGCTGCTGTGGTATATCTTTTTTTCTCAAAGCCGATTTTGGAGTGGGGAAGACGGAAGGCGTCATTGAATGTCGACAGAGACCTTAGAAAGTAAATCAGCCTTTAAATCAATGCAGTTTAAATATATTATTCTTGGGGCTGGCCCCAGTGGATTGGCCCTTGCACACACACTATGGGATCGCGGTGTGCCGTTGTCCGAGATTCTCGTGTTAGAGAAGGAGAGTGCTGCTGGTGGTCTTTGTCGAAGCGAGTCGGTGGATGGCTCCCCGTTGGATATTGGGGGGGGGCACTTTCTCGACATCAAGCATCAGGCGGTCCTCGATCTCCTCTTCCGTTTCATGCCGCAGTCCGAATGGCAGCGCCACGACCGCGTCTCCAAGATCCGGCTGCGCGGCCAGATGGTGGATCACCCGTTGGAGGCTAATCTGTGGCAGTTCGATACAGAGACGCAGGTGGATTATCTTGAGGCGATCGCCCAGGCGGGATGCGTTCGTGGCACCGTGGCTCCGGAATCCTTCGCCGAGTGGATTCGCTGGAAATTCGGCGAGCGGATCGCCGACGACTACATGCTCCCTTACAACCGCAAGATTTGGTCGATGGACCCTGACTTGCTGGGGACCTACTGGCTGCACAAGCTGCCGAACGTTTCCTTTCGCGAAACCCTGCACAGTTGCATCGAGGGCAAGCCTCAGGGAAGCCTTCCCGCCCATGGGGTGTTCTTGTATCCTAAAGAGTATGGCTACGGCGAGGTGTGGCGACGGATGGCGGACGCGCTCGGTGATTCGCTCCAGCTCGGAGTGGATATCCACTCCTTCGACCTAGCGACCCTGACGATCAACGGGACCTGGCAGGCCGAGCATGTTTTCAACTCGGTTCCCTGGCATGCCTGGCTCGACTGGGCGACTTTGCCGGAATCGATCCAGAATGACATCCGGGCCTTGCGCAATGTTGGCATCGATGTGGACTACGTGCCCGAGACCCTCGCGAGCCCGGCCCATTGGATCTACGAGCCCGATGAGGAGCTTTCCCACCATCGGAAACTGCTACGCTCCAACTTTTGCCCGGAGTCCCGAGGCTATTGGACGGAGACGAATTCAAGCCGGAGCGCGGTGAGCGCCGGATGGAGGCATCGAAATCCCTATGCCTATCCGGTCAATACGATCGAAAAACCGGCGCGGGTCTCGCGCATCCTGGACTGGGCTCGTAGTCGGGGAATTACCGGCTTCGGGCGATGGGGCACCTGGGATCATATGAATTCGGATATCGCCGTGAAGAATGCGATCGAGCTTGGGCGGCAGTTCTTGGATCCGCTCCAACTCAGTGGCCAATGACGAGACCGAGCGCTGGACTGGCCGCTGTGAAACCTATCAAGCCGTCTCGACGGGTGATCCAGGCAATTTTTCCGAGATTCCGTTGATGAATCATCCGCGAAGAGTCAGGCGCACGGCGGAATTCGTGCGTGGGTTTTTCACGTTCCTTGAGGGAAAGCAGGTTGATAGTGCGATACTCCATGGTGGTGAATCTGGCTTTGAGGGTGAGATCTCTGATGTGGACTTCGTGGTGAGTCGCTCGGATTTCCCAAGAATGCCATCAGTGATCGACGACTATTGCAGGTCAGCGGGCTGGTGCTTGTGTCAAGTGCTTCGACATGAGGGGACCGGAGCGTTTTTCGTCTGCTCTGCTTTGGATGATCCTGCTTGCGCGGTCGCATTGGATGCCTGCTCGGATTACCAAAGAAGCGGTCGGTTCTTTCTTTCTGCGGAATTTCTTCTGGCGCAGCGGCGAAAGCTTCCTTGGGGGGGATTCGGTCTTAACCCGTCCGCGGAATTGAAGTATCGGTTTGTGAAAGCGGCCGCAAAAGCCAAAGACCCTGAGAACGCTGCTACTGAATTCGGAGATTACTCGGAGGATAGCCGCGCCGATTGCGTCGCTTGGCTCGATGAACGTTGGGGCATTTCCGGAGTTGCCTGGGATGCTGCGAGTGTCGCCCGTTGCCTCGCGATGTTTAGGGCCAAGTCCAAGCGCTTTTCTTGGTTGCGGCTTGCTTGCTCGTTCCGGCGGATCCTTCGCCGAATCCTTCAGCCCACCGGGCTGATCGTCGTCACAGGGGACGAAGACCATGAGGCCTGTGTGGCGAAGCTGGAGCAGGTCTTCGGGCATCTCTATTTCCGGCGGACCCTCGAGGCTCCGGGGTGGCGGCCTAAACTGTTCAAGGACCTTGTTTCCACGACTTTGATTGTGATTCCTGAGGTCCCCACCCTGTGGGCTCTACTCCTTCCCAAGGAATGCGTCCACCGTCTCGACCCCAGGTGCGGAGTCGAGGTCCAGCTCGGTGGAATCGCCGAGTTTCTCCAAATGCGCTGCCAATCCCGCGAAGCCCTTGAGCCTCTTCGCGGCCACTGATTTCTGCTTTCAGCTTTCAGTATCTCAGCTGTTCAATCATGCCCTTCATCGCATTCTTGGGTTGTGACGGCTCCGGCAAGTCCGTGGTGATCGCCGGTGTTTCGGAGCGTCTTGCGGCTGAGGGCTATCCGATCCACCGCGGTCACTGGCGCCCCAAGCCCTTTGAGAAATCAACGGGGTCGGTGTCTGCCGCGGACAACCCGCACGGCCAGCCGGCCCGCGGTGTTGCGGCTTCGATGCTCAAGCTGATTTGGCTTTGGCTCAATTGGTGGGTCGCTTGGTTCCGTCAGCTGCGGTATCAATCCAAGAGCGGCTACTTGCTCTTTGATCGCTTCCATGCGGATCTCTTGGTCGATCCCACGCGCTACCGTTACGGTGGTCCGGGCGGAATCGCCCGCTTCATTTGTGCCGCGATGCCGCAGCCGGATCAGGTGATCTTCCTAGATGCGCCGCCGGAAGTGCTTTTGGCGCGCAAGCAGGAGGTGGGTTTCTCGGCGCTGGAAGCAAGCCGTGCCGCCTATTTGAAATTGGTGCGGGGCAGGCCCCGGTTTCGAACCGTGGATGCCAGTCGCCCGCTTGCCGATGTGATCGAGGACGTGGTGAGCCATCTTCCCCACCGCGGTTGATTCATGACGGATTCCAATCTTATCGGAGATCGGGAAGCTGCGGCTCGCCGTCTGCGGATTTTGCTATCCGCCTATGCGTGTGAGCCCTGCAAGGGAAGCGAACCCGGGACGGGCTGGAACCTCGCACTGGCCTTGTCCAAGAGCTTCGAGGTCACCGTGGTTACGCGTACGAACAATCGGGCCTCAATTGAGGCTGGGCTTTCGAGCGAGTCCGGCCCGAGACCGCAATTCATCTATCACGACCTTCCATCCATCTTCCGACGGCTCAAGAAGATGGGGCTTCTTTCCACCCAGGTTTACTACGCACTTTGGCAAAGGGCCTTGGGCAAGGATCTTCCGCACCAGCTTGAACTACGGAACTTCGACATCTTCCACCACATCACTTTCAACAGCTTCGAGGTCGCGCCGGGTCTCTTGGCTCGTTTCGCTGGAGTCAAAATCTGGGGGCCGATCGGTGGCGGGCAAAGCTTGCCGCCGGCGCTTGCCGCGACCCTCGGTCTGAAGAGCCGGATCAAGGAGCGGTTGCGAACCTTGAGGATTCGTCTTTCACGGTGGAACCCTCGGCTGGTCCGACAGCTCGAATCTTGTGATCGGGTCCTCTTCGCCAACGACGAGACCCGGGATCTTTTCGAGACGGCCGCCGTGAAGTCGAGTGGGCAAATGATTGACGTTGGCGTGGACCCCGCTCGGTTCGCTCCCACGCTCGATTCCCGTCCGGGGCACCGGATTTTCTCTGCCGGGAATTTCGAACCGCGCAAGGGCAGTCGCCTCTTGCTGCTGGCGTTTCAGAAGGCTCACGAGCTCAATCCCACGCTGCGGCTTCGTTTGGCGGGCGACGGGCCCGAATTGCCACGGGAGCGCGCTTGGGTGGCATCCGAAGGACTGCAAGACGTGGTAAGCTTCGCGGGGCGGCGGACTCATGCGCAGATGGCGGAGGAATTCGCCATGGCAGACATCTTTGTGTTTCCAAGCATTCGGGATACCTCGGGTGCCATCGTACTGGAAGCCATGGCTTGCGCTCTGCCGGTCGTTTGTCTGGACCATCAGGGGGCACGTTTGATGGTTGGCGACGATGCCGGGATCCGGGTTAAAACCGATAGCCTGAAAACGGCAGTCGAGGGACTGGCTGCCGCGGTTTTAACGTTGAGCAGCGATGCCGCGCTCCGCGAGCTGCTTGGTAGGCAGGCTCGTGAGCGGGTCATGACCGAGTTCACTTGGAAAAACAAAGCCGAGCGACTGGGCCAAGAATACCGGAGGCTGGCGCATCTTGCATCGACGCGGTGAGCTTCCCGTCCGCTTACCCTGATCCTCTTGTCCGCTCTTTTACACCTCGCTCCATGGATTTCACCATCGTCACCCCGAGTTACAATTACGGGCACTACATCGGCGAGTGCCTGCAAAGCGTGGCGGATCAGGAGGGGGTTAGCTTCGAGCATCTGATCATGGATGCGGGGTCGAAGGACGACACCGCAGAGGTTGTCGTCCGCTTTCCCCACGCCTCCTTTTTCCAGGAGCCGGACAAGGGCATGAGCGATGGCATCAACAAGGGCTTCCGCCGCGCGAACGGCAAGTGGGTGATGTGGCTGAATGCCGACGATCGGCTGAAGCCGGGCGCGCTGAAGGCCGTGAAAGAGTTTGCCGACCGCCATTCCGAGGCGGACGTGATCTACGGATGTTGGAATTTCATCGACGCGCAGGGGAACTTCATCCGCCGAATGACCCTGTTTCCCTTCGATCGGGGCATTCTGATCCAATACGGCTGCTACATTGGATCCACCGCCTGTTTTTATCGCCGGCGGACGACCATCGACGAAGGACACCTGCTGGATGTCGATTTCGGATTTTGCATGGATGGGGAATACTATGCCCGACTCGACTCACTGGGGAAGCGCTTCGCTTACTGTCCCAAAGTTTTGGCGGATTTTCGCCTTCATGGCGAGAGCATCAGCCAGCAGAGCATGGGCAAGAGGGACATGAAGAGCGTTCTGCGCATGCAGCGCCAGGCGGCTGAGCCGCGGACGATCCGGCGAATTTACGGTATGGCTCCGTTTCGCAGTGAGCATTTGAATTGTATCTTGGATGCTGTCCTATTTTATTTCTTCCGTTTGAAGAAGTGTTTTTTAAAGGGGCTTTTTCGTTTCGTGATAAATTATTACGAGGTCTTTGTGATTGGACTTGTTGTGTTTTAAGGGGTTTTTTCGAGTTGGTTTGTATCGAGTAGATGAATGCCGATGATCCCGAAGAAAATTCATTACGTCTGGTTTGGTGGAGGGGCCAAGCCGCCCTTGGTGATGGAAACCATCGAGTCGTGGAAGAGGCTTCTGCCGGACTACGAAATCATCGAGTGGAACGAGGGAAACTTCGACATTTCCCTTCATCCCTGGATGGCAGCGATGCACCGGGAGGGACGCTTCGCCTTCGCCAGCGATTGGGCGCGACTATACATCCTCCAGCAGCACGGGGGGATCTATTTGGATACCGACGTCGAGATCAAGAAGCCGCTCGATCCCTTTCTCGAGCATGGGATGTTCTGGGGCTTCGAGTACGATTGCTATCTGGCGACCTGCATCACGGGAAGCCACGCGGGGCATCCCTTGCTAGGAGAGTTGCTGAAAGAGTATGATCAGGTGAACGAGAACCTGATCAACAACTCCATCGTGACGAAGTTCTTCCTCAAGCGGTTCCCGGAGTTCCGCTTGAACAACGCCGATCAGGTGGTTGGCGGGGATGTCCACCTTTTCGGGAAAGAGTATTTCTCGGTCCCCACGTTCGACCGTCGCAAAGGTTTCAGCCGGCACCACGGCAGCAATCTGTGGCGTGGTGGAAAGGGGGCGGGCTCTCCCGTGAAGGCGATTCTCCGCAAGCTGCTGGGCGAGGTGATCTATTACAAATTGGTTTCCCGCAAGGTCTGCCTTGCCAACGAGTTTTACCCGATTTGCCAGCGGCACCGGAAAGATTCCAGCTCGCTATGACGGATTCCCGCGCTGCCGCGCGCTTCGCCAGCGATTCTCCGCCATGAGTCGAATTCAAGATTTCGAAGCCTTCCTGCTGCCCGCGGATCTGCCGCGCTGGCATGTGGTGCGCCAAGGGCGTGCCTCGATCATGCTGCCGGGATCGACGGCGGGTGCGGGGCGTACGTTCGAGCTGTATCGGCCGCAGCGGACGCTGGCACGGGTGACGGCGGGCTTGCTGCGCGGAGCGATCGCGACGGGGCTTTATCGGTCGCTATTCCGGCGTGTTAACGGCATTCCGGGGGCGATGGGCGCTGGTCGTGTGCGATGGGATTTCGGTTACGATCCCGAGACGGTCGGGATCTTGCTCGGGAGTCCGGACCATCGGGTGCGTCGTGCGATTGCGAGTTATCGCGGCGCGGGGGAGTGGGAGGTTTCGAAACTGGGGCATGGCGAGGCGGCGCGTTTGATGTTACGGCGGGAGGCGGCGGTATTGCGCGAGCTGGCCGCCGGAGGTTTTCCTGCGCCCCTTTGTCTTGGTCTCCATGAGCAGGGGGAGATGACGATTCTGCGGATGCCTAGTGTGGCGGGGGGCGGAGATTCCGAGGTGGGCTTTTCCGAAGCATTGGGGATGCTGGATCATTGGGTTGGGGATGAAACACCACGTTCGATTGTAGATTTCGCCGAGTGGGAATCGATCCGTGCCGCTCTTGAATCGACGAGTGATGGACGAGCGGCACTCGAATCTCTGAAAGGTTTTCTGCTGCGCCCAAGTGTCTCCCACGGAGATTTTGCGCCGTGGAATCTGCTGCGATCGAGTTGTGGAAAAGTCATGGCGATCGACTGGGAGTGGGGACGGATGGATGGGATGCCAGGTTTGGATCTGGTTCACTACCTGACCCAAGAGGCCCGCTTGATACATCGACTGGAATCCCGGATGGCTTTGCGTGCGATCGAGGCACGACTTCGATCGCCTGAAGTGGCCTTATACTTGGATCACACTGGATGGGGGGCGCACGGCATGGCCGCTGTGCTCGCATGTGCCGCTTATAAAGAAGGCGCCAAACATCAAAAAAACTCCGGATTCCTGAATGCATGCATAAGAAAATATTTTGAGCTTCAAATTAACTTCAAGAGATACAATGGAGTTGTGATGAATCTCGCCGATGCGGTTCCAAGTGCTCCCCATTTTTTAGGGGCGACTTCCCCATCGGATTTTGGACCATCTGGCGGGAAGAAGAGAATCCGTATTTCTGTGGTAACAGCCAGTTTTCGGCAGATCGATCACCTGCGGGGCTGTGCTGCCAGTATCCAAGACCAAGCGGGTGACTTCGAAGTGGAACACTTGATCCACGACGGTGGCAGTGGTCCGGAGTTTGAAGCGTGGGCGTCGCGTCAAGAGGGGGCGCTCTGTGTTTCGGAGCGGGATGAGGGGATGTATGATGCGATTAATCGGGGGTTTCGTAAGTCATCCGGCGATCTGGTCGCGTGGCTGAATTGCGATGAGCAGTATCTTCCCGGGGCCTTGGCGCGGGTCGCCTGCTATTTCGAGGCGCATCCGGACACCGACATTCTTTTCGGAGATGTGATCCTAGTGGACGAGGCCATGCAGCCGCTTGCCTATCGCCGTGCGGTAATGCCCAGTCTGGGGCATATTCGACATAGTCATCTGAGCACTTTCTCCGCTGCGACCTTTGTCCGCCGGCGCGTATTGGATGATGGGCATTATCTTCAGACGCGCTGGAAGACGATTGCCGACGCGGTTTGGATTGAGGAATTGCTGGAGGCGGGTTACTCGGCAGCGACGCTTTCGGAGCCACTGGCAATTTTTGGGATGTTGGGATCCAATCTTGGGCAGTCCACTCTGCTTTTCCGGGAGCGGCGAGTTTGGGAAGCGGAGTTGGGTGCGACCGGCGTATGGTGGAAAAAGTGGCATATCCTCTGGTATCGTATGGCTCGTCTCAAGGCAGGTGCCTACTTGCCACGTCAGGCTCGGGTCGCTGCATATCCGCTGGGACAACCTCAGCGGAGGTCGCAGAGCCGCTGGGTGTCCGGGCAATGGAGCTTTGCAAAGAGCGACGCGGAAGAGCTGCGGCTGTGGAGGGATGGTGCGATCGAGGGCTTCGCGAAACGCCCGCAGCGGAGGCGTTGGACCTTCCTCCACGCCGCGTGTTTCCTGACCGCCGCCTTTTTCGTCGATCGGTTGGCGGAGGGCGATGCGGTCAAGGGGCCCTTCATCCTGCTGCTATCACTGTTTTTCCTGTCGTTCTGGACGCGGCTGGGCGACTTGATCAAGATCGCGGTCATTTATTTTGTCGCGGCAGGTTATCTGCTCAGCGAGCGCCCGCCCGATGTCTTGGTGGTCCGTTTGGGAACCTTCACGCTGGGGGCGGTCCTGGCGGTATTCTGGGCGGCAAGCTTGCGGAACATCGAGGACTGGATGCGCGGCACCGTCGCCTTGATCCGCCGCATCCCGGGGCCGATGATCCTGTGCGATCGGTTCGGGAAGATCATCCTGGTCAATCATTCGGCTTGTTTCGGTCTGGGGCGGGATGAGGAGGGGCTGATCGGCCGGGAGTTGTGTGCCTTGCAAGTCGGTTCCGATGGTCGGGAAAGTCCAGCCGAGCCGGTCCGCGACTGGGTCGAGCGTCCACCGGTAGGGCTACTGAAGCTGGCCTTGGCCTGCGAGCTGGACGAGCCCTTGGCAAGTGCCAAGGTGCTGGTGGTCGGTAGAGGGCGGTATCGGTTCTATGCTTTCACGCTGGTCGGGTGGGAAGTGGAAGATTCGAAAGGCTGAGAGAAGGGGGCGGGGGGCCATGGTAGGGACCGACCGCCGGGCGGCCCCAAGTTATCCTGCGGCGGAGAAGGCGACTCTTTGGCGGATTCGTTGACGATCTACCCTCGGGGGTGAAGTGGGCGGGCCTGGCGGTCCAGCCCTACCGGGTGGATGTCGAACATCTATCATCCGCTTCTCTTTGGCGATTCCTTCGCGCCAACCGTCCAAGCCGACTGCAAGGCGGCGCTACATCGGCTGCCGCCATTTGGCTTTTGATTTCAGCCTTTCAGCTATTCGGCGTTTCAGCTTTTTCTTCCTCCTCCCCCATGTCTTCCCGAAAAACTTCTGTCCTTTTGATGGGCCAGACACCGCCGCCTTGGCATGGCCAGGCGGTGGCGACCCAGCTTTTGTTCGCGCACGACTGGCCGGGATACGAGGTCCATCGGCTGCGGATGGAGTTCAGCGAGGAGATGGAGGAGGTCGGGCGCTTCCAGTGGAGGAAGCTCCAGCATCTGTGGAATCTGATCCGCAGGGCGAGGTCGGTGCTGCGCGCCAACCCGGGGACGATTCTGTTCTATCCGCCGGCGAGCGCGAAGTGGGTTCCCTTCCTGCGCGATGTCATCTTCCTGAGCGCGGTGCGGCCCTTGGCGGGTTCGACGGTCTTCATCTATCATGCCAGTGGGCTACCGGTGTTCGTCAAAGGGCATTGGCTGCGCCGCTTGCTGGCGCGGCGGGCCTATCATCATGCGCAGGTCTCGCTGGAGGTCGCGCAGGAGGCGCTGCCGGCGCACCAGGTGTTCCGGGCGGAGCGGGCGCGCTGGTGTCCGTGTGCGATCGAGGTCAAGGAGCTGCCCCGCCGCCGCGAGGAGTCCGACCGGCGGACCGAGGTGCTGTTCGTGGCGAGCTTGCAGGAGGGGAAGGGCGTGCTTGAGGTCCTCCGGACCGCGGTGCTTTTGCGAGAGCAAGGTCGGGCGGGAGAATTTCGGTTCCGGATCGTCGGCAAGTGGTTTTCCTCGGAGTTCGAGGCGGAGGCGCGCGGCCTGCACGCGGAGCTGGCGCTCGAAGGACTGGTCGATTTCGTCGGCCAGCTGACGGGGGACGACAAGTGGCAGGCCTATGCCGATGCCGATGTGTTCTTCTTCCCGAGCCATTATGCGTCGGAAGCGACCCCGATCGTGCTGATGGAGGCGCTTGGAATGGGGCTTCCGTTGGTAACGACCCGCTGGGCAGGCATCCCTGCGATGCTAGAGGGTTGCGAGACGTCTTGGCTCTGTCCGGTGCGTTCGCCGGTGGATTTCGCCGCGGCCTTGGTCGCAGTTGCGGCAAAGCGCGATTCAGCAGCTGAGGTGGCGGAGCGCGCGAAAGTCTATTACCGGGCGAACTTCCTGCCGGAGCGCTTCATCGAGCGCGTCGAGCGTGCCTTTGTGGAGGCGGCTGCGCCTGTGCGGCCGGGGCTTGAGGGCGGAGCTGTGGCGGTGGCGCAGCGAGGCAGGGCATCCACTTCGCGGGCGGGCCTTGTGGTATCGACCTATCTCGCCGACCAGAATCCGGGACATGATCGGAGCTTCGGGATTTCGCGGATGTCGCAGGTGATGTTGGAGACGCTGCAGGCGAGTGGGAAATTGACGCTGAGGACAATTTCGTCGCGGACTTCGCAGCAGGCGCCGGCGGGTGTCGGCGATGCCCGGATTTTGCCCTGGGGGACGCGGCGGAAGCTGGTGCGGCTGCTGACCGATCATTTTTACCCGCTGTTCGGGAATCATGGGGACAGGGCGGATGTGCATTACTTCCCGAAAGGCTACCTGCCCTTGCTCAGTGGACTGTGCTCGCCCTCGGTGGTGACCATCCACGACACGATCATCCAGTACGATGAGGATCGATACCCGGAATGGCGGAGCGGCTGGGAATACGCCTACTGGGCGTGGATGCTGAAGCACACGTTGCGACGGGCCGATGTGGTGCTGACGGTATCGGAGTCATCGAAGGGCCAGATCCAGGCCTTCATGCAGCGCCATGGGATCGCGCCGAAGGACATTCGGGTGACCCTCGAGCCCTGTGTTTATGAAGCACTGCCGCAGCCGATGGAGCCGGCGAAGGAGAATTATGTGATTCATTTGGCGTCCTGCGAGCCGCACAAGCGGACGGCGCATTTGATTCGTTGGTGGCATGATGCGGAGTCGCGGGGAGCGGACTTGCCGATGTTGCATTTGATCGGCTCGGTGCCGCCGGAGGTGCATGGCTTGCTGGCGAGTTCGCATAGCATCGTGAAGCAGCCTTTCTTGGAAGAGAGTGCCTTGCAGGCCGCCTATCGGGCGGCGCGGGCCTTGATCCTGCCGTCGGAGATCGAGGGCTTCGGCTTGCCGGCGCTGGAGGCTTACTACCTTGGCACGCCAGTGTGCTTCGTGCGTGGGACCTCGGTGGAGGAAGTGCTCGGGGTGGCGACCTCCAAGGGAGGGTTCGAGCTCAGTGATCCGGATTCGATGGAGGCGGCATTGGCCGAGGTCATGGCGATGCCTGCGGCGGAGGTGCGGGCCTGTGGCTTGAAGCTGCGCGATACCTATGCGGCGGATAAAGTGGCCGCGAGGTTGTTGGTGGAGTTTGAGGCCGCGAGGAAGGGTTGAGGGGGTGGGGGTCAGGGGTCGGGGATTTGGGAAATGGTAGGGACCGACTGCCAGGCGGTCCGACTTTATCGACGACGTAGGAGGCGGGGGGGATGGGCGGTCGGGGCTGTGCCCGGGCCAGCAGGCTGGCTCCGGGAAAGCTGCAGCAGGCTGCAGCAGTCCAAGATTAGAGGCGATATGGTAGGGACCGACTGTCAGGCGGTCCGACTTTATCGGTGGCGGAGGAGGCTGCCGATTTGCGATTCTTTGGCGGTTCGCCCTCTGGGGGAAAATGGGCCGGCCCGGCGGTCCAGCCCTACCTTTTTAGGAATGGTAGGGACCGACTGCTAGGCGGTCCTACTTTATTGGCGGAGGAAGAGGCGGGGGATGGGCGGTCGGGGCTGTGCCCGGGCCAGCAGGCTGGCTCCGGGAAAGCTGCAGCAGGCTGCAGCAGTCCAAGATCAGAGGCGATATGGTAGGGTCCGACTGCCCGGCGGTCGAGCTCTACCGGGTTTTAGGCGGCGGCTGCCATTTGGATTTCATCCACGAGCCACGATCTGCGTTCTATTCGATGCTCCCGGTTTTTCATTTGCTGCGGATCTTTGGCTTTGAGCCGAAGAAGATGCTGGCGTCGCTGAGGGTGCTGGGGCGCTACTGGCGGGAACGACGGCTTTTCCGGGCGGAAATGGGCGCGGATTTCGCGTGGGGAATGGAGCTGCCGATTCTCGACGAACGGAATGCTTCAAGCGGAAGTCTGGGAGCTTACTTTCATCAGGATCTGGAGGTGGCGAAATGGATCCATCAGGCAGCGCCGCGTCGTCATGTGGACGTCGGGTCGCGGATCGACGGCCTGATCGGTCATCTGGCGGTGTTCCGCGAGGTCGAGGTGCTGGACATCCGTCCGCAGCCGGAGCAGGTGCCGAACGTGAGCTTCCGCCAGCTGGATCTGATGGCTCCGCTGCTAGAGGAGTGGAAGGAGGCGACCGATTCGTTGTCCTGCCTGCACACGATCGAGCACTTCGGACTCGGGCGTTATGGCGATCCGATCGATGCTAGCGGCCATCTCAAGGGGCTTGGGCAGTTGAAGCGGATGGTGGCCCCGGGCGGACGATTGTATCTTTCGACCCCGATCGGTCCGCAGCGGGTGGAGTTCAATGCCAACCGGGTCTTCGCGGTGGCGACTTTGCTGGGGTGGTTCGAGGACGGATGGACCATCGAGCGCTTCGCCTACATCGATGACGCCGGTTGCTTGCATCGGGATGTCGATTGGCGGTCTCCGGCGGCGGTGTCGCATTTCGGCTGCCGCAATGGGCTGGGGATCGTGGTGGTGAGGAAGTCCGGGCCCGAGGGAATTTCGCGATCATGATCCGTGCCGTCATGCTGGGTCGTCTCGGCAACAACCTGTTCCAGTACGCGCTGGGGCGGGTGTTGGCGGAGAAGCATGGAGTGCCGCTGGTGATGGACGCGTCTTGGTTCAACGCGGCGGGCTGGAGCGAGGTGAAGTGCCTGCGCGAGCTGCCCGGTCCGGCGGCTGGCTTGGCGCGGGTCGTGCGGCGGGCATCGATCGCCGCGCGGGCATTTCGAAATCTAGGTGGCGGGCATTACTGGCAATACCGTGGCGTGCCGATGCTGCGGGAAGAGACGCCGGCCTTTGACGCGCGTTTTTTGGATGCTCCGGCAGATTGCGTGCTGTTCGGTTACTTCCAGACGCCGCGCTATTTCGAATCGATCGAGCCCCTGCTGCGGGTCGAGCTGGCGACCGGCGGCCTGGGGCTGGAGCGCGGCCGTGAAGAGCTGGCGGAAAGCCTGCGCGACGAGCGTGCGGTGGCGGTGCATGTCCGGCGTGGGGATTATGTGGGGAATCCGCTGCTCGATCTTTGTGGAGTGGATTATTACGAGGCTTCGATGGCCCGCCTGCGGGCCGATATCCCCGGGGCGCGGTTTTTCATTTTTTCGGACGACCCGGAGTGGTGTGAGCTTCGTTTGCGGGGTGAGGATGTTCGGGTGGTGCCGAAGGGAGTGCCTGGGCAGTCGCCCTTGGTGGATCTGCACCTGATGAGTCTCGCGAGGCAGCAGATCATCGCCAACAGCAGCTATTCCTGGTGGGCGGCGTGGCTGGGGAAGAAGCCGGGACAGCGGGTGATCATGCCATCGAAGTGGTTTCATGGCGTTCATGCGCCGATTGAGGAGAAGCGTTGTGAGGGGTGGGAAGGGGAGAAGTTGAGGTAGTGGTCGGTGGGTGAGTGGTGAGTGAATTGAGAAATGGTAGGGGCCGACTGCTAGGCGGTCCGACTTTATTGGCGGAGGAGGAGGCGGGGGATGTGTGGTCGGGGGATGGGCGGTCGGGGCTGTGCCCGGGCCAGCAGGCTGGCTCCGGGAAAGCTGCAGCAGGCTGCAGCAGTCCAAGATTAGAGGCGATATGGTAGGGCCCGACTGCTAGGCTGTCCGACTTTATTGGCGGAGGAGGAGGCGGGGGATGGGCGTTTCTTCTGCGGTTCGCCCTTGCGGGGGAAGTGGGCCGGCCCGGCGGTCCAGCCCTACCGGTTTAGGGGGCTGCCTCCATTTGGCTTCCATTCACGATCCACGATTCACGATCCACCGCTCTTTCGATGCTCCTCTCGATCGTCATTCCTGCCTACAACGAGGAACATTTGGTGGTGGAGCTTTTGCGCAAGGTGGTCGATTTGCGGCTGCCGGAGGGCGTGGGGAAGGAGATCGTGATTGTGGACGATGGGTCGTCCGATGGGACCCGCGGGAGGATTGAGGAGTTTTTGAGCGGAATGGATTCACGCCAGATTCGGCTGCTGCTCCATGAACGGAATCAGGGCAAGGGGGCAGCGGTACGGATGGGGATGGCGGCGGCGACGGGCGAGGTGATGATCATTCAGGACGCGGATCTGGAATACGATCCGGAGGATATCCCGGAAGTCCTCGGGCCGATCGCCCGTGGCGAGGCGGCGGTGGTTTATGGGTCACGAATCTTACGCGAGAAAGCCCTCGGGAGATCGGGGATCTGCGGCTTGGTGACCGGCAAGCATCCGCATTCCTATGTCCTCGCTTATCTGGGCGGGGTGACGATCACGCGGTGGATCAATTTGCTGACAGGTGCCAAGCTGACCGATGAACCGACTTGCTACAAATGCTTCCATCGCTCCGCTCTCGAGGGAATCGAGATCGAGTCGAACGACTTTGCCTGGGAACCGGAATTGACGGTGAAATTGCTGCTGCGAGGCATCGGGATCCAAGAGGTGCCAATCTCGTATCACCCGCGGCTCTGTCGGGAGGGGAAGAAGATCAACTGGAAGGATGGAGTGCGGGCCCTGTGGGCGGCCGCGCGGTTCCGGCTTGCGGGGGTGGCAAAGGGGATGCGAACAGAGGACTGAGTGATGGGAATGCGACGAATTATCCAGCAACTCACGCCTCCGGCGATCGCGTGGCGGCTGGGGCGTGCGAGGCGGGAGAGGGAGGAACTCGCCAAGTTCCAAGCCTTCTATCGTGGCTTCTTGCAGCCTGGGGATCTGTGCTTCGATATCGGGGCGAATCTGGGCAATCGCCTGCGTTGCTTCCGGAGCATGGGATGCCGGGTGGTGGCGCTGGAGCCTCAGTCGTGGTGCTTTGAGCGATTGAAGAGAGGATTTGGCGAGGATCCGGAGGTGGTTCTGATTCAGGCGGCGGCGGGTGCTGCTCCGGGTTCGGCGCAGCTCAGGATTTCCCCGGATCATGTGCTGTCGACCTTGTCGTCGGACTTCATTGAGGAAACCCGTGCGTCGGGTCGATTTTCGGCGGCGCGATGGGATCGGAGCGAAGAGGTGGTGATGACCTCCCTGGATCGTCTGATCGACGCACACGGGATGCCGGCCTTTGTGAAGATCGACGTCGAGGGTTTCGAGTCCGAGGTGCTGGCGGGTTTGAGTCGTCCGGTGCCGGCCTTGTCGATCGAGTGGGTGCCTGAATTGGCAGGGAATGCGCGGCGTTGCTTGGATCGCTTGGAAGCGCTGGGGGATTATGAGTATCAGATCAGCTGGGGCGAATCGATGCGTTTCGCACGGAGCGAGTGGAGGTCTCCGGCGTCCCTGCGGGTGGTGATCGATGAGCTGGAGGGGGAGAGTCATTTGTTCGGGGATATCTACGCGAGGGTGAGGCGGTAGTGGGGTCGGGGGTCGGGGGTCGGGGGTCGGTGAATTGGGAAATGGTAGGGACTGACTGCTAGGCGGTCCGACTTTATCGGCGGTGGAGGAGGCGGTTCCTTGGCGAGTGCTTCTGCGATTCGCCCTCGGGGGTGAGAGTCGGCCGGCCCGGCGGTCCAGCCCTATCTTTTTAGAAATGGTAGGGACCGACTGCTAGGCGGTCCGACTTTATTGGCGGTGGAGGAGGCGGTTCTTTGGCGAGCTTTTGCGATTCGCCCTCGGGGGGGAAGCGGGCCGGCCCGGCGGTCCAGCCCTACCTTTTTAGGAATGGTAGGGACCGACTGCTAGGCGGTCCGACTTTATCGGCGGTGGAGGAGGCGGTTCTTTTGCGGATGAATCTGCGATTCGCCCTCGCGGGGAAAGTGGGCCGGCCCGGCGGTCCAGCCCTACCGGGTTTTAGGCGGCGGCTGCCGATGGGCGTTTCATGGGCGGTTCGCCCTCGGGGGAAAGTGGGCCGGCCTGGCGGTCCGGCCCTACCGGGTTTTAGGTGGCGGCTGCCGATGGGCTTTTTATTTTAGCGTTTCTCTTTCATGCTCTTTTCTTCCAGACGCGTCGTCGCCGGGCTGCTGATTTGCTGGGCGGTGGTGATGGCGTGGTTCTCGCCTTGGTGGGCGGGGGGACAGAATCTGGCTCCGCTGGATTTGCTCAATGAAATGATGCAGCCATGGCGCGGAGCGTCGGTGGACGGCTCGGCGAAGAACCACATCGTGTCGGACGCGGTGGACCAATATCTGGTCTATCGGATGATCGCCGCGGATCAGTATGCAAAGGAAGGCTGGGTGGGTTGGAGCAGCTTGACCTATGGCGGTACCGCACAGCACGCCAATACGATGGCGCTTTACTACGACTGGACGATGCAGCTCCACCGCTGCTTCGATTTTTGGACGGCGTGGCATCTGGGTCTCTTGATGCAGGTGCTGCTGGCAGCCTGGGGGATGTTGTTGTTCCTGCGCGGGCGGGGGATCGGGCTGCTCTGGTCCTGCTGCGGGGCGCTGGCTTATGCGGCGAATTCGCAATTCGTGGTGTGGATCTACCACCGCTGGACTTTGGGTGCCTTCTGCTGGGTGCCGTGGATTTTGTGGGCGATCGATGCCTCGCGCCGTGGCGGGCGTGTGTGGCAGATGCTGGTGCCGGTCTTCATCGCGCTCTCGATGCTCGGGGGCACTTTGCAGCATGCGGCATTCATCGTGCTCGTGGTCGTGGCCAGTTGGATCGAGCAGGCACTGAAAAGCGGGTGGGTGCCGCGGTTGCAGTGGTCGTTGTTGTCGCGATATCTTGTTTGGGGGCTATTGGGGATCGGGATGGCGGCGATGATGTTGCTGCCTTGTGCGGTCGCCTTGTTGGAAAGTTCGCGGATGGGCATGCATCAGGGGATGCACGTCGCGGGGGCGGGGGGGCTTTATCCGCAAGGGTCGCTTCAGCCCTTATTGAATCTGGCGGCCTATCCTTTGCAGGTCTTCCCATCGATCCTCGGCCGGGCGGGGACGGTGGATTTGCTGAAGTTCTTCAAGAGTGAGCTCTGGTATGTGGCGTACTTTGGCGCGCTGCCGGTGCTGCTGGCATTTCGTGCGCTCTTCCGAAAAGACTCTCCGGTTTTAGCCCGATGCTTGGTGGGGATGGGCTTGCTGCTGCCCCTGACACCGCTGGTTCGTGTGCTTTACCAACGGCTTTTCCTGCTATTCATCGTTGGAGGGATCTTGGGGTTTGCGCACTTCATGCAGCAGGCGTCACGCGAGACGCGCTTGGCGGTTTTCCGGGTAATGAGTCGTGGCGCCGTGCTGGCGGTGCTGGTCTGGCTGGTTGCGAGCGCGGTGCTTCAATGGCAGGCCGCGCGGGTGGATGCCCTGCTGCTCGGCAAGGTATCGGGATCGGCAGGGGGGGGATCTTTTGGTTTTTTCAAGGATTGGCTTCAGGCGCGCGTTCTTCATTTTGCCGATGAATTGTTGATTTGGAGTCCGCAGCAGTTGTGGCCGCTGTTGCTTCTTGCGGCGGGCTTGGCGGGCTTGCGGATGAGTGCGGGGCGGCATGCCGGATGGCGGAATCGAGGCGCGGTGCTGGTCGCCTGCGTGGTGGTGATGGAGCTGACTCTATTCGCATCCCGATGGGTGGTTTTCAGCGATCCTGCCCAGCATCCCTTGTTCCCCGTCACGCCGGAGGTCACGGCGCTGCGAGAGCGGGTGGGACGCGACGGCCGGGTGGTGCAGATGATCGAGGAAAGCGGGAATCACATGGCGGTCACGCCCTTCATCCCGAACACCCTCGCTGCCTATGGGATCGCGACGATCGGGGGATACGACAGCATCATGCCCGACGGCATGTTTCGCGTGAACGATCCCCGGCGCGATGCCGTCACCCTGGGGCGTTTCGGGGTGAGTCATCTGGTAACCTATGCCGGGAATCCGGTTGTGGGGGCGGATTGGACGAAGGTATGGGAGAGCGTTGCGATGGATCTTTATGCGAATCCGGCGGCGATGCCGCGTTATGCCGGCTTTGCGGCGGCCGCAGATTTGGCGGACTTTTTTGACGGGGATGCAGGAGGAAATTGGCTGGCCTTGCAGGAGCGCGGTGGGCGCGAAAATTGGCGGGAGATCGAGGTTCCCGCGGGGATACGGCGGATTCGTTTGGCGGAGAATGCGGTGGAGGGTTGGGAATATCGGACACCTGCTGGTCCTTGGCGATCGGTCGTGCGTGGGCCGGATGCCAGCATGGTCCTGGAACTGGATGCGGTGGCGGAGGCAGGAGTCGTGGAGATGCGCTATCGGTCGCGGGAACTTGAGCGTGGTCTGATGATTTCCGCTGTGGCCCTGCTGTTGACTCTGGCGAGCGGCATGATGAGCTCGCGAACCTATTTTTCATCATCGCGATCGCCATGCCCCTCAAACTGACACATCCGAACCAGGTCCCGCATCCGGCGGCGGAGGCGATGCTGCCCGCGATTGGCGGGTTTCCGACTTCCGATCGGCCGCTCTTTCTCGCGGGCTACAGCGAGTTGTGCAGGATCGACCTGAACGGCAAGCGGGTGCTCGAAATCTGCGGTGGTCATGGGAAGTTGGCGGCAGCGGTTGCGCGTTCCTTTCCTTCGGCGGAGGTGATGGGCTTGGACCTTTACGCCGTGTCCGGGCCTGAGGCGGACGAGTGGTGCCGGCAATCGCCCGGGCTTTCGTACATCGCGGGGGATGCCTTTGATCTTTCGCGTTTCGAGGCGGACTCGCTGGACTTGGTTTGGGGGCAAGCGGCGCTGCATCATCTGGCGCATGACATCGATGGGCTCTGCGTGCAGGTCGCGCGGGTGCTGAAGCCCGGCGGTCGTTTTGTGTTCATCTTCGAGCCGATGGGACACAATCTCGCCGTTGCGGCAATTCGTGCCATACGGATGGCGCGGGAGGAGTTGGGGGACGAGAGCAATCTCTACCTGTCGCAGTTTGAGAAGATGGCGCGTTACTTCGGAGCCTGCGAGGTTCAGATGTTCAATCTGTTAGGCTATCCATTGAAGGCGTTTTCGGATCGGTTCAGGCCGTTGTGTCGTTTGGTGCAGCGGGCGGATGCGGCCCTGTTTGGACGTTTTCCTGGGCTCTTGCGATACGGGGCGAATTGCAATGTGGTGTTCACGAAGAGCTTGTGAGGGGTCGGGGGTCGGGGCTGAGAAATGGTAGGGACCGACTGCCAGGCGGTCCGACTTTACCGAGGACGGAGGAGGCGGGGGATGTGTGGTCGGGGATTGAGAAATGGTAGGGACCGACTGCTAGGCGGTCCGACTTTATTGGCGGCGGCGGCGGCGGTTCCTTGGCGGATGAATCTGCGATTCGCCCTCGTGGGGAAAGTGGGCCGGCCCGGCGGTCCAGCCCTACCTTTTTAGGGATGGTAGGGACCGACTGCTAGGCGGTCCGACTTTACCGAGGACGGAGGAGGCGGGGGATGGGCGGTCGGGGATGTGCCCGGGCCAGCAGGCTGGCTCCGGGAAAGCTGCAGCAGGCTGCAGCAGTCCAAGATTAGCGGTGGAGTGGTAGGGACCGACTGCCAAGCGGTCCAGCCCTACCGGGTTTGAGGGGGCTGCCGCCGATTGGCTTTTCATTTCAGCGCTTTCGCTTTTTCTGATCATGCTCCCTACCTGTGATTCTGGCCCGCGTTTGCGGTGGTTCACCTGCACGCCGGTGGCTTTCGGCGGTGGTCCCGATTTTTTTGCGCGGGACAGTGGGTTGCTGTGCCGTGGGTTTCAGGCGCTCGGGATCGAGTCGAAGGCGGTGATGCCGCTGCCGGGCGGCGAGGGCGATGAGGCGGATCTGATCCGGACGGAGTATGCCAACTTGGAGTCGGTCGCGTGGTGGCGTAGCCTAGAATTGGATGGGGTGGTGCTTTATGCGTGGGGCAGCCCGCGCTTCCGGAAGGTAGCGGCGGCGATTCATGAGGCAGGGATTTTGCTGGTGCTCAATCAGGACAATGGCGGGCTGATCAGTCCGCTGTGCGGTCCCGTCGATTGGTTGCGCGAGCAATGGATTCTCAGCGGCCAGGGTCGGGGAGGAGTGGCCTGGTTGCGCTTCCTTAGATTGGTGCTGCGGGGGCTCACGCTGGGGCTGGTCGTGACCGATCCACTGCGTGCGCGGCATTTGAAAGAGGGGGATCGGATTGCCTGTGTCTCGCCGACGGCGGCAGGGCACTATCGTCGCTGGTGCAACATTTGGGGCGGGTCGGAACTGGCTTCGCGGGTGCGGGTGCTGCCTCATGCGGTGGAGCCTTCTTTCGGCTTCCGCGGCGCGGTCAAAATGCGGCGGGTCGCTTGTGTGGGGCGCTGGAGCGACGGAGTGCAAAAGCGGCCGGATTTGCTGATGGCAGTCGTGGCCGAGCTGGTCGCGAATGATGAGGCAGTCGAAGTGGTCATCGTCGGCGATCGAACTCGAGACCTGGAACTTTGGCATGCGGGTTTGGATGAGGGGGGGCGTCGGCGGGTTCGTCTCGCGGGGCGATTGGATCGGGGAGGCTTGGCGGATTTGTTGGCGGCTTCGCAGGTCTTTTTCAGTCCCTCGGCTTTCGAGAGTTTCGGGATTGCCGCGGCCGAGGCGTTGTGTTGCGGGTGTTCGGTGGTGGCAGCGAAGTCGGTATCGATGGCGAGCTTCGAGTGGTTCACGGGCGAGGCTTCCGGATCGCTCGCGGGGGCTCGCGATCCGCTGCTTTTGTTGCGTGCACTGCGGGCGGAGTTGGCAGCGTGGGAGCGTGGTGAACGCGATCCGGCGGCGATTGCATCATGCTGGATCGAGCGCTTGCATGCGGATCGAGTCGCGGCGGCGCTGCTTTCGGACCTTGAGGTCGGAGGAGAATCCGGCACAGCTTCGGGGGCGCGGGATTGAATTTCGCGAGGTATCATGGATTTCACCATCATCACGCCCAACTTGAATTACGGTCGCTTTCTCGGTGATTGCTTGGCGAGCGTGGCGGAGCAGGAAGGGGTGAGTGTCGAGCATTGGGTGTTCGATGCCGGGTCGAGTGATCACAGCGCGGAGGTCGTGTCGCGCTTTCCGCGGGTTCACTGGGTCGCCGAAGACGATCGGGGAATGTCGCATGCGATCAACAAGGGCTTTGATCGTGCGCGGGGGGATTGGGTGATGTGGCTGAACGCGGATGATCGCCTCAAGCCAGGCGTGTTGGCGGAATTACTGCCGCGCTTGCGGAAAAGTCAGGCGGATCTGGTGTACGGCGATTTTGATTTCATCGCGGAGGACGGCTCCTTCCAGCGGCATATGAAACTGCCCGCTTGGTCGCCCTTCGTGCATGTTCATCATCATTGCTACATCGGATCGACGGCGGCTTTTTATCGCCGGGCGACGGTGTTGGCGGCAGGGCATCGGTTGCGGGAGGATTTCCGTTATGTGATGGATGGGGAGTTTTACGCCCGATTGCATGCTTCGGGTTTGGCCTTCGAGCATGTGCCGCTGCTGCTTGCGGATTTCCGTTTGCATGGAAGGAATGCTTCGATGCGGCATCTCGGTCGGACGCGCGATCTTGAGGAAATTTTGCAGGCGGAGCGACAGCATGTTGAATCGCGGGCGATTCGGCGGGCGCATGGGGTGACTTTGTTCGAGGATCCGTATCTGAATGGGTTAATCGATGGCGTCTTGTGGATCATGGCCAAGGGGTGGAAGGCCGTGCTCAAATTCGTGCGATGCTGATGAGGAATGATTCCGAGATCTTGCCGCGGGTGGCGGCGGTGTTTGCCACGATGAATCGCGCCGCGACCGCCGTGGCTTGCGTGCGGTCCTTGGCGGCGCAGATCCGCCCGCCGGAGCTCGTGCTGGTGGCGGACAACGTTTCGACGGACTCGACGATTGCCGATCTGAAAGCGCTGCACGGACTGCCTTTCGAGCTGAAAGTACTACGGATGTCGGAGAACCTAGGCAACGCGGGCGGGGTCCATGCGGCGATGGAGTTCGCCTTCGGGCAGGGCTGCGATGCGGTGTGGATTTTGGACGATGACTCCTGGCCTCGGCCGGGGGCCTTGGGGGCGATGCTGGCGAGGCCTTGGGACCCGGAGGTGTTGCTTCATCCTTTGCAAGAAGATCCCCGGAGTGGTCGCTTTACTTGGCCTTTGCAAGTGGTGGCGGAGGATGGTGCGGTGAGGCTTGCGAAGGGTGTGGAAGAACTGCCTGCGGGGGATCGTGTGCGGAGTCGCGGGGTGTGGACAGGGGCTTTGATTTCGCGGCGGATTCGTGACGTGGCGGGTCCGGTGATGGCGGAGCTTTTCATCCGTGGTGAGGATGAGGAATATCCGTGGAGGATTGAGCAGGCGGGTTTTCGCACTGAGGCGGTGACGGCTGCGGTGATGGATCATCCGGGGCCGGTGGATTTGGTGTGTTGGCGTTTTTTCGGGCGTCGTTTGTTTTTGGAGCGCGGCTTGGCCGATTGGAAGTTGCATTACAAGGTGCGCAACATGGTGTGGATCAAGCGTCGGCAGTCCGGAGCCTGTGGGGCGCTGCTAATGGCCCTCGCGTATGCGCTTTGCGTGGCGCATGTGGATGGGCCGGGACGTCTTCCTCTGGTGTGGCGAGCGTTTCGTGATGGGTGGTCTGGGCGATTGGGGAAGTTGTGATCGAGGATGGTGGATGACAGCCGAATAGCGGCAGTCGTCGAAAATGGTAGGGCTGGACCGCCGGGCCGGCCCACTTTTCCCGTGAGGGCGAGACGCGAAAGAACTCGCCTGAGAACCGCCTCCTTCGTCGTCGGTAAATTGGGACTGCCTAGCAGTCGGTCCCTACCATTCCTAAAATGGTAGGGTTGGACCGCCGGGCCGGCCCACTTTTCCCGTGAGGGCGGGACGCGAAAGAGCCTGCTCGGGAACCGCCTCCTTCGTCGTCGGCAAATTGGGACCGCCTAGCAGGCGGTCCCTACCATTCCTAAAAAGGTAGGGTTGGACCGCCGGGCCGGCCCACTTTTCCCGTGAGGGCGTGACGCGAAAGAACCTGCTCGAGAACCGCCTCCTTCGTCGTCGGCAAATTGGGACCGCCTGGCAGTCGGTCCCTACCCTTGATGAGGTAGGGCTGGACCGCCGGGCCGGCCCACTTTTCCACGTGGCCGAATCTTGACCAAGACCATTGCGAACACAATCCCGCTAGCGTCGCAGGCGAGATCCAAGAAATCCATGAAATCGAGGCCGTAGCCGAAGAGGAGCTGGGCGGATTCGATGCCTATGGCCAGCAGCGAGGATAGA
Source organism: Verrucomicrobiota bacterium (assembly GCA_004293445.1). Classification (GTDB taxonomy): domain Bacteria; phylum Verrucomicrobiota; class Verrucomicrobiia; order Verrucomicrobiales; family Akkermansiaceae; genus Haloferula. The sequence goes on along the minus strand of RDYP01000007.1, from coordinate 136,014 downwards.
GCCAGGGCTGCCTTGCGACCAACGAGAAGGGCGAAAGCAAGAGTAGGAACGAGGAACAGAAGCCCGTGCAGCAGAGGTCGGATTTGCTGAATGCGGGACTTGATGCGGAGCATCAGATTGCCTCGTTCGGGGAGTTTGCCGAGTGGCTGCACGACGCTTGGCACCGCTTGCGTGGCGATTTCGGTAGCTTCCGTGGCTGGGGCTTTGAAGGCCGCGGTTTTGGCCGGACCAGAGGGGGTGACGATTCCGGCGAATGAGGTGGCTAGCGGGCGGATCGCTTGCCAAGGGCCTGGGATCACCGATTGGGTGGCGATCCACAGCCAAATGCCTGCGGCTAGCAGCGGGCGACCGAGGCCGGAGGTCTGCCAAGATCCCGCGAGCAGCGCGGCCCACGCCAACCAAGCGCACCCCAGCAGCCATTTGCCGTAGCGCCACCAGTGGCTTTCATGCACGACGCTGAGGCGCAAGTGGAGCACTCGAAAAGCGCCCGAGTTGCCGAGGTTTTCGACGCGCAGGACGGGAACGGCGGGGCCTCGATTCGGGTGACAAACGAGAGTGGAGCGGTTGCCGATCGTGCTGGCTCGCGCGGAGCCGAGATAGTCGGGGTCCATGGATGCCTGATCGTCCGAGGCGTGCCATTCGATCATCAGGCGACCATCGTCCCAAACCTGGGGGCCGGGAACGAGGTCCGTGGCTTCGAGCTGAAAATCGGCCAGGAGGAAATCGACTCGACCCAAAGCTGGCAGCTCGAAGCGTTGGACAATTCTCGGGTGCTCCGGGCTGAGTTCGAGCTGTAGGGCGAGGGACCCGTCGGGCGATGGATCCCACGTCACTCCCGCGTTTGTTTTCGTCGTCGCCGCTAGGTCGGCGAGTTCGATGCTACGCGGCTCGAGGTCGGTTTCGAATCGGTGCTGCCAGAGTAAGTAAGTCGCTGCCAGCAGAATTGGCAGGCTGAGCAGGATGAGCGGCAGGCGGCGCACGCGAGTAGATCAGCATGGACGAGGTGCTGGGGGCGATTCATTTCACACGCAGCTGGGTCGGGGGGCGGTGGATTGAGAAATGGTAGGGACCGACTGCTAGGCGGTCCCGCTTTATTGGTGGTAGAGAGGGCGGGGGATGTGTGGTCGGGGAATTGGGAAATGGTAGGGACCGACTGCTAGGCGGTCCGACTTTACCGGCGACGGAGGAGGCGGTGGATGGGCGGTTTCTTTGGCGGTTCGCCCTCGTGGGGGAAGTGGGCCGGCCCGGCGGTCCAGCCCTATCTTTTTAGGAATGGTAGGGACCGACTGCTAGGCGGTCCGACTTTATTGGTGGCGGAGGAGGCGGTTCTTTGGCGGATGAATCTGCGGTTCGCCCTCACGGGAGAAAGTGGGCCGGCCCGGCGGTCCAGCCCTACCTTTTTAGGAATGGTAGGGACCGACTGCTAGGCGGTCCGACTTTATCGGAGGAGGAGGAGGCGGAGGATGTGTGGTCGGGGATGAGCCCGGGCCAGCAGGCTGGCTCCGGGAAAGCTGCAGCAGGCTGCAGCAGTCCAAGATTAGAGGTGGAATGGTAGGGACTGACTGCCAGGCGGTCCGACTTTATCGGTGGAGGAGGAGGCGGGGGGGCGTTTTTTGGCGGTTCGCCCTCTGGGGGGAAGTGGGCCGGCCCGGCGGTCCAGCCCTACCGGGTTTTAGGCGGCTACCGCTATTTGGCTTCGATCCGCGATCTCCGATCTGCTTCTCACGGGCGATTCCATCGGCGGGTCTGGGCGTTTTCGCGGGAATACCCTTTTCGTTCGGCAGGATGGCTTGGTTTCCCTTGCCTCATGGGAGGCGTTTCGCTTGTTTACAGGAAAGCAAAAATTCATGCCTGTAGGACGCAAAGAAGCCTTTTCCATCCAAATCCTGCAATTGTTGGACGCGGCGCTCGTCTGGTTGGCCTTTTGGACCGCCTCCCAAATTCGCGGTCCGATCCGTGAGGTGGTGGTCGGTGACGACATGCGGATGACCCTGTCGCAGATGAGTTGGGTGCTTTACATCGTGGTTCCATTCACGCCGTTGGCCTTGGAGTTTTTCCGTTTTTACGATCGTCCCCGTACCAAGACCGGATTCCAGGCTTTTACTCAGGCGACCAAGGCGATGGTCTTGATGGGCCTGATCATTGGCATGATCTCGATCTTTGCCCAGTTGGGCGGTCCGAGTCGCTTGATCTTGGGTATCGGGGCCCTGCTCACCTTGCTGGCATTGTTGGTCCGGGATCGCGTGTTGCATGCGCACTTGAAGGGTCAGGAATTGAAGGTCGATGCTTTGGAGCGGGTGGTGATCGCCGGATCTGATGAGGAGATCGATGTCTTTCTCAAGGAGGTCGGAGAGGAGGCCCGCGCGCTCTGGAAAATTGTTTCCCGCTTCGATCTCGCGGAGCGTCCGGTGGAAGATCTTTACGATATCCTCAAGCAGAAGTCGGTGGAGAGGGTGATCTTCGTGGCCAAGGATACGGGTTTCGGCAAGGTGGCCGAAGGAGTGGAGGCTTGCGAGTTGCAGGGGGTGGAGGCCTGGATCGTGGCGTCGTTCATTCGGACTCAGATCGCACGCCCGACTTTTGATTTGGTGGGACGGAAGCCCATGCTCGTTCTGCGCTCCACGCCGGAGCTGTCTTGGGAGTTGTTCTTGAAGGATGCGATGGATCGGGTGGGTGCGGCGCTGGCCATTCTCGTGACCTCGCCTCTGTGGCTGATCGCTTATGTGGGCATTCGCCTGACCAGTCCTGGAGCCCCGGTGTTTTTCCGGCAGAAGCGAGCCGGGCGATATGGCAAGCCTTTCCACATGTGGAAGTTCCGGACCATGGTGCCCAATGCCGAAGAGCTGCTGGAAAAGATCAAGCAGGAGCACGGCAATCAGATGGAGGGGCCAGTGTTCAAGCTCACTCGGGATCCGCGGATCTTCCCTTTCGGCCATTGGCTGCGGAAGCTCAGTATCGATGAACTGCCCCAGCTCCTGAATGTGGTGAGTGGCCGGATGAGTTTGGTCGGGCCGCGCCCTTTGCCGCTGTATGAGGTGGAGGCGTTTGAGAAATCCGAGCATCGGCGTCGTCTGAGCGTGAAGCCGGGGATCACCTGCGAATGGCAGGTTGGAGGTCGTAACCGGATCACCAGCTTCGAGCAATGGGTGGCGATGGATCTGGCTTACATTGATAACTGGTCGCTTTGGCTGGACATCAAGATTTTGTTCCGGACGATCCCTGCGGTCTTCCTCGGGCGTGGTGCCAGTTGAGGAGGGCCGGCATTACTTCCGGCGGCAATGGATATCATCTCGGGAATTTTCTTTGCGCTGGCGATGGTGCTGGCGGTGATGTTGGGGGGGCAGACGATCGACTACACATGGGGCCCGGCCTTGCTGGCCCTGGCACTTTCTTTGGTTTGTTCGATCCCAAGGGCCGCGTCGCGGGCTGCTTGGACACGATCGACTCAGGTCGCGGTGTGCATGCTGCTGCTGGCCGGTGGCTGGATCCTTTTCCGGTGTGCGGGCAGTCCGGTTCGTGAATTTGCCCGTTCGGATGCCCTTCTCGTGGCGGGGATGCTGTCTTCTTTTTTTTGGGCGCTGTGGATGCCACCGGGAGGTGGGGGGCTGCGTGTGCTGATGGTGGGGCTCGCCCTGCTGGTACTGGCGAATACCGGGATCGCGGTGCATCAGCTGAGCCATCCGGACTTTGCGTGGCCTTTTGCGAGTCGTGCAGACGATCTTCCATCCGGGCTTTTTGGTCATTACAATCACTTCGCGGACTTTTCGCTGGTGGCGGCAGTGGTGTTGGCTGCCCGTTTTGCGCGGGCGGGAGATCACGGGTGTGAGCGCTTGTTGCAATTGCTTGGGGCCTTGGCAGGCGTCGGTGGCGTGATTCTTTCGGGTTCGCGTGGCGGTTTGTTGAGCTTGGGGGTGGCGCTGATGGTTTTTCTCGTGTTGTGGACCGTGCTTGCCTGGCGGGATAAAACGAAACATTCGAAAGTCCTGACGGTCCTTTGCATGACCGTGCCATTGTTACTCGCGTTGTTGGCGGGCCCGCTACTGGAGCAAGTCGAGCAGAGGCGGGGAATGCACCAGAGCACCGGCACGGTCGCAGGAACGGCGGATAATGTGTTCCGATTGACCTTCGTCGGCGTGGCATTCGATGTGGCCGCCAAACATGGTTGGAAAGGAGGCGGTAGTCGGAGTTTCGGGTGGGGTAAGTATGCCTGTTGGGATCCTGAACTCCACGGGAGCTGGGATCGCTTTGATGATGATCTCGTTCATAATGAGTTCGCCCAGCTAGCGACAGATTATGGGTGGACGGGAGTTTTATTGGTAAGTGCGGCGGTGGTGGCCGTGGGTCTTGCGGGGGTCGCTGGCATGATCTCGCGCGGGGGTGAATCATGTGCGGCGGTCGATGCTGCTGCCATCGGCGGTTTAGCGGCGATGGCAGGGACGCTGGTGCATTCGAATTTCAGTTTCGTAACTCATACCTTGCCGGGAGCGATGTATCTCGGTTTGGCAATGGGATTGATTTTGCCGAGGCTATCCGGTGCCGGGTGTAACGGAGGTTTGGGTGATAGACAAACATGGTTCAAGCGAGGGGTTTTGTTCGCGCTCTTTGCCGGTATGGGAGTGATGGGAATTCAAGCAAGTCGGGTATATCGAGAGCTATGGCATGTTTGGTTCGCTCCTCCCTTGTTGGTTTCCGCTCCATTGCCGGACGAGGCACTTGCAAAAATCGAACAGGCCAATAGGTGGTGGCCGTCTGCCGATTTGTCCGGGGCGGCTGCAGGACTCTCGCGGGCAGCTGCGGATGATAAGGCCAGTTCTGCTGCAGAGAGGGAGCGGTGGTTGGCCCGAACTGCTCATTACTATGCTGGAGCGGCCAAGTTGAATTCGCTCGATCCGGAGTGGGCGCTTAATGGAGGCAACGTATTGTCGTCGATTGGCCGGGATGAGGAGGCGGAGCGCTGGTTTCTCCAAGCAATCGAGCTCGAAGGCGGCATGGAAAGTCTATTCCGGGCGCGTTATTACTATGGACGTCATCTTTATCAGCGCTGGTATCGACTGTGGACACAGGAGCGTCGTGCAGAAGAAGCGCTGTATCAATTCCTGCAAGCCCGCGACGTGCTTCGTGAAGCTCAGAAAGTCACTCCAGAAGGCTATTGGGGAGAGGAAGGCCGGGCCTTGCAGAAAGAATTGGAGGATGCGATCCGGTTCCTCGAAGGAGCGCAGGTGGTGCCGCGGGAGCCTGAACGGTGAGGGTCCGCGACGGCGGAAGGGTTAGCCTTTGATGCGATCCCAATCGATATTCTCGTCCGCGAGCTTGCCGATGAGCTCGCGCAGGGCGGTATCGGCGGTGTCGATATCGTTCAGGCCGCTGCCGTCGGGGGTGGTTTCGCCATCGAACCACATGGTGAGCGAGACGTAGGCCCAACGCTGGGCTTGGCCCTTGAACAGCCGGTCTTTGATATCGAGCAAAGTCCGACGGGTGTGGTCCTCGGTGATCTGGTCGTGGCCGACGAAAAAATAGTAGGTCAGGGCATCGAGGCGGACGACTTCCTTCTTGGTGCTTCCCAAGTGCAGCTCCTGGGTCGAGATCAGGCGGCGGGTCGGGATTTGGTTGCCTCCATTCGTCTCGATCATCCGTTTTTCGGAAACGTAGATCTCGTGGCCTTGGGCGGGCATGCAGCGCTCCGGGCGGTGGATCGAGTTCGCGAGGTCGTGGCCGGAGAGGACGATCGATAGGTCGGCGCGATCGATGGGCCCACCTCCGAGCAGGGCAGTGCTTGACCAGCGGGGGCGCTGGCAGACGGCTTTCGAGAAGCGGGTGTCCTTGGCAAGGATGTCGCGTTCCTTTTTGGACGCTTCTTGGACCACGGCAGTCCAGCCGACCATACGCTCCGGGATGTCGAGGCGGATCGCGGATTCCGTGAGTCGGAAATCCGGCAGAAGGAAGGCGGTGGAGAGGCTGGCGCTGAGCAGTGCCAGGAGGAGCAGGGCGCGCTTCATCGGTTCATGGGGTGGGCGCGGACTTGCCGACGATTTTGCGGACTTCGATGCGTTTCTGGCGCTGCCAGGGCAGGCCGCCTTCGAGCAGCGAGTGAACGCCGAGCAGGAGGGCGAGGGAGAGGGGGTAGAAGAGTAACAAACCCGACCAGTCGTGCCAGGTGTTCGCGGCGAAGTCCGCATTCCCATATTCCGCGATCACAAAGATGGAGGTGAGCCGGAGCATGTTGCCGATGATGGCAAGTGGGAAGGCGGCGAGGCAGAGGATGGCTTTTTTCCAGAGTGGGATGGGTGCGATGTAGGCCCAGACCGAGGAGATCATGATGAGGGCCATGAGGGATCGGATGCCGCCGCAGCCTTTGTCGATTTCAAGCGGTGACCATTTGTCGCCGGCGGAGAAGATCTGGGTGCCGCTGACGTCGGTCTGGATCCCGCACAGTTCGGAGCCCCACTGGGCCAGTCGGGTGGACAGGATCTGGAGGCGGGTGGTGGCCTGTTGGAACTCGGGCACCGGGATGGCGAGGTAGAGGAAAAAGAGCGGGAAGAAGAGCAGGCGGCTGGTTTTCCAGCCCCAGAGGAAAAGGGAGGAGCCCCAAAGGATCATGGGGAGCCCTCCGACGGCGAGGCGTGGTTGACCGGTGCGATAAGCGGCGACGAAAAGCAGGCATCCGAAGATGGCAAGCGGTAGCCCCCAGAGAGTGCCGGGACCGGCGAATGCACGGAGGTTTTTCCATTGGGAAGCGATCAGGCCGACCATGATGATCGGGACGAGGAAACCGTGCTCGTAGTCGTTTTCGGTGTTCCAAGTGGTTTTCAGCCAAGGCAGGGAGGCCATGCCGCCCGCGGAACCGGAGGCGGGGACGAAAAAGAAGAAGTAGCCGACCACCGCTGCGCAGGCGAGGTAGATGGCGATGAGCCCGTTGGAGGCGCTGCCCTGACCGTGGAGGGGGGCGGCGGGGTGGGATGCTTCTGGGGTGCTGGGCTTTTCCTCCATGGCAGGCGCAGCCTTGCCGATGCTCTCGAAGCTGTCAACGCCCGGGCGGGAAGGGGGTCGGGGATTGATGAATGGTAGGGACTGACTGACAGGCGGTCCCTTACCCGCGGCTGCGAAGGCGGTTCTTTGGCGGGTGGGTCTGCGATTCGCCCACTGGGGAAAGTCGGCCGGCCCGGCGGTCCAGCCCTACCTTTTTAGGAATGGTAGGGACCGACTGCTAGGCGGTCCCAAGTCACCCGCCACGGAGGAGGCGGTTCCTTGGTGGATGCTTCTGCGATTCGCCGACGGGGGAAAGTGGGCCGGCCCGGCGGTCCAGCCCTACCTTTTGTGGAATGGTAGGGACCGACTGCCAGGCGGTCCCAAGTTACCCGGGGCTGTGGAGGCGGTTCTTTGGCGGGTTAGTCTGCGATTCGCCCGCTGGGGAAAGTGGGCCGGCCCGGCGGTCCAGCCCTACCGGGTTTTAGGCGGCTGCTGCCGATGGGCGTTTCTTTTGCGGGTGCGGGGGCCATCGGTTTTTTGGAGAATCATCGGCTGGCTTGACAGTGGCACGTGGGCGTGCACTCTCCCGCCTCCCGCCGCGTCGGTAACGTGATCGGGGCCATCCATCGCCATGAAAAAGGATCTTCATCCCAAATACAATCCGGTTGTCTTCGTCGACATGACCACCGGTGCACGCTTCGTGACACGCTCGACCAAATCTTCCGAGAAGAAGGAAGTCATCGACGGCGTGGAACACTCGATCATCTCGATCGGTATCACCTCTGACTCCCACCCGTTCTTCACGGGCAAGGCGCAGTTCATCGATACCGAGGGCCGCATCGACAAATTCCAGAAGCGTTTCGGAGCCGTCCGCCGCGTCGGCAAGCCGAAGGCCTGAATCACCGAGGCCTGATCGTCGGAGAAGATCCTGCGCATCGTATTTTCAGACGCCCGTCCGCATGTTGCGGCCGGGCGTTTTTCTTTTCGGAAAAAAGCGCCTCCGCGGTGATGGCGTTGGCAGGAGGAGGCACCTGCGAGAGTTGTCCGAAAAAAGGAAAGACCGCCAAAGGGAAAGGGCGGCGGCGAGGTCGATCCGAGTTGGATGCTACCGTTGCGCGACTGGAGGCGGAGGAGGGAATCGAACCCTCGAATAGCGGTTTTGCAAACCGATGCCTTACCACTTGGCTACTCCGCCGTGACGCAGGATGTCGCGGGGGCCGATTCAGTAAGCCGCCGCGGTGTGGCTGTCAATGCCCGGATTTTTTGATGTGGCGGGTGATAGGGACCAGTGGTCGGGGGTCGGGGGGTGAGAAATGGTAGGGACTGACTGCCAGGCTGTCCCACTTTACCGGCGGCGGCGGAGGCGGTTCTTTGGCGAGCTTTTGCGATTCGCCCTCGGGGGTGAGAGTCGGCCGGCCCGGCGGTCCAGCCCTATCTTTTTAGGGATGTTAGGGACCGACTGCTAGGCGGTCCGACTTTATTGGCGGAGGAGGCTGTGTGGTCGGGGCTGTGCCCGGGCCAGCAGGCTGGCTCCGGGAAAGCTGCAGCAGGCTGCAGCAGTCCAAGATGAGAGGCGATATGGTCCGGACTGACTGCTAGGCGGTCCCACCTTGCCGACAACTGGGGAGGCGGGGAACTGGCGGTTCATGGGCGGTTCGCCCTCGTGGGGAAAGTGGGCCGGCCCGGCGGTCCAGCCCTACCTTTTTAGGGATGGTAGGGACCGACTGCTAGGCGGTCCGACTTTACCGGTGGAGGAGGCTGTGTGGTCGGGGCTGTGCCCGGGCCAGCAGGCTGGCTCCGGGAAAGCTGCAGCAGGCTGCAGCAGTCCAAGATTGGAGGCGATATGGTAGGGACCGACTGCCAGGCGGTCCCATTTTACCGGCGGCGGAGGAGGCGGGGGATTTGCGTTTCTTTGGCGATTCACCCATGGGGAAAAGTGGGCCGGCCCGGCGGTCCAGCCCTACCGGGTTTTAGGGGGCTGCCGCTTTTGGCTTCGATCCCTAGCTGCCCGGCCTCTGCTTTACTTCACATCAAGGTTGGCTTGCATGTCGGCATCGCTTGGGGTGGGGCTCGGTATGCCGTTTTTGGGCACTTCGAGGTGAGCGATCCAAGCGATGGCGTTGAGCACGATGCCACGGTGATCGTCGTGCTGCCAGTTCTTGTGGAAGTGGCCACCCGTGAAGCCGAAGGCTCGGCCTTTGCCAAAGGCTTCTGGGCGCTCGTAGGCCCACATGACGTGTTGCGGCTCCTTCCGGTCGTTGACCGCGGCACGGACGTGGGGGTTTCCGGAATGGGGGCCATCGGGGCGCACGAGGGTGTCTGAACCCGGGAGGTCGCTGAGAATGGGAGTGACGCCCTCCATGTTTTCGCGGAAGCGCATGTGGTAGTACCACTCGTCACGAATTTTGAATTCGCCGATGCCACGACTGATGGCGTGTTGGGCAGGCTTGAAGGAGGCGTCCCAGTGCGGGTTGACCGACCAATCGGTCTCGAAGTAGCCACCGATGAGATCGAGGAAAGTATTGCCGGGCTCGCCTTTGGGGATTTCCACGCCGTAGTGGATGCAGCCGATGCCAGCACCGCTGTTGGCAAGCTGACGGAGTTTGGGCAGGTGATTCATCGCCGGGTGGCCGCCACCACCATCGGCGTAAATGACGATCGCAGAGGCACCGTCGAGGATGGCTTCGTCCTCCGGCCAGCCGTTGGTGACGACCACGGCATCGATGGGTAAGCCGCTTTTGTTGAGATGGTCGGCCAGAAGCATCGATCCAGCGCGGTGTTCGTGTTCGCCGGGGGCATGACTCGGGCGTCCGGCGATGAAGACGATTTTCTTTTTCGCTCCGGTGGTGGGTGCGGTGGGTTCACCAGGGCTGCGACCGACCACGGCTAGCAGGGCAGCACCGGCGCAGGTCAGCGAGAGAACGAGGGATCGGGAGACGATGGGCATGAGGCGGATACATGGCGGGAAAGCGCCGAATTTCAAGGAATCACTTGGTGGGTAGACCGGCGTCTTTCCAAGAGGCGATACCGCCGTCGAGGATCGAGACCGAGTGGCCGTGGGCGACCATGCGTTCCGCCATGAAGTGGGCATCGGGGCAATCGGCGTCGGTGCAGTAGAAGACGATCGTTTTGCCCGAGCGGGTTGCGGTGAGGATTTCCGCTTCGCGGAGCGGGAGCTGGGCATCGAGCTGATGGCGTGGCCATGAGATGGCGCCGGGGATTTTTCCGAAACGTGCGACGAAAGCGGGTCGGGCATCGTAGAGAAGGACCGCGCCTTTTTGTTGCAGAGGAAAGAGAGTCAGGAGGTCGATGGAGGTGAGCTTTGCGTCGAGGTTTCGGGGGGCGCGGGAGGGAGCTTGGGGAGCTGCTGGGTTTGCTGGTATCGGGGATTGCTGAAGCTGGCACGAGGCCAGAAGGATGATTCCGAGAAAGACGAGGGATTTCATGAGAGGCTTGGGTGTTCGGGGTCGGGGGGCGGGGATTGAGAAATGGTAGGGACTGACTGCTAGGCGGTCCCACTTTGCCAGCGGTAGAGTGGTCAGTGGTCAGTGGTCAGTGGTCAGTGGTCAGTGGTCAGTGGTCAGTGGTCAGTGGTCAGTGGTCAGTGGTCAGTGGTGGTCAGTGGTCAGTGGTCAGTGGTCAGTGGTCAGTGGTCAGTGGTCAGTGGTCAGTGGTCAGTGGTCAGTGGTCAGTGGTCAGTGGTCAGTGGTCAGGGGATGGGTGGTCGGTGGATTGAGAAATGGTAGGGACCGACTGCTAGGCGGTCCCACTTTATCGGCGACGGAGGAGGCGGGGGATGGGCGGTTTCTTTGGAGGTTCGCCCTCTGGGGGGGGCGGCCCGGCAGTCCAGCCCTACCGGGTTTTAGGCGGCTGCAGCCGATGGATGTTTGGGTGTTTATCTGTTGTTCGGGTGGGTGAGCAAAATGAAAAAGCCGGACGGTTTCCCGTCCGGCTTTGGAGGTTGCTAAGGGCTCATGGCTAGATGCCGCGGCCGCTTGGCTGGGCTCAGTAGTCGCCCATGCCGTGGTCGTGGCCGTGGCCACCGCCGGCGGCGGGCTTCTCTTCCTTGATCTCGGTGATCAGGGCTTCGGTGGTGAGCAGCAGGCCAGCGATCGAGGCGGCGTTCTGCAGGGCGGAACGGGTGACCTTGGTCGGGTCGACAACACCCGAGGCGATGAGGTCCTCGTAGCTGTCGGTGGCGACGTTGTAGCCGTGACCGGCTGCATTGGTCTTCACGTTTTCGACGATCAGCGCGCCTTCGCGGCCGGCGTTTGCAGCGAGCTGGCGAAGCGGGGCTTCGATGGCGCGGGAAACGATGCCAGCACCGGTCTTCTCGTCACCGATCAGGCCGAGGTCGCCAACGGCGGCTTGGGCGCGGATCAGCGCGGTGCCACCGCCGGGGACGATGCCTTCTTCCACTGCGGCGCGGGTGGCGTGCAGGGCGTCTTCCACGCGGGCCTTCTTTTCCTTCATCTCGGTTTCGGTGGCGGCACCGACGTTGATGACGGCCACGCCGCCAGCGAGCTTGGCGAGGCGCTCTTGGAGCTTCTCGCGATCGTAGTCGCTGGTGGTTTCTTCGATCTGGCGGCGGATCTGGTTCACGCGGCCGGTGATCGACTCGCTGCTGCCGGCGCCTTCCACGATGGTGGTGGCTTCCTTGGTGATGGTGACGCGCTTGGCGGTGCCGAGGTCGCTGAGCTCGACGGACTCGAGCTTGATGCCGAGGTCTTCGGTGATGACCTTGCCGCCGGTGAGGATGGCGAGGTCTTCGAGCATGGCCTTGCGGCGGTCGCCGAAGCCCGGAGCCTTGACGGCTGCGATGTTGAGGATGCCGCGGAGCTTGTTCACCACGAGGGTGGCGAGGGCTTCGCCTTCGACATCTTCAGCGATGATGAGGAGCGGGCGGCCGGTCTTGGCGACCTTCTCAAGCAGAGGAAGCATGTCCTTCAGCGAGGAGATCTTCTTCTCGTTGATGAGGAGGTAGGCGTTGTCGAGAACGACTTCCATGCTCTCGGCATTGGTCACGAAGTAGGGGCTGAGGTAGCCCTTGTCGAACTGCATGCCTTCGACGACGTCGAGGGTGGTTTCGATGCCCTTGGCTTCTTCAACGGTGATGGTGCCGTCCTTGCCGACCTTGTCCATGGCTTCGGCGATGATGGTGCCGATGGCCTTGTCCCAGTTGGCGGAGACGGTCGCAACCTGGGCGATTTCCTTGGTGTCGTTGACATCCTTGGAGATGGCTTTGAGTTGGGCGACGATGGCCTCGGTGGCCTTCATGATGCCACGCTGAAGCGAGATGGGGTTGGCACCGGCGGTCACGTTGCGGAGGCCTTCCTTGTAGATAGCTTCGGCGAGCACGGTGGCGGTGGTGGTGCCGTCGCCGGCGATGTCGGAAGTCTTGCTGGAGACTTCGCGGATCAGCTGGGCGCCCATGTTTTCGTAGGGGCACTCGAGCTCGATTTCCTTGGCGACGGACACGCCGTCCTTGGTGATGGTCGGCGAGCCGAACTTCTTGTCGAGGATCACATTGCGGCCGGCTGGGCCGAGGGTGGCCTTGACGGCGCGGGCGAGTTTCTCAACGCCGCGGAGCAGGGCTTGGCGGGCGGATTCGTCGAATTGGAGTTGTTTGGCCATAAGGATTTAAGATTGGGAATGGTAGGTGGTAGATTTTGGACCGGCTGGATCAGCCGACGATGCCGAGGATGTCGGACTCGCTGATGATGAGGACTTCTTGTCCGTCGATTTTCACTTCGGTGCCGCCGTATTTGGAGATGAGGACCTTGTCGCCCACCTTGACGGTGAACTCGATGGTTTTGCCATCCTCATCCTTGCCGCCGGTGCCGAGGCTGAGAACTTCGGCTTCCTGTGGCTTTTCCTTGGCGGTGTCTGGCAGGACGATGCCGCCGGCGCTGATTGCTTCGGCGTCGAGGCGCTTCACGAGGACGCGTTGACCGAGTGGTTTGATGGTAGCCATGTGTTCTTTGGTTTGGTTTGCGTTGGTTCTATTGAGAAGCCGCGCCGCACAGGACGACGCGGAAAGTGTTGGAAAGAAATCGCTGATTTTTCGGGGAAGAGCCGGCTGCCGATGGGCTTACCGGTTTTCTTTGGTTCAGTTGTCGACGACTTCCGCGTCCACCACCTTGCCTTTGGCTTGGCGGGGTTCGGACGAAGTGGCTTCCGGGGCCTCGACATCGGGAGCGCTGCCTCCGGCGGATGCTTGTGCCTGCTGGGCAGCGCTGTAGAGCTGCTCCAGCGTGGCTTCGAGCTCCGCGGTGCTGGATTTGATGGCGTCGAGGTTATCGTTCTTCAGCGCGTCCTTAACGGCGTCGATCTTGGTCTGAATGCCTGACTTGAGTTCGGCTGGCGCTTCGGCGGGAAGTTCGGCGAGTTGCTTCTCGACGTTGTAAACGAGGTTTTCGGCCTTGTTCTTGGTGTCGATGCTTTCGACGCGCTTCCGGTCTTCTTCGGCGTGGGCTTCGGCTTCTTGCTTGGCCTTTTCGATCTCGTCCTTGGAGAGGCCGGAGGAGCCTTGGATGGAGATTTTCTGTTCCTTACCGGACTCCTTGTCTTTTGCGGAGACGTGAAGGATGCCGTTCGCATCGATGTCGAAGGTCACTTCGATCTGTGGTTCGCCGCGGCGTTTCGGCGCGATGCCATCGAGCTTGAAATTGCCGAGTAGCTTGTTGTCGGAGAACATCGGGCGCTCGCCTTGGCAGATGCGGATGTCCACGGCCGGCTGGTTGTCGGAAGCGGTCGAGAAGACCTGCGACTTCTTGGCGGGGATCGTCGTGTTGCGCTCGATCATCGCGGTGGCGCGTGAGCCTTCGGTTTCGATCGAAAGAGTGAGCGGCGTGACGTCGAGCAGGAGAACGTCCTTCACATCGCCCTTGAGCACGCCGCCTTGGATCGAGGCGCCGATGGCGACGACTTCATCGGGGTTCACGCCGCGATGAGGTTCCTTGCCGGCGAGTTCCTTGGCGATTTCGATCACCTTCGGCATGCGGGTCATGCCACCGACGAGCACGAGTTCGTCCACTTGGGCTGCGCTGACGCCTGCTTCCTTGAGGCAGTCGCGGACGGGCTTCTTGGTGCGCTCGAAGAGCGAGTCGGTGAGCTGTTCCAGTTTGGCACGGGTGAGCGTTATCTGGATGTGCTTCGGGCCGGTTTGGTCGGCGGTGATGAAGGGCAGCGAGATGTCGTAGGACTGGCTGGAGGAGAGGGCGATCTTGGCCTTTTCCGCTTCTTCCTTGATCCGTTGGAGGGCGTCGGGCTGGTTGGAGAGGTCAATCCCTTGGTCCTTTTTGAACTCATCGACGATCCACTGGATGAGGGTGTTGTCCCAGTCATCGCCGCCGAGCTGGGTATCGCCATCGGTGGAGAGCACTTCGAAGACACCGTCGCCGATTTCCAGCACCGAAATGTCGAAGGTGCCGCCGCCGAGGTCGTAGACGGCGATTTTTTCGTCGGACTTCTTGTCGAGGCCGTAGGCAAGGGCTGCCGCGGTGGGTTCGTTGATGATGCGGCGGACATTGAGGCCCGCGATTTCACCGGCGGCCTTGGTGGCATTCCGCTGGGAGTCGTTGAAATAGGCGGGAACGGTGATCACCGCATCGGTGATGGTTTCACCGATCTTTGCTTCGGCGTCGGCCTTGAGCTTGCCGAGGACCATCGCCGCGATTTCCTGAGGCGAGTAGGTTTTGGTCTCGCCACCGGCTTCCACTTGGATGTGGGCGTCGCCATTGGCAGCGGCGACGATGGTGTAGGGCATTTTCTTATCGGCCTCCGACAGTTCGGCGAACTTGCGGCCGATGAGACGTTTGGCCGAGAAAACGGTGTTTTTCGGGTTGGTGACCGCTTGCCGCTTGGCGGCTTGGCCGACGAGGCGTTCGCCGGACTTGGTGAAAGCGACGATGGAGGGCGTGGTGCGGGCCCCTTCGGAGTTTTCAAGCACCACGGGCTCGCCACCTTCCATGATGGCCATGCAGGAGTTGGTGGTGCCGAGGTCGATGCCGAGGATCTTGGACATAATATCAGGTAGGTTGGAGTTCTGATGGGCACCGATGGAAGCGGAGCCGATTGCTGGGAACTCTTTCGCAAGCGTCGTGCCAGATCCGGCGTTTGAGTCTTCATGATCTGAATATCAATGAATTGCGTGATTTCAAAGGTGATGGAGAGGGCGGGCTGCTTGCGAGAGATGCGCCATATTGGCCGCATGGGTGGTGACAAGTTGTCGCGCCGCGACATCGAGGCTCGGTTCGTGGCTTGATGGCCTGGCCCGATTGCTGGGATTTTCTCTTTGAAAATCGGATTGCCAAGCGAGCGGGGCCTGCCTAGGGTCCGCGCCCTTCCGCAAGGGCAGGTGTCAGAGTGGTCGAATGAGCACGCTTGGAAAGCGTGTGTGCTAGCAATAGTACCGAGGGTTCGAATCCCTCCCTGTCCGCGGGAAGATTTTCCAAAACGACTGAGGGTCGCGCCTGTAAAGGTCGCGACCCTTTTTCGTAGGCCTCTCCTTATCGCTTGGCGGAGGCCCGACGCAGGCGGTCCATGATGGCAACGCCGAGTCCGGTTTCGCTGACGGGTTCGACGACGATGGCATCGAGCCCGGCCTCGTCGAGGACGCGCATGACGTGGAAGAGTCGCACGGCGGCTTCCATGAGTTTGCCGCTGCCGGGGCTGAGTTCCTCGACTTGTTCCCATTCGTGCAAATCGAGGTAGCCGGTCTTCGGGTCGCCGCGGTAGCTGATCAGTCCGTATCTCTTGCCGGGCTCGGGTTTGAAATCCTGCGGGCGATCGAACATCAGGAGCGGGGTTTGCGGGGCGTAATGGCTGGCGAGTTGGCCGGGGGCGTCGGGGCGCTCGGCGGATTTCTTTTCCAGAACGACTTTGCCGAATTTTTGGAGGTCTTCCTTGGTCACGGGGCCTGCGCGGAGGATGCGGATCAAGGGGCGTTGCTCGTCGCGGGCTTCGATCGTGATGATCGTGCTTTCCAGTCCTTCGCGGCAGGCTCCGCCGTCGATGACGAGTGGGATGCGGCCGTCGAGCTCCTTGATCACCGCGCTTGCGGAGGTTGGGGAAATGCGTCCGAAGCGGTTCGCGCTGGGCGCGGCGATCGGGCGGCCGAGGGCGCGGCCGATCGCTCGGAAGATCACGCTGCCGCTCTGGCGAACGGCGACGCTGGGCAGGCCGCTGGTGACGAGGTCGGGGATCTTGGCGGACTTGGGTAGAACGAAAGTGAGCGGGCCGGGCCAGAAGGCTCCGGCGATGCTTTTGACGGTGGCGGCGATGTCTTCTGGGACTTCGGCAACTTCCGCGAGTTCCTTGAAGGAGGCGATGTGGACGATGAGGGGATCGAATTCGGGGCGTTCTTTGGCGGCAAAGACTTTGGCCACGGCGGCGGGATTGAAGGCGTCCGCAGCGAGGCCGTAAACGGTCTCGGTGGGGACGGCGACGATTTCCCCGGCGTCGAGCAGGGCCGCGGCTTCGCGCACGGCGTCGTTCATGTCGTCTTCTTCAGCGGAGAGGATGCGGGTCTCGGACACGAGGCGAGGTTGGCGGTTCGGGGCCGCGGTCGCGAGCATGGAATTTCGATGAGGGGTCGGTGGTCGGTGGATTGAGAAATGGTAGGGACCGACTGCTAGGCGGTCCGACTTGACCGACGACGTAGGAGGCGGGGAGTGGCGTTTCATGGGCGGTGTGCCCTCGGGGGGGGGGAAGTGGGCCGGCCCGGCGGTCCAGCCCTACCTTTTTTGGAATGGTAGGGACTGACTGCTAGGCGGTCCGACTTTACTGGTGGTAGAGGAGGCTGAGGATGGGCGATTCTTTGGCGGTTCGCCCTCGGGGGGAAGTGGGCCGGCCCGGCGGCCCAGCCCTACCTTTTTTGGAATGGTCGGGACTGACTGCCAGGCGGTCCGACTTGACCGACGACGTAGGAGGCGGGGAGTGGCGTTTCATGGGCGGTGCGCCCTCGGGGGGGAAGTGGGCCGGCCCGGCGGTCCAGCCCTACCTTTTTTGGAATGGTAGGGACCGACTGCCAGGCGGTCCGACTTTATCGACGACGTAGGAGGCGGGGAGTGGCGTTTCATGGGCGGTTCGCCCTCGGGGGAAAGTGGGCCGGCCCGGCGGTCCAGCCCTACCTTTTTTGGAATGGTAGGGACCGACTGCTAGGCGGTCCGACTTTACTGGTGGTAGAGGAGGCTGAGGATGTGTGAGAGAGATGTGTGGTCGGGGCTGTTGGTCGGGGATGGGTTGTCGGGGCTGTTGGTCGGGGATGTTGGTCGGGGCTGTGCCCGGGCCAGCAGGCTGGCTCCGGGAAAGCTGCAGCAGGCTGCAGCAGTCCAAGGAAGAAGCGGCGGGGCCGGCTCAATTGTCGCTTTGCGCAGAGGTCGGGCCTGTCTAGGCTGGCACCATGAATTCGGTTGAGGACTTGCCCCGGAACATCGTGCTGATCGGCTTGATGGGCTGCGGGAAATCGACGATCGGCCGCAAGCTCCAGACTTTGCTGGGCTATCCTTTGGTGGATACGGACCAGTTGATCGAAGAAAAGCTGGGTTGCAGCATTGCGGAGGTGTTCGCGCAGCGTGGGGAGCCGTATTTCCGCGAGGTGGAAAGCGCGGTGCTGCACGAGCTTTCGGCACCGGGCACGCCGCGGCGGATCATCGCAACGGGTGGTGGCATCGTGTGCCGGCGGCGGAACCGCCAGTTGCTGGCGAGCTTGGGTTTCGTGGTGTGGCTGCAGGCACCGGTGGATGTGATTTTACAGCGGACGGCGCGGAATCGGGATCGGCCTTTGTTGGAGACCGACGATCGGCGTGGGAGGATCGAGAAGTTGATGGCGGAGCGGGCGCCCTTGTATCGGGAAATCGCCGATCTCTCGCTGGAGACGGCGGGCTTGGAGATGGAAGAGATTGCCTGTGGGATTTTGGAGAGTGCGCGGTATCACTTCGCGGCGAAGGCGTGAGCGCGGTGGACCAGATCAGGCGCTTGGCGCGGGAAGTCGGCTTTGACGATTGTCGCATTGCCGCGGCGGCGGAGGCGGCGCATGCGGGGGAATTTCGGGAGTGGATCGCGGATGGCTGTCACGGTGAGATGGCGTGGATGGAGCGGACGCCGGAGCGTCGTTGCGATCCGCGGGAGGTACTGGCGGGTTGTCGCTCGGTGGTCTGTCTGGCCCTGAACTACTATCCGGGTCGTACTGCTGGAGAAGGGTATCGGATCGCGCGGTACGCATGGAACGACGATTATCACGATATCGTCGAAAAGATGTTGAAGCGGATGGACGAGGGTATGGTGGCGCTGGGTGGGGTGCAGCGGTACTATGTCGACACGGGCCCGGTACTGGAGCGGGATCATGCGACGGCTGCGGGGCTTGGGTGGAGTGGCAAGTCGACGGTGCAGATCCACCCGCGGCTGGGAACTTGGACTTTTCTGGCCGAGTTGCTGACGACGCTTGAATTGCCGGCGGATCCGCCATTTGGCGATCACTGCGGGAAGTGCGTGCGCTGCATGGATGCGTGTCCGACGCAGGCGATTACCGCGCCTCATCGGGTCGATGCCCGGCGCTGCGTGTCTTATCTAACCATCGAGCACAAGGGCTCGATTCCGGAGGAATTTCGAGAGGCGATTGGCGATCGTCTCTACGGCTGTGACGAGTGCCTCGAAGTTTGCCCGTGGAATCGTTTCGCGCAGGTTTCGCGTGAGGCGCGGTTCCATGCGCGCGAGGAGGTGTTTGCGTTGAAGCCGCGGGATTTTCTCGGTTTGGACGACGAGGCTTTTCGCGGGCTTTTCGCGAAGTCGCCGATCAAGCGGATCAAGCGCGCGAGGTTCTTGCGCAACGTTTGCGTGGTGCTCGGGAACACCGGAGCTGTGGAGGATTTGCCAGCGCTGCGGGGTGCGGCGGAGGACCCGGATCCATTGATCGCGGAGCATGCGGCGTGGGCTTTGGCCCGGGTGACGGCGCGACTGGGTGGGTCCTGAGGGTCGTCGGGTCGTGCTATTTCGGGACGTGGGGCTCGAAGGTCATCGCTCGCTCGTGTTCGCGGGCTTTCGCGGCGCGGCGCGCGTCCTTGAAAAAGTGTTCCTGGGCGCGGAATTTCTTTTCGCCCGCGGCGGGTCGAAGTCGTTCGGACGAGCCGTCGGGCAGAATTTTCGAGGCTTGGGTATTGTCCTGGAAGAGGGCTTCGAGCAATCGGAGGAGGCGGCGGCGTGCGCGGCTGTCCTCGACGGGGATCATGAGTTCGACGCGGCGGTCGAGATTGCGACCCATCCAGTCGGCGGAGGCGATGAAGATTCCGGGGTCGCCGCCCTGGTGGAAGTAGAAGATGCGGGCGTGTTCGAGGTAGCGGTCGATCACCGAGATCACGCGGATGTTTTTCGAATGTCGGGCGTCGCCGGTCTTGAGGCAGCAGATGCCGCGGACGTTGAGTTGGATTTCCACGCCGGCTTTGGAGGCTTGGTAGAGGGCGGCGATGATGTCGGGGTCCTGGAGCGAGTTGACTTTCGCGATGATGCGGGCGGGCTCCCCTTGGCGGGCGCGTTCGGCTTCGGAAGCGATGAGGTCGAGCAGTCTGGGCTTCATCGCGGTCGGAGCGGGGACCAGGCGTTGGAAGCGGAGCAACTTGGAGCGGCCGGTGACGGCGTTGAAGAAGAGGGAGGCGTCGGCCCCGTATTCGGGGCGGCAGGTGAGGAGGGAGATGTCGGTGTAGAGTCGGGCGGTGGACTCGTTGTAGTTCCCGGTGCCGAGGTGGACGTAGCGGCGGAGTCGTCCGTCTTCGCGGCGGATCACGAGGCAGATCTTGGCGTGGGTTTTGAGGCCTTTGACGCCGTAAACGATTTGGGCTCCGGCGCGTTGGAGTTCTTCGGCGCGGAGGAGGTTGCGGGCCTCGTCGAAGCGGGCCTTGAGCTCGACGAGTACGGTCACGGCCTTGCCGTTTTCGGCGGCGCGGATGAGGGCGTCGATGATGCGCGATTGGCGTGCGGTGCGGTAGAGGACTTGTTTGATGGAGACGACTTGGGGATCGTCGGCGGCTTCTTCGATCATGCGCAGGACCGGTTCGAAGCTTTCGTAGGGATGATGGAGCATCACGTCGCGGCGGCCGACGGCGTCGAAGATGGACTCACCCGGGGCGAGGTCCGGGGTGGCTTGGGCGGGCCAATCTTCGTCGCGCAGGTGATCGAAGCCTGGAGCGAAGGCGAGGTCCATGAAGCCGGAGAGGGCGATGGGGCCGGCGACGCGGTGGATTTGGTCGGGGCCGGCGTGGCAGACGGCTTTGATGATTTTCGCGAGGTCGCGCGGCAGGTTCGCGGGGAGTTCGAGGCGGACGGTATCGGCGAGTTTGCGGGCGGCGAGGACGTCTTCCATTTCTCCGGCGAGGTCGTCGGCATCCTCTTCCTGGACCGCGATGTCGCCATTGCGGGTGACGCGGAAGCAGGCGGTGGCTTCGACGTCTTCGCCGGGAAAGAGCTCGCCCGCGTGGCACGCGACGAGATCTTCGATGAGAACGAAGTCGAGACCATCGCCGCTGCCGATGACGGGGATGCGTCGGCCGAGGCCTTCGGGGATGGGGACGAGGACGTGGCGGATGGCCCCGGTTTCATGATCGGCAACGCGGCAGGCGACGATGAGCTGAAGCGCGGGCGCGAGAGGGGGCTCTTCGCCATCGATCACGGCGAGAGGCGTGAGAAGCGGTGAGATGCTATCGTGGAAAGTGGTGGCGACTTGGTTTTGCTGGGCTGGGCTGAGTTCCTTGATGCCAAGCAGGCGGATGCCGGCGTCGCGCAGGGCGCCGCAGAGGACCTTGTTGAAGAGGTGGTACTGGTCATCGATCATCCGCTGCACGCGGCGGCGGATGGTGGCGAGTTGTTGGGAGGGGGTGAGTCCCGAGGGGTCGGGGTTTTTGCGGCCACTGCGGCGGAGCAGCATGAGACTGCCGACGCGGACTTGGAAAAACTCGTCGAGGTTGGACGCGGTGATCGCGAGGAATTTCACCCGTTCCAACAGGGGGAGGTCTTCGCGGAGAGCTTCGTTGAGCACGCGCTGATTGAACTCCAGCCAGGAGAGTTCGCGGTTGATGAAGGGAAGGGACATGGGAAGAGACGCGGGACTGGAGGACGCAGGGCGTAAGACTTGAAACGAGATCGTAGAGCGCCGGGTGGTGGAGGATGGAAAGAGGGTTGCTGGCTTCAACCGGCGTCGTCGATCACGACTTCGAGGCCGAAGACTTGCTCGAAGAGGTCGGCTTTCGATGCCATGGCGAGGCGTTCGACGGCGGCGTCGGTCACGCCGGGGAGGACGAGACGGAGTCGGTGGTCGTCGCGACGAATGACGATTTCGTGGACGCGCTGGTCATGAGTGCGTTCGAGCGCGTCGGCGACGCGGAGCAGAGCGGAGAGCTTGGAGACGCGGATGCGGTCGGCGGTGTCGAGGTCGCGGTAGTTCGGGTGGTCGAGCCGCGGGCCAGAGTGGCGATGGTAGCGCGAGATGAGGGCGATCATGGTGATGTCGCGCCGGTCGAGTCCGAAGATCTCGCTGTTGAGGATGATGTATTCCGAGTGTTTGTGGTGGGCACGCGGGCTGACGAAGGTGCCGACCTCGTGGAGGATGGCGGCGACTTGGAGCAGCATGGCATCGTGGCGGGTCATCCCGTGGAGCTCCTGAAGATGAGAAAAGAGGTGCTGGCAGATTTTCGCGACGTGTTCGCCGTGGCGAGGGTCCGATTGGTAGCGCAGCGCGAGGATGCGGGCCGAGCGGAGGACTTCCTCGTTGAGTGTGCCGGCGAGGCTGCCGGAGATGAGGAGGTCCTGAAGGATGCCTTGTTCGTAGTCGCTGGCGGGGATGTGGACTTCCTTGAGGCCGAAGATTTCGGCGATGGCGAGATTGGTCTCGAGCGCGGGGAGCAGGGCTTCGGCGGTTTGGTAGTCGATCTGGAAGCCGGTGACGAGGTCGAGGTCGCTCTTTTGCGAGGCTTCGATCGAGACGCGCTGGAGGGCCTTGGTGGTGACGGCGGTGGAGCCTTTCGAGAGATAGCGGGCGATTTGTTGGATTTCGTAGCCGATCACGACGAGGGCATCGAGCTGGACGTCGTGATAGTCGAAGCGGAGCTGCGCAAGGTTGCCGGAGGTGTGTTCGCGGATCACGCGAAGCATGGATGTGCCCTCGGCATGGGAGCCTTCGGTGGCTTCGCGGGTGCGGTGCGTGCCGAGGCGATAGCTGGTGTAGCGCGAGATGGCGCCGTCTTGGAAGAGCAGGGCGCGGGTGTTGCCCGGGCCGACGTGGACGACGAGGGTGCAGCGTCGTTTCATCGCCGGCGTGTCCTTGAGGCGTCGTCGGGTTTTGAGATAAATCAGGCGGGTCATTTCGCCGTCGTCGATCGGATTGATCGACAGACCGCAGGCGATGCGGACGCGGTTGAGGAAGACGTCGTAATTCGCTGCCTCGGTGAGGATGTTGGTGGCGACGGCGCGGGTGACGGTGCGGGTATCGGCCCCGTATTCGGCGAGGGCTTTTTGATAGTCCTTGAGGATGCCGACGATGCGCTCGGTGGTTTGCGCGCTGACGCTGCCGTGGCGGAAGACATCGCGTGCGAGCGGGGCGGGTTGCTCCAGGAAATCGATGGCGCGGTGGCTGCCGTCGGGCTGGGTTTCTGCGACGAGCAGTGAGACGGAGCTGGCGCCGACGTGGACCGCAGTCACGAGCGTGCCGGTGGCCTCGGCGGAGTCGGGGTGAGCGGTGAAAGGCATCGGCGAAAGACAACGTGAGCGGCGGGTGCTTTCAATGACGAAAGTGTGACAGAGCGGATAGCTTGCGACTCGGGGCTTGCCTCTGCGACATGGGGAGGGAAGCATCCTGCCCCATGAAGATTGGCGAAGCCATCAAGCGCTACCGGGTGAAGCCTGGCGACAAGGTGGATCTCGCGACCTTGGACGGCGGCGATTGTTCGCTGCATCCGAGCGGTGGGAAGATTCAGACGCAGGGCCTGTTCGATGAACTGCGGGACGAGCTCCAGGAGTTGCAGAAGGTTCTTTATGCGCAGAACAAGCATCGGATTCTCGTGGTGCTGCAGGCGATGGATACGGGAGGCAAGGATGGCTGCGTGAAGCATGTCTTTTCCCGGGTGGATCCGCAGGGGGTACATGTGAAAGCTTTCAAAAAGCCGAACCACGATGAGCTGGCGCGGGATTTTTTGTGGCGTGTGCATCCCCATGTGCCGGGCGACGGGCAGATCGTGATTTTCAATCGGAGCCACTATGAGGATATCTTAGCGGTGCGGGTGAAGAAGATCTATGGAGATGAGGTGTGGAAGCGGCGTTACCGACACGTCATCGAGTTCGAGCGGATGCTGGCGGAGGAGGGGACGACGATCGTGAAGATCTTCCTGCACATCACGAAAGACGAGCAGAAGCGGCGCTTGGAGTCCCGTTTGGCGAATCCGGCGAAGCACTGGAAATTGAATCCCGAGGATCTTGCGGATCGTGCGCGATGGGATGAGTTCCAGCGGGCCTACGAGGATTTGATCGAGAGAACGAGCACCGAGGCCAGTCCGTGGTTCGTGGTGCCGGCAAACCGCAAATGGTATCGGAACTTGGTGGTCGCAAGGATCATGGTGGACACGCTGCGTGGGTTGAAAATGGATTTCCCGAAGATTGGTTGGGATCCGGCTTCGGTGACGATTGATTGAGGTCGGGGGTCGGGGGATTGAGAGATGGTAGGGACCGACTGCTAGGCGATTCCTTGGCGAGCTTTTGCGATTCGCCCTCGGGGGGGAAGTGGGCCGGCCCGGCGGTCCAGCCCTACCTTTCTAGGAATGGTAGGGACCGACTGTCAGGCGGTCCGACTTTACCGGTGGTGGAGGAGGCGGTTCCTTGGCGAGCTTTTGCGATCTGCCCTCGGGGGGAAGTGGGCCGGCCCGGCGGTCCAGCCCTACCTTTTTAGGAATGGTAGGGACCGACTGCCAGGCGGTCCGACTTTACCGGCGGAGAAGGTGGCGGAGGATGTTGGTCGGGGCTGTGCCCGGGCCAGCAGGCTGGCTCCGGGAAAGCTGCAGCAGGCTGCAGCAGTCCAAGATTGGAGGTGATCCTTTGGCTGCTGCCGATGGGCGTTTTTATTCAGTTGCTTCGTAGGGTGATGCTTTCCTGCTTGCCACGATGGGGATGGCTGAACAGGGTTTTGCTGTTCACATGATCACCCAATTGTTTTCAGCCGCTCTGCGGGGTATCGATGCCCATGAAGTCGAAGTGGAGGTCAATGCGCGCGAGTCTGACAAGCCGCAGACTATGATCGTGGGGCTGCCGGATGCGGCGGTGCGGGAGTCTTCGCAGCGGGTGCTTTCGGCGATGGCAGCATCGGGCTTGTCGCTGGGGCTGGGGACGAAGACGGTGAACTTGGCACCGGCGGATTTGAAGAAGGAGGGGCCGTCCTTTGATTTACCGATCGCGCTGGCCATGGCGGCTGCTTGTGAGGAGGTACGGCTGGTGGCCGATGACTGCATGGTTACGGGCGAGCTGGGCTTGGATGGCAGGGTGCGGCCGGTCAAGGGCGTGCTGGCGATCGCGATCGAGGCCAAGCGTCGAGGCCGGCTGCGTTTGATCGTTCCCGAGGCAAATGCAGCGGAGGCGGCGATCATTGATGGCATTCAAGTGTTCGCGGTCGAATCGCTTCATCAGGCGTGGAAATTTTTGATCGGTGAGGAGGTGATCGCTCCGTTCCAGCTCGACCGGAAGGCCTTCTTCGAATCGCAGCGGCAATATGAGGTGGATTTCGACGAGGTGAAGGGCCAGCACCACGTGAAGCGTGCGCTGGAGGTCGCGGTGGCCGGGGGGCACAATCTGCTGATGATCGGACCACCGGGAACCGGCAAGTCGATGCTTGCGAAACGGCTGCCGAGCATCATGCCCGACATGAGTGAAGAGGAGGCGATTGAGGCGACGAAGATTCACTCGATCACGGGGATGTTGGATCTCAAGCGGGCTTTTTTGACGACGCGGCCGTTTCGTTCACCGCATCATACGATTTCCGATGCGGGTTTGCTCGGCGGCGGTACGAATCCTGGGCCGGGCGAAGTGTCGCTGGCGCATCATGGAGTCTTGTTTCTCGACGAGCTACCGGAGTTCCGTCGTTCGACCTTGGAGGTGATGCGACAGCCGCTGGAAGACGGGCACGTGACGATCGCTCGGGCGGCGGGGTCGCTGACCTTTCCGGCGCGGTTCATGTTGGTGGCGGCCTTGAATCCATGTCCTTGTGGCTACTACGGCGATAGTAAGCGGGAGTGCCGCTGTTCGCCGCGGCAGATCGCGAGTTATCGCCAGCGGATTTCGGGGCCGCTGCTCGATCGCGTCGATCTCCATGTCGAGGTGCCGCTGGTTGAGTATCGTGAGCTGGCCACGGCGAGTGGGGGCGAGTCGTCCGCAGGAATCCGGGAGCGGGTGACGATGGCGCGGGACATCCAGCGGCGGCGTTTCGCGCGGGGTGCTGCGCGGACCAACTCGGCGATGGGTGCGCGTCAGGTGAAGGAGCACTGTCAGCTTGATGCGGAATCGACGACCTATCTGGAGCATGCGATGGAGCAGCTCAATTTCTCTGCCCGGGCGCACGATCGCATCCTGAAGGTGGCGCGCACTCTCGCCGATCTTGCCGGCTCGGAGGCGATCCGGCCGAATGATTTGCTCGAAGCGATCCAGTATCGTTCGCTGGACCGGAACTTGTTTTCGTGAGTTGGAAACGCCTCGGTTCATTCCTTCGGGTCCCGAGGATGAGTGGCATGCATGCAGAGAGAATTTTGGCCGATCGGCGATGAAATCGGACGGGGAGGCATGGGGTTTGCTTGGAGCAGAGGCGAACCAAGTTGCGATTTCCATCGATGATCACTCGACATGATTCTGCGGCCTTTCCCGATAGCGTCTCCGTTGTTTCCGAGCTGGTGCTGGAGGATTTCTGGGATGCGGATGCTGTTGCCGGATTGATCCGTTCGAAGTGCGCTTATGGCGAGACGCCCGCGTTTCTTTTTCTGGGTTGGTGGGAGGCTGCCTTGCTGCGCGGCCATTTGGCTGAGGTGTTTGGCGAGGACGCGGTGACAACGTTGCACGATACCTATTACATGGGCTTGGAGGTGGTGGAGATCTGCTGCGACAACTTTCTGTATGCCGGGGGGCGCAAGGCGTCGCGTGCCTTGAGTGATCCGATCTCGCGTCGACCTGCATGGCGTGAACGCGAGACGGATACGCTTTGGCAGTTCCGAGCCTGAGCTGGGCCGCTTGGTGTCCGGAGCGGGTGTTCGCCGCGCCGCCATGTTTGAGGGTGGTTCCTTGCAAGGGTCAGGGTCCGCGACTAAAGAGGGCGCGGGATGGCTTTCAAACTCACCAGCGACTACTCGCCACAGGGCGATCAGGCACAGGCGATTGCCAAGTTGGTGAAGTCGATCCGCGCGGGGAATTCGCATCAGACGCTGCTCGGCGTGACGGGATCGGGGAAGACTTTCACGATGGCGAACATCATCGAGCAGATCGGGAAGCCGACGCTGATCATGAGCCACAACAAGACGCTCGCAGCCCAGCTTTACTCGGAATTCAAAAACTTCTTTCCACACAACGCGGTCGAGTACTTCGTCAGCTATTTCGACTACTACCAGCCCGAGGCCTACATTCCGCGGACGGACACCTACATTGAGAAGGATTCGTCCATCAACGACGAGATCGAGCGGCTTCGTTTGTCGACCATGGGGTCGCTGCTCACCCGCGAGGACACGGTGGTGATCGCCTCCGTCTCGTGCATCTACGGCTTGGGTTCGCCCGACGACTACGAGGGCATGATGGTCCCGGCATGGGTCGGTCAGCAAATCCGGCGCGACGATTTCCTGCAGGCCTTGGTTGCGATCCTTTTCGAGAGGAACGACATCGCTTTCGGCCGCGGCAAATTCCGGGTGCGGGGAGATGTGGTGGAGGTGCATCCCGCCTACCTCGATGAAACGGCGGTGCGGGTGGAATTTTTCGGCGACGAGATCGATCGCATCAGCACGGTGAACACGCTGACCGGCAAGGTCATCGAAAAGGTGGACAAGCACACGTTTTTCCCCGCCAAGCAGTTCGTCACCCCGGCGGACAAGATGAAGAAGGCGATCGTCGAGATCCGCAAGGAAGCCGATGCCCGGGTGGCCAAGTTCGAGAAAGAAGGCAAGCTGATCGAGGCCCAGCGGCTGCGAATGCGCACCGACTACGACATCGAGATGATGCAGGAAATGGGCTTTTGCCAAGGGATTGAAAACTACTCGCGGCATCTAACAGGGCGGCCGCCGGGATCGCGTCCGCACACGCTGCTGGATTTCTTTCCCGACGACTACCTGCTGATGATGGATGAGAGCCATGCGACCATCCCGCAGGTCGGTGGGATGTACGAGGGCGACAAGAGCCGCAAGACGGTGCTGGTCGACCACGGGTTCCGGCTGCCGAGCGCACTCGACAACCGGCCGCTGCGCTTCGACGAGTTCATGCACATGACGCACCAGCGGCTCTACGTTTCCGCGACGCCGGGGCCTTTTGAAATCGTTAATTCGCGACCGGACAACAAGCGCTTCATTCCGGTCAAGGGGCGCGGCGATGATCGCGGCTTTACCCACATCGATCTCAAGAAACTCAACGTGGTTCCGAGCGGCAGTGCGGAGGCGGTCGGCGACTTTGATCCGTCCAAGCCCGGTAAGCCGCTGGTGGTCGAACAGATCATTCGCCCGACCGGATTGCTCGATCCCGTTTTGGTGCTCCGTCCCCTGAAGCATCAGATCGACGAGACCATCGAGCTCTGCCGCCAGCGAGTGGAAATCGGCGAGCGGGTGCTGGTGACGACGCTCACCAAAAAGACCGCCGAGGATCTTTCCGAATACCTGCAAGGCACCGGTCTGAAAGTTCGCTACATTCACGCGGACGTCGACACCGTGGAGCGGGTCGAAATTCTCCGTCAGCTCCGTGCCGCGGCTTTCGACATCCTGGTTGGGATCAACCTGCTGCGCGAAGGCCTCGACCTGCCGGAAGTCTCGTTGGTATGCATCCTCGATGCCGACAAGGAGGGCTTCCTGCGCAATGAGACCAGCTTGATTCAGACCGCTGGTCGCGCGGCGCGACACCTCAATGGCCAGTGCGTTTTGTTCTGCGATACGGTGACGGATTCCATTCAGAAGCTGATCGATGTCACCGAGTACCGTCGCAGTCGGCAGATGGCGCATAACGAACTTCATGGCATCACGCCGCAGGGCGTGAAGCGGGCGGTGCAGGAAAGCTTGCAGCTTTACTCGAACCAGCGGGAGTCGGCGGACAAGCTGGAGCGTTCGATGGTTGCCGACGACGAAGAAGCCTACGACAAGGTCCGAGTCATCGCCGAACTGGAGCGCGAGATGTTGGATGCATCCGCCAAGCTCGAGTTCGAGCGTGCCGCGCATTTGCGGGATCAGATTGTCGCTTTGAAAGACGGTTCTGCCGCTGCCGCCGCCCCGCGGAAGAAGATCGGCTATCCAAAGGGTAAGGGTCGCAAGCGATGAATCCGCCACCTTCAGGTTTACGAAGCCGTTTCATGGCCTGGTGCCTTCGCCACGGTTCGAGCGAAACCACCGCCTGGGAGCTATGGGTTCGATTGAGTTCGAGCTACGGCGAGATTGGGCGCCATTATCACCATCTCGGGCACATTGCGTCCTCGCTTGAAGAGTTCGATGCCACCGGATCCGACCATTCCCTCCTCGAGGGGGCGATCTGGTTTCACGACGTGATCTACGACCCCCGGCGCGGTGACAACGAGGCGGCCAGCATCACTTGGTTCTTTGATGCGACCGCCGCTTGGCTGGATACCTCGGCCGCAGCGGCGATCGCGCGTCTGATCGAGGTCACGGATTTCCGGCGGCCTCCTTGTGACGACCTGCACAGCTGGCTGATGGTGGACATCGATCTCGCGATTCTGAGTGCGGCGCCGGAGGCTTACACGGCCTATGCCCGATCGATCCGGCGGGAGTATGCTCATGTGGGTGACCAGGCCTTTCGCGAGGGTCGGACGCGGGTGATCGAGGGGTTTCTTGATCGTCCGATTTATCGTTCGTCCGGTTTCATCGGGCGCGAGGAGCGGGCGCGGGAAAACATGCGTCGCGAACTCGCCTGCTTGCGGAGCGGTGGCATGCTTTGAGGAAAGACCAAGGTTGAGGCCGCCTCAGGGGAGGAGTATGCGGAAGTCGGGCGCTGCGGTGCCGTGAGGGGCTGCAAGGCAGGCGACATGATGCTGGAGGATCGGATGCTCCGGGCGGTGGAATCGAAATGCGTGCAAGCGAGGCTCGTCGATGCTGCCGTTTTCGAGTCCCGCCAGAGAGAACGATGCGGGGTCGATGCTCAGTCCCGTGCCGAGGGCCTTGAGTGCGGCTTCCTTGGCAGTCCACAAATCAAGGAGGGTGCGGGCCCGGTCGTCCGGTGCGGTGGGCAGAGTGGCGATTTCCTCCGGATGGCAGAACGAGGATTCGCAGCCGAGCAGGGATGTCGCGCGATCGACGGGTTCGAGATCGATCCCTACCGGCCCGTCTTGGCAGAGGGCGAGCAGTGCGAGGTCGGCGCAGTGGCTGAGATTGAAATGAAGGCTCTGGTAGGAAGCTGGCAGTTGAGGCTTGCCCTGGAGGCCGAATTCCAAGCTGAGCGTGGCGGGATCGATGCCCAGTGCCTCGCCGAGTACCCTCCGCAATGCGCTGCGACAGGCGGTCCAGTGTTCGGCGTCCTTGGTGAAGTGGAAGCGTTCGGCTTGCGCCCGCTCGGCAGAATTCAGCAGGGGCCGGTGGGCCAGCGTGGGATCGATCACCACAATGGTGCTGCGGCCGGCGGCTGGGAGGAAATCGGTCACGCGGGTAACTTGCGGGGCGGGTCGCGTCGGGCGAAGCCTCAAATCGGGTTCAGGCGACTTCGATCAGCAGGGCGGTGGTGTTGTCTCGACCGGAATCCGCGACGGCTTCCAGCACGAGCGTGCCGGCATCGAGCTCGCGGCGGGCGAGTTCGTTGATCCGCTTGTCCCAGAGTCCGTCGACCAAGCCATCGGAGCAGATCACAAAGCGATCCCCGGACTGACAGCCGACGCGTCCGATGTGGGGGTCGATCCTTTGGTTTCCTCCGCCCAGTGCTTGCGACAGCGAGCTGCGGCCGGGATGGGTCCTGGCCTCCCGTTCGTTGATTTTTCCGGCGCGTCGCAGCCAGCCGACGTGGGAATGATCGTGGGTGATCTGGACCATGTCTCCGTCCTTGGGCAGGTAGTAAATCCGGCTGTCACCGATGTGCGAGAAGCACATCCAGCCGGGCATGAACCAGCAAAGGCTGAGGGTCGCGCCCATGCCCTGGCATTCCGGATAGTAGCGGCCAAGCTCGCTGATCGACCCGTGGATGCGCTCGAACAGTTCGCGCAGGACGTCGGCAAAGCCCGCTTCCAAATGCTGGGCTGCCATGCCGAAGCTCGGTGGAAGGAGGCGGGTGATTTTTTCGACGGCGATCTTGCTAGCGAATTCGCCCGACTTCGCTCCGCCCATGCCATCGCTGACGGCGAATACGAAATCGGCCGCCTCCATCGTGGCGCTGCCGCTTTTCCCGAGATAGCGGATTTCCCGCGCATCGAAGGTCAGCGCTAGGAAAGCGTCCTCGTTGTTGCTGCGAAAGCGGCCGACGTGGGTCATGCCGGACCAGTGGAGAGTCAGCGGGTGGGCGGAGGCTTCTGGGTCGGGGCTGCTCACGTAGGCTGGCAGCCTGAATGGGCGTGAAAGAGCGGGCAAAAGAAAAAATCGTCGCGGGCTTGCTGCTTGGCCTGCCAACTGCTTTCTCGGGGTCGGTGTTTGCTCACGCACACACTGGGGGCTTGATCGTCCCCCCGTCATCCGCACCAATCCCCGCGATCCGAACCATAACCTGAGAATACGATGCCCAAGTTCAAATTGGAGTATATCTGGCTCGACGGCTACACCCCCGTCCCGAACCTCCGCAGCAAGACGCAATTGAAGGATTTCGACTCCTTCCCGACCCTCGATCAGCTTCCAAACTGGGGCTTCGACGGATCTTCGACGCAGCAGGCCGAAGGCCGCAGCTCCGATTGCGTGCTCAAGCCCGTCGCCGTCTTCCCGGACGCCAGCCGCAACAACGGCGCGCTCGTGATGTGCGAAGTGATGATGCCGGACGGCGTCACCCCGCATCCTTCGAATTCCCGCGCCACGATTCTGGACGATCCGGACACTTGGTTCGGCTTCGAGCAGGAGTATTTCCTCTATGAGGATGGCGCGCCTCTTGGTTTCCCCAAGGGTGGCTACCCCGGTCCACAGGGCCCCTACTACTGCGGCGTCGGCTACAGCAACGTCGGTGACGTTGCCCGCCAGATCGTCGAAGAGCACCTCGAGCTCTGCCTTGAGGCTGGTATCAACCACGAAGGCATCAACGCCGAAGTGGCGAAGGGCCAGTGGGAATTCCAGATCTTCGGCAAGGGCTCGAAGACCTGCGCCGACCAAATCTGGGTCGCTCGCTACATCTTGAACCGCCTCTGCGAAAGCTACGGCGTGGACGTGAACTATCACTGCAAGCCGCTCGGTAAGGACCTCGATTGGAACGGCTCCGGCATGCACTGCAACTTCTCCACGAAGTACATGCGTGAGACCGGCGGCAAGGAGTACTTCGAAGCGCTCATGGGTGCCTTCGCCAAGAACCTCGATGAGCACATCGCCGTTTACGGCCCGGACAACCACATGCGCCTCACCGGCCTGCACGAGACCCAGTCGATCGACAAGTTCTCGTACGGCATCGCCGACCGCGGTTCTTCGGTCCGCGTCCCGCACAGCTTCGTCAACGCCGGCTACAAGGGTTACTTGGAAGACCGTCGTCCGAACTCGCAGGGCGATCCTTACCAAATCGCCAGCCGCGTGCTGAAGACGATCGCGGAAGTTCCACTTCCCTGAGTGTCTGCCGTCATCGATCGATGACTTCTTACGGTCACCCGGCATCCGGGTGGCCGTTTTTTGTTCCAGCGGATCGCCCGCGTGGCGGGTGGATGGGAAATTCCCCGCAGCTTGCGGAGTTTTCCGCTGTCATCCCGCGTTAGCTGTGTTTTGTTCCGGCCGCCATGGCACTCCCTTCGCCCGCTCTTCCCGACGCTTCCGGTCACTTCGGCAAATTCGGCGGCATGTTCGTGCCCGAGACCTTGATGGCTCCGCTCCAAGAGCTGACCGTCGCCTACGCCGAGGCCCGCCGCGATTCCGCCTTTCAGGCCGAATTGGACGACTTGTTGCGCAATTACGTCGGCCGTCCGACTCCGCTGTATTTCGCCGAGCGCTGGACTGAAAAACTGGGGGGCGCGAAAATTTATCTGAAGCGTGAGGACTTGCTGCACACCGGTGCCCACAAGATCAACAATGCGCTCGGTCAGATCCTCTTGGCGAAGCGTCTCGGCAAGAAGCGGATCATTGCCGAAACCGGCGCCGGCCAGCATGGCGTGGCGACCGCCACCGTGTGCGCGCGCTTCGGTATGGAGTGCGTGGTCTACATGGGTGCCGTCGACATGGAGCGGCAGGCCTTGAATGTCGCCCGGATGCGGCTGATGGGAGCCGAAGTTCGCGGAGTGACGGCTGGCCAAGCGACTTTGAAAGAGGCGGTCAACGAGGCGATGCGGGACTGGGTGGCGAGCGTGGACCACACCCACTACATTCTCGGGTCGGCCCTGGGTTCGCATCCGTTCCCGATGATGGTGCGCGATTTTCACCGGGTGATCGGCGTCGAGACCCGCGAGCAGATTCTCGAGCGCGAAGGCCGCTTGCCCGATCTGCTAGTTGCCTGCGTCGGCGGCGGGTCCAACGCGATGGGCCTGTTCCATCCTTTCCTGCAGGACGAGCAGGTCCGCATGGTGGGTGTCGAAGCCGGTGGCGATGGGATCATTCCAGAGCGTCACGCCGCCCGTTTCCAAGGGGGCAAGCTGGGCGTGTTGCAGGGGACCAAGACCTGGTTGCTGGCGGACGATGACGGCCAGATCGAGCTGACCCACTCGGTTTCCGCGGGGCTCGATTACGCGGCGGTCGGACCGGAGCACGCCTATCTTCAGGACATCGGTCGGGTGGAATATACCTACGCCACCGATGATGAGGCGCTGGCTGCGTTCAAGGAGCTGGCGCACACCGAGGGCATTTTGCCGGCCCTGGAAAGCGCCCACGCCATGGCCTACATCTCGAAGATCGCCGGCAGCTTGCCGGAGAGTTCCATCTTGATCGCCAATTTGTCCGGTCGCGGCGACAAGGACGTCGAGCAGGCGGCGAAGTATCTGTTGGGCGGTGTGTGAATGGCCTCGAGGGGCAGTCGATCCATGGCGCTCCCGCTGCCAGCTCGATCCCTCGGTGAAATTCCTCGATTGACCCGGCCGGAGCTCTCGGTGAGGCTTCGAGCCTCTGAAAAGCCCCATGAAATTGACGTCTCTTTCCGTCGTGGCGCTCGCCATGGCCGCCGTCGGGCCGCTATCGGCCGGGCAATTGTGGCTTCAGAATGCCAGTGCGGGGGAGGGTGGTTCGGGATTCACTGCTGCGGGCAATGCGACTTCGTCGCTCGGGGCCTTCAATGTTGTGATCGCCGCGGGAACCTCGCTGCAGGCAAATGCGCCGGCACTGGCGGCCTTCGAGCGGGCGGCGTCGACCTGGGAAAGTTATCTTTCCGATCCGATCACGGTCACGATCAACGCCGACGTGCGCGATCTGGGATTGCCCAGCGTTCTCGGGCAGGCGGGTGCGGTCATGCTGAATGGCGGGCACGGCGAAATTCGCGACGCGATGATCGCCGATAGCGCGGTCGGCACGGACGAAGGCGTGGTGGCCTTGTTGCCCACTCTGGCGCAGATGACTTTTACCACCGCGGCGAACATGACCTATGCCGGGAACATCGCGCTCTCGAAGGCGAATGCGAAGGCGCTGGGTTTTAGCGGGCTGGATGCGATTTTCGGGGTCTCCGATGCGACCATCGAGTTCAATTCCGCCTTTGCTTTCGACTACGATCGTTCCGACGGGATCGCGCCGGGCAGCTTCGATTTCGAATCCGTGGCCTTGCACGAAATCGGGCACGCACTGGGATTCTTCTCTGCAGTGGACGAAGTCGATGTTGCGCTGGCCCAGCAGGCGAGCATCGAGGTGGCGCCAACCACGCTCGATCTCTTCCGTTTCGCTCTCGGCGGTGAGGGGCCGCCGACCACAGCTGCGGAGTTCACGACTGGCACGCGGAGCATTCAGCCCGGAGTTGCGGCGGCCTTTGTCGACCTCAGCATCCAGGCGGCGTTTTCGACCGGAGTATACAACGGCGACGGTCGTCAAGCGAGCCACTGGAAGGACAACGCGTTGACCGGCAGTTTGATCGGCGCGCTCGATCCGACCATTTCGCCGCAGCAGGTGTTCCAGCTGAGTTCGGCCGACCTGAGAGCTTTCGATCTCATTGGCTGGGACTTGGTTTCGGTCCCCGAGCCTGGCCTGCTCTCCCTCGCATCGCTGACGGCTCTGCTCTTTGGTCGCCGTCGTCGTTGAGCTTTATTGCTTCCACCACTCCGCGTCTTTTTCCCAGGGCTGGCGGCTTGGGTCGGCGGCTGCGGGGGTTGTTTGCTTTTCAGCGGCTTCTTGGCGACGGACCTCGTCGATCAATGCCTCGACTTCGTGATTCCGGCGCTTGCCATGGCGGGAAATCGAGATGAGCAGCAGGGCGACCACTCCGAGACCGAGGGTCAGAATTCCGACCATCGTCAGCGCGAATCCATCCGCAGCATCGATCACGGCGAGGAGCATCGCGGGGTTCAAGCGTTGATGATCCGGCGCATCGGGATCATGTTGGAGTATTCGAAGCCGTTCTTACGGAAGAAATTTTGTGATTCCGCGCTGATCTTGTCGGTCAGCAGGGTGATGCGTTTGAAATCTTTCTGCGTCGCGAATTCGATCACCTGATCCAGCAGCATCGTGCCGTAGCCTTGGCCTCGATGGGCGGGGTGAACCACCACGTCTTCCATCAGGATCACGAAGCCGCCCATCGCGGTGGAAATGGTGAACAGCAAATTCACCATCCCGATGATCCGAGTCTCGTTCCGTACCACGAAAATTCGGCCGCGGCTCGGCTGCTCGAGGATCAGGGCGAGACCGCGCTCCTGGGCATCGCGGTCCGGTGTGAAATCGTCTGACAGGGCGAAAAGCTCCATCACGAGATTGGTCAGCGCGTGGAGATCCTCGATGGTTGCAGGTTGGACTTTCGGCCGATGAATCGAGGCGGAGGGGCTCTTGGGAAAGCTTTCCATTGCGGTCGGAGCGTGGCAGTTCCGGCGCTGGGTGCACGAAATTTTCCCGAGGCTTTTGAAAAAATTCCGGCGATCTCCGAATTTGGCGCATTGACAAGCCCCGCCTCCTTCCTAGAGTGCGCGCCCGCCCGGGCCCGACCGAGGGTTTCGCGGCGATCAACACCAAGGCTTTTTCCCAGATACCGTCATGAAACGCACCTTCCAGCCCTCCAAGCGCACCCGCAAGCGCCAGCACGGATTCCGCGCCCGCATGGCGACCAAGTCCGGCCGCGACATCATCCGCCGCCGCCGTCAGAAGGGCCGCAAGCGTCTCATTCCGAAGGGCGCTGAAATCCATTACGAGCGTCACACCACCCAGCACGGGGTTTGATCCCAAACGCTCGCCGCGCCCGGCCCATGCGCCTTCCGCGGAAGCACAGTATGACGAGGCGCGCGGATTTCCTCCGCGCGCGAAAGGACGGTCGGGCGAAAGCCGGCCGTTTTGTCGTTGTCAGCACCTTGGCAGATCCCGCGCTGGATCATCTCAAGGTGGCCTTCATCACGACTCGCAAAGTCGGCAAGGCCCACGACCGCAACCTGCTGCGACGCCGGCTCCGCGAGATCGTTCGCCGCCATGGGCAGCGCCTCATCGATCCCAAGCGCTTGCTTGTCACCATCCCGCGCCCGGGATCGTCCGTGGCGAGTTTCGAGGATTTGGAGGCGGACTGGCTCCGACAGGTGAAGCGGCTCGGTTTGCTGAAGGCCGATTGAGCGATTTTCCTTTCGCGGCCCTTCGCGCGATCCTTTGCTTTCACCCCGGCACTTCGATGAAATCTCTCATCCGACTGAGCATTCGAGGCTATCAGATTTTCCTCAATCCGGTGCTCAAGGTGATCTTCGGGCCGGCCAGTGGCTGCCGATTTCAGCCCACCTGTTCGAATTATTTCCTGCAATCGGTCGAGGCGCACGGTGCGCTTCGCGGTTCGTGGCTCGGAGTTCGTCGGATTTTCCGCTGTCATCCGTGGGGGGGCTGTGGTTATGACCCCGTCCCGCCGCAACGGGATACTCCCAGCCAGCTCTCCCACAACTCGCGGGGCCCTGGTGCCTGACGCGCGGTCTTTCCATTTTTCCCATTCCCATGTACGACCGTAAGACTTGGATCGTCGTCATCGCCTGCAGCATCCTGCTGGCGGTCAATATCACCCTTCAGCAGAAAAACGCCCGAGAGCTCGCCGAGCAGAAGAAGCGTGAGGCGCCTGCGGAAACCGTTCCGGCGATTGCGGGTGCTCCCTCCACGGCCGCCGCTCCTGCGGCAGCGACCGATGCCCGCCCGGGGAGCCTTGTAGTGGAAGAGCCTGCAGCCCAACTCGTCGAGCAACTGGAAACCCTCGAGACGGAAGAAACGGTTTTCACTTTCACCTCGATCGGCGGTGGCTTGAAGCATGCCGAATTCAAAAAGCAAAAATCCGGTGCCGAGGGCCCGGTGCGCGTCAATCGTCATGGCTCGAGCCCGATTGGTGCGATCGCCGACGGTCCAGACCGGATGGAGGGAGTCTCCTACGAGTTCCTCGACAAAGAATCCATTCCCGGGAAGTCGGTCGTCCTCCGCGGTCGCCTGCCTTCCGGCCTCTGGGCGAAGAAAACCTGGTCGCTGGTGGAGACCGGCAAGCCTGGTGATCCCTATCGCCTCGATCTGAAAATCCAGCTCGAGAACGCCAACGAGACCACGGTGAATCTGGACTCTTTCAGCGTCTTCCTTGGAACGGCGAGTCCTCTCGATGGAGTGGAGCAGGGTGCCCAGACCGGATTCGTGGTGCGCGATGACCGTGATTTCTCTTTCACCGCGGTCAGCTCTTTC
The DNA here is from genome assembly GCA_004293445.1 of Verrucomicrobiota bacterium. Classification (GTDB taxonomy): domain Bacteria; phylum Verrucomicrobiota; class Verrucomicrobiia; order Verrucomicrobiales; family Akkermansiaceae; genus Haloferula. Next base: position 98,938 of record RDYP01000007.1, on the reverse strand, counting down.
GCGGGCGGCTGGTTCAGCAAGGAGAAGTCGATCATCACCAAGCCGCTTTCGCGCGGTGACTTGGCGGGGGTGGTCAATCAGTTCTTCGCTACCGTGATCAAGCCGGTCGAAGCAGGTGAATCGTTGCTCTGGAGCAAGACCGCCGATGTCAGCGTGCAGGAAGGCGCCAAGCCGGTGAAGGTGATCCGCGCAGGCCTGCGTTTCCCTTCGGTGGTGCTGGCTCCCGGTGAACAGCGGGGTTTCGCCTATGAAGTGTTCACGGGTCCCAAACAGAACCGGATCTTGCGCAAGATGGGCGAGGACTGGGGCGAGGTGATGAACTACGGATTCTTCAGTCCCTTCAGCCGTTTCATGAACTGGTCGATTTGGTGGGTTCATGCCGCGATGGCCAAGGTCTCCGACAAGTGGTCCTGGGGGCTCGCGGTGGTCGTGCTGACCGTCCTGCTCCGCACGATGATCTGGCCGCTTTACAACCGCTCCAACCGCACGATGAAGCGGATGGCGAAGCTCAAGCCGGAGATCGACAAGCTCAAGGAGAAGCATCCGGACGATCCGCAGAAGATGAATCAGGAGATGATGAAGCTGTACCGCACGTACGGCGTGAATCCCCTAGGCGGATGCCTGCCGATGTTCGCGCAGTTGCCGATCTTCTTCGGCTTCTACTCGATGCTGCTCCACGCGGTCGAAATGCGTGGCCAGGAATTCTTGTGGGTGGCGGATCTTTCCCAGCCTGACACGATCGGGCACTTGCTGGGCATTCCGATCAATCCGCTACCGATCGTGATGGCAATCACCAGCTTCGCGCAGATGGCGATGATGCCGAACACCGGCGGGGACAAGACCCAGATGATGATCATGAAGTTGATGCCCTTCTTCTTCCTCTTCATCTGCTACAATTTCGCTTCCGCGCTCGCCTTGTATTGGACGGTCTCGAACGTGTTCTCGATCGGCCAGACTTGGCTGAGCAACCGGATGCCTGAGCCCGTGCTCAAGGCGAAGTCCGGTGGAGGCAAGAGCTTCGTGGAGCGAATGGCGGAGCGTGCTGATGCGGCTCAGAAGATGCGCCAGGCCAATGGCCGGGTCGTGGATCCAAAGAACGATGCCGGTGCATCGAAGAAGCGTCCACCGCGCACGGGGGGCTGATTTCGCCCCGGCCGGCGGGGGAGCAAGTGCTTGGATCAATCCAGCAGCTCCGGATAGTACTTTCGAGCGAGTCCCATGGTGGCGGCCATGATATCCGCACTCAGCGGAGTCTTGACCGCCTGATCGGCCATCGCGGCGCATTCGGCGTGGCTCAGGGCGCGGATCGCGCGGCGGACGCCGGGGACTTGGTGGGGGCCGACCGAAAGCTCTTCGACACCGAGACCGAGGAGCAATGGCGTGAGCCGGATATCGCCGGCCATTTCCCCGCAGACTCCAGTCCAGATGCCCGCGTCGTTGGCCGCGTCCACCGTCCTCTTGATCAAGCGCACCACCGCGGGGTGGGTGGGGCGGTAAAGTTCGGCGACGTGGTGGTTCACCCGGTCGACCGCGACGGTGTACTGAATGAGGTCGTTGGTGCCGATGGAGAAGAAATCGACCTCCGGCGCGATCAGGTCGGCGATGACCGCCGCGCTTGGCACTTCGATCATCACGCCGGTTTCGAGGCGCTCGTCGAAGGGCACGCCCTCGCGGCTCAGTTCGTCCATGCACTCTTTGAGGTAATCCTTGGCCCGGCGGACTTCCCCGAGGCCGGAGACGAGGGGGAACATCACCGCGAGCTTGCCATGGGCGCTGGCCCGGAGGATGCCGCGGAGCTGTTCCTTGAACATGCCGGGCCGGCTCAGCGAGACCCGGATGCCACGCCAACCGAGGAAGGGATTTGGTTCGGGCTCGGTCAGGGGTTCCACCGGCAGCTTGTCGCCACCGGCGTCGAGGGTGCGGATGATGACCGGATGCGGAGCCAGAGCCTTCGCCAACCGGGTGTAGGCTTTTGACTGCTCCAGCTCGCCGGGCATTTCTTCGCCGTCGAGCAGCAGGAATTCCGTGCGATACAGGCCCACGCCTTTGGCTCCGCTGTTGCGCACCAGTCCGAGCTCGTCGAGGAACTCGATGTTCGAGGAAAGGGTGATCTTGCGGTCGTCGGTGGTGGCGGTGACGGCATCGCGCTGGGCTTCCAAGTCCAGCCGGACCTTTTCCTTGCGGGCTTGGATTTCGTGATAGCTGGCCAGTGTTTCCTCCGATGGATAGAGGATCAAGCGGCCGGAATAGCCGTCGAGAATGGCCGGAGCGAGGGTGCGGACATCGAGGACGGCATCTTCCAGACCGACGATCGCCGGCAACCCGAGCGAGCGGGCGAGGATGGCGGTGTGGGAGTTGACGCTGCCGACCTCGGTTGCAAAGCCGAGCACGTGGCGGCGATTGATCGCCACGGTATCGGAGGGGGTGAGATCGTAGGCGACCAGCAGGTGCTGTCCATCGGGCGCGGCATGGCGTGGGACTTCCTCCGCGCGGAAATTCCGTAGCACCCGTTGGCAAATGTCTTCGAGATCGGCGGTGCGTTCGCGCAGGTAGGGATCCGGCACCCGGCGCATCGCTTCCAGGAAATGCTGCATCACCGCGTAGAAGGCGAACTCGGCATTCTGGCGGCGCGATGCGATGGCTTCCGCGACGCGGTCGAGCATGGCGCGGTCTTCCAGCACCATCAGGTGGGCCTCGAAAATCTCACTTTCCTGCTCGCCGGAGATCGATTTGATACGCTGCTGGAGTTCGTCGAGCTGCTCTTTGGTCGCCTCGAGCGCGACGCGGAAGCGCTCTTGCTCGGCCTCGATGTCCTTCTCCTCGATTTCGTACACCTCCGGTGCGGAGAAACCGCGGGCCACCACGTGTACGGGCCCGATGCCGATCCCTGGGGAGACCGGGATGCCTTGGAGCACGATTTCGCGGGGCGCTTCGGAGGACATGGTTCCGGGAATGCTGAGAAGAGAGGGGGCGGGTTCAAAGGATAAAATCGTCCTCCCTTTCGTCGTGCGATGATCCTGTTTCTCGACCTGCTGGGACCTCGTGGTTCTGTGCGAGTGCTTCCGTCGGCGACGGGCTCCCGGGAGCGCGTTCGCCGCTTGCTGGAATTTTCAAAGGCGGGGGGCGAAAAAATCCCTTGGAAGGAAGGCTGCCAAGCTCCTAGTCTCCGCCCGTCCCGAACGAATCATCCCGATGCCGCAGCGCGAATTCACCATTCAAAACAAACTCGGCATTCATGCCCGACCCGCGGCCCAATTTGTGAAAACCGCGAGTCGCTTTTCTTCCGAAGTCCGTGTCGAAAAGGACGGCGAGGAAGTCGATGGTAAGAGCATCATGGGTTTGATGATGCTGGCGGCCGGTCACGGCTCCGTGATCAGCGTCTCTGCTGAAGGCCCGGATGCCGAAGCGGCGCTCGACGCGCTGGCCGATCTGATCGGCCGCAAGTTCGAGGAGGAGTGAGCTTCGCCCAGCCTCAGACTTCGCCCGCCATGTGGCGGAGGAGCCGCTGGTTGAATTCGTCCGCCATGTTGTAGCCGAGTCGGCGGAGCTGTTGATCGAGTGCGGCGATGGCGACCATCCGGGCCGTGTCGCGGCCCGGGGCGACCGGGACTTCGACGTGGGGGACCTGCTGGCCGAGGATCTCATAGGACTTCGGTTGCAGGCCGAGGCGATCGATCTCGTTCTGGTCCGAATAGGCGATGAGCGTCACCACCAGGTCGAGCCGCTTTTCCGGGCGGATCGATGCGAGGCCGTAAAGGTTGGCGACGTTGACGATTCCGATGCCGCGGATTTCCAGATAACCGCGGGAAAGGGCAGGGGCGGAGGCGGTCAACTCGCCGCCGGCCAGCTTGATGCGGACCATGTCGTCGGCGACCAGAGCTCCGCCTTTTTCGATCAGCCCGATGGCGGTTTCGCTCTTTCCGGCACCGCTCTTGCCCATGATGAGCACCCCGATCCCGCGCAGATCGACCATGCAGCCGTGCAGGGTCACGTTCGGCGCGAATTCGTGCTCGAGCAAAAGGGTCGCGGCATTGAGGAATTTCATCGTCACCAGCGTGGTCCCGAAGACCGGGATGCGGTGTTCGGCGGCGATCTTCATGTGTTCGTCCGAAAGGCGCGCGCCGCGGGAGACCACGATGCCTGGGATATCGCGCTCGCACATCCGGCGGAAACGCTCGCTGCTCATCTGCGGAGTCAGCTTTTTCAGGTAGGAAATCTCGGAGTTCCCCAGCACTTGGATCCGCTTCTTGGCGAAGTAGCTGAAGAAACCCGCCAAGGCGAGGCCGGGCCGGTTTGGTGCGGGCTCGCTGATCGGGCGCTCGAAGCCGATCTTTTCGCCGAGCAGGGTCAGCGTCAGGGCGCTGGCGTGGCGTTCGAAGAATTCGCCGATGGTGATCGATGCCGTTTGTTTGACGCGCGGTGCCATTTGCCGTGGAGGCTAACGAAGCCGTGGCGTCGATGGCGATGGGAAAAGCCGCGCGGGAGGGCGGACGGTTGACATTCGGGCGTGCGCTGCTCCTTGTCGCGAGGTGATGAGCGTTCCTGATTTCCGCGATCCCGTCGGCCGGGTGCGTGCCGTCGGCATGATCGAAGGCCTTTCTTTCCTGCTGCTGATGGGCGTGGCGATGCCTTTGAAATACTTCGCCGATCTGCCGCTGGCGGTGACTTATCTGGGCTGGGTGCATGGGGTTTTGTTCGTGGCGTTTTTACTGGTGCTATTCCAAGCATGGGCGGGTGGAGCGCTGCCTTTCCGCGCGTCGGCCCTCGCCTTTGTCGCCTCGCTGCTTCCCTTCGGTCCTTTCCTGATCGATCGTCGGCTGGCGAAAAGCGGACATTCCACGGATTGACAGCCGCGCCCGGCATCGCCATGGCTCTCGCCGACATGCCCGCCGCCCCTGCCGACGTCCAAGCCCCGCCCGCCGATGCCATCACCAGCCCCAGCGGCCTGGCATCGAAAGTTCTTCAAGCCGGTAACGGCAGCGAGCGCCCCGGCGCGGCTGATACCGTGACCGTTCACTACTCCGGCTGGACCACCGACGGGAAACAGTTCGATAGCTCGGTGGATCGCGGCAAGACCATCTCCTTCGCCCTCAATCAGGTGATCGCCGGCTGGACCGAGGGCCTTCAGTTGATGGTCGTTGGTGAGAAGCGCCGCTTCTGGATCCCGGGCAACCTGGCTTATGGCGACAATCCCCGCTCTGGTGCACCGAAAGGGATGCTGGTTTTCGATGTCGAGCTTTTCGGTATCGAAAAGGCTCCCGAGCCACCGCCGGTTCCCGAAGACGTGGCCGCCGCCCCGGCGGATGCCGAGGTCACGTCGAGCGGACTGGCTTCGAAGCGGATCGCGGCTGGGAATGGCAGCCGCCATCCGAAGGCGACCGATCAAGTCGAGGTGCACTACTCCGGCTGGACCACCGATGGCCAGCTCTTCGATAGCTCGGTCGTTCGCGGCGAGCCGGTGGTCTTCCCGCTCAATCGCGTCATTCCCGGCTGGACCGAAGGCGTCCAGTTGATGGTCGGCGGCGAAAAGCGCCGTTTTTGGATTCCCGCCCAGCTCGCCTACGGCACCAATCCGCCTCCCGGCGCGCCCGCTGGCATGCTGGTCTTCGACGTCGAGCTGCTCGATATCCTCTAATCCGTTCTCACATTTTTCCTCATCACCCCATGTCCACTCTGTTTGAAAACGTCTCCGTCGCAACCAAGGCCAACGTGTATTTCGACGGCAAGGTTGTCTCTCATTCCCTGACCCTCGCCGATGGCCGCAAGAAGTCGCTCGGTGTGATCTTTCCCGGCGAGTACCACTTTGGCACCGGCGAGCCGGAAGTCATGGAAATCACTTCCGGTGCCTGTTCAGTGCTGCTGGATGGTGGATCGGAGACGCTCGAAGTCGCTGCTGGTGCAGCCTTCGAGGTGGTGGGGAACAGCGGCTTCACCATCACGGTGAAGGACGTGCCCTGCGAATACATCTGCTCTTTCGGTCAGCCCTGAGCCGGGTATCGACGGCGAGTATCCCTGCGCCATGAGCCTGTCTCGTTTGCTCCGATTTCTCCTGCTCGCCCCGCTGGCCGTGCTGGCATCGTGCAGTCTTCACCTGCCCTCCCCCGCGGCGGCTCGCCAGCGGGTGCCGATGGCGATGGCTCGCGAGCCGAAGGTGGAGACGGTGCCGATCTATCTGCTGTCCGATGACCTGCATACCGGCTTGGTCTTCGATTCGAAGTGGCTGGAGGAGAGCGGCTACGCCAGGCCCGCGGAGATTGCTGAATCCCGCTGGGTCGCCATGAGCTGGGGCGACGAGGTTGCCTATCGTCAAAGCGAGTGGCTCTCTCCGCTCCAAGTGTTTCAGGCGCTGTTCACGCCCACGCCGTCGGTCATGGAGTGCATTCCGATCGATTGGAAGGTCGAGCGAGTCTGCCATCACCAGCAGGTCTTTCTGGCCGAGGTCCCACGCGCCAACGGGCCTGCCCTGGCGGCCTTTCTCAACGGCTGCGCGGTGAAACGTCCTGATGGTCGGCCTCTGACCCTTGCACCGTCGAGCTGGGGCGAGGGTCGGCTGATCCGCTGCCCGAAGAACTACTCCTACTATTTTCCTCGTATTTGCAACGTGTGGACCGCGCAGTCGCTGCGGAGCTGCGGGCTGTCGATCGAGACCTCGAAGGCGCTTTCCGCGGAGGGGCTGGTCCGTCAGGCGACTTCCCGGGAAAATGGCTTCCGCAAGGTGTGGGATCCTGCGAGGCAGGTCGCGACAGCGGGTCGGCTGTAGGAGAACGCGCGGGCCCTCCTTGTTCAGAGGGTGCCGACGATGCCGTCGATCGCGTCGAGGAAGCTCGGGAAGCGGGGTTGCCAGCCCAGGGCGCGCAGTTTGTCGTTCGAAACCTGCTTGTGGGTCCAGCCCCGCTTGCGATCGGCATCGCGTGGGCCACTGGGTGGCAGGGGGCGCTCGAAGCGCTGGGCGAGGCTGTGGTAGGCTTCGAGTTGGCTCAGCGGATGGGAGTCGGAGAGATTGAAGAGTCGGTCGCCGATCGTGCTTTGCTGCTGGGCGAGATGGAGGATGGCCGTGGCGGCGTCGTCGCGGTGGATTTGGTTGAGAAAGCGTCGGCCGTCTTCCTCGATCACCGCCTCACCGGAGAGGAATTTTTTCAGGATCGCACTCCGGCCCGGGCCATAGATGCCGGAAAGTCGGGTGACGATGCCGCCCTGTTCCAAGACGAGGTCTTCGGTGGCGCGGAGGATCGTGCCGGTTTCGCGATCCGGAAGAGCGGGGCTTGCCTCGGTGACCACGGAGCCATCGGTCTGGGCGTAAACGGAGGTGCTGGAAGTGTAGAGCAGCGGCACGCCGGGGAAGCGGTCGAGCAGGTGCCGGCAGCCGTCGAGATAGACCGCTCGATACGCGTCGGCCCCGCCGCGGCCGGAGGAGGCGCAGTGGACGATGAAGTCCGGTTCGACCTCCAGCGCTTGGATGTCGGCAGCGGCCGACAGATCGCAGGCGATGCTTTCCTCATCACCCGAGCGGGAGAGCGCCGTGACCTCCCATCCGGCAGCGAGGAATTCGCGGGAGATGGCTTGGCCGAGGTAACCGTGACCGCAGAGCAGGAGTCGCATGCGGATGAATGAAGCCGCGGCCCGGGATTTTGCAAAGCAAGGCGGGCAAATTCAGCGGGGGATTTCGTTGAGCGTGTACCAGGCCTCGGGATGCCAGAGGGGGCTGCCGTTGGTGGATTTCACGCCCTTCGCCGTGAGGTGGTGGACGTGGCCTTGGACGAGGCCGTCGATCTTGAGGCGGACCTTTTTGCCATCGGCCGAAACCGTGGCGGCAGCGATCGTGGGCGTGGCCTGATCGACTTCCGGTGAGCCATACTCGGCCTGATAAATGTAGGTCCAGGCATCCATCGCGTAGGAAGCGGGATTGCCGGCGCTGGCGGGATCTACGGGTTCGGTGAAGGTCAGCTCGAAGCCGTCCTTGAGCGCCGACATCGTGTGGATCTCGAAGGGCGTTTTGCCGGTCCAGCGCACGCGCTCGAAGGTGAAGGGCTTGGTGCCGTTGGACCCCCAGCCGCGGTTGGTGCCGCCGACGAAGACGGTGCCATCCGGCGCCTGTCGGGCGGGCACGATGCCGGCCTCGAAGCCACCGAGGAAGTGGAAGACGGCTCCTTGGTAGAGGCCGTTGACTTTCTCCAGGCAGACGCGCTGGAGCTCGGACTTGGTTTGCTCGCCGATGTAGAGCTGCTTTTCCCAGGGGCCGAACTTACCCTTCGTGGTATCGGCGACGATGGCGGTGGGCGATTGGCCGACCTTGGCGTGGGGGAGCACGACGGCGGGAGGGACGAATTCCTTGATCCGCTGGCGCTCGGCGAGGATGCGCGACTTGTCATTCGGCTCCGTGGGACGCGGCCCCATGTTTTTCGCCTGATCGTAGAAGATATTGCCGGAGGGATTTCCTTGGAAGGATCCGGGCTTGAGCCACTTGAGCGAGGACGAGCCGTTCCAAACGCCTTGGTTGTCGGTGTAGAAGACGTCGCCGTCCGCATTGAAGCCGATGCCGCCGGGCGAGCGGATGCCGGAGCAGGTCGGGATCATTTCGCCCTGCGGGGTGATCCGCACGCACCAACCGCGCCAGGGCGAGTGGGCGTGGAAGGAGCCGGTCAGGCAGAGGACGGCCCAGATGTCGCCGTTCTTGTCGGGGTCGGAGCCGAAGGCGTATTCGTGATAATCGCCATTGATGCCCCAATCGGAATTGAGGGTTTCGAAGGTATCCGCCCGCCCGTCGCCGTCACTGTCCTTGATGCGGGTGACCTCGGGGCGCTGGGTGAGATAGAGCCAGCCGTCTTTCCAGAACATCCCGAAAGGTTCGTGCAGGCCTTCGGCGAACTTGCTCCAAGAGACTTTGGAGAGATCGGCCCCGTGGGCGCCCGTGCAGATCCAGAGATCGCCGCGGCGTGTGGTGACGGCGATTTTCTGATCGGGCATGAGAGCGATGGAGCCGAGCTCCATGACTTCGCCGGGAGGGATGGGGATTTCTTCGCGGACGTAGAAATCGGACTGCTGCTGGGCGTGGCCTGCGGAGAGGAGGAGGCCGCAGCAGAGCGTGGAAGTGAGCAGAGGAGACATGAAAGGGGTGTGGACTTGGAATTGGGGACTTCGCACTTGGAACCTCACTTCCAGTGGTAGGTGAGGACGACGGGCTGGCCGTTGGTGAGTTTGAGGAATGCCTGGCCGTCGCGGAGTTCGATCGCGGTGTTTTCCTCTGCGCGGAGTTCAAGTGTGTCGCCCAGCTGCCAGACGCCGGGGGCGAGGAGGCGGGTCGGGAGGGAATCCGCGAGCGGGATCTCGAGGGCTGTGGCGCCGTCTTTCAGAGTGAGCGTGCGGACGAGCTCGGCCGAGGAGCCAGGCTTCCAGGCATCGAGCAAGAAGCCCTTGCCGAGCTGGCTGGAGAAGGTCGGGTTCCCGGCGCTGTCGAGCTTGTAGCCGCGGAAGCGTGCTTCGGGTGGCAGGCTGCGGCCACTGGCGAGTTTCACCACCCGCTGGCCTGCGGGCGCCTGATTGCCTTGGCCGCGCTCGATCCAGTGGCGGGAGCCGTCGATGAATTCGCCGGTCCAGATCAGGGCGGGCGCGAGGTGGTCGGCGCTGTAGGCGAGATTGACCCCGCCGGGGAAGCCGAAGCCGATGGCGCGGGGGCTGACGCCTTCGATGAAGTTGCGGTAGATCACCGCGCGATCGGCGGTGGGGGCGACCATGATGGTGGGCTTTTCAGGCTGCACCGGCTTTTGCGAAAGGGCCCGCCAGCCATTGATCCCGGGACCTTTCATGGCGAGCGCGATGTCTTGCTGGCCCATGTATTCGAGATACTCGATGCGGATCGGGTGGGAGCCGGCGCTGAGGTCGATGCTGCCGTTTTGCGCACGGTTGGTGCCGAAGGGGCCGATGCCGCTGACTTCGGTGACGGGCTTGCCATGGATCAGTACGCGAGCGCCGTCGTCGGCATCGAGGCGGAAGGTAAAAGTGCCGCTTTCCGGGGCCTGGATCTCGCCTTCCCAGACGAGGGCGAAGAGGTCCTCGCGATCGCCGTGGCTGACATCGATCAGGCCGTCGTTTTCTTCTTCGATATTGCGGGCTTCCAGCTTCGAGAAATCGGGCAGTGTGGTCCAGTCACCGTGGTAGATGCGGGAGGTGAGCTTGGCAATGGGGGGCGCGCTGACAGGCAGCGGGTGGAGTTTGAGCAGCTCCGGTGCCGTCCAAGCGGTCTTTCGGTCGGCATTGGCGGCGCGGGTTGCTTTGACCATTTCAGTGGTCACGGCGGGCGAAGCATTGCCCCAAGAAGCGCGGACTTGGGTCAGAATGGCGGCGATCTGGTCATCGGGAATCGCCGCGCCTTGGGGAGGCATTTCGAGATTGTAGGTGCGGCCGAAGACATCGATCGGGCCGTGAAGTCCGTGGAGCACGATTTTGATCGCGCGCTCCGGGTCGCCCTGAACCCAGGGGCTTCCGGCGAGGGGCGGGAAGGCACCGCCGGTGGCGCCTTTACCGTCGGGGCCGTGGCAAGCCGAGCAGTAGCTGGTGTAAAGCTGACCGCCATCCTGGGCGGCGGCGGCCGCGATCAGGGCGGCGGAGAGAGGAAGAAGACGTTGGCGCATGAGCTTGTGCAGAAACTGGAGTGAACGCTGCGATCTTTCGTTTTCCGTGTGAATCCGAGAATGAAATTTTCACTCGTGGATCCTGCCAAGTCTCAAGGAGTGGTCGGTCGCTGGCGGAAGTGGCGCTGGAGGCCCAGCACCGCGCAGTCGGCATATTCGCGAAAAATGGAGGCTCGCATTCTGCCGCCGACCTGGCGCAAGCCCTCGTAATCCCCGGCTTGAATGCGTTCGTAGTCCTCCTGGGAGTTCATCACATAGGGCTCGAAGTAAGCGACCGGGCATTGGTAGAGCCGATTGGCCAGGAGATTGCGGGCCCAGAGATAGGGGTTGTTGTCCACGTTGCGCGCGTTTTTCGCTGCCAGCGGGTAAAGGTAGGGTGGCATGGCGGTTCGCTCGACGAATGCGGCCGCGATGTGGGTGGCGAGGGATTTTTCCTCGCGGTGAACGCCTTGAAAAAGCTTCAGCAGAAGCTCGTGTCGCTGATCGGCGAGGGTCAGTTCGGCATCGGTGTAGCCGCCGTTGAGGATCATGTGAAAGTGGTTGGCCGGGACCAGCGTCGGGGCGCTGGGGTCGCCCCAGGCATCGGCGTTGAAGTGAAGGCAGAGCACGAGATCGGGCTGCAGGATTTGGTTCACTCGCTCGGCGCGGGCGCGGATTTCGGCGGTGCGATAGAACAGCTGCTGAGCCAGCTTGGCGATGTCGCCACCGGATGCGTCGGGCGCATGTTCTTGCAGGGATTCCGGGCGCGATGCTGTGACGGGATCCGATTTTTCCCGGACCAGGCTCACGGTGGCACCGAGGGCCTCGAGGCGCGGTTTTAGGATGGCTGCGACTTGCAGGGTCATGTCGCCCTCGCGCACGGGCGTGCCGCCGGGGAGCTGGAACCATCGTTCTTCCATCTCCGCCCAGCGGCCGCCGATGTGGCCGGGATCGATTGCGATGTGCACGCCGTCGAGCGACCGCTCCGAGGGGGCCGCAGGAAGTTCGTTCACGCCCCGCCAGTAGCGGGGTGGCCGATCTTGCGATCCTTCCGGGGCGAAGCGGAACCGAAGCCATTCGTTCGGGCTATCGGTCCGGATTTTCAGGTCGGTCTCGCCCACTTGGAGCCAGTCCCGCCAAGAGGGCGACGTGGTGAAAACGCGTTCGATCTGTTCGAGAAAATCGCTTCGGGTGATCTTGCCTTCGAAGCATTTCAACAAGCTCCAGTCGGGCGGGTGGCCGAGGTCTGAAAGCGTGGGAGCGGGCGGTCGTGGGGGAGGGATCGCGACGGGTTTGTCAGGCCGCATCCGCCATGCCAGCCATGCAGCCAAGGCGAGCGAGACAGCGGCAAAGAAGGGAGCGAAGCGGAAACTCATCGGGGATTTGGCTTTGCGTGCCGAAGGTCGGAGGGGTTAGCGTCGGGCAGCAGGGCGCTCGTCTGTCGCCCGCAAACCAGCGTTTTCATGGAAGCTCTCCGCATTCTGTTTCTCGGCGACGTCGTAGGCGAGCCCGGACGCAAGGCCGTCATCGAACAAGTTCCCGAACTGCGCAAGGAACTGCTGCTCGATTTCATCATCGTCAATGGCGAGAACGCTGCCGGTGGTCGCGGCATCACGCCACGCATCGCCATCGATCTCCTCCGCGCCGGAGCTGCGGTGATCACGACGGGCGATCATGTTTGGGATCAGCAGGAGATCGTGGATCATTTCCCCACGGAGCCTCGTTTGCTGCGTCCGATCAACTACCCTGCCGGCACCCCGGGCCAGGGATCGGTGGTGCTGGAGACTCCGAAAGGCAAAGTCGCGGTGATTCAGGCTCAGGGTCGATCCTTCATGCAGCCTCCCTTGGAGAATCCATTCCTTGCGGTCGAGGCGGAGGCTGAAAGGTTGCGAGCGGAGGGCGTCCAAGTCATTTTCGTCGATTTCCATGCCGAGACCACGAGCGAGAAAATCGCCATGGGCTGGGCGCTCGATGGCAAGGTTTCGGCCGTGGTGGGCACCCATACCCATGTCCAGACTGCGGACGAGCGGGTCTTGCCGGGCGGCACCGCTTGCCTCACCGATGCGGGGATGTGTGGGCCGGACGACTCCGTTCTCGGCCGGGCCGCGGACTCCGTCGTGTGGCGCTTTCGAACCGGCATGCCCACCCGTTTCCCGATCGCCACCGGCCCGGTCCGTCTCTGCGGTGTGGTCGTCGACATTGATCCGAATGACGGCCGCTGCCTTGCGATCACTCGCTTCAATCGCCTCCTCCCTCAGGCCGAGTCGCCACAAAGCACCGCAAAATGAGCTTGTCGAATCCGATAAGTCTTTGCTCATCAGTGTCTTTTGCGTGTTGATGAACAAATCTCGATTCTATCGATATTTTTTTTGACAGGGTGGTCGCCTTTGGTAACTTCCGCCCCGCTTTTCCCGGAACCGGCCGGGAGATTCGAGGGAGTTTTCGTCTCTGGACGAAGCGCCTCCGGGTCTCCAGCACCGCTACGGAAACAGCGTCAAACAGCCGTCAGGCTCGTGTAGCTCAGGGGTAGAGCGCGTCCTTGGTAAGGACGAGGTCGGGGGTTCAATTCCCCCCACGAGCTCCAGCGGCCACATGACCGGACAGCAGCCCAAAGCGAAAATCACCACCACCATGGCCAAAGAAGCATTCAAGCGCAACAAGCCGCACGTCAACATCGGCACCATCGGTCACGTCGACCACGGCAAGACCACTCTCACCGCAGCCATCACCAACACCCTCGCTGACAAGGGTTTTGCTGAGAAGAAGAGCTACGCGGACATCGACGCCGCCCCGGAAGAGCGCGAGCGCGGTATCACGATCAACACGGCCCACGTGGAATACGAGACCGACAACCGCCACTACGCGCACGTCGATTGCCCGGGTCACGCTGACTACGTGAAGAACATGATCACGGGTGCTGCCCAGATGGACGGTGGCATTCTCGTCGTCTCGGCCGCTGACGGCCCAATGCCGCAGACCCGCGAGCACATCCTGCTTGCCCGTCAGGTCGGCGTTCCCGCCCTCGTGGTGTTCATGAACAAGGTTGACCTCGTCGACGACGAGGAGCTCCTTGAGCTCGTTGAGATGGAAGTTCGCGACCTTCTCTCCACCTACGAATTCCCAGGCGACGAGATTCCGATCGTCAAGGGTTCCGCTAAGCTCGCCCTCGAAGGCGACGTGACCCAGAAGGAAAACATCTTCAAGCTGATGGAAGCCGTGGACTCCTACATCCCGGAGCCCGAGCGCGCCATCGACAAGCCCTTCCTCATGCCTGTGGAAGACGTGTTCTCGATCGAAGGTCGCGGAACCGTCTGCACCGGTCGTGTCGAGCGCGGTATCATCAAGAAGATGGAAGAAGTCGAGATCGTCGGCATTCGCGACACCCAAAAGACCACTGTCACGGACATCGAAATGTTCCGCAAGCTGCTCGACGAAGGTCGCGCCGGTGACAACGTGGGTCTCTTGATCCGCGGTCTGAAGAAGAACGACGTTGAGCGTGGACAGGTGATCGCCAAGCCCGGCTCGGTGAAGGCCTATCGCAAGTTCAAGGGTGAAATCTACGTCCTCTCCAAGGACGAAGGTGGCCGCCACACTCCTTTCTTCTCGAACTACCGCCCGCAGTTCTACTTCCGCACCACCGACGTGACCGGCAGCATCAAGCTCCCCGAAGGCGTTGAGATGGTGATGCCAGGGGACAACGTGAGCCTCGAAGTCGAGCTCATCACCCCGATCGCCATGGAGCAGACCATGCGCTTCGCTATCCGCGAAGGTGGTCGCACCGTCGGTGCCGGCCGCGTGGGTGAAATCCTTGACTAACCCCTAAGAGGGTCTCCAGTCTGTCGCCCCGCGACACTCGGCTGGGACGATTTCCGGGGCACTTCGGCGATTTGCCGGGGTGCCCCGCCATCGCCTCAACCCGTCACAAAGAAGAAAACGGAAGTAGCTCAATTGGTAGAGTAGCGGTCTCCAAAACCGTTGGTTGTGGGTTCGAGTCCCACCTTCCGTGCCATCTTCCCGTTTCCAATTTTCCAAGGTAAATCCGGCATGTTTGCAAAAGTCTCACGTTTCGTCGGTGAAGTGAAGGGCGAGCTCCGCAAGGCCAGCTGGCCCTGGGAGTCCGATCCAAAAATCAAGGGCTTCAAAAAATACAAGGAGCTCATCGATTCAACGCTGGTGGTGCTCATCGCGACCATCCTATTGGCCGGCTTCGTGTCGCTTTGGGACTTCATCTGCATTTACGTCATCAATTTCATCACGTCCTTCGGACACTGATTTCGCCGATTCCCCATCTTCGCCATGCCTGCACCGACCCCAGAGAACCAGTGGTACGTCGTCCACGTCCTTTCCGGACAAGAAGGACGCGTCCGCGAGCGGATCCTCCGCCAGCGCGAGGCCGAAGAGATGGGTGACCATATCTTCGAGGTGCTGGTTCCCACCGAAATGGTTTCCGAGATCCGCGGCGGTAAGAAGACTTCCACCAAAAGGAAGTTTTTCCCCGGCTACATCATCGTGAACATGAACCTCCTCACTCCTGACAACCAGCTCGTCGAGAAGACCTGGTACTTCATCAAGGAGATGGAAGGTGTTATCGGTTTCGCCGGAACCAAGGATCGCCCGATCCCGATGCGTCAGAGCGAAGTGGACGGCATGCTCTCCCAAATCAAGGAGCGCGAGGAAAGCGTCCGCCCTGCGATCTCCTTTGAGGTCGGCGATACCGTCAAGATTGCCGATGGTCCTTTTCAAAGTCAGAACGGTATCGTCGAGGAGATCGACCCAGAGCGCGGCAAGCTTCGCGTCGCTGTCACCATCTTCGGTCGTTCCACTCCCGTGGAGCTCGAATACTGGCAGGTCGAGCGCGCCTGACATCGTTCCGTATCTTAATATCCCCGTTTTTCAGCATCTACCTCTAACATCATGGCCAAGGAAGTCGTCAAAGTCATCAAGCTCCAGATCCCTGCAGGAGCCGCCAATCCGTCCCCGCCCGTCGGTCCCGCTCTCGGTCAGGCCGGCGTGAACATCATGGGCTTCTGCAAGGAGTTCAATGCTTCCACCCAAAGCCAAGCCGGCGATATCCTTCCGGTCGTGATTTCGGTCTACAAGGACAAGAGCTTCACCTTCATCACCAAGAAGCCCCCCGCCGGCAACCTGCTGAAGAAGGCCGCGGGCCTTGCTTCCGGTTCCAAGGAATCCAACAAGGTCAAGGTTGGCAAGATCTCCAAGGAGAAGCTGATGGAAGTCGTGGCGATCAAGATGCCCGACCTCAACACTAAGGACCCTGAAGCCGCCGCCCGCATCCTTGCCGGCACCGCCCGTCAAATGGGCCTCGAAATCGAGGGTATGTGATTTTCAGCCCCGGCTTGATGGCCGGGGCGATCCCAACGCAGGAGGGGTCATCCGAGTGATGAGTCCGCCAGCACTGCAATACGAAAACATGAAGAACCGCAGCAAGCGCTACGAAAAAGCGGCCGCCCTCGTGACGGCAGGCAAGTCCTACGGTCTGGAAGAAGCCGTCGGCACCGTGAAGAAGTTCCCGGCACCGAAGTTCGACCCCACCGTGACCGTTTCCTTCCACCTGGGTGTGGATCCCCGCAAGAGCGACCAGATGGTCCGCGGATCTTGCCCACTGCCACACGGCTCCGGTAAGAATGTCCGGGTCGCCGTCTTCGCCGCAGGTGCCGCCGCCGAGGCCGCCGAAGCCGCAGGCGCCGAGTTCGTTGGCTTTGAAGAGCTCATCAAAAAGGTCCAGGGGGGCTTCACCGACTTCGACGTCGCAATCGCCACTCCCGATGCGATGACCGAAGTGCGTAAGATCGCCCGTGTCCTTGGTCCCCGCGGCTTGATGCCCAATCCCAAGACTGGAACCGTGACCGACGACACCGCGAAAGCGATTCGCGAAGTCAAGGCGGGTCGGATCGACTACAAGCTCGATAAGAATGGCAACATTTCCGGAGCGGTCGGTAAGGCATCCTTCTCTGAGGAAGCCCTCGTCGAAAACGCCCGGGCCTTCATCGACAGCGTCGTTCGTGCCAAGCCCCCGTCGGCCAAGGGTAACTACGTCCGCAGCGTGACTGTCGCTGCCTCCATGTCCCCGGGCCTCCCGCTGGAGTCCGGTGTCTACACCAAATCCGTCTAATTTTTTCCACGACCATGAATCCCGACAAGAAAGTCATCATCGACGAATTGCTCGACCGGGTGAACGCATCGCCCTACGTGCTCGTGGTGGATTACACCGGCATGACCGTGCCGCAGTTCTCCGAGCTCCGCAATCGTCTCGACGCCGCGGGCGCTCAGTGCCACGTCGCGAAGAACACCTACATGCGCCAAGCGCTCGCCGAGGCCGGTTTGCCGGACATTGGCGAAGGTCTCGTGGGCCAGACGGCCTTCGTGACGGGCAGCAGCGAGGTGTTTGCGGCGGCCAAGGCCATCAAGAACTTCGAGAAGGAGTTCAAGAAGCCCGAAATGAAGGTGGGCATCCTCGGCGACACCGTGCTCGACGCGGCCAAGCTGAAGGCCATCGCTGACATTCCGTCCCGCGAAGCGGTCCTTTCCCAATTGCTTGCGACGATCAACGAACCGGCTACCCGGATCGCCCGCGTCATCCAAGCGAAGTTCAACCCCGACGCCGACTCGAAGGCCGACGAAGCTGCCGCGGAAGTGGCTGCCGAGCCAGCCGCCGAGGCACCCGCTGCTGAAGTTGCCGCCGAACCGGCTGCTGAAGCCTAATCCATCTGACCCGATGGCGGTGGCGTCTCCGCGCTGCCGCCTGAACCCACAATGGTTCCTCGTCGGTCCCGCTGCTGCGGGCTGAAATGACCGGAGGCTTCCGGTCGCGACGATACCGCAAAGGAGAAATACAATGGCTAATATCGAACAACTCGTTGAAGAACTCGGCAAGCTTACCGTCCTGGAAGCCGCCGAACTCGTGAAGAAGCTTGAAGAGACCTGGGGCGTTTCCGCCGCAGCTCCCGTCGGCGTTGCCGTGGCCGCAGGCCCTGTCGAAGTCGCCGAAGAAAAGACTGAATTCGACGTCGTCATCACCGACGGCGGCGCGAACAAGATCGCCGTTATTAAGGCGGTTCGCGAAGTTTCTCCCGGCCTTGGCTTGGCGGACGCGAAGAAGCTCGTCGAAAGCGCTCCTGCCAAGGTGCTCGAAGGTGTCTCCAAGGACGCTGCCGATGCCGCCAAGAAGAAGCTCGAAGAAGCGGGCGCCAAGATCGAACTCAAGTAATCCAGTACTCGGATTTGCTTCGCGGCCGGAATTCCCGGCCGCGAAGCCTTTTCCCGGAACCGGCGGAAGCCGTCCAACCCCAAGACCGTTTCCGCCGATCCCGGAATCTCTCACCAGTCCCTGAATCTCAATTGCCCGGTGCCGTTCGCGGTCCGGGCTCAACTTGCAAGCACTACCTACAGCCATGGCCGACCGTCTCCAATTCGGGAAAATCGAGGAAGTCATCGAACCTCCCAACCTCATCGAGGTCCAGAGTCGCTCCTACGAGGAGTTCATGCAAAAGGATGTCCCCGCCGGTGAGCGCACCGACACGGGCCTCCAAGCGGTGTTCCGCGAAGTCTTCCCGATCAAAAGTTACGACGAGGCGATCGAGCTCGATTTCGTCACTTATGACATCGAAGACCCGAAGATCACTTCGCTCGAAGCCCTCCGCTCGGGTGAGAGCTTCTCTGCGGCGCTCTATGTGACTTTCAAACTGAAGGACGAGACCGGCACCAAGAAGGAGCGCGTCTACATGGGTGAGCTGCCCATGATGACCCGCCGCGGTACGTTCATCATCAATGGCGCCGAGCGTGTCATTGTCTCCCAGCTTCACCGCTCGCCGGGGATTTGCTTCGAGACCTCGCAGCATCTCAATGGCAAGATCCTCCACTCTTTCCGCATCATCCCCGACCGCGGTTCTTGGTTGGAGGTTCAGTTCGATACCAACGACCTGCTTTACGTTTACCTCGACCGCCGCCGTCGCCGTCGCAAGTTCCTTGCTTCGACGTTCCTGCGTGCGCTTGGCTACCCGACCGACCGCGACATCGTCACCAATTTCTACAACGTCGAGGCCCTCAAGCTGAAGAACGAGATGGACGAGCAGGAGCTCGGCCACAAGGTGCCTTTCGAGGACGTGCTCGATGGTGAACTCGTTGTCGCCAAGGCCTACGAGCCGCTGACCATCGGTATCGTCCGCCAGCTCATCGCCCTCGGTCACAAGTCGGTGGAGGTCATCGATGGCCGCGAGGACGAAATCCTTCTCAAATCCCTCCGCAAGGATCCCGCGAAGGATGAAGACAGCGCCCTCAAGGACATCTATCGGAAGCTGCGTCCCGGCGATCCGCCAACTGCTGCCAACGCCCGCGCCCTGCTCAAGCGTCTGTTCTTCGATCCGAAGAAGTACGACCTGACCCGCGTTGGTCGTTACAAGATCAACAGCAAGCTCGAGAGCAAGGTCGGTCCCGACGAGCGCATCATGGTGCCCGAGGACTTCCTTGGCGCGGTGAAGTATCTGCTGAAGCTCAAGAAGGGCGAAGGCGTGATCGATGATATCGACCACCTCGGCTCCCGCCGCGTGCGGGCTGTCGGTGAGTTGCTTTCCAACCAGTGCCGTGTGGGTCTCGCCCGCACCGAGCGTCTGGTCAAAGAGCGCATGACCCTGTTCGACGTGAACATCGAGGGCATGACCCCGCAGAAGCTGATCAACCCGAAGGCCCTGTCCGCCGTCGTGCGCGACTTCTTCGGTCGTTCCCAGCTTTCGCAGTTCATGGACCAGACCAACCCGCTGGCCGAGCTCACTCACAAGCGCCGCCTTTCCGCCCTTGGGCCGGGCGGTCTCAACCGCGACCGCGCGGGCTTCGAGGTCCGCGACGTTCACCCTTCGCACTACGGCCGTATCTGCCCGATCGAAACTCCGGAAGGCCCGAACATCGGTCTGATCAACTCGATGTGCACCTACGCTCGGATCAACGAGTTCGGGTTCATCGAAACCCCCTATCGGAAGGTCAAAAACGGTAAGGTCACCAACGAGATCGAATACCTCACCGCCGACCAAGAGGAGAAATTCCTCATCGGCCAGGCGAACAACCCGATCGACAAGTCCGGCAAGTATCTCAATGAGCGCGTCACCGCCCGCGAAGCCGGCGGCGAGTTCATCGAAGTCGCGCCGACCGACGTGCACTACATGGACGTGTCGCCGAAGCAGCTCGTCTCCGTGGCTGCGGGCCTCATTCCCTTCCTCGAGCACGATGACGCCAACCGTGCCTTGATGGGTTCGAACATGCAGCGCCAGGGCGTGCCGCTTCTCGTGTCCGATTCGCCGTATATCGGCACCGGCCTCGAAGGCAAGACGGCCCGCGATTCCCGCGCTGTCATTGTCGCCGAGCTCGATGGCATCGTTGCCGCTGCCACTGCGGAAATGATCGTCACGACTCCGGACGGCAAGATGCCGGTTGCCGACGAGAAGTTCCTCTCCGACCCCGAGTCGGTGAAGACCAACGTCGACAAAGGCATCATGGCCTACCCGCTGCGCAAGTTCATGCGCTCCAACGCCGGCACCTGCATCAACCAGAAGCCGATCGTCAAGCGGGGCCAGAAGATCAAGAAGGGCGACGTCCTTGCCGACGGACCGAATACCGAAAAGGGCGAGCTCGCTCTCGGTCGCAACGTCCTCGTCGCATTCATGCCTTGGAACGGCTACAACTTCGAAGATGCGATTGTCATCTCGGAGCGGGTCAAGAAGGAGGACATCTACACCTCCATCCACATCGCCGAATTCGACGTGGCCGCCCGCGACACCAAGCTCGGGCCGGAAGAAATCACCCGCGACATTCCGAACGTCGGTGAGGAGGCCCTCAAGAACCTCGACCACGACGGCATCATCCGCATCGGTGCCGAGGTGAAGCCTGGCGACATTCTGGTCGGCAAGATCACGCCGAAGTCCGAAACCGAACTCGCTCCGGAAGAACGCCTGCTGCGCGCCATCTTCGGTGAGAAGGCCGCGGACGTGAAGGATACTTCGCTGCGCGTGCCATCCGGTTGCATCGGCATCGTTCAGGACATCCGCGTCTCTTCCCACGGCTCTGCCCGCAAGCGCGCCGAGAAGGTCGATCCGGTTGAGCTCAAGAAGCAGCTCAAGAAGATCAACGACGAGCACAAGAAGAAGGCGGACAAGCTCACCGATGACCTGACGGAGAAGCTTTCCGACATCCTGCTCGGCGAGAAGATCCCGCTCGATGTGGTGAATGCCCAAACCGGTGAGATCATCATCCCGGCCAACCGCAAGATCACCAAGACCCTGCTCCGCAAGCTGGCGTCGGTCCACGATCACATCGAGATCGATCCTTCGCCGATCCGGAACAAGATCCTCGAGATCATCGGTTCCTTCGAAGCCCGCTTCCAAGAACTCGACACCGAGCGCGAGCGCAAGCTCGACCAACTCGAGGCCGGTGACGACGTCGATCCCGGTGTCATCAAAGAGGTCAAGGTCTTCATCGCCGCCAAGCGCAAGCTTTCGGTCGGGGACAAGATGGCCGGTCGCCACGGAAACAAGGGCGTTGTCGCCACCATCGTTCCCGAGGAAGACATGCCCTACCTCTCGGACGGAACTCCGGTCGACATCGTCCTCAACCCGCTCGGCGTGCCATCGCGGATGAACGTCGGTCAGGTGCTCGAAACCCACCTCGGCGTTGCGGCCAAGGCTCTCGGTTTCAAGGTCGCGACTCCGATCTTCGACGGCATCCCCGAATCCAAGATCTGGGAGTTCATGTCGGAGGCCAAGAAGGTCGACGGCTACACTTGGATCGGTGACGGCAAGGATGGCAGCACCGGCGGTAAATCGACCCTCTACGACGGTCGCACCGGCGAGGCCTTCCATCAGCCGGTCGTGGTCGGCATCATCTACATGCTGAAGCTCGGTCACTTGGTTGCCGACAAGATCCACGCCCGAGCCGTCGGTCCTTACAGCCTCGTCACCCAGCAGCCGCTTGGGGGCAAGGCTCAATACGGCGGCCAGCGTTTCGGGGAAATGGAAGTCTGGGCCCTCGAGGCCTACGGCGCCGCCTACACCCTGCAGGAACTGCTTACCGTCAAGTCCGACGACGTCCAAGGCCGCACGCGGATCTACGAGGCGATCGTCAAGGGCGACAACAATCTGGAAGCCGGCACGCCGGAGTCCTTCAACGTCCTTATCAAGGAGATGCAATCCCTCGGCCTCGACGTCCGCCCCGGAAGGCGCGGATCCGGTCCGGGAGGTGCTCCGTCCATTGGCGGCGTCGACGACTTCTCGCTCGACGACCTCACGCTCTGAGCCACGCACCACGAACCGACACCCTAACAAGCATTCGATATCATGAACGTTGACACCAACCTTCGCGAACTCTTCGGCGTGGACGAGCGGCCGGAAGCCTTTGATCAGGTTTCCATCACCGTCGCATCCCCGGACATCATCCGCTCCTGGTCCAAGGGCGAGGTGAAGAACCCGGAAACCATCAACTACCGGACCTTCAAGCCCGAGAAGGGCGGCCTCTTCTGCGAGCGGATCTTCGGACCCACCCGCGACTGGGAGTGCGCCTGCGGCAAATACAAGCGCATCAAGCACAAGGGCGTGGTCTGCGACCGCTGCGGCGTGGAAGTTACCTTGAGCCGCGTCCGTCGCGAGCGCATGGGCCACATCGAACTCGCCGTTCCGGTCTCGCACATCTGGTTCTACAAGTGCATGCCATCGCGCATCGGCTTGGTGCTGGACATCAGCGCCCGCCACCTCGAGCGAGTCATTTATTACGAGGACTACGTCGTCACCGAGCCGGGCAACACCCCGCTGGAGCGCGGCCAGTTGCTCACCGAGAACGAACTGCGCGACGCCGAGGATGCCTATGGCGATGGTTCCTTCCACGCCAGCATGGGAGCTGAGGCGATCCAAAACCTGTTGGCTCAGGTCGATCTCGCCGAGCTTGCCGTCAAGCTGGAGCAGGAACTCGAAACCACCCGCTCGAAGCAGAACAAGAAGAAGCTCTCGAAGCGTCTCAAGATCACTCAAGGCTTCGCTCAGTCGAAGTCGCGCCCGGAGTGGATGATCCAAACCGTGCTGCCGGTCATTCCGCCGGATCTTCGCCCGCTGGTCCCGCTCGAAGGCGGCCGTTTCGCGACGTCCGACCTGAACGACCTCTATCGTCGCGTCATCAACCGCAACAATCGTCTCAAGAACCTCCTCCAGCTCAAGACGCCGGAGGTCATCATCCGCAACGAAAAGCGGATGCTGCAAGAGGCCGTCGATGCACTCTTTGACAACGGTCGCCACGGTCGCGCCGTCACCGGTGCCGGCAATCGTCCGCTCAAGTCGCTGTCCGACATGCTCAAGGGCAAGGGCGGTCGCTTCCGTCAGAACCTGCTCGGCAAGCGCGTCGATTACTCCGGCCGCTCGGTCATCGTCATCGGTCCCGACCTCACGCTCAACCAGTGCGGTCTGCCGAAGAAAATGGCGCTCACCTTGTTCGAGCCATTCATCATCCGCCGCCTCAAGGAACTGGGCTACTGCCACACGGTCCGCTCGGCCAAGAAGATGATCGATCGCAAGACGACCGAGGTCTGGGACATCCTTGCCGAAGTCACCAAGGGCCACCCGGTCTTCCTCAACCGCGCGCCCACGCTGCACCGCCTCTCGATCCAGGCCTTCGAACCGAAGTTGATCGAAGGTGAGGCCATCCGCGTCCACCCGCTCGTCTGCACGGCCTACAACGCCGACTTCGACGGTGACCAGATGGCCGTCCACGTGCCGCTCTCGGTCGAGGCCCAGATGGAAGCGCGCCAGCTGATGCTCGCGCCGAACAACATCTTCTCGCCCGCCTCCGGCCGCCCGATCACGGTGCCTTCGCAGGACATCATTCTCGGTGTCTATTATCTCACCTGGGCCCCCGTCCGGACCCAGAAGGATCGCGAGCAGCAGGAACACCTTCCCCTGTTCGAAAACTCCTCCGAGGTCGAGTTCGCCATCGCTTCCCGCAAGGTGGGCTACCACCAGTGGATCCGCATTCGCAACCCCAACTACGGGACGAACACCGTGTTCGGGGACGCCGATGTGAAGATTTTGGAAACCACCCCGGGTCGCGTCCGCTTCAACGAAATCTGGCCCTCCGCCCTTGGCTTCATCAACCGCACCGTCGGTAAGAAGCAGATCTCCGACATCATCTGGCGCTGCTACCAAGCGGCTGGCCAGAAGGCCACGGTGACGACCCTCGATGCCCTGAAGAGCCTCGGCTTCCGCGAAGCCACCCGCTCTGGTGCTTCGATCGGGATCGTCGACATGGTGGTTCCGGAAGAAAAGCCGGCCATCATCGCCGATGCCTACGCCCAAGTGGACAAGGTGACCAAGCAGTACCGCAACGGCGTCATCACCGACGGCGAGCGCTACCAGAAGGTCGTCGACATCTGGACCCACGCCACCGACACCATTGCCTCCGCCCTCTATCGCAAGATCGAGTTCAACGACGGCAAGCCGGGTGCGAGCCCGCTGTTCATGATGGTCGATTCCGGTGCTCGTGGTAACAAGTCGCAGATCAAGCAGCTTTCCGGCATGCGCGGTCTGATGGCCAAGCCTTCCGGTGAAATCATCGAGCGCCCGATCACCTCGAACTTCCGCGAGGGCCTATCGGTGCTGGAATACTTCATCTCCACCCACGGAGCCCGTAAGGGTCTCGCCGATACCGCGCTCAAGACCGCGGACTCCGGTTACATGACACGCAAGCTGGTCGACGTGGCCCAGGATGTGATCGTCACCGTGCACGATTGCGGCACGGCGTCCGGCATCACCGTCGCTCCGATCTATGACGGCGACGAGGAAGCCGCTTCCCTCGCCACTCGCATCTACGGCCGCACTTCCTGCGAGCAGGTCAAGGATCCGGTCAGCGGCGAGATCGCCCTCGACTATGACCAGCTCGTCGACGAGAAGGCCGCCAAGGCGGTCGAGCGCATCGGTTACGAGAAGCTCAAGATCCGCTCGGTCCTCACTTGCGAAGCCAAGCGCGGTTGCTGTGCCAAGTGCTACGGTCTGAACCTTGCCACCGGCAAGCCGGTGAAGATCGGCGAAGCCGTCGGCATCATCGCCGCTCAGTCGATCGGCGAGCCCGGCACCCAGCTCACCATGCGTACTTTCCACGTCGGTGGTGTGGCGGCGGCGACCTTCAAGCAGCCGATCATCAAGGCGAAGAACAACGGTCGTGTGGTCTACAAAGACCTCCGCGTCGTCGAAAGTGCGGACGGCAACTGGGTTGTGCTTAACAAGAACGGTTCGGTTTCGATCCGCGACAAGGACGGTCTCGAGCTCGAGAGCCAGCTCATCGTCATCGGCTCGGTCATCGAGATCAAGGATGGCGACGACGTCAAGAAGGGCGATACCGTTGCGACTTGGGATCCTTACAACGTGCCGATTCTCACCGAGAAGCCCGGTAAGGTTGAATTCCGCGACATGATCGCCGGCATCACCGTCACCAACGAGACGGACAAAGAGACCGGCAAGAAGGTCATGGTGGTCACCGAGCACAAGGAGGACCTCCACCCGCAGGTCGTGATCTCCGATCCGAAGACCAAGGAAGTGAAGGCCAGCTACTCGATTCCTGTCGGCGCTCACCTTTCCGTCAAGGAAGGCGACGTGGTCACCGGGGGCACGCAGCTTGCCAAGACGCCCCGCAAGGTGGCCCGCACCAAGGACATCACCGGTGGTCTGCCGCGCGTTGCCGAGCTCTTCGAAGCTCGCAAACCGAAGGACGCCTGCGTCATCGCGAAGATCGACGGCGAAGTCTCCTTCGGCGGCACCGTTCGCGGTAAGAAGAAGGTGATCGTTTCCGACGCCGACTCCGGCGAGCAGATCGAGCATTTGGTGCCCATGGGCCGCCACATCATCGTTACCGACGGTGATAGCGTGAAACGCGGCGACCAGATCACCGAAGGCCCCGTGTCTCCGGAAGACCTGCTCGAAGCCTGCGGTGCTCAAGAGCTCCAAGAACACTTGGTCAACGAAGTGCAGTCCGTCTACCGCGTCCAAGGCGTGGAAATCAACGACAAGCACATCGAGATCATCATCCGTCAGATGCTGCGCAAGGTGAAGATCACCGAGCCGGGCGATGCCGATCAGTTGCTCTGGGGTGACCAGATCGACCGCTCTGCCTTCAACCGCATCAACGAGGAGATCGTCGCCAGCGGTGGCAAGCCGGCAGAAGCCGAGCCCGTGCTGCTGGGCATCACCAAGGCCTCGCTCGAGACCGATTCCTTCATCTCCGCGGCGTCCTTCCAGGACACCACCCGCGTGCTGACCGAAGCGGCGACCCTCGGCAAGGTGGACTACCTGACGGGCTTCAAGGAGAACGTCATCATGGGCCACCTGATCCCCGCCGGTTCCGGCTTCGATTGCCACCGCGAGGCGGACATCGAGTTCACCGTCGAGGAGCCCGAGCCGATCTTCGTGCCGCAGGAAGCGGAAGGCGAGGAAATGGTCATCGTCGGCGAAGGCGCCTGATCGTTCCGATTTCGAAATCCCAAGCCCGGCCCTGCGAAAAGCGGTGCCGGGCTTTTTTGTGGGGTGCGAGGAAGTATTCCCGGTGGCCGTAATTGACCCCGAATCTATAACTTCCTAGCGTTCGACAGCTTGCCTGATGCCCATCACCGACTACCAGTCGAAATACCTCGCTTACGAGCTGACGAAGCGCTGCCCCTCGGATAGCTTCGAGAAGCTTGCCGGAGCGGTGGCCGGTGCTCAGGTGGACCTCAATCCCCACCAGGTGGACGCGGCGCTCTTCGCCTTTCAGTCTCCGCTCTCGAAAGGCGCGATCCTTGCCGATGAGGTCGGCCTCGGCAAAACCATCGAAGCCGGGTTGGTTATCTCGCAGAAATGGGCCGAGCAGAAGCGCCGGATCCTCATCATCACGCCCTCGAATCTCCGGAAGCAATGGCACCAGGAGTTGGGCGAGAAGTTCTTTCTCCCCTGCCAAATTCTCGAATCGAAGTCGTACAACGCGGCGATCAAGCAAGGCGATTTCCGCCCCTTCGAGCCGAAAACGGAAGCCATTGTCATCTGCTCCTACCAGTTCGCCCGGAACAAGGCGTCCGATGTCCACACCACGCCGTGGGATCTCGTGGTGATCGATGAAGCGCACCGCCTGCGGAATGTTTACAAGCCCAACAACGTCATCGCGAACATCCTGAAAAAGGCGCTTCAGGAGCGGCACAAGATCCTGCTCACCGCCACGCCGCTTCAGAATTCCCTCCTCGAACTCTTCGGCCTCGTCAGCATCATCGACGATCACACCTTCGGCGACCTCCGTAGCTTCCGCGAGCAGTTTGCCAATCTCAGCCAGCAGCAGGTCTTCGACACCCTCAAGGCCCGCCTGAAACCGATCTGCCACCGCACCTTGCGTCGCCAAGTGACGGCCTATGTGCCTTTCACCAACCGCCATGCGATGGTCGAGCCCTTCGACCCTAGCGAGGGCGAGGACCGGCTCTACCACCTCGTTTCCGACTACCTCTGCCGCGAGAACCTTCAGGCGCTGCCGCCCAGCCAGCGCACGCTGATGACGCTGGTGCTGCGGAAGCTCCTGGCGTCATCGTCCTTCGCCATCGCCGGCGCACTCACCTCCATCACCAACCGCCTCAAGTCGCAGCTCGAGGCGGCCGAACCGGCGATTTCGCTCGAAGACGAGTTGGACGAGGACTACGAGTCCCTCGACGAGACTGCCGATGAGTGGGGGGGCGATCCCGAGGAACCGCTTTCCGCTGCCGACCGGGCAGCCATCGCCTCGGAAATCGCCGATCTGGAGGAATTCACCCGGCTCGCGCTGTCGATCGATCACAATGCCAAGGGCCGGGCGCTGCTTACGGCGCTCGATGTCGCGTTCGCCAAGGCCCGCGAACTCGGTGCGGCGGAGAAGGCCATTATTTTCACGGAGTCCCGCAAAACCCAGAGTTACCTGCTCCGTCTGCTGGCGGACAGCCCGTGGGCGGAAGGCATCGTGCTCTTCAACGGCAGCAATACCGACGATTCCTCGAAGCAGATCTACGCCCGCTGGCTGGACCGGCATTGCGGCTCGGACAAGGTCACCGGCTCCCGCACGGCGGACATGCGCTCCGCCCTGGTCGATTACTTCCGCGAAGAAGGCCGCATCATGATCGCCACCGAGGCCGGAGCGGAGGGCATCAACCTCCAGTTCTGCTCGCTCGTCGTGAACTACGACCTGCCCTGGAACCCGCAGCGCATCGAGCAGCGCATCGGCCGCTGCCACCGCTACGGCCAGAAGCACGACGTGGTGGTGGTCAATTTCCTCAACAAGAAGAACCAGGCCGACCTCCGCGTCTATCAGCTCCTCGACGAGAAGTTCTCGCTCTTCAAGGGCGTATTCGGCTCCAGCGACGAGGTGCTCGGGGCTATCGAATCCGGCGTGGATTTCGAAAAGCGCATCGCCGCGATCTATCAGGACTGCCGTCGGCCGGAGGAAATCAAGAGCGCCTTCGACCAGCTCCAGCTCGAACTCAACTTCGAGATCAACGAGGCGATGACTTCCACCCGGCGGAAGCTGCTGGAAAACTTCGACGACGAGGTTCGCGACAAGCTCAAGATCCGTGAGACGACCTCGCAGGCCTTCCTCAGCCGCTTCGAGCGCCAGCTCATGCAGCTCACCCGCCACGAGCTGAACGGCCACGCCCGCTTCGAGGGCGACTCCGGCTTCGAGCTCGTGAGCCAACCTTTCTCCGGGACCGGCGGCATCCCCCTCGGGCGCTACGAACTTCCGCGCCGTTCCGGCGAGGCTCACCTCTACCGTCTCGGCCATCCGCTCGCCGAGCAGGTGATCGAGCGGGCGAAATCCCGTGACCTACCGCTCGCCAAAGTCGAGTTCCGCTACGCCGACCACGACGGCAAGATCAGCATCCTCGAACCCCTGCGTGGAAAATCCGGCTCTCTTGCCGTCTCGATGTTCACCGTAGAATCCATGGATCAAGCCGAGGATCACCTCATCTTCTCCGCCTGCACCGATGACGAAACGATGCTTGATGAGGAACAAGTCCGTCGCCTGCTAACCTTACCAGCCCAGACGACCGACACCCTCCTCGATCTGCCCGCCCCCGGAAATCTCGATGCCTTCACCGCCAACCGCCAAAAGGCAATCCAGCGCGAGGTCTCCGAGCGCAACGCCAATTTCTACGAAGCCGAAGCCGCCAAACTCGACGGCTGGGCCGATGACCTCAAAGTCGGCCTCGAACGTGAGATCAAGGAATTCGACCGCCAGCTCAAGGAAACCCGCCGCGCAGCCGTGACCGCGCTCACTCTTGAGGAGAAGCTGGAAAGCCAGAAGCAAATCAAAGCCATTGAAAATCAACGCAATGAGAAGCGCCGCTCGCTTTTCGAAGCACAGGATGCCATCGATCAGCAGCGCGAGAACCTGATCAGCCGGATCGAAGGCAAACTGCTTCAGCAAGCTCGTCTGGAGCCGCTTTTTCGCCTCGGATGGCGCGTGAATTGATCTTTTGTAACAATATCCCGAAATTTTCCCGCCAAAATAACGAAAAAACTTCTTCCGTAACAAATTCCCAAGACTGGCAGTGCTTCCAACCGCGAACCCGCAACCTTGCGTGTTTACCCAGAGCAATCCAGCATGCTCGCGCGTCCCGATTCATTCATGAACTCCGTCACCATCACGAAAGTCATCGTTAAGCGGTTCCGCAGTTTTCCCGCTGCCACGCTTTCGTTCGAGAATCCCCTATTCGTTGTGGGGCGTAATGGTTCCGGAAAAAGCAATCTCGCGGATATTTTCAGCTTCGTTTCGGAAGCGATGGTTTCTCCGCTGCAGGCCGTGTTTGACCGCCGGGGTGGCATTGCATCCGTCCGTAACCGCAGTTCCGTGAAGAGTGCTCCGCCCAACTTGGGACTGGCCTTCGAGTTTGGTCCGTTCAACGGCACCGAAAGCGGCAGGTACGCGTTCGAGGTCAAAGCCCTGCCCAATTACGGATACAAAATCGTCCGCGAACAATGCCTCATCCGGAAGAAAGACGGTGCGCGGTGGTGGTTCGACCGCAGCGACGATTGGAGGAGCAACGCGGACGGGCTGAATCCGGCTCTGGAACCCACGTCGCTCGCATTGCCACTGGTTGGCGGTGACGAACGGTTCTCATCAGCGTTCCGGCTTCTCGGTGCCATGCGCTCCTATGCGATCGAACCGGCGAAACTCCGCGACATGCAGGAACCTGATAGCGGGCAAGTCCTCAAGCCGGACGGCAGCAATGCGGCGAGTGTACTGCAGGAACTTCTCCGGAGCGATGATGCGGATGAGTTGCGCGAGGAGATCAACCGCATTCTTGAGAACATCGTCCCGGAAACCAAATCCGTGATTCCGAAAAAGCACGGAAACAAATTGTCCATGTTGTTTTCGCAGGAATGGGGAGCTGATAAGAAACTCAGTTTCGACGCCTTTAGCATGTCGGACGGGACCCTCAGATCCCTGGGACTTATCATGGCCGTTTTCCAGAGACCCAGCCCCAGCGTTCTGGTCATTGAGGAACCCGAGTCCACCATCCATCCGGGTGCGCTCGGAGCGATTCTCGATCTCATCCGCCGCGCATCGAAGACCATGCAAGTGGTTGTGACCACGCACAGCCCAGAACTGCTCGACGCGAAATGGGTGACGGATGAAAACCTCCGCATCGTCTCCTGGCAGGAAGGAGCTTCGCATCTTCTCATGCCATCAACAGCCACTCGCGAAGCGATGCGCCAGCACCTGATGGGAGCTGGCGAACTCTTGCGTTCCAACGCGCTTCACGCGGAAGACCTGTTCTCCAGCGAACAGGATCTTCGCAATGGCAACCTCTTCGAGAAGCTGGCATGAAGATCTATCCCATCGTGGAGGGGCAAGGCGAGGTCGCGGCGGCCCCAGTCCTGCTCCGGCGGCTGCTTCACGATCATGCGGCTTGTTTTGAAATGGAGGTCGGCACTCCGATCCGCCGCAGCCAGTCCCAGTTCCGTTCCAAGGAAGCTGTGCAGACCGCCGTCCGTCTGGCGAAGCTCCAGCCACAGTGTGCCGCAGTTTTGCTTTTGTTCGATGGTGAGGACGAGTGCCCAAAGGAACTCGCGGAAACCGTGCGCGCCTGGGCATTGGAAGCGGCTGCCGGCACACCTTGCGATGTTGTCATCGCCTATCGAGAGTATGAAACCTGGTTTGTCGCAGCCCTCGAGTCTCTGCGTGGAAGGTATGGCATCCGCCATGATGCCGCCGCTCCGGAAAACCCCGAATCCCGGCGCGATGCCAAGGGCTGGCTCGAAGATTTCATGCCAGCCACCCGCGCCTACTCGGAAACCGGAGACCAGCCCGCCATGAGCAAGGTCTTCGATATGGCGCTCGCCCATCAACGCAATCGCTCGTTCCGCAAACTCGTCAAAACCATCGGAGATCTGCTTGCTCAGCTAGACCAACCTCTGCCCGAGTGGCCGCCTGCCGGCTGGCAGCCGGAATCCTGATTTCTCCGCACGTCACCCCATGTCTTCCAAGAAAACCAAACTCGAACTCACCTGGATCGGCAAGGAGCACCGGCCGAAGCTGGAGCCGCGGATCCTGCTGGAGGAACCGGACAAGTCCCATCACGCGAAACACCGGGTTTCGGATGGGGACCTCTTCGACAACATGCTCATCCGCGGGGACAATCTGCTCGGCCTCAAGGCGCTGGAACAGGAGTTCGCCGGGAAGGTGAAGTGCGTGTTCATCGATCCGCCTTACAACACGGGGAGCGCGTTTGAGCATTACGATGATAACTTGGAGCATTCGACATGGCTTAGCTTAATGCGGGACAGAGTCGAAATATTGAGCCGATTGCTTTCCGAAGATGGCTCTCTCTGGGTTGTGTTGAACGATGAAGAGGCTCACTACTTTAAGGTTCTTTGCGATGAGGTGTTCGGCAGAAATTGCTTCGTCACAACTGTTGTCTGGAAGCATTCGGACAATAGTAACAATAACGTGAAGAAGTTCTCTGAGGATCACAATTACATCATTGTTTATTCCAAATCTCCGAACTGGACTCCAAAGTTTTTAAATGACCCGAGCAAGCGAAAGCACTTCAAAAATCCCGACAACGACCCAAGAGGACCGTGGTTCGATGGCAATCCACTTAATAATCCAGCGTTGCGACCCAATTTGCAGTATCCGGTTGTTTCGCCAACTGGATACGAAATCCCACATCCTCCTAATGGCTGGAGATGGTCAAAAGAGAAGCTAACCGAGAAGATTGCCTCTGGTGAGATCCGATTTACACCTGACGGAAAGGGCCTACGACGAAGAACCTATCTTGCCGACATGGAAGGACTCGCACCTTCATCTTTGTGGGCGAACGTGGAGGAAACGGGTCACACTAGGCAAGCCAAGTATGAACTTAAAGCGCTCTTTCCGGAAAGGGCTGTCACATCTCTTTTCGATACACCGAAGCCAGAGAAGGTCGTGCAACGGGTTCTGGAACTTAGTACCAACCCCGGCGATCTCGTTCTCGATTCCTTCCTCGGATCCGGCACGACGGCGGCGGTGGCGCACAAGATGGGGCGGCGGTGGATCGGCATCGAGCTGGGCGAGCACTGCGAGACGCATTGCCTGCCGCGCTTGAAGAAAGTGGTCGATGGCGAGGATCCCGGTGGCATCACGCAGGCGGTCGGCTGGAAGGGCGGCGGCGGCTTCCGCTACTACCGACTCGCGCCCTCGCTGTTGGAGAAGGACAAGTGGGGCAACTGGGTGGTCTCCAAGGAATACAACGCCGCCATGCTGGCGGAGGCCGTTTGCAAGCTCGAGGGCTTCGCCTACGAGCCCAGCGACTCGCTCTACTGGCAGCACGGCCACAGCACCGAGCGCGATTTCATCTACACCACCACCGCGAACCTGAGCCACGACCAGCTCCAGGAACTCAGCGACGAGGTCGGCCCGGAGCGAAGCCTGCTGGTCGTTTGCTCCGCCTTCCGCGGCCGCAAGGAGGGCTACCCGAACCTGACGGTGAAGAAGATCCCGAACGCCGTTCTGACCCGCTGCGAGTGGGGCAAGGACGACTACAGCCTGAAAGTCGAGAACCTCCCCAAGGCCCCGCCGCCGGAAGGTCAGCAGGATCTTTTTTGAAGTGGTTTGGAAACCGGAGAATCAAGGATGTCGAGAATTTCGCCCAACCTAAAATTAAGGCTTTCGGAAGTTTCTGCTTGCGCGGCGCAAGCATACGGGGCTTCGTCCCCGCAGCAAACCTCCCGCGCCTCTGCTTGCATGCGTAATTCGGGAGGTATTTTTTTGCCCACGAATAGGATCGGGAAGGAAGGGCGGCCGTGAAGTACGGGAAATTGCCGCTCACCTTCGAGGAACAGGCGGACCGTCTGCTGGGGCGGGGTCTTGTCGCTAACCGGGATGAATTGATCACCCGGCTGGCTGCGGTGAACTACTACCGCCTCAGCGGCTACCTTTACCCCTTCCGGCGACCGGATGACAGCTATGTGCCCGGCACCACCTTGGATCTCGTGTGGCGGCGCTACGTGTTCGACCGCCGTCTCCGGGTGTTGATTCTTGACGCGGTGGAACGGATCGAAGTCGCGGTCCGAACCAAGTTGATTTACCACCTTTCGCACCATCGTCCGACGGGAGCAGCCGAAGCAGCGGGTGCCTTCGGCTATCTCGATCACCGGTTTTTCCCGGGATTCAAGACCGCCAGCGAATTCTTGAAATGGCGCTCGAAGCTCGCGATGGAAACGGACCGAGCGAAGAGCGAGAAGTTCGTCCAGCACTTCCGGACCAAGTATGGCGCGGAACATCCGGAGCTCCCGGGCTGGATGGTGGCGGAGCTGATGAGCTTCGGTGCCATGCTCACCATGGCAAAGAACGTCGTTCCCGAGGTGCAGAATGCGGTGGCGGACGACTACGGATTTTCCGTGGATCATTTCATGTCGTGGCTGCAAGCCCTGATGGTCCTGCGCAATGCCTGCGCCCACCATGATCGGATCTGGAACCGTGGAAGTGGAAAGGCCGGCAAGACGCAGAAGAACAAGTTTCCGCTCTGGCATCAGAAACCGGTCATTCCCAATGACCGGACCGGCTATTTGCTGACGATCTGCCACTACTGGCTCGGCTTGATCAGCCCGACGACCCGTTGGCGCGACCGACTCTTCGCGCTCTTCGACGAGTTTCCCGACGTCCCGCTCGACCCGATGGGTCTTCCTGCCGATTGGCGCATTCACCCCCTTTGGAAATGATGAACCGACACGTCAACGCCATCTCCGGCCGCCTGAGCCTGCGACCTCCGCAACGGCAATCGCTGGAGATCCTCCATCGCATCACCGAGATCGCTCCTCCGGGGAAGAGCGTGGACCGCGAATCCGCTCTCGCCGCGATCCGCGGGGAATACCCGACAGTGACGGACTTCGAGCGGGAGTTCATTTCGCTCTGCTTCGCCTTGGCGACCGGCGTCGGGAAGACGCGCTTGATGGGGGCCTTCGTCGCCTACCTGCACCTCCAGCACGGCATCAACAATTTCTTCGTCATGGCCCCGAACCTGACGATCTACAACAAGCTGATCGCCGACTTCACGCCGAACACCCCGAAGTACGTGTTCAAGGGGATTTCCGAATTCGCCACCGACCCGCCGGAAATCATCACCGGCGACGACTACGAGGCGAAGGCCGGGACACTTTTCGACCAGGTGCTGCGCTGCAAGATCAACATCTTCAACATCAGCAAGATCAACAGCGAGGTCCGCGGCGGCAAGGCCCCGCGGATCAAGCGGCTGAGCGAATACATCGGCGAAAGCTACTTCGAATACCTCGCCGGGCTGCCCGACCTCGTCCTGATCATGGACGAAAGCCATCGCTACCGTGCCAGTGCCGGAGTCCGGGCGATCAACGAGCTGAAGCCGGTGCTGGGGCTGGAACTGACCGCCACGCCATTCGTCGAGGGCCCGAAGGGTGCGATCCCGTTCAAGAACGTGATTCTCGACTATCCGCTCGGCAGGGCGATGGACGACGGCTTCGTGAAGGAACCCGCCGTGGTCACGAGGAAGAATTTCGATCCGAAGGGCATGACGCCCGCCGCCATCGAGGAGCTGAAGCTGATGGACGGCGTGCGGATGCACGAACAGACCAAGGTGCTGCTGGAAACCTATGCCCGCGAAGCCGATGTGAAGATCGTCAAACCCTTCGTGCTGGTCATCGCCCGGGACACGACGCACGCCAAGCAGTTGCTCGATTTGATCCAGTCCGACGACTTCTTCGAGGGGCGCTACAAGGGCAAGGTGATCCAGGTGGACAGCAGCAAGACCGGCGCGGACGAGGAGAAGATGATCGCGGACCTGCTGACCGTGGAGCACAACGAGGATCCCACCGAGATCGTGATCCACGTCAACATGCTCAAGGAAGGTTGGGACGTGACCAATCTCTACACCATCGTCCCGCTGCGGGCGGCGAACGCGCGGATCCTGATCGAGCAGTCCATCGGCCGCGGCCTCCGTCTTCCCTACGGCAGGCGGGTCGGCGTCGCCGCGGTGGACCGGCTCAACATCATCGCGCACGACAAGTTCCAGGAGATCGTGGACGAGGCCAGGAAGCCGGATTCCTCGATCAAGAAACTGCAACTCATCGAGCTGGACGACGACGCCATCGAGAGCCGGACGGAAACGGTGGTGTCTCAATCCAACGTCGCAAACCTGCTGGGGATCAAGCCGCCACAAGCCACTGCGAACACTCAAGTGGCCGGAAGCGAGGCTCCCGTGGCTTTCGAGACCCCCGAACAGCAGAAGGTTGCCCGCCTGGCTTTCGAAGTCATCAAGAGGCTGGAATCAAAGCCTCAAAGCGTTCCGACCCTGGCCTCGCTGGAGTCGCCGGAAATCCAGAACGCCATCATCGATGAGGTGACCTCTCTTTATCGACCGCAGCAGGGGGAACTTGAAGGCATCGGTGCGAGCCCGAACATCGCCGAGGTGGTGTTTAAGACGACAGCGTTGGTGGTGAAGGAGATGATTCCGATTCCGCGGATTCTGGTGGTTCCGCGGGGAGAGGTGAAGAGCTGGTTCGAGCCCTTCCAGGTGGATCTGAAGTCGCTGCGATACCCCGCGCCATCGAGAGACCTTTGGGTTCACAATCTCCACACGGACTCGGGTGAAGCGGTTGCTGTCAGCGGCAGGGGATTCCGCGAACCGCGGATGGAGGACTATGTGGTCGGCGGCTTGATCGATTTCGACGACATTTCCTACGACAGCAACGCCGAGCTTCTCTACGACCTCGCGAGCCAGACGGTGAAACACTTCCAGAGCTACCTCCCCGAAGAGGAGGTGTGGCAGGTGCTTCACCATCACCAAAAGGACATCGCGCGCTTCATCCACGGACAGATGCAGTCGCACTACCGGGAAGAGTCGTCTGGTTACGACGTGAAGATCAGCAAGGGATTCACCGAGCTGAAGCCGAGCGCGTTCACGGTGAACTATCGCCAGCAGGCCTTGGACTTTCGCGTTTCTCCGGCCGACAAGAGCAACATGTCGAAGTATCTTTTCGGGGGCTTCTCAAGATGTCTTTACTCGGCGCAGAAGTTCCAGTCCGAAGCAGAGCGCGTGCTTGCGGTGATTCTGGACCGGGAGGCGAACAAGTGGTTCAAGCCCGCGAAGGGCCAGTTCCAGATCTACTACAAGAATGGGGCGGATCACCCCGAGTATCAGCCGGACTTCGTGGCGGAGACGGAATCGACGATTTTCATGTTCGAGCCCAAGGCGAGGAAGGAATTGGATGATCCGATCGTGATCGCGAAGAAGGAGGCTGCGGAAAACTGGTGTCGACGGGCCAGCGACTACAGCGCGACCAATGGCGGAAAAACTTGGGAATATGTGCTGATCGCTCACGACAAGATCGCCCAGAACATGACGGTTCTGGGGCTCGCCAGTTTGAAGTCGTAGGGATCTTGGAGAGTGAGCCGGATAGAAAAGGATCGCTCGCGGGGTGGGGGGATTGATGCGAGGGTGGGAGGATTCCCCCCATGTCATGAAGACTCCCCCCGTTTTTCGTTTCATTCGCTGGTTCCGTGAACTGGGCATCAGCGATGTCCCCTTGGTGGGCGGCAAGACCGCCTCGCTCGGTGAAATGCTTCGCTCGCTGAGCCCGCTGGGCGTGCGGGTGCCGGATGGATTCGCCATCACGGCCGATGCCTACCGTCGCTTTCTCGCCGCTTCGGGTTTGGATCGCCGGATCGAAGAGCGGCTCGCGGGGCTGGATGTGACCGATCTCGAAGACCTCGCACAGCGGGGCGAGGCACTGCGCGCCATGATTCTCGAAGCGGATTGGCCGGGGGATCTCGCCGCGGAAATCCTGAACGCCTACGGCCGACTCGGCGGCGCGCAGGGGATCGATGTGGCGGTGCGTTCCAGCGCGACGGCGGAGGATTTGCCCGAGGCATCATTTGCGGGACAGCAGCAGAGCTTCCTGCGCGTGGCGGGCGAGGCGGCACTGCTCGATGCCTGCAAGCGTTGCTTCGCCTCGCTCTTCACCAACCGGGCAATCAGCTATCGTGCCGACAAGGGCTTTGATGCGTCGCGCGTCGCCCTGAGTGTCGCCGTGCAGAGGATGGTCCGTTCCGACCTCGCGACGAGCGGGGTGATGTTCACCCTCGATACCGAGACCGGCTTTCGCGATGTCGTTTTGATCGAGGCGGCTTACGGCCTGGGCGAGAACGTGGTGCAGGGTGCCGTGGTGCCGGACGAGTGTCTCGTTTTCAAGCCGACCCTGGCGATGGGCTTCCGGCCGATCTTGCGCAAAGCGACCGGTGCCAAGGAGTTCAAACTGGTCTATGACAGCACTGCCGGAGCGGTCCGAAACGTCGAAGTGCCGCCTGATGAGCGCGCACGTTTTTGCGTGGAGGATGGCGATCTGTTAGAGCTGGCGCGTTGGGCCTGTTTGATCGAGCGGCACTATTCCGAGCGGCAAGGGCGGGCGGTGCCGATGGACATCGAGTGGGCGAAGGACGGTCTCAGCGGAGAGCTGTTCATCGTGCAGGCCAGGCCGGAGACGGTGCGTTCGCGCGAGGTGGGGGCGGTGATCGAGACATGGCGGCTGCAGGAAAGCGGACCGCTCCTTGTTTCGGGGCGTGGGGTGGGGCGGAAGATCGCGAGCGGGCCGGTCCGGGTGATTGCGGATGCCGCGGACATCGCCCGTTTTCAAGCTGGGGAAGTTCTGGTCACGGATAAGACCGATCCGGATTGGGAGCCGATCATGAAAAAGGCCGCGGCGATCGTGACGGACCGCGGAGGGCGGACCTGTCATGCGGCGATCGTGAGTCGCGAGCTGGGGGTTCCTGCGGTGGTCGGCACGGGCGACGGGCGGGCGCGCTTGCGCGACGGACAGGTGGTCACGGTGAGTTGCGCCGAGGGCGAGGTCGGGCGGGTTTATGGCGGGCGACTTGCTTTTGGGGTCGAGCGGACGGAGCCGGGCGATCTGGTCCGGCCGATCACGCGGGTGATGATGAACGTCGCCGATCCGGCGGAGGCCCTTCGTTTGAGTTTCATTCCGAATGACGGCGTGGGTCTGGCACGGGAGGAATTCATCATTTCGAATTCGATCGGGATTCATCCCTTGGCGCTGCTGGATTATCCCAATGTGGAAGATCCGGTGGCGAAGGTGGAAATGGAACGATTGAGCGCCGGGTATGCGGACAAGCCGGGCTACTTTGTCGACAAGCTGGCGCAGGGCGTCGCGATGCTCGCAGCGGCTTTTTATCCGAAGGATGTCATCCTGAGGCTGAGCGACTTCAAGACCAACGAGTATGCGAACCTGGTGGGCGGCAAAGCCTATGAGCCGCTTGAGGAGAATCCGATGCTCGGGTTCCGCGGGGCGAGTCGCTACGGTCATCCCCGCTATCGACGAGGCTTTGCCTTGGAGTGTCGTGCGGTGCGGAAGGTTCGCGAGGAGATGGGCTTGGTGAATCTCAAATTGATGATTCCTTTCTGTCGGACTCCGGAGGAAGCGCGGCGCGTGCTGGCGGAAATGTCCGATCTCGGATTGAGGCGGGGAGAGAAGGGACTCGAGGTCCATATGATGTGCGAGATTCCGAGCAACGTGATGTTGGCGGAAGAGTTTTGCGAGTTGTTCGATGGCTTCAGCATTGGTTCGAACGATCTGACTCAGCTGGTTCTCGGGGTGGATCGGGACAGCGAGGTGGTGGCTCCGATCTTCGACGAGCGGAATGAAGCCGTGCTGCGGATGATTTCCCGCGTGATTCGGGTTTGTCGCAGTCGTGGCCGGAAAATCGGTATCTGCGGGCAAGCACCGAGCGATTACCCCGAGTTCGCGCGCTTTCTGGTGCGGGAGGGGATCGACAGCATCTCGCTCGATCCGGATTCGGTGATGGCGACCACTTTGGCAATCATCGATGAGGAGCGCGCCGTGTAGCGGGATGAGCTGCCGTTTGACATCGTCCCGGAGTGGCGGAGCGTGCGAAGGAGGGAGGATTTTTCGAACTCATGATCGAACTCCAAATCAATGGTCGGGTGCTTTCGGTTCCTGAGGCTGCGACGATTCTCGACGCCTCGCGGCTGGCGGGGATTGAGATTCCGACCTTGTGTCACGACGAGCGTTTGGCGGCAGCGGGGCTTTGTCGTTTGTGTTTGGTGGAAGTGGCCGGGCAGTCGCGTCCTCAGCCCGCCTGCGCGACGCCGGTGCGCGCGGGGATGGTCGTGGAGACCCACACCGCCGATTTGGAAGCGGGGCGTCGTGCGGCCTTGGAATTTCTGGCGTGGAATTATCCGGCGCGTGAGATCGAGCGTCGGCCCGACAAGCTCTTTCATCGATGGCTGATGCAGTATGGCGTGAGGGGCTCGGAAAGGCCGCGGGCGATCTGGCCGCCGGTTTTCAAGGATTCGACGCATCCCTATCTCGCGGCGGATCTGAGTCGCTGCATCGATTGTTTTCGCTGCGTTCGCATCTGTGAGGAAGTCGAGGGACGTTCGGTGTGGAACGAGCTTGGCCGGGGAGCCGGCACGAGGGTGGTCCCCGATGGGTCGAGCTTGCTCGCCAGCTCTTGTGTGAGTTGCGGGGCTTGTGTCGATACCTGTCCGACCGGTGCCTTGGAGGATCAGAGCGCTGTCGGCCACATGGAGCCGGAGCGATGGACGCGCACGGTTTGCCCTTACTGTGGTGTCGGCTGCGAATTGTTCGCGGGAAGCCGGGCCGGGCGTGTGTTGCGAGTGAAGCCGGTGCTCGATGCTCCTGTGAACCGAGGGCACCTTTGTGTGAAAGGTCGTTATGCTTTTGGCTTCAATCATTCCGTCGATCGTCTGACGCAGCCCTTGTTGCGTGAGGGCGACGAGTGGCGGCCGATTTCTTGGCCGGAGGCGATCCAGCGCTTGGCGGGTGGATTGACCGAGATCCGGCAGCGTCATGGCGCGGACAGCATCGGGCTGCTGGGTTCGGCGCGCGGAACGAATGAAGAAAATTACCTCGTGCAGAAATTCGCGCGGGTGGTGCTTGGAACCAACAACGTCGATAGCTGCGCGCGCGTTTGCCATCAGCCGACGGCTGCGGGGATGAAGTCGATGCTCGGGACGGGCGCGGCGACGAACAGCTTTGCGGACATCGAGCAAGCGGCCGGCTTTCTGGTGTTCGGCTGCAATCCCACCGAGGCGCATCCGGTCCTCGGCGCA
This sequence comes from Verrucomicrobiota bacterium, assembly GCA_004293445.1. Classification (GTDB taxonomy): domain Bacteria; phylum Verrucomicrobiota; class Verrucomicrobiia; order Verrucomicrobiales; family Akkermansiaceae; genus Haloferula. The sequence continues at coordinate 58,687 of RDYP01000007.1, read as the reverse complement.
CGCATCCGGCGTGCGGTCGCGCGCGGTGCCGCCTTGGTGGTGGTGGACCCTCGGCGCACGGAGCTTGCAGAGATGGCCGATGTCCATCTGGCGCTGCGACCGGGCACGAACCTCCCGCTGCTTCATGCAATCGCTCACACGATCGTGATTGAGGCCTGGCAGGATCCCATCGTTTTCGGAGATCGGATCAGCGGGTGGGAAGAGTTTAGGTCATTCATCGGGGAATGGACGCCGGAGCGGGCGGCGGAGATTTGCGGCGTGTCGGCGGATGCGATTCGTCGTGCGGCTGAGATTTACGCGCGCTGCAAGCCGTCGATGTGCTTCCATGGCTTGGGCGTGACCGAGCAGGGGCAGGGAACCGAGGGTGTCATGGCCTTGGTGAACCTCGCCTTGATCACCGGAAACTTTGGTTGTCCGGGAAGCGGCATCAATCCTCTGCGCGGGCAGAACAACGTGCAGGGCTCTGCCCACATGGGGTGCGAGCCGGGACACCTCACCGGCTTTGTCCCTCTCGCCGAGGGGCGGGATCGCTTTGCGAGATGCTGGGAGTCGTCGATTCCTGTCGGCCCCGGCTTGAACCTGATGGAGATGATCGACGCTGCGGCTGCGGGCCGTTTGAAGGCGATGTGGGTGATCGGCTACGACATCTTGCAGACGAATCCCGACACCCGGGTCACGAGGGCGGCATTGGAATCGCTCGACTTCGTCGTGGTCCAAGACTTGTTCATGAACGAGCTGGCTCGCGAGGTGGCGGATCTGGTGCTGCCTGCTGCGTCGGCCTTCGAGAAAGATGGTACCTTCATGAATGCCGAGCGTCGCGTCCAGCGGGTGCGTGCCGTGGTTCCGCCGCCGGGTGAGGCGAAGGCGGATTGGCGGATTCTTTGCGAGGTCGCGGCGGCGATGGGCCATGGCGATGGGTTCGGCTTCGATTCGCCTGCCGAGATTTGGGACGAGATCCGATCGCTGTGGCCTGCAGGTGCCGGGATCTCGTATGCTCGCTTGGAGCAGGGGGGCTTGCAGTGGCCCTGTCCGAATGAAGTGCACCCGGGGACGGCAATTCTCCACACGGACGCGTTTGCTTCGGGTCGGCCTGCCAGCTTGCGGATCATCGACTATGAGCCGACCTCTGAGACGGTGACGCCGGAGTTTCCTTTTTTGCTGAGCACCGGGCGCGTCCGCTATCAGTTCAATTCGGGAACCATGACCCGGCGAACCGCGAACCAGTGGTTGCAGGCCGATGACTTCCTCGACATGTCCGCGGTCGACGCATCGGCGCTGGGCCTGCGTGATGGGGATCGAGTGAGGATTCTTAGTCGTCACGGAGCTTGTCACTTGGTCCTTCGAGTGAGTGAGGCGATGTCGACGGGCCTGCTTTTCGCGAGCTTTCATAGCGCGGGTGCCGGGCTCAACGCCTTGACGGGGCCGCATCGGGATCGCCATGAGGGGACTCCGGAATACAAGGTCGTCGCGGTGCGTGTGGAGCCGGTGACGTGAGCGCGTCTGGCTCGGCGTCTCTTGAGTTTTGCGGATTGCGGCGAATGGAGGTTTTCGCTCAAGGTCTTGGCCTAGGGTTTACGATCCGCGCGTTGCGGGGATGCCCGAAATTCAAAAAGCTCTCTATCCACACCATGCAACGTCGTCCATTTCTCGCCGGTCTCGGTGCCACCGCCGCCGCCCTCGGTTCCTCGGCATGGGCCAAGCAGGAGTCCGGTCGAAAACTCGGTTGGGCGCTGGTCGGGCTCGGCTCGCTCAGCAAGAACCAGCTCGCGCCCGCTCTTGCGAAGACGACTCATTCCCGGCTGGCAGCGATCGTCACCGGCACGCCTGCCAAGGCCGCGGAGTGGCAGAAGCAGTATGGGATTCCGGACAGCCACGTTTACAACTACGAAAACTTCGATCGGATTGTGGATAATCCCGACGTCGACGTTGTTTACGTGGTGCTGCCGAACTCGATGCATGAGGAATTCACCATTCGTGCGGCGAAGGCCGGCAAGCATGTGTTCTGCGAGAAGCCGATGGCCAATACGGCCGAGGAATGCCGGCGGATGATCGAGGCGGTGAAGTCGGCGGGCAAGCAGCTCGGCATTGGTTATCGCTGCCAGTTCGAACCTCATCACGTCGAGTGCATGCGGCTTGCGCGGGAGAAGGTGTTTGGCGAGTTGAAGTTCATCGAGGCCGGCTTCGGCTTTCAAGCCGGAGACCCTGCCCAGTGGCGACTGCGGAAGAGTCTCGCTGGCGGAGGCGCGCTGATGGACGTCGGCATCTACGCCATTCAGGCCTGTCGTTATCTAACAGGAGAGGAGCCGGTTGAGATCGTTGCCCAGGAAACCAAGACGGACCCGGTGAAGTTCGCGGAAGTCGATGAGACGATTTCGTGCTCGATGAAGTTTCCCTCTGGCTTGCTGGCCTCGCTGATGACGACCTATGCCTTCAACGGCAGCAATTTCTTCACAGCGATCGGCCAAGGCGGGCGTTTCGGACTGGAGGCAGCTTATGGCTACGGTGGCCAGAAGGGCTGGAGCTCTCAGCCGGGGGTAAAGATCGAGTTTCCGGCGACCGATCATTTCGCGGTGGAGATGGACCTTTTCTCGCGGGCGATTCTCGACGGCAAGCCCTTCGCACCGGCGGGCGAGGAGGGATTGAAAGACTTGCTGGTGATCGAGGCGATCTATCGCTCCATCCGCGAGGGCAAGGCCGTGGCGGTGGAGACGGTCTGAGGCGATCAGGCCAAGCGGGCCCGAGTGTCGGCGTCGATCGGTATCGCCTTCCCCGTGGCGTCGACGCGGACCGTGCTCATCTTCCCGGAGGCGCAGCATTCGCCGTCCCGCCAGACCTCGAAGCACCAATGCAGGGAACTGGAGCCGATCCGATCGATGCCCAGACGGACCTCGATCGGGTCGCCGAAGCGCAGGGCTTGCTTGTAGTCGCAAGACACGTGGACTCGGGGCCAGCCGCCGAGGGCGCGGTCAAAGATCATCACACCGCGCCCGCGGAGAAAGCCGTGTTCGGCCTCCTCGACGTGGCGGAAGATCTTCGGGAAGTGCAGCCAGCCGCTGCAGTCGGTGTCGCCGAATGCCACTTCCGTGCGATGAATGTGGCAGGGGCGGTCCATCACCTGGGTGTTAGAAACGCTTCACCAGCAGTGAGGCATTGTGTCCGCCGAAGCCGAAGCTGTTGCTCAGGGCGACGTCGATCTTCACCTCGCGGGCGACGTTCGGGACGACATCGAGATCGCATTCCGGGTCCTGTTCCTCGATGTTGATGGTGGGTGGCACCACGCCGTCGACGATGGCCATCACGGAGGCGATGAGTTCGATGCCGCCGGCGGCGCCGAGCATGTGGCCGGTCATCGACTTGGTGGAGCTGACCATCAGGCCCTTGTTCGCGTGATCGCCGAAGGCCAGCTTGATGGCCTTGGTTTCGGCGATGTCGCCGAGGCCGGTCGAGGTGGCGTGGGCGTTAAGGTACTGCACGTCCTCGGGGTTGAGCTTGCCGTGCTTGAGCGACATGGCGATCGCGTAGGCCGGGCCTGAGCCATCGGGCGAGGGAGCGCTGAGGTGGTAGGCATCGGCACTGACGCCGTAGCCGACGAGTTCGGCGTAAATTTTCGCTCCGCGCTTCTTGGCGTGCTCGAGCTCCTCGATCATCACGACCCCGGCGCCCTCGCCCATCACGAAACCGTCGCGGTGTTTGTCGAAGGGGCGGGAAGCCTTTTCCGGTTCATCGTTCCGGGTGCTGAGCGCCTTCATGTTCGAGAAGCCAGCGAGGCCCATCGGCAGGATCGTCGCTTCCGCGCCACCGGCGAGGAAGGCATCGGCGTCGCCGAATTTGATCATCCGCCACGCTTCACCGATGTTGTGGTTGGAGGTCGCGCAGGCGGTGACGATCACCATGTTCGGTCCGTGGAGGCCGTGTTCCATCGAGATGATGCCGCTGGCGATGTTGGAAATCATCATCGGGATCGTGAAGGGCGAGACGCGCTTCGGTCCCTTGCTGAGGCAGACCTCGTGCTCGCGTTCGAGGGTTCCGAGGCCGCCGATGCCGCTGCCGACCATGACTCCGACGCGCCGGGTATCGATGGTCGAGACATCGAGCCCGCTGTCTTCCATCGCCATCTTCGCGGCGGCCACGGCGAACTGCACGTAGCGATCGGACCGGCGTGAATCCTTGGGAACGCGGAAATAGGGGTCGGGGGCGAAATTTTTCACCTCGCCGGCGATCTTGCACTCGTAGGGCTCGGTATCGAGCTGGGTGATGTGGCCGATTCCGCTGCGTCCGGCTTTCATGCCGTCCCAGGTGGATTGCAGATCATTGCCAAGCGGGCTGACGCAGCCGATTCCGGTGATGACGACTCTTCTTTCGCTCATGGTGTGTGAGTGGGGCGTGGCGGGGATTGGTGGGCGTGCTTAGAGACTGGCGGGATGGGTGGCAAGCCTCATCCCAGACTGCGGTCGCGGCCGCGTTCGTTCTCGGCACCGCAGTGGGGGCAGTGGAAAATCCGGTCGCGGCTGCTGTCTTCAATGACCTGTAGGCAAAGGCGGCAGATGGCCCGACGGCGCAGCGAGCGGCGTTCGGCATTGCGGGTGGACCAGCGGGAGACCCAAGTGAAAAAGACCGCGAGGATCATCGCGAGGCCGATGCTCCCTGCTGCCAGTTCGGTGAGGGTGAGTTCGATCATGGTCGGCTTGAAATTTCCACCGCGGTCCAGCCGCCGGCCCGAGTTCCGTTTTCGATACGCAATTGGCGCAGCCAGAGCTCGGCGCGGTCGTCGCTTGTGGGAGTTTCCGCGAAAAGGGTGGTGACGCGTGTGACGCGACCGCTCTCGTCGTAGGCGAGCAGGTAGCGGTTGCCGCGGGCGAGTGCTGGGGGTGGCGGGTCTTGGGGGACGATGGCTCGGATTCCGTTCGCGGCGAGGACCAATGGCTGCGAGGTCTCGGGCGGAGGAGGATTCTCTGAGGGTTGCGGCGGCGTGGGCAGGGCTGGAAGCACGCCGGGCGAGGGGCGTCGGTCGGACATGGACGCGACGCTTGGCAAGTTGACGGGAACCGGGCTCAAACGAGGCTGATAGGCATGACCCGGCGGGGTGGCATCGGCCACCTGTCCAGCCAGAAGCCCGGCGATCGCGGCTTCCGTGGCGGGATGTTCACGGCGCGGCATCGGGCCGGCTTCGAGCGCCAGCATTTCCAAGGCCCGCCACTCCGGGCCTTGGGGAACCAGCACCAGAGCACCGCGTCGCTCCGGTTCCCGTGGAGGACCGCCCACGCGGACCCTCACCGCAGTGGCGAGTCCGGCACTCAGCAAGGCGACCACGCCGACTGCCGCGACGAAGCCCAAATGACTGCCAACCGGCAGGCGCCAGCGGAAAACCAGTCCCGACTGACGATCGCGATGGGTGCGCTTGGTGCGGAGTCCGAACATGGTCAGGGCGGAATGAAGCGGGGTAGGCCACCGCGCGAGGGCGTCACTGCGACTCCGTGGCGGGCTCGGTGCCTTGCGGTTGGCCGAGGAGATACACGCGCAGTCCTTTTTGCAGGGCGATCTCGGCTACCTGTCGCTGGACGTCTGCGGGCACCCCTTTATCGACCCGCAGCAGCACGCTGGTCGCGGGCGTGGCGTCGCTGCCGCGGCGGGTATCGAGGCGGTCCGAGAGTTCGTCGATGGAGACCGGCTCGCGTTCGATCCAGTAGATGGGAGGTTCCCCCGCGGTGATGCTGAGCACGGTGGCGTCGGCTTGGCGTTCCATCTGGAAGCGCGATACCGGCAGCTCCACCGCCACACCCGACTGACTCACGAAGGAGGGGCCGAGCATCAGGAAGACCAGCAGGAGGGCGAACAGATTGAAGGCTGGCACCGCGAAGAAGAAGCCAGCCCGTTCCGGTAGGGTCGATTCCAGCTTCATTTTTTGCGTTCCTCGCGGCGGCGGGCTTCCAATTCGTCGCGCATGGAGACGATGCCGGTGTCGGTCCGCGCGTCGCAGATCATATTGACCATTTCGATACCGGTGCGTTCGATCCGGTGGAACAGTCGCTTCGCCCGGCCGAGAAAGTAGAGGTAGAACAGATAGGCGGGGATGGCGATGGTGAGTCCCAGAGCGGTGGTGAGAAGTGCGGCAAGAACGCCTGAAGTCAGTTCGGCCGGGCCGGCGTAGCCTCCGCGTTCGCTCATCCGCTGAAAGGTTTCCGCCAATCCGAGGACGGTGCCGAGCATCCCGGTCATCGGCGCGAGCATCGCCACGGCGAGGATGGCGCGGAGATTTTTCTCGATCCGCGGGACCTCGAGCTGGCCGGCTTCCTGCGCGATGTCGCGGAGGTCGGGGCGTTCCATGGAGTGGCGCAGAAGAACGGAATGCGCGACCCGGGCGACGGGGCCGGGCGCGCGGGCGGCTTCGTGCATGGCCTCAGCGTAGGCCTTGCGGCGCACGTGATTGGACAGACCCACCAAGAGATCGCCCGCATTGATCCGGGCCCGATGAAAGAAAAACAGCCGTTCGACCACGAACACCGCTCCGAAAAATGCGAGCGCCGCTTGCAGCCAAAGAATCGGACCTCCGTTCTCAAGAAGGCTCGATGGATCGAGGAAATCGGTCGGCATGGGGAGAGGCGATACAGCAAAGTGAAGGATCTGACCAGCCCGATGATGGTATCTGCAAGTGGGTGGGTTGGACCGGCGGCCGATGGATTATCCTGAGCTTGGAAGGATTTCGGGTTGAATCGGGCTGGGGAAGTGGTGCCTTTGGTGCGGCGGGCGCGCGTTTTCGTAGCGGCCTGCTCGAGCGCCCGAAGAAATCCTTTATGAAAAAACCAAAGATCGGAAAACGTACCGGGGGCTTCACTCTGGTGGAACTGCTGGTGACCATCGCCATCATCGCGGCCCTTGCGGGGCTCGTATTCTCACTGACCCGCGGGGCGCGGGCGAAGTCGCAACTGGCGGCGAGTGTGAATCGAGTGCGCGACATCGGCGTGCGGGTGCAGAACTACACCCAAGACAATTCCGGTCAGCTTCCGGTGTGGAAGGATCAGTCGCAGGATCTCTACTGGTGGGGCATGCTAGTGGAGGATCCGAAGAACGAGTCGCAGTTGGAAATTTTCAGAAGCCCGGGTCACCGGGAGTTCGATTCCAATCCCTCGTCGCCGAACCTTTCCTACGGTTGGAATGCGCGGGTGGTGGGTCGTTACGAGACTTCCGAAGGTGATGACGGCCCGAAGCGGATGGTCAATTTCCGCGAGCCTTCCAATGTGATGGTGCTGGCGGATGGCGCGAGAAAGGGTGGGAATGCCTTGCTGGGTGATTCCATCATGCCCGATCCCGAGCGCTACGCCGGCAAGGCGGCCGCGTTGATGCTCGACGGCTCCGCGCGGGGAATGACGATCGAATCGGATCTGCGCCCGGAGTCGGTGTGGTTCAAGACCGAGGAAGAGCGCCAGGCGAGCGAGTGAGGAGGGTCGAGGGAATCGCTCCCGCCCGCGGTGGATCAGAATCCGCGGGCCGTTGCGATTTCCCGCAAGCGGGCCTGCACGGCATCGAGCCCAGCCGCGCTGTCGACGGTCTCCACGAAAGGCTCGTCGGCGAGGGTGAGGAAGATTTCTCGGCATTTCGCCAGCGATTCGGCGCGCTCGAATTCGTTGGCGACATCGCCGCGGGCGGTGATGCGGGAGAGGGCGGTCTCCACGTCGAGATCGAGGATGAACAGCAGATCGGGGCGGGGGGCAAAGGCCTCGTTCACGCGGCGGATCTCCGCAGGATCGAGTCCGCGCGATCCTTGATAGGCCATGTTTGAGAAGTAGTAGCGATCTAGGATGACGACTTTCCCGGCGGCGAGGGCGGGCGCGATGACTTCCGCGACGTGATCGCGGCGGTCGTGCAGCAAGAGATCGAGTTCCTCTTCCGGTGACAGTCGTCCGGTAGCGGCGGTGGCGCGGAGCTTGCTGCCCCAGGGGCCGTCGGTGGGCTCGCGGCTGGCGACGACTTCGCGGCCTCGGGTGCGGAACCACTCGGCGAGGCGGCGGGTTTGGGTCGACTTGCCGGTGCCGTCGATGCCTTCGAGCACGATGAAGAGTCCGGGATTCATGGGGCGCTAGGAGGTTTCCAGAGTGCCGGGCCGAGGGCAAGGGCGGACGGGAACGCGGAAGAGAAAACGCCAATCGGCGGCAGCCACCTCAATCCGGTAAGGCTGGACCGCTGGGCCCGCCCACTTTTTCTCTGCGGGCGAATCGCCAAGGCATCCGCAAATCCGCTGCCTCCTCTGCCGCAGGTGACTTGGGACCGCCCGGCGGTCGGTCCCTACCATTTTTATGGGGTAGGGTGCGTCCTCCGGACCGTTTTGGAATATAGGTGTGAAGCACACCCGACTGGATTGAGCTCCGTCGCTCCATCTGGTGTGCGTCCTCCGGACCGTTTTGGAATATAGGTGTGAAGCACACCCGACTGGATTCGAACCAGTGACCGTCCGCTTAGAAGGCGGGTGCTCTATCCAGCTGAGCTACGGGTGCTTTTCGGGCGTCTGCTTAGCTCGTCGAATGGCGGAAGTCAAAAACGGATGGCAGGAAAGAAGGGTCGATCTCAGCGGAAGCGATAGCGGCCTTGGTTGATGTCGACTTCGGGAGGAAGACCGAGACGCTCGAAGTGGTCGTGGCCTTCGCGAAGATTTTGCCAGAAATCGAACCACTCGCTTTTCGTCTCCCGTGCCATTCGTTCGTCATTCATGCGGAAGGGAAAAAGGTGGATGCGAAAGAATGGCTGGCCACCGTCGAGGGCGGCGGCGCAGAGGGTGTAGATTTCCTCGATCCGCTCATCGGTCATGGCAAGGCATCCGATCGAGACCCGGTCGCCGTGGACCATGATGTGGCTGCCGGTCCGACGATGGTGGCGATCGTAGGCGTTGGGGTAGCCGATGTTGAAGGCGAGGTGAAAACGGCTGTCGGGCTTCATTGCCGAGGGCGGCACGTAGTAGAAGCCTTCGGGCACCTGGCGATCTCCTTCGGCGAGTTTCGGTCCCGGTCCACCCGAAAGCGCGGCGATGCTCCAGGTGCGGAAATGTTGGTATCGTCCACTGGCACGCTGGAGGACCCAGAGTTCGAGCAGGGCTTCCTCTTTGAAGGCGCGGAGGAAGACGGGGTCGCCTAGGCGCAGGTTTTTTGCGGCGAGGGCGCGTTCCAGTTCCGGGCGGGTCCGCTTAGCGGCGGCCCGGGCGCGAGCGGGTCCGGGGAGGGGTGCGGTGGGATCGATCCCGCTGCTTTCCTCTTTGCCGCGACAGGCGGGAAGCAGGCTGGTGAGGAAGGACAGGAGGAGAAAAATCGAAGCGCGTGGGCTCATCGAGTTCGGAGTGTGGCGTGGGCGATCGAGACTGTCGCGCAGGGAATCGTGAATTCCCCGTGAAGCGCGGATGCCGCTGTGCTCGACGCTTCCGCGTCGGGCGGCTAGACCGGCGGGATGGCAGCGGCGATCGGTATCATTGGAGGAAGCGGTTTGTATGAAATCGAGGGCTTCGAGAAAGCGGAAGAGCGGGTGGTGGAGACGCCTTTCGGTTCGCCATCGGACGCCTTGGTTGGCGGATCTCTGGGTGGGCGCGAAGTTTGGTTCCTGCCACGCCATGGTCGGGGGCATCGTCTGTTGCCGACGGAGATCAATCATCGTGCAAACCTGTGGGCGCTGCGCGACGCCGGGGTTCGCTTCCTGATTTGCGTCACCGCGGTGGGGAGTTTGAAGGAGGCGTATCGGCCTCGGGACATCGTCTTGCCGGATCAGTATTTTGATCGGACCAGTCGTCGGGAGCAGCACACGTTTTTCGGGCGCGGGATCGTCGGGCACGTTTCTTTCGGCGATCCGGTGAGTGCCGGGCTACGTGGAATTCTCAAAGCGGCGTCGCAGCCCGAGGCGGTGGCGGTGCACGATGGCGGCACCTACGTGAACATGGATGGTCCGGCCTTTTCGACCCGGGCCGAGAGCGAGGGCAATCGCCAGCTCGGGTTCGATGTGGTGGGGATGACGAATTTGCCCGAGGCGAAGTTGGCGCGGGAGGCGGAGATCGCGTTGGCGACCTTGGCGATGATCACGGACTACGATTGTTGGAAAACGGACGAGGCTCCGGTGACGGCGGAGGCGGTGATGGGGCATTTGCAGGCAAACGTTGCGGCGGCCAAGCGGATCATTGCCCGCGCGGTGCCGGAGATTCCCGTCGAGGCGGAATGGCCGGAGCATCGTTCTTTGGACGGGGCGATCATGACCCCGCGGACAGCGTGGCCGGAGGAAAGTGTCCGGATGCTGGCTCCTATTCTTCAGCGCTTTCTCTGAGTTGAGGGCGATCAAATGCAGGCGTGACAAAGACCTCGCGGCCGATAGGGTCCGACCATCTCAAAGCTTTCCTTTCCCGCATGAAGCGCCCTTTCCAGCCCCTTGATTTCCAGATTCTCACTTCTTCGAAAACGGGTGCATCGATGGTTCCGAAGCTCTCGCGTCGTGGTTTCATCGCCTTGAGCGCGTCGCTGGGCAGCAGTTGCTCGATGCTTTCCTTCGGCGAGGGTGATGGTGGTGGTGCGGCGGCGCGGACGACGGCCAATACGGGCTATCGCACGCCGCGCTTGGGTGGTCCGGTGTTGCGGAATCCGGACATGAATTTCCCGGCATCGGGAGCCAGCTCGGGGGTGACTTTTTCGCGGGTTGCGGTTTCGCAGCCGTACATCGCGCTGACCTTTGACGACGGGCCGCATCCGAGAAATACGCCGCGTTTGCTCGACATCCTGCGGGAGCGGAACGTGAAGGCCACCTTTTACGTGATCGGCCGCAATGTGGATCTCTATCCGAGCGTGCTGCGGCGCACGGTGTCGGAGGGGCACGAGATCGGCAATCACACCTACAACCATCCGATTCTCAGCAAATTGAGCGACTCCGCGGTGCGCGAGGAATTGCTGAAGTGCCGCGATGCCGTGGCACGTGCAGCGGGCGTGCAGCCGCGCACGATGCGTCCGCCCTATGGTGCGCTGCTCCAGCGGCAGCGGGAGTGGGTCCGGGCGGAACTGCGGTATCCGACGATCATGTGGTCGGTCGATCCCTTGGACTGGAAGAAGCCGGGGGCGGGAGTGATCACCTCGCGGATGATTTCCGCGACCACGCCGGGTGCCATCTTGCTGGCTCACGACTTGCACGCGGGCACGGTGGACGCCATGCCGGCGACGATCGATGGCTTGCTGAAGCGGGGATACAAGTTTGTCACGGTGTCGCAGTTGCTCGCCATGGGCAGCCAAGTCGAGCCGGGGCCTTTGGCTGCGGGTCAATAAGGAGGGTTTCGATTGTTTCGCACGATGCCGGGTGAGCGTTATTTCGCGGTGCGTGACCGGCTTGTCGAGCTGCTGGGGTGGATCGACGACTTCGCGGCTGAAGTGGGGATGGAGGCCGAAGCCGGGGAAGTCGGGCCATCGCTTGGGCAGCCGGTGTTGATCGCCGCGATCGGGGAGGTCAATGCGGGCAAGTCGACCCTGCTCAACGCGCTCGCGGGTTCGGAGCTCTGTCCGGCGGGGCCGCTGCCGATGACTTCGGAGATCCGGCTTTATCGCCATGGGGCCGAGTCGGAGCGCGCCGAGGGGGCGTGGGTGGTCGACTGTCGGCGGCCGAACGAGTATCTGCGGAATTTCGAGCTGCTCGACACGCCAGGGACCAATGCGCGGGGCAGTGAGCATTTGCCATCGCTGGGGCCTTTTCTGGAGCACGCGGACTTGGTGCTTGCGGTGTTCACAGCGGAGAATCCATGGACAGCGGCGACCTGGGATGCCTTGTCGCGGCTTTCGCCTGCGGCCTTGGGGCGTGCCGCCTTGGTGGTCCAGCGGGTCGATCTGAAACAGCCGCTGGATATCCCGATCATCCTCGGCCACATGCGCGATCTGTCGATGAAGCGCTTGGGCAGGGAGTTGCCGATCTTTCCCGTGTCCGCGCGGTTGGCTTTGGAAGCGAAGCGGTCGCGGCCGGTGAGCCGGGAGCTGTGGTCGGCCAGCCGATTTTCCAATCTGGAGCATTTCGTATCCGAGCGGATCTGCGATTCGATGGAGCGGCGGCAGTTGTTGCATGACGGATGGCATCATGCCGCGCGCAAGGTGAGGCGGCTGGAGGCGTTTTTTGACATTCGTCGTCGTGGGATGGAGGACGACGCTTGGTTTCTATCGGGGATCGAGCGCGAGCTTGAGTTGCTGCGAGACGATTCCTTGGCGGCCTCTCCGCGTGTTTTGGTTGCGGCCTTGGAGCGTTATCGGGCGGAGGTAGAGGTGGTGGTGCGGCGCTTGCGTTCGAAGTTGGGCTGGTGGCGATCTTTCGCCCGGCTGCTCTTGGGCGATCGATTGGCGGTGGAGATCGAGGGGACTTTTGCGGCGCGGATGCAGGAGATGGTGATTGGCTTCGCGCAGGACGATGCGGCGCGGATGCTTTCCGCCTGTGCGGCGCATTGGGAGACCTTGCGGCCACGGGTGAAGGAGCGGATGGGCTTCGAGCCAGGTGCCTGCGCAGTGGCCGATGCCGGACGTGAGGATGTGATCGGTCGCTTCGTCGCGGGTCTGGAGAAGGCCTTGCCGCAGGCTTTGGGTGGATTGCGGATTCGGGGTGTGCTGGATCCTTTGCTGCGTCGGCGGAATCGGATTTTGCAAGGCTTCACCGTGGTCGGCCTGCTGCTTTTGATCGCGGCTGGATCCTGCGGTTTGCTTGGCTTGTCGGGCTTGCCCTTCGGTCTGCTCGCCGGCGCGTGGGCGGTGTTTTTGTTGGCAGGCTGCGCCGGATGGATCACGCGGGCGCGGGTTGTCGCGGCCTATCGGGAGCGCCTGCTCGCCGGGGCGGGGACTTTTGCGGACGGACTGCGCGCCGATCATGGCGAGGCGATCCGCGTGTTGTTCCGCGATTATTCGAGCGGGCTGATCGAGGTGCGCCGGGAATTGGCCGCGCAGAAGGCGGCGTTGCAACCGCGCTTGGAGCGGTCGAATTCGCTCTACATCGCGCTGAAGTCGGTGGAGCTGGAGCTTTGACGCGCGTGGCGTTTGTCAGATCACTCCGCGCTGTTTCAGGAAAGGGCGCAGTTCGTCGACGCCGAAGTCCGCGAGCACTTCGCCGTGCCAGTCCATCGTCGGGGCCTTCGATTGGCCGGAGAGGTCGACCATTTCCTGCATGGCGGCGCGGTTGCCGGAGACGATCACTTTCCGAACGGCAATTTTTTGCTGGGCGAGGTAGGTGACGACTTCATCGCACCAAGGGCAGCCGGGCTTGAGGTAGAGGACAGGGAGGTCGGACATGGGAGGAGTTTCGTGGGGCTTGGGGAAGGGATTCAACGAGGATTTTTGGCGCTTTCGGTGGGTTTCGTGCGCTTCAGCATGCGTTCGCGGAATTGGAAAAAGCCAGCGGTGGCGAGTGGGCGCAGTGCGAGGTCTTGCGGGCGGTCGACGAGGGCGAGGCGGATGCCCGCAGCGGCGAGTTTGGTGGTGACCTGCGGCAGGGCATCGTCGAGCGCGCCGACCTCGGGCCGGAGGGTGACGATTTGTTGGATGCCCGTATTTTGCGCCCAGCTGAGGAGCGATGCGGCGAGATCGGGGCCGTCGACCCGCGCGGTCGGCAGTTGCCAATGGCGGCCGGCGCGCGTGGCGGCATCGGTCAGGGCGGCATCGAGCCACGCGCGCTTTGCGGTGGGGACGGCGAAGGCGTCGCGCGATGAGGGATTGTCGCCGACGATGATCGCGGTGAACTCGTGGGTCGCGATGGGTGAGCTTTCCGGTGAGAGGTCCTCGTCGTGAATCCAGAGGCCGCTGGTGAGCTGGAAATCGGGCTCGGCAGCAGGCAGTTCCGGGCGGGTGATGGGGACGCGGGCGGGAATGTCCGGCAGGTAGGAGCGGGGGTTCTCGAAGTCGGGCAGGCCTTGGGCGAGCGATTCGAGCAGATCGGGCGCGAGGTATTTTTCCAGATTGGAGCGGCGGGCTAGGTAGGTTTTTCCAGGAGTTTGCAGGCCGGCGACCCAGCGCCAGGAGAGGGTGTTTGATGCCGGGTCGCCATCGAGCAGGTGGCGGAAAAAGAAGTCGGCCCCGGCTTCCCAGGGGAGGCGGGCTTCGTGGACCCACCAGGCGGCGAACCACATCCGGGCGTGGTTGTGAAGGTAGCCGGTGCCGACCAGCTCGCGGGCGAAGTGGTCGATTACCGCGTTACCGGAATCGGCGGCTTCGACGCGGTGGACCGCGGGGGAATCGGGCAGCGCGCGTAGGGCGGCGAGGTAGTCGTGCCAGACTTCCGGGCGCAGAGAGAGCCAGGCTTTCCAGTAGCGCCGCCAGTAAACTTCTTGCACGAACTTTTCCACTCGATCCGGGGAGTGGACGGCGAGGACGGCGGCGGCGACTTCGTCCTCGGTGACGAGACGGTGGCGGATGGCTGGGGAGAGGCGGGAGACCGCTGGGTGCCCGGGAATCACATGATTGCGGTCGCGGGCGTAGAGTGGAGCGCGCGGGACGAAGTCGGCGAGTTGCGTGAGGGCTTCGTCACGGGTGGCGGGACAGATCATCCCAAGAAGCTGGCGCGCGGTGTCGTCTGCGCAAGGCGGGTGACGCGATGCTCGACGGCTTGCTTGGAATATTGTGCTCTCTGCCCGCCATGAGTTCCAGCCCGCCCCCCGCCGCGACCAGTCCGCAGGATCTTGAGATCAAGGACGCCCAGTTGATTTTCAATCGGGTGTGGAAGCAGCTCGAAGCGGAGTTGGGACGTGAAAAGCTGCAGTTTCCCAAGGAGCTGATCCTCCTCGGTGGTGCGCCGGGATCGGGCAAAGGGACGAACACGGACTTCATCCGCGAGCTGCGTGGAATCACTGCGGAGCCGATCGTGATCAGTCAGTTGTTGGATTCGCCCGAGGCGCGGAAGATCAAGGCGGGCGGCGGGATGGTGGGCGACGAGGAAGTGCTCCGGCTGCTCTTGAAAGAACTGCTTGAGCCGCGTTTCCGCGACAGCACGGTGCTCGACGGCTTCCCGCGGACAAAGGTGCAGGTGGAGTGTCTGAAATTGTTTTACGATCAGATGATTGCCCTGCGGCGTGAGTTCGCCGGGACTCCACAGGCCCATCTTTTTCGCCAGCCGACTTTCCACATCATGGTGCTGTTCGTCGACGAGGCGGAGAGCATCGCCCGTCAGCTCAAGCGGGGCCGCGAGGCGCTGGAGCACAATGCGGAGGTCCGCAAGACGGGCGTCGGCGAGCTTTGGGAAGAGCGCAATACCGACTTCGATCCGGAGTTGGCGCGCAACCGCTATCGGACCTTCAAGGAGAAGACCTATGATGCGCTGGTCTCGCTCAAGCAGATCTTCCACTATCACTTTATCAACGCGCAGGCGTCGATCGAGGTGGTCCAGCAGAACATCATCCGCGAGCTGGAATACCAGAGCTCGCTGGAGCTTGATCCTCGGACTTACGACTCACTGCGCCACATTCCCCTAGCGGATGAGATCGTGCAGCATGCGCGGCAGGAACTGGTGAAACGACTCGATGGCTATCAGGTGGAGCACCCGGAGCTACTGAGCGCGGTGGTCGATTTCATCCAGGGGAAGATGATGCCGATCATCCAGCGCTATGCGGTGAGCGGTCGGGCGATGATCAACACCGAGAATCCGCTTTTCCGCCAAGGGATCGCGCTGGCCATCCTGATCGATATCTTTTCGGAGCGCGGTTTCCGGGCCAGCGTGGACATCCATCGCCAAGAAATCCCGGAGCGCTTCGACCTGAGCACGGGTAAGATCGAGACGCGGGAGAAGCGGGTTTATCGCATCACCATCCTGTTCGCCGGATCGAAAATCCGCCGCGGCTGATCGATCAGTAGCCGCTGGGACTCTCCTCCTCGCCGGGTGGGCGCAGCAGGTCATCGAGTAGCGACGAAGCTCCGAGCCGGAAGGTGTCGGGCGTGACCGAAGGCAGGTGGTCGATGGCGAGTTGATGATAGATCCGTGCATCCGCGTGGCGACGGATGCCGCCTGCCGGTTTCACCCCGACGGTCCGGCCTGTTGTTGCGTGCCAGTCGCGGGCGGCTTGGAAGAGGATGAGGGCGTGTTCGGGCGTCGCGCCGTGGCTGCCCATGCCGGTCGATGTCTTGAGAAAGTCCGCTCCGCATTCCAGCGCGATCTGGCAGATACTGCGGATCAAGTCCGGCCGCTTCAGGTCGCAGGTTTCCAGGATCACCTTCAGCCGTGCGGAACCGCAGGCGGCTTTGAGCGCACGGAGCTCGGCGGCCAGTGCCGCGAAGTCGCCGGCGATGGCAAGGCCGCGGGGAATGGCGATATCGATCTCGTCGGCACCGTCGGCCACCGCCTGTTCGATCTCTCCTTGCTTGATTTTCAGTGGAGCCTGCGAGCAGGGGAAGGCGGCGGCGACGCAGGCGAGTTTTACGGGAGATCCGGCCAGCAGTCGGGCGGCGTCGGCCGCGAAGTTCGGCCAAGTGCAAAGTGCCGCACAATGAAGTTCCGGCCGACTCGCCAGCGGGTGCAGTGCGCGGCGCGCCACGGCCTCGACCACTGCGGGCGTGTCGCAGGTGCCGAGGGTGGTGAGATCGAGGAAAGGAATCAGATCGAGCGGATCCATGGCGGTGCCGGACTCTTGGTCGCAGGATGTCGAACGTCGAACCCGCTCTGCGGTCCGACCGCTTGCAAGCGGGTGTCGTTATCTCCGTTGGCCGGCGGTTTTGAGGCCCATTTCGCGGGCGGTGTCCTCGATGAAGGGGATGCCCGCGTATTTCTCGGCGAGTTTGTCGGCGGCCTTGATGATGCGATCGGAGGTGAGGCCGTTGGCGTAGCCGCTGTATTCGAAGGTCGCGTAGTAGTCGCGGGAGAACTCGTCGATGGCCGCGATGCCTTCGACGTAGAGTTTGTTGATGTCGTCTCTCTCGAGTTCGCGTGCGATGGCTTCGGCGGCGGTGGCGGTATTGCCTTTGGCTTTGTAGGTGTCGGTGAGGAAACGGCACCAGAAGAGGGCGCGGTGCGGTTCTTTTTCACGCAGGACGCCGATCCACGCGAGCAGGGCGGCCTCGTAGTCGGCGCGTTCGGGATCGAGCTCGCGTTTGCGGGATGCATCGCCGAGGTAGCGGCCATTGAGCCAGGTGATGCCCTCGTTGAGAATCCATGATGGCGTGCTGGAGTGGCCGCCGGGGTGAACGCGATGGACCGCATCTTTGCCGAGAAAGACGGTGGCTTGGCCGCAGAGATAGCGATTCCAGTCGGTCGCGCCGCCGCAGATGAAGTAGTGGCCTTTGCGGATGGAGGTGCCTTGTGGGATGTAACCGATCAGTGGAATCGCGCCGGCGGCATCGAGGCGGGCCGCATTGTAAAAGGACATCGCACCGCCGCCGGATTGGCCGGTGAAATAGACGCGTTCGCGATCGATCGGCAAGGTGCTGACGAGGTGTTCGACGCAGCGTTTCGCGTGTTCGTGGTTGCTCGGGATGGGATTCGAGTTCCGGGATTCCACGCAGGCGGCGAGGATCCAGCCGTTGAGTTCGGCACCTTCGAGATATCCTTTGAGCGATGCCGCGCTGCCGCCGCCTGAGCCGTTGAAGTGGAGGAGAGGGGCTTTGCGGCCTTCGCGCAGGGTTTTCGGAAGATAGACAAAGTAGGTGGAGCCGTCGCCGGTTTTGATCGGTCCGCTTGTTTTGCCGATGGGGTGGGGCAGGCCCTCGGTAACGAATGCGATGCCGGACCCGCTGGCGGCCTTCGCCTGCTCTTCGCCGAAGTGGGCGAGAAGGGCTTTTTGATCATCGGTCGCGAATTTGGCGAGGGGCACCTTGAGGGTCGTGCCATCGTCCTTGCGGAGGGTCACGATGCCTTGCTTCAGGGCGAGGGCGTCGGCGTGGATGGTGGTGTTTGCCGAGGATTTCCAATCGCGCGGGCCGGTCGGCTCCGCGGCGGCGAGGCTGGCGAGGGAGAGGAGGACGAACAGGTTTTTCATGGCTTGATGCTCTTGGAAAGCTAGTCGCGAGGTGGCGGAAGGGAATCCGGAAAAGGAGACGGTTTTTGGTGTGAGATTCTCCGCCGGGAATCAGTTGCCGCGGCTGAGGTATTTGCGGGATTGGACGACGTATTTTTCAGCCCAGGATTTGACCTTGGCTTGTTCTTCGGCGGAGAGGGTGCGGACGACTTTTGCGGGGGAGCCGAGGACCAGGGAACCGGGGGGGATGATGCTGCCGCCGGTGACCAGGGCGCCGGCACCAATGATGGACCTTTCGCCGATGATGGCACCATCGAGCACGATGGCTCCCATGCCGACGAGGACTTCGTCCTTCACGGTGCAGGCGTGGAGGATGGCGGAGTGGCCTATGGTGACCCATTCGCCGACGTGGCAGCCGTGGTCGTCGGAGAGGTGGATGACCGCGTTGTCTTGGACGTTCGAGTGGGCTCCGATGCTGATGCGGTTGATGTCGCCGCGAAGGGTGGCGTGGTGCCAGACGCTCGACTCTTCGCCGAGGCTCACGCGCCCGATGATGTCGGCGCTGGAGGCGACGAAGGCGCTGGCTGGAATGTCGGGGGTGAAGTCTTCGTAGCGTTCGATGGCCATGATGGTGGGAATGTGGGCGGCTGGGTGCGGGGAGGCGAGGGGATTTCCGCGGGGTGGGCGCTTGGGAGGATGGGGAAGGAACTGCGGATGTGGGGTGGTCGCGGGGGTGGCAATGGCTTGTTTTGCAAGGTCCTCCTTGACGGGGGATGGTGGCGCGCTTGTTTGTGGCACTCCGAACCTGCCGCATGCGTCCCTGTCTGATTGTTCTTGGTCTATTTCTTCTCGCCCTCGGCCTGCGGTCGGCGCGGCGGGCCTTGTGGCGGAAGTTGGGGGCTCTGGTGTTTCTGGGAGCCAGCTTCATGGCTTTCTATTTCATGACTGGCAGGGTCGCGGGTGGTTTGATCGGGGTGGCATTGTGGTTCTTTCTGCCTTGGGTGGAGCTGCTCACGCGGATCCGCAGGATGCGCTTGCCGGTGGAGAATCGGCTGCGGAGCCGCGAGCTGCCGAATCCCGCGTTTTTCCCGAATGCGGTGGAAGCGGCCGGGGCGATGGAGGAGGCCGGCTTCGAGCACGTCGATGACTGCGGTTGGGAGTGGGGTGGAATGAAACAGCATTTCCGGCTCTTCTGGCATCCGGAAGAACGTGCGGTCAGTGCGGTCTGTCTGTGTGAGCAGGGTGAGGTGGCCTTCGCATTCATTTCGGTGACCTCGCGC
This sequence comes from Verrucomicrobiota bacterium, assembly GCA_004293445.1. Taxonomy (GTDB): domain Bacteria; phylum Verrucomicrobiota; class Verrucomicrobiia; order Verrucomicrobiales; family Akkermansiaceae; genus Haloferula. The sequence goes on along the minus strand of RDYP01000007.1, from coordinate 39,502 downwards.
GACAAGTCGGGCGGTCTGTGGCGGACGACCAACTATCCTTTTTCGCCGACCTTGAAATGCCCTTCGCACATGCGGTGGAACCATGTTCCCTGTGAGCGGAATTGCTTCCATCAGATCTTGCGGGATCACCATGAATTCCTGCGCAAGCGGAAGGTGGGGGTGGATGCTTTGCGGGTGCCCGATCCGGATGAAATCGAGGCGGCGATCGAGGCGGAGATGAAGACCCAGATCCGTCACAATCTGGACGCTGGAATCATCGTGGAGACGGGCGACGGGCACTTTGTGTATTCTTTCCGCGGGCTGTTGTTTTTGTGGGGGCAGTTTGTGAAGGACATGGTCCGGCTTTGTTGAGGAGAGCGGAGGCTTCAGGCGTGCTTCCTTTCGTGGGCGTGCGGCCGACCGTTGCAAGCGGGGTGGAATGCTGCATGGTGGGCGGCGTGAAGAGATGCTGGCCGCTGATTTTGTTGATGTTGCTGGGTGTGGTGTCTGGCGCGCCGCAGCCGATTACGACCCTTTCGTCCTGCAAGTTCGTCGCATCGGACTGGGCGGATGGCGATAGTTTCGGGATCGTGGGGCCCGATGGCGAAGCGATGACGCTGCGCTTGTATGGGGCGGACTGCATTGAGTGGCATGTGAACGACGAGACCGATGCCCGGCGTTTGCGGGAGCAGCGGCGCTATTTCGGAATTTCGGGGCGGCCCGGGGAATCGGCGGAATCGATCGCCGCGGCCAAGGCTTTCGGCAAGGCTGCGGCGGAGGAGACCGCGCGGGTTTTGGCGCGGCCTTTCACCGTGCACACCAGTTTTGCCGATGCGCGGGGCGACGGGCGGCATCGTCGGGTGTATGCCTTTGTCACCACCGCGGACGGTGAGGACCTGGCTTCTCGGTTGGTGAAGTTGGGCTTGGCGCGGGGAACCGGGATGTTCCGGGAGACGGTGGATGGGATTTCCCGGAAGGAATCGCAGGCGCGGATGCTGGATCTCGAGTTTCAGGCGGCCCGGCTGGGGAAGGGGATTTGGGCGCGAACGGATTGGAAATCGTTGCCGGACGAGCGGCGTTTGCAGCGGGAGGAGGAAGCGGAATTGGCAGCGGCGACGGGCGATGCGGCCTTGCCCGAGGGGGAGCGTTTGGATCCCAATGCTGCGTCGCGTGAGGAATTGATGCGGCTGCCGGGGGTGGGTCCGGTGATGGCCGGGCGAATCATCGAGGGTCGGCCCTACGCCAAGCTGGAGGACTTGGGAAAGGTGCCGGGGATCGGCAAGGCGACCTTGGGCCGTTTGCGGCCGCACTTGGAGTTTGCTGCACCGCGCTAGGCGGCCGGGAGTTCAGCGGAGTTCCCAATATTCCTCGCGGTGTTCGGCCGAGCGGGGTTCGAGGTGGGAGATGACTCGGGCCTGTCGGCCGATGGTGGTGGCGACCCGGCCCTCGAGTTCGGTGGCGATCTCATGGGCATCGAGCAGTCCGCTATCGTCTGGGAAGACAAGGTGGAACTCGACCCAGTGGGTGTGACCGGAGTGGCGGTGGCGGAGGTTGTGGTAGGAGAGTCCGCGCTTGGTGCACTCGGTATCGAGGGTGGCGCGCAGGGTTTTTTCCACGGCCAGATCGGCCGCGTCCATGAGTCCGCCGAGACTTTCGCGCATGAGTCGGGTACCGGTCCAGAGGAGTTTGGCGGCGGCGAGGATGGCGAATACGGGGTCCCATCCGCGCCAGCCGGTAAAATGGACGAGGGCGAGAGCGGCGAGGACGCCACCGCTGGTCCAGACATCGGCCAGGACGTGTTCGCCATTGGCCCGCAGGACGGCGGAGTGGCGACGTTTTCCGACACGCAAGAGGGCGCAGCCGAGGATCAGGTTCACAAGGGCGGCCGCGGCGGTGAGGATCATGCCGATGCCCATGCTGGCGATCTCGCCCCCGGTGAAGGCCTGGACGGCCGCTTCGTAGGCGATGAGCAGGGCGGCGGCGCTGATCATGGCGCCTTCGAAGCCCGAGGAGACGAAGGCAACTTTGTCGTGGCCGAAGTGGTGGGTGTCATCGGAGGGCTTGTGGGCCAGTCGCAGCGCCCACGCGGCAAAGGCGACGGCGAGGACGTGGGTGACGGATTCCGCGGCGTCGGAGTAGATGGCCGATGAGCGGGTCATCGCAGCGGCGGCGATCTTGGTGGCCAGCAACAGGATGGCGACGACGAGGGACAGGTTCATCACCCGGGACTGGTCGTCGGAAAGTTTCGCGCTCACCGCCGGGGAGCCTGGGGATTTCGGGCGCGATGGCAACCCGTGAAAAACCGCATCGCCAGTTGGTTTCCACCTGCTTGAGTGCGGGCAGCAAGTGCGGCGGCGTGTTTCCATTCTCCTGTTGATCCTCGTGGCGCTGGCCGTGGGGGTCGTGTGGTTCCGCGTCGAAGCCTTACGGCTTTGGTGGTCGGGAGCTTCGGGGTCTGAAGCATCGGCAGAGCGCCCGGATCCTGAGCGTTATGCAACCTTGAAGCAGGAGTGTGAGCGATGGCGCGTGGATCTGGCGGCGCGCCATGGGAGGGCGCGGGGTGAGGCGGCGAAGGAAGAAGTGATCGAGGAGAGTCGAAAATTTCTCGAGCTCGTGCTGCCTGAGATGATGCGTTGCTGGCTGGGGACTCGCTGGGATTTTCATGGCACGTCGGAAGTGCCGGGAGAGGGGCGGATTGCGTGTGGTTATTTTGTGGCCACGGTGCTGCGCGATGCGGGGTTTCGGGTGGATCGCTACAAATTGGCGCGGCAACCGTCGCAGAACATCCTGCGCAGTTTCCTACCGCGCGAGGCGCTGACCTTGCGGGTAGGGGTGCCGTATGAGCGTTTCGCGGCGGAATTGGCGGCGGCGGAGCCCGGAGTACGGATCGTCGGGCTGGACCACCATGTGGCTTTCGCGATCACGGGGCCGGAGGGATTTCGCTTCATCCACTCATCCGGCTCGGAGCCGTGGTGCGTGGTCGACGAGGGTCGGGAGCAGGCGGAGGTCTTGCAGCGGTCGAACTACCGCGTGCATGGCCTGCTGACGGGCGATCGGGACCTTCTTCTGCGCTGGCTGGCTGGGGCGCGGATCGAGGTCAGGGAGCATGTCCCGGCGGCGGCCAGTCGGCGCTGAGTTTGGCCGGGGCTCAGCCGATGCTGGCGCTGTGGCTGCGGGCGGCGACTTCGTTCGCTTGGTCGATGTCGCCTTCCTCGCGCAGGAATTCGGAGTAGTTGTTGGCGACGGCTTCGAGGTCGTCGGCGAATTCGATGCCGAGGGCTTCGAAGCCGAGGAGTGCTTTTTCGAAGTGGCGTCGGGCCCAGACTTTGTCGCCGGTGCAGAGGAGGGCGAGCGCGAGGTTGTTGTGGGACTGGGCGGTGTCGGGGTGGGTGTCGCCGAAGAGCTTGCGGCGGGCATCGAGCGCCATCATGTGCATTTCGCGGGCTTGTTCGTGGAAGCCGGCGGCTTGGTAGAGGGCTCCGATATTATTGGAGACGGCGGCGGTTTCCTCGTGATCGGGGCCGAGTTCCTTGTGAAGGATTTCGAGGGCTCTGAGGAACTGGGTTTCGGCGCCATCGATGTCGCCGGAGCTTTTTTTGAGGTAGGCGAGGTTGTTGGAGAGGGCGGCGATATCGCGCAGGGCGGGAGGCTCGGCAGTCTCGAAGTAATGGATCGCTTGCTGCCAGAGTTCGGCGGCGCGTTCGGGGTGGCCGAGTTGGTCGTGGATGGCTCCGTAGCCGGCGTGGAGGCGACCGAGTTGGTTGCAGCGGTCGGGGCGGTTGTCGAGTTGGTCGATGGCCTGTTTGTAGTCGTCGAGCGCTTCCTGTTGCCGGCCGAGTTGGCGGAGGACATCGGCCCGGACTTCCAGGGAGCTGGCGAATTCGTCGATGCTGCCGAGGTCGCTGCTGAGGATTTGCTGGGCTTTCAGCACGGCGGCATTGGCCGCGTGGAGGGCCTCGTCGAGATCGCCGAGGGCGACTTGTTCTTCGACCCGGCCGCGGAGAATCTGGATGAGGGTGGAGGTGGGAGAGTCCATGGCTTTTCGCTTGTCGTTAAGATAAGTCGTGAGGCTTCGATCCTGCAATCGGGAAATCCCGGGTGGAGCTGAGGCGTTCGAGGAGTTGCGCCCGCTGGGGCGGGAGGCCGCCGAGGGCTTCGCGGAGGGCGAGGGCGGCTTGATCGCGGTCGCGGGCGATGCCGAGGTTGGTGGCCAGTTCTTGTTCGAAGTGCTGGAGGGCGCGAATCGAGGCACCGCGGGTTGCGACGTGATCCAGAGCGCGGCGGAGGAGTCGGCCGAGCTCGGGTTCGGGGTGGTCGCGTTCGACCGTCAGTTCCAGAAGGCGGCACCAGTAGCCGGCGAGGAGCATCGAGTGGTAGTCGCCGCGGATGGATTCGCGGGTATCGGTGACGGCGACTTCGCGGAGTCCGTGGAGGTCGCCGCTGCGTGCGGGCGACCAGGCGATCTCGGCGTCGAAGAAGAGGTCGAGCTTGCCGGCGAAGGGGCTCTTCGGGTTGCGGGCTCCTTTGGCGACGGTCTTGATGAGGCCGTGCTCGAGGGTGAACCAATGGACGATCCAGCTGGTGTCGGTCAGCTTGGTGAGGCGGATCAGGGTGCCGTGGCAGTGTTCCATTGCTGGGGAGGATACCCCGGTGGCGGGGTGGTCGTTTCAAAGGCGGCGGATTCGCCTGACTTTGCGGGATTTCAGGGAAGTTCGAAGCTGGGGAGGGGGTCGACGAGGTTGGCGGGGAGGGGAAATTGTTTTTCGTAGATGCCATCGGCGAGTTGCTTGGCCTGATGGTAGGCGTCCTTCATCATCTCGAGTTTGGCGTCGAGGTTGTCGATGTAGTGAAGGGCGATGGCTTCCGGAGTGCGGGGGAGGGTGGGTGAGCCGAACTGGAGTTCGCCGTGGTGGCTGGCGATGAGGTGGAGGAGGTGAAGGCGGACTTTTTCGCTGGCGGGTTCGAGGCTGAGCCACTTGGCGGCGGCGGGGCTGTCGGCGACGTCGCGCCAGAGTTTGTTGACGAGTTCGATGCCGAGCGGGATGTGGCCGAGCATTTCGCCGTGGAGGGAGTAGGCTTGGCTGAAGCCCTTTTCGCCGTACTGGTTTTCCCAGAGCTTGCCGCAGTCGTGGAAGAGGATGCCGGCGATGATGAGGTCGCGGTTGAGATGGGGGTAGGCCTGGCAGATGAGGTCGGCGCTGCGCATCATCTGGGCAACGTGTTCGACGAGGCCGCCGCGGCGGGCGTGGTGGTTCTTGCGAGCGGCGGCGGCTCGGCGGAATTTGCCGCCCAGTTCGGCGATGAAGTGGTTGGCGAGGGCGTGCAGGCGTGGATCGCGGAGGCCGGCGCAGTGGGTCGTGATGCAGTCCCAGTCGTGCCGTTGTTTGGCAGCGGTGTCGGGGTCGCCGGCATAGAAGGCCTCGCGGGCATCGTCATCGAGTCGTGTGAGGTCGATCCGGCTCGCATTGAGGCCGTAAGCGGTTTGCGTCCACTCGGCGTCGATGCGGAGCACGCTGGTGTCGGCGAGGTTTTTCGCGGCGTCGAAGATCGGGCTATCGGACCAGACGTTGAGCGTGAAATGGCCGGTGGCGTCGGCGAGGGAGAGGAGGATGTAAGGTTTGCCGCCTTTGGTTTGGCGTTGGCTGCGCGATTGCAGTTCGCAGTCGACCGCGGCTTGGAGGGGTTCATCGCCGGCTTTTTCCTTGAGGGCGGAAACGGTCAGGAAATTCATGTCTCCATGTTCGTCACCGGGTGGCGGCTGTCACGAACGGAAGCGTGGGGTCGGGTGGCTGCAGGGGTGGGTTTTTATCGGCGCCGAATGTGACTTTTAGATCCCGGTTGGAATTTCCGTTCCGTGGGAACAAGGACAAGGTCGACGGCTGCAGGCGGGGGATCGCCCATCCCCACCGTGTCGATCTTTGTCGAGACCGCCACTTCCTGGGGGCGGCGGGTTGTGGCGGGCATTCTATCCTACGCCAAGGAGCATGGTCCTTGGCACATCCAGATCGAACCCACGGGGCCGAGCGATGAGCCGGTGATCCCGTCGGGCTGGCGTGGGGATGGAGTGATTGCCCGGGTGGCGACGCGGTCTTTCGCCCAGCAACTGGAGGCGCTGGGCGTGCCGGTGGTGAATGTGTCGTCGATCAAGATTCCCGGGGTGGATCATCCGCGGGTGACGACCAATGCGGATGCGGTATGCCGGATGGCGGTCGATCATTTCACGGTGCGGGGTTTGCGGCATTTCGCCTATGTCGGGAATTTGGGTCAGTCGTATATCAAGAGTCAGTATGAGGCCTTCGTGGCTGCCTTGCGCGCTCGTGGCTTGGAATGCGGGGCCTGTTGCGATTCCGGGGGTGGCGAGGGGATGGCGGCTTGGTTGCGGACGCTGCCGAAGCCATCCGGGGTGCTGTGTTGGGGGCCGAGGATCGGGCGTTTGGTGATTGATGCCTGCCTTGCGGAGGGGATCGCGGTGCCCCACGACGTGGCGGTTTTGGGTGCGGATTACGATGAGTTGCAGAGCGAGGCGTCGCATCCTCCGCAGTCCGGGGTGAGAATGGCATCGGAGCAGATCGGATTGATCGCCGCGGCTTTGTTGGATTCGCGGATGGCGGGTCGCCTGCTGGAGCGGGATCACTGGGAGATCAGCGCGGGTGGGGTGGTGGCGAAGGCTTCGTCCGACGCCCTAGCGGTGGATGACGCGCAGATGGCATCGGTGATGCGGTATGTCCAAGCGAAGTTCCGGGAGCCGATCGACATGCCGGACATTCTGCGGGCGGTGCCGATGTCGCGGCGGTCGCTGGAGCGAAAGTTCCGCCAGACTTTTGGGATGTCGGTGATCGATCGCATCCGTCAAATCCGGGTGAATGAAGCGAGGCTGCTGCTTTCGGCGACCAACGATCCGATCACCTCGATCGCGGAGAAGTGTGGGTTTGCCTCCTACAATTACATGGGGCGGATTTTCCAAGCAGATACCGGGATGACGCCTCGGGACTATCGAGCGCAGTTCCGGGCACGGAGATTCTGAGGCTGCGTGTCGGCGGGCTCAGGCCCCGAGGTCGAAAAGCAGGGCTTCGATGTCCTCGTCTTCGGCCCGGAGGGTGAACTCGCCGCCTTGTTCGCTGGAAGCGGCATCGCCGGGGGACATTGATTCACCATTCAAGATGGCATTGCCACGGATCAGGTGGAGCCAGAGCCCGCGACCGGGGGCGAGGAAGTGGCTGCTGCTTTCGCCGGCTTGGAGTTTGATTCGATAGATATCGGCGTTTTGGGCGATGGTCGCGGAGTGGTTCCGGCCATCGTGTGAGATGACGAGCACCTTGGGTTCCCGTTCCTGTTCCGGGGTGGGGGTCCATTCGGTGTAGCGGGGCTGGAGGCCGCGGTGGCGCGGGGTGATCCAGATTTGGAGCATGTGGGTGGTCTGGTCGCCGGAGGGATTGAACTCGGAGTGGGTGATGCCTGACCCGGCGCTCATGAGTTGAATCTGGCCGGGGGTGAGGACGCGGGCGTTGCCCATGCTATCCTGGTGGGCGAGTTGTCCTTCGAGGACGTAGGAGAAAATCTCCATGTCCCGGTGGGGGTGGGTCGGAAAGCCGCCGCGGGGGGCGATGTGGTCGTCGTTGATGACTCTCAGCGAGCGGAAGCCCATGTGGGAGGGGTCGTAGTAATCAGCGAAAGAAAAGCTGAAGCGGCTATCGAGCCAGCCGTGGTGGGCGCGGCCGCGTTCGTGAGAGCGGCGGAAGCGGAGGTCCGTGTCGTTTTGCATGGCGCGACCATGGCATGGATCGCGCGGGATGCGAACGCCGAGTGGCGATCCCGGCGAGGGCGAGGATCAGGCGTCGCGGACGACCTTTCCGCCGAGGGACAGGATGCGGGCGTTGGCTTTGGCGGACTCGGCCTCGGCGATCTGGCCGTCGCGGACATACATCTGCGACAGAGCGGTCCAGGCGAGGAGATCGTTGGGCCGGAGAGTGGTAGCTTGGAGGCCGCAGCCGATGGCTTCCTTGATTTCTCCGACTTTCAAGAGGCACATGCCGAGGGCGTGCCAGCCGTCGAAGAAGGCTGGGTCGAGATCGACGCAGCGGCGGTAGAGTGCGACCGCTTCCTCGAGTTCACCGAGGGCGAGAGCGCCGTTGGCTTCGTCGAAGAGAGCGTCGCGTGGGGAATCGTGCACGGGGCCGGGCTTCAGCGCGGAAGGATTTCCTCGACCTTGGTGGCATCGAGTCGGCTGGTCATCCAAGCCGAGAACACGAGCCGTTCGTGGTTGGCGCGGATGCCTTGGAGGGAGCTTTCGATGCGGCTCTCGCGGGCGGGGTCTTTCACGATTTCCCGTTTCTCGACGAAGACGAAGAGCGAGCCATCGGCCTGGACGACGGGGTCGGCGAGGCTACCGGGATCGATGAGCGAAGCGGTCTGGAACAGGCTGGCGGTATCGGCTTCGCCATCGAGTTTGTCGCTCGACTTGAAGGGGCCGAGGGCCTTGGGCTCGAGGCCTTGCTCTTTGGCGAGGTCGACGAAGGCCTTACCGGCGGCGAGTCCTTCGCGGATTTTCGCGGCTTTGTCGTCGGCGTCCTTTTTGAGGGCTTCGGCGGCGGCCTTGGCGATGAAGTCGCTGCGGACTTCCTCCTTGGCTTCGTCGAAGTTTTTGTCGCGGACGGCTTCCTCTGCGTCGAGGCGGGCGATCAGGAAGGCGCCGTCGGCGATGGGCAGGGCATCGGTGAAGCGGGTCATGCTCTCCTTGCCGAGGCTGAGTTGGAAGAGGAGGTCGGCGACGGGGCGTGGGTTTCTGGCGGAGCGGAGGTTGACCGCGAGGGCAGGTGGGGTGGCTGAGCGGGGAAAGAAGTCGGTGGTGACGAGTTCCCATTGGTTTTCCTCGGCGAGTTTTTCGAGGTCTTTGCCGTCGCTTGCTTCGAGGTCTTGGAGGAAGGAATCGACCACGTCGGCGAGTTCGTTATCCACGCCGCGTTTGGTTTCGGCGTGGGCGGCTTCGGCGGCGGCTTTCTTGTCAGCGGCTTCTTTTTCGGCGGCCTTCTTGGCTTCTTCGGTGACCGCGTCGGGGAGTTTTGGCGCGTCGAGCTTGAGTTCCGGATAGTTCGGCTTGGCGATGAAGTAGCTGACCTTGATGCGGCGTTCGGTCTGATATTTTTCCTTGGTGGTTTCCCAAGCGGTGTTCAGTTCCTCATCGGTCGGTTTGACCGACTCCTGGAATTTCGAGAGCGGAACGCGGGCGATCTGGAGGCTGACTTGTTGGTCGTTGCTGGCGACCTGTTCGGCGGCGAACTTCCGGTCGGCGGCGAGGCCTCCGCCGATGATCTCGGCGAGTTTGCGGGTGGCGAGGTTGTCGCGGAGGATTTCGATCATGTCCTGTTCGTCCATACCGAGGCTACCGATGAACTTGGTGGCGATGTCGTTGTAGCGCTGCTGATCGAAGGCTCCTTCTGGGGTTTGGAAGGCGGTGATGGTTTTGAGGGAGGCGGAGACTTCCTCATCGGAGGGGTGGACGCCGAATTCTTCGCGGGCTTGCTGAAGGAGCAGGCGATTGACGAAGAAGCGTTGGTCGGCCTGCGCGTCAGGGCCCATGGTGAAGCTGTCGGTGGCCATCAGCAGTTCGAAGAGGCGGAGGCCTTCGGCGAGTTGGCGTGCGGATTTGCCGCCCTTTTGGACTTCGCTGTAGCTGTAGCTTTTGCCGTCGACGGCCAGTGCTGGCGGGTCGTTCGAGTTGCGGCCGCCCATGCTGGCGGTATCGCCGAAGAAGGCGAGGCCGACGAAGAGGAGGGCGACCACGAAGATGATCAGGCCGGTGTATTTGCGGAGGTGTTCGATCATGGACGCTAAAAGGGTGTGCCGGTGGGGCGCGGAAGTAAAGGGAGCGACCGGGAGGGCATCAATCCAAATTCGCGGGCGCGGCGGGTCCCTGCTGGAGGGGTTTTTCATGGTTTTCTCGGAAAGCGATCTTGCCGGGAGGCGGTCGAGGGGACATCGGTCGCGGCGTGACAGGACAAGAGATCCGCGATGCGCTTGAATCCGCTGGAGTGATGCCGAGCCGGCAACTGGGGCAGAATTTCCTCTGCGACCCGAACATGGCGCGTTGGATCACCGATCAGCTCGATGCCGGGCCAGAGGATACGGTGGTGGAGGTCGGTCCGGGAACAGGTGCCTTGACCGGGCATCTGGTCGGCAAGGTGAAGCGGATGGTGCTGGTGGAGTTCGACTCCCGCTTGGCGGCCTGGTTGCGGGAGCGTTTCGCGGACGAGCCTTCCGTGGAAGTGCATCATGCGGATGCCGTGAAATTCGATGCGCGGGTGCTTTTCCAGCATCGGCCGGTGAAATTTCTCGGGAATCTCCCCTATTCCTGTGGGGGGGCGATCCTGCGGAATTTCCTATCGCGTCCGAATCCCTTCGAGCGCGCGGTGGTGATGCTGCAGAAGGAAGTGATCGAGCGTCTGGCCGCCGGGCCGCGGACGAAGGAGTATGGGGTGCTGACTTTGCGGGTGCAAAGCGAGTGGACGGTGCGGTCCTTGCGGACGGTGCCGCCCGAGGCGTTTCATCCGCGGCCACAGATTGATTCCTCGGTGGCCTTGCTGCTGCCGCGCGGGGTGGATTTGCCGGCCTTTGACGCGCGGCGCTTCGATGAATTGATTCGGCGAGGTTTCGCGCAGCGTCGGAAGCAGATGGGCAAATCGATGCCGGAATCCCGATCCTGGGAGGCGGCTTGTGAGGAGGTGGGGGCGGCGTTGACGGCCCGCGCGGAGGAGCTTTCTTTGGCGCAGTGGGTGGGTTTGGCGCGTTTTTACGACGAGCATCCACTGCGGGACGTGCCGCAGCGGGGGGAGGAGATATTCGATGTGGTGAACGAGGCGGACGAAGTGACGGGGCAGGCCACTCGCAGCGAGGTTCATGCCCGGGGTTTGCTGCATCGTGCCGTGCACGTGTTCGTGGTGAATCGTCATGGCGAGTTGCTTTTGCAGAAGCGTTCGCGCTTCAAGGACGTCCATCCGGGCGTGTGGGATTCCAGCGTGGCGGGGCATTTGGATGCGGGTGAGGATTATGCCGATGCCGCCTTGCGGGAGATGGAGGAGGAAATGGGGGTCGTCGGGGTGGCAGCCGAGGAAATCGGCCGGATCGCGCCCTGCGAGGGGACGGGCTGGGAGCACGTGCGTCTGTTTTTGGCGCGCTGGGATGGAGTGCCGCGTTTTCCGTGTGCGGAGGTCGAGGCGGCCTTGTGGATGAAGCCCGACGAGTTGGAGAAGTGGATTACGGCGCGGCCGGAGGACTTTGCGAGCGGGTTTCTGGAGTGCTGGAAGCTGGCGCGGGGTGGCTGATCGCGAGGTCTGCGAGCCAAGGCACCGGCGTTTTTTCGGCGGCGGTCTGGGCGATCTAGAATGTCTCGGGTCGGAGCTGGGATTTCCCGGATTGCAGGGTGGTGGCTTCCAGTGGAGTCTTTGCCCGACTTCCCATGCGAGCGGCGCTCTCTCCCTTTCAAAGCCAAGCGAGGCTGTGGCTGGCGGCCTTTGTGGCGTCGGCCTTGCTCAATGCCTTGGTCTTGCTGATGGCGGCTTGGTGGATGGTGGAGCGGATCGTGCTGCGTCCGCCGCCGGTCGCAGCGCCTTTGGAGACGGTGGCGATGATCGTGCCCATGGCTGCGGCGAAGTCCGTGCCGGAGACCGTGCCTGATCCGGTCGAGGAAGTGGCAGCAGGGTCTCGTTTCGCCCGGACTTCTCCAGATCAGGTGGAGGAAGCTCCGGAAAAGGCGGATTTTATCGGTGAGCGGAATACCCGGGCGACGAGCGATGCGCCTGCGGTGGTGGGTGCTCCGGATCAGCCGAGTCAGAGGGGTCGGGAACCTGAATTTGAGGACGAGGTCGAGACCACCGAGAGCGACTATCAGGACGGTGAGTTGGCGAGCGAGCGGGTGGCGGATGCATCGGCGACAGCGGCTCGACCGCCCGGGGCGGAAGCGGCATCGACCGAGGCGGCCGCGGATCAGCGGCCGGCAGACGCCATGCCCGAGCGCGAGCAGGAGCGTCTGGCGGAGGGTCCTTTACCGGTGGACCGGATGGTGGAGGAGCGGAAAGCCGTGGACGAGGCACCCAAGCCATCGCCTACGGATCGGCGTTCTGAGGGTGAGTCGCAGAGCGAAGCCGAGAAGGCGCTTCAGTCCGCTGCGGTCGGGAATGGTGAAGCGGCGGCGGAAGCATCGTCGCCGGGGTTTCGTGGGAATCAAAAAAAGACTCGGCTCGAGGGCTCGATCGCCCGCAGCGGTCGCTCGGCGTTGAATGTCGAGGATTCCGTCCTGGGCCGCTACCATGCCGCGGTGAGTCGTGCGGTGGAAAAAGAGTGGCAGCGGAATTGCGTCCGGAATCGCGATTACATCACGCCAGGGCTTTTGACGATGAGTTTCCTGCTGGACGCGTCCGGGAAGGTTCGCGGAGTGTCCGTGGTCGAAGACGTCGAAGTGGGAGCCATACCGAAGGGTTTCACGCTCAAGAGCATTCAAGGTGCGGAGATTCCGGGAATGCCGGCCGACTTGAAAAAGCAGCTCGACGGCGAGCCTTTGGAATTCATTTACCGTTTCAACTTTTGATCCCAACCGCCATGTCGATGCTTTCGTTTTTTGCCGCTGCGACCCAAGTTGAAGGCCTCCAGGCAGTCTGGAAGTTTTTCGAGGAGGGTGGATTTTTCATGGTGCTGCTGGCGGGCTGTTCCTTGGTCGCGGTGACGGTGATCTTTTTCAAAGTCCTGTCGTTGCGGCGTGGCGCGGTGGTTCCCGAAAAGTTGGCGCAGGCGGTGGAGCGTTTTTGTGAGCGTCCCATCGTGGGATTGGCCGGGGAGGAGTTGGAGCGGGGTGGCAGTTGCCTGGCCCGTTTGTGTGCGGTGGCCTTGCGGCATCGTGCGAAGTCGAAGGCCGAGATCGCCGAAGCGGTGCAGGCTGCCGCGCGGGAGGAGATCGTCCACCTGCATGCTGGAATGACCGCGCTCGACGTGGTGATCACCGTCGCCCCCCTATTGGGTTTGCTCGGCACGGCGAGCGGTTTGGTGGTGGTCTTTGGCGGCTTGGGTGACAGCTCGGATCACACCGCGGTCGCGCTCGGGATCGGGCGGGCTTTGAACACCACCATCGTCGGCCTCGCCATTTCGATTCCTGCGGTGGTGGCCCAGGGCTGGTTCCAGCGTCGCATCGACACCATGGCGGCCCGTTTGGAAGTGCTGCTTACCCGTGTGGCCCAAGCTTGCGAGCCGTCGTCCAGCTCCCCGCAATCCTGAAACGCGATGCAATTTTACCGCCCTGCTAGGAGTTCCCGTGGCGTGCCGATCGTGCCGATGATCGACATCCTGTTCATCGTGCTGATTTTCCTGATCGTCTCGACCACCTTCAAGAAGCCGCGGACCATTTTGCCGATCGAACTGCCGACGGTGCGCGAGGTCGCGGGCAGCGAGGTGATGGATGAACGATCGGTGCTGGCGGTCGACAAGGAGGGGCGGATCACTTTGGACGCCGTCCCGGTCCCGGACGCCAAGTTGCTGGAGGCCTATCTGCGGGCTTTCCAGAAGGAGAATCCGGGGCGCAAGCTCGAGCTGGAGGCCGACAAAAATCTTTCACTGGAGAAACTGCTCGAGGTGTGGGACGCGTTGACCCGGGCCGGAATCCCGATTAAGGAAGTCCCCGCCCGCATCCGGCTTCCTCAATAAGCGGGCATTCCTTCCGATGATTCTCGAAATCGTACAGTATGGGCATCCGGTCCTCCGCGAGCGTTGCAAGCCGGTCGGTGTTGTGGATGATTCCTTGCGCCAACTGGTGGGTGATATGTTGGAGACCATGAACGACGCCAACGGTGTCGGGCTTGCCGCGCCTCAAGTGGGTGTCGCTTTGCGTTTGGCGGTGGTCGATGTCTCCCACGATCCGGAGTGCATCAGTTTTCTCAAGGTGGGTGGCCAGGATGCGCCCTTGGCTTCGATCATGCCCCTCGTGTTCATCAACCCCGAATTGGAATTTGTCGGTCCGAAGGAGCGGGACACCGAGGGCTGCCTTTCGATCCGGGATTTGCGGGCGGATGTCAGTCGGCCGAGCGTGATCAAGGCGCGCCTACCGCAATTGGACGGCACCGTGTTGGAGATCGAGACCGATGGCTTGCTCGCCCGGGCGATCCAGCACGAGACGGATCATCTCAACGGGGTGCTTTACATTGATCGAGTCTCTCCTGCGGCCAAGATCAGCCTTCGTCGTCAGTTGCGTCGATTGGCGGCCGAGCAGTAAGGTTGGGTTCTTATCTGAAGGCTCGACTTGGTGTCGGGCGGAAAGTAGTGCTTCGACCGTCCCTTTCTTCATTTTTCCAACTCCCCAGATGTCATGAACAGCAACCGCGGTATTTTCGAGCCTCAGGAGGGCTTTGCGCCCACTCCTCCCGCCACGAGTCCTTTCGCTGTCGCCAGTACGGGCGCTGGATCGAGCCCCTTTGCTTCCCTGCCTGAACTGGAGTCGCCATTCGCCGCGATGCGGGAAGATTTCGCCCCGCGTGGTGGGCTGGATCCCGAGCGCCGGGAGCCCTTTGCTCAGGAGTCTCGCTCGCCTTTCTCGGCCGCCTCACTGCCTTCGTTCGAGGCGCCGGTTTCCGCGCCGACGCCCGCTCCCTTTTCCTACGTACCGGAAGCTCCCGCGCCGACGATGCCGGCCTTGCAGCCGACGGGAGGGCTTCCGCTCGCGCAGTCGGTGCAGGTGGAGTCCACGGAATCCGATTCCCGGAGCATTCGCCAGTTGGAGTTGCGGGCCATCTTCGGAGTGGATCGGGAATTGGGTGCCGAGGAAATTCTCCAGCGGGCGAGGGCCTTGCCGGGGATCCGCCACGTCGCCTGCGTCTCGGCGGTCGAGGGCGGGGTGGTCGATGCCTTCAAGCGGGTGGTTGCTCAACTTGGGTTTGGTTCCGCCCCGGTGCGAATTTTCTGTGGCAATGTCCCGGTCGAGTTCATCCGTGAAGGCAAGATTCTCTTGGCCGTGCAGAACGATGGCACTTTTGCCCCCGGGGTTCGCGAGACCCTGATGATCGTGGCCCGCGAGTTGGGTCGTCTCTAAAGTCCGCCTCCGCATGATCGTGGGGCAGGATCGAACTCAGGTCTCGGTCAAGGTTGCTTTGGCCGGGATGGCGGATGCGGGCAAGCTGGCCACGCTGCAGGCGATCGCTGCCCGATTCGGCTATGCCACAGTCCGTGAGGATCAAGTGGCGTCGCAGCGGATTCATCGCGTTTCGTGGACGGAGCCGACGCATTTGCCGGACGGTCGTTTGTTGAATGTTTCGGTTTTTTCGCTGATGGGGGAGATCGATTACAATGCCGCCGAGGAATTGCTGCTGCGTGATGCGGCGGGGATTGTCTTCGTGGTCGACGTCGATCCGCTCAAATTTCCCCTGGCATGGGATCGCTTGTTACGTCTTGCCGAAAATACCAGGCGCAACGGTTACGAACTCTCCTCGGTCGGGCTGGCGGTGCAGTACCATCGCGGCGACCTGCATGTGGATTTCGATGCCGTGCGTTACGACGCGTCGCTCGGGCTTCCCGTGGATCGGGTGCCCCGTTTCGTCTCGTCGAGCAGCGAGCCAAGCACCTTGGTTCAGGCCCTCGACTCCGTGCTGGCACAGATCCATGCACGCCTGCTGAGCGATTTGGGACGCTGATTGGCGGGTCAAGAACGGCCAGCAAGAAGGCGTCGGCAATTCCACACGTAGTTCGCCCCGGACACCAGTGTCAGTGCCACTGCGGTCCACAGCGACAGTGGAGCGAGCCAGGCGGAAGGGCTGGCCAGATCGCGGAGTTTCGAGCCCGCGAATCCGGGATCGGGCATTGCGGAAAAGGTCAGCCAGACCAGACCGGCGATGCAGTAAGTCAGCTGAAAGGTGGTTTTCCACTTCCCGAGTCCATCGGCTGCTAGAACTTGGCCGGCTTCCATGGCGATCTGGCGGAGGCCGGTGACGAGAAATTCGCGGGCGATGATCAGGGCGGTGACCCAAACCGGGCAGTGGTAGCCGCCGGGCGCTTGTGCGGAGAAGAAAACGAAGGCGGCGCAGACGAGGATCTTGTCGGCGAGGGGATCGAGCAGTTTTCCCAGCGGTGTCACCAGTCCGAGCTTGCGGGCGAGATGACCGTCCAGCCAATCGGTGGCGGCCGCCACGGTGAAAGCTACCAAGGCCACTGCGTAGCCGGGGTTGCCCGGGAAGCCCACCGCAGCGACGAAAACGCCGGTTAGCACCAGGCGGGAAAGGGTGATCGCATTTGGCAGGTTCACGCGGCGAATGTGGGGAATACATGGCATGATGGCAACAAGGGGTTGCACCCGCGTCCGCTCTTCCCTAAACCCCCCGCCGTTTCCAGAACCGTTTCAAGATCATGAGCAACAGCGATTTCGGCCTCATCGGCCTGGCCGTCATGGGTCAAAACCTCGTCCTGAACGTGGAATCCCGCGGCTTCCAGGTTTCCGTTTACAACCGCACGACCTCGGTTACCGAGGAATTCGTCTCAGCCCATCCCGACAAGAAGTTGGTCGGTGCGAAGTCCCTTGAGGAGTTCGTCCAGTCTCTGGCTTCTCCGCGCAAGGTGATGATCATGGTCAAGGCCGGCGGCCCGGTCGACGCGGTCATCGAGTCGCTGATTCCATTGCTCGACAAGGGCGACATCATCATCGACGGCGGCAACTCGCTCTACACCGACACCGAGCGCCGCGACAAGTGGCTCGGCGACCTCGGTTTCCGTTTCATCGGTGCTGGCGTTTCCGGCGGTGAGGAAGGCGCCCGCAAGGGTCCATCGATCATGCCCGGCGGCCCCGCCTCCACTTGGGACGTGATGAAGCCGATCTTCGAGAGCATTTCCGCGAAGGTCGATGGCGAGCCCTGCGTGACCCACATCGGGCCCGGCGGTGCGGGTCACTACGTGAAGATGATTCACAACGGCATCGAATACGGCGACATGCAGCTCATCTGCGAGGCCTACAACATTTTCAAGGCTGCGGGCTTCGACGCCGAGGAACTGGCCGAGGTCTTCACCGACTGGAACAACGGCGACCTCGAGTCCTACCTGATTCAAATCACCTCCAAAATTTTCGAGCAGACCGACAAGGAAAGCGGCAAGGCCCTCGTCGAGCAGATCCTCGACACCGCTGGGCAGAAGGGCACCGGCAAGTGGACCATCATGAACGCGGTCGAGAACACCGTGGTCATCTCCACCATCAATGCCGCCGTTGAAGCGCGCATCCTGTCCTCGATGAAGGACCAGCGGGTCGCCGCCAGCAAGGTGCTCGAAGGACCGAAGCCCGAAATCGACGTGAAAAAGAAGAAGCTGGTCAAGAAGGTGCACGACGCGCTCTTCGCCTCGAAGATCATCTCTTACGCACAGGGTCTCGATCTGATCGCCACCATGGGCAAGGAGAAGGGCTGGGATTTGGATCTCGGTAAGATCGCCGCCATCTGGCGCGGTGGCTGCATCATCCGTGCCCGCTTCCTCAATCACATCACGGACGCCTATCGCAGCAATCCTCAGCTCAGCAATCTGATGCTGGCCCCCTATTTCACGGAGTTGCTGAACGACTTCCAGGAGAACTGGCGCGAGGTCATCAGCTTGGCAACCCTCGCCGGGATTCCAGTGCCGGCCTTCAGCGCCTCGCTTGGCTACTACGATAGCTATCGTAGCGCGGTGCTGCCGGCCAATCTGCTTCAGGCGCAACGGGACTTCTTCGGTGCCCACACCTACGAGCGCGTCGACAAGCCGCGCGGCGAGATGTTCCACACGGATTGGCCCGAGGTCATCGGCTGAAGACGCTGCGGCGTTCGAGTTGGTTTCAAAAGCGGCCGGGAGCGATCCCGGCCGTTTCCGTGATGCGGGTCTTCTGGCTAATCGGGACTTGTCGCTCGCGGGTCGGAGGTCGATTCTTGGTAGCGATGAGTTCCGTGGACCGGAAACCCCGCTTTCCTCGCTTGGAGGAGAAGCGTTCTGTGACCTATGCCATCATCCTCGGCGTCTGGGCGCAGGTTTTCGCCTACTGTGTCGCGCACGATCTTTATCTGATCCGGATCGCGCCGGAGCATTTCACCGAGTGGCATCCGCCGCTGTGGGGGATCGGGAACCTGACGCTGCTGGCGCTCGCTTGGGGCTTTCGCGCGTCGGTCGGGCCGGGCCTGATCCTCGGGCTGGCGGCCTTGTTCCTTGGCCGCGCGGGCAGTCGGCCGAAGCTTGCGCCGGGAACGATGCTGAAGGCGGTACCGTGGGGGATTCTCGTCACCGAAGCCGCCGGATTGCTGGCCGGTGCTTGGGTGTGGAAGACCGGGCGGCCGCTTTATCCGGCGGCGATGTATCCGGATTTCTCCAAGCCGCTCCTGATCACCCAGACCATCCAGCTCACCTGCTACGCGGCGGGCGGGTTGGCGGGTTTGGTGTTTCTGGGGTGGATCGTGCGCAGCCGTAAGGAGTGTTGACCTGTGGTCAACACGGCATAGTCGACCACAGGTCGACACTCCTCAAGCTCAAGCGTGATACTCCTGGATGCTCTTCACCGCGAGTTCCCGCTCCTTGAGCGAGCGGATGGCACGGACCGATGCGGCGGCCGCGGCTAGGTTGGTGCAGTAGGAAATCTTGTTCGCCACCGCACCGCTGCGGATCTTTACCTCGTCCTCGCGGGCGGCGTGGCCGCTCGGCGTGTTGATGATGAAGTGGATGTCGCGGTTCTTCATCATGTCGATGATGTTCGGACGACGTCCTTCGCTCAGCTTGTAAAGGCGGTGGCAGGGGATTTCCTCGGCTTGCAGGCGATCGCAGGTGCCACCAGTGGCGTAGATTTCGAAGCCGAGTTCCACCAGTTCGCGGGCGATCGGCATGGCGATCGGCTTGTCGCGATCGGAGACCGAAAGGAAGACATTGCCCTTGGTAGGCAGCGGGTTGAAGGCGCTGGTTTGGGCCTTGGCGTAGGCCATGCCCCAGTCGGCATCGATGCCCATGACCTCCCCGGTCGAACGCATTTCGGGGCCGAGCACGATGTCGATGCCGGGGAAGCGGTTCCACGGGAAGACGGCTTCTTTCACCGAGAAATGCGGTGGGATGACCGTTTCGGTGAAGCCGAGTTCCGGCAGCGTTTTGCCGACCATGATCTGCGCGGCGAACTTCGCCAGTGGCACGCCGGTCGCCTTCGAGACGAAGGGCACGGTGCGCGAGGCGCGCGGGTTGACCTCGATGACGTAGAGCTGTTCGTCCTTCACGGCGAACTGGATGTTCATCAGGCCTTTCACTTTGAGCTCGCGGGCCAGTTCGATGGCGGCGCGCTTGATTTCAGCCTGGATTTCGGCGGACAGCGAGTAGGCGGGGATGCAGCAGGCCGAGTCGCCGGAGTGAATGCCGGCCTGCTCGATGTGCTGCATGATGGCACCGACTACGGACATCGTACCATCGGAGATGCAGTCGACGTCGACCTCGGTCGCGGCTTCCAGGAAGCGGTCGACCAGCACCGGGCGGTCGGGCGAGACGTCGACGGCCTCGCGCATGTAGCGGCGCAGCTCGCTTTCCTCGTAAACGATCATCATCGCACGGCCGCCGAGCACGAAGGACGGGCGGACTAGCACCGGGTAGCCGATGCGCGCGGCGATGACCGCGGCCTCGTCTTCCGACACGGCGGTGCCGGCCTCGGCCTGCTTGAGGCCGATCTTGTCGAGCAGGGCGGAGAAGTGCTTGCGGTCCTCGGCCAGCTCGATGCTTTCCGGCGAGGTGCCGATGATCGGGACGCCGTGGCGTTTCAGGTCGGCGGCAAGGTTGAGCGGGGTCTGGCCGCCGAACTGCACGATCACGCCGTATGGTTTTTCCTGGTCGCAGATGTTGAGAACGTCTTCGAGCGTCAGCGGTTCGAAGAACAATTTGTCGGAGGTGTCGTAGTCGGTGGAGACGGTCTCGGGGTTCGAGTTCACCATGATGGTCTCGTAGCCGAGTTCCTTGAGTGCGAAGGCGGCGTGGACGCAGCAGTAGTCGAACTCGATGCCTTGGCCGATCCGGTTCGGGCCGCCGCCGAGGATGATGATCTTTTTCTGATCGGACTCGCGGGCTTCGTTCTCGTCGCCGTAGGTCGAGTAGAAGTAGGGCGTGTAGGCCTCGAACTCCGCGGCGCAGGTGTCGACCAAGCGGTAGGTCGGGATCAGTCCGGCGGCCTTGCGTTCGGCGCGGATCTCGTCCTCATGGACGCCGCGGGCGAGGGCGATCTGGCGGTCGGAGAAACCGAGGCGCTTGGCGTTCTTCAGGTCGAGCGTGGCGAGGTTCATGCCCTCGTCGGCGATCTCCTTGAGGTGGTGAAGGAACCAGGGGTCGATCGCGGTGGTTTCGAAGATCTCGTCGATGGTCCAGCCGTTCACGAAGGCGGCCTGGAGCCAGAAGATGCGCTCGGCGTTGGGGACGGCGAGCTTGGTTTCGATCTCCTCGCGGGTGACGCCGTGGAAGTCCTTCTTGTCGAAGCCGAAGCCCCAGCGGCCAGTTTCCAGCGAGCGCAGGGCCTTTTGCATGGACTCCTTGAAAGTGCGGCCGATCGACATCGCCTCGCCGACCGACTTCATGGAAGTGGTGAGCACCGCGTTGGCCGTCGGGAATTTCTCGAAGGTGAAGCGGGGGACCTTGGTGACCACGTAGTCGATGGTCGGCTCGAAAGAAGCCGGGGTCTCGCGGGTGATGTCGTTCGGAAGTTCGCCGAGGGTGTAGCCGACGGCCAGCTTGGCAGCGATTTTCGCGATCGGGAATCCGGTGGCCTTCGAGGCGAGGGCGGACGAGCGCGAGACGCGCGGGTTCATCTCGATGACGATCATCCGGCCGTTCTTCGGGTCGATGGCGAACTGGATGTTGGAGCCGCCGGTTTCGACGCCGATCTCGCGGATCACGGCGAAGGAGGCGTCGCGCATGATTTGATATTCGCGATCGGTAAGGGTCTGGATCGGCGCGACGGTGATCGAGTCGCCGGTGTGGACGCCCATCGGGTCGATGTTCTCGATCGAGCAGATGACCACGCAGTTGTCAGCGCGGTCGCGCATGACCTCCATTTCGAACTCCTTCCAACCGAGCAGCGATTCTTCGATCAGGACTTCGGAGACGGGTGAGAGGTCGAGGCCGCGGAAGACGATCTCTTCGAACTCCTCGCGGTTGTAGGCGATGCCGCCGCCCTGGCCGCCGAGGGTGAAGGCGGGTCGGATGATCAGCGGGAAATTCTTGCCGGTGTAAGTGGCGATTTGTTCCGCGACCTGACGGGCTTCCTCCATCGTGTGGGCGGTGCCGGACTGCGGCACGTCGAGGCCGATCTTGAGCATCGCGTCCTTGAAGCGCTGGCGGTCTTCGCCCTTGTCGATGGCATCGGCGTTGGCACCGATCATCTTCACGCCGTGCTTGTCGAGCACGCCGGACTTGAACAGCGACATCGAAGTGTTCAGCGCGGTCTGGCCGCCGAGAGTGGGCAGCAGGGCATCGGGCTTCTCGCGGATGATGATTTTCTCCACGACTTCGGGCGTGATCGGCTCGATGTAGGTCCGGTGGGCGAATTCCGGATCGGTCATGATAGTGGCCGGATTGGAGTTCACGAGGACCACCTCGTAGCCCTCCTCGCGCAGAGCCTTGCAGGCCTGAACCCCGGAATAGTCGAATTCACAGCCTTGGCCGATGACGATGGGACCGGAACCGATGACGAGAATTTTGTGGAGCGAGGTGTCTTTTGGCATGGCAGGACGGCGGCAGGCGCGCGGGGACTAAATTTCGGGGTATTTCGCAGGGTCGGCCGGGCTTGTAAAGGGTTGCTTGAAAAGCTTCTGCGGGAACTTGGCGGGAGTCGTCATCGGGGGCTTCGGACGACGGGGCTGGTCCCGCGCTTGCAGGCCGGGGTTTCCGCTTGTAATCAAACAACCTTCCGACGGCGAAGGAGCCGCTGGTGTCGCTGTTTTAACGAAATGAAAGCCATTCCCGCCATCGTCGCTTGCCTCGTTTCCGTCGTTCCGCTGATGGCGGAGGAGGAAGAAAAGCCGATCGTCGCGATCTATGACCTCGAAGGCCTGATTTCCGAGTCGGGGCAGAGCGATCCCTCGCTTCTCGGTGGTCTGGAGATGGACTCGGCGCGGCCGCTGACCTTGTTCGACATCACCCGCAGCCTTGGCGATGCCGCGGCGGATCCCCGGGTGAAAGCGATCGTGCTCGATGTCGATGATGCGGCTCTTGGGCTTTCGCAGATTCAGGAGATCCGCCGGCGCCTGCTATCCGCGCGTGCCGCCGGGAAGGACGTCTGGCTCTACAGTGACGCTTACACCAACGCGACCGCCCTGCTTGGCTCGGCCGCCAATCATTTCACCTTGATGCCCGAGGGCGACGTGTCGTTCAGCGGCATTCATGCGGAGTCGCTGTATTTTAAGGGCTTGTTGGACAAGGCGGGAGTGGTCGCAGATGTGATCCACATCGGAGACTTCAAAAGTTTCGGCGAAGAATTCTACCGCACTGGTCCCAGCGACTTCGCGCGGAGCCAGCAGGAGGAATTGATCAACGGGATCTTCGAACAGATCGTATCGCAGGTCGCCGAGGGGCGGAAGGTCGAGCCGAAGAAGGTGCGGGCAATGGTGGATCTCGGGACTTTCACGGCGTCTGCGGCAAAGGAGGCGGGTTTGGTCGACGCGTTGAGTCATCGCACGGATTTTTCGAAGGCAGTGAAAGCGGCCTACGAGGGCGCGGAGATCGATCATCGCTACGCCTTGCCCGATCTCGATGGGCCGGAGATCGAGGGAATTTTCGATCTCTTCAAGCTGATGTTTCAGGATGAAGAGGCGAAGGGCGGCAAGCGCGACTATCTTGCGGTGGTCGCTTTGGAAGGTGAGATTTCCAATGAATCGATCGCGCCGGTGCGGGCTGAGATCCTGAGCTTGCTCAAGGATGAGCGGGCTAAGGGGCTGGTGCTGCGGGTCGATTCACCCGGGGGTTCGGCGCTTGCTAGCGAGGTGCTGTGGGAGGCGACCGATGAATGGAAGGCGGCGGGGCGGCCTTTCGTGGTGTCGATGGGTGAGGTGGCGGCCAGTGGCGGCTATTATGTGGCCAGCGGTGCCGACCGGATTTTCGCGGAGGAGGGGACCGTGACCGGGTCGATCGGTGTCGTCGGGATGAAGTTCGTTCTCGGGGGAGCGATGGAGAAGCTCGGTATCAGCAGTCATTCCACTCAGCGTGGGAAGAATGCTGGGGCGGACTCGATGTTCCGGCCCTTCACGGCGGACGAGTCGAAGCGGGTGCGAGAATCGATGCTTCAGGTCTACGGGACCTTTAAAAAGCGGATCGAGGACGGTCGTGGCGATCGGCTCAAGGGCGAGTTGGAATCGATGGCGGGCGGACGTGTCTTTACCGGGCGTCGTGCGCTGGAGTTGGGTTTGGTGGACGAGCTTGGCGGGCTCGGTGAGGCGATCGCTCATGTTGCGAAGAAAGCCGGCTTGGATACGGATTCCGCCAAGTTGCTGCCCGAGCCGAAGAGCGCGCTTGAAGGGCTGTTCGCCGCGCCGGAAGAGCCGGCTGATGATGAGATTATCCGCATGGGTGCGCGTCGCTCGCCGATCGCTGCGGCCTTGCGTGCCACCTTGGACGAAACGCAGGCAGCAGCTCTGCCGCAGCCCGTGCGCGGCGTGCTCGCGAAAGTCCTGCGACGGACTGCGAGCTGCGCCGACGGCAAAGTCCAGCTCATCGGCCCCGACCTGCGAATCCAGCTGGATTGAGCTGGGGCAAGATTCGACGGAGCACCTCGAAGAGACAGGCCCTCTCCGACAGAGAGCACCGGCCCGATGCAAGAACGTGAATCGGCTAGGACCAATCCCATTTCAGGTTCTGTGCACTGGGCGCATTGCGATTCGGTGAGGCCTATCTGCAGGATTCGATGATCGACGCCCGGGGTGTCTTTCGGGGAGCACACGCGCCCTCGCGTGTTGTTTCCGGCGCCCCCGCCGGAAACCTGCTGGACCCAACCCCAAACCCCCCAGCCCCACTTCAGCAGTGACTCAGGTAGGGTCATTTGCCCCGCCTCAGAGACCTCCAAATTGCCCGACCTGCGAGCAGTCCGCCTCGATCTTGATTTCGCTTATTTTCAGTGGATTACGATTTTTTCGGCTGCGGAATGCCTGGCATTTGGGGTGGATTCAAAATTCAAGGACTAACCCCCGTGGTCCACATCGCTCTGCATCGGAGGGACGCGTCGGCTTGCCAAGGGCCTTGGGATGTGGCATAGGATTTACATGGACGCCACGCTCGGTCTCGATGAAGTCGGCAGGCTGGTGTTGCCGAACACCAGCCCTGCGGGTCCTTGGCATGAAGCCGGGCGATCAGGTTCGCGCTGATGTCAGCCCGAACCGCATCGACATTTGCCCGGAGCCTCCGGTGATGGCTCAGGGGGTGATCGAGAATGGCGTTCTGGTGATGGTGCGGCAGGGAATCCGTATGGATGCCGCCGCCGCCGTGCGTTCCGACCGTGACTCCCTGGCCGCCCGCAGCCAACCTCCCCCGGTGTCAAAACTTTTGAGGCAATAGGGATTAATCCTGCTTTCAGCCCCCGGAGTGCTGATTTCGCGGGGGGGGGGGGCGCGCGAGATTGGCCTTAATCCCGCGCCATTCGGGTCAGCTCGCCATCGTCAAATCCTCCTAACACCGCAAACCACGAATCCACTGTTTACTTTGTTTGAACAATCGTTCACTAATTTTGAACAATGAGCACGCTCTTAGATCTCTTTCCCAAGACCCGGGCGGAAATCCTCCGCCTGCTCTTCGAGACCGGAGATCAGGAAATCCACCTGCGCGACCTCGCGCGGCTCGCCTCGCTAAGTCCTGCGGCCCTTCAGAAGGAACTCACCTCGCTCGCCTCCAAGGAACTGGTCCTCACCCGCCGCGACGGAAACCGCCTCTACTACCGCGCCAACTCCTCCCATCCGCTCTTTCCGGAACTCCGCGGCCTCGTTCTCAAAACCTCGGGAATCACATCCGGACTTTCCCGCGCTCTGTCCACCGTCGATGGCATCGACTTGGCCTTCGTCTTCGGCTCCGTCGCAGCTGGCACCGCCACCGGAAAAAGTGACGTGGATCTTCTCGTCATCGGCAGCACCGGCCTGCGGAAAATCACGCCTGCCCTCCGTGGTGTGGCCGATGAACTCGGCCGTGAAATCAACCCGGTCTGTCTCACCGCCGCCGAATGGCGGGAAAAACGCCGGAAAAACGACGCCTTCGCCGCCCGCGTCTCCACCGAACCGAAACTCTGGCTGAAAGGAGGTTCCGATGCGCTTGCAGCAATGGAAGGCTAACGGTTGGCTCCAATCCCACCAAACCACCCCGGCCCAGATCGCCGATCTCCTCGCCATCGTGGACCGCGATCTGGAGGACTCCAAGCGCGACCTCTCGCCGGACTGGCAGTTCGGCATCGCCTACAATGCCGCACTCAAACTCTGCACCATCCTGCTTTACGCCAGCGGATACCGCCCGGAGAAAAACCTCGCCCACTACCGCACCCTCGCCGCCCTGCCCCTCATCCTCGGGAACGAGCGCAAGGATGATGCCGACTACCTCGATACCTGCCGCGCCAAACGCAACACCGCCGAATACGACACCGCGGGCACCGTCAGCCAGTCCGAGGCCGATGAACTCCGGGAATACAACAAAGAACTCCGCGCCGATGTCACCGCCTGGCTCAAGGCCAATCATCCCACCCTGATAACCGATCAGTGATCACCCAGCACTTTTCCATTTCAGCATCTCAGCCTCTCAGTGGCCCGCGGGGCAGTCCTTGAATTTTGAATCCACCCCGATGCAAGGGATGCCGTAGCTACAAAAATCGCAATCCACTGCAAATAAGCGGAATCAAGATCGAAGCAGGTTGCTCGCAGGTCGGGCGGATTGGCGTTCTCTGGGGCGGGGGACATGACCCTCGCTGGGGCATTTCCGAAGTGGGTGGGGGTTTTCGGGTGGGGTCCAGCAGGTTTCCGGCGGGGGCGCCGGAAACGACACGCGGGGGCGCGTGTGCTCCCCGGAAGACACCTTGAGGTTCAGTCTTTGAAAACCGAAATTCGGCTGGGGCCGATCGGGGTTTCCGAGTTGCACAGGACGCTGAGCCCGGTCGCCTGTCAAACCGGGCTTGCACGGCGGGCGGTCCGCGGTCATCCCCCGCGCATGCAATTTTCGGCCGTGCTGTTCGACTTCGACGGGATCCTCGTGGATACCGAGTGGTCGATTTATGAGGCTTGGCACCGCACTTTTCTTGCTCACGGGCATCCGCTGCTGCTGGAGACTTACACCCAGTGCATCGGCTCGGACTTCGATACTTGGTCGCCGAAGGTCCATCTCGAAGAACTGACCGGCCGGAGTTTTGACTGGCATCAGCTCGACGAGGACCGGCAGGTGGAAATTCGTCGCGATCTGGAGCTGGCCGGACCGATGCCAGGGGTGGTCGCACTGCTCGAAAAGCTCGCGGCGCTTGAGGTGCCGCTGGCAGTGGTGTCGAGCTCGTCCCATTCGTGGGTCGATGGCTGGCTGGAGAAACTACGGCTGAGATCGTACTTCCGCGAGGTCGTCTGTCGCGGCGATGCGCCACGGATCAAGCCCGCGCCCGACTTGTGGCTGGAGGCGGTGCGGCGGCTGGGTCTTCCCGCCGGCGAATGCGTGGCGATCGAGGACTCGCTGAACGGTGTGAAGTCGGCGAAGGCGGCTGGGCTGAACGTGTGGGCCGTGCCGAACCGAACGACCGCGTGCCTCGATTTCTCGCTGGCGGACCGGGTGCTTGCGAGCTTGGAGGTGATTTGAGGAGGGCCGACGGCACGTCGACATCGTGTTGACCTCAGGTCGACATCCCTCACATCTCCGGCCGGACCGGAATCCCGCGTTCGGCGAAGTAGCGTTTCGCCTCGCCCACGGTGTGCTTGCCGAAGTGGAAGATGCTCGCGGCCAGCACGGCATCCGCCTTGCCCTTTTCGAGCACCTCCACCATGTGGTCGAGGTTGCCCGCGCCGCCGCTGGCGATGACCGGGATCCCGACACTTTCGGAAATCGCGGCGGTGAGTTCGCAATCGTAGCCGGACTGGGTGCCGTCGGCGTCCATGCTGGTGAGCAGGATCTCGCCGGCGCCGCGCCGCCAGACTTCTTTCGCCCACTCCACGGCATCGAGCCCGACCGCGGTGCGGCCGCCGTGGGTGTAGACGCCCCACTTGCCGGGACCTTCGCGCTTGGCATCGATGGCGACCACGATGCACTGGCTGCCGAAGGCTTTCGCACCTTCATCGACGAGATCCGGGCGGGTGACGGCGGAGGTGTTGATGCCCACCTTATCGGCTCCGGCGAGGAGCATTTCACGCATGTTTTCCACACTGCGGATGCCGCCGCCGACGGTCAGCGGAATGAAGCAGTGTTCGGCCGTGCGGCGGACCACGTCGACCATCGTCGCGCGGTTGTCGGAGGAGGCGGTGATGTCGAGAAAGACCAGTTCGTCGGCCTGCTGGGCATTGTAGGCCATGGCGCACTCGACCGGGTCTCCGGCGTCGATCAGATCGACGAAATTCACGCCTTTCACGACGCGGCCGTCGGTGACGTCGAGGCAGGGAATGATGCGTTTTGCGAGCACGGCGGGAGGAAAGCGGGAGAGGGGGCGGATGTCCACTCATCAAGCGCCGCGGGTCTCAGCGCAGGTGGGCGTCGAGCCAGTCGGCGACTTCCGCGACGACTTGCGGGTAGCTGTTTTCGTCGAAGGAATGCCCTGCTCCCCGGATCTCGACCAGCCGCTTCGGCTCCTCGGCGGTGTCGTAAGCGTCGCGGCTGTCTTCGATCAGAACAACATCGTCCTCCGTGCCGTGAATCAGCAGCCAAGGCGCGCTGACGCGGGCGGCTTCGTCGAAGAGATCGCCGGTGCTGGTGAGATCATCGACGAAATGTTGCGACAGGGGGAATTCCGGATCTTCCCACATGCAGCCTTTGTCCGGACTCACGGAACCGAACTCGCGCTCGCAGAAGTCGTCGGTGCGGACCATTCCGGCGAGGCTCACGAGCACGCGGATCCGCTCGTCGTCGGCGGCAGTCGTCAAGCCGACCGCGCCGCCCATGCTGTGACCGGCGTAGGCGATCTTGAGATTCGGCGGTAGGGCATCGAGGATGGCGCGCAGGTCACCGCTTTCCTTGGTGATGGTCGCCTCCCGGAAATCGCCTTCCGAGGCACCGTTGCCGGAGTAGGAAATCCTCAGGCAAGGCCAGCCGCGGGCGGCGAGGCCTTCGGCCAGCGCGAGCAGCAGGGGGCGGTCCTTGTTGCCGGTCAAGCCGTGGCCGAGGATGACGAGGACGTCTTCGCGGGATGCGGGGTGAAAGCTGGTGTCCAGCTTTTCGCCGGAGCGGTTGCGGAATTCGGGCAGGTCCATGATTTCGCAGGGGGGGGCTTAGTTCTCGTTGCGGCCGGGGAAAGTCAGTTCGGCGATGCCGGATTTGTCGAGGTCGCCGAGGCCGAGGTCAATCATGCGAAGGTACTGGCTTTCGGCGGCGAGGGAGAGCGGGACCTTCAGGCCGACAGCGGCGGCCAGTTGGTTGGCGATGCCACTGTCTTTCGCGGCATGGGCGGCGGAGAAGTAGCAGTCGTGCTCGCGGGAGATCATGTCATCGCCATCGGTCTCCAGCACCCGTGAGTTGGCGCCGGTTTGGGAGAAGATTTCCTTCAGCATGGGAAGGTCCAAGCCGAGGGCGGCACCGAGGCCGAGGCCTTCGGCCAAAGCGGCGGTGTTGATGTTCATCACCATGTTCACCAGTGCCTTGACCTTGGCTGCTTGGCCGGTGCCACCGACGTGGCGTAGGGAGCTCGAGAGGTCGCGCAGGATGGCTTCGACCCGTGCGAAGTCCTCCGTCGAACCGCCGACCATCAGGTAGAGCGTTCCTTGGCGGGCCTGGGTGATGCTCGATGCCATGCATGCCTCGAGAGAGGATGCGCCGACGTTGCGGCAGGCGGCGTCGATTTCCTCGTGAACGGCGGGGCTGACCGTCGCGCAGTTGATGAAAATCCGGCCGGTGGCGTTTTTGAGGAGAGAGTCGCCCGACGCGGCAAAAATCGAACGCATTGCCTGATCGTCGCTGACCACGGTGAGGATCACATCGGCTCCGGCACTGAGTTCCGCGAGGGTGGCGGCGGCGTGGCAACCGAGTTCCGCGGCGAGCTCAGCTGCGATTCCCGGGGCACTGTCGTGAACGGCGCTGATGCGGTGGCCCTGATCCTTGAGGCGTCGTGCCATGTTGGCTCCCATGCGACCCGTTCCGACGATTCCAATGCGTGCTTGCGACATCGGGCGGAAGATGGAGCAGGAGGGCGCGGCTGTCCACGTTGTGGAGCGTCGAAATTCCTGTCATTTCCGCGCTGCTTGAAAATCATCGCCGCGGGAGTCCCGCTCCCTTTGCCGCCGCCATGAGACGTATCTTTTTCCTCTGCCTGATGCTTGCCGCTCCCTTGCTGCGAGCCGAGTCGCTGAGCGCCGCCGATCGCGAGGCCCTGATCGAGCGGCTCGATAAACTCAGCGACTCCGCGCGCGAGAAAGTGATGGGGAGGATCGGGACTGCGGCGGCGGCCTATCGTGCGGCGATGGTCAGCGACGAGGCGGCTGCGGAGCTGTATGTGAAATGTGTGGAGAAGGTGGAGTTCGAGGATCGCCAGCGCAGTTCCAAGGAATTCCGCGACTGGAAGCGGAGTCAGGGAGGGATGCTGAAGGACCCGGCCAATCGGCGTTGCTGGCGTCATCAACTGCGCTGGTTGCTACTGACCTTGGAAGCGGCGGAAGAGCAGGGCGATCGCAAGGAGCTGGCGGTGAAGGCAGCGGAGGCGATGGATGCGATTTTTGGCAATCCCGAGCAGTTCGATGGCAAGGTGGACGCCTTGCGGGAGCCGGTGACCGGCACGGTGTTCGCGCGGGCTTACGGTCTGGGCGCGACGAAATTGGAGGACTGGCCCCTGTCGCCTTTGGAGTCGGGTGCGGTCTTCGAACGGCTGATTTTCCCGCCCCTGGTCCGTGCGCGGAAGTTCGATGCCCTGCGCGACCAATGGGCCAAGCGGGTGCGTTACGAGCGGGTGCCGCTCGAGTTTTGGAGTGGTCGGGACCCGAAGGATGGACCCTCGCCCGAGGAGGAGAAATTCAGTGCCGAAATGCAGCCCGAACTGGAATGGCGGATGGAGAGCGCGCTCTATCTCGCCGGCGACGAGCGTCGTGCCGCCCTGCGGATGCTGGAGCACATCGAGGAAAATCTGAGCCACCCGAAGGCCAGGGAGTGGGGTGCGGACTTCCGCAAGCTGGTGGAACCGCCGAAGGCGAAGCTTGAGGAATGAAGCTAGGCCTCAGCGAGTGACTTCGGTGCCGATCCCGCCATCGGTGAAAATTTCCAACAATAGGGCGTGCGGCAGGCGGCCGTCGATGAAGTGGACCTTGCGGACGCCGGCGTTGAGCGCGTCGATGGCGCTGCGGATTTTCGGGATCATGCCTCCGGAAATCGTGCCGTCGGCGATCATCGCATCCGCCTCGGCGCGATTGACCGATTTGATGAGCGTCTCGGGTTTTGAGGGATCGTGCATCAAGCCGGGCACATCGGAGAGATAGACCAGCTTGGCCACGCGCAGTTCTTTCGCCAGAGCGGCGGCGGCGAGGTCGGCGTTGATGTTGAGCGGCCGACCGGTGGCGAGTTCCGCGGCGAGGGGGGAGATCACGGGCACGATCCCCGCGCGGTGGGCGGCGTCCATTTGGCCGAGTTGGCAGCCGACGACTTCGCCGACGCGGCCGAGGTCGACGCGGTTGCCTTCCTTGTCGGTGGCGTGCATTTTTTCGCCGAGGAAAACGTCGCTGCCGGCGATGCCGACCGCCTTGCCGCCGAAGTCGCGCATCATGCGGACGAGGCCGGGATTGATCTCGTTGGAGAGGACTTTCTCGACGATCGAGATCGCCTTGTCCGAGGTCACGCGGAAGCCGCCGATGAATTCCGCATCGAGCCCGGCTTCCTTCATTGCGGCGGAGATCGCCTTGCCGCCGCCGTGGACGACGATCGGATTGATGCCGGCGACTTCGAGGAAAACGACGTCGCGCATGACCTTGGCGACCAGCTCGGGGTCCTCCATGGCGGAGCCGCCCATTTTGATGAGGAAGGTCTTGCCGCGGAATGCCTGGAGGTAGGGTAGGGCCTCGATCAGGGCTTCGGCTTTGGCGATGGGATGCTGGAGGCTCATGTGCGGGAGAATTTCCGAGGGAAAGGGCTTGGGTTCCAAGAACGAAGTTTCGCCGAGGGGTTCACCTTTTTTTGCCAGGGCCCTTGCGTTTGCTCCCCGATCCTTTGCGGCCGCGTTTTTTGGCAGGTGCTGCTTTCGCGGGTGCTTGGCTTGGAGTTTTGGGTGTTTCGGGCTCGGGTGCGATCGGCGTTGGGGCAGGGGCTTGCCGGATGGGAGGCTTTTCCCGGCGGAGAGACAGTGCGAATGCGGTGAGGCCGGGAACGAGCAGGGCGAGGGGGGGGAGCCAGACATCCTGGCGTGCGGCGAGGAGGTAGAGGAACTGGCCCCCGAGGGCGGCTACCATGAGACTGACGGCGATGCGCCAGCGGCGGCGTTGCAAGCTACAGGCCCAGGTGGCGAAAAAATTGAGGCAGAGCAGCGAGGCCAGTGCGAGCGGGGTGCTGGCTCGCTTCAGCGCCATCGCGTCACCGAAACGTGGGGCGCTACGCAGGGTCCGAGCGATCGATGCCAATTCTTCCGACCAGGCTTTTTCTTCATCTGCCAATTCTTTCCGGAGGTCCCGGGTCAAGAGCACGCTGTCATCGGGCGGAATCGGATTTTCCTCACGGATCAGCTGCATCGCCGGGATGTCGAGCGCTTCGCCGTCGCGGCGGATGGGGGTTCGGCCGAATTCGTCGATCGGGAAAACCGGGCCGGCTGGACCGAGGCGGATCTGCTTGCCGGGTTGGATCTGAACCTGATCGGGCGAGATCCCCAGCGCGGCCATTTCCGCAGCCAGGGGGAATGAGAAGAGGATGCGATCGTTCCAGCGGGCGAGCAGGTGATGCTGGCTTTTATCGGCCCGAGCTTCGTTTTCGAGCAGGGAAAATCCTGCCAGCGATCGTTCGCCGCCCAGCTCGGCGTTGGCCACGGCGACGCGGTTGACCCGTGGCAAGGCGGATAGGTCGCCGCTCACGGCCGACTCCGGGAGCGACATGCGGAGGAAGGGTGCGGGAACGGGTTCCGCATCGGCACCGCGCGCGAGTGGCAGGGCGAGCACCGCTTTGTCGAGGAGGTCGAGCTGCTTGCGCAAGGCGTCCATTGCGAGCGGTTCGGCTTCGTCCCAAGCCATCAGGTGGCCGATGCCCAGCACCCGATGCCCGGCCTCGCGCAATCGTGCGAAGATCAGTGCGTGGTCGACAGGCGACAGCGGCGAGCTGCTGAACCACTGCTCGGGGTCGTCGTCGATACCGAGCACGCGCGGCGGCGTGTCGGCGGGCTGGATCGCACGACGGCGGAGCCAGGGGTCTCGTGTGCTGCCATTGCCCTCGATGCGTTGGCCGGTGGGGTCGATTTCCTGTGCCAAGGCGGTTACGGCTTGGCGCTCGAGCCATGCCAAGGGTGCGATCCGCGAGGCTCCGCCGAGCGTGAAAAGGCCGGCGCCGAGCAGGACGGCGGCATTCGTGAAGCTTCGGCGGGACGAAGGGCTCACGGCACGAACCCGGAAGCTTTCGCGAGCACCGGGGCGAGGGGTTTTTCCAGCGCGGTGCCGGCGGTCACCTCACCGAGCAGCCGGGCGGCCACAGGAATGTGCTGGGCATACCATTCGTCGCCGCGCTTTTTCAGGATGTTGCCATAGGCGCCGAGGGCCTGCATCAGCCGCTGGGCGGCGCATTCGCGGAAGATCGTCGCTTCCGGTCGGTCCTCCGAAATGTCCTCCCAGATCGAAAGAATCGCTTCCCGGTCATCGGCCGAGTGATCCATGTAGGGATCGAACACCAGCGATGCGAGGTCGTATTCCTGGCGTCCGCGGCGCATGCCTTGGAAGTCGATCCACCAGGCATCCCCGTCCTTGAGCAGGAGATTTTGGGATTGGAAATCACGGTGCACCAGGTGCTTCGCGCTGGCTCCGAGTCGCCGTGCGAGGTCGCGGAATTCCGGTGCCTCGCGCAGGGAGTCCGCGTCCATTCCGAGCAGGCCTTCCACCAGATGCTCGAAGAAGTATTCCTGCTCCCAGCGGTAGAGCGCCTCGTCGAAGGGCGGCATCAGTTCGAAGTCTTTCGGTCCCTTGGAGTAGAACAGCTTATCGATCTGCTGGAGAGCGGAGCGGTAGTAGGGTTCGCGTTCCGCGAAGGGACGATCTTTCAGCGAGAGGAGGTCGCTGTCGCCCAGATCCTCGACCAGCGCGACCCGGCGGTGCGGGATCTCGTAGAAAATTTCTGGAACCCGAAGTTTGGTCGACTTCAGGAATTTCGCGACGGGCAGAAAGTTGTCGCTGTCCGGGCGTTCGTCGGTCCAGTGGACGCCGATGAAGGGATCGCGGCCAGGTGCCTTGACCCGCACGATGGTCCGACCGGACGCGCCGCGTTTGATCGGGATCAAGGTGACGATCACGGTGGGGTCGATCCCGAGGTATTGTCGGGTGGCGTAGAGGATCGAGTCGGTCGGCATCGCGGCGGCAGTTTTCGAAAGATCCCCGCCGCGACAAGGGGGAAATTTGCGGCGCTCAGGGTCCGGCATCGCCGTGGCGGATCACCCGCATGCCACGGGCCATCGCCAGAGGGTCGCCTTTCGGGCCGATCACGAAGAGTGCGGTCGCCCAGCCGCTGGCTCGAGCGGCCGATGGACCGATGACGGTGACGCTCGATGGCGGGCGCAGTACCGGTTCACCCGTTGCGGGATCGAGCAGGTGGCTGGCCAGCTTGCCGCCCGCCGCACGACGCCATTGACGATAATTTCCGCTGGTCGCCAGCGCCAGGCCGCTCAGCGGAAGGGTCTCGGCGATGCCGCCGACAAGGGGGTCGGGGTTCTCGATCGCCACCGGCCATTCGCCCTCTCCGGCTCGGACCTCTCCGGCCAGCGAGAATGCGTAACGCCGCAGGCCGCGAGCCGCGAGTCGCTCGGCCACCCGGTCGACCGCCCAGCCCTTGCCGA
This sequence comes from Verrucomicrobiota bacterium, assembly GCA_004293445.1. Taxonomy (GTDB): domain Bacteria; phylum Verrucomicrobiota; class Verrucomicrobiia; order Verrucomicrobiales; family Akkermansiaceae; genus Haloferula. The sequence goes on along the minus strand of RDYP01000007.1, from coordinate 5,400 downwards.
TCGATGAGAGATCGATGCCTTCGCCACCCGGTCCGAAGCCGGCGCGGGTCAGTGCGCCAAGCATCCGGTGGTCGAATGCCCCGCCGCTCTGGGTGTGGAGTTCTTCTGCCAGTTCCAGCACGCGGGCCAGCTCCGGACTGGCGGGTTCTCCGCGATTGTGGCGGGACAGATCGGAATCCTGCCGCCATGTGCTGAGAACCTGCTCCCATTTTTCCAGCTCGTTCACGATTTCCGCCCGCACGGAATCGGCATCGATCCTTTCTCCGACCTGCAATTTCCACTCGCAGCCCATCGCGCGGCCGAGCATCGGCTCCGGCGGTGGACGCTTGAGCAGGATCGCCACCGCGGCTGCGGCCAGACCGATGGCGATGAGTGCTCGTTTCATGCGAAATACGTGACGCACCCAGTCAGCGCGACCACCGCACCGGCGATGGCGTCGCGGCGGGTCCAGCGGCCCGGCGAACTGGCGAGGAATTTCAGCACGGCTCCGGTCGGGCAGCCGTAGTGGCAGTAGGCCTGTGGCAGAAACACTGCGGCGATCATTCCGCTGGCGAAAATCAGCACGGGGGCCAGTGCGACCAAGCCGGCGCTCCAGACTTCGAAGGGCTCGGCGTGGGCGAAGGGAAAGGCCAGCCCGAGGAAGGCAAGTAGCCACAGCAGGCCAAGCGTCAGCCAAGGCAGGCCGGCCAGCGCGCGGTGGAGTCTCGGCGGCAAGGCGAGTCGTCGCGTGCGCAGTTGCCCGGCGAGTTGCTGGGCCGCACCGTGCGGACAGAGCTGGGCGCAGTAGACGTTCTTGCCGCTGATCGCTGGGACCAGCAAGGCCGCGGCGCTGAGTGCGAGTAAGGGCAGCGCGGTGCCGCACAGGGTGCCACGCATCGCGCCTTTGATCCACTGGTCCTGGCCGGTCATCAGTCCCAGCCACAACCCGCCCACGGCTACGGAGACCGCGGCAAAAATCGTGCGCACCTGTTTTTTTCCACGCCAAGGTCCCAGTCCGATCCCCAGCCCGGCGGCGATCCAGGCCAGAGCGATGCCGCTGCGGAGATCGAGCCACGGCGGCGCGACCGGGGGCGGAGCGAAATGACGGCGCAGCATTTCTTTCACCGTCTCCTCCACCGACTCCGCGGTCCGGCTGGCGCCGCTGACCATCACCACCGCGCCGCTTTCACTGCCCATCACCTCGTCCACCGTCAACCCGGCATAGGGCAGGTCGAAGCGCAGTCCGTCGCGCACATCCGGGACGTAGGGTTCGTTGTCGCGGCTGCCTTTCAAGGCCACGCCGATGAGTTTTTTACCGTCGGCATCGAGTGCCACCAGCACGTCGGAGGCACCCTGAAATCCACGCACCGCCACGCCCATCCGGCTCGATCGCAGCACGCTGCCCAGCCGTGTGCCGCCCGCGTCGTGCGCTTCCGTCCCGACCAGCGCGGTGGCGGATGGAAACCACTCGCGCAGTTCTTCAATCCTCACCTCGCCGGGAAACCACTGATCCATCCCGGTCGCGCCGAAGCGGGCCGCGACGCCGCGTGCCATCGCCTCGCTGGTCAGCGATGCCCCGCTGACGATCTCCGCCTCGCCCGGCGAACCGAGGCTCGCCAGCGGCTTGCCGGTCCATTGTCCTAGAAATCTCGTACTTTCCGCCACCTTCGCCACATGGCCTGCGGTATCGGCGCTTTGCAGGATCGTCGCTCCGGCCACCCGCCGCGCGGCATCGAAGACGAGCAGCAGGTTCGACGGTCCCGCGTAGCCGGTCACTGCGCGGGACTCGGGGGAGGTCTGCGCCACCCAGCCGACCGTCGCGCCGCGGGCGTCGAGCAGCGGCGAGACCCGGTCGTCGCCATCCGGCGCACCCAGCTTCACCGCGGTCGGCGCGAAAGCCTTCGCCGCCGCCAGTGCTTCCTCGCCCAGCGCCGAGTCCTTCCGTGCCTCGCGCCGTTGGGTCGCGGTGTGCAGGCTGAAAAAAGCTAGCGCCAGCAGGGCCAGTCGGTAGCCCGCGATCAGCAGACGCTTCCCCCGCCGACCCGCGTTGGCGGCGGTCCCACGGGTTTTCATCGATCGCTTCATCGCCAAGCATCAAGCCCCTTTCCCCGCGCTTCCGCCATCGTTTTTCGTGTTCGACTTTTCGAGGGAGAGCGGAAGCACCTGGTGAGCCGGGCGATTCCCCTTGAGGCACCGTTCTCGTCCAGTTAGAGGATTCCGAGACCATTAAACTCAAGATTTTGGGAAATGGTTCCCTCACCCCGTCTTTGTCCCAGGCCCGCTGCCAATTTTCTCGCTTCGCATGACACCCCAAGCCCTTTCCGCCTTCCTCTGGTCCGTCGCCGACCTGCTGCGCGGCGACTACCGCCAGTCCGACTACGGCAAGGTCATCCTGCCCTTCACCGTCCTCCGCCGGCTCGACTGCGTGCTGGAGCCAACCAAGGCCGCGGTGCTGGCCGAACACGCCGCGAAGACCGCCGCCGGCCTGAACCCGGAGCCCTTCCTGCTGCGGAAGTCCGGCCAGAGCTTCTTCAATACCTCTCCGCTCGATCTCAAGAAGCTGCTCGGCGACCAGTTCCACCTGCGGGAAAACCTCGACGCCTACATCCAGGCCTTCTCGCCGTCCGCCCGCGACATCTTCGAGCGCTTCGACTTCGCCACCCAGATCGAGAAGCTCCACAAGAACGGCCTGCTCTACCTGATCGTCGAAAAGTTCGCCGCCATCGACCTCCACCCGGACAAGGTGCCGAACGAGCACATGGGCCACGTCTTCGAGGAGCTGATCCGGAAGTTCGCGGAAATCTCCAACGAGACCGCCGGGGAACACTTCACGCCGCGCGAGGTGATCCGCCTGATGGTGAACCTGATCTTCATCGAGGACGACGAGGTGCTGTCGAAGCCCGGCGTGGTCCGCACCATCTACGATCCCACCGCCGGCACCGGCGGCATGCTCTCCGTGGCGGAGGACTACCTGGCCGAGCACAATCCCGGCGCACGGCTGACCATGTTCGGCCAAGAGCTGAACGACGAATCCTACGCGATCTGCAAGGCCGACATGCTGATCAAGGGCCAGGACGTCGCGAACATCGTGGCCGGCAACACGCTGTCGGACGACGGACATGTCGGCAGGAAGTTCGACTACATGCTGTCCAACCCGCCCTTCGGCGTGGAGTGGAAGAAGATCGAGAAGACCGTGCGTGCCGAGCACGCGCAGCGCGGGCACGACGGCCGCTTCGGCCCCGGGCTGCCGCGGGTGTCGGATGGCTCCCTGCTGTTCCTGATGCACCTCATCTCGAAAATGCGGCCTGCCGCGGAGGGCGGCAGCCGCTTCGGCATCGTGCTCAACGGCTCCCCGCTCTTCACTGGCGGCGCGGGCTCCGGCGAGTCTGAGATCCGCCGCCACGTGCTGGAGAACGACCTGGTGGAAGCCATCGTCGCGCTGCCGACCGACATGTTCTACAACACCGGGATCTCCACCTACGTCTGGATTCTTTCCAACCGCAAGCCGGAGGCCCGCCGCGGCTACGTCCAGCTCATCGATGCCTCCGCGATGGGTCGCAAGATGCGGAAGTCGCTCGGCTCGAAGCGCAAGGAACTGGCCGACGAGGACATCGACGAGATCACCCGCCTCTTCGGCTACTTCACCGCCATCGAAAAGGACGGCCGCCCGGTCTCCCGCATCTTCCGGAACGAGGACTTCGGCTACCACAGCATCACCGTGGAGCGACCGCTGCGGGACGAGAAGGGCGAGCCGGTGCTCGGCCAGAAGGGCAAGGGGAAGGGCAAGCCGCAGCCGGACTCCGCCCTGCGCGACACCGAGAACGTCCCGCTGGGCGAGGATATCGAGGCCTATTTCCAGCGCGAGGTCCTACCGCACGCCCCCGACGCGTGGATCGACCCCGAGAAGACCAAGGTCGGCTACGAGATCCCCTTCAACCGCCACTTCTACGTCTTCCAGCCGCCGCGGCCGCTGGCGGAGATCGATGCCGAGCTGAAGCACTGTACCGACCGCATCCTCTCCCAGATCGCCGGCCTGTCGCATTGAAATGCCCGCTTGTCCCGCGCCCGCCTGCCATGAGTGATCTTCCCACCCCGCCACCCTCCGACCCGGCGTTCGCCGAGGTTCTGGGGCTCATCGCCGCGGCGCGCCAGCGGGCCTATCAGGCGGTCAACAGCGCGTTGATCGACCTCTATTGGCAGATCGGCGGCCACATCAGCCGGAAAATCGCCAGCGCGGAGTGGGGCGATGGCGTGGTCGATCAACTCGCGCGCCAGATCGCCACCGCCTATCCCGGGATGCGGGGCTTCACCCGCAGCAACCTCCTGAGAATGCGCCAGTTTTACCAGACCTATCGCGACCAGGAATTTGTCGCGGCAGTGCCGCGACATTTCTCCGACGATGCAGGGGCGGGGACACCCGCGCAGGGCGAGGAAAACGTCGTGGCACTGCTGCGGCAATTGCCCTGGACCCACCACACCATCGTGATGGGCCAATGCAAGCGGCCGGAGGAGCGGGAATTCTACCTCCGCCATGCGATCCGCGAGAAATGGTCCAGCCGCGAACTGGAGCGCCAACTCAAGGGGAGCTTGTTCGAACGGGCCGTTCTCAGCCCACCCCAGGTTTCGCAAGCGTTGGCCCAAACCCACCCGGACGCCGCCAGCCTTTTCAAGGACAGCTACCTGCTGGAGTTTCTCGACCTCCCCGCCGCGCATGCGGAGGCGGATCTCCACCGCGGCCTTCTGCTCCAGCTCCGCGACTTCCTCATCGAACTCGGCCGGGACTTTTGCTTCATCGGCACCGAATTCCCCCTGCAAGTCGGAGCGCGGGATTTCGCACTCGATCTCCTCTTCTTCCACCGCGGACTCAACTGCCTCGTCGCGATCGAACTGAAAGTCGGCCGCTTCGAACCGGAATACCTGGGCAAGCTCGGCTTCTATCTGGAAGCGCTCGATCGGGACCACCGCAAAGCTCACGAAAACCCGGCCATCGGCGTGCTGCTCTGTGCCAACAAGGATGTCGAAGTGGTGGAATACGCGCTCAGCCGCTCGCTTTCGCCCGCCCTGATCGCGGAGTATCAAACCCAACTTCCAGACAAAAAGCTGCTGCAAGAAAAACTCCACGAGTTTTACCTCCAATCCGCCCATGAAGAGGGCTGCGACCCGTGAACGGATCCGCCTTCATTCAGGACACCCTCGCCGCCGGCCATTCGCTGAAAGCCGTCCGCACCCTCACCACCCGCCGCACCCCATGAGCTTCCCGCGCTACCCGAAATACAAGGACTCCGGCGTCGAGTGGCTGGGGGAGGTGCCGGAGCATTGGGGGGTGAAGCGTCTGCGCTTTGTTGCCCAGCTGAACCCTTCCAAGTCTGAGGCCAGCAACCTTCCCCGGGATACGAAAGCCTCATTCCTTCCAATGGAAGC
>RDYP01000042.1 GCA_004293445.1 Verrucomicrobiota bacterium | reverse complement strand
GGCGGAGACAGGATAGCTGCCGGCTGCGACGGGTGGATTGCTGGATCCGTCGTAGCTGATGGCCACTGCGAGTCCTGCGGGTGTCGTCGAGCTGCTGACGGATTTCGGGCTACCGTCGTAGGTCCGTGTGAGATCGGAGAGTTGGATTGCGGCGTCGGCTTTGGTGATGACGAGGGTGCCGCTCGCTGATCCTTGGTAGTTCGGGTCGGTAATGGTGGCGGAGACCGGATAGCTGCCAGCTGCGACGGGTGGGTTGCTGGATCCATCGTAGCTGATGGCCACTGCGAGTCCGGCGGGCGTTGTCGAGTTGCTGACGGATTTCGGGCTACCGTCGTAGGTCTGTGTGAGATCGGAGAGTTGGATTGTGGCGTTGGCTTTGGTGATGACGAGGGTGCCGCTCGCTGATCCTTGGTAGTTCGGGTTGGTAATGGTAACGGAGACGGGATAGCTGCCGGCTGCGACGGGTGGATTACTGGATCCATCGTAGCTGATGGCCACTGCGAGTCCGGCGGGTGTCGTCGAGCTGCTGACGGATTTTGGGCTACCGTCGTAGGTCTGTGTGAGATCGGAGAGTTCGATTGTGGCGTTTGCTTTGGTGATGACGAGTGTTCCGCTCGCTGATCCTTGGTAGTTCGGGGCGGAGACAGGATAGCTGCCGGCTGCGACGGGTGGATTGCTGGATCCGTCGTAGCTGATGGCCACTGCGAGTCCTGCGGGTGTCGTCGAGCTGCTGACCGATTTCGGGCTACCGTCGTAGGTCTGTGTGAGATCGGAGAGTTGGATTGTGGCGGCTAGCGGCACGACTGTGACCGAAGCGGTTTGGCTGATGCTGCCAGAGGTCGCGCGGATCACGAAGGGGCCTCCTGCGCTGGTGGCGGAGAAGACTCCCGAGTTGTTGATCGATCCTCCTCCGCTGGTAGTCCAAGAGAAAGAGGTTGGCTGGGTGGACATCGCTTGCCCGAATTGATCGAGTAGTATGGCGGTGAAAGGCTGGCTTGCTCCCACGGCAAGGCTCGCGCTTGCAGGGGAGACACTCAGGTCGGTGCTGGTCTGCACCACGCGAACGTTGAGCGAGCTGGTTGTGGTCAGACCTTGAGCATCGCGGATGGCGACATTGACGAGGTAATCGCCGCTGGATTCGAAGATTCCCTCGGTGCTTTTCGCCGTATTGCTGCCGTTGTTGGCGAAGAACACAGGGGCGGGACCGGTGGCGGTCCACGTGTAGGTAAGAGCGGATTCCCCGGCATCGTCTGCTCCTAGAACCGTGAAGTTGGAGGTCGAGCCTGAGAGAATCTGGAAGACGGTACCATCGGCATCAGTTACTGTGGCAGTTGAAGCACTGCTTGCGGTAGTGGCGACGGTGGGTGCAAGGTTGGCGACATCGCCACCGCCGACTAGGGAGATGCTGTCAACCCACCAGCCGTTGCTTCCGGTTCGTGCATTTGTAGCTATGCGCCAGCGGATCCGAAGGCTCTTTCCGGCGAATTTTGTCGTATCGGTAAGGTTGACGAGGGTGTTGATGAAGCCACCGCTTTCACCCGACCAAGCGCTCGTTCCTGCGAACTCGCTAGCGTTACCTCCGCTGCCTCCGATATTGCTGTTGTAGCCATTGCTGGCGAAAGCGGTACCTGAACCGCTGGTTCCTGCCTCGAACCAAGTGCCGCCATTGATCGAAAAATCGAGTTTTCCTCCATCCCGCGCACTCTCTAGGCTGAAGCGGTGCCAGAAGCTGACTTGGAGTCCTGTGGCGTTCGCGGGAATTGCGATGGCGGGTGATGTGAGGCTGGTTGTGGTTTTTGAACCGGGGGCGGGGGCGAAGTAGGAATAGGAGGGTGAGTGGCTGTAGGTCTGAACTCGAGACCAGTTGTTGCTTCCGGTTGTGGCTTGCGAGACCCAACCACTCGGGCTGCCATCAAAGCTTTCCGCCCAGAGCGAACCAATGACGGTGAAGCCGTTGTTCAAGGTCGCGGTTTCCAAGTCGGGATTGGTTGCGACGACGCTCCATGGGCCAGCCGCGGCGCTTGTGAGGTCGAGCTGGCAGCGGATGCTTTCGCCGATTTTTTGCTCACCGGTGGCCTCGATGTCCGGATGACCGCTGCGCGAGAGTTTTACCTGAGTGCCCGCCTCGAATGAAGTGCCGGCGAGGTCGACGGTCACCAGGCCTTGTAGGCCGCTCGCGGGGGTGATGGAAGCGATGGAGAGCGGTGGTGGTGGAACGTCAGCGGTCGATGCGCCATCGAGCAGTAAGGAATAGTTCTGACTGCTATTGCTGAGGGTTCCGGAGAGGGAGACCACGACTTGCCAGGTCCCTGGGATAGCGGGAGAGGGGATGAGAACTTGTTCGACGTTATCCGTATTGTTGATGCCGGTCGTCGCGGCGGAGTTCATCGATGCCTCGGTCCAAGTACCGACGAAGGGCATCACCCAAGGGAGGAATTCCGCTCCACCGGGTGAGATGATTTTGAGGTTGAGGTTGTTGATCAGTCGCGGTGAACGGAGGTCGGAAGTGGTGGTCGCGGTTCCGGCGGGGTCGGTCCAGCAGAGCGTGGCGCGGATCGGCGAGCTGCCGTCCCAGATGAAGGAGTGGCTGCGAGTGAGGGTGCTGTTGTTGAGTTGGTTTTCCGTGATGCGTTGTTTTACCGGCTGCGCCGCGTGGTCGCTGATGAGGTCGGCAGCCGCCTTGGTATGAATGAGGCCCCAGCCGAAGCGATAGTCTGGGCCGGGGTTGCCTCGATCATCCGCGCTGTGGATGAGGAGGCCTTTGAGGGTGCTGGCCCGCATGGCTTGGCCGGGAAAGAGGTTGCCGTAGTGCTGGATGAGCAGCGCGGCGGATCCAGCGGCGTTTGGCGAAGACATGCTGGTACCGCTGTAGGTGCCGTAGCTGGCGTCCCCGCCGTTGAGTGAAGAATAAACTCCATCGCCATTCGCGACGAGGTCGGGCTTGATCCGTCCGTCGTCCGTAGGGCCCCAGGAGGAAAATGTGCTGGAATTGGCTTTCGAGGGATCGCGGCTACCGCTGGTCACGGCGTCGGTCGCGGAGCCGATGGTGATGATGTTTTTCCCCAACGCGTCGTAGGCGATGGTTTCGAATCCGCCACGGTAGAGTCCGTCGCCTTTGGGGTGAAGGTTGGGGTCGAAAGGGACCACGGTGGAGGAACCGGGGATGAGTGCGACTTGTTGACCGCTGCTCGGATTGTCGACGCGGTCGTTGCCGGCACTGCGGAAGATCAGGTAGTAGGGCAGGTTGTAAGCGAGGCTGTCTTGGTCGCGCGAGTTGGCGTTGTAGCGTCCGAAATCCTGATCGACGTCGATGCTGGTACTGCCATTGCCGTACCATTCCCAGACCCGGGTGCCGTTGTTCACGTAATTCCAACCACTGACATAGCCATAGCTATGGTTCGAGAGGTAGATTTTTCCTGCTTGGGCGGGGCCGGAGGCGCCACGCGAGGTCATTTCGGCGACGTCGCTGTTCCAATCGTAGCTGTCGATGAGTGTCGCGGGAGCCATTCCTTTGGCACTGGCCACCACGCCGCTGGCGGCGATGGTGCCGCCGACGTGGGTCGCGTGGTCGATGGGAAAAGAGGCATCCTTGACGGTCACCCGGCCGTTGAATTCCTGGTGGGTGGAGCGGACCGAACCGCCGTCCCAGACGCCGACCGTCACGCCACTCCCGTCCACCGCATAGCTGCTGCGAACGAGATTGGCACCAGTGGAAATAGCGGCGTTCGCGTTGTGGGTGGTGAGGTAAATCGGAATTTCGCCATCGAAGTCCGCGATTTCTTGGATCGCTCCATTGGGTCGGACGACTCGCTCGGCAAGACCGAGTTGTCGCGCTTTTTCCCTAGCCGCGCCTCTACGGCGTTCTTGGCCGGCGCGAAGGCGTTCCTCGATCCTCTGCCGGGAGGCGGGATCGGAAAGGTTGGCACCAGGTTCGGCCAGCAGGTCTGCCAAACGGTCCTGTCCAGCGGCAGGAAGACCGATGCTTGCGAACAGGAAAAGGGTCGCTAGGCCGAAAGTGGAACGCGATGCTGCGGGTTTCATCGTGCAAACAGAATTCAGCGAAGATTGAATGAAAGCAACTCCGGATCATCAGGCCTTTGAGGCTGCAGGCACGGATCTGGTCGCGTGGATAGTGTACCCGAGGATCGGGATTGATTTCCGGAGGAAAGATCGGACGCTGGCTGCAGATGAAGCGGGGGATCGTGGAGACAATTTTCGGGATTTGCTTGGCTGGAGCATGGTGCTCTGCCGAAACCTTGCCGACTACCGGTGGCTCGGATGCTGTGGAGGTGAGGCCTGCTGGGGCGCTGGTTGCTGATTTGTCGGACGATTCTTACGCGACGAGGCAGAAGGCGACTCGGGATTTGTGGGCGATGGGCGAGAGTGCGCTACCTGCTTTGAAGGTGGCGGCGGCGGGGAAGGATCCGGAGGCATCGAGGCGGTCGCGCGATTTGCTGCGGAAAATCCAGTTGGGTATCATGCCCGACAGTTCGCCGAAGATTGCGGAATTGGTTCTTCGATACGATCGCGGTTCGACCCACGATCGCTTGCTGGTGATCCAGGAGCTGCGCAAGCAGAAGGCTTGGCGGCAGATTCTAAAATTGTATGAGCTGGAGGAGAGCGAGGAATCGCTGGCGATTCTTGAGGATGCGACTCGTGGAGTGGCGATCGAGGCGGCACGATCCTGTCTGGCGAGCGATACTCCGGATGTGGCGGGAGCCTTTGCTTATCTCGCCATGGGGCGTCCGGCGTCGACGGAGCGCATGGCGACGGCGTCCTTGCATCGGGCACTGGGCAGTCTGGATGAGGAACTGCGCAAGCCGGTTGAGGGGGATAAGAAGGAACAGGCCTTGCGGCGGTATCCTCTCCTTGCGGTAGCGGGTCGGACGCTCGAAGCGGCGCGTGCGGCCGAGCAAGCGGGGCTGCCAGTGCATGCCGCTCGCTTGCACTTGTTGGCGGGGAATCCCTTGCCGTGGTTGATGGTTGAGCCGGGTCCTCAGCGTTCGTCCCCGTCGCCCGCCTTGGGGCTCTACCGGGAGTTCGTCATTCGTCGCTGGGGACAAGGAGCTTCGGAGGCTCATCCGCCGCGGGAGCTTCGTCGCCTGGCTTTGGCTGAGGACGATGAGGACGGGCGTTTGCAACAGCTTCGTCTTTTGTTCCTCGCGGGTGACGCTCAAGAAGCGGAGAAGCGGCTGCGGGCGATCGATCCAAGGGCGGCCTTCCATTACCTGGAATCGGCAGAGCGAGTCGATGAGGCTCTGCGAGTGCTCGGAATGGATCCCGCAAAGCCGGATTTCGCAGCTTGGGCGATGAAGCGGTTTCGCGTTTTGATCGATGATCCGGACAGTGAGGAAGGTGAATTGTTGGAATTGTCCTTGCTCGGGTATTTTCTGGAGAAGCGCGGTCTGCTGGACGAGCTGCGCGAAGCCTTTGTTGCTCCGCTTGGCGAGCTCGCGCAGGCAGATCCGGAAGGCTTCACGCGGGTGGCTGCAAGTTTGCTTTCAGGGCCCTTCGACGCGCTCGAGCTGCCGGTGGTGGAGCCAGTATTGGAAGCTGCGGACCGCTTCGCAGGTGATGATGAAGGGCGCTGGCTGGAGCTGGTTGGGACTCTTTTTGAGGAACGGGAGGGGACGGATCGATTGTGGTCATGGTTGGGGCGTATCGATCCCGCCGCGAGGCCAAGCGACCGTTTGCGGAAGCTTTCGCGGATTCTTGGATTGCTTGCGGACCCAACGGATGAGCGGGCGGTTTTTTTCGAGAAGTCCTGGAAAGAGGTGAGTCGCATGGATCTTGCGGGGCGCGGCGAGATGATCGCGTGCTTGGTGGACTTGGCCGATCAGAGCGGGGACAGTGAGAATTTCCTGCGGGGCATGGACTTGCTGGAGCGGGATGGGCCCGAGGATGCGGGGCGGCGTTTCAAGGGGGAGCACCTTGCTGCGACGGGTCGCTGGAAAGAAGCGGCTGAGGAGTGGATGAAACTGGCACGCCTCCAGCCCAGTGATGCCGCTTATCGAGCCTATGCCGCCGCGTGCTACCGTCGCTCTGGTGACGAGCCTGCCGCCGCGAAGCAGGAACGTCATGCGGAGCTTCTGGCGCTTGGGGTGACGGTGGCCCAGTTTCAGTGTGCCGAGGCTTTTGGGGCAGCCGGGGATTTCCGCCGCGCCGCGCTTTGGTGGCGTCGCGCGGGGACGGAATGCACTCTCGCGTCCGGCGCTTTCGATGCGGTGGTAATCCGTCTCGGCGAGCAGGCCCAAGCAGAGGGTGACTGGCGTTTGGCGGCGGCGATCTCCGAGGCGCAAGCGTTCAAGCATGCGCAGGCGCTGGGCGAGGGCTTCCCGCAGGCTCTCGCGTTTTCGGTTGCCGCGTCCCTGCGGTTGAGGATCGAGGCCGATCTGGCTCGTGCCTTCTCGTGCCTTGAGCGGGACCGGGGGAATGCGGTCCGGGAGATGGAGCGAGTGGCCGCCATGCCTTACGCCGACATCGCGTTGGCGGATCATTTTTTCGCGCCCATGCGTGCCGCGGGCTTGGTGGATCTACACGATCGGTCCTTCGAGCGGATCTGGCACCACTTGGTAGGCGGGATCGAGGCCTATCCTGAAAATGACAATGCGCGGAACTCAGCGGCATGGCTGGCCGCACGGGCGAACCGTCGGCTGGACGAAGCGGAGAAGCACCTCTCGAAAGCTCTGGAGATCCATCCCCGGCAAGCGGCGTATCTCGATACCATGGCCGAGCTTCGCTTCGTCCGGTCCGATCGGAAGGGGGCTGTGGCGTTTTCTGCCCGAGCCCTGCGCGAAGACTCGGGAGATATCCAGCTGCTCCGTCAGCATCAGCGTTTTCGCAATGCGCCTTTTCCTCCCCGATAGCGAGGGCAGGGAGTGCTACGGGCTGGTGATGAAGCCGAACCGGGGGGGTAGGGGCTACGGCACTCTTGTCGCAGCGTTTTGAGAGGCCGGGGATGAGCCCGGTTCAGCAGGCTGGCTCCGGGAGAGCTGCATCCGTCCAAGGAGCTGTCTGAGCTTGGTTGGTTAGCACCATTCGCAGAGTGATTCTAGGTAGGCGGCGGAGCCGTCGCGGAGCCAGCCGTCGAGCTGGGCGGGGTCCTTCAACTGCTGGCCGCGGAGGCGGGGGACGGCGATGTAGCGGGTGTCGATGCTCGGCAGGTGGCTCATGTCGACCCACAGCTTCTCGAACTGGCAGACCGGGAAGACGTCCTCTTGACCGTGGCCCCAGCGTTTCTTCACGTCTTTCAGCGTGATGTAGGTCGGCATCCGGGCGGCGAGTGCACGGATTGCGGCGGTGACCTTCGCAGCGTCGTTCAGATCGGCGCGGGTCAGCTTGAAGGCGGCGAGCAGGGCATCGATATCGATCCAGCAAGTATTGCTATTGTAGTAGGTCAGGTGGAACTCGTCCTCCTCGCGCGGCATGGCGAGGCCTTCGACGAGTTGCGGGTGACCATTGACGCGGGCGAGTCCACCGCCGCGGTCTTCGAGGCGGCGGGTGATGACCTCGAAAGTCAGGCCGGCACCGCTTTCGAGGTGATGGCCTAGCAGGGCGGGGTCGACGTTCATGCCGACGGTGTCGATGTTGTGAAGAACCAGCGTCTTCAACTGCGGGCGTTCCTCTAACAAAGCAGCGAGGGTGCCGTTGCGCAGCAGGTTCGGGACTTCGTACCAGTGGCCGACGGGATGGAGGCACTGCTGGGGAAGATTGTCGGTGTAATCCGAGGCTTCGCCGGTGGATTCCGCCCAGCCGATCAAGGCGGTGCGTAGGCTGTCGCGGACTTTCTGCTGTTGGACATCGAGCGTCTGCTGGGGCATCTCTTCCCACGCGAAGCGCAGGTCGCGAACGCTTGGAACGGTGCGCAGGCCGATCGACTTGCCTTCGGACAGCAGCAGCGGGCCGTCGTAGCCGAAGTGGCCGTGCTGATCGAGGAAACGGCGGGTTGGCTCGTGCGAGAAGTAGCTGGTGGTGAAGATGTGCGGCAGTGGGGTGCCGCAGAGCTGGGAGATTTTACGGCTTTTCGCGAGGTGGGTTTCGACGAAGGAGCGGTGGCGTCCGCCGAGTTTGCAAAAAGGGTGGAGTGCCTTGACCACGCCTGCGCCTTGCGTCCAGCGCGAGCCAGCTCCGGCGGCGAGGGTGATGACGGCGACTTCGCCGTTCTTGAGCGCGGCGAGGCCGCGTTGGTGGTGGGCGTCGGTGAGGGTGGCGGAGTGGCTGAGATCGGACTCGCGCACGTCCTCGATGACCGAGTTGGCGGGGAGCCGATTTTGGGCGAGGCCGATGCGGCCGGCCTTGAGGTCGTCGCGGATCTGCTCGTGCATCACGCGGTCGAAGCCGTATTTCGCGAGCAGGGCATCGAGGGAATCGCGGTTGCCGGAGTCCTCGCCGCCGTGAGGAAAGATCGAGTCGAACAATGTGCGCACCATGCCCTGGAGTTCGGGGCGTTGGCGGCAGGCGGCAGCGAACTGATCGAGCTCCGCGAGGCGGGGCGCGCCGAGTTGCTGGCGGTCCATGCGCAGCAGGGTGGGGACGACGAAGCGGTAGTAGCCGGACGGCATCAAGGCATCGCTCCCCGTAAGGAGGTCGGACCAGGTGCCGCGTTCGTTGATGGCGAAGTCATAGACGACGGGTTCCATCGCGAAGGGCAGGGCGGCCGCGAGGGTGTTTTTCGTCTCCGCCATGAGCTGTTGGAGGAAGGCTTGGCCTTCGGTTTTTCGCTCGGGAGCGAAGATGAAGCCCATGCCGCCGCCGGCCATTCCGCCGAGCATCCAGAAGCCCCAGAAGTCGTCGCCGAAAGCGGCGCGGGTCTTGTCGATGAGGGTCTGGGTGTAAAGGTTGCCTGCCCAGGGGATGATGGTCTGGATCGGGCCGTTGAAGTTCTCCATCGTGGCCGCGCCGATCGCTGGCACGTCGCCGGATTTCAAGGCGGTGAGGATGCGGTCGAGCACGCCGTGCGTTTCCTGGCGAGCGGACCATTCGGGTTCGCTGCGCAGCAGGTATTTCTCGGTCACCATTTCGAGAATGGGGCCGACGTTTTGCGCCATGCCGCCGTGGACGAGGACCAGCGAGTCTTGGAGTTTTTGGCGAGCGGTGGCGGGGGCGTCGCTGTGGTCGAGGATGCGGTGGCTTGGCATCAGGCGGCCGCGGCTGATCCCAAATTCGGGGTCGCCTTCACGGGCGACGCTGCCGGTGATCAGCTTCATGCCGGGCCAGACACCGCCGGAATCCTGCCAGCCGCCGCCGGAGCCGCCGATCCATTCGCCGAGCAGGGCTCGTGCGAGCACGATGCGGCGTTCGTCCTCGGCGAGGCCTCCTGTTAAAGAACTCGCTTGGCTGGTGGCGCGCATGCAGGCCCCGATCAGCGCGGCGAGCAGGTTGGTCGAGACCGCGAGGCGTGAGCCTTTGGGGATGTTGTTGACGTTGCTGACCAGTTCGAGCCCGAGGCCGGGGCCGACGACCCGTTCCAACAAATCGGCGAGGCTTTGGCCGGAGCCTTCGATGCCGGGCGGTACGATGCCGCTGGCGATGACTGCTGCCTTGAGCAGGCCGAGGTAGTCCTTGGCGAAATCGAACACTTCGTTGAGGCTTGAGATTTCCGCGGTGCAGCCGAGGTCGACGCTGGTCAGTCGGAGCACGGGTTGTTCGATGACGCGCAGGCTGGCTTCGACAGGAGGGCTTGGTTCTTTGTCGCGTCCGTGGACGGCGAGATCGACAGAGATGTTCAGGACTTTCGCGCCGTCGGGGTAGTCCATCCCGAGGAAGAAGATGTCGCTCCAACCGCAGTGGGTGAGGTCCATGCGCACCGGGGTGCGTTCGCGCAGGATGGGATAGAGGCCGCTGACGGGGTCGCGGACGAGGAGCTCCTTGCGCAGTCGCAGCGGCTGATCAGCGGGGTGGCCCATGCGGAACATCCATTGGTTTCCGCTGACGCTGCGGACGCTGCGGCGGACTTGGTCGGCGAGCGTTTGGAAGGCGAGCTTCTGGTAGGCGGCGGCGAGGGCGCTGGAGATAGCGTCGCCGGGGCCGGACTCTTTTTGCTGCTTGAGGAAAAGGTCGATCGCCTCTTCGAAGCGGCGCTCCAGCAAATTCTCGTAGCCTTTGAAAGGGATCGAACCGGGCTTTTCCGCCGCGAGCAGGCGCGGCAGGTGGAAGCGGTGGATGGAGTGGAGGAAGAGCAGTGCGCGGACGCGATGGTAAAGGTTTTCGCTGCTGCGGCGGAAGGCATCGAGCGCATCGGCCTCAGCCAGCAGGGAGACGAGCGGGAGATCCGCGCAGGCGGCATCGAGCGAACGGTTGCGGACCGCTTCGTCCGGCGAGGTGATGAGATCGAGAAGGGACATCGCCGGATCAGGCTTGGGATTGGGCCAGGAGCTCGACCAAGAGGGAGAGGACTTCGTCGCGATCCTTACCGGCGAGGCCGAGGGCGAGTTGGGTGGCGAGGAGGCCGTAATGGAGATCGAGATCGTGGCGGCGGCCTTGCAGCTCGTGGGCGAGGTAGCGTTCGCGGCGTGCGGTTTCGGCGAGGGCGCGCGAGAGGTCGGCCCGGCCGTCGGCCATTTGACGGCCTAGGGTTTCCATGACCGAGGGTGACAGCACGTGGATGCCGAAGAAGCAGAGGTAATTTCCGGCGCGCAGTCCTGGGACGACAAGCTTTTGCTCTGCCTCGGTGGGGGTCGGTTTTTCGAGGACGCTTTCGATTTCGTAGAGTCGATCGGAGCCTGGAACGCGTCGTCCGCCGATGCTCCCGTAGTAGGGGAGTTTGCTTTCGTGGGTTGCTTGGACGGCGGAGACGGGGCACTTGCTACTAGCGGCCGTTTCCAGCAGCTGGGCGGTGCACGAGGTGTCGGTGCGGCTGGTGTAGAGGTGGTCGCCGACGGTGAGGAGAAAGGGATCGTCGCCGGTGAAGGCGGCTGCGCAATGGACCGCGTGGCCGTAACCGAGAGCTTCGGCCTGCGGGATGAAGCGCATCTGGCGGGCGAGTGGGCCGGCGGCCGCGGTGTAGGCGGCTTCGTCGCCGGGGTGAACGATCACCGCGATTTCGCTGATTCCGGCCGTGGTGATTTCTTCGGCGAGGATGGCGAGCGCGGATTTGGTGTGCCCGTCGCGGTCGACGAGGGTCTGGAGCGGAAGGGATCGCTGGTTTTTCCCGGCGGCGGTGATGACGGCCTTGCTGACTTTCACGCGGCCCAATTTGGAGGGCGGCTTCGTGTTTGGCAATCACTCCCGTGCCGGGGGCAGGGCCCCCTCATTTTGAATCTGCAAGTTTGAGGAACCGTTCGAGTGTGGCGGTGGAGAGGCAGGCGCGTTTGCGCTTGCCGGCGATGGAGTCCTTT
>RDYP01000024.1 GCA_004293445.1 Verrucomicrobiota bacterium | reverse complement strand
TGAAGGAGGTCGTAACCCTTCAGGCCTAGATTTAGGTTAACAAACATCGGGGACATGATGGCATTCGTGCCTCATGTCCCCAATCTTTGATGAAGAGCCTTAAGATCAGCCTTCCTTGTCAGCCCAGCCTCCTCCGATGGCTCTCGCGAGCGCGACCAAGGAAATCCTTTGCTGGGCATCCACACGGGCCGAAGCCAGCTCGATCGACAGGACACTCCGGTCGGCATCCACCACTTCGAGGTAGCTCGATACCCCTTTGTCGTAGCGCTCGCGCGCCAATCGCCGAGTCTCGCGTGCACTAACCAGAGCGGCATCCAAAGCGGAACGCGAACGGGCCAAGCCCTTGAGGTCGACCAGCGAATCCTCCACCTCGCGCAAAGCAAGCAACAGGATCTGACGATGATCGGCCATCGCCTCATCGAAACGTGCCCGGATGGCCTTGGAAGCCGCTCGCCGCTCGCCACCATCGAATAAAGGACTCGCGAGGTCGGTCCCGAGAGAGAGCACACGATTCTCCCAGTCGAGGAAATGGGAAGCACCCAGCGCTTCGAAGCCAGCGGCACCGCTCAGACTGATACGGGGATAAAATTCAGCTTCCGAAACTCCGATTCTCGCGTTGGCGGCCCGCAATTTTTCAAGCGACGCCCGCAAATCAGGCCTTCGGGCCATGACCTCGGAAGGTAGCCCTGGGCGGATGACCGGCAAAGCGGCACCCCCTACCCTGTCACGCACCTTCACCGCGAAGTCCGACGGCCGATTCCCGCAAAGAACCGCCAAGGCATGTTCGGCAGAACCCCGTTGACGCTGGACCATCGCCAGATCATTCCGCGCAAGCTCGAGTTCGGTCCGGGCTCGTGACGATGCCAGCCCATCACTCATTCCTGCTTCGGTCCGAGTGAGCTCCAAATCCAGCGACTCTCGCCGACTGGCCACGGTATCGGCAAGCACCAGCTCTTGAACATCGAGCCCCCGGAGTAAGAAGTACTGCCGTGCCACCTCGGCCGCGATCCCCAAGCGCTGGGCATCGAGCAACGCCTCCGCAGCCTGGGCCTCGGAACGTGCCGCCTCGAGCGCCCGCCGATTGCGACCCCACAAATCCAGATCGTAGGACAAATCGAAGCCCGATCGATACCGCTGGCTCTCAAGGTCGAGATTCGCACCCGCCACGGCTGCCGACGCCCGGGATTCCGAAGCCGCCGCACCGAGGTCCAGTCGAGGAAACAAGCGG
The DNA here is from genome assembly GCA_004293445.1 of Verrucomicrobiota bacterium. Lineage (GTDB taxonomy): Bacteria > Verrucomicrobiota > Verrucomicrobiia > Verrucomicrobiales > Akkermansiaceae > Haloferula. Next base: position 40,612 of record RDYP01000024.1, on the reverse strand, counting down.
GCGCGATCGACACCCACAAGCGCACGGGCCGTATCCAAGCGAGCCTTGGCAGCAGCCAACTCGTGATTCGTCGCAATCGCACGCTCCACCAATCGATCCAACTCGGAATCGCCAAACAAGGTCCACCACGAGTCCGGCAAGGCTTGGCGTTCCTTCGCAAGCGACTGCTTCCAGCCACGCCCTGCATCGGCACCCGGCTCCACGAAATCGGGCCCCAAGGTGCAGGACGCGAGCGCGGCAGCAACCAAGACTAATGAACGAGACAAACTCATGATTCGGTGAGAAGCGAAGAGACAGCGATCGACGGAGCCGCAGGATAGCAACATGTCGCCCGCCCTGACCGTCGCGCAATCAATGGCGCGAACCCGCCGCTTGTCCATTCGTTCCTCCCCTTCAGCCATCCGTCGACAGGGCGGCGGCGATTCGGAGCCACTCATCGTCCAAGTCCAAGGAGCGCTCCGGCACGGGCTGACCTGCCCGGCGATACCAATAAGCCGCATTGCCCGAATCCCCTTCCTCCCGATGCAGCCAAGCATGAATCCAGGCCCCGGCGGGATCAGGCAGGTCTTGGCACTGGTCGTGCGCCTGATCCCAACGACCGGCGCGCGCTAACCACAGAACACGCTGCACGGCCCCGAGCCCGGCAGGCGGCATGGAATCGGTCCGGGCGGAACGGGCAAGCTCAGCAGCATTCATCACGAACAAATCCACTCGCAAATCCAGCGCCCGCCGTCTTTCTTCATGCCTGTCATGAAACCAGCGCTCTTTGTCTTTTCCCTCCTCGCCCTATCCCTGCCCTCCACCGCTGGCGAGTTGCCCCAGCTGACCGTGCAGCCTTGGATCGGAAAATACGCCGGCTACGAGCGCCGCAGCTTTCAATTTTCTGTCGGTGCCAATGGGGAAGGCGTGCTGCTGATGAACAACGATAAGGGCAAGCCCATGGGAACCTCCACCGCCATTCGCTTCCAGCCACTGGTCGAGGAGACCCTGCCCGACGGCCGCAGCTTCTCAAAGTCCCCCAGCAAAGGCGGCTGGGAAGCCGTCACACCAGCCAATGCTAAAGCCGAGATCATCACTTACCGCGGCACTGTCGGCGGCGGAGCACGCTTCGAGGTGAACTTCGAGCTCGATGGCGATGAAATCATCGGCGGCGGTCGCATCATCGACAAGGCCGGGGTCACCAACCCCCTCGCCTTCAAGCTGCGCATCCACATGCCCGACATCTATTATTTCGAAAAGAGCACGGCAAAACGCGCCAATCTCGCCAAAAAGGACCGGGTCGACCTGCTTCGGGCCGATGGTAAGAAGCTGAAACTCGACTTGCTGACCCCTCTCGACGCCGAAAGCCAGAAAATCAACGGCACCGGCATGACCAAGGCACGCGTGGATCTCGCTGGATACAAAGGCGGACGCTTCGATTTCGAATCAGGCGAGAATGCGACCTTCGAATTTTGGAACAAGGCCGAAGAACCCCTGATCGAAGGCTTCGCCCTCGGCTGGCGACCCGATCCCGCGAAGGACCGCGACGGCAAGGCAAGATTCACGCTCAAAGTCCGCTGATCGAGGGCTTTTCGCGAGGCGGAGTACACCGGGACACACTTGCCGTCTTGTAAGTACACCACTTCTAGGATTTTTGCCATTTTTAGGACCAATCTGGGAATTCAACCCGGGTTTACCGTGCAATTTTGTCCAGAATTTGAAAAAATTCGTGATGCAATCTGGCTGATTTTTGTAAAATTTTTCACTCAAGTCATTGATCATCAATCATCTAAAATTTTGACGGGGAGGCTCTGAATTTTATTTGACGATCTGAGTGTACTTTGGTGTAGTTCAAGGCACTTCAGCGGCTTAGCCGCATCCGATGCCTTCTTTGTCCAAAGTTCACGAGAGTCATTTCGACTACAAGATGGACCCGAAATTCCGGGTTTCCGTCCCTGTCGAATGGCGCCCGGAAAGCGAGGAAACCGCAGTTCGACTCCAGCTTTCCAAGGAACACGGCCTGCCGGTGATCAAGGTCTACAGCGAGGAGGAGTTCGGCCTGAAGTTCGAGCAAGTTGCCGCAAGCGATCTCACGCCTGCGAAAAAGCAACAGATCGTGGGTCACCTTCGCATGATGTCGAAGAAGGCCTTCGTCAGCAACCAAGGCAAGCTGACCGTTCCGAAAGACTGGAGCGAGCAGGTCGGCCTCCAATCTGATGGCCAAGTCATCCTCGCCGGTCGGGGGCCGTTCTACATGGTCTGCACCCCGACCACTTTCGAGCGCATCAAGGAGATCGAGCTCGGCATGGACGACGGCGACCTCGGCGTCCTTTAAACACAGATTTCACCCACCCACACCTGATAGAAGCGACCATGCTGTTCGCCCAACCAACTTCCGCATCTGCACAAGACCACCCCGCGACACCCATCGCGGAGTTCGGTCGGATGCGGGAGTTGGGCTACCTTTTCCCATCCGAACGGACCGGCGCACTCGGGACAGCGCTCCGCTCCGTTCAACTCAACACGGTCGTCCGTTCTGCATTCCATGGCTGGTTGGCAGGACGGCGTCCGGTGAATTTCCAGGCCGAACGAAAGAGACCACTCGGGACAGTGCCTCTCTCGCTCATCAATTCGATGGTCCGCGCCGCTTCCGGCTGGTTGTCGGCGCGGACCGCCGAACATTTTCCATGCGAACGGACCGGAGCGCTCGGGACAGTGCTTCCTTCCGTTCATTCCCAAACGGCCGTCCGACCCGCATTCCATGGCTGGTTGGCGGGACGGCGTCCGTTGGAGTTTTTCCAAAACAACACAGGCACCCACGGCGGGAGCGGCTATCACCTGCCGGTCCTCGCCCGCGAGGTGGACGAGTGGATGCAAGCGAAAGAGGGCATGGACCTCGTCGACGGCACCCTCGGCGGCGGCGGTCATAGCGAAGCCTTCCTGAAAGCCGGTGCCCGTGTGCTGGGCATCGATCGCGACCCGGAGGCGCTGGCTTTTGCTTCGCGTCGTCTCGCCGGCTTCGGCGACCGCTTCCGCACATGGCAGGGAAATTTTGCCGATCTCCGGGACGCCCCCGAGATCCGGGGGGAAAAGCGGGTCGATGGCCTGCTTCTGGACCTCGGGGTCTCCTCCCGGCAACTCGACGCCGCGGAACGGGGCTTCTCGTTCCGCGGCGCCGGCCCCCTCGACATGCGCATGGGCCCCGCCTGCCCCTTCGATGCCGCCGAGCTCGTTCACACCTGGTCAGAAGACGAGCTCATCCGGATTTTTCGCGAACTCGGCGAAGAACCCCGCGCCCGCCGCATTGCTTCCGCGATCGTGAAACGCCGCGACGTCCGACGCTTCGACAGCACCACCGACCTCGCCGACTGCATCGAAAAAGCCATCGGCCGCAGCGGTCGCATTCACCCCGCGACCAAAGCCTTCCAAGCGATCCGCATGGTCGTGAACGACGAACTCGGCTCCCTCGAAAGAGCGCTCGAGGCATCGGTCCACGTGCTAAAACCCGGCGGCCGACTGCTCGTCATCACCTTCCACAGCCTCGAAGACCGGATGGTGAAACGCTTCATGCAGCATCGGTCGAAGCCCTTCCTCGACCAGCCCGGCTGGCCGGAACCGCGGCCGAACCCCGATTGGCACTTCAGCCTTCCCACCCGAAAAGCGATCGCCGCAGGCGACGACGAGATCAAAGTGAATCCCCGGGCCCGCAGTGCGAAACTGCGGGTCGCCGAGCTTCTGGACCCCACATCCCGAAACCGATGAACCGCTTACGCTCCGAACCCAAGACCCATCCCTCGGTCTTCATCGCTCTGATGTTCGCCGCTCTGATCATCGCCGGTGGCGGCATCATGCAGGCAATCTGCAAAAACTCGCAGATCCAAACCGAGCGACTGATCGACCAAGCCGAAACCCGCATCGACCAAACGCGAGTCAAAATCCGCATGGTCGAGGTGAACACCGATGAACTGCTCGATCGCTTCGACATGCAGGAACGACTCAAGGAGGCGGGTAGCAAACTGGTTCCCCTGAGCCCTGCCGACATCGAGGAAGTCGGGCCCGGACTCCCCGCCCCCGAAGTCGCTTCCATCAGCGATCCACCATGACCCCGCGAGCGTTCCAAGTCCGCTGCGTCCTGCTGTGCTCGGTCCTGGTGACCGGGCTCAGTTTGCTTTCAGTCCGCCTGATCCAGATCCAGGCATGGGACCGCAAGCACTACGCCGACAAGGCGCGCCGGACTTTCGAGCGACGCGAAACCCTGCCGGGCCTGCGGGGTAAGATCGTCGATCGCAACGAAGAGATTCTCGCGAAAAGCATGCCGGTTGTTGCCGTCGGGGTGAATGTCCAGCACCTCACCGACCCCCTCGTCATTTCCTACCCCCTCGCTTGCGAACGAGTCAGCAAGGAACAGGGCTGGGAAGGCCTCGACCCGGATGCCCGCAAGCGCCGCGTGCTCGCGGAGCGAAGCCTGCTGCTCAAGGAATTTGAGGACATGCCCGCCGATGCCATCCTCGATCAAGGCCTCGCCCACGCCGTGAGTATCCTCGCCCGCCCGCTCGGCCTCAAACGCGAGGAAATGCGAGCGCGCATCAAAACCGCGATCGCCGCCGGAACCAAAGAGTTCTTCATCGTCAAGGACCTCAAGGCCGACAGCGCCGACGGCCTCCGCGAGCTCATCTTGCGGCACTGGCTCGAAGGGTTCTTTCTGAACGAATCCTTCAAGCGCTGGTATCCATCGCCGGACCTCGCCACCCACGTCATCGGCTACACGGGCGAGGTCGAGGAGATCGACGACAAGGGCGCGAAACGATACCGCCAGAGCGGAAAATTCGGGATTGAAGCGGCCCTTGAGAGCTTCCTCGTCGGCCGCGACGGTTGGCAAGAACACCGCCGTGCCCCGAATGGCGCGCGCATTCCCGGCGATTCATCCAGCCTCATGCCACCCCGCCCGGGCCTCAACGTCCAGCTCACGCTCGACATGGGCGTCCAATCGATCGTTGAGGAGGAGCTCGATGCCGGCCTCGCCGAGTTCGACAGCAAACGCGGCTGCGTCATCGTGATGGATCCCAAAAGCGGCGAGATCCTCGGCATGGCAAGCCGCCCGCACTTCAATCTCAACCTGCTCGACAACCTCGGGGAAAGCGCCTCGAACTTCGCCCTCCAGGCAACCTACGAACCCGGCAGCACGATCAAAATCGTCCCCGCCGGAGCCGCACTCAACGAAGGCCTCGTCACCCCGAACACCGTCATCCCCTGCCACAAAGGACTCTACCACAAAAACAAGGTCCGCGTTCCCGACCATCACCCCTACGGTGCTCTCAGCGTCGAAGGCGTGCTGCAGAAATCCAGCAACATCGGCTCCTACATGCTCGGCCTGAAGCTCGGCATGGACCGCTACTACGACTACATGGGACGATGGGGCTTTGGCAGTAAAACCGGCATCCTCCTCAGCGGCGAAAGTCGGGGTGTCGTCCGCAATTCCGGCAATCCCGTCGACTTCTCCCGCGTCACCTACGGCTACGCCCTCGCCGTGACACCCCTCCAGATGGCTTCCGCCTACAGCGTGGTCGCCGGCGACGGCAAACTCCGCAAACCCCACATCGTCAAAGCCGTCATTGCCAACGACGGCACCATGGTCGAACGCTACGAACCAGAAGTGGTCGCTACCGTCCTCAGCGAAAACACCGCGAAGGCCATGCGCGGCGCCCTTGAAAAAGTCGTCGATCCCAGCGGCACCGCACTCCTCGCCAAAGTTCCGGGTTATCGCGCCGCCGGTAAAACCGGAACCGCCATCCGCATGGACAAAGGCCGTTACCAGACCGGCCATTACACCGTCTCCTTTGCCGGTATGATGCCCTCCCAGGACCCCGCATTCGTCTGCATCGTCGTTATCGACGACCCCCTCACCACCAAGGTCACCCGCTACGGCGGAACCATCGCCGCGCCGATCTTCGCGAAGATCGGGACCCGCCTGGCCGCCCACATGAATCTCACTCCCACCGAACCGGTGGCAGAAAAGGACAAGCTTGCCGCAACACAAGAACCGTGATTTTACGCGATCTCATCGCCTCTCTCAACCGCCCCCTCGTGGCGGGCCCGCTCGACGTCGAAATCCTCGCCGTCACCGCCGACTCCCGCTTGGTCGAACCCGGCACCGCCTTCGTTGCGGTCCGCGGTGAAAGCCACGACGGCAGGATGTTCATTCCCATGGCACTCGAACGGGGTGCCGCGGCGATCATCTCCGATACCGCTGCCGACCCCGACCATCCGGATCACCTGCCCCACATTCAGGTCGGCGATGTCCGCCACGCCCTCGCAGCCTTCGCCACCGCCCTCGCTGGCAACCCCTCTCGAAAGCTCAAGCTCGTCGGCGTCACCGGAACCAACGGCAAAACCACCACCGCTTTCCTTCTGCATCACCTGATGAAACGGGTCTGGCACCGCGCCGGCCTGCTCGGCACGGTCTCGATCGATGACGGCGAGGAATCCAAACCCGCCAACCAAACCACCCCTGGCCCCGTCGAGCTCAACCGACTGCTCGCCCGCATGGCCGACCACGGCTGCCGGGGCGCCGCGATGGAAGTCTCCTCCCACGGCATCGACCAAAAACGCGTCGATGGCATCGCCTTCGACACCGCGATTTTTACGAATCTCACCCAAGACCACCTCGACTACCACGGCACGCTCGACGCCTACGCCACGACCAAGTTCTCCTGGTTCGAGTCGCTCGCCATCGAGCCCCTCGGTAAGAAGCCTGTCGCCGTCGTCAATTTCGACGACGCCCACGGCGAAAAACTCGTCTCCCTCCTCGGCGAGCGCCTTCCCATCCTCCGCTACGGGTTCAACGTCCACTGCGACTTCCGCGCCAATAACCTCAAGCAAAGCGCGCGCGGCATGGAGTTCGAACTCACCGCCAAAGGAAAATCCTACCTCGTCCGCAGCCCGCTCATCGGACGCTTCAACGTCTACAACTCCCTCGCCGCCCTCGCCGCAGCGAGCTCTCTCAAAATCCCTCTCCGCGATGCTGTCGCCGCCCTCGCCGACGCGCCGCAAGTCCCCGGCCGCATGGAATTCTGCGGCACCCGCGACGGCGTCACCGTGTTCGTCGACTATGCCCACACGCCCGACGCTCTCGAAAACGCCTGCCGCACCCTCAAGGAACTCCAGCCCAACCGACTGATCACCGTCTTCGGCTGCGGCGGCGACCGCGATAAAACCAAACGCCCCCTGATGGGCAAGGCCGCATCCGAACTCAGCGATGCCTGCATTCTGACCTCCGATAACCCTCGTAGCGAAGACCCAAGCGCCATCCTCAGGGACATCGAATCCGGCATGAGCGGTGCCCGCTACAAAACCGTGCCCGACCGCGCCGAAGCCATCCGCATCGCCATCCACGCCGCCGGGAAAGGCGACATCGTCCTCATCGCCGGCAAAGGACACGAAACCTACCAACAGTTCGCCGCAGGCAGCGTCGAGTTCGACGACCGACGCGAAGCTCGCCGCGCCCTCGCCGAACGCCCGGAAGAACCGCAACGCAAACGATGAACCCCATCGATGCCACCACTCTGGCCCTGTGCACCGGAGGCGAACTCGCCGCCGGGCCGGGCCAGTCGTGCGCGAATTCCGTTTCTACCGACACCCGCACCATCCCCGCCGGATCCGCCTTTTTCGCGCTGCGCGGGGAACACTTCGACGCCAACGACTTCGCTCCCCAAGCCCTCGCGGCAGGCGCTTCCATCCTCGTCGTCGAACGCTGGACCGGCCCCACGCCGGAAAACGCCGCGGTGATCGTCGTCCCCGACAGCCTCGCCGCCCTCCAGCGCTTCGCCGCTTGGTATCGACGGCAGCACGACATCCCTGTGGTGGGCATCACCGGCTCCAACGGTAAAACCAGCACCAAGGACTTCACCGCCGCCGTCCTCAGCCGCGCCTACTCCGTCTGCGCCACCCGGGGCAACCTGAACAACCACATCGGCCTCCCGCTCAGTGTGCTCGCCCTCGAAAAAACCCACGGTGCCGCCGTGTTCGAAATGGGCATGAACCATCCCGGCGAAATCGCCCCACTCTGCGGCATCGCCCGACCCAACATCGGGATCATCACCAACATCGGCACCGCCCATATCGAATTCCTCGGGAGCCGCGAATCCATCGCCGAAGAAAAAGGCGCCCTCGCCCGAGCACTGCCGGAAGACGGCGCGCTGTTCCTGCCAGCAGGTTGCGATTTCCACGACTACTTCAAGCGGCGCACCAAGGCCCGCGTGATACCCGTCGGCAACGGCCGCGGCCTCATCCGTGCGGAAAACCTCCGCCAACACGACGGCCACACGCGCTTCACCCTCCTCATCGACGGCAAGCCTTCCGCCGAAGTCGAACTCCCCGTCACCGGTCGCCACATGGTGACCAATGCCCTCCTCGCTGCGGGCACCGGTTGGTTCCTCGGCATGGCACCGGAAGAAATCGCCGCCGGACTCTCCTCCACCACCCTCACCAGCGGCCGACTCCGCCGCTTCGACTCCAAAGGCGTGATCGTGTTCGACGACACTTACAACGCCAACCCCGAGTCGATGGCCGCGGCGATCGATACCCTCGCCGAAACCCCGCTCGCCGATGCGAAAAACCGCCGTATCGCCGTGCTCGGACGGATGGGCGAACTCGGCAACCTGGCAGCAGAAGCCCATCTCAAGGTTGGCCGCCTCGCCGCCGAACGCGGACTGATGGTCATCTCCGTCGGCCATGGCGCGGAAGGCATCGCCGAAGGCGCCGGTCAAGCCACCCACTTCGCCGACGGCGCCAGTGCCGCCGCATGGCTCGCCGACCACACCCACGCGGGCGACGCCGTTCTCTTCAAAGCAAGCCGCAGCGCGAAAATCGAAGACGTCATGCGCCAAGCATTTCCCTCAAAAGACTGATGCTCTATCTCATCTACGAATGGTGGCAGGCCGCGCTCGATGCCGAAAAAGCGGCGGGCGTGAAGGAATGGGCGCATACCTTCAGCTTCCTCAACCTCCTCCAATACATCACCTTCCGCGCCGCCCTCGGCTGCCTCCTCGCCTTCTTCCTCAGCATCCTTGCCGGCCCCGGAGTGATCCGCCGGCTGATCTCGCTCAAGGTCGGCCAACCCATCCGCACCGCGGCGGAAGTCCACAAACTCGCCGAACTCCACGGCGGCAAAGTCGGCACACCCACCATGGGCGGCGTCCTCATCCTCGGCTCCGTCCTCATCGCCACCCTGGTCTGCGCCCGACCGCTCAATCCTTTCGTCGCCGTCTGCGCCTGCACCATGACCGCCCTCGGCCTGCTCGGCTTCTGCGACGACTACAAGAAGGTAAAACAAAAGAAGTCCGATGGCGTCAGCGCACGCACCAAACTTTTCTGGCAACTCGTTGTCGCCCTCATCGCCGGCTGCTTCATCTATTTCAAAAAGGAAATTTCCGGCTACGGCGCCAGCCCCGAGGAACTGCAACGCGGCTTCGCAGGCTTCCGCCTCGACAATGAACCGATCAGCATCAGCTCGATCTGCTTCCCGCTTTTCAAATTTCCACTTATCGACCTCGGCTGGCTCTGCATCCCCTTCTTCGCCGCCGTCATCATCGGATGCTCGAACGCGGTGAACCTCACCGACGGTCTCGACGGCCTTGCCACCGGCTGCACCATCACGGTCGCCCTCGCCTACGGCATCCTCACCTACCTCGCCGGCCACTTCTTCATGGCCACCGACTACCTCGTCATCCCTCACAACCGATTCGTCAACGAGCTCACCGTCTTCCTCCTCGCCCTCGCCGGGGCAGGCTTCGGCTTCCTGTGGTTCAACTGCCACCCCGCCAAGGTCTTCATGGGCGACACCGGTTCCCTTGCCATCGGCGGAGCTCTCGGCACCGCCGCCATCTGCGTGAAACAGGAACTCCTCCTCGTCATCATCGGCGGCGTCTTCGTGATGGAAGCCCTCTCCGTCATGCTCCAGGTGGGCAGTTTCAAACTCCGTAAAAAACGCATCTTCGCGATGGCTCCCATCCACCACCACTTCGAGCTCCGGGGCTGGCACGAAAGCCAGGTGATCATTCGTTTCTGGATCCTCTCCATCATGCTCGCTCTCTTCGGCCTCGCGCTTCTGAAAATCGCCTGATGACCCTCGCAGGAAAAACCGTCGTCGTTCTCGGAGCCGGCCGCAGCGGCCGCGCCGCCGCCGCACTCGCGCTGCGCGAAGGAGCCAGCGTGCACGCGCACGATACCGCGGACACGATCTCCGGCATGCCCGTCGGCACCGTCCTCCATCCCTCCGCCTCCGAAGAAAAAGGCCGCGCCACCCACTGCGACCTCCTCATCCTCAGCCCCGGGATCGATACCTACGGCCCCCTCGTCGCCGCCTACGCGGCAGGCGCAGGCGATACGATCGGCGAGACCGAATTCGCCTCCCGTTACTACCACGGCCGCATCGTCGGCATCACCGGCACCAACGGCAAAACCACCACCACCGAGCTGGTCGACCGCATCCTGCGCGCCGCCGGCCACCACTCCGCCCCCTGCGGCAATTACGGCGTACCCCTCAGCGAAATCGTCCTGCTCGATCCCGTGCCCGATGCCGTCGCGCTCGAACTCAGCTCCTTCCAGCTCGAGTCCCTCTCCTCACTCCGCCCCGACGTCGCAATCTGGCTGAATTTCGCACCCGACCACATGGACCGCTACCCCACGGTCGATGCCTACTTCGCCGCCAAGCTCCACATCTTCGACCACCAAAGCGAGGCCGACACCGCGGTCGTCCGCGCAGGGGAAAACCTGCCGTCGATTCGCCCCCGCCAAGTCACTTTTTCAACCGAAGACCCGAGCGCCGACTGGTTTTCCGACGGTCGCCACATCCTCCACCAAGGCAAGGCCGTCCTCGATCTCGAGACGTCCACCCGCATGCGCGGCCTCCACAATGCGGAGAACGCCATGGCCGCCATCGCAGCCTGCGCCGCCCTCGGCGTTCCAATCGAAATCGCCGGCAAGGCGCTCGATGGCTACGCACCCCCACTTCACCGCTGCGAATTGATCCGCAGCCTCGACGGCGTCGAATACCTCAACGACTCCAAAGCCACCAACCTCCACGCTTTGGAAAGCGCTCTCCGCTCGCAGACCCGGCCCGTCGTGCTCATCGCCGGCGGCAAGGACAAAGGCCTCGACTACCAACCCGTCGCCCCCCTCCTCGCCCGCAAGGCCCTCGCCGCCGTGACCTTCGGCCAAATCGCAAAACCCCTCGCCGCCATTTTCGCCACAGCGGTTCCCACCGAAGCCGTCACCACCCTCGCCGAAGCCGTGGAAGCGGCTCGACGCCTCGCCCCCCGCGGAGCCACGGTGCTCCTGTCTCCCGGCACCTCTTCCTTCGATCAATTTTCAGGCTACGAACAACGCGGCGATACCTTCCGCGACCTCGTCCTCCAGCTCCACTGACTTCCACTCATGAAACTGTCCAGCATCTCCGTGAAACGCCGCCCGGTGAAGAAGAGCGCCTTCCGCACTCTGTTCGCGAACGTCACGCGCAAAAAACACCGGGCCGCGACTTCCGCCGCACCGGCATCTGAACTGGAAGGCGACGTCCCGAACCTCGGGATCGCCCGCGCCCTCATCGTCATCCTCATCATCCACGTCGTCGCCATCGCCGGCATCTTCGTACACACCCGCTGGTTCGATAGTTCCACAGCGACTGCTGCGAGCACCACGACCAAGCTCCCGGAGCCCGCCGCCAGCTCGCCGCAAACGATCAGCAAAGACGACAAACGTTACATGGTCGCCAACGGGGAGAGCTACGCGTCGATCGCTGCCGCCCACGGCGTCCAAGAGGAAGAACTCCGCGCCTTGAACGACAACCAAGAACTCCGGGGTGGACGCGTTCTCCGCATCCCGGCACCAAGCGCCCTGCCACCCAAAGCGATCGCCGTCGTGGAGTCGGCCGGCACCGATTCAAGCCCCGCGCCAAAGACCCGCAGCGCCGCGGCGGCACCAGTCGACGAACTTCGCAATGCCCCCATGGTCGAAACCGCCAATGCCACCCCGCAAGCTGGCGTCCGCACGACTCCAGCCGCCACCGCTTCGCCAAGCGCTAGCGGGAAACGTTACATGGTCAAAAACGGCGACACCTTCTGGCGGATCGCCCAAGCCAACGGCACCACCCCCGACGCCATCATGAAGGCCAACCAAATCACCGATCCGCGCAAACTGCGAGCCGGCATGGCCCTCCTCATTCCCTAACATTCCGCACCCTGTGCAACGCAGCGCTGCCATCATCCTCTGCACCGCGGTCGCCGCCCTCGTAGGGCTCGGCCTCGTCATGCTGGCCAGCACCAGCGCATGGGTGAAAAACGTCGAAGCGCCTTACTACTTCCTCACCCGCCAGGCCATGATGGTCGGCTTCGGCGTCATGGGCGCCGCCATACTCGCGCGGGTCAAACCCAGCTGGCTGCGACGCCTCTGGCCCTGGGTCCTCGCCGGAGCCTGCGTCCTGCTCGCCCTTTGCTTCGTCCCCGGCGTAGGGGTCGAAATTTACGGATCCAAACGCTGGATCAAAGCCCCCGGCCTCGGCACCTTCCAGCCGTCCGAGCTCGCGAAAATCGTCGGTGTGATCTCACTCGCCGGCTGGTTCGCACGCTGGCAAACCGAGACCCACACCTTCTTCCGCGGCTTCCTCCTGCCCGGTATCCTGATCGGACTGCCGCTCGGCCTCATCGCCATCGAGACCGATGTCGGCTCCGCCCTCGCTCTCGCCGTCACCACCGGCGCGATCTTTTTCTGCGTCGGTACCCGTCTGATTTACATGGTCCCCGTGGCCATCGCCGCCATCAGTGGCGCCGCCTGGTTCATCCACTCCAACGAAAACCGCTGGTCGCGCATCGTCGCCTGGATGAACCTCGAGGACCCCGTTCACCAACTCGGCAAAGGCATGCAGCAATGGCGCGCGCTGCTCGCCTTCGGCAACGGCGGCCCCATGGGCGTCGGCCTCGGCGAGGGTTCGGAAAAATTCGGCACCCTTACCTTCGCCCACATCGACTTCATCTTCCCCGTCGTCGGCGAAGAACTCGGCCTGCCCTACACCCTCGGCACTGTGCTCTGCTACGTCATCATCGCCGTCTGCGGCTCCAGCATCGCCATCCACGCCGCGAATCTCTTCGATCGCGTCCTCGCCATCGGCCTCACTTGCGTGGTCGTCGTCCCCGCCATGGTCAATATCGCGGTGACCACCGCCGTACTGCCAAACGACGGCCTACCTCTTCCCTTCGTGAGCTTCGGCGGCACCAGCCTGGTCTTCTCGCTCGGTGCGATCGGCCTCCTCTGCGGGATCCATCGCCGATCACGCCCCGCCGAGGAGTACACACTCCCCGCCGCGGCCACCCGATCCTACGCGGTGAAACTCTAGGCCCATCGGCTCAACTCAGCCGTGCCGCCAGCAGCTCGCGCTGGAACACCAACTCCTTCGGCAGTTGATCGTAGAGCTTCAGGAAAAGCTCACCCTGCGACAGGATCTCCGCCTTCCATTCTTCCGCATCAAAAGCCATGCAGCGGTCGAAGCGCGCCTCATCGAAATCCTCCAAACCCTCGGTGTTGAAGTCCTCCCAATGCGGCGTCCACCCGATCTGCGTCTCGTGACCAGCACTGTGCCCATGACAGCGGCGGACGATCCACTCCAGCACCCGCATGTTCTCGCCGAAACCCGGCCATAGGAACTTCCCGTCCGCATCCTTGCGAAACCAGTTCACGTGGAAAAAACGCGGCAAGTGCGTCACCTTGCGCCGCATGTCTAGCCAGTGGTGGAAATACTCCGCCATGTTGTAGCCAGCAAAGGGTAGCATCGCCATCGGATCACGCCGCACCCCGGCCTTCAGACCGATCGCCGCAGCGGTGACCTCCGAGCCCATGGTCGCGCCGACATACACCCCGTGGGACCAATTGAACGCCTGATACACCAGCGGCATCGTATCAGGCCGACGCCCGCCAAAGACGATCGCGGAAATCGGCACGCCCTCGGGATTCTGCCACTGGGGATCGATCGTTGGACACTGGCTGGCCGGTGCAGTGAAGCGGGCATTGGCGTGGGCCGCGGGCCGACCACAACCAGGCGTCCAATCCCGCCCCTGCCAATCGATCAGATGATCCGGAACCTCTCCGCCCATCCCCTCCCACCAAACGTCGCCCTCGTCGGTCAGCGCGACGTTTGTGAAAATGCTGTTCTCCTTCATCGACTCCATGGCGATCGGATTCGTCTGATACGAGGTCCCGGGTGCCACGCCGAAGTAGCCCGTCTCCGGATTGATCGCATGCAGTCGACCATCTTCGTGCGGCCATAGCCACGCGATGTCGTCGCCCACGATCGTCGTCTTCCATCCGGCCTCGGCATACGACTGCGGCGGCACGATCATCGCCAAGTTGGTCTTGCCACATGCCGAAGGAAAGGCCGCCGCCACATAAGTCTTCTCCCCCGCCGGCGACTGCAGCCCCAGGATCAACATGTGCTCCGCCATCCAGTCGTGCTCCCGGGCGATGTTACTGGCGATCCTCAGCGCCAGACATTTCTTCCCCAGCAAGGCATTGCCCCCGTAGCCCGACCCATACGACCAGATCTCCCGTGTCTCCGGGAAATGCACGATGTATTTGTCCTCATTGCAAGGCCACGCCACATCCGACAGCCCCGGCTGCAGCGGCGCGCCAACCGAATGCAGACAGGGAATGAAACGACCGCGACCGTCCCGCGACGACACCACCTCGCCCGCCCACTCCGCGTCCAAACGTTCCAAAACCTCCCGCCCCATTCGCGCCATGATCCGCGTGTTTACGACGACATAAGGACTGTCGGTCACCTGCACCCCGATCTTCGCCAGCGGGGAATCGAGCGGCCCCATGCAAAAAGGCACCACATACATCGTCCGCCCACACATCGATCCCTCGAATTTGCCTCGCAGCAGCGACTTCATCGCCGAGGGCTCCATCCACTGGTTGGTCGGCCCCGCCAAATCCCGGCGCCGAGCGCAAATGAACGTCCGATCCTCCACCCGCGCCACATCGGACGCCGCCGATCGCGCGAGGAAGGAATTCGGCCGCTTCGCCGGATTCAGACGAATGAAAGTTCCCTGATCCACCAGCAAGCGGCACAGCCGATCCCACTCGTCCTCCGACCCATCGCACCACTCCACCCGCTCGGGCTGGCACAAGGACGTCATTTCCCCGATCCAAGCGAGGAGTTCCGGGTGGCGGACGGGATGCTTCATATCGGTCCGAACAAAGCGCGATGCATGCCGGACGACAACCCGATCGTCGGATATGCGCTCGATTCCCGACATTTCGCCAAAGCCGGTCCCTCCGGCAAAGTCAGCCCGAGGCGTTGCGCGCGCTTTACGACGAGGCGCTTCCCGCCTTGCTTGGAACCCGTTGCTCGACCCGATCCGCTACGGATGATCCTCCGCCTCCGCTCCACCGTCCTCCCAAGCCTCCTGCTTGCGACCCTCAGCACCCTGCCCGGGGCCGACTACTATGTCGACGCGGCCAAGGGCGATGATACCGCGCCGGGCACGAGCCCTCGTCACGCATGGCGCTCGTTGGAAAAGGCAAACTCACAGCCACTGCTACCCGGCGACCGCCTGCTCTTCAAAGCCGGTGAACGCTGGACCGGCCAACTCAAACCCCGCGGCACGGAGTCCGCCAAGCGCGGCGGGGACACCGCTCTCCGAGTCATCGGCTGCTACGGCGAAGGCCCCGCTCCTCGAATCGACGGCGAGGGAAAACACCGCGACACGCTGTGGATCGAGAACCTTTCCTTCATCGAAGTCCGCGACCTCGAAATCACCAACCACGGCCCCGCTCGCGCGCCCTTTCGCTGCGGCGTCCGGATTTCCGCCGAAAACATCGGCCCCGCGAAAAAAATCCGCCTGCGAAACCTCCACGTCCACGATGTGAATGGCGACCTCCGCAAAAGCCACGAGGGCTGCGGGATCTTCTTCGAAACGAAAGGTAAGCCCGATACCTACTTCGATGACCTGATCATTGAAAATTGCCGGGTCGAACGAAGCGATCGCAACGGCATCTGCCAACGCAGCCACGGTACGGCCCGCAGCCGGGGCGTCGTCATCCGCGGCAATCGGCTCGACGACATCGGCGGCGACGGCATCAAGCTCTGGGGCAGCGACGGCGGGATCATCGAGCACAACATCGTCCGCCACGCCCGAGCCCGCTGCGAGGACCACGCCGCCGGGATCTGGCCCTTCGCCTGCGACGACACCCTGATCCAGTTCAACGAGGTCTCCGGCACCCGAGGCACCAAGGACGGCCAGGGCTACGACGCCGACTACTACTGCCGCCGTACCCTTTTCCAATACAACCTCAGCCACCGCAACGAGGGCGGCTTCATGCTCTTCTGCGCCCCCGCCAAAGCCTGGTCCGAAGACACCGTGGTTCGCTACAACCTCAGCATCGAGGATGGCCTGAATTCCGCTCGCGTCTTCCACTTCGGCGGTGCTGCGACTCGGACCCTCGTCCACAACAACACCATCGTCATCGGCCCTCATCAGGACCTCCCCCTCCTCCGCTTCAGCGAATGGAACGGAGGAAAGCCGAGCGACACCCGCTTCATCAACAATCTATTCCTCGTCCTCGAAGGCGGCCGCGCGACGTATGACTTCAGTCCCTCCCGTGGCCACACCTTTGAGGAGAATCTCTTCCTCGGCAACCATGTCGGACTGCCACCCGGCATCAAAGCCATCCCCAGCGGCACTCTTCTGCCCGGCCCCTTCGAACCCCGCGAGGACCGCGGGTGGCTGGATGGCCTCCGCCCCCGGTCCAAGGATCACTTCCCCCGTGGAAAACGCCTGCCAAACCCCGGTCGCCGCGATTTTTTTGGTCACCCGCTCCCTGCCGGTCCGCCAGCCATCGGCGCGGCGGAACCCGCACCCTGAGCTTTGTAAAACTCAGGCGATGACGATCCGCCCGAGCACCTGCTCTCCAGCCGCGACCCGCGCTCCCGGCCAGACGACGGCGTCACAGACCCGCGCCCCTGCCCCGATTTCCGCCCCCGGACCGACCACACTGCCCTCGACGCTGGCAGAGGGATCGATCCTCGCCGCCGGGTGCAGCGCCGGACCCAGCGCAAGCTCCCGATGGGCCGCCAGATAACTCGCCGGATCACCCAAATCCCGCCAGTCGCCCTCATCCAACACCACCGCGCCCAGCCGACCCTGCCGCGCGAGCTCCAAAAAAGCGGGAATCACCGAAATCTTCTCCCCCGCCGGGATCAGATCGAGCAGCTCCCGATTGAAACAATAGATCCCCGAAAAGACGAAGCTCCCCTCCGCACGGCCGAGCATCCCCCGGATATCGACGACCCGATCTCCCTCCAGCGCGATGTGCCGCGCCTCGCCCCGCGAACGCAGCGCCAAGGTGACGGGATCGCCCGATGCCTCATGCGCGGCAATCAGGCGCTCGAGCGGCAGCGAGGAAAAGATGTCCCCGTTGTGAACCAGCACGCTCTCACCCGCCGTCCATGCCTCGATGTTTTTGACCCCGCCGCCCGTTTCCAGGAGCACCGGTTCATGGAACAAACTCAGCGGCAGGCCCTGCCAGCTGCCCAAGCGCGACGGGGAACCGTTCCCACCCGCATCGCCCTCAACGGCAAGATCCCATCCACCGTCCAAGCGCTGCCAGCATTCCGGCAAGTGATGGGTGTTGATCGCGAAATCACGGATTCCCGCCGCCCGGCAGGAGAGCATCGCCCACTCGATCAGTGGACGATGAAAAAGCGGCACCAAAGGCTTCGGCAGCAGATCGGTCAACGGTTTGAGCCGGGTACCAAGCCCGGCACCGGGGAGGAAAGCCTTGCGGATCATCCCACCCCATGTGCCGAGACCCTCCCCGACCGGCAAGAGAATTTCCTCCCTTTCCAAATACTCGGAAACAGGGACTTGAGAAATTCCCGATTTCGCTACGTATTGAGCCCGCCCATGCATCGCACCGCCCACCTCCTCCTCCCGCTCGCTGCGGCAGGCACCGCCCTCGCCCTCCCCGAAGGCTTCGAAATCCGCGAATTCGCCGGCCCACCGAACGCCGACTACCCCGCGGCCATCACCGCCGCTGCGAATGGCGACGTCTATGTTTCGTCCGACCAAAACGGCTCACTGGGCCACGCCCCGAAAATGGGCCGTATCATCCGCTGCCGCGACAAGGACGGCGACGGCAAAGCCGACGAGTTCGTGCACTTCGTGCCCGATGTCGATAGCCCGCGCGGCGGCCACTTCGTCGGCGATACCCTTTATCTCATTCACCCGCCCTTCCTCAGCAGCTTCCGCGATACCGACGGCGACGGTGTGGCCGATGAGAAAAAAGTCCTCGTCACCGGACTCGGCGGCGGGATCGAACACCCGCGCGGTGCCGACCACACCACGAACGGCGTGCGCATGGGCATCGACGGCTGGCTCTACATCTCCGTCGGCGATTTCGGCACCTTCCCCGCCAAGGGCACCGACGGATCTTCCTACACCCTCTACGGCGGCGGCGTGATCCGCGTCCGGCCCGATGGCTCGCAGGTCGAACCCTACGCCCTAATGGTGCGCAATATCTGCGATACCGCCATTTCTCCCGAGCTGGATCTTTTCAGCCGCGACAACACCAACGACGGCAAAGGTTGGAACACCCGCTTCCACCACTACACCGCGCTCGGCGACCACGGCTACCCACGGCTTTACCAAAACTTCGCCGACGAGGCGATCAAGCCCCTCGCCGACTACGGTGGCGGCTCGGGTACCGGTGCCCTCTGGCTCAGTGAACCCGGCTTCCCGGCCGAATTCACCGACGCCATCTTCTCCACCGACTGGACCACCGGCCACGTCCACTACCACCCCTGGAAAAAAGAGGGTGCCAGCTTCGCTGTGGAGCAAAAGACCTTCATCCAGCTGCCCCGTGCGACTGATATCGACGTCGATGGCAACTCCCGCCTCTACCTCGCCGACTGGCGCGATGGCGGCTTTGATTTCGGCGGCCCCGGCAAGCCGGTCGGAAAAATCCAGCAGGTCGTCTTCAAAGGCGGTACACCGGCGAAGTTCAGCAATCCATCTTCCGCCTCCGATGCCGAGCTGGTGGGTTTGATCGCCTCGCCCAGCGCCGTCCAGCGCCTCGAAGCCCAGCGCGAATTCCTCAAGCGCGGCAAGAAGTCGGCCTTCTCCTCCGGACTCCTCGCGGTCGCCAAAGACGGCACCCAATCCGTCGCTGTCCGGACCGCTGCCATCTTCACCCTCAAGCAGTTGGATGGAAAGGCCAGCACCGCCCCACTCACCAGCTTGCTGGGTGACGATGCCGTGCGCGAACCCGCCCTGCGTGCCTTGACCGATCTCCGCGGCGAGCTCGAAGGCGTGCCGCTGAAGTCCTATGTTCAGGCGCTCGATGACAAAAATCCACGAGTCGTCCTCCAAGCCCTCGTCGGTCTCCAGCGCCTCCGGGCCAAGAGCGCCACTTCCGCCATTCTCACCGCCTCCGCAAAATGGCAGGATGCCGGCGTTTCTCCACGCCTCCAGCACACCGCGATGCAGACCCTCGCCTCACTGGCGAATGTTCCCGACTGCCTCAAAGCCGTCGCCGAACCCAGCACCCGCAAGCTCGCACTCCGCGCCTTGGAAAGAATCCACAAGATGGAAGTCGTCGATGGCCTCTTCGCCATCTTCAAAAAGACCAGCGACCTCGACCTTCGCTTCGACGTCCTCACCGCTCTCGCCCGGCTTTCCTATCAAGAGAAACCTTGGGACATGAAGAGCTGGTGGAACACCCGCCCCGACGACCGCGGTCCTTACTACGAGCCCGCCGAATGGGAAGGCACCGCGAAGATTCGCCCTGCCATTGAGAAAGGCTTCGGCATGATCGCTCCCGCGCGCCAAAACGAGCTGCTCGATATCCTCGGCAAGAACCGCCTGCCGGTCGCCGAACTCAAGCTCGCCGGTGTCGACCCCGTCCTCGCCGCCCTCGGAGCGAAGGAGCTCGACCCCACCCAACTGATGCTCCTCGTCGATGCCGCCAAGGACGCCAAACGCCCCTTCGCGCAGCGGATCGAAGCCTACAAAGCGCTCGCCAAGGGCGGTGAAGATGCATCGATGCCCCACCGCCTCGCCGTTCTTTCGGTCTGGAGCCAGGATGAAAAGGCACCCGCTGAAGCAAACCAGCACCTGAACGATTTCATCAATGCACCCGACCGCGGCAAGCAGGTCGGCCCGCTCCGTGACATCGCCGCCAAACAGGGCAACGCCGCCAGCCGGATTGCCTGGAAGGCCCTGCTCACCGTCCTCAACAGCCCGCTCGCTCAGGATGAGGTGAAACGCCAGATCCGTGCCGAAGTCGATAAGACCCCACGCGAAGTCGGATTCTTCCTCGCCATCGCCGACCTCAAGCTTTCGGGCTTCGACTCGCAGATCGAGGCCGGCCTGCACTGGGACAATGCCGAGCTGATCCAAGCCGCCAAGGCAGCCAAAGCAGCCGTCTCCGGTGGTGGCAGCGGCGGCAAGAAGGTCGCCGAATTGGCCCTCACGGATGTGGCGAAGGCCGCCATGGAAGGCAAAGGCGACGCCGCAGCCGGGTCGCGACTCTACGTGTCCCAAGGCTGCATCGCCTGCCACGCCATCGATCCCAAAGCCGAGCAAAAAGGTCCTTACCTCGGTGCCGCAGGCGCGAAGTTCACCCGTGATTACCTGATCGATTCCATCCTCGAGCCAAACAAGGTCGTCGCCCAAGGCTTCCAAACCTCGATGCTCAAGATGAAGGACGGAACCACCAAGATGGGCTTCGTCACCGCCGAAGCAGACGGTGTGATCGAACTCCGCGACATCGCCGGCCAAGTCAGCAAGGTCAAGCGGGCCGAAGTCGCCGAAGAAACCCACTTGCCCAATTCGATGATGCCAACCGGCCTCGCTGCCGGACTGACCGTCGAGGAATTCACCTCACTCATCGAATACCTCGTCTCCCTCAAAGCCACCGGCGGCTAACCCTCCTTGGACTGCGGCAAACCATTGCCGCAGTCCCCTCGTCCGCCCGCTGACGAAGCCAACGCCCCGATAGCCAGCCACTTGGACTGCGGCAGCCCGCTGCCGCCTTCCCCTCGTCAGCCTGCTGACGAGGCCCAAGCCCGGCCCCACAGCCATCGCTTGCTCCAGAACGACAGCCGACCACCGTTCCCCAAGCCCGGCCCTCAATCCATCCACCTGCCGAGCGCCTTTTCGAGCTCTTCGGTACGATGTACCTGATACTTGCTACCAAGCTCCACCGTCGCACGCTTGCCGACACTATTTTGGAAATGAAGCACCACCGGAATCTTCCCGGGGCTGGCCATCAGGGCATCTTGAATCTCCTGCAAATCACGATCCGAATGACGACCGGTCCATAGTGTTAGCTCCAGCGAGCCTTTCGACGATGCATTTGAGCGCGACTTGAGTTCTTGGATCTCGGAGCCGGTCATGCGGCGGGCTTCGGTCCGATCGTCGACTTGGATCTGCGCCTTGAAGCGAATGACCTTACCCGGTGCCAGAATCCCGAGATCCCGCGCCGGAACGAAGGACTCACCCCAAATCACGACCTCTGCAGAACCGGTAAAGTCCTCAACCACCATCACACCGAAGGGCTTGCCGCTCTTGGTCATCTTGTTTTCGACGCTGCGGACCATCCCGGCGAAAGGGAAACGATCGCGCGGAGAGGGCGAATCGATTTCATCGACCAGGCCGAGCCGCAAAAACTTCGCGGAATCCAGCACGCCACGGAATTTGTCGAGCGGATGCCCGGTGACGTAAAACCCGAGCAGTTCTTTCTCATGCGCCAAACGCTCGTCCTTGGTCCACTCCTCGATCGCCACGGCCGATGCCGCGACCGTCTGCTGCGGAGCACCAAAGTCCATGCTGTCGAACATCGAAACCTGTCCCGCTGCGCGGTCCTTCTGGGCCGATGAGGCACTCGCCACCACCTGTTCCAAGCGATGGAACATCGTCGCACGAGTCTCGCCGGTCCAGTCGAAGGCCCCCGCTTTGACGAGGTTTTCGAGGATGCGCTTGTTGACCGACTTGGAGTCGAGCCGGGTGGAAAAGTCTTCCAACG
Source organism: Verrucomicrobiota bacterium (assembly GCA_004293445.1). Lineage (GTDB taxonomy): Bacteria > Verrucomicrobiota > Verrucomicrobiia > Verrucomicrobiales > Akkermansiaceae > Haloferula. The sequence goes on along the minus strand of RDYP01000024.1, from coordinate 18,562 downwards.
ACTTGAAGGCTCCCTTCGTCTCGCGTTCGGCGATCGCTTGGGCCATCGCGCCTTCGCCGACGTTCTTGATCGCGGCCAGACCGTAGCGCACCGCCCAGACGCCGGACGGCAGCTGCTCGGGAGCGAAGCGGAGCTTCGACCGATTGAGGTCGGGCGGCAGGATCTCGATGTTCATCCGATGGCACTCGGAGACGAACACGGCGATCTTGTCGGTATTGTTGATCTCGTTCGAAAGCAGGCCGGCCATGAACTCCACCGGATGATTCGCTTTCAGATAGGCCGTCCAGTAGGAGATATGGCCGTAACAGGCGGAGTGCGACTTGTTGAAGCCGTAGCCGGCGAACATCTCGATCTTCTCGAAGATCGCATTGGCCAATTTCTCATTGATCCCGTTCACCCGCGCCGCACCCTCGACGAATTTCGAGCGCTCCTCGGCCATCTTCTTCGGGTCCTTCTTGCCCATCGCACGGCGCAGCAGGTCGGCACCACCAAGGGTGTAGCCGGCAAGCACCTTGGCCGCATTTTGGACCTGCTCCTGATAGATCATCACCCCGTAGGTATTGCCGCAGACCTGCTCTAACAGCGGGTGTTCGTAGAAGGCTTTCTTCTTGCCCTTCTTCACCTCGATCATCTGGTCGATGAACTGCATCGCGCCCGGCCGGTAAAGGGCGAGCAGGTCGATGATGTCATCGATCTTCTCGATCTGGTACTTGCGACAGGTCTCCACCATGCCGCCGGACTCCAACTGGAACACGCCCATCGTCTGACCGCGGTTCAGGACCTCGAAGGTCGCCGGATCATCGAGCGGCACCTTCTCGATCTCGAAGTCGGGCAGGTGCTGCCGGATGTGACCCACCGCATCCTGAATCACGGTAAGGTTCTTCAAACCGAGGAAGTCCATCTTCAACAGACCCACTTCAGTGATCGCCCCCATGTCATATTGGGTCACGACTTCCCCTTCATTGCCGCGGGTCAGCGGAACGTGCTCGTCCAGCGAACGGTCGCCGATCACCACCCCTGCGGCGTGAATGCCGACGTTGCGGGTCAGGCCCTCGAGCTTGAGCGCATAGCTCCACAATTCCTGATAGGTCGACGAGCTTTCGATCATCTCCCGGAGCTCCAGCTTGTTGTCGTATTCGCCCTTGAGCGAGACACCGGGCTTCGCCTCGATCATCTTCGCGATGCGGTCGGCCTCGCCGTAGCTGACGCCCATCACGCGGGCCACGTCGCGCAACACGCTTTTCGCCCCCAGGGTGCCGTAGGTGATGATGTGGGAAACACTGCGTTCGCCGTACTTCTGGCGGACGTATTCGATCACCTCCGGACGACGGCTCTGACAGAAATCGATGTCGACGTCGGGCGGGCTGACGCGCTCGGGATTGAGGAAGCGCTCGAAAAGCAGGCCGAACTGCAGCGGGCAGATGTTGGTGATGCCCATCGCATAGGCAACCAGCGAACCCGCCGCCGATCCGCGGCCGGGACCGACCGGGATCTCGTGGTCGCGCGCCCACTGGATGAAGTCGGCGGTGATCAGGAAGTACGACGCGAATCCGAGCTGGTTGATAATGCCCACCTCGTACTTCAGGCGTTCTTGGACCTCCGCCCGGGCCGCCTTTTCCGCTCCATAGCGCTTCAGGAGACCTTCCTGGCACCAACGCATCAGATATTCCTCACGCGGCGAACCGTCGGGGGAATCGAACTGCGGATACTTCTCCGAGCTGGTGGAATCGAGCTTCAGATTGACATTGCAGCGTTCGGCGATTTCGAGGGTGGCATCGCAGGCACCGGGGACCTCGGCAAAGAGGGCGCGCATTTCCTCCGCGGTCTTGAAATACACCTCCGGGGTGTAGCGCATCCGATTTTCGTCGATCAACAAACGGCCGGTGCCGATGCAGATCATGACGTCGTGGGCCTCATGGTCGTTCTTGTTGAGGAAATGGACGTCGTTGGCGGCCACCGGCTTGAGGCCGAACTCCGCGGCCAGCTTGAGCAGGCCCGGGGTGACCTTGCGCTGTGGTTCGAGGCCGTGGTCGTGGATTTCGACATAGAGGTTCTCCCTGCCGAAGATATCGACCAACTCGGCCATCGTCTCGCGCGCCTTGCCTTCGTCGCCGAGCAGCAGCCATTCGTTGACCGGGCCGGAAATGCAGCCGCTGAGACAAATGATGCCCTTGGCAAACTTGCGCAGCGCGGCGCGATCGACCCGCGGCTTGCCGTAGTAGAGGCCCTCGAGGTGGCCGAGCGACACGAGCTTTTGCAAGTTGCTCCAACCCTCGTCCGTCTCTGCCAAAAGGGTCATGTGACAGGCCCGCTTGCGGCCGGGGATGTCCTTCTTGTCCTCCATGACACCGGGGGCAAGGTAGATCTCACAGCCGAAGATCGGCTTCACTCCCGCCTTCTTGCAGGCTTGGTAAAACTCAATGGCACCGAACAGGTTGCCGTGATCGGTCATCGCCACCGCAGGCATCCCAAGCTCCTTCGCCTTTGCCGCGACCTCCTTGGTCCGAGCCATCCCGTCGAGAAGCGAATATTCCGTATGCAGGTGAAGGTGAACGAAGGAGTCGGACATTGGAAGGCGGGGACACTAGACGGCGACCCGGGGTAGCGCAAGCAAGGGAGCGGAAAGCCCGACGGCACTAAGGTAAGTTGTGATTTTCGAGGGATAAAAGGCCCTCGCAAAGCCACGCAACTCTCGGGACGCGAGCCCCCGCCAGACCCCGCAACTTGCAAAGTCGCGCGACTTCCTGCTAGCCATCCCCGATGTCCGATCCCGCCGAACGATTCTTCGCCGCCGCCACGGCCACGCTGTCGGAGAATGCCGAACTGCAATGCATGGCCCGGCGGGAGCTGGAAGAATGCCTCGAGGCCGGAGAGTCGGAAGGGCTGTCTGAGGCAACCGATCGGCTGGAAGCGGCAAAGCCGAAGCGAACTTGGAAGATCGTGCTCTACGCGGTGACGGCTGCGGTTTCGCTCGTTTCACTCGGCGTGCTGGGACGGATGGCCGCCTCATTCGACGGGTTTCGGGTATTCCTCGATCCCTTGGCCGGTCACTTTCCGGATCCCGTAAAAACCGAAACACACTGGGGCAGAAACCTGAGCAGCCAGCAACGGCTCTTGTTGTTCGGCGACACCGCGAAATCCGGCCCCGCAGCGCAATTCAAGGCCCTGTGGGATTCCGACCCGACGAATCCCGCGTATTTCGCGGAATATTCGATCCAATTCATCTCGGAGCACGGGAAGCTGCCGCCGGACTTTCTCGAAACCGCCGACAGGCTCGATCCTAACAACGCGTGGTTCACCCTCATCGCCGCCAGCATGACGGCGAAAAACGCGGTCAAGAAATCCACGCCGAGTTCTCTGGAACGCGAGCAGGGCCTTCCTCCAAACTACGAGATCCTCGAGCCCAAGCGCCTCGACGAGTCGATCCGGTTCTTGGAGAAAGCCGCGAGTCAGCCACGGTTTGAAAGCTATCAAGCGAGCCTTCTCGCCCAACGCATCGCGCTGCTTCCCCCACGCAGCGACTACACGAGCCAGTGGCCGGGCATCGTGCATCTGGCCATGCGCCCTCTGGCATCCATCCATTTCCGTCATGCCGCCGATGCCGCGGATGCGGCCGCGTGGCAGGCAGCCGATCGGGGCGATGCGGGAGCCTTCCGAAAAATTGCCGCGAACTGGGAGTCGTGCCTTCGTAAAATCGCCGGCGAAGAAACCCCGGAACTGATCCAAGGCCTCGTCGCGCGAGTGACCTTGCAAGGCAGCGCGAACCGCTACGGCAAGACAAGCCTGCCAGGCATCGAGGATTGGAACGATCGCTGGCGGAGGATCTCCGAACGGATGCTGGCGGAGAAGGAGGAACGCGATCGGCGAGAATCGCCCGATGCCCTGAAGCTCCGAAGCGGAATGATGAGCGGCCTGAGCCTGCCCCTCCTGTGGAAGCAGCTCCGCTCCCCCATTCCGATCTCCGACGCCGAGCTCAAGCCGGGACGCATGGTGGACCACGAGCTCTTTTCGCGGATTTCGGCCGCGATTCTATGGCAGCTATTCGGCCTGATGCTGCTGGCCGCGGCGCTTTACCGCCAACGAGCGGGCCTTCTGGTACGGCGGCTTTCGGCGCGCTTGGAGCAGATACTCATACCCATCGATTGGGCGTGGATCCTCGGCGGCGGCGTACTGGCACCCTTTTTATTCTATCTTGCGATCTACCGCCTCAGCCCGCTCGGGGCTCGGGACTGGAGCCTCTCAGCTTCCGCCTTTTTGGTGCCCTCGGGCCAAGTCGCGGCGATGGGATTTCTCATGATCGTGCTGCCAGTCCTGATCGCAGGCCGGAGACTTGGCAGGCGCGGAGCGATGCTGGGCTGGGAAAAAGGCCACGCATGGCTGGGCTGGAGTGCCGTGGCCTGCGGTGCGCTCTCACTCCCCATCACCGGCCTCAGTTTCGCCAGCGGCAAGGGCAGTGAAATCACCATGACGATCGCCGCCCTGCTGCTCGGTGTATTCGCTCTCGGCTGGCTCGCCATCGGGATTCGAGCCGTCTTCAGCAAACGCCCGGCATTGTTGCGGCGCGCGACGCTATCCCGTATTCTGGTCCCAGCGTACGCACTCGCCATGCTGTTGATGGTGGCATCGATGCCCCTCTACCATGCCGCGGAAAAGCACTGGCTCGCGCAGGATCGACTCACGGAAATCAGCCCCGACGCTCCCGCCCTTTCTCGCTACGAATGGCAGGTGGCCCGGGCACTGCGGGCGGAACTGCTCGAAGTCCTCGATTCCAAATGAACTGCGCTCAAGGCCGTGATTCGAGCACACGGTGATCGGCAACGAACCGAGCCAGCGGACATTTCGCGACCGCAATCCACGGCCATCCTCTCCCACAGATGCAACCTGAAAGGTCGCGCTACTTCTTGCGGACGGCGGCGGTCAACTCGGCGACCAGGCGATGCAAGACCAAGCGGTGATCGAGCCCCGTGCTGACCAGGGATCGATCCGCCTTCAAGGCGGACTCCATGACTCCACGCAGTCCCTCCATCGTGAACTTCTCCGCCCCGCGCAGGCAGAGGAACAAAGGATAAACATTCACCCCGCCGGCCTTCTTCTGCGGCAGCCACATCCGTTCGATCTCCGGCAAGCGATCCAGCGCGGCGGCGAAGCCCTTGTAGTCGCGCGCAGGCAGCTTCTTCTCCGAGAGAACCTTCGCCATGAAAAGATTCCGCAGCGTCGGGATGATCGATGCCCGCATGAGGCCGATCGCGTTCTCGCCCGACTCCAGCTGCTGGTCGATCAATTCCAGCGCGCGCCCCGCCCGACCGTTCTGCAAGGCGTTGCCAATCTCGAACACGATGCCCGCCCGACTGAGCGGAACCATCTTCCGCACGTCATCCGGCGTCACGAGACGGCGATCGGGACCGAGATACAGGTCGATCTTCTCCAGCTCGTTCCCGATCTGGCGCGTCGCCTCCCCGGCCAGCATGATGAAAAGCTCCAAAGCCTCGGGCTCGAAGCGCAGCCCCAAGTCGCGAGCACGACCCGCCACGATTTCGCCGACAGCCTCTTGCCAGCCTTCGCGCGAGGTATCGATTTTATCGAGCACGCGGACCGTGGCATTCTTTTCGAGGAACTTCCAAAAGGCCCGGCGTTTGTCGATGCCGCTGGCACTCAGCAGAAAGACCACGCCCTTACCAAGTCCGGCTTCCAAGCAGTCCTTCAGCGACTCGACCCCGGATAGAGTTCGCTCGGAACGACCCGTGACATCATCGATCAGGAAATTCGCGTTTCTCAGCCAGACCACCTTGCCGTCACCGAAAAAGGGCATGGTCAGCAAGGCCTCGACCACCGCCCTACAGATCTGAAAAGCACTCTCCACGTTGTCCGCGGTGCCATCGATCATTTCGTGGGTGAAGCCGTCGTCATTGCCGCCGGTCAGCTCGCGGTGCAGCCGCAGAGCTTCCTCTTTCACGCGCCCATCGTCGCTGCCGACGATGGCGTAGATGTTCGGCTTGGCGGCCACGCGGGAGGTGTAAACGTCGGACTTCGACGGAGCAAGCCGTCACCTGCGAAACAAAGAATGCACCCGCCGCGACGGAACGGCCTTCAGGACCCGGCAAGCCCGGACGCCCGCCCTTCGCCCGCCTTCTTGCGCTCCCGAGCTTCGCGGAAAAAGCTTTGGATCAAGGCGAGCGATTCCTCACCCCGGACCCCAGCCAGCACTTCGCAGCGATGATTGAGGGGCGGATTCGCATCCAGCAGGTTGATCCATCCCCCCGCCGCACCCGCCTTGGGATCGGGACAGCCGAATACCACCCGCTCCGGCCGACAGTGCACGATCGCACCGGCACACATCGGGCAGGGTTCCTTGGTGACGTAAAGCGTGCACTTTTCCAAACGCCAGTCACCCAAGGCATGCTGGGCCGCGGTCAGTGCCAGCATTTCGGCATGGGCGGTAGCATCCTTCAGCGTCTCGACCTGATTCCAAGCGCGGGCGATGACTTTTCCCTCGCGCACGATCACGCAACCCACCGGCACCTCGGTCGCGGCATAGGCGGCACGCGCCTCCCGGAGGGCCTGGGCCATGAAAAAATCGTCATCGGGCGGATCGAGCGGCGCTTCCACTCGGGAAACAGGAAGCGCCAGCCCGCGAAGTGCCAAGGAAGAAAGTGCCGCAAACCATGGAAGGCGGGAAGAAACGCGGCACCGGCGCTCCTTCGAACTCGGAACTTCTCCACTTGGAACTTCGGCTCGCGGAACCTACATCTTTCCCCGTGATCCCGCCGACCTTCCGCGACCGAGTCATCGCCCCATCCCTCCTTGCCGCCGACTTTTCCCGCATCCGTGAGGAAACCACCCGCGCCATCCAAGCCGGGGCCGATTGGTTGCACCTCGACGTCATGGACGGCCATTTCGTCGACAACATCTCCTTCGGCCCGGCCGTGGTGCAGGCGGTGCACGAGACCAATGACATCTTTCTCGACGCCCACCTAATGATCTCGCGGCCCCATCATTTCCTGCCGCGCTTCGTCGCCGCGGGAGCGGACCTGATCACCGTCCATGTCGAAGCCGACCACGATGTCGCCGACACCCTGCGGCGCATTCGGGAAGCGGGCTGCCAGGTGGGGCTCGCCATCAATCCGGCGACGTCCCTGGAGGCCGCCGCGCCTTTCCTTGATCAAATCGATCTCCTCCTCTGCATGACTGTGATTCCTGGCTTCGGCGGGCAGTCGTTCATGGAAGAAGTCCTGCCAAAGATCGAAGCCGCCGCCCGCTGGCGCGATGCACACGGCCTTTCCTATCACATCCAGGTCGACGGTGGGATCGACGCAGCAACCGCGGCCCGCGCCGCCCGTGCCGGGGCGAACGTGATGGTCGCCGGTTCGTCCACCTTCGGTCGCCCCGACATGGCGGCGGCGATCCGCGCGATCCGCGAGGCGTGAATCCGCCCCGGCGCCAAATCCCATCCCCCAACTCGCTCTCACATGCTTCAGGTCAATGGAGAAACGGTCGACCCCGACTTGATCGACGAGGCCTTCATGCGCTTGAAGGCCGAGGCCGAAATGCTCAGTGAACTTTCGTGCTGCGAGCGCGACGACGAATTCCGAGCGCGCGCCGAAGACGAGGTCATCGACGGCATTCTCCTCGCTCAGGAAGCAGAACGCCGGGTCCCGGAGCCTCCCCCAGCGGAAGTCCGCTCCGCCTTCGAGGCAACCCTGCGCGAATGGCGGGAACATGGGGCTTCCTGGGATGTGCTCGATGCCCAGCGCGATGCTCTCCGCGCCGAGACGGTCTCGCGCCTGCGCATGGAGAAATTCACCGCCGATCTCTGGGCCGGAGTCGACGAGGCCACGGAGGATCAGGTTCGAGCATGGTTCGATACCCATCAGGAACGCTTCCGCCAGGCCCCTGCCGCGAAGGTGCTGCACCTCGTGCGTTTCCCGAAGGCCGAGGATCCCTGGGACGACTACGCGCAGATGTTAGAATGGCGTGGTCAGGCGCTCGACGGCGCGGACTTCGCAGCCCTGGCAGCCGCCCACACGCAGAAACCCGGCGGCGACATTGACCTCGGCTGGATCGAGCAACAACGGGTGCTCAACCCGTTTGAAGCGATGCTCTTTTCGCTCCGCGCGGGTGAAGTCGGCCCGGTTTTCTTCTACGAGCAAGCCCTGCACCTCGTGAAAGCCTGCGAAGTCCGTCCCGCAACGACCCGGGCATTCGAGGAAGTCGCCCCCGACATCCGAGCCGAACTTGCGAAGTCCACCCGCCTCGCCATTCTAAAAAATCTCGCGAGAAGCCTACGGCAGCACGCGGTGATCGAACGCTAGGCGCGACGCTGCAAATCAAAGCTCCTCGCCGCCGATAAAGCTGCGGAGCACGCCGAAGTCGGCATCGAGCAGCACCAGATCGGCCAGATAGCCGGGTTCGATCCGCCCCAGCTTGCCAAGGCCGAGCGATCGGGCCTGGTTCCACGAAGTCACCTGCACCAGCTCCGCGAGCGGCCGACCGATCACTTGAAAAAGCATCCGCAGGCCCTCGTTCGCCCGCAAGGTGGAGCCGGCCAGCGCCCCGCTGCCGACCACGCGAGCAAGGCCATTTCGGATCTCGACCTCCAAACCGCCGAGCCGCATCCCGCCGTCGCCCCGCCAAGAAGCCGCTGTCGAATCCGTCACCATCATCAAGCGCTCGATCGGGACCACCTTGAAAAGCAGTCGCAGCATGTCCGGTGACACATGGACCCCATCGGGGATGAACTCGAGCATCAAGCGATCGTCGAGCAGGCCCGCGCCGACCATCCCGATCTCACGATGATGCAGCGGACTCATCGCGTTGCCGAAATGAGTCAAATGGCCCAGCCCTGCGTCGCAGGCCTTGAAGATCTCGGCCGCAGTCGCAGCGCTGTGCGCGGCGGAACAGACAATCCCAAGCCTACGGCAAGCTTCGATCACCTCCAGCGCGCCAGGAAGCTCGGGCGCGAGCGAGAGGATTTTCACCGGCACGATCGCGTTGAGCTCGGCAATTTCCTGAACATCGGGCGGGCGGATGAAGCGGGCATTTTGCGCGCCGGCCTTCTCCGGGTTGATGAAGGGCCCCTCGACGTGAAGTCCCGGGCAACGGATGAACCCGCACTGCGAACGAAAATCCGCGACCCGGTGCGCGATCCCACCAAGCTCCTCACGACTGGCCGTTAAAGTGGTAGGCAGCCAAGTGGTCACGCCTTCCTCACGCTTCTTGGCCGCGATGTGGCGAAGCGCCTTCGGCGACGCATCGGAGCAGTCGCAGCCGTCGGCCCCGTGGCTGTGGATGTCGATGAAACCGGGCAGCAAACAGTTCCCACCGGCATCGATCCGACAGTCCGCAGCCGGCAACGGCCCGTCCTCGATGACCGACACGATGTGCCCGCCATCGAGCAAAACGGCGGCACAGGGGATATCGATGCCGGGCGAGACAACCCGCGCGTTGAGGATCAACTTCCTCATCGTGGACGAGAATCTTGTCGCCGCGCCCCTCCCACTTGGCGAGCCAGGAATTCCCCCACCCGACCACAGCCCTCTCAACCATCCCACACTTCCTCCGTCGCCGATAAAGTGGGACTGCTTGGCAGTCAGTCCCGACCCTTCATCAATCCCCGCTCTCTCCCCGGCCTCCGCGCCTCAGCGGTTCGTTCCTGCTCTTCCACACATCCCCGCCCCCGCACCCGGCAATCGTCACCGAAGAAAACCTGACAGTCCCCCGAAAACGGATAGATTCGTTCCCCCATGTCTTCCGATTCCATCGAATTCCTCGCAGCCCGGGCCGCCCTGATCGCCGCCTGCGTGGAAATGGAGACCATCTTGAGTGGCATCGCCAACAAGCAGGAACAGGTGGTTGAAGACGTGCATCACCTGCGTCAGCTGGGCAAGCGACTGCGCGGCGCGCTGGAGATGAGCGGCGAGGCGAAACCCTGCCTGCGCTGGGTTTCGGTGATCGGGCGGATGCTCGGCGCCTCCCGCGATGCGACGGTCAGGGCGAGCACCTGGCGCGGGCTCGGTGGGGACTCGATGCTACCGGGATCGATCGAAGCCGCGATCGATTCGCTGCTGGAACAAGAAGCCCGGGCAGCCCGACAGCCCCCGCCAGCGGGAGTTTGCGAATGGTCTCGCCTCGCGATCGAACAGATACGGAGTCGCCTCGAAGCGCGCGATGACCGCGAGCTCGCGGCATCCGCCCAGCAGGGTGCGGAGACTTGCCGGCGTCGGCTGCGAAAGCGACTGAAGCGGACGCTGGAACGGGTTCGCGACGAGGATTTCCATGCCTGCCGCCGCGACCTCAAGGCCTGGCTTGGAGGCATGTCGCTTCTCGCCCCGAACCTCGACGCCCCCGGCCACGCGGAGGCGGGAAAATTAGCATCTCATCTCGGCGAGGAGCAGGACCTTGCCGTGCTGGCCCGCTGGCTCGAAGAGCGGGGCTTCGGCCCGACCACGGCCAAGGGGACCTGGAAACATCTCCGCAAACGTCAGGAAAAAGTCCGCCGCCGCTCGGTCACCCTGATCCGCAAGGACTTGCTGCCCGCTCTCGGGAAGTGAAGCGACAGCCAGGAAAAGAATTTCCACAATGCAGCGCGGGATGCTAGGCATCCTCCGTCACCACCACGGAATCATGAAACTTTCAATCCGCTCCCTCATCGCATTGGTCTTCTCATTCAGCGGTCTGCTCGCCGCACAGGAAGCCCGGCTGAAAGTCGCCACCGTGGACATGCAGGCCTTGTTCGAGGAATTTCACGAAACCAAGACGACCCGCACCAAGTTCGAGAGCGAGCAGACCCGCGTGATCCGCGATCGCGACGAGCGGGTCGCCCGACTCAACGAGCTGAAGAAGGAAATCGATGAGCTGCAGAAGCAGCTGAGCGATCCTTCGGTTGCCGATGCCAAAAAGCAGGGTCTGTTCAACGAACGGCAAGGCAAGCAGCAGCAGTTCGAGGCCTCGCAAAAAGAGCTTGAGGAATTCCTCCAACGCAAATCCCGCGCGCTCAACGAGCAGATGCAATTGCGGATGAAAGGCATCCTCGAAGGAATCCGCAGCAAGGTGCAGAAGCATGCCGCGGCTGAGGACTACGACTACGTGCTGGACAAGACCGGTGCCAGCACTTCGCAGGTACCCGTGCTGCTTTACACCAAGGACGCCACCGATATCACCGAAGTCCTACTCAAGTCCCTCAACGAAGGAGCCCCGACCGCTCCCGCCGCAGAGGACGAGAAAAAGGCCGGAGACAAGAAGTGATCAAGCCCCGCCCGGAGGCGGCGCGCTCAGGATTCTCAAAGCAGGGCACGAAATTCCGCCAGCGCGGTTTCGTAGAGCGCGCCGAGGGAAGCATCCGGCTCGATCCTTGAACCTGCGGCGGGCTTGCAGAAGTCGGCCGAAAGTCGCGCCAGATCATGGCCGCAGGCATGGGCCGCCCGCAACGCGGCACCGAGCCCGGCTCCATTGGCGATTGCGAAGCGCTCGACCGGGGCTTGGAAAATATCGGCGACCAGCTGGGCGATGCCATCGTTCTGCGAGGCACCACCGGTCAGACGGATCAGACCGGCTTTTTCGCCGATCCACTGGCTGTGGAGACGCATGTTGAGGAACTGACCTTCGAGCAAGGCGCGGACCTGAACCGGAGAGGGGGCATCCGCGGGGAAATTCCGTACGGGTCCATCGAAGTCGCGACGTGGGGTGATTTCCGGACCGAAGAAGGGCAGCATCCGCTGGCCGCCGTTGCCTGCAGGGGTGAGCGCAAGGCCACTGACATCAAAGGCCGACCAATCGAGGCCGAGCTGATCGCGCAGGGCTTCGCGGGCGAGCGAACCGTTGCGGAAGCAGATCAGCGACATGAAACCGCCCGCCGGATTGCCGAAGACGTGGCCGAAGCCCTGCGGGTCGGTGACCGGCTTTCCCATCGCGGCGAAGAAGGTGTCCGAGGTACCCAGCGAGATGACCATGGTGCCCGGCGCGGTGGCCCCCATGCCGACCAGGGAAGAGGGATTGTCCCCGGTGGAAAGGACGACTTGGCAGTCGGGGGAAAGACCGAATTTCTCGACGAAGTAATCCGACACAAATCCGGCAAGCGTCGTCCCGGCGGCGACGGGCGGGAGCTTGGCACGCAGTCCCGGCGCGGTGGCATCGAGGAGGGCGTCGTCCCAGTCGAGCGTCTGCAAATTGAGCAGGTTCATGCCCGCGCCATCGCCATGGTCGATCGCGATCGACTTCCCAGCCAGCACCGAGCCGACGAAGGAGCTGACGAGGTGGATGACGGCGGTCTTTTCATAGGCGGCGGGGTCCTGCTTGAAGAAACGGCGGATTTGCGGGCCGGTGAAGCGTTCGACGGCGATCGAGCCGGACTTGCGGCAGACCTCGGCATTGCCGCCGACCGCCGCGGCGATCTCGGCACACTCGGAGCCGGTGGAGGTGTCCATCCAGATCGGCGCAGTGGCGCGGGTGAGGGCACCGGAAAGTTGGGCATCGAGGGATCCGGCGGGATTCAGCGAAGCGAGGCGGGATTCCAAGCTGTCATCGAAATAGAGCGAGCCATGCTGCTGACCGGAGCAGGCGAGGGCGGTGATTTGAGAGAGATCGAAGCCGTCGGCGAGCTTGGCGAAGACCAAGTCGATCGCCTGCAGCCACATCCGCGGATCGGCGTGGACTTCGCCATTGTTACCGCCCGGAATGAAGCCGCTGGGCGAGCCGAAGTGAGGCAGGTCGCTGCCGAAATTCACCGATACCTCGCGGACGATCGCGCCGCTGGCGGGATCGATGACGAGGGCGGAGAGGGACTGGGTGGAGGAGTCGAGGCCGAGGAACATGGCCCTAAAAACCAGAAAGCCGCGGTATCAGACCAGAAGGAAAATCGCTTCGATCCGCCGCAGGACAGACCGCGCTTGAGGAAGGATCGCCGGCGGTCTTATCTCCCGCACGCGATGACGGATGCGCTACCGCCACTGAATTACCCGGAAGGCCTGCCCGTGGTCGGCATGCGCGGGGAAATCGTGGCCGCCATCCGGGAACATCCGGTGCTTGTCGTGGTGAGCGAGACCGGCTCCGGCAAAACGACCCAGCTGCCGAAAATGGTGGCGGAAGCCCTCGCGGGCGGGACACGCATGATCGGCTGCACCCAGCCGCGACGGATCGCGGCCGCGAGCGTCGCGAAACGGGTGGCGGAGGAGCTGAAGGATCCGCTCGGCGACTTCGTCGGCTATCAGGTCCGCTTCGAGGACAAGACGAGCAAGCAGACACGGGTCAAATTCATGACCGACGGGATCCTGCTCGCGGAAACCCAGGGCGACCCCGAGCTGCTGCGCTACGACGCCCTGATCCTCGACGAGGCGCACGAACGTTCTCTGAACATCGATTTCCTCCTCGGCTATCTGAAGCGACTGCTCGAGCGGAGAAAGGACCTCAAGCTGGTGATTTCCTCGGCGACGCTCGACGCCGGATCGTTCGCGGCTTTCTTCGATGGCGCGCCGGTCTTGCAGGCGGAAGGGCGGACCTTTCCGGTCGAGGAATTCTTCCTGCCATCTTACGACGATGAAGAACTCGCACGCCATGTCCCGCGCGCGGTCGACTGGTTGACCGAGGTCGATCCCCGCGGCGACGTTCTCGTCTTCTTACCGGGCGAACGGGAAATCCGCGACTGCGCCGACGCGCTGGACGGGCGGAACTACCGCAACACCGAGATCCTGCCGCTCTTCGCACGACTCGGACTGGGCGATCAGCAGCGGATTTTCAATCCCGGCAGCAAACGGCGGATCATCCTGGCGACCAACGTCGCGGAGACCTCGCTCACCATTCCAGGCATCGTCAGCGTGGTCGACAGCGGCCTCGCACGGGTCAGTCGCTGGAGTCCGGGGCGCGGCGTGCAGCGGCTACAGATCGAGGCCGTTTCCCAAGCCAGCGCGCGGCAGCGCAAGGGCCGCTGCGGGCGGGTCAGCGAGGGCGTCTGCGTGCGGCTTTACTCGGAGGACGAACTGGCGGAGCGGCCCGAATTCACGGACCCGGAGATTCGCCGCAGTTCGCTGGCGGGCGTGATCCTACGGATGAAATCGCTGGGGCTGCCGGACATTGAGGACTTCCCCTTCCTCGACCCGCCGTCCCCGAAAGCGGTCTCCGAGGGATATCGTACTTTGCGCGAAGTCGGGGCGCTCGACAAACAAAAGCAACTCACCGAAGCCGGGCGAACCATGGCGAGGATGCCGGTCGATCCACGCTTGGCGCGGATGCTGTTGGAGGCGCGACACGAAGACTGCCTGGCGGAAATCCTGCCCGTGGTGTCGGCGCTTGAGTCGAACGACCCGCGCGAGCGTCCGTCGGAAAAGACCAAGGAGGCCGATGCCGCGCATGCCCGCTGGAAGGACGCCGACAGCGACTTCCGCGGAATCCTGCGGCTGTGGCTCGACGTCCAGCGCTTCCGCGAGGGCCGCGGCTGGAAGCGGAACCAGCTCCGCAAATACTGCGGCGAGGCCTTCCTCAACTACCGCCGCGTGACCGAGTGGGCGAACGTCCACGACGAGCTGAAGGAGCTGGTCGCACGCGAGCTGAAATGGCCGATCAAGCCGCTGGCGGAGTCGACCGAAAAGTCGGCGTCTTACGATGCCTTCCACCGCGCGCTGCTCGCGGGGGTGCCGCGACAATTCGGACTCTGGGACCGCGAGGAAAAGGCCTATCGCAGCGCCTCGGGTGGGCACTTCGCGGTGTTTCCCGGCTCGGGTCTTTTCAGCGGCAAACGCTGGGATTGGGTGATGGCGATGGAACTGGTCGACACGACCCGGCTGTGGGCGAGGCGGATCGCACGGATCGATCCCGCCTGGGTGGAAAAAGTGGCGCCGCACCTGTGCAGCAGCCGTTATGGCGACGGGCACTGGGACGAACATCAAGGCGCGGTCTATGCCAAGCAGACGGTGACCTGCGGCGGTCTGCCGATCGTCGCCGGACGACGTGTGCACTTCGGCCGGATCGATCCCGATGGCGCGCGGAAGATTTTTGTGCGTGAAGGGCTGCTGCAAGGCGGCGTGAAGGGTAGGTCACGAGCGATGGCCCGACTGACGGAGCTACGGGGGGAGATCGAGGAGATCGAACACAAGCTGCGCCGCCCCGGCGGACTCTGGAGCGAGGAGGCGGTGCTGGATTTCTTCGAGAGCCGGCTGCCCCAGGGCATGTGCACGGCGAAGGCCTTCCACGACTGGATCGGAAAGCACGAGGAGCGGATCATCGCCGGACGGCAGGACGTGGTGCTGGAAGATCTCGACGCGCTCGACCTCGACGGTTTCCCAGATTGGATCGAGCACGATGGCGAAGAATACGCCGTTTATTATCGGGCCACGCCGGGCGAGCGCGACGATGGCGTGACGCTGGGCGTTCACATCGATCAGCTCCCCCGGATGCCCGAGTGGCTGCCATCGTGGGGCGTGCCGGGCGACCTCGAATGGAGGGCGGAGTGGATGATCCGCTCGCTGCCGAAGGACCTGCGCCGCGAGTGCCAGCCGGTGGCGGATGCCGCCCGCGGCTTCGCCGACGAGTGGCGCGACCGCGATAAGGACGGACCGATGGAGGTACGACTCGCGCAGTACTTGACGAATTTTTCACGCTATGACGTCCAGCCGACGGCCTTCGATCTGGAGCGACTGCCAGCGGAGTTGGCGACCAAGATCTGGATCTGTGACGACGAAGAACGCGAGCTGGGCTTCGGCACCAGCGTGGCTGCCTTGTGTACCAAGCTCGGCAAGGTCGTGAAGCAGCGCTTCGAGGCCGCGGCGAACGCGGAATGGGAGCGCAGTGGCCTGAAGCAATGGACCGAAGGCGAAGTGCCGGAGCAGGTAGACACCCCATCCGGCCCCGCCTTTCCCGCGCTGGTCGATGAAGGCACGACGGTCGGCGTACGCGCATTCTCCAAAGCCGCGGAAGCGGCGGAATCGCATCGCGCCGGACAAGTGCGCCTGCTGATGCTGGCACAGCCGGATCAGGTGGCCTACTTGAAGAAAAAGTTCCCGCTCGGCCTCATGGCGCGAGTGGAACTACCACGACTCTCGACGCCGCTCGATGACCTGATCGCCCTCGCCGGTGAGGGAGCACTGGGCGGGCGGCGGATTTCGAAGCCGGAAGATTTCGCCGCAAAGGCGAAGGATGCGAAAGGCCGCTGGTTCGAGTCGGCGACGGCGATCGCGAAATCGCTCGATGCCTCGTTCGATGCCATCGGCCCGCTGCGACAATGGATCCACGATCATGCAAAGGACCGCCATTTGTCGCAAGTCACTGCCGACCTCGAGGAAGAGCTGGCGTGGCTGCTACGGCAGCGCTTCGCGTGGCGGGCCGGCTATGCGCGGCTGAAAGGGCACGATCGCTACCTGCGCGGCATCAAATCGCGGCTCGGACGGATCGCCGGGCTACCGCTGGTGAAGGACTTGGAGAAAATGGAGCGCGTGCGGAAGTACTGGCAGCCCTGGTTTCGAGCATGGACCGCCCGCCCCGAGGATCCGACACTGTGGGACTACGGCTGGCTGCTGGAGGAATTCCGCCTTTCGCTCTTCGCCCCCGATGTGCCGCTGGAAACCAAAGTCTCCGAAAAGCGGCTGGCCGAAGGATTCTGAAGTCCCAAAGGCGAAGCAGCCCAGCCGGCAGCACCTCCAAAAGGCAGCCCCCGAACCGCCGAGCTCCCCTTCACCCCAGCCAACGAATCGCCCATCGATGGCCCGCACGAAAGAGTTCACCACTTCTTCCATGGACTGCTGCAGCCTGCTGCAGCTTTCCCGGGGCCAGCCTGCTGGCCCGGGCACATCCCCGACACACAGCCCCGACACACAGCCCCGACACACAGCCCCGACACACAGCCCCGACACACAGCCCCGACACACAGCCCCGACACACAGCCCCAGCCCCGACACACAGCCCCGACACACAGCCCCGACACACAGCCCCGACACACAGCCCCGACACACAGCCCCGACACACAGCCCCGACACACAGCCCCGGCCCTACCGCTAAAGACGATATACTACCATTTCTTGGAAATAATATGACTTCCCAGTTCCGGTCTGCCAGGGTGCGCCATGCCTGGACGCAAACTCAAGCTGGGGCTGCCCGATGTGGCGGCCGTGATTGACGCGCGGCATTCCGCCGAGCGCGATCCTTGGAAGAAGAACCGCCTGCTGCTGGTGAAGCTCGCGGCCCGCAGCGAACACACCGCGGAAGAGATCGCGGAACTCTGCGGGGTGGCCCGCGGGCATCTCTTCCGGTTGATTGGCATGGTCCGCAACAACGGGCTGGATGCTCTCCTGGAGCGTGACAAGCCAGGTCCGAAGCAAGGATCGCGCCGTGGGCTCAATGACCAAGCCCGCAGGGAACTCGAGGCCAAGCTCGCCGCCGGAGACTTCGTCACCGCGGTCCAGGCACAAGCATGGCTCGAGGAGAAGCACGGCATTAAGCGGCCCTACCAGACCGTCTGGGGCTGGTTAAAAAAAGCGGGAGGAGTGCTGTTGGTGCCGCGCCCCAGCCACTCCAAAAAGGATCCCGCGGCGGCACAGAAGTTCCGCGACGGCCTCGCGGCAAAGCTTGAAGCCTTGGAGATCCCGGCCGGCAGCAGGGTGAAGCTGTGGATGATGGACGAAGCCCGCTTCGGGCTCCACACGCAGTTGCGCAAGCTGTGGGCGGTGAAAGGCACGCGGCCGGTGGTCACCCGCCAGATCAAATACGAATGGGACTATCTTTACGGCTCGCTCGACGTGGTCGGCGGCCAAGCGCACTTCTGCCAGATTCCCAAGGTCAACCTCGACTGCGACGCGCTCTATCTGGCAGATCTCGCGGCAACGGACCCGGACGCGGTCCACGTCGTGATCCGCGACCAAGCGGGCTTCCACCTTCGCGACGGCGATCCGCGGTTGCCGGAGCGGATCCGCATCGTGTGCCTGCCGCCCTATAATCCGGAGCTCAACCCGTGCGAGCAGGTATGGGACATGGTCAAGGACGGGATCGGCAACCGGGTCTTCGCGACCGTGGAAGATCTCCGCGAGGCTGTACTGCCGGCTCTCAGGCGCTTTTGGAACGACGCGGCGGCGGTGCTGCGGTTGGTGGGACGCCCGTGGCTGCTGGATCAAGCAAACGCTACGCGTCCAAGATGAAAGTCACATTAGTTTGAAGAAATGGTATGAGATGACCTCGAGATGAGTCGTGGAGGTTCGGGAAGATGAGGATGGGAGGATCAATCCCAACGGGAGACAAGCCTGATGACGAGGGAGATAAGCGCCTGAGCCTGCACCGATTGCAATCCCGGAGTCGGGAAAAGGTGATGGGGTTGGGGATTGATGAATGGTAGGGACTGATTGCTAGGCGGTCCGACTTTACCTGCGGCGGAAGAGGCGGTTCCTCGGCGGGTGCTTTTGCGATTCGCCCTCGGCGGGTAAGAGTCGGCCGGCCCGGCGATCCAGCCCTACCTTTTTAGGAATGGTAGGGACCGACTGCTAGGCGGTCCCACTTTACCTGCGGCGGAAGAGGCGGTTCCTTGGCGGGTGCTTCTGCGATCCGCCCTCGGGGGTGAGAGTCGGCCGGCCCGGCGGTCCAGCCCTACCTTTTT